>NZ_VOJI01000049.1 GCF_007923445.1 Puniceibacterium confluentis | reverse complement strand
TGATCGCCGTGGCCCCGCAGGTGCTGAGCCTGCTGGGCGTCACCGTCACCGCGGGTGATGCAGCTGAGACCGTCGGCCATGTCGAGGCGATCGTCACCGCTGCGGGCGCACTGCTGGCCATCTACGGCCGCGTGACGGCCACCAAGTCCATCGGTCTGTGATGGCGCTGATTGTCGCCCTGTGTCTCTACGCGACCGCTGTGCGCAGAAACCGCCGTTCGCCGCAGCTGCATCATCCAGGCACACTCGACGGGCAGCTATGCGGACCTTCCGGACTTTCGCTGAGGGTGGATCGTTAGCTGATTCGAACGGCAGCAGTGCGCAGGAAGCACCCTTTGCAAATTTGGGAACGGTGGTCGCACTTCGCGACGTGATCGGCCCAAAGGTGACCTTGATCGCTATTCATTACGCCGCAGTGCGGCTTCACCAAAAACAGCCGTTCGTGCATCGTGCAGAATTCTTCATCGTGGGATGGCCGTGTTGCGGACCCACGACCCCTTGGAGACCATGGATCTCTAATTTAGTGGTTTTGACAGAACTAAGCCCGAGATTGTTCCGTTCGAACTCAAATTCGGTGCGATATGGAAGTCGTTCATTTCATTGTGCATCTGGCAAAGTGTCCTAAGCTCCTCTTCATCTATCTCGTAGAGCGCGGACGATTTAGGCCCTTCGGAGCTCGAAGCCTCCCAAATCACCAACAGTGGCCAGCTTGGGTCGATCTGGCCCTTCAAAAATTTTGATCCCAGCTCTTTGATTTTCCGACCAACATTGTGCTCCAAGTTAAACTTGGCTAAGTCGGCTTGGTAAAACGAGACCCCAAATTCAGAAGCCTTCTTACTCAGCGGTAAGAAATCTTGGTCAGAAGAAACCACACAAATAACGTCAGCTTCGTAATTATAAAGAGCATCCATAGCGCGTATCACAATGCGTGTGTCAACTTCCTTTTCGCTGAAGCTGCTAAGACCCTTCGGCCCTACATAGTAACAAAAGAACCCTTGCTCCGATCGAGAGTATTGTGGGTTAGCCTTTAACTTTGCAATAAAATCATCATAGGCATTATAGTCGCGTTCGCTTCCATAGACTTCGATAACGCCTTTACCCGCATTCTTAACAAGTCTTTCCAGGTTAAAATTACCTGATCGAGCCTCTTTACGCAGCTTCCACTCGATATCTTTGTGGGGTGCCGGAGCATAAAAAAGGTCAAACTGCGGAGAAAATTTCAAATATGTCTTTTTTGGATCGATCCAAATTCCATCGTTATCTGTAGTTCGAATGTCTTCTGTGACGGTTTCAAAGTCTGCAAACTCTCCTTCTGAAAGCTCTATGACACTCTTTTTAATTCTTTCGAAGGCATCGTATATTTGGAAAAAAGCGAAGCGACTTAGGATTAGCCCACCCCTAATAGGCATCCCAGCCTCAGTCAGCCACTTGTGCAAGCGCATATACATCCCGTTAAGATCAACTTGAATGAGCACTCGGTAAGTCTCGACTTTTCCGCCAGCTTGCTTAATAGCTTTAGTTGCTACTTCTTCTCTGGCAGACGAAAACTCTCTCCATTTTTCAGGCGCATAGTCAGCAACTTTGATGTCTCTATTCCGTGGATTTCGGTCACCAAAGTCGCCAATCATTTCTCACTCCGCCACAATTTTTTCCTGCTTGCGAACACAGTATCGTCTTGGTCCGGATCTTCAAGTGATCGCCAACAACCCAAACGAGAATTTCCGCCGATGTCGTCCTAAGTAGTCGACCTTCGTGCAAGCTGCAGCATCTCGACGCGATGGGCTCAAACCTGCCTTGCGGCGGCGCAGCACAAAATCATTGTATCACCACAGCCTCATGGCTGGTCGCAGCCGACGGCAGACTGCCCATTGCCTACGGTCGGGCCTGATGCACCGTGGCGTTAAACTCTGGCCATTGCAGACATTCAGTCGAGCGGCCATTCTGTGCCGATGAACGAAACTATACTCGCGCACATTCGAAGAATGTTTGACGTTCCGGTGATGCAGAACAATCTCCGCGGCCTCTGGGCCGAGGTCATGATTTGTGAGCTGCTTGGACGCGAATGGCAGCATGCGGGCACCGATTGGGCCGCTTGGGACCTGGAACGGTCAGACGGAATTAGAATTGAAGTGAAGCAGTCAGCAAGAGATCAGTCTTGGGGTAAATCCACGAGTGCGCCGCGGTTCAGCATCGCATCAGCGAAGGGACATTACCCTGATGGCAAGCGTTACATCGAGAACACTAGTGGTTCCCGCTTAGCCGATATCTATATCTTCGCATGGCACGAGGGCGTGGATCAGCGCCAAATTTCCGAGTGGATGTTCTATGTCGTCGATGAAAGATGGCTACCCGCCGGTCAAAAATCGATTGGGCTGGCTGGGATACAAAAGCTCGCAGGAGCAGTGGCAGCTCACGAGCTTTGCGACGAAGTCGAAAAAGTAGCCCTCCAGATTGTTATTTTGGCATCTCAAAGAACAGTACCGGTTTGCTACTAGGCGGCTCCACGCCTGAGGCATGGGCTCATCGAAACCATCGGCCGCACCCAGCCCTTTCGCGACACTCGCCCCATCCGTCGTCAGCATCGGCCGTCGACAGAGAGGCCAAAGCCGCCTGCGTGAAGCAGGTAAGACGAAACTCGTCCTCACCAACTGCGTATCTGCACTGCTCCACCAACTGCGAACCGATGGGGAACGAAAGAGACAATCCCTAGGTCGCCGCCAACAATCCACTTGCACTCCACCACTCCCCGTTGCAGCCTCGGCGATTATTGCAACTCGAGATTATCTTTTAAGGGTGTGGTTTTCATGGATACTGGAAATATTCTTCTGCTCGTCTGGTTGGTCCTGCCAATCCCGTTCCTGATCACCGCCATTGTCGTGCTGAAAAAGCTGAAGCGGTCACGGAAGGAGACGGCGGCGCTCAAGGAGCGCTTCGAGCCAGTTATTTCAATCGAGGAAGAGCGGGCCAGGGTCGAGGAACAGATCGCAAGCGAAAAGGCGAAAGCTTCCGAGGGCATCGAGACGGCGCGCCTCGAGGCGGAGCACAAGATGTATGAGATCATCCAGCAGACCGAGGCGGTGCAGGCCGAAATCGCCCAAGTCCGCGCGACCTACGCCGAGAAGCGCAAGTACTTGAACGCTCTTCAAGAACAGATCGCAGTCTACGACGAGCGACTGGCTTTCGCCGAACTCGGGGTCTATGAGCCTCACTTCGATTTCGGAGATAGCAAGGAATATAAGGATTCGATCACCGCGGTGCGGGCGCGCCAGAAGGACTACGTCTCGAACAAGATTGCCACGCAGTGCCCGACCGACTGGACCGTGGATGGGAGCAAATCGAAGGGGCAGACGATGATCAACCGGCAGTCTCGGCTGACGCTGCGCGCTTTCAACGGTGAGTGCGAGGCGGCCATCGCGCACACCCGCTGGAACAACGTGGTGGCGATGGAGAAGCGCATCCGCAACGCCACTATGCAGATCGACAGCGCCAATGCCTCGATGAACCTCACTATCAACCCGAAGTACCTGGATCTGAAGGTCGAGGAGCTCCGCCTTTCCCACGAATAC
The DNA here is from genome assembly GCF_007923445.1 of Puniceibacterium confluentis. Lineage (GTDB taxonomy): Bacteria > Pseudomonadota > Alphaproteobacteria > Rhodobacterales > Rhodobacteraceae > Puniceibacterium > Puniceibacterium confluentis. Next base: position 7,517 of record NZ_VOJI01000049.1, on the reverse strand, counting down.
CGCGAGCAACTGAAGGTTGAGAAGGAGGAGCGCGCGGAAATGGCCCGCGCAGAGCGTGAGGAGAAGAAGCTTCTGGCCGAGGCGGTGGCGGCCGAGAAAAAGGAAGCAGAATATCAGAGGCTTCTCGACAAGGCGCGCCTTGAAGCCGGGACGGACGAGGGGCGGATCGCGGAGCTGGAGGCGCGGTTGGCCGAGGCGCATGCGGCTTCCGAGCGGGCCCGTGCTATGGCCGAAATGACGAAGTCCGGCTACGTTTACATCATCTCAAACATCGGTTCCTTCGGCGAAGACGTCGTGAAGATCGGGCTTACGCGTCGCCTTGAGCCAGACGACCGGGTCAAGGAGCTGGGCGATGCCAGCGTGCCTTTCGGCTTCGACACCCACGCGATGATATATTCCGAGGAAGCGCCCGCGCTGGAGAACGCCCTGCATCGAGAGTTTTCCGAACGCCGCATCAACATGTCGAACATGCGGAAAGAGTTCTTCCGGGTTAGCCTCGAGGAGGTCGAGGAAGCGGTGGGCCGTTTGGCCCCGGACGCGAGCTTCTTCACCGACCGCGAGGCGCAAGATTACCAGGAGACGCTGGCGCGCCGCCGTGAGACTCTCGAAACACAGATCCAGCAGGACAATGGCGCGTTGCTCCCCGCCGAGATATGAACGCGACGGAGTGCCATAATCAAAGTGGCGTTAGCTGTATGGAAATAAACTGCAGCGAATGACGCCTTAAAGCCCAAGCTTGCCGTTCGTCGTGAGCGCTGCCCAGCTTCATGCCTCCGACACAGAGGGCGGGAACCGGACGTTCACCGCGGTTGCCACAAATAGGCACCGAAATAGTCAAAGCGGACGCTCAACAAACAGTTTCAAAACATAAATTTTAGTTTACAAACACCACCAAACCAATTGCTTTACGCGATTATTTCATTCAACTGGATCATCAAACCGGAGCCCTGTAACACCGACTCTTGGTTGACAGCGCTAGCGAAACATTCGACCGTTGGACAGTTTATCTTAGGGCCTATTTGGGGAGGCAGGTATTGACGGAAAAGCTTGAAGCACTCTTGAGGAGTCTGATCTTAAAAACTTCGAGTTCTGTCGCCCCACCCGAAGTAAGGCAAGATGTAGACCAAATCTACAAATTGTTCGACCTTGAGCGCACCGTACGGTTTTTTGGCCAAAGATACTGGGAAAGTGAAAGCCGTTTCGAGAGTGCAAGACCAGGGCAGTTGCAATTAGAAAATGTCGCGGCGCATTCTTTCCAAGTTGCCAACAGTGTCATGCTCTTGGGGAACCGATTTCCTGATATCGATATTAGTAGGGCCGTCGAGTTGGCCATCGTACATGACCAACTTGAAATGATTACTGGCGACAAAGACCCAGTAGGAAAATATGGTGACGGGTCGGACACACACGCTTTCAATTCGTCCGAAAGAGATGCAAAATCTAACGAAGAAGCAGCGGCGCTTAAGTACTTTGTAAGAAATCTAGACCAGAACGCTGCTGCTATGTACGTTGATTTGATGACCGAAGTCACTGCTGAGAAAACGTTGGAAGCAAGATTCGTAAAAGCAGTCGACAAACTACAAGCACTGGCGTTCGTCAGAGTGAAAAAAGTAGGTGACATTGGCCCTTCTCATCTCTCCTTCACTATCAGATATTCTCGAGAAGGATTAAAGAAGTTTCCAGAATTGCAACTGCACTTCAGCTTAATTCTTGAAGACCTTTTGGCTGACATCGAACAAGTTTATCCTGCGAATTTCCAAACCTATTGCCAACTAACTTGCGACATTCTTGATGGAAATCCTGCTCCACGTAGAGAACACTTGATGCAAGTCGCTCTGATTGGAAAATCTGGTGTGGGTAAGTCTACACTGGCCAAACTACTTAACTACCACTCAGGAACAGAAAGGGTCTCGTCGGGAACCATATGCCGTCAGATTGCAAAGCTGCTTTTTGGCAATGATGACAAATCAACTACTCAGACACTTGATGATGCGCTTACATCTATCGATTCATCAATTTTTTTGAATGCGGCACTTCTCACCGCGCCGACTGGACGTCCGATATGCTTGGATTCGCTACGGTTTAGGTCTGATTACGAAATTGCTAGGAGACGGGGCTTCACAATCGTAAGAGTGATCGCACCTGACGAGGTGAGAGTAGCGAGATTGTCTGAACGTGGGCAGAGATTCGACCCAGGAAAAGATGGCACACATCGATCCGAAACTGAACTAGATACAGTAGATGTGGACTATACGGTTGAAAATAGTGGAGACATTGATGCGCTTGAAAACTCCATCAGGACCCTGATCGGCCAGTAAATGCGCAAGAACATTTTTCTCCATTTCCTGAACCGCGACACTCGCGAGATTTTCCGAGTCTACGATATATTCCAGCGGCCTGATCACGCGGCTATCTTGCGGCAACCCCTGAACGCTGCTGCTATTCTTTGTGAAGATGCCTGCTACGCGCCACCCGGATTCGTGCTTGAGGATGACATTGCGTTTGAATTGTTTGAGGGCCAGTCGGCTTACCTTCGCACGGGCTTAGTGAAACTGCCTATTCGAGAGCGGAGTTTGGCAGATTATGCCGAGAAAAAGCGAGGCGAATATTCTCCCGCAAGGAGTAGATACTCTGGTTTATTCGACGACAGCAGGCTTATGTCCTTATCTTCTTACAGCGATGCACTGGTCGGCCGGAGGGCGCAAATCGGACCTGCAATAATCGCGGGTTTTGAAGAAGGAGTTGATACCAATGCAAAAGTTTGGAAACGCATCAAAGAAAATACATCAGCGGAGGTAATTGCCAATCTCAGAAAAACACCTGCAATTCTTGCCGATCAAGGAAAAGCCCTGACTTGGTCGATCATCTCACCGCATCTGATCGATGAAGCAACCCCTATGCATAAGGAGATGAGGGACGCATTACAAAATGTGTATTTCAAGGAGTATTGCAGCGAGTTCCGCCTGATTTTGCTGTCCGATGTCCCTCACATGCCAGAACTGTTTTTCTTGCCTTCTGAACGCAAGGTTTACAGCTTCCGAAGGCTGAAAGTGTTCCTTGACACCTTCGGAGGGTCGGTACTCTTTCTCAGTGCGTCCGCTGACTTCATAGTAAGGATGAGACGGGCTACAGGTTTTACGGAGTTATTCGATGCGTATGTACAGCTCGCGAATTTGTTCCCAAAAGACGGCGACTTGGCCTACCAAGTTCGGCGTACCGTTGAAAAAGCCAGCTTCAAATGGGACGATCTTGCGGCCAGAAGAAGTGGTGCTTTGAGTGATCCCACTGCAATTGAGTCCATCGAAATTGCAGATGCTTGTGCTGAACTAGCGGCTTCGCTATCGACGGAGCATGGGTTAGCTGGACGAGGAAAAGGTTCCAATAGGCCTCATGCAGCTAGATCGACCAGACACACTGGAGTAGGAAAATTGAAAATAGCAATATTTGTTGCCTTGGAAGAAGAACTGGATGTTTTGCTTAAGCAGCTCGATTTCAGGCGCAACGCAAGTGGCGGCGCGAGTGGTTCGATTGGCGAGATAGAAGTTGATGTGCTTTGCCCTCGTGAAATGGGCCGAGTTGCTGCGGCAGTCGAGGTGACTAGGTACCTTGGCCAATCTAAGCCGAAACCGGAGATGGTTTTCTGTATCGGCCTTGCTGGGGGGTTTGTTGAAGCCAATATTGATCCGGGAACGGTTATTTGCTGCGATACAGTAGTCGATCTAGCGAACCGCAAAGTCTCGGATGATCTAGGTGGTAACGCGAACTCCAAATTCAGGAGGCGGGACTTCGATTGCAGCAAGGCTGTATATTCAATAGCGAAATCAGTGGATTTCGACATCGACGATTGGGAAAAGTACTGCCGTAATAGCTTTGATTGGCCTGACGGTCGTGTTCCATCTCTAAAAGAGGGAAAAATCGCAAGCGTCGATGAGGTTGTGGCGAGTGACAATCACAGGGCCAAGATGGTTGAAAATGTTGACAAGCTTCTTGGTGTGGAAATGGAAGCCGGCGGAGTTTGCGCTGCCGCTCATAGATTCAGCGTACCCGTGTCCGTTCTCCGAGTAGTATCAGATATGGCAGACCCGTCGAAAGCTGATGATCGATGGCGGTCCGCAGGTATGAAAACGCTAGCAGAACTTGTGAAGCGACTTCCCCTGGGCCAGGTAATCGAACTTGCTAAAAACTCATAGAAGCAAGAGCCGCTTGGCTTGAGAATAACCTCTGGGATAGTGGCTCCAAAGCATCTACATCGTTAATTTCAATCGGCAGTCGAACCCACCGAGGACTTCTGTGTGCTGGTATATGCGATACAAATTCTTCAGGCTGATCACACTCGAATGAGGTCAACACCACAACCGAGTTTTGCGCTTCCGAACTGTCCAAGAGCCACAAGCAATCGATTACATCAAGTTCAACAGTTTTGGTGATTTGTTCTACCAGCTGGCGTGGCAAACCAGTTTGCTCTTGGAGCGTGCGGAATGACGCGTCCTTTAAGCCCAAGTCGTCTCTAGAGAAGAGGTCTAAATCCACGCCTTTGAGGTATCCGAGGAAGCCGAAGGATCTTCCTTGCCCATAGCTAGGATCACGTTGCGAATTCACAGTTAGGAATCGACCAAAGCTCTTAATTGATACCAAGAGCCGAAGGTGAACTAACTGCAAGGATTTCTCAGCTTCGACCAATGGAACCTGCTTCGAGAACGCTGCCAGGATTGACGTCAGCGGAACAAAACTCTCGCGGTCCTTCCAGATGCTTTCTAGCTCTTCTCTATCTGCACAAATGACGTCGAATTTCTTGAGTTGATACGCCCTCAACGGTGCAATGAACTCTTCAGACGACTGGTCTTCGACACCCAGACGCGACCTTAGAACAAACCTACCAGGTGCCACTCTGGCAAATACTGCGCGTTCTCGGTTTCGCAGCAAATCTTCCGACAGGCGAGCTTGCAGCGTTTTATGCTGTGTCTTTCCAAATAGGTGTTCTGGAACCAGCTGTAGCCGGTAGGCGGCCTCCAATATTTCGGGAGCCGATAGTGGCTGGCTTGTTTTTCTAAGGACCGCTTCGGCAAGCTGAAGATAGGAGTTCATGAGAGTTAAGACTTTGCGGACAAACCTTCGTTGATTCTTCGCGATGGAGGACGAGAGAACGATTTCGCAAGTGTATGATGAAGAGGCTATGTTGGCTACCCTTCAAGACGCGCCTGTGGATCGATGAGATTATCCCTTTTCTTTCAAATTCTTGGCCGGTTGTTCTGAGCAAATGACCGTTTCATAGAAGTCAAAACAAAACCATACACTTGGACGTTTTCTGTGATCGGGAAAACCATAGCTCTCGAGGCCCTGTAGTGTTCGAAACTTCTCACAGAGCGTGTTGTCTTCCTCTTGGCGCGAATGTCCGCAACGGGGGCTCTAGCGCTGGACTATACGGTACTGGCCAACCGGAGGTTTGGACCGTTCACGTCCTGAAGGACGACCATGGTTCGCAAATTTGCAGGGTCCGTTTCCTGCGCTTACCCGACCGTTAGGCGCCCCCCTCAATCGGGCCATCCCCGGAACTACATTTACGCCATCCACTATCTCCGCCTCGTTTGCAGTTGTGGCCACTCGGCTGAAATCCTCTGGCGTTCGCCGTCTGGATTCGTCCGCGCTGAGATTCTGGCGCGTGCGCGTTGCTCTTTATGCGGCGTTCGCGGGGCCGTGGATATGCAGTGGATCTGGTCGCCAGGTGCCAATGCGCTGAAGGGGGCGAGTTAGTAAGAGCTTTCACATTCTGGTCGAGCCGTCGAAAAGAAATTTCGGACAGACTACGCGATTTGGACAGCCAAACATTGGACCTAGTCGATTATGACACGCTGCGTCGCGACGCATTGCTGGCTGCGTCTGTCTAATTCTCGGTAGATCGCCTGTTCTTCGCTAGGCAATGTTACATAGTCTGGTCCAAGGATGCGGCAGAGGTATCCGGTAGGCTTGTCTGCCAAGGTTTCGCTGGTCAGGGGGCCGGTGCAGGCCGCTAAAAGTGGGAGTGCAATTAATACCAGTGGAAATTTCATCAGCTCACCTAATTTTCAGTTAGGTGCACTATCCTTTAACACCTAGTTTATCACAAGGGTTAGCACTTGATAGCGACCGCGTTCTGCGCCGCGCCAGTCACGAACCTCGCCCAAGCTTCCATGACAGGGCGGCGTCGCTCCAGCAAATCCGACCGCGCATACGATCGCTCCACCCGGTTGCCGACCTTGTGGCCGAGGATTGTCTCCGACACCTCGTATCCTGCAGCGTCCGTATCCTGCACCCAATCCCGAAAGCTGGACCTGAAACCATGTGGTCGGCCGGTCTCACCCATTTCGTTCAACGCCTTTTCCAGTGCTGTCGAACTGAGCGAACGGCTGCGCCTGCCAGGGAACAGCATCTCCTGACCTAAATCGCGGGCATCCTCTACAATCCGCATCGCTTCGGCTGGCAAAGGTACCCGGAAGTCTGTAACGCGCCCCTCCACGCCCTTGATGCGGTCTGAGGGCACGGTCCACACATTCCCGTCCACCTCAGACGCCAGCGCGCCCTTGCAGCCGTCCGCGCGTACCAGTGTGAGGATCATCCAGCGTAAACATAGGTGGGATGAACGTTCAGGCCTCAGACTGGCATAGAGCGCCGGCATGTCCTGCCAAGGAGTTGCTGCAATATGCGTTGGCTCGTGCCTGACAATTCCCAGCATCCGCTTGGCTGCGTCAACGACAAACGGATCGCACGCAATACCCATCGCACGTGCTTCCCTGAATACGATCAACGTCCGTTGCAATGCCTTCTCGGCAGTTGGATGTTTGGTCCGCCATATAGGCTGCAGAGCGGACTTAATGTCGGACTGATGTATAGACGACATGCGCAAGCGACCAATTTTCGGTATGACGTGCGTGTCCAATGGGCTGCGCCAGCGCCCTCGCGTTCCATCTCCGCGCAAACTGGCTTTTCTCGCCTCAAATACCACCGTCACCATCTCCGCAAATGTAGGATCTTGGTGATCTCTTTCCGCTTTCTCCGCATCCTTTTGCGCCTGTCTGACGCTGATGGGGTCGCGGCCATCTGCAAGCACAGCAGCCCATTTGTCTCGGGTTGATCGGGCCTGTGCCAGAGATATAGTCGGCCAGGATCCAAGCCCCATGTCGCGGCGCTTTCCAAGGTGCTGGTAACGATACAGCCACCGGCCAGATCCCGTTGGTGACTTGTCCAGGATCAACCCACGCCCATCCGATAATCTCCCCGGCTCGGCATTCTTGATGCTGATATTCGTCAGACCCGCCATTTCTGCCCCACACTGTGCCCCACACATTGGGGTGCGCCGCGCTGCTACACCGTGCGCTACGCTGAGACGAAACGGACGTTAACCCTCTGGCACTATAAGCAGAAAGTGAGGCACCCTGCAACACGGTGCGATTGTTGTATGGTACCTCTCGACCGCACCATTCTGATTTGATTTAATTGCAGAAAATGCCTCTTTCAACTTTCTGCCCCACACTCTGCCCCAC
>NZ_VOJI01000048.1 GCF_007923445.1 Puniceibacterium confluentis | reverse complement strand
GCGCTTGCTGTCGGGACCCCGTCATCGCCGCCCATCTCCACCTCTTACGCGGAAATTGAATCAGCCCTCAGGGCTTCGGGCAAGCAGAGTTTTTCAACGGAATACGCCCTGTGCGGAAGTTCTCAGTCCTGGTTCGCGCCGCCGTGCGGCTTCACCGAACCGGTCGTTCGTGCATCGCGCAGCGTTTTCGAAAGGTGAAGGTAGGCAGTCGGACAAAACCGGACTTAGAGGCCCCTCCGATCAGTGCGCGATTTTGCCGGAAGTCCAAAACGCAATCAGATCAGTTCAAAACGCGCAATGCCCGCCGCCGCGAGTTCATCGTCGAGATCGTGATCGGTGAGGATGTCGATCACGGTTGCTGCGATGTTTGGTGATGCGGCGTTCCGAAATACCGACATGTCGATATGTGTCCCAAGATGTTCCGGGAACACTGCTGCGGGAACGACGCCTGGCGTGGCAATCACTGTTGTGAGAGGGGCAATCGCAAGCTCGTAGTCGCCAGTGGCGACCGATACCGCAGGCACGCCCCCAGCCATTGCATGACTTCTCGGCAAGACGGAGTCAGTCAGCCCCATGCGCTCCATCACATCCAGATAGGTGCGTCCGCTCGTCCCGGCGCCTGTATAGGCTATGCTTTTCGCGCTGCGGAGAAGCGCTTCGATACCTTGTGTGTCCGCTATTATTTGGCCATGCGCCCCGCCTTTGCGCGCAACCGCAAGTGAGACACGCCCGAATGCACGGTGGCTGTCGCGGTCTGCAAATCCATCATCGATCAAGGCCTTCGCGTAAGATGGATTGGTCAGGCCGATGTCATAAGGCTCGCCGGCTCTGATCCGCTCCGCTATCAGTGGGTTAAGCTCAATCTCCTGTATGAGATGCACGCCTGTCTCGGCTTCCACGCGCGGCGTGAGGCGGTCCATGACAGACCGGATCGCCGCAGGAACGAACATGCGCAATGCAGTCGGCATACTGAAGCACTCCCCGAGACCCGCCCGCGCTGTGGCCACTCTATTAAACGTAATCGTTTGATACCCGGCAAGCCCGTTTGCTGTGGTGTCAATTTGGGCCCGGAGCTGACCTCCGCAGTAATCGAGAAGAAGGGCCGCAGAGCGACTTTGCTGCCCGCCGATACAGACAGTGCTGTGCCCGCTAACAGCGTGTTCAGGAACTGCTGACAAATATCGAGTCGGTAGATCCTGCCTGCTTCAGGCTATTCGTCTACTCTGCGACCACCAAGAGCGCACCTACCCACGGAAAGACAAAGGTTTCGAGCCGGCCGCCGACGTTTTGGCGGTGGTCTCCGTCATGGACGTCCAGAAGGTGGGGAATGCGCTCGGCTCCCAGTCGCTGCGAGAGTTCGATCGTCCCGGGCGGGATGTGCAGGAACTGATCGCCCAGACCGACGCCAAGGCCAAATCCGCGCAGGGCGCGCAAATCATCTCGCGCCGCGCGCAGCTGACGGGTTGGCAGGGAGTCGAGAAACCGATCGTAGGCCGCATCTTCGAGCACCACCTCTCCGCGCACGATGTCGAACGGAACATCTCCATAGACCGGCGGATCGCCAGCTTCAGTGCTGAAAGCCGATACAATGCCCAGCAAGGCAATTGCGTAGAAATCCTGATCGGCCAGCAGATTCTCGACATCCTCCACCGTCTGGACGCTGGCCGCACGCTTCCATGCGTCGTTCCCGAAGCCGAAATCATCGGTCGCGGCCAGGCAACAGGGGCTCATCGCCCATACGACCGAGAACTTGCCAGGGCGACTAATCGCCAGATTGATGGCACCGTAGCCCCCCATCGAATGACCGACGACCGCGCGGCTGTCCGCGCTGGCCATGGTGCGAAACTCCGCATCGACATGACCGATAAGATCGTCGGCAATATAATCCGCCCAGTTTCCGCTGATCGGTGAATTGCGGTAATAGCCGCCGCCGTATTCGTTTCCGGCATTGGGCATGACGACCAACACCTCCGGCATCGCCTTCGCTGCTATCAGGCGGTTCAGCCGCGTCGGCACATCTTCGTTCTCGATCCAGGCGCCATAGTCGTCGAAGATGCCGTGCAGCAGGTAGATGACGGGATAGCGACGGTCGGGCGCGCTCTCGTAGCTCGGAGGCAGATAGATTGCTGCATCCTGTATAGCGGAGGTTCCAAGCAGGTTGCCCGCAAGTGCCGACGCCGGCACTTCGATCTCGACGACCTGGCCGGTCGCGTCTGGAGCCAATTGGGCGAGCGGCAATCCCGGCACTCCGAAGATAAGCGCAGTTGCCAGGAGAAGAGCGCGATGCAGTTTGGGCATAATGACCGCCTCCGCAGACAAGTCACTCTACCGGAAGCCGCTGCAAAGTGCAAATTGTAGAGTGGAACCGTCGCATTAACAGCGTTGTTGTCCCGACATTCCGCGTCGTGGAAGGGTCTGTGCGCATCTGGCAAATCGAATGCAGCGTTACTTAAGGCGCAAGGGCCAATGTTGGCCTGCGCTTAGGCAGGCGCGACGACCGACACAGGGGCGGTTGCGACAGATGCGTCCATGCTGCGACTGCAAAGCCCTCGACCCCGACTCGGTCAATTTGGGCTCGAAGCTGACTCGCCGCAGCGCGGCATGGTAGGATGTTTTATCGGCACGACGTCGGCGACGAGGTGGCGTGCGGGGGATCGAAGGATCTTGCCATGACCATCACTGCCCTTCCTGTCATCCGTGCGCGCCGGTCTGCTTGGTACAAGGGCCGCCTCATCGGGCAGAAGCGCCCCCTTCTGCCAAAGCACGTCTGGGCCATTCGCGTGCGGCTCGAGCCCGCCAATCGCCTTAGGGATCTCGCGCTGTTCAACATGGCCATCGACAGCAAGCTGAGAGGTTGCGACCCCGTCAGCCTGCGCGTCGCTGATGTCTATGCCGCTGGCCAAGTCAAGGAGCGGGCCGGGACCACACAGAGCAAGACGCGCCAGCCGGTCCGTTTTGAGATAACCGAAGGCACTCGCGCTTCAGTCGTGGCTTGGCTGGCCGCGCCCGGGATGCTCGGCTCCGAGCACCTCTTGCCAGGACAGTTGCACGACAGCCCGCACATTTCCGCCCGGCAGTAGGCTCGCCCGCTGCCGGGGCAACCTGACAGCCGACACGTCAACGCAATGACACGAAGTCAGTCGTAGCAAGGGTCAGGCCATCAAGCTGCGATATCACATTCACAGTCATAGCAGTTGCCTTTGCCGCTCATCGAGGCACGGAAGCCGTGCTGGTGCAGGACCTTCTGATAGTCGTGCGAACAGTATTGGCTGCCGTGGTCGCTGTGGAAGATGCAGCCTTTGGGCGGTGGCCTGAAGGCAATGGCCATCTTCAAGGCCCGGATCGCCAGATCGCGCTTCCTGCGGTTGCTGTACCGTTGCCCGGCAGTCGATACGCAATATCGATGAGAGGCGGCCCGGCCGATCACGCGGCGGGAATGAAGGTCCGGGATTACCGCCAGATACAGCCACCCCTCGCGGGTCCAGATGTAGCTGATATCGCCAGCCCATTTCTGGTTGGACTGATCCGCCATGAAGTCACGGTCCAGCAGGTTTGGCGCGATGTTGAATGCGTGATCGCTGTCCGTCGTCGCCTTGTGTTTGCGGGTTCTTGCAACGACGATACCGTTTTCACGCATCAAGCGCCCGACACGCCGGTGCCCCACGTCGACGCCGATCTCCTTCAGTTCTTCGGTCATCCTGGACCGGCCATAGCTGCCGAGGCTCAGCCGTGACTGCTCCTTGATGTGGGCCAGAACCACCATGTCCATGCGCTGCCTGCGGCTGGCAGGGCGGCTCCGGAACGCCCGCAACCCGCGGGGGCTGGCATTCATCACTTGGCACAGCCGATCGACTGGGAAGGCCCCGCGCTGTTCTTCAATGACCTGAACCTCACGGCTTTTGGCCCGCGAAGAACTGGGTGGCTTCCTGAGAAACAGCCGGTTCGGAAGGAACGGGTGCCAAGTCGTAGCCCAAGGTCTTGGCGCGTCGCTGGAGGTTGGCCAGAACGCGTTTCCGGTGCCGCTCGTCATAGGCTGTCGCCCCCTGATCCTGATAGGTCATTCGATGGCGGATGGCGTTGTAGAACAGGGTGGCGATCTTGCGGGCCGTCGCCGTCACGGCCTTCTGCTTTCCGATCCGTGCCGACAGACGGCGGTAGAAGGCGCCCAAGGCGGTGTCGCTGCGGCCGATGGTTGTGGCGGCCAGTCGCAACAGTGCCGCCGCCCGGCTTGAAGATCGCCGTGTCCTCGATGACAGGAGCTTTCCAGCGGAGATCTTGTTCCCCGGCGCCAGACACAGCCACGAGGTGAAGTGCTTCGCCGTCTTCCAGGCGCGCAGGTCAGTGCCACACTCGGCCACCAGCTTCAGCGCCAGCGAAGGGCCGGGTCCATGGATCTGCGTCAGGTCAGTCCCGAGCACCCCGTAGAGGGAAGCCCTGATGTCGAAAGCCGGTGCATTGACCTGCCCGCCTTTGATACGGGCCTTCGGCAGCGGTGGCAGGTCTTCCCCTCCTTTGGCTGACAGGGCGGCGACAGCCGCTTCCAGTCTGTGATCGCACTCCTCGATCCTGGCTTTGCAGAAGTCGTAGAGGTCGGGCGACTGCGCCAAAGCGAAGACGTGTTCTGCCCGATCATTGCCCAAAAGCGCTGCCCGGATCGTCTCCGGCGAGGATTTGCACCGCACGTCACGGTAGTTGGCCAACACGTCCGGATTGCGCTCCCCCGCGACAATCGCACGGATGATCTTCATGCCGGTCGCGCCGGTGATGTCGGAGACCACGTGATAGAGTTGCAGGTTCATTTCCATCAGCGCCTTCTGCATGTGCTGGATGTGAGCGGCAGCATACTCGCTCAGCCGCACGCGCTGGCGCATGCAGGCTCGCAACGTTGCGACTTCCGCGTCGGGGCGGAAGCTGCCGCGCAGCAGGCCATAAGAATGTAACCGGCGCAGCCAACCCGCATCGCTGACATCGGTTTTGCGGCCGGGCACGTTCTTGGCGTAGCGGGCATTCACCAGTATTACCTTGAAGCCTCGGGCCTCGAGGATCTCGAACGCCGGGATCCGGTAGACGCCTGTCGACTCCATCGCCACGCTGGTGACGCCACAGTCCGCAAACCATTCGGCCAGAGCATGCAGGTCCTGGGTGAACGTGCCGAAGGCACGCACCGGTATGTCACAGATGGACGGATTCACCGCCGCAATGTGCATCGTCGATCCGATGTCGATGGCGGCCGCGCCTGGATTGACCATCTTCAGGTCCCGGTGGTCGCCGGTTGTCGGTCTGGGCATGACTTCTCCTCCGTGTGGAACGAAGGGCGTGGGCCGTGCAAGTTCGTCATCTTCCTGTCCGGGATCGCCGCGAGCGCGACGTCACCACTCTCAAGTGCGCATCAGCCCATGTGCCACGTTTTTTAACGGGGTCCAGCCCACCAATAAGCCATCGGCAACTGCCCTTCGCCATGAGCGTGGCACAGGCTGCTGCTACCGCGCACAGGCGGGATGCGGCCCGGAATGGTTTTTCAGGATGTCGCGTTCCTGCTTGAGGATGCGGATCTCGCGCCGAAGCCTGTCATTCTCGCGCGCAAGCTCGCGACCCTCGGCTGAAACCATATCCATGTCGCGGTGCGCGTTCACCCACTTGTTCAAGGTCGACAAGCCAACCCCCAGATCATCCGCACCCTGACGCCGCGAAAGACCGCTGGTCAGCGCGATCCGCACCGCATCCTTGCGAAATTCATCCGTTCTGCCTGTGCCCATGGTTCATCTCCTTTGCTGCACATTACATGATCAAAGGAGCGGCACCAAACCGCGACGGGTCCACAACGGCTATACTGCGCTTGGAACACCAGTCACAGAGGCCGCGGGATGTGTTCGTCCGGGGTAAGGGGAAACCCGGCCATCACCTCATTTGCGCAACAGAGTCACGCAGCCGGTACATCCCATTACCGGACATCTGGGCGATCTGCTCCGAACGACCGCAATACGCTCCTACCACCGGGCAAGCTTTCGCATTCCGCTACTTCTGACCTGTCGTGGCACTGAATTCGGAACCGACAGATCACTGACGGACCCTTTACGCGACCATCGATAGCCGACATCCCGGACAGCTCTTAACTGATTTATTCCCCCGACCTGCGGCTGGCGGTGCTGGCCTCAAAGAAACAGAGCAGACGTGCGCGCAGTGCATCCCAGTCAGTAAACTCATGATCGGACGTGCCCACTTCGTACTCACGATCCTTGAGCACCGCAAATCGCAACACTTGATTTTCAAAATAGTCATAGCTGCCCGGTTTGACCGCCCCGGCAACTAAAACGGTGTCATTTGGTGCGTAACCGGTGCGCAGTTCAGTCTCGACAACATAGTCTCGCGCCTCCTCTATACCTTGTTCGAAGGCTGCGCTGAGGCTGACCGATAACAGCACCGTGGGCCGTTTGGACAGCCAGGCCCGTTGAGCCTGCATAAAGGTCTCGAGTGCAGGAGAATGACGGCGTTCGTGCACGGACCCGACCAGGACCACGCCATCGACCCCGGCCAGCTCCGGCATTCGGGAAACGTTGTCCAAGTCGTTTATCGTTCCGGTATGCCCTTCGCGGAGCAATGTATCGTAGGCAAATCGGGCCACCTTGGCCGAATGCCCCTCGGTCGTGGAATAGGCGATCAGCATATGCATCGGTCGGTCCTCCAATATTTTGGAAACACAGTACCTCATGATGCCGGTCGCAACTTTGCGCCAGATCAACAAAAGAGACGGCACGGAAAAAATGCGGCAGGGGAAGGTCAGGACCGCATTTATGACGGCAGGCAGACAAACGTTCGTCGAGGCTGCAAACCGCAGGGTCGGTTGCCGTGCATTGTCGCCACACACAGCTCCCGCAAAACCAATCCATTTCATCCAAAGACGGGTCTGCGGTACCAGGCAAAGGCCCGGATGAGCGGGTGGAACACCGACAGCACATCCGCCTCGTGCCGGGGCCCGAACAAGGTAGGGAACGACCACCACAAGCTCGCCGCCTACGAGGAACGCTGGACAGCGCTCCAGGTCCGTTCCGTCAATGGAGCCGACGTAACACTCCTGTGTCCATTGCCATACTCTACCGTCAAGACCGCCTATTCCTTCCGGAGTGGTAGAAAAGCTGCCCTGCGGCCGCGGCTGACGCGGCGGGGATCTGGCAATAAGGTAGGCCGCGGGTCGCAATTGCAATCCGCAGCCACCTTTCGCATGGCAGAGGTTCCATTCCGCCACCGCGACCTCATGACGCCGGACAGTCGCACCGGGGTTTGCGCATTTCAGGCAAGGGCGTGGAAGCAAGAGCGGGGCCGCGCAGCTACAGCGCGGCCCCGAGCAGCACGGCCGCAACGGCTGCCAGTCCGGGGGCCCGAGCAAGGGGCCGATGGTGGAACGGCATGTGCGAGGCCATGTTTCTTGTCGAACTGCCTTCAGGTTGCGAACTGATGAGGCGCCTCAACTTGCTCCATCAGACCGTTGTCCCACTCGCCCTCGACGATGAAGTGAGCGGCTGCCCCCAGCAGTGCAGCCTCGATCAGGTTGTGGTTGACATAGGCGTAGACCCCGGGCTGTTCGAAGGTGTACATCGCCGCCACCGCGCAGCCGCCGCGCACAAACCATGTCTCGACCCCGGTTTGCGGCGGGTCCGAGAACGAGGTCTCCCAGACATAGTTGCCGTGCCCGCCGATCAGGTGCGGACGGGTGTCGCGGTTGGCCTGGTTGTGGATCATCAGCACCGTTTCGCCGACCTTGAAGTGCAGGGCGTTCTCGCCGGTCAGCGCGCCCACCGCGCCGTTGAACACCGAATGAGTCGGCGTTAGGGTGCGCATTGCCTCGATGCTGTCGGCATAGTCGTCGCCGGCGGCCTCGTAGGTGCGGAACGCGCCGGTCTCGTCCTGCGGCAGGTAGTAATCCTGCTCGCCGATATAGGCGATTGTGTCATATTTCAGCGGGTTGCCGGCTGCGTCCTTCAGCCCGTCGCGGGGCAGCACCATCACCGCGCCGTTCATGCCATGCACGACGTGATAGGGGATCATCGCGCCGCCCGGGGCACAGTGATAGGTGAAGCAGCCGGGCTTGGTCGCTTTCCAGCGCAGCACCACTTCCTCGCCGGGATAGACATGGGTCAGCCCGCCACCGCCCAGGGCCCCGGTCGAGGCGTGGAAGTCGATGTTGTGCTCCATCTGGCTGTCTTCGGGGTTGCGCAGCGTCAGCTCAACCATGTCACCCTCGTGGCAGATGATCAGCGGGCCGGGAACCGAGCCGTTGTAGGTCAGCGCCCAGACCTCGGCACCGGTTTCCTCATCCACGACCATCAGTCGCTCGGTGGTTTCCATGGTGATCTCGATGATCTTGGGACCACCGGTCGCCACCTGTTCATGCGCAGGCGCATAGGGCGGTGCGACAAGCTCTTGTTTCACGCGGGTATAGCCGGAAAGATCGGCAGGCTTGGCAGTGGTCTCCGCCACCGTTTCGCCTGCGGCCCTGTAGAGCCTGACCGAGGCGGCATCCGCCATCTTCGGCGTCGGCGTGCGGCGGGCAGCCAGGGCCGCGGTGCCGGTCATTGCAGCGGCACCCGCCAACATTGATCCGCGCAATACATCGCGGCGACTGGTCTTTAAGGTTTTCGGATTGATGAACCTGGTCATGGCTGGCTCCTTTCGAGCTGTCGGCGCGCGTGCGGCCCCTGACGTTTGGTTAAAGATTGCCGAGTTGGTCTTCGAACCGGGCTTTGGCCTTTTTCGGCACCCGGCCATTCAGAAAGCCGTCGGGCGCTTCGGAGACGCCCACCGCAACGGTCATTACCATGCCCATCGCGTAGTGCGGCTTGCACATCACGCCGTAGAGACCTTCGATCTCGAACGGGATTTCGATTTCCTCGTTGATCTTGCCGTTGAAGCCTTCAGAGCCCTCGGGGATCATCCCTTTGACCGTTTCGGCATTATGCCCCTTGTCCGTGGCAATAAACTTGACCACGTCTCCGGGTTGGATCTGAACGAATGCAGGTTCGAATGCCATGCGCTCGCCGTCGGCAGTCTTGTTGAGCATCTTGATTTCGATGGTCTCTGCAACTGCCGCGGTGCTCAGAAGCGTGGTGACGACAACGCCAATAGCTGAATTTCGGATCATGAAGTATCTCCTCCCAATCGATTGCTTCGATCTTCGGGAAAACCTTAGGCCCCTCACAAAAGAAAGAATTTGCGCTGGATCAAATTAGGTGTTCAGTCCCGGCATCTGGGGGATCGGATTTAAGATCAATCGATCTGGCTCTGAAGTTCAGATTTTGCAGATGCAACGCTTACCCGCGAAGCCACGCTGGACGATTGCCCGCTGCATCGCTTGCGCAAGGCAGCTGCGGCGCGGCTGGCGGAACTCGGATGTTCCGAACATGAAATCATGGCGATCACCGGGCACCGGACATCAAAGGAAGTCACACGCTACACACGCGCAGCGAGACAGAAGACCCGTGCGGAGCGCGCGTTGAGGCGCATCACAGATGGACAGAAATAGAACAAAAGTGCCCCGCTTTCGGGACTGGTGCGAACGGGTGGGACAAAAGGGCGATGCAAGCTACTGAAAACAGAAAGTCTTCTGTAGAAGTGGTGCCCGGGGGCGGAATCAAATACCTGCTTAAAACCCATATTTATAAGAGCACTTTTTGATGACTCCGAGAAAAACTGTAGCACAAAACGTAGCAAAAAGCGCCGCGCTCGGCAGCAATTCTCTTGCCTCCGCCTCCAACCTCTGTATCCGTGACGTCCGGCAAGATGGGATTCGGTGCAGATGGACGGATTGTTTCCGAGAGGCAAGAAGAGAAGGTATACCGCACGACTTCAAGTGCCTTCTCAATTCCAGAAACTCATCGGTAAGAAGGAAATTTGGCAAGCTACCGGCACTTCGGACTACGAAGAAGCAGTCGAATTCCGTATCAGGTGGAAGCGTCAGATGCATGCTGAATGGAACGCATTACTCGCTGGCGCGGCCCCCCCCTCGGCAAAATCGAGGTTCCAGGTAGCCGCAGAACTTGCGCACTCGCGGGGCGTGCCCTATCGAACGGCAAACGAACTGGCAATGGGGAGCCTGGATGACATTCTCGGACGCATTCAGCGCCTCCGAGCCACAGGGGATGCCCCAGGAAGCGTCGCTTCTGAAGCGTTGCTGGGCGGCATCGCAGCACCCCGCAGGTCACTCCTTGAACTCGCTGAAGAGATGGACCAGCTGAACCCCTATGAGGTCGACAACAAGAACACACAGCAGCTGCACGACTGGAAGCAGAAGTGGCGCCGGGTTTCGAAACGCCTCATTCATGCTATTGGTGTGAAGGACATCGCTGTGGACGACATTCGACCTGACGACATTCGAAAACTCAGGAACGACCTACAGGCCCAAGTCGACGCTGGTGAGCTTGATGTCACCAGTGCGAACAAAGATCTTCAGTATCTCCAGAGAATGATACGAAACCATCATGAAGCTTTGGAAAGACAAGACCCACCGAATCCGACCGCCGGAATAAGGTGCCAAGCTGTAATCCGACGAAAGAAGTCTCGGAAGCCCCCGGTTCCCAAGTTCTATCTTCAGAAGTGGGTAATTCTGTCTAACTGGCGAAGCATAAATCACGAACTACGGGACATCATGCTGACATGTCTTGAAACGGGATGTCGAGAGTCGGAGATCTACAACCTTCCGCCGGAAGCGATAAGGCTGAATGAGCCGATCCCACATATCATCATCCAGGAAGAAGAAGGGAATGAAGAGGGGCAAGGTGCCCGCCAGATCAAGACGGTATCGTCAGAGCGACGGGTCCCCTTGGTTGGTGTCGCTTTGGAAGCAATGCGAAGAAACCCGGAGGGATTCCCACGCTACCGAAATAATCGGAACTTCTCGAATGCGGCATCAAAATCCATGCGAGCTGCCGGGCTCCTTCCTGCGGAACCCGCTTCCTACAAGCGATTGCCTTGTAAGAAGCGTAAACCTGTATACGTGACGGCCGGTGGAGTTCGCCATTCCTTCGAGGACCGGCTGGACGAAATCGGCGTTGAAATGGATACTCGCGGTGCGCTTCTTGGGCATGACGTGGGACGTATCCGGGGGCGCCAATTCTATGGGGACAAGACGCTCGAGCAAAGGCTTGAGCTTCACATCAAGATCATGATCACGCCGCCAGGGTCCGCGTCGCACTCGCCAGACGGCGCGCACGGCCAATAGCCGCCTCATGACGAGTGAGTGCTTCGAAATCTCGCTCTACGCGCTCGAAAAGCGTCACGTAAACCTCCCCGCCCGGGCCGCTGACCATTTCCGCAATGTAAAGAAGAGCGTCCTCAACGCTTGCTCGCCACGTCTCTTGGGCGACGTCACATCCATTATAAGACATTGTGTCAATCGGCAGGCAATCTTGACCCCCTATCGGCATCCAAAAATGACCCCCTTGGGGCGCTCGGGTAGCTGGCCCG
>NZ_VOJI01000047.1 GCF_007923445.1 Puniceibacterium confluentis | reverse complement strand
GCGGGATGGAGCAGCCCGGTAGCTCGTCAGGCTCATAACCTGAAGGTCGTAGGTTCAAATCCTACTCCCGCAACCAACTTTACATACACAGTATCAACACCTTAAGTGCCTCCCTCGGGGGGCCTTTCGCGTTTGGGTTGAGCGCGTGTCCGGCCAGTGTCCGTGATCCAAACCTATTTGTAACGCCGCAATACTTGATCACACCCCACCCCCTTTTTTGACCATTACACAAGTCCATCTTCCTGCCATCTAAGAGACATCGCGCTCAGAAACCTGGAAAACCAAGTGGTTCAAATCGGTGGATTTGACTTGCTCGTCGGTTCGAATCCCATCCCATCCGCCACTTGCCCTTGAGAAACCGTTCTCCCGATCCGGCCACGATAGGATTTTCCCGTGTTATCAAAAGGGTTTGCAGGTTGGGCTATTCACCTCTTAAGCGTCATTGGCCCGAAAATCCGTTCTCTTTGGCCCGGATTCTCTGAAGCTATTGACTGCGCGAATTTGGTGAATTTTCAATAAGCCACTGATAGGGAGAGAGCAAAAAATTGCCGCAAAAAATGCTTGGATTAGAGTCGCGTTTCCGTCTTCCGCGACCGGGCTCGAAAACTTTCAGACGCAAGGCCAGGTGTAATGGAGAGTGATGCAACTAGCGGGGGAGGGGGAGGGGCGACTTCACAGCAATCTGCTTCCGGGTTTGGCCACGCCGCTTCTTCTGCTAGGATGGGCCCCGCGCAACTCCCTGTTGTGCGGGGTTTTTTCTGTACCTCTGGTTGGAAATTTCGGCCTCTGATACCTCAAAACAGCACCAGTTGGCGCGGTTTTTCCTCTGGTTTTGGGGCTCGCGCACGCCCACGGAACACCTGAGTCTGAGCGTACTGCTTGTCAGTGAAGAACAAAATCTGGACATGCCCGGCCTTTGGAACGTGTTCGCCCACCTGCCGCGCGAAGGATTCGGCCTTTTCCCGGCTCCATGCGTGGCGAAGATAGACAGAAAATTGCACCATCTCGAAACCAAGGTCCAACAGGTCGTTTCGGAAGCGCGTTGCGCGTTTTCGCTCGGACTTGGTGCCGACAGGAAGATCGAAGAGAACCCAGACCCACATGATTTGGAACCCCGACAGTTGCTGGTAGCGTTCAGTCATCTTCCGACTCCGGGATCTCGTCGGGGAGTGGGCGAGAAGGGAAATCCAGCCGGAGCTTGCGGTCTAGAAAAGAGCGGGCCAGGCTTTGCGCCAGCCTTACAAGAATATGGGACAGCGGTGTCGCCCCGTTCGCTGTGGGAAAATCTGCGTTCAGGCATGCCATGAGGTCTTCGCGCGCGTCTTTCACCTCGGTCACGCCGGCATCGACAAGCCTGTGCACCACTAGATCCACCGTCGGGCGGAGGGGCTCCATCAGATCGTCCACAAGGGCCAGGGCATCGCCGGCGGAGCGGTGGTGGAGCGAGAGAGATGGATGCAGTCCGGATGCGACGATTGCCCGCGCTGTTGCCGCGCGCAGCACGGCATATCCGTAGTTCAAAAGGGCATTTGTGTGGATCGGCATGCAAAATTGACCCCGGTTATGGGGTGATCGGCGTCCGAAAGTGACCCCCCTGACAGTTGCGATCAGAAGCTTCCTCAAACACCTGGACGAGGTGCAGTAACCCGCACGAGACCCGACCGAGAAATTGTCTGGGATGACGCCCGACGACACACAGATTTCGAATGTTCTTTTGTCGCGCCATCTCTGCCGTGCTAAGTTTTAACGGCTTGGGCCGCGGCCCGGCTTATGCTCGGGAGGTCTATGTGCAGCAGAGACCCATTGCGTTCGAGATTTGGCAGGACATCATTTCAGCAATCTTTTCCGCGGCCCTCGACGGGTCGAAGTGGGAGGATGTGACAGAGCTGATTTCACGCGCCTCCGGAGGAATTCACGTCCAGCTGGTCAGTCTCGACAGGTCGCGACATTACCAGGTTTTTGCCCGGTGCTCGTCTTTCGATCCGGATTTCCTGCGCACCTATGACAGCTATTACTGTCGCATCAATCAGCGGATCGGGCGGATCGCGTCCCTGCGACCGGGCGACATGATCACCTCGGACGAACTGTTTCCATTCGACCAGTTCCGCCATACGGAAATCTACAACGACTGGCTAAAACCACAGGGCGATCTGAGCCTGGGACGGGGGACCGTCCTGTATTACGACGAGGATCGGCTGGCATTCTTGGCCGTAGACATTCCATCAAGCCGCGCCGACACGGTAGAGCCGCAGTGGATTCAGACCATGCGCCTGCTGGCGGAGCCCATCCGCCGCGCTCTCGAGATCAACTGCGTGCTCGACCTGCGGCGGCTCGAGTGTCTCGGGTTCGAGAACGGCGGCACCGCGGATGCCGCTGTCCTCGCGATCGGAGCTGATCGCCGGTTGCTCTGGGCAAATCCCGTCGGACGGCAGATCCTCGAGCGCGGGGACTTGCTGCAACTCGACGTTCTCGGCCGAGTCTCGGCCGCGACGAATGCCGGGCTACGCGAACGTCTCGACTTGACCGCCCATGCAACGCCAGGGTTCGACGAAGCCTTTCGCACGACCGACGTGACCTCCGGCACCTGGTCCGTGCGGTCCACGCGGTTCGATCCCGCCGCGATGAAGTTCTCGCCCCTGGGGCCCCTGGGGGGCAGCCGCGGCCGCTGCCTTCTGCTGGTCCTGCAACCCGCCGACGATTCGCGGGTCCGGACATTGCTGAAGACCCGTTACGGGCTGACCGATGCCGAGGCCGCCGTGGTGGAATTGCTGGTCGAGGGGCTGGACACGAAAGAGATCGCGACGCGGCGCCATGCCAGCGCCAATACGGTCCGCAACCAGTTGAAGGCGGCCCTCTGGAAGACCGACTCCCACCGGCAGGGCGATCTGGTAAAGCTGTTCCTGACCCTCGGCAGCGGCGCCAGGCGCTAATGCGCTGAGAATGCAGGGCCTCGGGACATCACCCGGAAATTCCGCATCCCGGGTTAACCCCGGGTCCGGCAGCAGGCGAAATTCCGGGTCGGAACAAGTGCCCGCTTTGATCGCAATGATCGCCCGGCATAGTCCATTTGGATCATGAACCCCGACTGCCGCCCCAAGTAATACTGCGGCAAGGGTTGAACGCAAGATTGAAACTGAAGATTTTAGCTAACGAGAGCGATCCTGAAGAAGGTCGCTGGCCGCCGCTTTCACTCGGGCTGCGACCGCGAATCGGACCCCGATAAATGCGCGCGCCGCCACTGCCGAGACCGGCGATTGCTCTCGTCCTGGCGCCGATCAGCCCAACTGTGTGACAGGACTGCCTGCCGGCAGTGCCTCGGTTCATATCCTCAGGGTGTAAAGCCATGCCTATCATCGACGGAACGCCTGACGACGACACGCTCACCGGAGGGCCTGGGCCGGACACGATCAGCGGTATGGCAGGGAACGATCTGATCTATGCCGACGACGGGGATGACTTGGTTCATGGCGGGGCGGGCGACGACACCATCTCTGGCGGGGCCGGGAACGACACGCTGTTCGGCGACGAGGGCAACGATCTGATCTATGGAGAGGGCGGCGACGACTTCCTGGACGGCGGCGACGGCGACGACACGCTGGACGGGGGCGAGGGCGACGACACCCTGTTGGGCGGCGCGGGCAACGACAGCCTCAGCGACTCCGGCGGGGTCGTCGACATTTCGGGCGGGGGCGGCGACGACCGGATCACGATCTACAACGCCTTGGGCGGCAGCATCGACGGCGGCGCGGGGCGGGATGTGCTGGCGGCCTATTCCGGCGACATCAGCGGGCTGACGATCACCGACGTTGAGGTTCTCGAAACCGGCGGCACCCAGGTGTCGGCGACGGCCGCGCAGCTGAGCGCCTTCCAGACCATCACCGTTCTGGACGACCCCTTCTATGACGACCAGCCGGTCTATCTGCAGCTTGTGGGCGGGGGTTCCGCGCATATGGGGTCCGCCCTCGGGCTGCGCGGCGCCTATGTCACCGCCTCGGACGCGGGCAACGGGATCGTGACCGGGGCGGGGATTGATACCCTGATCGGCGGCGCGGGCAACGACCTGCTCGACGGCGGCGACGGCGACGACACGCTGGACGGGGGCGAGGGCGACGACACCCTGTTGGGCGGCGAGGGCAACGACAGCCTCAGCGACTCCGGCGGGGTCGTCGACATGTCGGGCGGGGGCGGCGACGACCGGATCACGATCTACAACGCCCTCGGCGGCAGCATTGACGGCGGTTCGGGGCGGGATGTGCTGGCGGCCTATTCCGGCGACATCAGCGGGCTGACGATCACCGACGTTGAGGTTCTCGAAACCGGCGGCACCCAGGTGTCGGCGACGGCCGCGCAGCTGAGCGCCTTCCAGACCATCACCGTTCTGGACGATCCCTTCTATGACGACCAGCCGGTCTATCTGCGGCTGGTGGGCGGGGGCACCGCGGACATGGAGTCCGCGCTCGGGGTTCGGGCCGCCACCGTGAACGCCTCGGACGCGGGCATCGTCGTCGTGACCGGGGCGGGGAACGACACCATCATCGGCAGTACGGGCAGCGACACGCTGTCGGGTTCGGCCGGCGACGACGAGCTGTTCGGCCTTGGCGGCGGCGACAGGCTGATCGGGGGCAGCGGGTCGGACACCGTCCATATCGACGGCTGGCGAGACGACTTCGTCTTCACCGGCACCCACGACGACTTTGTCGCTACCGACACGACGCGCCCCGGGACGCCGGGCGACAGGCTGATCGGCGTGGAATTCGTCCAGTTCTATGACGGGCTGTTCAGTGTCACCACCTTCGGCTTTGGCGACAACACGCCCCCCGCGGTGGCGGGCGCCGTCGATCTCGGCGCCTCGCCCGAGGATCAGTCGCGGCTCGTCACCGCCGCCGAACTTCTGGCCGGCACCACCGACGCCGACGGCGACACTCTGACCGTCACCGGACTTTCCGTCTCGGCCGGGACCCTGGTCGACCATGGCGACGGGACCTGGACCTTCACGCCCGTCGCGAACGACGACAGCGGGGTGACCTTCAGCTATCGTGTCAGCGACGGACAGGCCAGCGTGGCGCAGACCGCGACGCTAGACCTGACGCCGGCGAACGACGCGCCCGTGATCACCTCGGACGGCGGCGGGGACACGGCCAGCGTCACGGTCCAGGGGGCCACGACCGCCGTCACGACGGTTGCCGCGAGCGATCCCGACGCCGGCGACATCCTCACTTTTTCGATCACCGGCGGCGTCGATGCCGCCTTCTTCCAGATCGACACGGCGACAGGCGTGCTGCGCTTCGTCGCCGCCCCGGACTTCGGCAACCCGCAGGATGAAGGCGGCGACAACATCTATGACGTGACAGTCGGGGTTAGCGACGGCAACGGCGGCAGCGACAGCCAGTCCATCGCCGTGCAGGTGACCGAGGCGGCCGGGATCCTGAACACCTATGGCGCGACGGTCGAAGGGACCATCGCCTATTTCAGCCAGTTCCACACCATCCGCTTCAGCCCCGCGATGCCGGAGCAGGCGGTCAGCCTCGCGGTCAGCGATGGCGGCACGCTGGACCTGTCGGCGCGTGTCGGCACTGTCGCAGCCCAGGTCCAGCTGTCGGACAGCAGCACCGAGATCACAGGCGGGGTCGGCGACGACACGATCCTTGGCGGCGCGGGGAACGACACGCTCTGGGGTGGCGCCGGCGGCGACGCCCTGAACGGGGGCGCGGGGGATGACCTGCTGATCGGAGGGGCCGGAGCCGACAGCTATGTCGGCGGCAGCGGCATCGACACGGTCGACTTTTCCCGCGACAATGCCCCACCGCGGGGTTCCGACTATGGCATCGCGGTCGATCTGCGTCAGGGGTTGTTGCGCGACGGTTATAACAACCTCGAAACTATCGCCTCCGTCGAGAATGTCGTCGGCACCCGCTATCGCGACAACTTTCAGGGCGACGACGCGGACAATACCTTTGTCGGGCTGGACGGGACGGACACCATCAGCGGCGGCGGCGGCGACCTGCTCTATGGCGGTGACGGCGACGACATCTTCCTGGCGCTGCCGCCCCCCGGTGCCTTCGACGGCAACGACCTTTATGACGGGGGGAACGGGGTCGACATCATCTATCTCAGCGGCAACGTCGTCGTCGACCTCGAGGCCGGCACCGCGACCGGCGCCGATATGGGCCAGGATCAGCTTGTCTCGATCGAGAGCGCGGTCGCCAACGGCGGGACCGGCACCATTCTGGGAAGCCAAGTGGCCAACACCCTGGGCGGATCCTATCTGGCAGACTATCTCGACGGGCGCGCCGGCAACGACAGCCTGTTCGGGCTTCAGGGCGACGACACGCTGATCGGTGGCGCCGGCGACGACACCCTGAACGGCGGCGCGGGGGCGGATACCGCCGTCTATTCGGGCAACCGCGCGGACTATCAGGTCACGCTCAACAACGATGGCAGCCATACCATCGCGGACCTGCGCGCCGGCACGCCCGACGGCACCGACACCGTCTTTTTCGTGGAATACATCCGGTTCGCCAATGGGGTCGTCTCGATCGGCGACCTCCTGAACCAGCCCCCGGTCATCGTCTCGGATGGCGGTGGCGACACGGCCAGCGTCACCGTGCATGGCAACACGACGGCCGTGACGACCGTCGCCGCGACCGATCCCGATCCGGGCGATACCCTGAGCTATCTGATCGCGGGCGGGGCGGATGCCGCCCTGTTCCGGATCGACGGGACCACGGGCGCGCTGAGCTTCATCGACGCCCCCGATTTCGGCACGCCCCGCGATCAGGGGGCGACAACGTCTATGACGTGACCGTGGCGGTCTCTGACGGCAAGGGCGGGACCGATGCCCAGGCCCTGGCCGTGACGGTGATCGAGGCGCTCGGGATCCTGAACACCTATGGCGCGACGGTCAACGGCACGGCTGCCTATTTCGGCCAGTACCACACCATCCGTGTCAGCCCGGCCGACCGCACCTCGGCCGTTCATCTGAACGTGCAGGGTCAGTACGGTTTTCTGGATCTGACGGCCGCCCTGACCGGCCGGACCGCCTATGTCGGCATCCAGGACGCGGCCAACACTGTGATCGCCGGCGCCGGGAACGACACGATGGAAAGCGGCGCCTCCTTGAACGTCCTGATCGGCGGGGCAGGCGACGACCTCCTATATGGCGGAAGGGCCAACGAACTTTACGGCGGCGAGGGCAATGACCGGCTGATCGAGACCTGGGGATCGCCCGCGCTGATGGACGGCGGTGACGGGGACGACTTCATCCAGTCCTACGGCTTTTCCACCATCGCGGGCGGTGCGGGCCGCGACACGCTCAGCGCCTTCCAGAGCCTGGCCTCTGCCACCATCTCGGGAATCGAGCTGCTGCTGACCAACAACCGCGACATCGCCGCCACGGCGGCGCAGTTCTCGGGCTTTCAGGAGATCCGCGCGGCCGAGGGCGCGGCCCATGATGCGGACACGGTGACCCTGACCCTGGCCGCCTCGGGAGCCGTCGACCTCGGCGCCCAACTCGCGGGGCGCAGCGTCGTCTTCACGGGCTCGGCCGGGAACGACACGATCACCACCTCCGACGGAAACGACACGATCCTGGGCGGGGCGGGCAACGATTGGATCTCGGGTGGCGCCGGGGACGACCACGTTTCGGGCGGCGCGGGCAACGACACGCTCTGGGGCGGTGCCGGCGACGACCGGCTTTACGGCGACGCCGGCGACGACCTGATCTATGCCGGCGACGGCAACGATTTCGTCGACGGCGCGACCCATTCCTTCAACTCGCAACTCGGCGGACCCGGCAACGACAGGATCTTTCTTGGCGCCGGAGACGACAGCAGCTGGTCGCTGATACAGGCCAATGGCACGGTCGAGGTCTACGGCGAGGACGGCAATGACTCGATGGCCCTGTTCGGCGCGACGGCCGCCAGCGGCGTGATCGACGGCGGGGCCGGCACAGATATGTTTCAGGCCCAGGGGACGGGCGACATCTCGACCCTGACGATCACGGGGGTCGAGATTCTGTCGACCTACAACGCCTATGGCAACCCCAGCATCATCGCCACCGCCGCGCAGTTCGCCGGCTTCGACAAGATCGTGTCCTATCCGGATCTGGAGGCAACCACGGTGTCGCTGACCCTGGCCGCTGCGGGAACGGTCGATCTCACCCGGCAGCTTCTGGGCCGCAGCGTGGTCTTCACCGGCTCGGCGGGGAATGACGGGATCACCACCTCGAACGGCAATGACACGATCAACGTCGGCGGCGGTAACGACACGATCCTTGGCGCAGCGGGGCAGGACGTGATCAACGGCGGAAACGGCGACGACCGCCTGAGCGGCGGGGCCGGAGCCGACACCCTAAATGGTGACGCCGGATTCGACACCGCCGATTACGCAGGGTCCGGCGCGGCCGTCACCGTCAGTCTGGTTACCGGTCTCGGCTCGGGCGGCGACGCGGCGGGCGACGTGCTGTCCCAGATCGAGGCGTTGTTGGGCTCGGCCTTCAACGACAGTCTGACCGGCGACGCGGGGGCCAACGTCCTTTCCGGCCTGGCCGGTGCCGACACGATCCTCGGGGGCGCGGGGGCCGACACCATCGACGGGGGCAGCGGCGCGGATTCGATGACCGGCGGCGACGGCAACGACACCTATTACGTCGACAACGCCGGTGACGTGGTCAAGGAAATCTCCACCGGCGGGACTCAGGACAGCGTCATCGCCTCGGTCAACCATGTCCTCGCCGCCAATGTCGAGAACCTGACCCTGACTGGAGGCGCCGTCACGGGCACGGGCAACGGTCTTGCCAACCTTATCGAGGGCAACGGGCTGGACAACCTCCTGTCCGGAGCCGCAGACAACGATACCCTCTGGGGATTGGCCGGCAACGACACCCTCCACGGTGGCGCGGGCAACGATATGATGATTGGCGGGGCCGGGGACGACACCTATTACGTGAACTCCGTCACCGACGCGGTGGTCGAGGATGCGAATGGCGGTCATGATCTGGTGTTCTCCACCGTCAGCTGGACGCTTGGAACCGGTCAGGAGGATCTTACTATCACGGCGGCCGGCGCGCTGGTGGGCACTGGGAACGCGCTCGACAACATCCTGATCGGGGGGGCCGGCAACAACCAGCTGACGGGTCTGCAGGGCAACGACACCCTGATCGGCGGCGCCGGCAACGACACACTGACCGGGGGCGCGGGGGCGGACAGTCTGGAAGGGGGGACGGGCAACGACCTCTATGTCGTCGAGACGCCTGACGACATCGCGGTGGAGGCCGCGGATGCCGGCATCGACATGGTCCAAAGTTTCGTCTCCTGGACGCTGGGCGAGAACTTCGAGAACCTCACCCTGACTGGCGGCGACAACATCAGCGGCATCGGCAATGGCGCCGCCAATGTCATCACCGGCAACTCCGGCGCCAACGTCCTTTCCGGCCTGGCCGGTGCCGACACGATCCTCGGGGGCGCGGGGGCCGACACCATCGACGGGGGCAGCGGCGCGGATTCGATGACCGGCGGCGACGGCAACGACACCTATTACGTCGACAACGCCGGTGACGTGGTCAAGGAAATCTCCACCGGCGGGACTCAGGACAGCGTCATCGCCTCGGTCAACCATGTCCTCGCCGCCAATGTCGAGAACCTGACCCTGACTGGAGGCGCCGTCACGGGCACGGGCAACGGTCTTGCCAACCTTATCGAGGGCAACGGGCTGGACAACCTCCTGTCCGGGGCCGCAGACAACGATACCCTCTGGGGATTGGCCGGCAACGACACCCTCCACGGTGGCGCGGGCAACGATATGATGATTGGCGGGGCCGGGGACGACACCTATTACGTGAACTCCGTCACCGACGCGGTGGTCGAGGATGCGAATGGCGGTCATGATCTGGTGTTCTCCACCGTCAGCTGGACGCTTGGAACCGGTCAGGAGGATCTTACTATCACGGCGGCCGGCGCGCTGGTGGGCACTGGGAACGCGCTCGACAACATCCTGATCGGGGGAGCCGGCAACAACCAGCTGACGGGTCTGCAGGGCAACGACACCCTGATCGGCGGCGCCGGCAACGACACACTGACCGGGGGCGCGGGANCTTGGAACCGGTCAGGAGGATCTTACTATCACGGCGGCCGGCGCGCTGGTGGGCACTGGGAACGCGCTCGACAACATCCTGATCGGGGGAGCCGGCAACAACCAGCTGACGGGTCTGCAGGGCAACGACACCCTGATCGGCGGCGCCGGCAACGACACACTGACCGGGGGCGCGGGAGCGGACCACTTCGTCTTCACCTCTGCGACGGGAAGCGGGACCGACACGATCACGGATTTCTCTCCGGGGTCCGGAGAGGTCATGGAACTGCGCGGGCTGCTGGTGGGGAGCTTCTCCTACCTCGGTGCTGACGCCTTCTCGGCCCACGGAGCCACCGAAGCGCGGTTCGATGCAGGGGTGGTGATCTTCGATTTTGACGGAAACGGCACGGCGGACATGTCGATCCGGCTGACCGGATTCGTCGACGCCACCCAGCTTACGACCGATGCCTTCTTGTTCATTTGATGCCGCGGATCTTTTCGGGTTGAAATGCCCCGCGCGGCCGCACCCCCTGCTGGGTCGACCATCGGAAGGGTGCGGCGCGCGAACCACGGGAAACCTTCGCGGATCCTCCTGGCGCGGGACGACCTACGAGGAGCCGCGTGTGGCGGACGGCAGACTAAGGAAAAAATCAACTGTTCGGTTCGATGCCCGGCAGATCGGGGGCATTATTGCTGCTCGGACAGCGAGCGTGGTCGTGGCGCTGCTATGACGAACTTGAACCAAAGTGCTTCCTTCCATTCCTGAGAAAGGATCGCGGCATCAAACCATGGGATCCAACAGGGTCGTCTCCTTGTCCACACACTGGCGAAGGGTGAAAGGGATGGAAAGCTCATGGGCTCGGACGGGCCGGTCGCGGCACCGTTCGCGAACGGCCGCTCCGCCGGTCCGCGCGAAGTGGTCCGGCTGGTTTGGCCACTCCAACGGTAAGGGCTCCAGTAACCGCGCCAGCGTAACCTCCGGCCGCTGATTCCCGTCCAGGATCGCCTCGATGATGTTCGGCGCGAGCAGCGTCAGCCGCAGAACGCGGGTCATGTAGGACGGCGCGATCCTCTCACGTTCCGCCAGTTCGGCTATGGTGGCGAACTCGCCCGACTCCAACATCCGCTTCCAGCGGAACGCCCGCGCCAGCGCCTTGACCAAAGTTTTGTCCATCTTGCGTTGGCTGGATGACCTTTCCGGCATCTGCATCTCCTTCCGTCCACCGCCCTTCACGAGGCGGAACGAATATTCTGATCTCAGGCATCTGCCGGAACAGTCCACTCGTACCTAGCCCCTGACCGCCTCCACGTCGGTTGTTTGGCGTAGAAGGCGTCAAGGTCGAGCACTCGCTCTTGTGACAACAGCCTGTGGTTCTCGCCGAGGCGGAGGTAACGGCGTTCACCTTCCGGAATGTCGTCGAACGTCTTTGCGCGCGCAACCGCGGATCCAACACCACCGTTAAACGGAGGTGCAACTTCGCTGAAAAAATCATGGCACTGGTCTTGGAACAGATACTTGATACCGACCCGCTCAGCAGCCCATGATCGAAGTGTGCCGTACACAAAGAACACAGGGTCGCCCTGAGCTGGTTTGAGGAACATCGGGGGCACGGGGGCGGGCGCTTCTCCTCGCGTTCTCCAGTACTGCAGTGTCGCAGGGGCCACGTTGATCAAGGCGGCGGCCTGCGGCGAAGAGAGCAACCACCAAGGCGGGATGGTAATCCTCCCGTTTTTGACGGGGTGCCGCCGTAGAACTTATGCGGCCATTTTCAGTTTCATAGCGGGTGTGATGCCGCCGATGGCCATGTTGGGGCGGTCGTTGTTATAAGTCCATAACCATTGTGTGGCGTGATCTTGGGCCTCCTCGATGCTTTCGATG
>NZ_VOJI01000046.1 GCF_007923445.1 Puniceibacterium confluentis | reverse complement strand
GGCGCCGAAACGCGACGATGGCCGCCTCCTCAGCCTCCGTGAGGACCGTCGAACGTGGCTCCTTTGGGCCGGTCTTGCGATCGCTGTATCGCTGCTCTGACGGCGTACGTGGTCGTGGCGCTTCCGTGACGAACTTGTCCCATAGGGCATCCTTCCATTCCTTCGAAAGGATCACACCATCAAACCCTGGGTTCAAACACCTAGCCAAGCATCTCACGTGTCAGAGTTATGCCCTGGGATTGTGACCCCGGCGAAAAGGACCGTTTTTGGCCCGGTCCAGCACGAATCATCGAATTCAGTTTGCATGACTGAAACGTGTCGCTCGTTGTGAAATGTTACAAAAGGTTGCCTCAATTCCTGTCCGCATGACAGCGGATTGAGACTTCTATTCAGAAAATATCGTGATTTTCCGGTTTAATTACAGTGTGTTACGATGTTTTGGAAATCTAATGGAGAGGTCTAATGAAGCTTGTTCTATTCGGGAGCGCAATCGTCACCCTGTTGATTTCCACCCAGAAGTGACCCCAGGGAGGCAGTGTTCGTTCTTGCTCAGAGGAAGATGAAGTCTTCCACCGTCAGATCAGCCGCCGCGACCCCCTCGATCAGCACCGTGTGACCCTGATAGTCGATCTGCGCGCCAACTGCGACGTCGGTGATGTTCAACGCCGCAACCTTACCCGCCAGACCGGAACCCGGTGCGTTCTCGACCCCGACCATTCGGAAGCTATCAACGCCGTCCTCGAAGTCGGTGATCACATCGGCATCGCCGTCCTTGAAGAAGTTGAACACGAAGACGTCGGCCCCGTCGCCCCCGGTCATCGTATCGTCGCCGTCACCACCGTTGATCGTGTCGTTGCCCAGTCCACCGTCGATCTGATCGTTTCGTCCACCGCCCGCAAGGAAGTCGTTCCCATCGTCGCCGAAGATGACATCATCGGCCTCTCCGCCGCCAACACTGTCGTCACCCGCACCAGCTGAGATGACGTCTTGGCCTGATCCGCCCCCAATGTCGTCGTTTCCAGCGCCGCCCTCTATAGTGTCGGCCCCGAACGACCCACCCATCGCGTCCGACCCTTCGCCGCCGATCAGCAGGTCGTTGCCCGGCCCGCCATTGACGATATCGTTGCCGATCCCGCCGTCGACCGTGTCGTCGTCCTGGCCACCTCCCATGAAGTCGTTTCCGGAACCTCCCGTCATCTGGTCGTTTCCGGTGCCGCCGCCCATCAAATCGTTGCCGTCACCGCCAATGACCTCGTCATTGTCGGCGCCCGCGCCGATGTTGTCGTCACCGCCCGCACCGGTGAGCGTGTCATCGCCCGCGAGACCGAAGATATTGTCGTCGCCAGGGCCGCCCTCAAGATTGTCCTCACCCTCGGTGCCGATCAGGGTCTCGTCCTGCGGACCGCCGACCACGTCGGTCAGGTCGAGCGTTCCGTCGAGGAAGTGTATTGTCTCTATCCCAATCAGAAAGTCGCTTCCTTCGGTGGACTCGACGATCACCCCCGCACCCTCGTAGCTGATCGCGGCATCTTCCTGAGACACGGCAATCACCGCTACATCCGACCCGCCCCCACCATTGAGCGTGTCGTCGCCAGTCCCACCATCGAGCGTGTCGGGACCCGCCCGCCCGGCCAGGCTGTCTTGCCCATGCTCCCCGTAAAGCCGATCCGCGCCTGCTCCGCCGTCCAGAAGATCGTTGTTCCACCCGCCCCAGATTTGATCGGCGACGTCAGTTCCGATGATGTGGTCGTCGCCCACACCGGCATGAGCCTCGTTCTGCAGTCGAAGGATGACCGCGTCGTCGTTTGAAGTGCCGTACCAGATGTCCGCCTCGTCTTGCCCGGTCATCATGACCATGCTCGTGCCCGAGAGCGCATTCTCGTGTTCGCTCCACGCCGACACAAAATCTGCGCGCCCGTCACCGTTCATGTCGGCAATCTCCCAACCAGCGAGGCTGTACTGGGACTGAACGACTGGCTCGTGAAAACCGAATGCTCCGTCACCAAGCAGAACAGCCGCCGACGTCTCGGGATCGGCGGGGGAAAAGTAAAGGTCGAGGTTTCCGTCCGCATCGAGGTCCAGGATATTGACCTCGAATGCCGTATAGGTGTTGGGCGTCGTAACCCGCGGCAGGTGCTCAGAGACGTCCGTATAATGATCCCCGTCGTTGCGCAGCACCTGGATGATCCGGTGCGCAAAGTTAGAGTCTACCGTAACACCGAGATTTTCGGCTTCCCAAGAGGGATAGAAATTGCCTTCGTGGATAAAGCCGCCGTTGTTCATATAGGCGATCACCAGATCCATATCACCATCGCCGTCGAGATCGCCAATCTGCGAATTGTTGATCTCGTAGGCCCAGGGGGCCATCCATGGAACCTGTGGAACCGGCAGCGCCATGCGCGTTTCGTTATCACCCGAATAGGAATAAATGATTTCGCTGGGAAAAACGGGCGGCGCATTCCCCGGCGCCATCGGCAGGTTCCAGCCGGACGCACCGATCAGCAGATCGGTTTCGCCATCCCCGTCGAAGTCCTGAATGCGCGTTCTGTGCAGGACGTCCCGGTGATAGGGGCCGTACCAAATATGCGGTCCGATCAGATCGGTGCCGGTAAGCTCTTCGACCACAAATCCCTCGGCAGAGCCCCAGTAAACATAGAGCGGATCGTTCGACCCACCTGTCGAGAATACGTCAATCCAACCGTCGTCGTTGAGATCGCCGACTGAGGTCGCATGCGCCCAGTTCGCCGGCAACTCGCTTCGGGTGTCGCGGCTAAAACTGCCGTCAGGGTTCTGCAGGTACAGCACATCCGGTGTAGAGCCCTCTGGGATCAGCAATTCATTGCCGAGGGTCGACACATAGAGATCCGTCAGGCCATCGTTGTTGAAATCCTTTGCCCAGATTTGCCCAGGAAAGGCGAGCTCTTGAGTTTCCTCCACGACCGCACTGGCGAAACTTCCATCTGGCTGCTGCAGCCAGAGATGCGGCGTGGTGAGTATCTCGCCGGTCGGCCAATCGCCGGGTCCGTGCACCATGTCGAGACGCCCGTCACCATTCACATCTGCAAGCAAGGTTGAGATGGGCGTCGCGCCGATAGGCCGCGGCGTGACCCCGGTTTGCACGATTTCGTCCGATACAACTGCCAGATCGTTGAAGAACAACTCGTCTGACATGATCTGCTCCCGCACCACAGCTCATGTGGCCAAGTGCCCTCGAGCCTCAAGCGAGCATAGGCCATCTGTTATGTGTTGCCAAGTTCGCCAAACTCCGCAGATAGTTGGGTAATCCTCCCCGAAAGTAAGGCGGTGCATAAGTAGAATTTTCTCGGCACGATGCATGAGGAGGTTCTGAATGAAGACAAGCAGATACACTGAGGCGCAGATCCTTTCGATCCTGCGCCAGGGCGAAGGCGAAGTGCCGGTGGCAGAGCTTTGCCGTGAGCATGGCATGAGCAATGCGTCGTTCTGCAAGTGGCGGTCGAAGTATGGCGGCATGGACGCGTCCATGATCAGCCAGATGAAGGCCATGGAAGATGAGAACCGGCGCCTGAAGCGGATGTATGCAGATCTGAGCATGCGGCTGATCTGTTGAAGGAAGCCCTTGGAAAAAAATAATTGGGCCGTCTCACCGCCGGGAGATGGCCGAGAATGCGGTGGAGCGACGAGGAGCCAGCATTGCCCTGGTTTGCCGGGCCTTTGGGGTCAGCGAGACCTGCTATCGCTATGGGCCCAAGTTGCGGGCAGAGAATGAGGAGATCGCCGATCTGTTGACCGGACTGGCTGACGCCCGCAAGACTTGGGGGTTTGGCCTGTGTTTCCTGCATTTGCGCAACGTGAAGGGCCATCCGTGGAACCATAAACGCGTCTATCGCATCTACTGCGAACTGGAACTTAACCTGCGGATCAAGCCCCGCAAGCGGTTGAAGCGGGACAAACCTGATGCGCTGGCAGTCCCGGACGCGCCAAATGTGACCTGGTCGATGGATTTCATTGCGGATCGGCTGGGGGATGGCCCGGCGTTCCGGCTGTTGAACGTGCTAGACGACTTCAACCGGGAAGGCTTGGGGATCGAGGTCGACTTCTCGCTGCCCGCCGAGCGCGTGATCCGGAGCCTCGACCGCATCATCGAATGGCGCGGCAAGCCCAGCACCATACGGGTCGACAACGGCCCCGAATACATCAGTGACAATCTGGCGAAATGGGCTGAGAAACATGGGGTTATCATCCAGCACATCCAACCCGGCCAGCCGCAGCAGAACGCCTACATCGAGCGCTACAACCGCACGGTCCGGCATGAGTGGCTGGACCAATACATCATAAACAGCATCGAGGAGGCCCAGCACTTCGCCACCCAGTGGCTATGGATATACAACAATGACCGCCCGCACATGGGCATCGGTGGCATCACGCCCGCCCAGAAACTGAAAATGGCCGCGTAAGTTCTACGGACGCACCCCGTTAAAAACGGGGGGATTACCGGTTCATGGCCTTCGCGACGAGTTTTTTACCGGCAGGGTTGAAGGCCGACCGGGTTGAACTTGATGGCAGCAGGATCCGGGCCCACGCCCGTTCCTCGGATGCGTCGGCAGCATGCCCACGCTGTGGCACGGTCTCTCGTCATGTCCACAGCAAGTATTGGCGTCATCCAGCCGATCTCCCCGCCCATGGCCGAGAAGTTGAACTGGTGCTGCTCGTTCGCCGGTTTCGCTGCCGCGCTGCACATTGCCCAGCGAAGATTTTTTCAGAACGGTTCCTGCCAGCTGTCACCCGGCCACATGCGCGTAGGACATCACGCTTGCAGGAACTGGTGCGTCACATCGGCATTGCTCTTGGTGGGCGCCCCGCGCTGGCGCTTGCCGGACAGCTTCTGTTGCCGGTGAGCAGAGACACTTTCCTGCGCAGCGTTCGGATGAAGCCCGAGGAAGCTGCCGTGGAACCTCGCGTGGTGGGTATCGGCAAGTGACAGCGCTATGGCACACTAATCTGCGATCTCGAACGACGTAAGGTCATCGATCTGCTGCCCGACCGAGAGCCCGCCACTGTGGAAGCGTGGCTCCGCGCGCGTCCCAAGATAGAGTTGTCGCCCGCGATCGCAACGGTGGCTACGGCGGTGCCGCCGCACGTGCCCTGCTAGACGCAGTTCAAGTCGCGGATCGTTGGCATCTGTTAGAGAACGCAAGTGCCGCCTTCCTGGCAGCCGTGCAGCGGAACATGCCAGCCATTCGCAAGGCAATCGGGGTAGAGACCCTCGATCCGAGGCTTCTGACGGCGGCGGAAAGGTTGCAATTTGAGGGCTTTCAAAGGCGCCAGCAGACCAACCACATGGTCCGCCGAATGGCAGACGAGGGTGTTCCCATTAAACGGATCGTGCGCCTGACCGGGCTGAGCCGCGGCTTGGTCCGCCAGATCATCCGCGAGAGCATCTTGACCGCTTGGTTTCCTCGACTGGAACGGGAGTGGAGCGGCGGATGCCGCAACGGCGCAGAACTCTGGCGCCGGTTACGGGCTGATGAATTTCATGGCAGTCTCCGGGTCGTTGGCGAGTGGGCGACACGCCAGCGTCGGGCCGAGCAAGCGGTACCGTCCGAAACATGAAAGTCGCCACCTGCCCGAAGGATTTCGCAGCTCCTGACCATGGGACGGGATCATCTGACTCGTGCCGATGCAATCCAGGTCGCGCGTATCGAAGCGGCGCTACCAGCGCTGGCAACCGCCCGGGAACTGACCGACAGGTTCACTGACATGGTGCGAAACGTCCGTGAGCATGCCCTTGTTTTCCGACGAAAACACAATTTACAAGTTTTCCAAACTGATATAACAGATTCGTTAGTTGATATTTAAGATTCGGAGAACTCTTATGACGCAAGGTCTTTCGAGCGCGCAGGCGAGCAACAAAGAGGCGTCACTGACCGATTTGCTGACGGGTGTGACCCTCAATCCAGAGGCAGGAGGAGGGATCGCGTTCCTTGTTTTCGACCTCTTGCTCGATCTCATTGTTTCGGTGCAGCTGCGTCCCGGTCAGCGGATATCTGATAAAGAAATTGCGTCAGCGCTTGGCATCAGCAAGACCCCGGTGCGTGAAGCGCTCATTCGGCTGGACGAAGCTAACCTGGTGAAACTCGTTCCCCAGAGCGGCACCTATGTGACTCTCATCTCTGTGCAGCGCTACACGACGGCCTGCTTCATTCGCCTGCAATTGGAGATGGGCGCAGCGCGAGCAGCGGCGGCATTTCCCGATCCTCGCCATAGCGTTGCTGAACTTGAAGATCTGCATGCCCAGTTGATTGCTGTGCAAGCAGCGGACGATCACATTGGCTTCGTGCGCATTGATGAAGCATTCCACCAAAGGATCTTCATGCTGGCGGGGTATGGCGATGCTTGGGTAACGGCACGGCGGACGCAATTCGATCTCAACCGCGCGCGCAACATTCGCCGTCGGCATCGGATCCTGCGCGGCCCCGAGGTTCTTGAGCAACACGCCGAGGTCATCGCCGCCCTGCAAGCCCGTGACCCCGACCGCGCCGAGGCCGCCATGCGGGTCCATATCGGCGATATAGATCGCCAGATAAGCCGGCTCTTCACCGATTACCGCCTGAACGGGCTAATCGAACTGCCAACCGTAAATTAACTTGGTGCGCCTGCACAGATCCAACGTCCGGAGGAGGGGCGTCTGTAAGCGTGCCAATTTTCGAAACGCAACTACGGAGGAAAGAATGCGTAACTTTGGAATAATGATGACACTGCTGGCCACAAGCAGCCTTGTCAGTGCAGCCAGCGCCGAGAGTAGCCTGCCAATCGTGGATGAACCTCTGGAGCTCACTATCCACCTGCATTGGGACCTCGCGCAAGGCTACGAGGAAGACTACCCGGTCGAGCAAAAGGCGCGTGAGCTCACGGGCATCCACCTGATCGATAAGACTGCAGGACCTAATTCTCAGAATTCTCTTGAGGCGATAAACCTACTTCTGGCGCAGGGCGACATGCCGGATATCGTAGGAGGTCTGGTGATCAAGAACACGGTCAACGAGTATGGCCCGCAAGGTGCCTTCATGCCGCTGAACGATCTGATCGACGCCCATGCCCCTAATATCAAGGCGCTTCTGGACGCACGCCCAGATATCCGAAAGGCGATTACCGCTTACGACGGAAATATCTATTACGTGCCCTATGTTCCTGACGGAAAATATGGCCGGGCCTATTACGTCCGACAGGACTGGCTTGACCGGCTTGGTCTCGAACGCCCGGACACCGTGACAGAACTCTACGATGTCCTGGTCGCATTCCGCGACGGTGATCCCAACGGCAATGGCGTAAAGGATGAAATCCCCTTCTTCGCACGGGATTGGGAGGAGGCAGTTCGACTTGTCACTCTCTGGGACGGGCGAACATCTGGGTCGGACACGTACCACGATTTCATAGTCGATGATGGTCGCGTGGTGCACCCATATGCGCAGGAAACCTACAGGGACGGCCTATCCGAGGTAGCTCGCTGGTACGAAGAGGGTCTGATCGACAAGGAAGTTTTTACCCGCGGTAGATCCGCCAGAGACGCGCTTCTCTCAGCCGACCTTGGCGGTATGACCCATGACTGGTTCGCATCTACCAGCGGGTACAACTCCACTCTCTCCGGCGAGATCGAAGGCTTCAACTTCGTGCCGTTCTTGCCGCCTAAATCAATCAGCGGCAAGAGGATTGAGGAGCATAGCCGCATTCCCGTCAAACCAGACGGTTGGGCGATCAGCTTCAAAAACGAGCACCCGGTAGAAACGATCAAGTACTTCGATTTTTGGTTCACCGAGCAAGGAAAGCTGCTTTCGAATTTTGGTGTCGAGGGAGAGTTTTGGGACATGATCGACGGGGAGCCCGTCTTTAAACCTGAGGTGCTCAACAGTAGCGAACCAGTGAACGTCCAACTTCGACAAGCCGGCGCCCAGATCAAAAAGGGCTTTCCACAAGATTTCCGATACGAGTGGCAATGGACGGCAGAAGAGGCACGAGAAGGGATCGCGCTTTACGACACGCATGATCTGCTCGTAGATCAATTCCTTGGTGTGGCTTTGACCAAGGATGAGCAGGCAATCTTTGATCGATACTGGCCGCCGACCCAAGTCTATATGCTTGAGAGGCAGCAAGCATGGCTTTTGGGAACCGGCGATGTGAAGGCTGACTGGGACGACTATATCGAGGCCCTGCAAAGCAGAGGCTACGATGAAGTGATGACGGTAATGAACGCCGCCTACAAACGTCAATACGACTAACGCAGTCTCAGGACGCGCGGTGCCATCGTTCCATGCGTCCTGTGTCAGACCGCCAATTCATCTGGATCGTTCATCGCAACGACACTTGCCAGTACAGATAAAAGCCACCCGGCAGATCGCATCCGAGAAACTCTATGGAGGGAAAGACTTAATGAAAATCACCGATGCAAAAGTCTTCGTCGGGGGACCCGGAAAAAGCTATGTCACGATCAAGATCATGACGGACGAAGGGGTGTATGGATTAGGAGATGCAACGCTTAAGAGCCGCGAGTCCCTGACGGCCAAGTACCTCACCGACTATTTGGTGCCGAACCTGATCGGCAAAGACCCCCGCAACAGTGAGGACCTCTGGCAGTTCTTCTATCGCGGTGCCTACAACCGCGGCGGCCCCATCGCCATGGCAGCCTTCGGCGGAATAGACATGGCCTTATGGGATATTAAGGGCAAGGTAGCGAATTTGCCACTCTACCAACTCTTCGGCGGGAAAAGCCGTGAAGGTGCGTTGGTTTATGCTCACGCGACTGGGGCTGACCTCGAAGACCTGATGGATTCAATCGCCTACTACAAGGACGAGGGCTACAAGGCCGTGCGTGTCCAATGCGGCATTCCCGGCATGCCGACTGCAAGTTACGGCGTTTCGAAAAAGGGGGCGTTCAAGAACTACATCACCGACTTCAGTGGTATACACCCGGACGTCGAGGTCTGGGACACCGGGCGGTATATGCGCTTTATGCCCGACGCGTTGGCGCAAATAAGGGACAAGTTCGGCCCAGAGTTGAAGATCTTGCACGATGTTCACCACCGGCTGACGCCGCGAGAGGCGGCTGAATTTGCAAAGGAGGTCGAGCCAGTGCGGCTCTTCTGGCTGGAGGATCCCACCCCGGCCGAGGATCAAGACGCTTTGCGCCTGATCCGCCAGCATTCCACCACTCCCATCGCGATCGGTGAGGTGTTCAACTCCATCTATCAGTGTAACAAGATGATCGAGGCCGAACTGATAGATTTTATTCGAGTTGCGGTCACCTATGCTGGGGGAATTACACCTGTAAAGAGGATCGTTGACCTGGCCGGTCTGCACCATGTCCGCACCGGATTTCACGGTGCTCCGAGCCACTCACCACTCTGTATGGCCGCCCAAGCACATCTTAACGCTTGGGCACCCAACTTCGGCATTCAGGAATGGCTGGTGCTCGGAACGCCCGAGTGTGACGCGCTGTTTCCCACTCAGCACCGGATGGACGATGGTATGGTTTGGGTCAGCGACGCGCCCGGCCTTGGCATGGATTTCGATGAGCGGGAGGCCTCTCGCTATGAATACCAGCCGTCGAGCCACCCTGTCACCCGGCTGGAGGATGGCACGATCTGGAACTACTGACCGAGCCTCTACTGCCGCCAGCATCATGTCGCGCATGTCCGAGCCACTGAAGCCTGCGGTCACGACGGCGCACCAGGAGATGATCTCCCGATTATGGGCATCGATGATGTTGCGCCACGAAAGATGTCGCCGTTCCAGCAGGTTAACTCGAACCCGTCGGAGCACCAGCGCAGGTTCGACCGCATGGTCACGACCTTGCCGTTTTGGGCGCGATCGGATCGCTCGGTGCAGCGGCGTGGAAGCAGCAGGTTCTGGGCCTGTATGATGCAGTAAACGCGCTTTTGGTTTACGGGCGATGCGCTGGTGGCACGCAACCGCCGGTTCAGAATGGCTGTAATCCGACGGTATCTGTAGGTCGGACGTGCCGCCACGAGCGCGGTGATCAACGGCACGATCGCCGCGTCTTGCGCTTTATGATGGCGCCGTCGCGGCTTTGCGCTTCCATTCAAGCAATCGCGCAGGTTGGAGCGAGAGATGCCCAACGCAGTGGCCACGACGCTCACCCACTGCCCGGCAGGGCATGCCGGCATGCCCGAGAGGGGGATCAGTCCGGTCGCTGCGACTGCGCAAACCACGTCAGTTTATTGAACGTGACTTGTCGAGCGCTCCCTTAAGGATCTCGACCTCCAGGGTCTTGCGCTCGAACTGGCGCTCCAGTTCACGGATGCGGTCCTCCATCTGCAGGACGGTCCGGTTGCTCGTGACGTCATCGTCTCCAGACACGGCCACGGCCCCTCCCTCCAGCATCAGGCGTCGCCAACGATATAGCAGGTTGGGCAGCCACACCATTGCGGCACGCAACGACCGAGATGCTGGCGTTCTCGTCCAGCGTAACCGCGCCATTGGCACCGCCTGCCTGACGCTGGGGCGATGATCTAAGACACGTGTTTAACTACGTCGTTAACGACGTGTCTTGTGCGGGGTCGTCGATGCGTGGTGAAATTCTCGGGGTGGAGCGACGGCGTTTCTGGCGTGACGAGGACAAGCTCGAGATTGTCCTGTCTGTTGGGATAGACGGGTCAACGGTGACGCAGGTGGCACAGCGCCATGAAGTGACGCGGCAGCAGATTTACGCTTGGCGGCACGACCTCAAGAAGAAAGGCCTCTGGTCGCCGGATGCCGGGGCGCTTTTCTACCCATTGGATATGCCAGTGGCGGCTGGAGTTCCGATAACGCAGGATACTGTCGCTGAAACATCGCCACCGGTTGCGGTTGAATTGCGTCTGCGTGGCGGCCGTAGTTTGCATTTTGAAAGCACGATTGATCCGACTGCGCTGTCGGTGCTGATCCGCGCGGTGGACGCCGCATGATCGGTCCCGGCACCGGTGTGCGTGTGTATCTGGCGTGTGGTGTCACGGATATGCGAAAGGGGATCGCGGGGCTGGCCGCTTTGGCGCAGGATGTGTTGCGTCACAAACCAGCCAATGGTGCGGTATTTGCGTTCCGTGGGCGGCGCGGGGATCGGATCAAGCTTCTGTTCTGGGATGGCCAGGGGTTTTGTCTCTACTACAAAGTCTTGGAGCGTGGCCGCTTCCCTTGGCCGAATGCTGCGGATGGGTCGATGCGGCTGACATCAGCACAGCTC
This sequence comes from Puniceibacterium confluentis, assembly GCF_007923445.1. Classification (GTDB taxonomy): domain Bacteria; phylum Pseudomonadota; class Alphaproteobacteria; order Rhodobacterales; family Rhodobacteraceae; genus Puniceibacterium; species Puniceibacterium confluentis. Next base: position 1,620 of record NZ_VOJI01000046.1, on the reverse strand, counting down.
GCGATGCTGTGGGAGGGGATCGACTGGCGACGTCCGGATTGGGGCGCTCCGCCAGCGCGTGTGGGGTAATTCTGCGCTCGAATTATCGTTATTTATATGGCGCTTGAGCCTAATTTTTGGTAGTCAGGCGCATGTCTAAACCTACTGAAAATCTGCCTGATGATCCCGCTGAATTGAGAGCGGTGATCGCAGCATTGCAGGCCGAGAACGCTCAGATCGCGGCAGAAAACGCCAAGATGTCGGCGACATTGCGCGTCCATGATCAGCTGGTTCAGGGCCTGCGCCTGCGGATCGCCAAGTTACAAAAACTGGCCTTTGGCAAATCCTCGGAAAAGATCGAACGCGAGATCGAACAGCTGGAATTGGCGCTCGAAGACCTGCTGGTCGCGGTGGCCGAAGACGATGAAGCGCTCATTGACGAAGGTCCGGATGAGCCGTCACCAGAGGCTGCCGATGCGCCCGCTTTGCGTCGTCGGCCACGTGTCTCGGATGCGACCCCGCGCGAGCGTCGTGAACTGGACCCCGGTGCCTGCTGCCCCGACTGTGGCGGCGATCTGCATGTGGTGGGTGAGGATGTCAGCGAGCTTCTCGATATGATCGCGGCGCAGATGAAGGTGATCCAGATTGCCCGGATCAAGAAATCCTGCCGCCGCTGCGAGCGGATGGTGCAGGAGCCCGCACCAAGTCGTCCAATCCCGGGCAGCATGGCGGGGCCAAACCTGCTTGCGCATGTGCTGGTCTCGAAGTTCGACGATCATTTGCCTTTGTATCGCCAGCACGAGATCTTTGCCCGCATGGGGGCGGACATTCCCGAAAGCACGCTGGTCGGCTGGTGCGGGCGGGCCATGAAGACCCTGCAGCCGCTGATCGCACGGATCGAGGCGGACATCATGGCCAGCGACCTGCTGCATGCGGACGACACACCCATCCGGGTGCTGGATCGCAGCATGCGCGACAAGGGGCTTGGCAAGGGTGTCAAACAAGGCCGGATCTGGGCCTATGTGCGTGACCAGCGGCCTTGGGCGGGAGCATCACCGCCGGGCGCTGTCTATCGCTTTGCGCCAGACTGGAAAGAAGAGCACGTTCTCAGCCATCTGGCCAACGCCCGCGGCATCCTGCAAGCGGATGGTTACACAGGCTATGCCAAGCTCTATGCGCCTGAACCCGGTGGCACGCCGCGTTTGCGCGAGGCCGCCTGTTGGGCGCATCTGCGGCGGGACTTCCACGACTTCTGGACCTCGACCAAATCCGAGATCGCCCGCGAGGCGCTCGACCGGATCGGCAAGTTCTACGACATCGAGCGCGATATCAACGGCCAGTCCGCTGACGTGCGTCATGCGACGCGTCAAAAGCTTACCCAGCCCAAGGTGACAGCCTTCTTCGCCTGGTCTGAACAACAGCTCCTGCGCATCCCCGGCAAAAGCGATCTGGCCAAGGCGTTCCGCTATGGCCTCGCGCGGCAGGAGGCCTTCAGCCTCTTCCTGAGCGACGGGCGTGTGGCCATCGACAACAACCCGGCAGAACGTGCCCTGCGCCCGATTGCCGTTGGTTGCTCATTATGCACCCCCTTCGTAAGTGTTTGGAAACATTGAAAGCTGGTCGTCGAACTCAGCGCGACAC
>NZ_VOJI01000045.1 GCF_007923445.1 Puniceibacterium confluentis | reverse complement strand
GCGCTTGCTGTCGGGACCCCGTCATCGCCGCCCATCTCCACCTCTTACGCGGAAATTGAATCAGCCCTCAGGGCTTCAGGCAAGCAGCGTTTTTCAACAAAATACGCAGTTAGCGGGCGTTGCAAACTCAGCCTTTTGACGCGGTCAGGCTACGCCTCATGCTGCGATGCCGCGCGCAGAACCTGACGTTCGCCGCAAGCGCATCATCCAGGCACACCCGACCGGCAGCAGAGCGGACTTTTCTTCCGTTCGCCGCACATGCTCAGTTTTCGTTGCGCTCGCGAACACGTTCAGCAGGAATGGCGGAATGCCGACATTCGCTGCGGGCGACACCAAGGTCCACTGTGAGGGCATTCCTTCCGTTTGCCGCCGGCGCTCACTCCCGCCGCAACCACGAAGGTTGTTGGCAGGTAGGGCGGGAGGCCGACGTTCCGTGCAAGTCTTGCGGCTGTCCGCTTGCTTAGTAGAGCGGTCCAAGCGAGTTACCAGTTACTGCAACCGGTTTTCAGCTCAGGAATCTTTTCGACATCAAGACTGTCGGTTGGATAACATCGCGGGAGCGGTCGAGCCGCGGACAACGAGTGATGGGTTTAGCATTTTCGCAGTCGGCTGACACGGATTGAACACCATGCGCGCGGCGATCCGACCCTTTTCCGCATTGCGGGCGTCGATGACGGTAAGCGGCGGATCGGAGTGCTGTGCCTCGGGAATGTCGTTGAAGCCCACGACCGAGAGATCGTCCGGCACGCGCCTGCCGCGCCGCTTCGCCTCGGCGATGAGGGACACACCCTGCATGGCGGCCATGGACAGCAAGGCAGTTGCGTCCGGCGCGTGATGGAGGAGCAGCGCGGCCGCCGATTTATCCCATGGATGTGCCTGCACCACGGGGATGTCGTCGATGTTCAGGCCGTGTTCCGCGAAGGCGCGGCGATAACCCTCCATCTTTTCGCGGTCGATGGGCATGCCGGCGATCGACCCGTCCCTCTGTGGCCCAGGCGGGTGATAGATTGCAGGATCGAAGGTGCGCAGGAACGACATGACGGCGAAGCGGCGATGGCCGAGATCGAGCAGGTGCTTGGCCGCGAGGTAGCCGCCTGTCCGGGCGTCGATGCGGACACTGTTGACCCCCTCACCGCCATCGAAATCAACCACCACGAAAGGGAGCTTGCGCATCTCGGCGGGTCGGGCGACCGACAGGTGCTCGACTTGCCCGAAGATGAAGGCATCGACGAGAGCCGAGTTGATCGCCGGGGAGACGGCCGGGTCGGGAATGATGACCACGTTCGTGCCCTCTTCGTCGCAGACCTCGGCCACGCCGCACATGAACATCTGGAAGGAAGGGTTTCGCAGCGCGTCGGCGGTGCGGAACTGGGCCGGGGCGACAATGCCGATGGCGTTCACCTTGCCTCTGCGCATCAGCCGTGCGGCCGGATCTGGGCCGAGGTAGTGAAGTCGCTCGGCCGCCGCGTGGACACGCTCGCGAACTTCCGGCCGGACCTTGGCGGGATAGGAGAACACGTTCGACGCTGTCCCCAGGGAAACGCCGGCCAATTTCGCCACATCTGAAAGCCGGGGTTTCGTCTGTCGGGTCATGGACGTATTGCTACACGTTTTTTGAAACGATCCAAGTAATTGATTGACACGAATCGGGTAGGGGAGGACGATTTTTTGAAACGATCCAAACCAGAGTCGGCCGGGGACCTTCCGATGCTCGGTGCGGCGATGAAAGGGGGAAAGAGATGACCGAACCGGACATGGACCTCGCTCACCTTGCGCATGTGGAGCTGCTGACCCCGGACATGGCGGGGTCGCTGGGCTACTTCAGCGATCTGCTCGGGCTTGAAGTGACCGAGACTCTGGGCAACGCTGTTTATCTCAGGGGTTTCGAGGAGCAGTACCACCATTCGCTAAAGCTGACTCGCGCTGCACAGGCCGGTCTTGGCCATGCCGCCTGGCGCGTGCGCTCGCCCGCTGCGCTGGAACGCAAGGTGGCGGCGCTGGAGCGAGCGGGCTGCGGCGGGCGATGGATGGACGGCGAGGTGGGCCACGGCCCGGCCTACCGGTTCCGGACGCCGGGGGGACATGCGATGGAGATCTTCTGGGAGGTCGACTACGCACTGACGCCCGTGGGCAAGGCCACGCCGCTGCGCAACCGACCGCAGCGGCGCCCGGCGCGCGGGATTCCGGCGCGGCGGATCGACCATTTCAACCTGATGACGGCAGATGCGCGAAAGGACCGGGATTTCCTCGTGGACGTGCTGGGGTTCCGTGAACGGGAGCGGGTCGACCTGCCGGACGGCAACTTGCTGGCGAGCTTCCTGAGCGTCACGAACCTGTCCCATGACGTGGCGCTGGTGCCCGATCCCGGAGGGATGCCGGGGCGGTTCCATCACCTCTGCCTCTACTACACCTCGATCCAGCACCTGTTCGATCTGGCGGATCTGGCGCGGGAGCGCGGGCTGAGGATCGAAGCGGGGCCGGGTCGGCACGGAATCGGAGGCGCGCCTTTTTTGTTCATGTTCGAGCCCGGGGGCAACCGGATCGAGCTGATCGGCGACCCCGGCTACATGATCTTCGACCCGGCCTGGCGGACAGTGGTGTGGGGGGCGAACGACCTCGACGTCGCCGCGGCCTGGACCGGCGCGCCGATGCCGCCGTCCTTCTGGGAGATCGGAACGCCAGGGGACAGGGCCGTCGGGAGCGGGGATGACCCCGCCGTGTCGCGAAGCCTTGAAGTTCAGGAGTGAGGAGATGGACCGATGAAACAGCGACTAACCAATGCGGCGGTAGCCGCCGCGCTGATGCTGACCCTGCCCTGCGGCGCGCAGGCCGACGACGGGCAGGCCAAGGAAATCCTCAACCGTCACAACGCCGCCTTCGGCGCGGGTGACGTGTCGGCGATGCTGGCGGATTATGCCGAGGACGCCGTGTTCATCACGCCAATGGGTGTGTTCCGGGGCCATGCCGAGATCGGCAGCTTCTTTGACGCGGTGATCGCTGAGTTCGCCAAGCCCGGCGCGAGCTTCGAGGTGCTGCAGACCGCATTCGACGACAACGTCGCCTATTTCGCTTGGAAGGCAGAGACGGCGGAGAACGTCTACGAGGTCGGCGGTGACACGCTGGTAATTGCCGATGGCAAGATCGCCACGCAAACGCTTACGCTAAAAGCCGTGCCGAAGAAGTGAAATCAAAGCCTCCGGAGCCTCAGGAATACCGCCATTCACCAAAATATCGCAACACATCCGATTTAGTTCGAAAAGCAGATATGCGCTGCAAGGCGGTCGGATGGCAGCTCTGGGCCGTCCGCGAAGACGGCCCATGTCTTTAGATTTCAACTGCTTCGGAGATCGCCAGTGCGTCCTCAAGTTCGACGCCAAGGTATCGAAGGGTGCTGTCCATCTTGGTATGACCGAGCAAGAGCTGCACCGCACGCAGATTGCCGGTCTTGCGGTAGACCTGCGCGAACTTGGTTCTGCGCATGGAATGCGTCCCAAATGATGTCGGATCGAGCCCGATGGACTTGACCCATTCGTGAACAAGCCGCGCATACTGGCGTGTCGAAATGTGAAGTCGCTCGTGGAAACGCCCCGGCCAGAGAAACTCGGTCCCGATCATCAGGGGCTCCTCCATCCATCGCAGAATTGATTTGCGCGTTCCCTCGGTGATTTCAAACCGCACAGAGCGCTGCGTCTTGCTTTGAATGATCGAAGCCCGTTCCTTGACCTGACCCGAGGAGTAGATGTCCGCAACCTTCAGTTTCACCAAATCACAACCGCGAAGCTTGCTGTCGATGGCCAGGTTGAACAGAGCAAGGTCGCGATGGTTCTCGGCGATTTCAAGGCGCACGCGGATTGCCCAAACGTGTTTTGGCATCAGAGGTCGTTTCTGCCCGACGACACGGCCCTTGTTCCAGGCAGGGCGACAAGCGCGAATGGCCGGTAAGTTAGCAATGGTCATGATGGTCCCTCCAATCCACCTCGATCCACCACAGCTCAAACCCGACGTTCGCCACTCAGCTTAGCATGCCCATGTTCGCGCGCGGAGAAGGTCAGGTGAGAGCCCAAAAGTGACAAATTCTGCGGCTTGTCTGAGTGTCCATTCTTTTATTGATCGAACTATTCGCCTCTTTACTGACCGACGGTCGATCAGTGAAGAGTCTAGCGATAGGCGATCAGATGCCTATCGGGTGTTCCGAGACCTGCTTTAGGTTTCAATTGTCGAGTGCGCTCACTTGCTTTCAGCCGATCTGGTAGCCAAGTCCGTCCAGTCCAATACGAATACGGCCGAGGGCCTCCAGAAAGGTGGCATTCGCGGCAACGTGATGCGACAGACAACTGCTGTCACGCAGGCACTTTTGCAGCGCACTGGTACGCGCGATCGATGCTGCCCCCCCTTGTGCATAGGCCATACGAACAACTTCGCTGCATTGATGCACGGTACTGACCCCGATAAGCGAAGCATCGCGGATCGCTTGCGTCGGCATTTTTGGGAGCTGCTTGCGGGCGTCCCAGACAGCATCGGCAGTGACGTAGAGCGCCAGCCGACACGACAAGAGGATGCCTTCTGCCCGCTCCAGAATGCGGATGGCTTCGCTGTTTGACGCGTCCCCCAGCCCTGTACTGGCGCCAGATGAATGCACCAGCCGCGCACGGGCCTCGTCCAGCGCACGCCTTGCGATGCCCAGATGGGTTGCGGCGGCGCACATCGTGATCAGCCAAGTACCCGTGGCGAATATCGCGGTGTCCAGACCGGAGGTAATCTTCACCTCGGGCCATTCGAATATCTGTTGATCAGGAATGAACAGATCATCGAACACAACACTATGGCTACCTGTGGCCGCCAACCCGCCAGGGTCCCAAGTACGTTTGATCTTGGCCTCGCCACCCCGTGCAAGTGCGACGATGCGGGTCGGTGTTTCGTTTTTCTCGGTGCCCGGCTTCACGAACATGCCACCCAGAAAAGTCGCCGCAGTGCAGCCCGTTGCAAAAGCCCACTCGCCCGAGATTTGCATGCCGCCAGACACGAAATCAGCACTTTGGATGCGTGGCAGATTGGACCATGCGATGCTGATGTCAGGATCGGCCATAGCCTCGGCGACAAAGCCCTGATTGGCAACGTTGGCGAGCAAAGCGCTGCAAATTGCACCATGCGCACAGGCCCAGCCCGTCGATCCGTCACATTCTGCAAGCGCGATAATCAGATCCAGCCAATCGCGCGTGCTGCCGCCAAGCCCGCCTTGTGATCGGGCTACAAGCAGGCGGTAGACACCTGCGGCCTTGAGTTTTGCCACAAAGTCGTCTGGCAACTGCTTTGCATCCTCGAACTCAAATGCCCGATCCCGCGCTTCTACCGCCAGTCCGGCGGTCGCTGATCGCAAAACCTCCAGTTCGGATTTTGACGTTCCATCCATGGTTTACTTCCTTGATCAAAACAGCTTTGCAACCAATAGTACGGGGTCAACCCGCACGCAGATAAGGGATCGCACCTGCGATATCAGTATCATCAATCACGTGAAAATTGCTGACGCTTCCCGCCTGCCGCGCCCGGCCATAGGGTGCATATTCGGGATCGGTCGCGAAGTTGTCGAGCGCCTCGCGGGTCGGGAACTCCAGGATCGCCATCAGAGTGCTGTCTTTGTCGGCGCCTTCCAGCGTCTCTATCTTTCCGCTCCGGGAGAGGTAGCGACCACCATGTTTTTCGACAAGCTTGTGGACGTTTGTTGCGTATTCCGGGACCCAGCCGTCATTCGTGACCTTGATGTCGGCGATAAGATAAACGGTCATTAGTGTGCTCCTTTTCATGGACGCAGCGGGTGTGCTGCGCCTGATACCGGAAGCCTGCAGAACGCCGTTGATCGTATCTAGTCCCAAGACTGGATCGGGTGATACAGTTTCTGGACTATGCATCGACAATCAAGTGCCTACTTTGGGGTCAAACTTGGAAAGGGTGACCATGTCAAATGCCGGATACAAACAGTTCTGCCCGCTCGCCATGGCCGCCGAGGTTCTCTGCACACGCTGGACGATGGTTCTGCTTCGCGAAATGATCGCGGGTTCGACGCGTTTCAACGACCTGCGCCGAGGCGTGCCAAAGATGTCTCCAACGCTTTTGTCGCAACGTCTAAAAGATCTCGAAGCGGCGGGGATCGTCGAAAAGACGCCGGTGCCGTCCGAGAGGGGCGTGTTCGAATATCGGCTAACGGACGCGGGTCAGGACGTGCGCGAGGTTGTGATATCAATGGGCATGTGGGGGCAGAAGTGGGTTGAGTCATCCCTGTCCCTCAGGAACCTCGACCCATCGCTTCTGATGTGGGACATGCGCCGGAACCTCAATCCCGACCCGCTGCCGAAACAGCGCGTGGTCATTCAGTTCATCTATCACGATCTTCCGTCTACCAAACAGAACTGGTGGCTGGTGATCGAAGCGGCGGGTGACGTCGATCTTTGCTGGGCCGATCCTGGGTTTGACGTTGATCTTTTCGTCACCACCGATCTGCGGACAATGACCGCCATCTGGATGGGCGTCACCAACGTAGCCGCACAGGCCGACAAGTTCGAATTTAGTGGAGCGCTCGAGATTTCCGATTCCATCCAGACATGGTTGGGACTGAGTCCTTTCGCAATTCAGCGAAAACTGATTGCCTGAGCTTTTATTGCAGAGACGTCCGCTCCGTCCGCACTGCCGTCACTCGCTTCTCGAAAATGCTGCGCGAGGCACGAACGGCTGGTCTGGTGAAGCTGTAATGCGGCGTGAACCGACCTGGTGAATGCCTCCTTTGGGCCGTCTCTGCGAAACGGCCCGAGGTACTTGAATTTTCTCCGTTTCAGCGATTGCCAGCACGTCTTCCAGGGCATAGCCTAATTACTTTAGGGTGCTGTCAATTCTGGCGTCGCCTTCCATAAGCTGAACCACTTGCAGGCTTCATGTCTTTCGGTAGATGTGCGCCACCTTCGTCCAAGGCATTGAGTGCGTCACGTGGACGTTGAAGCCAATTCGATGGGTTTCACTGGCCATGAGACGGCCGCGCAAGACCTCAATCATTGATGGTTGTGCCAAGCGCTCCGAGGAGGCTGTTCAACGTTTTAATCTCTTCATCTGTCAGCCGATCTTCGAAATTACCCCGTAGCGTATCGCGGTAGACAGGCCACATGTCCCGGCGCAGCTTGCGCCCGTCCTCGGTGATCCGGACCGAGTACCCGCGCTTGTCGTCATCACAGGACAGTCGCTCGATCAACCCGGCGGCGACAAGCCTGTCAAGCAATCGTGATGTTCCGTATTGCGGCAGCAGCAGTTTGGATTTCAGAGCGTAGGGGCGAATGCCTTCAGTTCCCGACTTCTCGATCTCCAACAGCGCATCATACCAGCTAAGTGACGGTAATCCTTCTGCTTTGAGGGCGCCCTCCACCTGTTCCAACAGCGTTCGGCTGACCGTCATCAGCGTGGTCCAAGCGGCGATGGTGGCGGGTGTGAGATCTTCCATGACCTCATTTAATCACAAAGATGCAATTGCATCAACATTGACTCCCCGACACCTCAGGCGCAATATAGATGCAGTTGCATGTATATTCAGGAGGACCTCATCACGCACAGAAAGCAAATCGAAATCGGGGTTTTTCTCCTTCGAACGGCGCTGGGACTGATGTCCATCACCCACAGCCTGATCCTGAAGCTTTTCATCTTCACCCTGCCGGGCACGGCGGCGTTCTTTCAGTCCATCGGGCTGCCCGGTTGGTTGGCTTACGTGGTTTCCACCGTTGAGGCCGTGGGCGGCATCATGTTGGTTCTGGGCGTCCAGACCCGCTGGGTGTCGATGGCGCTTGTGCCGATCCTGGCAGGAGCAACCTGGGCGCACCTCGGAAACGGATGGATGTTCGCCTACCCGAATGGCGGCTGGGAGTACCCGGCCTACCTGACGCTGCTGGCAGTGGCGCAGGCCCTGTTGGGTGAAGGCGCCTATGCAATGAAACCCTCGACACCGCTGCTGAAGCCAGCTGCGTCGGCATGAAAGGAATGAGCCAATGCTTGCGAATTCTTCAAGAACCCGATGCAGGGCACCTGAAGTTCCAGAAACTCGGCCGTCACACCGGCCGCTCTCGCTGAGACTCCTGCAATGGCTGGTCAGGTGCAACCAGCGTCACCGCAATAGGCAGAAACTAAGTCGGCTGCCGGCCGAACGGCTCGAGGACATGGGCATCACGCCGGAGGAAGTTCGACGGATCTTCGAAAGATGAAGCCCGCCGACCCGCACCGACACCCCACCACCGGAGGACAAGGCAATGCGTGGAATGATCAACGGAACCTGGCACCGAAATCTGGAAGAGCTGGAAGGCTGGACCGCAGATATCGCCACCTCTTTTAGAACTCCGGCGCCAGCGGTGGGGATCAACCCCGACAGGTTGCGCGCGCGGCCCGAGAGCTATCACCTCTATGCCGCGCGCGCCTGTCCCTTCGCGCACCGGGCACTTATGGCGCACGCAATGTTCGGCCTGACCGGGAAAATGCCGGTGACGCTGGCCAATCCCTGGCTGGGCGGGCCATCGGGCTGGACCTTTGCGGCAGACGCCTCGGCGCCAGTCCCGCGTGCCACAGCGCTCTGGGAGGTCTACCGGGCCAACGATCCCGCCTATACCGGCCGGGTCACCGTTCCGGTGCTGTGGGACCGCGAGCGCAATGCCATCGCCAGTACCGAATCGGATGAAATCCTGGCGCAGTTTATGGCCGCGTTCTCCGCTGTCGAGGCGAGGCCCGAGGTGATCCCCGCGACCCGCCATCGGAGCCTCGCAATGTGGTGCGACTGGATCAAGGACAGGGTGAATATCGGCGTCTACCGGATCGGGTTCGCAAGAAATCAAGCTGACTACGACGCGGCGCGGCGGCACTTTGTCGAGGCCCTGACCGAGCTGGACCTCAGATTGACGGGGTACAGGTATGTCTGGGGCGACAGCCTGAGCGAAGCCGACATTCTGTTGTTTGCGACGGCGATCCGGTTCGATGCCGCCTATCAGGGTGCCTTCATGATCCTGGACCTGCAGTGGCGGGACTTCCCGGGCCTGCAGGCGCACCTCGAAACCATGTTGGCGGTGCCCGGCGTGTCGGACACAGTCTCGTTTGCCGATTATCGCACGCATTACTTCGACGATGATGCCTTTGCGATCCGCCGCCCGGGAAAGGATGGTCATTTCATCGTACCCAGAACGCCCGATCCCAGCCTTGGTGCTTCTGCCGTCCGGCCACAGATCGCGCCGGCCAACATCGAGGGGTTTCCGGCATGACCGCCAAGCTCACCCTGATCAGCCACACGCTCTGCCCTTATGTTCAGCGCGCAGCCATTGCGTTGGCCGAGAAGGGGGTCGCCTTTGATCGCCTTTATATCGATCTTGCAAACAAACCAGACTGGTTTCTAAGGATATCGCCACTGGGCAAGACCCCGGTGCTGATCGCGGGCGACACCGCAATCTTTGAATCCACTGCAATCCTCGAATATCTCGAGGACACGCAACCGAACCCCCTTCACCCCGCCGATCCGCTGGAGCGCGCACGTCATCGCGGCTGGATCGAGTTCGGCTCTTCGATCCTGAACGACATCGCAGGCTTCTACTCGGCCGGAGATGAGACCGCGTTTGCATTGAAAGTGGAGGCACTGACCGGGAAGTTCTCGCGTTTGGAAACGCACCTTGGCCCCGGACCATTCTTCGGCGGCGCACAGTTCACGCTCGTCGATGCAGTCTTCGGACCGGTGTTTCGCTACTTCGACACCTTCGATCAGGTGGGCGAATTCGGTATTCTCCCCGGCCGGTTTCGGCTGCTGGATTGGCGCAAGGCGCTGGCACGCCGACCGTCCGTCCTCAATGCCGTCGGTCCCGAATACCCGGAAGAGCTGCATCGATTCCTGATGCGGCGTCACTCTTACCTTTCAATGATCATGCAAGCATCGCAAAAACCGGGGCCTCCAATCGCGGTGTAGCCGAGTCCCCCTCCGAACGTTCCGATTTCCGGCAGGACCGAGATCAAAAGACGCATGACTTGCGCACCTACCCAATGACCGCCACGTCGCTCATGGCGATGTCTTTAAGATCGTTCCCTGAATGACGCACGGGGCTGCCGGCTGCCCGGTTGCCCTCTGCGTTCGAGCAGTGTTCTTCGGTTCTGATTAACTCATAGTGGTGATAGAGCTTCAGTCCGATTGCACTGCACTTGCATCGGAATCCGCAAATGCTGAGCGATGCATGAACGGCCGGTCTGGCGACGCCGCACTGCGGCGAAAACCTTCGGTCTCAAAGTCCGCTGAGGGCCGCGTGTGTTGATCGGAAGGATGTCTGGCAAGGAGGTCACGCTGCAACGCCGCAGGTCCGCTTGGAGCCCAAACTAACCTCGCTGCCGATGGACAGATTCGCACTTGCGGCACGGACGGGCTCGACGTGACCGGCCCTTAGCAGCCGTAAATGCGAAGCGCAGTGAGCGTCTGCTTCGACCGCAGGTGGGTACTATCCAAACAAGGCGGATCCTCATAGCATGACGCTCACATAAGGAGGTTTGCTATGGGATATTATGACCTTGGCTCCTACACCTGTGCGGTCACAACGACGTCTAACGATGCGCAAGTGTGGTTCGACCGCGGCCTCGCCTGGACCTATGCCTATAACCATGAGGAGGCCATCGCCTGTTTTCGCAACGCTCTGGCGGAAGACCCTACTTGTGCTATGGCGCATTGGGGCATCAGCTATTGCATCGGGCCTAACTACAACAAGCCCTGGGAGACCTTCGAAGAGGACGAAAAGCCAAACTGCATTGAGCTGGCGCAAAGCTCGATCCGCGCCGCCTTTCAGTTTCTTGATCGTCTGACGCCAGTTGAGCAGGCTCTGATCCGCGCGCTGCCGTCCCGTTATCCCGACTCAGCCAATGTCGAGGACTTTAGACCGTGGAACGATGCTTTTGCGGATGCGATGCGCAAGGTGCATGCGGACTTCACAGATGACCTTAACGTGTGCGCATTGTTTGCAGAGGCGATCATGAACCGGACACCTTGGCAGCTTTGGGATTTGCCGACCGGTCAACCTGCGAAAGGCGCGAGTACGCTTGAAGCCATCTCAATCCTCGAGAGCGCCTTTGCATCTCTTCCCGGCGCATGGTCGCACGCGGGGCTGTTGCATATGTATATTCACCTGATGGAAATGTCCCCGACACCTGAAAAGGCACTTCGCCACGGTGATGCGTTGAGCACGCTGGTGCCCGACGCGGGTCACCTTTTGCACATGCCGACCCACATTGATGTGCTCTGCGGCGACTATATGAACGTCGTGTTGCGAAACGACACCGCCATTAAGGCAGACAGAAAATTTCTCGCGCACGAGGGGGCGGAAAATTTCTATTCCGTTTATCGTTGCCACAATTACCATTTCAAAATCTACGGCGCGATGTTCCTCGGTCAGCCTTCAAGGGCTCTGGAGGCGGCAGAGGAACTGATTTCTACGCTGCCCGCAGATACGCTGCGACCGATGGCCGATTGGTTCGAGGGCTTCATTTCAATGAAGCAACATGTGTTGATCCGCTTCGGACGCTGGCAGGATATCTTGGCACAGGAGTTGCCTGAGGACGAAGATCTCTACAGCGTCACCTTGGCCATGATGCGCTACGCGCGCACAGTTGCACTGGCAAACACGCGCCAGATTGCCGAAGCTGAGGTTGAGAAGGCTCTGTTCCACGGCGCACTGGATCAGGTGTCAGGTAGCCGGATGCTGTTCAACAACACCTGTCGCGACATCCTGAAAGTCGCCGAGCAAATGATGTTGGGTGAACTCGCCTACCACAAAGGGGAGCACGACGCAGCGTTTGCGCATCTGCGCAAGTCGGTCGAGATTGACGACAACCTGCCCTATGATGAACCTTGGGGCTGGATGCAACCAACGCGACATGCGTTGGGCGCGCTGCTTTTGGAGCAAGGTCAGGTGGATGAAGCCGAAGCAGTCTATCGCGCCGATCTCGGTCTCGACGACACGCTGAGCAGGGCCTGCCAGCATCCCGGCAACGTCTGGAGCCTGCACGGCCTGCACGAGTGCCTAACGCGGCGAGGTGAAACGGTGGAAGCCGCGCACATCAAGCTACAACTCGACAAGGCCAAAGCGCGAGCTGAAGTGTCAATCGAGGCATCCTGTTATTGTCGGCAACGACAGATCACCACGCAGCGCAACGTTCACTGATTTCCGGCATAGGGACATCACAAACGACGGTCGTGTCCGCTCTGCTGCCGGTCGGGTGTGCCTGGATGATGCGCTTGCGGCGAACGGCAGTTTCTGCGCGCAGCATCGCAGCATGAAACCCCGCCCGCCTCGTCAGAAGACTGTGTTTGCTAAGGCGTCTCGCTGCGCATTGTTGTCGCCTGTGCAGCCTGCAGCATCGTAGGTTGCCCCAACGCCTTTCCGAGTGTCTGCTTCTGGGAATGTGGCATCAAAATCTCGCACATGCAGCATCGATGTCGCTTCACCAGGCACGAATGTCGTGGAGGGCTGCCTGCCGCCGGTCGCTAAAGTCGCCGAGGCGGTTTGGGCCCGGTGTCCTCGTGATGCGCTGCCGCAAAGCAGCTGTGAGCCTAAACTGCCTACCTCCTGCCACATCGATCTGGCACGTGCGGCGAAAACTCTCACGTAACTGACGACCCTTTGCTGCCGCTCAACTTAACGATCAGCGCCGCTGTGCGGCTTCACCGAACCTTCGCGCATCGCGCAGCATTTTCGACCATTTAATGAAAACATCGCGGACAAAGTGACCTTCCCCCCGGTATCCGGGCCATTGCGAACTGGAATTTTCCACCTTTGAATGGACGAAGGAGGAAGACCCATG
>NZ_VOJI01000044.1 GCF_007923445.1 Puniceibacterium confluentis | reverse complement strand
TGGCAAGAGACCCCGACCGCCAGACCGCCGAAATCCACATCCGCATCGCCCTTATAACCACTTCAACGCCCTCGGCAGCGCCGAGACCGTCCCTGTGGCATGACGTCAGTGGGCTAAGGGGCTGTCACCCCTCAAGCGCGAGTTGCGCAACAACGCCGCGGCACTGTCTGACGCCCTGGCGCGCAAGTCAGGCTCTGTCGCACAAATCGGCTCGGGTCAGCGGCGCGGTTTCGGCAGTTCCATCCAGAACAGGCAAGCCACTATCAGCCCGGCGCCGAGCCAGCCGGTGGATGACAGGCGTTCCTCGACGACGAGCACGGCCAGCATTGCCGCCACGACCGGCTCGAACAGGGTGATTGTCGTGGCCTGACGCGTCGGTATCCGGGCCAGGGCGATGCCATAGGCGATGTAGCCCAGAAACATCGGCACAATCGCCATGTAAGCCCCGACCGCAAAATTCGTGGCGGACGCAAGGAAGGCGCCGCCGGTGGCAAAGAGCACCGGCATCAAAAACAGCCCGCCCAGTCCGAATGTGGCACCCATCGCGACGCGGGACCGCACCCCCCGGCGCATCAGCCGGCGCGCGGTCCAGGAATACAGCGCGTAGGTTGCTGCGGCGACCAGCCCGAGGCCGACACCCAGCGCCATGTTGGGGGCTGTGCTGACCTGTCCTCCGTCCGACACGCTGAGAAGCGCCATGCCGGTAATTCCGATTCCGGCGCCAATGGCCCAGCGGGGCGTCAGTCTGCTGCCCTCGATGCGGTTTTCGATCAGGGCAGAGAAAAGCGGCGCTGACCCGATCGCGATGACGGTGCCGACGGTGACGCCGGCAAAGCGCATCGCGGCGTAGAACGCCAACGGATAGATCGCCACCGATACCGCGCCAAGAAAAAGCAGAATCCAGTTCCGGCCGAGGTCGGGCAGACAGGTGCGGAACCCCCGCAGGGCGAAGAGCGCCTGCATCAGTCCGCCCAGCCCCATGGCCGCCGAACCGATGGCGACGGCGGATACGTCCGGTGCAAATGTGGCCGCTGTGCCGGTTGTCCCCCAGGCGGTGGCGGCCAGCAGGCAGGCGGCGATGCCCGTGGCCCGTTCGGACGCCACAGCTGCGTGCGCGCTGTTCACAGGGTGTCCAGGATGTCACGGGCGATTGCGCGCGCCTGAACAACCCGCCTGCCGTTCCCTTCGAGACCGGCCCGGGTCATCGCGCCTTCCAGCAGAAAGGACAGATGCGCCGCAAGGTGTTCGGCCTGTTCCGGTGCCCCCGGAAGGAGTGTCTTCAGCTGGCATGCCAGGATGGCATCAACGTCTTCCTTGTGGCGGCGCACAGCCAGGCGAGCGTCGTCGCCACTGGTCAGTTCGGCGGCGGCGTTCAGCAATCCGCAGCCGCGAAACCCGCGTTCATAGGCACCGGCGGCATGGTCGCCGTAAGCATCGAACACGGCGAGAATCTTTTCCCTGGCTCCCACGGCGGCCGCTTCCCGGATGGCGTAGAGGGCAAGCCATTCGGCATGGCGGGCGTCGATATAGGCGGCCACCAGTTCGGCCTTGGACGAGAAGTTGTTGTAGAGGCTCTGCTTGGCAACACCGGCCCGCCGCGTGATCGCGTCGATGCCAGTCGCGGCGATGCCGTCGTTGTAGAAAAGGTCTGCCGCCGCCTTGATCAGCCGGTCACGGGCGCTGGGCAGTCTGACTGCGGTCTGTGACATCGGTGGCTCCCTATTCTAGGTAGACCAGTCTATCTAATTTGACCCTGTGTCAAGACCCCACCGCGCGAGTGCGTGCAAGGGGGCTGGGTGGTCAGCCAAGTGGCAGTCTGCGACCATCGCCCTGTGTCGCCCCGGACACGGAACTGTTTGGCCTGGGATATTCACGGGTTGCTGATCGCAAACCGGCCACGTCTTTCCCTGTTGTGGTGTCGTCCCGTATCCGGATGGTCAAGGCAGTCGATCCGAGAGCGAATATCGCCTGGCGGTCCTCACGTGCCGCCAGGCTGTCGGGAAGGCCGGTCCGGATGCGGTTCAGGGGGATCACGTCGGCGGCTTCGCGGCATACCCGTAGGCAAGGTTTTATCCGGCGTGTTCATCCGGATGTGCAGCTGACGCCGGAAACCGTGCCCCGGTTCGAAGTCGGTGACAGCCATCACGTTGCGAGACCTGGCGCGCCGCTGCGCCCCCGTCAGTCCCTGGGCTTCGGTTTCCGAGGGGCGAGGACCACGATCAGGCCCCGCATTCCGGCATCTATGTGACCGGGCACAAAGCAGGCGTAATCCACCGCGCCGACCTGATCAAAGGTCCAGATGACCTCGCCGGACTGGCGCCGCTCCAGCGAGATCGAATTCGGCCCGTCGTGTGGCATGTCCGGGTCCCGCACCATCCGGTCGCGATGTTGGGCAATCTCCTGCAGGTTGCCGAGAAAGAATTCGTGCCTGCCGGTGCCGACATTCACGATCCGGAAGCGCACGGTTTCTCCGGTCTCGACCGAG
Source organism: Puniceibacterium confluentis (assembly GCF_007923445.1). GTDB lineage: Bacteria > Pseudomonadota > Alphaproteobacteria > Rhodobacterales > Rhodobacteraceae > Puniceibacterium > Puniceibacterium confluentis. Next base: position 12,390 of record NZ_VOJI01000044.1, on the reverse strand, counting down.
ATGGCGCGCGGCTCGAACAGGCGTGATCCGGCAATTGTATCGTAAAGCCGGATTTCAACGGTTCTGGTGACGTCTTCCAGGGTGCCGGGGCGGCCAAAGCGCGGCGCTTCGGCTGTGCTGTCATAGGGGGGCACCGGGGGCGGCGGCGGGCCGTCCGCAGCCGAGAGAGGTGCGGCAACGACCACGCCGAGCGCAATGGGTAACAGGATCGTCCTCATCGAGATTTCTCACTGCTCGGGGGCGCGCGGTATCTTCCGCGTTCGCATCGGGGTGGGCCCAGCGGTGTGCCGCTGGACCCGAGATTGAGGCAGGGCGGCGACAGGGCCGCCGCGGCTCACTTCAATGCGGTGACTGTCAGCTTGCCCTTGACGCGGTCGGCGACGAACTCGATGGCGTCGCCTTCGGACATCTTGGCCATCAGCACCTCGTCCGCGCGGAACACCATGGTCATCGCGGGCATTTCCAGATCCACCAGTTCTTCATGGATGATGGTCACCTTGCCGGCCTTGGCGTCCAGCTTCTTGACCGTGCCCTTGGTGTAGGTTTCGGCCAGAGCGAATGTCGCCGACAGCGCGAGCGCAAGTGTGGAAAGTCCCAGTGTTTTCAGAATGGTCATGTCGGTTTCCTTTGAGTGGGTGTGTGGTTGAGGTTCAGTTGACGGTGATCGGGCCATGCATGCCGGATTCGTAGTGACCGGGGATCAGGCAGGCGAATTCAAACGTGCCGGCATTGGAAAAGGTCCAGACGATCTCGCCCTCGGCACCTGGGTCCAGGCGGATGGAGTTGGGGTCGTCGTGCTCCATGTCCATCTTGGCCATCAGAACCTTGTGTTCCTGGTTCTTGTCGGCGGTATCCATCACGAACTCGTGCTCGAGTTCGCCTGCGTTTGTCAGCACGAACTTCACCGTTTCGCCGGCGGCGAATTCCAGCGACGCGGGCTCGAACACCATGCCGTCGTCGGTCTCTTTCATGGAAACTTCGACGGTGCGGCTGATGGTGTCACCGCCGGGGGTGCCGACGGCCATCATGTCGTGACCGTGGTCCGCGATTGTCGTGCTGGCATGCCCGCCCGAGTGATCGCCCGAATGCGTCCCCGCGGCAAAGGCCGACCCGCCAAGAACAAGTGACAGGGCGGAGTTGATTAGAAGTGTCTTCATTGTGTGTCCTGTAGGTTGATTAAGGTGGATTGGGTGTCGCAGGGCCCGTCAGCCCCGCGACCTGGGTTTGTCGGTCAGGCGCGTCCGGGCGTCATCGACCCGGCTGAACTCGGGCAATTCGCCGGTCCATTCATATGCCTGTTCCCCCGGCGGGTTTTCGTACCAGCCGGGATCCTCGTAATCGTCGGCGTCGATGCCCTCGCGCACCTTCACGACCGAGAACATGCCACCCATCTCGATCGGCCCATGCGGGCCCCAGCCGGTCATCATCGGAATCGTGTTGTCCGGCAGCGGCATTTCCATCACACCCATGTCCGCCATGCCGGCGGTGCCCATGGGCATATATTCCGGCTGGAACGCGCGGATCTTCTTGGTCAGCTGAGTCTTGTTGACGCCGATGAAGGTCGGCACGTCATGGCCCATGGCATTCATCGTGTGATGGGACTTGTGGCAATGGATCGCCCAGTCCCCGAGATGATCGGCAACGAATTCGTAGGCCCGCATCGCGCCCACGGGAATGTCGATGCTGACCTCGGGCCACTGCGCCGATTCCGGCACCCAGCCGCCGTCGGTACAGGTCACCTTGAAATCGTAACCGTGCATGTGGATCGGGTGGTTGGTCATCGTCAGGTTGCCGACGCGCACCCGCACCTTGTCGCCCTGATTCACCACCAGAGGGTCGATGTCGGGAAAGATCCGGCTGTTCCAGGTCCACAGGTTGAAATCCGCCATCGTCATCACCCGCGGCACATAGGTGCCGGGGTCGATGTCAAAGGCGTTCAGCATGATCAGGAAATCCCGGTCCACCGGCATGAAGGACGGGTCTTTGGGATGGACCACGAACATGCCCATCATCCCCATCGCCATCTGCACCATCTCGTCGGCGTGGGGGTGGTACATGAAGGTGCCCGACTTGATCAGGTCGAATTCGTAGACATAGGTCTTGCCCGGCGGGATACCGGGATGGCTCAGCCCGCCGACCCCGTCCATGCCAGACGGCAGGATCATGCCGTGCCAATGCACGGTGGTGTGCTCCGGCAACCGGTTGGTGACAAAGATCCGCACCCGGTCACCTTCGACCGCCTCGATTGTCGGGCCGGTGGATTGACCGTTGTAGCCCCAGAGATGCGCAATCATGCCGTCGGCAAGTTCGCGCTCTACCGGTTCCGCGACCAGGTGGAATTCCTTCACCCCGTTGTTCATCCGATGCGGCAGGGTCCAGCCATTGAGCGTGACGACCGGTGTATAATCCGGCCCGGATGTGGGGCGCGGCGTGACGACCGTGGCCGCACTGTCCATCACGGCGGCCTCCGGCAGGCCGCGGTTCATCGTCTGGCCCCAGGCCTGCGACGACACAAGTGCGGCCCCGGCAGCCCCGGCCCCGAGCAATTGACGTCTGTTCATCATGTTTTGTGCCCTCAATGTCCTGCTCCGCCGCCGGCGGCAATCGCGGCCCCTGTGCCGCCCTCCGATGCGCCTGAACCACCGCCATAGATCGCCGCGGTCACCTCTGCCTGCGCGAGGTAGAATTCGCGTTTCGCGCCGGCCGCCTCCAGTTGCGCGCTCAGTTTTTCGCGCACGTCCTGCAACAGCTCAAAGGTGTTGGTGATCATGCCGTTGTACGACAGCAGGCCCTCTTCCTCGACCGTGGTGCGCAGCGGCACCAGCACATCCCGGTAGTGCCGGGCGATGCGGTACGAGGCGTGATAGGCGACCTCGGCGCCGCGCGCCTCGGAGCGCACGTTCACCGCCTTTTCCGCGAGCACATTGGCGGCCTGAAGATAGCTCATCTCGGCCTTGCGCATCCGCGCCTTGCCGGTGTCATAGATCGGGATCACGAATTCCAGCTCGACCTGCGGCGTGGTCGCGGTTTCGATCCCGCCGGCCTCCGCCTCGCGCTCGGTCTCGAGCCCGGCGATGATCTCCAGATCGGTCAGCAACCGGGTCTGGTCGGTCAGACCAAAGGCCGCCGCCTGCGCCTCGAGGCCAAGCTGTGCCACCCGCAGGTCGACGCGGTTGCGCAGAGCCTTGGCTTCCAGGTTGGCGATCCGCCCGACCGAGCGGGGCAGGGCGGGCAGGGCATCGGGCACATAATAGTCGACGTCACTGCCCCAGAGCCCCATCAGCCGGGTCAGGTCTTCCTTTGCACGGGTGGCATCCAGCCGCGCCCTGGCCAGCTGCCCGGCGATTTCGGCGTTGAAGGCCTGTTCCCGGGCCTGTCCGGCCTTGTTCAGCGCACCGGTTTCGCCCAGCTTGCGGGCCAGTTCCGACCCGGCGTCCGACGTCGCCTTGGCGCGGTTGAGGTAGCTCACAACCTCGAAGGCCGCCACCGCATTGACCCATGCGATGCGGGTTTCGTTTGCAAGCGCCAGCGTGTCGTTCACCGCTTCTGCCTGCGCGGTGCGAAAGCTGACATCGGCCAGGGCCACACGCTGTTTCCGGGTTCTGGCGTCCAGAATGTTGGTGGCAATCATGCCCTCGATGGCGCGGTAGGCGCCCAGTTCGGCGGCGCCGATGCCGAGGACACCGACCGACACCAGCGGATTTTCCGGCGTCGACTGCTGCCAGGCCTCGGCCGCGGACAACCCCACATTGGCATAAGAGGCCTGCAACCCCTTGTTGTTGAGCAGGGCAACCTGCACGGCCGTGTCAGCCGAGATCGTCTTGCGATGCACCATCGCCTTGACGTCCCGCGCCAGAGCCGCGTTTTCGTCCTGCGTGGTGGCAAAGGCCGTGCGTTTGCCGATGGCCGCGCTGGTCTGGGACGAGACCGCCGCGAAGCCCGCCTTCTGTTCGGTGTAAATGCCGGGGATGGCGGTGGCACAGGCGCCGAGCACGAGCGGAACAGCAAGAGCCAGCGGGAGTTTGACGGCGCGCATCAGTGGCCCCCTGCCTGTTCCTGGTTCAGCAGACGCCAGTCGCGTGGCCCGACAGGTCCACGGTGGGTGTAGCCTGCCAGGGGATCAGCATGTGAAACCGGGGACAGGATGGCCGGTTGTGAGGCGGTCAATTGCGCCGTCACATCCGGAAGCGGCGTCGGTGCCTGCGTGCAGGCCCCGAGTCCGAGGGCGCAGGCCCCCGCAGCGAAGTAAGTTTTCATGTGATTACCTGAGCGTTTTGCCTGTGCGCGCACGGTCACCGCGCGGCGCGTTGGACCCCGCGTTCAGGGGCCCGCGATCAGCTCTGGTATTTCGGCGGCCGCAGAAAGCCGATCGGATCATAGGCAATCAGCCGGGGAGGCAGGATCGCCTCATGTCCGTCCGGACCGGATTTGAGATCCGGAAGCAGTCCGTCCGACAAAGCGATGGTCAGACAGATCCCGTTACAGCACTGCTGCGGACCTTCATCGTCGCCCCCGTCGGTCCCGGCAAGGAGGTCGCCGCCCTGAGGGCCGGCCCGTTCGCCGTGGCCCATGGCCGCGTGGTCCATGTGAGCGACGGAAACAGCCATCGCGCTTCCGCTGTGGCTGGCCTCGTGGGCGTGCGCGGCAGAAGGCGGAGACAGCACCAGCGCCAAAGCCAAGGCCAGGCACGAAAGAGCCTGAAGAACTTTCACAAGGCGGGCTTCGACTGTCATGCGCAAGAGATGTCGGGCAAATGCCATCGTGTCAATCGTTCCGGTGCTGGAAGGCTTCATACAATTTCGTGACCGCGCGGCCATCATGGCCTTTTGGCAACATTGCGCGCAGGTCCGGCCCTACCGCGCCGCTGCGTCCGGCGGTCTGTGTGGCGCCCGGTCAGATTGGCCATCAGGCACGCGGTGCAGCCGCGGCCAATGGCATGATGATCTCTGCCCGAAGCCCGCCCTGCACAGGATTGGTCAACCTGAGTTCACAGCCATGATCCTCGAGTATGGCCTGGGCGATGGACAGGCCCAGACCTGTCCCCGGCTGGCGCGCCCTCCCGGGGTCCGCTTTGCCGCGGTAGAACGGTTTCAGCACCATGTCGATTTCCGCATCCGGGATGCCGGGACCGTGATCCTGTATGCGCACGACAACGCCGGCAGAGCAGGGCGCCACCGAGACTTCGGCCTGCCCGCCGTATTTCAGGGCATTGTCGACCAGATTGGTGATGGCGCGTTTGATCGCCAGCCGTTTGCATCTGACGATCAGTCCCGCGCTGCAATCACAGCTGACCGGTGCACCGCAATCGGCGAGATCATCGCAGATGCTGCTGACGAGGGCCCCGAGGTCGATGCGCGACGCCAGTTCGCTTTCATGTGCCGCGCGGGCATAGGCCAGAAAGGTTCCGATGGTGGAATCCATGTCGTCGATGGTCTGGAGCACCTTGCGCCGGTCCGCAGACACCGGCATCAGTTCCAGCCGCAACCGCAGTTGGGTGAGCGGTGTGCGCAGATCATGCGAAATGGCGGCAAGCAGGTCCGTCCGGCTCTGGATGAGACGCAACAGCCGCCGCTGCATCCCGTTCAGCGCCTCGGTTGCGACCGCCACTTCGCGCGGGCCCTGGACCGGCATCGGCTCGCGTGACAGATCGCGGCCCAGTCCCTCGGCGGTGTCCGCGAATTCGGCCAGCGGCCGTGTGACACGGCCCACCAGCCAGAATGCGACCAGTGAAATCCCGACAGCGGCGGACAGCAGGTTGATCGCCAGCAGTTCGGGCAGCAGCGACTTGGGTGTATTGATCGCACCGATGAAGTTCACCCATTCGATATCCGAATGCCGGATCGATATGGCGAGCCCGGGCCCGTCATTGAAAGGGTCGCCTGCGATCACCGCGGCGCCGCTCCGGCTGGATGTGCCGAACGGCGGCAGACGGCGGATGTCGCTGATGCTGTCAACAAGCGATACCCGCATTTCATGGTCGGCGATGCGCGGCACCTGCGACCTGAGGTAGGCGAGGATATCGCCTTCGTCGTCGGATATGTCGTGCGCCTCTACCGCAGGGAGCGAGCTGGTCCAGACCCGGAACGCCCGGCTGTCGGAAAACTGCACGATCTCACCCTGCCATGAAGAGGGCAGGTCGCGTGTCAACCGGCTGATCCCGGCCGCACGTTCGGCGATGTCGATCGCCTCGGTCATCTCAAGTGCGTCGCGGCGGTCAAGCGTATAGATGATGTAGCCGGCAACATGCGAGAGCAGGAAGGCCACGATGATGATCACCGTTGTCTGCACGCGCATGCTCTGGCGCTGCATCACGGCTCGATGTCCGGAGTGAACAGGTAGCCGTCGCCCCAGACCGTCTTGATGATCCGGGGCGTTCGCGGATCGTCGCCCAGTTTGCGGCGCAGCCGACTGACCTGGATGTCGATGCTGCGGTCCGAAATCACCGCTGAACGGCCGCGCGTCGCATCCAGCAGCATTTCACGGGACAGCGTGACCTGCGGCCAGGTCAGAAAGGCCAGCAGAAGTTCGTATTCCGCGCCGCCCAGCAGCACCACCACATCGTCGTCCGACACAAGTTCCCGCTTCGCGGTGTCGAGCCGCCAGCCCTCGAAGCGGATGAACCGGCGCGCCGGATCCGCAGGGCGTTCGCCGGCCGAGTGGCTGCGCCGCAGCACTGCCCTTATGCGCGCCAGCAGTTCGCGGCTGTGAAACGGTTTGGCAAGGTAGTCGTCCGCGCCCATCTCCAGTCCGAGCACCCGGTCGAAATCGTCGCCCTTGGCCGTCAGCATGATGATCGGCACCAGTTCATCCTGGCCCCGCAGTTCGCGGCAGAAGGCCAGACCGTCCTGCCCGGGCATCATCAGATCCAGGACCATCAGATCGACAACCCCGCTCGCGAGTTTCTGGCGCGCGCCCCGGGTGTGCGCGGCCCGGCTGACGCGATAGCCTTCGCGCAGCAGAACCTGTCCGACGAGATCACAGATTTCAGGATCGTCATCGACCACCAGAATATGCTTGGTTCCGGTATCCAACTGCTTTTGCTACCCAAAGCGGCACAGCGCCGACACGCAACCTTGGTAGCATGATTTCGCCCATTCCGAAGCGAAATACTGTGACAGGCTGTGTCACGTCTGGCTTCAGACACAGTTTGTCACACTCCCGACATGAATGTCGCAAATCCGGGTAAGCGCGATGCGCTAGTGTGTCCGGACAAGCAACAAGACGAGGAGGCAGCAAATGCTTCACGCAATTGAGCACACGACCCCGACCTGGCTAGACGATTCTGCGGTCAAGCCTCTGTCCCCAATGTCCCGGCCGCAGGGATCGTCCGAAGTTCTGCCGGTGACCGCACCCCAGTGCGGCAGCACGGCAGATGAAGTTGTGGAGCGCAAAAGGCTCAATGGCATCAACATACTGGAACTGGTTCAGGCCGCGTTGCGCGCACCTGATCCGCGTTCCGCACTCGATGCGCGGTTCGCCGCGCTGCAGGCTGCCCAGCAAACCAAGTTTGCGGCGCTTGCCCTCTCTGAAAGAGAGGATTTCGACGTTCTCATTCTGCACGAGAGCGTCCTGAAAGCCAACCATGCGGCGCATCGTGCCGCAATCGACCTGCTCCGGTTGATGCAACCGGAGACACTGCTTACCCGCTCCTGACCTTGTCGGTCCCGTTATATTGCCTGTAGAAACCTGCACCGACGCCACGCGGACCAATGACTGCTCATTGGTCCGCTTTTTGGGAGAAGCGCAGCGGTTCAATCGGTCTTTCATGTGCCGTCGGGACTTCAGCCCTGAACAGGCCGCCGGCCATCGCGGAATGTGGATCATCCGGACAAGGACCTGCGCGCCATGCCCCTGCCGCGGCGGGCCCAGGTGCATCAGTGATGTCCCCGGCGCGGCGAGACACCGATGGCACGCGCATTGCCTGCCGTCGGTCAGAAAACATTCCGGGTTGCCCGCTGCGGACCCGGCCCGGACGGCGTTCGGCTGTCGACTTCGGTCACCGCTTCCCCCACCGAACTGGCAGGCTTCAAGACCGATCTCCGGGCCGTTGGGCAAGATCACAGCAGCGCCGGGCATCCGGCGCGGATCCGCTGCAACCCACATCGTCAACCCGTCAGGAGAGGGCTGCGCCGCAGTCTGACTGACAGGCCACTCTCCACAGCCCGATGGTTCCGAGCCCTACGTTGCGCGCTTCTGTGTGAGAACGTCGAGCAGCGGGCAATCCGGGGTGCTGGCCCCCGTGCATCGCGCGATGGTTTGCGCGAGCGTGGTCTCGATCTTCCGAAGATCCTGGATCTTTGCGCGGACCACGTCGAGCTGGTGGCGCCCCAGCCTTTCAACCTCTGCACAGGTATGGCTGCCGTGATCGACCAGCGACAGCAGGCCACGGATTTCCTCCATGGAGAAGCCGAGATCGCGCGCGCGCATCACGAAACCCAGCCGTTCGACATGCGCCGCGCCGTAGCGGCGATGGCCTGCCGGGCTGCGCGGCGGGTTGGGCATTAGTCCGACGCTCTCGTAGTAGCGGATCGTCTCGAGATTGCATCCTGTCATCCGCGCAAGGTCGGAACGCTTCAGGTCGCTCGCAGGGACGTGATCGTCCGGCATGGCAATTCTCCTTGATCCTGTAGTTGCTACAGACCCTACATTGCTGGCGATGGAAGAACAACGAAAGACGGTCCCATGACCAGCGACACGATCAGCGAACAACACGAAGCCACACCCGAGGAGCGTGTCGACAAATCCGGCTGGGCAGCGACAGGCGCCGGGTTGCTGGGCGCGCTTGCGATGACCTCTTGCTGCATCCTGCCGCTGGTGCTGGTCAGCCTTGGCGTCACCGGCGTCTTCATCGGCCAGTTGACTGCGCTTTATGCTTATAAATGGGTGACGTTCAGCCTCGCCGCCGCCGCGCTTGGGTACGGCTTCTGGCAGGCATACCGCCCGGTCCCTGCCGAGGGGTGTGCCACCGGCATCTGCGCCCGCCCGGTGGATCGCGGACTGATGCGCGGACTTCTCTGGGGTGCGCTGGCCACGGTGTTGCTGGCGCTGGCCTTTCCATATCTCGCGCCGCTTGTCCTGACCTTCTGATCCAAAGGATACGATCCATGAAACAACTTGTTGTCGCCGCCGCGCTCCTTCTGGCTCCCGTCGCCGTCCTCGCCGGGGAAGCCACGAGCCGCCTGCATGTCACGGGGCTGACCTGCCCATCGTGCAGCTACATTGTCGCCACCGCGCTCAAGCGCGTGGAGACAGTGGAAATCGCGGAATTTGTCGAAGGAGAGGCCGAGGACGGTCTCTATCTCCTGCGGTACGACGATGCGGTGACCGATGCCGAGGCATTGATCGCCGCCGTCACCGGCGTCGGCTATGGCGCGACGCTTGCGCCCGATTCCGGCTCATGACACGACCTGACGCTCTGTCGGGAAAGGACGACCGCCTGCTGAAGTTCGGGCTGATCGGCACCGTACTGGTGGCGCTGTGCTGCTTTACGCCTGTGCTGGTTGTCCTGCTTGGCGTCGTCGGGCTTTCGGCCATGCTGGGCTGGCTCGACTACGTGCTGTTGCCGGCGTTGGCGGTGTTCATCAGCCTTACTCTCTATGCACTTTGGCGCCGCCGCCCTGCACGTTAAGAAGGATACCCCCATGAAAGACTGCTGCTCCCCAAGGAACGAAGGCTATGATCTCGCCGTGATCGGTGCCGGATCGGCCGGATTTTCCGCCGCCATCACCGCCGCCGAGGCCGGGGCGCGCGTTGCGCTGATCGGCGCGGGCACGCTTGGCGGCACCTGCGTGAATGTCGGCTGCGTGCCGTCCAAAACGCTGATCCGGGCGGTTGAAACCCTGCATCACGCCCGCGCCGCCGACCGGTTCGATGGGATCGAGGCCAAGGCGCGCGTCAGCGACTGGGCGGCCACCGTCGCGCAGAAACAGGCGCTGGTGGAAGAGTTGCGCGGCGCCAAATACGTGGACGTGCTGCCGCGATACGAGGCGGTCGACTACATCGAGGGCCGGGCGTCTTTCGACGAGGGTGGCAATCTCACCGTCGATGGTGCTCTGCTCAAAGCCAGCAAGGTCATCATAGCGACCGGATCGCGCCCGCATCTGCCCGCGATCCCCGGAATTGAAGGTGTGGCGACGCTCGACAGCACCACGGCGCTGGAGCTGACGGCGCTGCCCGCCTCGCTGCTGGTGCTGGGGGCGGGTTACATCGGCGTCGAACTGGCGCAGATCTTCGCTCGCGCAGGTGTTGCGGTGACGCTGGTCAGCCGGCGCGGCGTGCTCCCCGAGGCCGAGCCGGAAGTTTCGGCCATGCTGGAGGGGTATCTCGCGGAAGACGGCATCACGCTGGCGCGATTCGACGGTTACGAAAGCGTCGCGCCGGATGCGGGCGGTGTCCGTCTGACAGGCACCAGGGGCGAAGAGCTGCGCGCCGAGCGGCTGTTGCTGGCGACGGGTCGGGTGCTGAACAGTGACGGGCTGAACCTTGCCGGCGCCGGGATCATGACGGACGCGCGCGGCGGTATCAATGTGGACGCTCAGATGCGCACGGCCAACCCCAGGGTCTGGGCGGCGGGCGACGTCACCGGACGCGACCAGTTTGTCTACATGGCGGCCTATGGCGCCAAGCTGGCGGCGAAGAATGCGGTCGCGGGTGAGGCGCGCACCTATGACAACAGTGCGATGCCCTGGGTCGTGTTCTCCGATCCGCAGGTGGCGGGCGTTGGGCTGAGCGAGGCGCAGGCGCGTGCCGCGGGACACGAGGTGCGCACCTCGGTCCTGCCGCTTTCCGCCGTGCCGCGCGCCCTGGCCGCGCGCGACACGCGCGGGCTGATCAAGCTGGTGGCCGAGGTGGGCAGCAAGAGGCTGCTGGGGGCGCAGATCCTTGCGCCCGAGGGAGGCGACAGCATCCAGACCGCCGCGATGGCGCTGCGGGCCGGGCTGACCTACGACGCGCTGGGCGACACGATCATGCCCTATCTCACCACGGTCGAGGGGCTGAAGCTTGCCGCGCAGACCTTTGAAAAGGACGTGGCCGCCCTGTCATGTTGCGCGGGCTGAGAACATGAGCGAGCGAACCTCCACCGACTTTCTCGACACCGCGCGCAGCAGCATTCTCGCCTGGTGGCTGCCGCTTGGCGCGATGCTGCTGGCCATCCCGTTGCCGGACCTGCTCAAGACGGGGGTCTGGGTGCTGGCGCTGGCGTGGATGGGCAGCGCCTGCGTGCTGAATTCCCGACGCTGCGGTCGGGTGCATTGCCGCTACACCGGGCCGTTCCTGCTGCTGATGATCCTGCCGGTGCTGGGCCATGGGCTGGGGATCGTGCCGCTGGGCCCGCAGGGCTGGCGCTGGCTTGGTCTGGTGACGGGCGGCGGCATGGCCGCGCTCTGGTGGGGCAGTGAACGGCTTCTGGGCCGCTACCGTTGAGCCCTCACGGGCATTGCGGCGAACGCAGCGCTGTCTGCTGCGGCTTTCAGCGATCCAGGGGTTTCCGGTCGTCCAGTGCCAGTGGGGCAGCGATGCCGCGCGGGCTTTGAGAATCGCGCCAGAGGGTCTTGCCGCCATACGTGCCGGTTGCGGACAGCATGGGCGCAGCGAACTCCGCGTCTGGCTGGCCCGGCCCGGGGGGTGCCGGGGCGCGGATGCAATTTTCATTCTTAGTACCGCACCCTTGTGGTGCACCTGAATCAAGCGGTCTGTAACCTGCTGATGCTGAACGAAATGGTGGGCGACTCTGGACCCGTTTTGGCACCGTTCCGGTCATGTTCATTGAACGATCAGTCCCGCCTTTTGTGACTGCGGACCAACCACTGTCGCGGAGCCGCGAGCCTCATGGGGCGGCGGCAGCATCGGAGTGCTTGCGAAGGCAGATCCCTTCTTGCGCGGCGGCCAATCGAGACAGAGACGCCATTGCGCGTCATCTCGTTTTCCCTGTCGAGCCAGATCGCTTCCCCTGTTTGGCAAGTCGGGAATACGTGCAGGGCTGGTCATAGATGGGCTGTGGTGCCATTCGGGTGGATCGCCTTGAACGCCGTCAGATCCGCAGCGGTCCAGGGTTTGGCTCCAGTGGCGGGTCTGGTATTGATTGCCCGGATTGTTTTTGTTGCGCAAAAGCCGGAAGGGATTCATCTCGCAAATCCGGCGTGGTCGCTGTGGTGAATGAGCCGACCCACACCGCCGAGCTTCAAGACCAGGAACTGGCCAGCCTGATCGCAGTGGCGCCGCGATCCGGATATGCCTGAGCCTGAAGGTTTTGTTCGGCATGCCCGCAAGCATGGCGGCGCGAAACGTCGGCCAGGGCGCAAGATCCACTTAGCAGGTCGCTGAAAAAGTCGGCTGCCAAGAACGTTGTTCTGGTCAGGCGCGAGGGACTCTTTTCCAAGCGCGAGTCTC
>NZ_VOJI01000043.1 GCF_007923445.1 Puniceibacterium confluentis | reverse complement strand
GCACAGCGCCACGCCCTGCTCAAAGAGCACGGCTTTGCCCTGCCGGTCTCTCTGGAAAACGGGTGAGCGACATGCGCCCCCGAACATTGCAACAGGGGCGCTTCGGCCTGTTGGTTGAAGACTGATTAAAAGGATTTGTCCCATGACTTTCTCGAGTGTGACCCCGGTTCTTCTTTGTGGTGGTTCTGGCACGCGGCTTTGGCCGCTTTCGCGCAAGTCCTATCCGAAGCAATTTGTGCCTCTGGTGGGGGAAGAGACGCTGTTTCAGGCCTCTGCACGGCGTCTGTCCGGTCAGCACGAAGGGATCTCCTTCGGAGCGCCGGTGGTTCTGACGAATTCAGATTTCCGCTTTATCGTGACCGAGCAGCTGCATTCGGTCCGCATTGATCCCAGCGCGATCCTGATCGAGCCGGAGGGCAAGAACACTGCCCCCGCGGTGCTGGCCGCGGCGCTGCACCTGGTGGCGCAAAACCCGCAAGCGGTGATGCTGGTGGCGCCTTCGGATCACGTTATCCCGGATTCCGACGCCTTCCGCGCCGCCGTGGTCGAAGGGCTTGCGGCGGTTGAGGCTGGCAATCTGGTGGCCTTCGGCATCACGCCGACCCATGCCGAGACCGGCTATGGCTATCTTGAGCTGTCCGAAAAACCGACAAGCGCCGCGCCGGTCGCGCTGTTGCGTTTCGTCGAAAAGCCCAATGAGGCCACCGCGCAGAGCATGGTCGACGCCGGCACCTTCTTGTGGAACGCGGGGATTTTCCTGTGCAAGGCGGCGGATGTGATCGCGGCCTTTGCCGAACATGCGCAGGGCCTCCTGGCGCCGGTCGAGCAGGCGGTCACCGAGGCCAAGGCCGACCTCGGCTTCCTGCGCCTCGCGCCCGAGCCGTGGTCGACGCTTGAGGACATCTCGATCGACTACGCGGTGATGGAAAAGGCGTCCAACCTGTCCGCGGTGCCGTTTTCCGCCGGCTGGAACGATCTGGGCGGCTGGGATGCAGTCTGGCGCGAAGCCGACCCCGACGAAAACGGCGTTGTGGCGGTGGATGGCGCGACCGCCATCGACTGCGAGAACACGCTTCTGCGCTCGGACAGCGAACGCCTCGAGATCGTGGGCATCGGCCTGAAGAACATCATCGCGGTGGCGATGAACGACGCGGTTCTGGTGGCGGACATGGACCGTGCGCAGGACGTCAAAAAAGTGGTCGCCGCGCTCAAGGCCAAAGGTGCCGATCAAGCGACGCATTTCCCTAAGGACCACCGGCCGTGGGGCTGGTTCGAAAGCCTTGTTGTGGGCAACCGTTTCCAGGTCAAACGCATCCTGGTGCATCCCGGTGCCTCGCTGAGCCTGCAAAGCCACTTCCATCGGTCCGAGCACTGGATCGTGGTCGAGGGCACGGCGCGCGTGACCATCGACGACGAGGTCAGGCTGGTGACGGAAAACCAGTCGGTCTACTTGCCGCTGGGCTGCGTGCACCGGATGGAGAACCCCGGCAAGGTGCCGATGGTGCTGATCGAGGTGCAGACCGGCGCCTATGTGGGCGAGGACGATATCGTGCGCTACGAAGACGTCTACGCAAGAAGTTGAGAACAACGGGGCGCGCCAGCATAAGCGCCCGCTTGCTTGCGAGGCAATGGCATGACCAAGAGTGATATGAGTACGGCTGGCCTTGAGCAGAAGACGCGCCGCAACATGAAGCGGTCCCAGATTATTGTTTTTGCAGCATTTTCTACAAATGCAGGTCTGAACTTCTTTCTGTTGGGTGTGCTGGCCCGTCAGGGCGGACTGGAGCTTGTCGGCCACTGGGCTTTTCTCAACGCCATCCAGTCGACCATGCTGATCGCCGATTTCGGCGTGACCAACGCTTTGACATTTCGCATCGGACGGGACGGGGTGCCCGCGCTGGAACCGGTGTTGCGCGCTATGATGCTGATTGGGGCCGTGACCGTGGGCCTGAGCCTGCTGCTGGCGCTGCTGGGCCGCCCGCTGGGTGACATCCTGACGCCGGTCATGCTGACCGCCGCTGCCGGGGGGCTGCAGCTGGGGTCGAACTGGCTGATTGCCATTCGCATGGGACAGCACGAACAATACTGGTTCAACGTCAAGACCGTGCTGCGCGTGATCATCCAGACGGTGCTTGCGCTGAGCCTGCTGAGGCTGTTTTCCGACAGCCCGATGACCGCCTTTTCCTGGGCGCTTCTGTCTGCGGGGGCGATCGAGGCGCTGTTTGCCGCCGGGATTGTGCGCGGCCAGTGGCGCCTGCGTGGTCCGCTGGCCCGCGGCGCGGCGCTGCAGGATCTGGTGCGCGGCTTCGGCCTGCTGTCGCTGTCCATGCGCGGGCTGCAGCCGCTGTCCCAGCTGATCGTTTCGGCCATGGCCGGGGCCAGCGTGCTGGGCGTATTCACCGTGGCCGCCCGTGCGCCCATCGTGATTTCGCAGTCCGTCAGCGAGGCGCTGCGGGCGCTGCTACCGGGGCTGGCGCGGATGACCGACCTCTCTGAGCGCGCACGCGTCCACACGCTGCTGGCCGATGGCATGGCGGGACAGATTGTGCTGGTCTTTCCGGCGCTGTCGGCCCTGGCCATTCACGCTCCGCTGGTCTTTGCGGTTTGGCTGGGCGAAAGCACCGCCAGCCTCGAGCTCGCGCTTCTGGTGCTGGCGGTCGGGGTCTTTGTCGCCTGCCTGTCGGTGCCGCACTTCTGGGCGTTGCAGGCGCTTGATGCGACGGTCAGCCTGTCCCGGCTGACCTTTGCGCGGGTCGCGATCAGCCTTGGTCTGGGGGCGCTGTTGCTGGCGCTGCTGGGCTCGGCGCTGGTGATGCCGATGATCTATGCGGTCTCGGTTGCTGCCGGGTCCGCCATCGTGTTCTGGCTGTCCCACGCGCGGTTCGGCCTGTTCCTGCCCTGCCTTGCGCATCTGCACTGGGGGCGCATCGCGGTCTATATGGCCGGGGCGCTGGTGCTCAATATCGGGCTGGCCCGCTGGCCTCTGGGCAGCACTGAGGTGCTGCAGCTGGGCGTGATCGCCCTCGTCAACATGATTGCCCTCGGACCGGTTGCGCTCTGGATCACGAAACACAGGGCTTTCTCGATCCGGAAAGGACATGACCATGCTTGAAGGCAGCAAAATGCTGGCACGACAGCTGCTGCGGCAGCTAATCTGGGAAACCTTCAACCGGCATACGTCCAGTGGCGGCGCGGACATCGCATTGGTCGGGTCGCGACGCTCGGGATCGACGCTGCTGATGCAGGTGATCGGGCATCACAAGGGCATGAAATCGATCGACCAGCCGTTCTCGGTCTACACGGCGACCGGCCCGCAGATGGAACACCTGCCCTGGCCCGCGGGCGGCTTCTTTGTGCAGCCCTCGGGGGCCGAGCGCGGCGCGCTTGTGGCCTATATGGAGGCTATGCGTGCCGGTCGGCTGCACGTGCTGGAGCCATGGCGTTTCTGGTGCCCAGATTTCCACTTTCGCTCGGACCGGCTGGTGCTCAAGACCACGGATGCGCATCACATCCTGCCGTTGCTCGAAGAAACCGGCTTTCGCAACATCCTGTATTTCCGCCACCCGGTGCCACAGGCGATCTCTTGCGCGCGCAATCACTGGGGCGACAAGCTTGATGTTTTTGCCCGCAACGCGGTGTTCACAAGCCAGGTCCTGAACGCCGCACAGCGCGCGGAACTGGAGGGGCTGGTCGGGCGCGTCGATGCCGAAAGCGAGCTGGCGCGCTATGTGCTGTGCTGGTGTCTGGAGAACATGGCGCTGTTCGATACGCTGGCCGCGGGGACGCCTGTGGTGTTTTACGAGGACATGGTGCTGGACCCCGACGGGACCATCGACCGGCTGGTGGCGCTGTGCGACATCACCCGTACCCCGCAGATGCGCGGCATGCTGGGCAATGCCTCGGTATCGGTGCGCGGGCTGAGCGATGCCGAGGGGGCGGCGGCGATCCGCGACGGTGACACGCATGCCATGATCGGGCGCTGGCGCAAGAAAGTCGACGATGCGGCTCTTGAGCGGGTGCAGGGCATTCTCGACTTGTTCCCCGGCTGCCCCTACAGCGCCGCCGAGATCCTGCCGCGTAGCAGCGAGGCGTCGGCATGACAACCCTCACCTATTTCGAACCCCTCGAGGCCGGGCACTGCGCATTCTGGGCGCGGATGACCCTGCTGGCCGCCGCCCGCGATCCGCGGGTCAGCCGGTTGCGGCTGGTGACAGGTGCCGAGATGGCCGACCGGCTGTCCGACGTGATCACGACCGCGGGCCCTGAGGTCACCGTGCTGGACGAGACCGCCATTGCCGCGCTGCGCCAGGACGGGCTAATGGCCCGGGGCCGCGCCCAGTGGGCCGCCGCGCGCGCGCAGCTTGACGGTGTCGGAGGCCAGCTGTTCCTGCCCTTCATGGACCACGCGGTCTATGGCGCGGTGCTGGACCGGGCCAAGGTCGAGGGGCAGATCTCGGGGATCATCTTTCGCCCGCCCAACACCTACAATTATCCGCTGAGCGTGGGGCGGCTCAAGCAAAGCACCCGGCGTTGGGGCAGCTATCTGGCGGCGCAGCGACCGGAACTGCGGCGCCTGTTCTCGCTGGACGAATACGCCCCCCGGGCGGCGATTTCGCGGATGGCGGGGCTTTTGACCTTTCTGCCCGATCCAACGCCTGACCTGTCCCTGCTCGAGAACCGGGCGCGCCAGCCGCGCGCGGACGGGGGGACCGTCTATCTGCTGTTCGGGGCGCTGGCGGAGCGCAAGGGGATCTTTGCCCTGCTCGACGCTTTGGGGCACCTGCCCGCAGATAGCCGGGCGGGTCTTGTCCTGCGCTTTGTCGGCCGGATCGATCCGGCGGACCGGTCGCGTTTCATGGCGCATCTTGCGCAGGTCCAGAGCGCCTGCCCCGAAGCGGTCATCGAACTGGTGGATGATTTTGTCTCGGACGAGACGCTGGCCCAGGAAGTGGTGGATTGCGACGTGGTGCTGGCCCCCTACCAGAACCATATCGGATCATCCGGCGTGGTCTTCTGGGCCGCGGCGGCGGGCAAGCCGCTGATCGCGCAGAACACCGGCATGATGGGGTACCAGATCGCCGAGCACGACCTGGGGCTGACGGTGAACACGACCGATCCGCTGGCGCTGGCGCTGGCGCTGGACCGCACCGAGGCGCGCCCGCGCAACGCCGCCTTTCTGGCCGCGCATACGCCGGACCGTTTTACCGACACGATTTTGGAGGGGCTCCTGGCATGAACCTGCTGATTGTCGTTCGCACCTATCCGCATCCGCCCCGCGCGGGCGATCTGCGTTTAAACGCAGACCTGATCGATGCCTTGGTGGCCGAACCGGACACCTCGGTGACAGTTTTCTGCGGCACCGGCCTGCCCGAGACGCCGCTCAGTCGGCCTGGCCTGCGCTGGACCGGCAGCGCTGTGCCCTATGGCAGCGGGCGGCGGGACGATCTGCGGGCGCTGCTGGGCAAGAAACCGCGCGCCGCCGAGCGCGCTCTGCCTCCGAAATCTCTGGAATCTCTGAAAAGGCTTCTGGATGAAACCTCTTTCGATGCGGTGATCCTGAGCGAGTCCTGCACGGCCCCCGCGGCTGAGCTGGTGCGCGCGGCGGGGCTTCCGGTGCTTTATGTCTCGCACAATGTCGACATCGACATCCGGCGCAGGATCGCCGACGCGGTGACCAAGCCGATCCTGCGCCGACTGCAGCAGAAGGACGCGGCGAAATACCGGGACATGGAGCTGGCGCTGCTGGAGCAGGCCGATGCGATCACGGCGATCACCGCCGAGGATGCCGCGCGCTATCGCGCGCTGGCACCGGACAAGCCGGTGATCGAGTTGTCTCCGGGCTATGTGGCCGACCCGGTGCTGCCGCAGGACCACGAAAAGACGCGGCCGCTGGCCGTGATCGTGGGGTCCTTTGAATGGAACGCCAAGCTGCACAACCTCGATGACATCCTGGCGGCCTATCAGGCGGCGGGCGGGGCGGCGGCGGGCTTTGATCTGCGGATCGCCGGGCGCATGGCCCCGGACCGGCTGGAGCAGTATCGCGCGGGCTTTGTCGATGTCAGCTTTACCGGGGAATTCGACAGCCTCGAGGAGGTCACCGCCGATGCGCGCATGGCCCTGGTGCTTGAGGACCTGGGCGGCGGCTTCAAGTTGAAGGTTCTGGACTATGTCTTCAGCCGCCTGGTGATCGTGGCCTACCCCCATGCCATGGCCGGCAGCACGCTGGCCGAAGATGGGCACTACGTGGCGGTGAGCACCCTGCCCGAGGCGATGCAGCGGATCGGGTCGATGATCAACGACACCAACGCGCTCGACAAAATGAGTGGCGCGGCACTGGAGCAGGCCCGTGACCGCTTTAACTGGCCACCCAGAGCGCGCGCACTTCTGCAGCTGGCTGCTGGCGCATCGACGTCTAAGGTGGCGAAATGATGCGGTTTTTGCGGGCCTTGCGTGAAACCGCTTGCCCTCGTGTTGCGAGGCCCTTTAGTGGAAAGGAAAGCATTTGGTCATGACAGTATCTCTCCTGTTCCTCCGTGAGAGACACCTACGCATCAGGAGTTAAAGTCCCTTTGAATACCTCCAACTCTGCGACCGCGACATCCGGTGTGAGCGATCAGGAAAGTCTTGATATCTTTTCGCTTTTACAGGTTTTGTGGCGAAACAAGCTTTGGATTCTTCTGTCCGCGGCCCTCGGGGTCCTGATGGCGGGATACTATGCGTACATGCTTGCTGTTCCGACCTATACCGCCAGGGCGGTGGTCATGCTGAACAGCCGTCAGGAAACAGTTGTCGATATCCAAAGCGTCGTGAGCGGCCTGGGGGCGGATACTTCCGTGGTCAACACCGAGGTCGAGGTTCTGCGAAGCCGGACCCTGATGACCAAGGTCGTGGAAAAGCTGGACCTGACCTCGGACCCCGAGTTCAATCTGTTACTGAGCGAGCCGAGCCTGATCGACAAGCTGCAAGCCCAGGTCCTTGGCTACCTCGGGATCGAGAATGGCAACGTGCAGGTCTTGCCGGAGATGGAAGCCAAGCAGGAGGTCGATGGCACGGTCAGCCAGCTCTTGCAGAAACTGTCGGTGGTCAACGTACCCCAAAGTCTGGTGTTCCAGATCGTGGTCACAACGGAAAACCCGGTCAAGTCCAGCACCATCGCCGACATGATCGTCGATCAGTATATCCTTGATCAAATCGAAGCCAAGTACAACGCAACCGAACAGGCCACCAGTTGGTTGGCCGAGCGCGTCAGCCAGCTTCAGGCGCGCCTTGAGAACGCCGAGGAACAGGTCAATGAGTTCCGGGCCAACACCGAGCTGCTCACCCCGGAAGGCATTGCCGCGCAGGAACGCCAACTCAGCGATCTGCGCGAGCGGATCACGAACACCGAAGCCCTTCTGGAGACGACCGGTGAACGGCTGAGCAGGCTTGAGGCCGCGCAGACCCCGCAAGAGCGCGCCGCGGCGGCCGATGATGCACAGCTGAAGGCGCTGCTGCCGCGTATCGGCGATCCGTCGATACGATCATCTATCGAAAGCCGCTTTCAACAGATTGTCGCGCGCGCGGAGCTGGAAGCCGGTCGTGCCCGTTCGCAGTTCGAGACACTGCACGCCTCGGCGCGCGACGTGGCCACCATGCTCGACCAGCAAGGGAAAGACCAGATCCGGTTCCAGCAGCTGGAGCGCGAATCCGAAGCTGCCCGGTTGCTGTACCAGTACTTCCTGACACGCCTTAATGAGACTGCAGCGCAGCAGGGGATCCATCAGGCCGACAGCCGACCCCTGTCCTTTGCGGTGATCCCGAACGGGGCAAGCACCCCAAAGAAGGCCATGCTGCTTGCTGTGGGTCTGGTCATCGGCTGCATGATGGGCAGTGTGATTGTTCTGGTACTTGAGCTGAGAAACGACTCTATCCGCACCGGCCGGGATCTTGAGGCCGGGACCGGCTATCCGGTTCTTGCGCAGGTTCCGCAGGTGCCGGTCAAGGGGCGCATCGCCACGGCCCGGTATTTCTCGGAGAACCCGACTTCGGCCGCGGCCGAAGCGGTGCGCAACCTGCGAACCTCGCTCATGTTCTCGAACATGGACCGGTCCCCCGAGGTCATCATGGTCTGCTCTGCGGTCGCCAACGAAGGCAAAACAACTCTGACCCTCGCGCTGGCCCAGAACTTTGGGGCCATGGGCAAGCGGGTCTTGCTGGTCGATGGCGATATCCGCCGTCGCACGCTGACCGAGTACACCCCGAGTGTCGGCCGGGAAAAAACCGGGCTGCTTGCGGTTTTGTCCGGAGATGCCTCGCTTGAGGATACGGTGGTCAGGAATGAGTACTCCGGGGTCGATATCCTTCTGGGGGAAAAAACGACGGCCAATGCCGCAGATATCTTTGCCTCCAACCGCTTTGGCGAATTCATCAAGAGCGCGCGCGAAAAATACGACCTTGTGTTGATCGATACGCCGCCGGTCCTGATCGTTCCCGACGCCCGGATCATTTCCCAAAGTGTGGATGCCGTGGTCTTGGCCGTCCGTTGGGACGCCACAAGCCTGGATCAGGTCACCGAATCCCTGAGCCTGTTCGAGACGGTGAATGCCCGTGTGGCCGGTCTGGCGCTGACTCAAGTGAATACGCGGCGCATGCAGCACTACGGATACGACTATCAGCACTACAACAAGAATGAGTATTATACAAACTGACGACCTAAGCCGTCTTTCATATGCTCCAGATGTCCATTTCCCGGGGAGGTCGTGTTAGACTTTACCGGGATCGAAGGCGATCAAACTTCGGTGGCCTCCAAGAGAAACGGACGCCGCAGAAGCGCGTCCTAATAGATTTTGGGATTTTACGATACCTCCCCGGTGGTGTCCCTGCAGGATGCGACAAGCGCTTGTTTTCCGGGGCTTCTATCGAAACAATGACCTTTTTTCCTATCTTGGATTTCGAAAAAATGGTCATGAGAATTAAGGCGGTGTGACTTTTGTGTATTCAGCGGAATGACATGACTCTGTTGCCCGAATTTTTGTTTTAATGGAATCATGAGCCGAATGCTTAATATTGTTTACGGGTTGTATACGCTGATCATCGAGGCGATCGGGTGGCTTCCTTCGCAGCATCTGCGGCGATGGCTCTATCGTCGACTGGGCCGGATGCGTCTGGAGAGCAACGTGGCGATCTATCGTGGCGTGCGGATGCGCGGCACAAAGAAGATCGAGATTGGTGAAGGCACGTCGATTGGCGACCGCTGCGAGCTTGACGGACGCGCGGGCCTGCGTTTCGGACGCTGTGTCAACGTGTCGACCGAGGCGATGTTCTGGACGGCGCAACACGACTACCGGGTGCCCGAGTTCACCACGGTTTTTGCCCCGGTCGAGATCTGTGACTGGGTCTGGATCGGACCGCGGGTCATCGTACTGCCCGGCGTCACCGTCGCCGAGGGCTGCGTTGTCGCCGCTGGCAGCGTGGTGACCAAGTCCACCGAGCCCTACGGCGTATATGCGGGGATCCCGGCGCGCCGGATCGCCGAGCGCCCGCAACATGAGTTTACCTACATGCCCGGTCGTCACCATGTCCCTTGCATCTGAGCGGGACAGGTTTGGCGAACCACGGCGCTGTCCAGAAATTCAAAGGAGGCCATCGTGCTGATCATCTGCAATGGCATGCCCCGTTCGGGATCGACATTGATCTACAACCTCGTCCGTCTGTACCTGGAACAGACCGGCGGCACCCGCAGCATGGGGTTCTTTGACGGTGCCGACCTCACGCGCAACGGCCCGCAGTTCAGCGAGGCGTCGACAAGCGACGAGGCCTGCATTCTCAAGACGCATTATGCCTTTGACCGCGATGCGCTGCCCGACGCCGGGAAGGTTCTGGAAATCTACACCATCCGCGATCCCCGTAGCATGGGCGCGTCGATGATGCGCATCTGGCAGTTCACCGAAGACCGGGTTCTGACCATGTTGCGCATCCATATGGTGACGGCGAACGCCTACAAGGCCCGTTCGGATGTCATTTTCCTGCGCTACGAGGATCTCGAGGAGCGTCGGCCCGAGCTGTTCCGCGCGGTCAGCGCCTTTGTCGTGCGCCCTTATTCCGAAGAGGCCATGCTGGCCGCGGTGGCGGGCGTCGACACGATCCGCGATCAAAGCGAGCAGGACTCGATGCGCTCGGTCAAGGCCTTCCTGTCGCGCAGTTTCCTTGCGGTGAACCGCTGGCTGCGCGCGGGGCGGCTTTTGAAGCGCCTGATGCCGGATCGGGCGGTGGCTGAGCTGAAAAACCGCCTGTTGTTCATCAACAAGGAAACCATGCTGCACCCCGGGCACGTGGGAAAATTGACGCCGCAGGACGAGGTGCGCGCCGTGAAGCGGGCCGTCGAGGTGACCTTCGAGGATTGGATGGCCGAGAACGGCTATCGGGCGGACGTGAGATGAGGAAATAAGATGGTTGAACTGAGTGCATCCCCTCATGGACGTCGCAGCAGCGCAGGCGTTCGCCTTTGGGGGTTGCAGGCCGAAAGCGATGCGTTCCTGCGTCTTGACCTGCTGCGCTTTATCGCGTCGATGGGGATCGTCCTGTTCCACTATTCCGAATGGGTCGGCATTGACCGCCAGATCACCAGCGGACTGCAGCTGTTCGTCGACGTGTTCTTTGTCATCTCGGGGCTGGTGATCTGCTATGTCTACTCCGAAAAGGTCCACAGCCGTGCGCAGATCCAGAACTTCTGGATCTCCCGGATCGCCCGGATCGTGCCGCTGCACTGGGCCATGACCCTTGCCTATGTCTCGCTTGGCCTTCTGGCGGGCGCCCTGGGCATGGGGCTGAACCAGCCCGAGAAATACGACATCTCCTGCTTGCCCGGGGTGATGACGCTGACCCATGCCTTTGGCGGCTGCGATCACCTTGTCTACAACTTCGTCAGCTGGTCGATCAGCGCCGAATTTGCCATGTATCTGCTGTTTCCGGTGCTGGCGCTGATCATCGTGCGGTCACGTCTGGCCGTGCTGGCGCTGTTTGTCGGGGCTCTGGGGGCGCTGTACCTGCTGGATGACGGCTGGTGGACCCGCAGCTACAACTTCGGTGTCCTGCGTGCCTTGCCGGGGTTTCTTCTGGGATGTGTGCTTTACCTGTGGCGCGCCGAACTGAGCGCGCTGCGTCTGCCGGGTGTCCTGTTTGGTCCCGTGCTGGCGAGCCTGCTTGCGGGCATGATCCTGATCGAAGCGCAGGGGGTGACGGTCCTGCTGTCCTATCTGGCGGTGACCCTGATCTATGCCATGGATCGCCACGGTCCGCCCAATGCCGTGATGATCCGTCTGTCCTTGCTGGGTCAGCTGACCTATTCGCTGTACATGCTGCATCCGCTGTTCCAGACGGTTGCCCTGTCGGTCATTGGCGAACGCATTCTGGGTCTGCAGGGCAGTGTCATGACCCTCTATGTCGTGGCAAGCCTGCCGGTTCTGATCGGTCTCTCCTACCTGTCGCTGGTCAAATTCGAAACACCGATGCGCCGCCTTGTCCGCAAACGTCTGGCAACCCGGTCTGTTGAAGTCAAAACATGAGAAAGGCCCGAAAGTGTCCTATAATCTGAGTGGAAAGCGTATCTGGGTCGCGGGTCACCGCGGTATGGTCGGGGGCGCTGTCGTCCGGCGTCTGGCATCCGAGGGCTGTGAGGTCATCACGGCGGGCCGTGACGTGCTTGATCTGACCGATCAGCATGCAGTGCGCGATTGGATGCTGAAGACAAAGCCCGATGCCATCGTCATGGCCGCGGCCAAGGTCGGCGGCATCAAGGCCAACAGCGACTATCCGGTGGATTTCCTGCTGCAGAACCTGCAGATCGAGACCAACATCATGGATGCGGCGCATCAGGCGGATGTCGAACGCTTCCTGTTTCTGGGCTCCTCGTGCATCTATCCCAAGCTGGCGCCCCAGCCGATTCCCGAGGACAGCCTGCTAACCGGCCCGCTGGAGCCGACCAACGAATGGTACGCGATCGCCAAGATCGCGGGCATCAAGCTGTGTCAGGCCTATCGTACCCAGTACGAGAACCGTGACTGGATCTCGGCGATGCCGACCAACCTGTATGGCCCGGGTGACAACTACGATCTAAATTCATCCCATGTGCTGCCGGCGCTTCTGCGCAAGTTCCACGAGGCCAAGAAATCCGGTGCGCCCTCGGTCGAGCTTTGGGGCTCGGGGACACCGTTGCGCGAGTTCCTGCACTGCGACGACCTGGCGGATTCGCTGGTCTTCCTGCTCAAGGAATACTCGGGCTACGAGCACGTGAACTGCGGTTCGGGCGTCGAGGTATCCATCCGCGAGCTGGCCGAAACCATCGCCCGCGTGGTCGGCTACGAGGCCGAGCTGACCTTTGATGCCACCAAGCCCGACGGCACGCCGCGCAAGCTGATGGACAGCACGCGCCTGCACGAGATGGGCTGGAACAAGGCCCGCTCGCTCGAGGATGGCGTCAAGGACGCCTACGCGCATTTCCTGAAACTCGAGATCGCCTGAGCCGGATCAATCACGGCACGGGAATTGCCCTTTCTTACCTTCGCACGCAGACACGGCCCATACGAAAAGACCCGGGCCTTCAGGCTTCTGCAGCTTTGGCATGAGTTTTCGGGCCCAGGAAACGGCTGCGCACGAATTTTGCAGCAGGCGTTTCGAAATATCGCCACGACAGTGTCCCCAACCCGATCATAACGGCACAGAACCCTATGAAATACAGCGACCACGAGATCAAACCGCCCGGCAACGGCAGTTGGTCTCCCGCGAACAGAACGGGCTGGTGCGTCAGGTAGATGAAGAAACTGTACTTGCCGAAAGTGCGCAGCAAAGACATCTGCATGATCCGGGCGACCAAACCTTTGTCCATCGACAATGTCAAAAGCAGCGTGCAGGTCAGGGCGATCAGCGGATACCCGAACAGTTGTACACTCGGCAGCTGGTACGAGGTCCCGCCCGAAACAATAAACACCAACACAAGCAGGACCGCAGATCCCAGAAGCAGCCAGGGCAGAAGACGGCGATGGCGCCACAGATAGTCGCCCCTCAGCGCCAGCATCGAGCCAAAGATCAGCCCATCGCCATGGGTCAACGTGAAATGGTAGATAAGATCGTGATCCACTTGGCCTATCAGCGTGGCCCGCAAAACCAGCTGGGCGACGAACAGCGCGGGCAAAATCACTGACAGCGTCTTGCGCTGCAGCATCAACACCAAAAACGGCCAGACCAGGTAGAACTGTTCCTCAACTGCCAGCGACCAGGTCACGGCGAAGGCTGGATTGTAGTTGTCGATGCCGAAGATTTCGAAAAGGTTGCTGGCGAAGAAGCCATACAGATACCAATACTGGGCAACGTCATCCATCAGAGGGTCGAACTTGGGGTGCAGTGACACCGCCGAGGCAAGCAGGAAGATGAAGAAGATTGCATAGTATAACGGAAAGATCCGGCC
Source organism: Puniceibacterium confluentis (assembly GCF_007923445.1). Taxonomy (GTDB): domain Bacteria; phylum Pseudomonadota; class Alphaproteobacteria; order Rhodobacterales; family Rhodobacteraceae; genus Puniceibacterium; species Puniceibacterium confluentis. The sequence goes on along the minus strand of NZ_VOJI01000043.1, from coordinate 2,913 downwards.
GACCCGCTTGACGTAGAAGTTGCGGAAAGCATTGGCGCTTCCCTTCGCTTCGAGCAGGATCGAAGTAATCAGAAATCCGGACAGTACGAAGAACAGGTCAACCCCGGCCCAACCGAATTGGAAGATCTCGTCTACCAGTGGGGGAGATCCAGTGCCGGCCCCCGATAATAGGCGTGCACGATGAGCACCATGAGAATTGCGCACCCACGCAACCCGTCGAGGCCAAGGATATGCTGGCGGGCCGGATTCGGCAAAGGATCTAATGAGGAAGCGGCTGGCGTCATAATACAATAAGTTCCTCTGAAAAAACGGAAGTTTTTGAAATTGCAAAGGAGAATTTCCTGCGCCTCCAGTTCGCTAACGGATGGGCTTGGAAGCTGTCAATATTGAAACGCCCGACTGAGCCGCGTATCCTAAAGACGGGTAGAAAAATTTGCGCAACCGCACAGTTTGGCGCCCGCCACCGCTATATATGCGATCTGATCTCACGCGAGTGTCCTGCGTCTGTCTGCGGACAATCCAAAGGCAACAAGGCACAGGGGGGCGATTAAAAGCGGGGTATTAACAGCGGCAGTGAAGAAACCGTACCCGACATAAAAGGCCCAGAACGGGATAGCGGCGGCCGAAAAGCTGCGCCGGATCTGCTCGATACAGAACAGCCAGATCGCACTGCCGAGAACACCAAACTGCGCCACCATGCCAAAATGGATATTGCCGAAGCTTCTGGCTATCTCGTACGATTCGTTGCGGAAAAACTCGGGCGCGTAGGACGAGACGAAGGTGATGTGGAAAAACCGCTCAAGCAGAGCCTGTGATCCCAGCCCGTATCCGAAAAGCGGTCTCTGCTCGAGGGACATCATCATCACCAGGTAAGGCTGCACGATGCGTTGATATGTTGAGGGTTCGATGCCGCCCCCGTTGCCGCTCAGGCGGACGGTGGCAATCTGGTAGACGTAGACCGCGACCAAAGCCAGCGTGAGCACGGCTGGTAGCATGATGAACGGCGAGCGGAACGAGCGACGCCATCCTCGTGCCTGCAAGATCATCAGAACGATCACCCCAACCGCGATCAGGATGACCGGGCTGGCAATCACCATATACCCGGCGACATTTACCACGAGGTGCTTGATCCGCCGTGAATCCAGCGCCGCCGCGACGGTGATGAATGTGGCAAAGAACTTACCCAGGTGCGAGGGCTCGCTGGTCAGCAGCTTGGGGCGGACGAAGCCGTGATTCGCCAAGTCGCGAGCCTCGCCATCATAGAGGATGGATGCCGGGTAAAGCGCTGAGCGTATGCCGTCGCTGATCGGGCGCAGGGGCCCCAGCCTTTCGAGCAGCGCACCGATGATGATGGCTACGGTGATCCACCAGAACCACTTTGCCATGCGGCGTTTCCCCAGTCGCCGCAGTTGGGTGCCAACCGCGAGGCTGGCGAAGATCGACAACCACAGCAGGATGGTCGAACTGGTCTGGTTACCCAAGTCACTGGGATGCGCGAACGACGTGATCAGAAGCATGACAGTGCCGAAGACCAGAAAGAAGATCATCGGGTGGTAGGGTGCGGGCCCGGGAAAGGCCAGCACGGACAGCACAAGGCTTGGCAGCAGGAACAACCCATAGGGTACACCGAGGGGCACCTGCAGATACAGCCCCAGAATTGCGGCGATGAACACCAGCCGCCGCATGAGCACCAGCTGGGTCAGGTCCTGCCTTTTGCTCGGGCCATAGGGGGCCGAGGTGTGGGTTTGGCTCATCTCGAGAGTTCCTTGATTGCAGGGCACTTGGGGCAGTCGTGGATCGCTGGCTGTTGGGCGCTTTTATACCTCCGCACGACTTGATCGTATAGGTCGGCGATGCCCTTTGGACCTGTCACGGTTTGATGCCGCTCCTTTGATAGCATCGGGGCTGTCGTTCGCCTGTGCCGGTTGATCGAACCGTACCGGGACTGGTCGTTGCATCAGGTAATTCTCGCTGACCTGCATCGCGCGAGGGTGCGTCGTGGCTCGCCTCGCAAGACGGGTCGTATTCTGTCCAGTGATGTGTTGTTTGAGGCCGGTGCGCGCCTTGTGCATGATAATAGCGGCCCCATCAGGAACCGGGATGAGGCCGTGCGCCTCTGGCCGTCGTCACGCGCCGGTTCCGAGTGCCGCTAATGTGGGTGCTTCTGGATCATGCGGGCAATTCAGCCACTGCGCAGCCTATTGCACTTATGGAACTCTATCTGCGGCTGTTCGGGGCGGCCTCCATTGACGCGTTGCTGGCGGATCGCGAGTTCATTGGTGCTGAATGGATGCATTTTCTCAATAAAAACGATGTTCCCTTTGCCATCCGCCTCAAGGAAGACATGCTGATCCGTCTTGCTGACGGCAGTCTGCGCCAATTTCGCACCCTCCTTCGCAAGCGCGGCACTTGGGAAGGCTGGCTAAACGGCATGGAAGCATCACCCGACGACCGACTGCGCATCGCCGCCAAGCGCATCAAGGGCGGCGAGTTGCTTATCGTCGCCACCAGCCTCGATGACGCCGGGCGCGGCCTCAACCTCTGTCGCAGGCGATGGGGGATCGAATGCATGTTCGCGGATGCAAAGTCTCGTGGCCTCAACATCGAAGACACGTAACCGGTGTTCCGATCACACCTTGGCGGCGTAATTCCAGGGCATGAGGTCGGCGATACTGCTCTGCATGTGACCTCCAGCGATAGCCGTTAGGGTCGTTGCCAGCCAAGCGTGCGGATCGACGGCGTTCATTTTGCAGCTCTCGATCAGCGAGGCGATAACGGCCCAGTTTTCTGCCCCCGCGTCGTGACCGGCAAAGAGGGCGTTCTTCCGGTTTAGCGCCAGTTCCCATTCATTCTGCCCATGTCGGGCAGGTTTATCGGGTTCATTATCGATGGCATGCCTATTTTGGCGCGGAC
>NZ_VOJI01000042.1 GCF_007923445.1 Puniceibacterium confluentis | reverse complement strand
CGTCCCGTTGTGCGCCTCAGCGCCGCCGGTGAAGGGGGTTCTAGTGTCACCCGACAAAACCCGCAAGCGCTTTTTTCCGCTTTGTCGCGTTTTTTCCAAAAAACCCGATTTCCCCATGATTTCAACGATTTGCTTAACGGAAGTTTCGCACCGCACCCCGCATTCGGCAACTTTCTTCCGCAGCGCAGCATCGCTGCCAAGTTACTCACAGGCTTATCCCCAACCAGCCCGGGCGGCAGCGCCTGCTGACTGCGCATTCCGCGCAATGTTCCGGGAATCGCCACCGCCGCAGAAGCAAAAAATCGCCCCGAAAGGGCGATTTTCATTCGAGACGACTCATCGGGGTGAACTTCAGGCCATCTGCCTGCGGCGCAACGGCGGCAGGCGCAGCGCCAACAACAGGACGATTGTTCCCAGATACAGCAGGGGTTCGATCTGAAATCCCTTGACCAGCATGATGAAGTGGACCGCCCCGAGCAATGTGGCGGCATAGACCAGCTTGTGCAGCCTGCGCCATTTCTGTCCCAGCCTGCGGATCGACCAGGTGTTGGAGGTGATCGCCAACGGGATCAGAAGCAGGAATGCAGCCATGCCAACCGTGACATACGGACGTTTGACGATGTCGGCCCAGATCTGGCTGACAATCTGCACGTCCAGAACCAGCCAGACCAGAAGGTGGGCCGAAACGTAATAGAAGGCGGCCAGCCCGATCAACCGACGGAACCGCAGCAGGTTCAGCCCGATGTGGCGCCGCAGGGGGGTGATCGCCAGCCCGGCCACGAGGAACTGCAATGCCAGCTCTCCCAACCGCGCTTCCAGCGCCTTGATCGGTTCGACCCCCAGCCCGCCGGTCAGGCCCTGATAGACAAACCATACCGGTGGCAGCGCACACAGGATGTACAGCGGCCAGGTGGGCACCAGGCGCAGGGTGCTGTTGGCCCAGGCAATTGGCTGCATCAGAAATTCCTGGCCAGATCCATACCTGCATACAGTCCGGCGACCTCTTGTTCATAGCCGTTGAACATCAGTGTCGGCTGACGCTTGGCAAACAGACCGCCGCCCACCAGCCGTTCAGTGGCCTGGCTCCAGCGCGGGTGATCGACCTCGGGATTCACGTTGCTGTAAAAGCCGTATTCATTCGGACCGGCCTTGTTCCAGCTGGTCGGCGGCTCGCGGTCCGTCAATGTGATGCGCACAATCGACTTGATCGACTTGAACCCGTACTTCCAGGGCACCACCAGCCGCAGCGGCGCGCCATTCTGGTTCGGGATCGGCTTGCCGTATATGCCGGTGGCCATGAAAGTCAGCGGGTGCAGTGCCTCGTCCAGCCGCAGACCCTCGACATAGGGCCAGTCGAGCACACGGTACGCAACGCCCGGCATTTCAGTCGGACGCAGAGCGGTCTCGAAGGCGACATATCTGGCCGAGGACTGCACCCCCGCCAGGTTCAGGAGATCGGCCAGTTCGAAGCCGTTCCACGGCACCACCATTGACCAGGCTTCGACACAGCGGAACCGGTAGATGCGTTCCTCGATCGTCATCCGGTCGAGAATATCCTGCATCGCAAATGCGCCGGGGTTGTCGACGAGACCGTCGATCTTGACCGACCACGGGCTGCTGGTCAGCGCACCGGCATAGCGGGCGGGATCGTCCTTGCCGGTGCCGAACTCGTAATAGTTGTTGTAGCTAGTGATCTCTTCGTAGCTGTTCGGCTCGAGAGCGGCGGCCTCCTGCGCTCCGGCCCGGCTGCCCAGAGCCCCCAGAATGGTCCCGGCCCCAAGGCCGCCAATGATCTGGCGGCGGTTCAGGAACGCCGCCCTTGGCGTCACGTCGGCGTGGGTCAGGTCATTCTTCCAGCGGTATGCCATGTGGCTCTCCTCGTTGCTCTTTCCTTGATTTAGGGGAACAGTACGGCTTGTCCAAACCACATTGGCTCACGTTGCTGTGCCAGAACTGAAATGTTCCGCCCTGCCCGCCCGTCGCAGCAGGGCAGTCGCCGGTTGCATGAATATTGTGCCGCGCGCAGATGCGCAGCCTTTGCAGCGTGGCGGCGATACGGGTTAGTCTGGGCTCATCAGTCACAGGGAGGACACAGGATGAAACCGCTGATACTACTGCTGGCGCTGACCGCCGCGCCGACCACGGCGCTGGCGCAGGACATGGTGAGCTATGACACCGACCAAAGCTTTGAAGATGTGACATTCGGCCTGGAAAGCGCGATCCTCGATCGCGGTCTGGTGGTGGACAGTGTCAGCCACCCCGGCGACATGCTTGAACGGACCCGTGCCGATCTGGGATCGGATGTGGTGCTGTTCCTTGAGGCCGATGTCTACAGCTTCTGCTCGGCGACACTGTCGCGCAAGGTGATGGAGGCCGATCCGATGAACATCCGGTTCTGTCCTTACGATATATTTGTCATGGTTCGTCCAGACACTGCGGATGTCACCACCATCGGTTTCCAGAGCTATCCCGACGGGGCGATGAAAGAGGTCGAAGCCTTGCTCGACAGCATCGCCCGGGCTGCAATCGGCATGGATGAGTAGCGACCCCTCGTTGAGGTGCTGCAGGTATTGAGACATCCGTCGGTCGCAGAGAGCCGCGCTTGATCCGAAACGCAAAAGGCCCGCCGGTCTGGCGGGCCCCTTCCGGTATTTCAGGCCGGGTCAGTGGACGACGGCATCGTCCGGTCTTGGCCGGTTGGACGCGGCAACCCGGTCACCGATGATCAATCCGTCCGCGCCGGCACTCACCGGCACAAGATCTCCATCGCTGATGTCTCCGGCTAGCAACATCTCGGCCAGAGGATCCTGCAATGCACGCTGGATCACCCGCTTGAGCGGGCGCGCCCCGAACACCGGATCATAGCCTTCGTCCGCCAGCCACTTCAGTGCCGCGTCATCCAGTTGCAGCTGCACCTTGCGGGCCGCCAGCCGCTTGAGCAGCCGCGCCATCTGGATCGTCACGATACCGGTCATGTCACCACGGCTCAGGCGGTCAAAGATGATCGTCTCGTCCAGACGGTTCAGGAACTCGGGCCGGAAGTGGGCCCGCACCGCATCCATGACGTCCCGGTGCACTGACGTGCTGTCGCTGCCCTCAGGCAATTGGCTCAGCGCCTGACTGCCAAGGTTCGAGGTCAGGATGATCAGCGTCTGCTTGAAATCCACGGTGCGGCCCTGACCATCGGTCAGCACACCGTCGTCCAGCACCTGCAACAGCACGTTGAACACGTCAGGGTGCGCCTTTTCGACCTCGTCGAACAGCACCACCTGATAGGGACGCCGCCGCACAGCCTCGGTCAGCACCCCGCCCTCGTCATAGCCGACATAGCCCGGAGGCGCCCCGATCAGACGCGAGACCGCATGCTTCTCCATGAACTCGGACATGTCGATGCGCACCATCGCGTTGTCGTCGTCAAACAGGAATTCGGCCACCGCCTTGGTCAGTTCGGTCTTGCCCACACCCGTCGGCCCGAGAAACAGGAACGAGCCCAGAGGCCGGTTCTCGTCGTTCAGACCGGCACGGGCACGGCGCACCGCATTGGCCACGGCCTTGACCGCACGATCCTGACCGATGACCCGCTTGTGAAGGCCATCTTCCATCCGCAGCAACTTTTCCCGCTCGCCTTCGAGCATCCGGCTTGTCGGAATCCCGGTCCAGCGTTCCACCACCTGAGCGATCTGCTCGGGGCGGACAGCCTCTTCGACCATCAGATCGCCTTCGGCTTCCTCGGCTTCTCCCAACTGCTTTTCCAGCTGCGGAATGACGCCGTAGGACAGCTCTCCGGCGCGGGCCAGATTGCTTTCGCGCTTGGCGATCTCAAGCTCGGCACGGGCATGGTCCAGTTGCTCCTTGAGCGCTCGGGCAGCGCCCAGCTTGTCGCGCTCGGCCTGCCATTTGGCGGTCATTTCCGCGGCACGCTCCTGCACCTCGGCCAGTTCCTTCTGCAGCTTTTCAAGCCGGTCCTTGCTGGCCTGATCGTCTTCTTTCCGCAGCGCCTCCTGTTCGATCTGCATCTGCAGGATGTTGCGGTCCAACTGGTCCAGTTCTTCCGGCTTGGAATCCACTTCCATCCGCAGGCGGCTCGCCGCCTCGTCCATCAGGTCGATGGCCTTGTCCGGCAGGAAACGGTCGGTGATATAGCGGTGCGACAACGTCGCCGCCGCAACAAGGGCGCTGTCCGAGATCCGCACACCGTGGTGCAGCTCGTACTTTTCCTTGATGCCGCGCAGGATGCTGATCGTGTCCTCTTCGGTCGGCTCGTTGACCATGACCGGCTGGAACCGGCGGGCCAGCGCCGCGTCCTTTTCCACGTGCTTGCGGTATTCGTCCAGCGTGGTTGCGCCCACGCAGTGCAGCTCACCCCGGGCCAGCGCCGGTTTCAGCAGGTTGGACGCATCCATCGCGCCATCGGCCTTGCCCGCGCCCACAAGCGTGTGCATCTCGTCGATGAACAGGATCACTTCGCCCGCGGCCTCGGTCACTTCGGTAAGGATCGCCTTCAGACGCTCCTCGAATTCACCGCGGTACTTGGCGCCGGCAATCAGCGCGCCCATGTCCAGCGCCATCAACCGTTTGTTGCGCAGCGATTCGGGCACGTCGCCATTGACGATGCGCAGCGCCAGCCCCTCGGCAATCGCGGTTTTACCGACGCCGGGCTCCCCGATCAGAACCGGGTTGTTCTTGGTCCGGCGGGACAACACCTGCATGGCGCGGCGGATTTCCTCGTCGCGGCCGATGATCGGGTCGATCTTGCCCTGCTCTGCCGCTTCGGTCAGGTCGCGCGCGTATTTTTTCAGCGCGTCATAGCCTTCTTCCGCGCTCGCGGTGTCCGCGGTGCGTCCCTTGCGGATGTCGTTCACCGCCTCGTTGAGTTTTTGCGGTGTCACCGCGCCGGCCTCGAGCGCCTCTTTCGCAGGCGACTTGACCATGCCCAGCGCCATCAGGATGCGCTCGACCGGAACGAATGAATCCCCGGCCTTGCGGGCAATCTTCTCGGCTTCGTCCAGCACCTTGCCGGTGGTCGAATCCAGATACACCTGTCCGGAATCGCCGCTGACCTTCGGGATCTTGTTCAGCGCCACCTCGGTGGCCTGCAGCACGCGTTCAGGCGCGCCGCCGGCACGGGTGATCAGGTTGCTTGCCAACCCCTGATCGTCGTCCAGCAATGCTTTCAGAATGTGTTCCGGGCTCAGCCTCTGGTGGCTTTCCCGCATCGCGATCGTCTGGGCAGCCTGAATGAAGCCGCGCGACCGTTCCGTGAACTTCTCCAAGTTCATGGGCCTTCTCCTTTGCTATAAGCGCCCCGTTCGCGGCATGCCCGGCTATGCGGCACATCCCTGTCAGGGCCTCGCCCAAAACATGGGCACCGCTGCTGCGTTCCGCAAGGGACTTCGGGACAAAACCGCGCCGCACCTGCCGGGGCGGATCGGGACGTGCTCCGCAACGCCGGGGCCCCTCCCGCAGATCGACCGCCACCCCGCCCGGAGGGATGCGGCCCATCGGTGAAGCCTTCGCCCCGCCCGTCGCCCAGGTGCCCGGTCAGGGGTGGAACCCGTTCCGGAATTCGATTAATCGACACGGGACCGGCGGTGTTCTGGCCGCCCGTCTGACCACAACCGGAGTCAGCATCATGTCCCTACCATCGCCTGCCGATCTTTCCGCCAACTCTGCCGATGATCGCCTGATTGTGGCGCTCGACGTACCGAACGCGCTCAGCGGTCTGGCGCTTGCCGAACGGCTTGGACCGGCGGTGTCGTTCTACAAGATCGGTCTGGGCATGCTGACCGGCGGCGGGCTTGCTCTTGCCAACGAGCTCAAGCAGGAACACGGCAAACGCATTTTTCTGGACATGAAGCTGTTCGACATCAGCGCAACGGTCGAACATGCGGTGCGCGGTCTGGCGCAATTCGACATCGACTTCCTGACAGTACATGGCGATCCGCATGTGGTGCGCGCTGCCAAGCAGGGGGCGTCGGGCAAGGACATGAAGATTCTGGCTGTCACCATTCTGACCTCGCTGGACCGTGCGGATCTGGATGACTGCCTGATCCAGCAAGGCGACATCGCGGATCTGGTCGTCGAACGGGCGGCGCGCGCGCTTGAGGCCGGTGCGGACGGTGTGATCGCTTCGCCGAACGAGGCGGCGCTGATCCGGGCGCTGCCGCAGGCACAGGGCAGGCTGATCGTCACCCCCGGGGTGCGCCCCGCGGGCGCGGACAGCGGCGATCAGAAACGCATCGCCACGCCACACAAGGCGATGAGTGACGGCGCGGATCACGTCGTGGTTGGCCGGCCGATCTGGCAGTCCGACGACCCCCGCCGTGCGGCCGAAGAGATTTTGGCAAGTTTGCCCTGACGCGGCGGATGCAAGCCCAAAACATCAGTGGATGAAACTTTTTGCGGAGCTGCAGCGTTAACACATCATAAATGATGGTTTACAGGTGCAACATGCAGACGAGCAGAACGCAGATCGGCGACGTGACCTATAACGCCGTAACCCAGAGCTTCGAGGCGCTGGTCACTTTCCACACACAGGCCGGACGCATCCGCGTCGCTGCCCAATACGAAGCCTCTCTGGCCGAGGACTTTGAACTCGTGACCGAAGGTCTGTGGCAGGACGCGCTGAACCGGCGACAGGATCCGAACGCGCTGCACGCGCGGCTCGAGGCGCACCGGGTGGTGTCCCGCCGCCGGGCCCAGCGCAGCCTGCCGCCACTGCAGCGCTGGTTTGACGTGTTGATCGGGAGCGACGCTGCCTGACCCGACGCCCTGTCTTCCCCCCCTGTCACAGGTTCGACATTCCCGGTCCTGTGACAGCTGGGCCTTGAGCCTTCTGTCCCGGGCTCAAGGCCCTTTTTTCAGGTCTGAGTCCGCCAGGCGCGAGTTGTCATTGCCTTTACTGGCCAGATACTGCCGCAGCATCCACTGAAAATGCGGAATGGCGTCCGCGCGGCCCAGGTAATCTGGTGGCAGGATCAGCGTCCAGCCGACGCCTTCGTCACCAAACCTCACCTGACCGGCCGCAGCGATGGCGACGTGCGCGGCAAAGAACCAGCTTCGCTGGCCCTCGGCGCTGTCATAAGGCTGGCGCCAGACCAGTTGATGACGGTTGAGTCGCAGCCCGATCTCTTCTTCGGCTTCCCTGAGGACACAGTCCTCGGGTGTCTCGGCGCCTTCGCGCCCGCCGCCGGGAAAATCCAGAAAACCGGGAAAAGGAATGCCCGGGGTATGGTCGCGGCGGATGACGAGCAGCCGGTCGCCGACAAACAGCATGACCTTGGCACCGATGAATGCATCCTGTTGCATGGCGTTGGTGTCCTTCATCAAGCTGCTCTAATATGGCCGACATACCTTAACCGACGGCTGTGATCCATGCCTGCCCTTTGCCGTGATTGCCTGAACCAGTTCGACGCCGCGCCGCGTTGCCCCACCTGCCGCAGCCCGCGCATCGTGCGGCATGACGAATTGTGGGACCTGTCCATCGCCCATATGGACTGTGATGCCTTCTATGCTTCGGTGGAAAAACGCGACAACCCCGACCTGGCCGACAAACCGGTGATCATCGGCGGCGGTCGGCGCGGGGTGGTGTCGACCGCCTGCTACATTGCCCGGATTCGCGGTGTCCGCTCTGCCATGCCCATGTTCAAGGCGCTGGCGTTGTGCCCTGACGCGGTGATCGTCAAACCCCGGATGCAGGCCTATGTCGAGGCATCGCGGGCGATCCGCGCGATGATGGAGACCCTGACGCCTGCGATCGAACCGCTGTCACTGGACGAGGCCTTTCTGGACCTGTCCGGCACCCGGCGGCTGCACGGGGCACCGCCGGCGGTGATGCTGGCTCAACTGGTCCGGCGCATGCGGTCGGAACTGGGGCTGACGGGATCCATCGGACTGTCCCATAACAAGTTTCTGGCCAAGATTGCCTCGGATCTGGACAAACCGCACGGCTTCTCGGTGATCGGGCGGGCCGAAACCGATGCCTTTCTGCGGCCCAAGCCGGTGCGGATGATCTGGGGCGTCGGCGCCGCGGGCCAGGAGGCGCTGGAACGCGCGGGCATCCGCACCTTTGACGATCTGCTGCGGTGGGACCGGCACGACCTCGGCGCGCGGTTCGGTTCGATGGGCGACAGGCTCTGGCATCTGGCGCGGGGCATCGACCGGCGTCGCGTGTCGCGCGACACGGCGATGAAGTCGATCTCGAACGAAACCACGTTTCACGACGACACCTCCGACCCGGATCTGCTGGACGGACATCTGTGGCGAATGTGCGAAAAGGTCGCTGACCGGGCCAAGGCCAAGGATCTGGCGGGCCGCGTCGTGACGCTCAAGCTGAAGCGCGCGAACTTTGCCCTGATCTCACGGCGTCTTGCCTTGCGGGACGCCACACAGATGGCGGACCGGATCTACCGCACCGCGCGCGGACTGTTCGATCAGGTCGGCGATCAGGGGCCCTACCGGCTTATCGGCGCCGGGCTGTCCGACATCTGTCCGGCACAGGATGCGGACCGCAGCCCGGATCTGCTTGACCCCGACGCGGCGAAACGCGCCCATGCCGAGCGCGCGACCGACGCGATCCGTGCCCGGTTCGGACCCGATGCGATCCTGAAGGGCCGTGCCTTGCGCTAACCTACAGATGGTGCAGCCCTGTCACAGAGCGCCGCTCTAGCCGAACAGCCTGTAATAGACGCCGTCCGGCAGCGCCACGCTTCCCCGGAAAACCCAGGAAAACAGCGTCGGAAAGCTGCGTTTGAAGGCGTGCCCCGACATGTGTTCGACGCAGATCCGAGCCGCCTCTTCCGGCTCCATCAGAAAGGGCATCCTGAAATCGTTCCTTGCCGTCAGCCGTGTTCTGATGAACCCGGGGTTCAGCAATTGCACCTGCACACCGGTTTTGCGCAGATCGCTGTACAAGGATTCCGCCAGCGCCATCACGCCGGCCTTGGATGCGGAATAAGCCGCCGATTCCGGCATGCCGCGATAGCCCGACAGGCTGCCCGTCAACACGATATGTCCCCTGTTGCGCCGGACCATGCCCGGCATGACCGCCCCCACCAGACGCATCGCCCCGGTAAAATTCACATCCGCCGTGGCAATGGCCTTTTCAACGCTCCAGTCCTTGGCCCCGAACGGCCAGTACACCCCTGCCAGATAAACGATGCCGTCAATGTCTCCGATACGCTCCGCCGCTGTGGCAACCGCGTCCGCATCGGTGACATCCAGAGGCACGACTTCGGCCCGACCCGGCAGCGCCCGGCCCAATTCGTTCAGACGGTCCTCGTCGCGTGCCGACAGGATCAGCGAAACGCCCATACGGCTCAGATGTTGCGCAAGCGCAGCCCCCAGACCTTCGCTCGCTCCGACCAGCCAATAGCGCTGTCCGCTCCAGTTTCTCACGGGACATTCTTTCTGCGGATGGTCGCGACCAACTCGGCGACCTTGATACCGTATTTGCGGAACTGCGACCGGTTGACGATGGTCCCGTTCGGAGCAAGGTACATCCAGTCGGTGCTGCTCAGGACATGGCCGCCCGCATCCTTGGGCAACTTGATCCGGTAGGTCAGCTGCACCGCCGGGCCGACCTGCCAGCCGAGGCCGGTGCCGATCACGTCGGCTGCCGTGGCACGTATCCGACCGTCCGCCTCCAGCGTCAGATGCCACTCACGGTCCTGCACCTCGCCGCTGTCGTACAGAAAACGCTCTGACATCACGGCCGTATTGCCGGTCCACGTCACGTCAAAGTGGCCGACAAACCGCGATGTCACCCGCCCCAACGGTCCGAAAATCACCCCTTCGCACAGCAGCGGGCCATTCAGGTGTCGGGGAAGATCGAAGGACTGCGAGCCGTGCGCGTAGTCCTGGGGTTTCTGGGCGGAGAACCCGTAATAGCGCCGTTTGACCACAAGAGCCCCAGCCGCCAGCAGGGCTCCGAACAGAACATACAAGAGGGGTTCCATCTTCTTACTCCTCCAGTCTTGTGGCGCACAGAAGTGACAGCGCCACCAGCTTTAGCGCACAGGGCACCAGCGCATAAAGCAGGGTCAGCGTCCACAGGGCATTTTCGGAGTTTCGGATGCCCGAGGTAAATCCCGCCGCTTCTAGCGTAGGAAGTAGTGCCAAAGCTGCGAATGCCAGCGTGAATTTCGAAACAAAGGACCACAGGGCAAAGCCTTCGGCGGCATTCGGCGCGATCTTCGCCATCCGGCGGGCAAAAAGCGCTGGTAACACTGTCATGTCCGCTCCCAAGGCGGCCCCCGAGGCCAGGCAGATCGCTGCAAAGGCCCAAGTGTCCCCTTCGCGCAGCAATAGCACAAGGCTGAACGCCAGCACAGACAGGACCATGGCGCTCATCAGCACCCGCTTTGCCCCGATCCGTTCCGCGAGCAGCCCCCAGAGAGGCGCGGCAACCGCCGCCGCAACAAAGAACATCAGCAGCAGCGGCCCCTGCCATCCCGGTGCATCCAGCCGGCTTTCCACATAGAACAGAAACAGGCTCGACGTGACGGCCACCGGGGCCGCATTGGCCAGCGCCACCAGCAGCAACCGGCGCGCGGTGGTGTCCCGCAGCACCGGTGCAAAGCCGGAGGGAACCCGCGACATGCCCTTGCTCCATTCCGCCCGCATCATCATCGCGGCCAGCACCGCCACGGCGGCAAAGACCAGGGCAAAGCCTGCAAACGGCTTCCAGCCCAATGCCAGAAACACTGCCGGAAGGATCGAGGCGACGCATACCCCCAGCAGCCCCCCGCATTCCCGCCAGCGGGCCAGACGCAGATGCCCTGCGCCTGAGGGGTCCAGTTCAACCGCCTTGGCGACACCTCGGGCATAAAAGATGATCGTCAGGAACGAGAACGCGGAGAACACCAGCGTCAGCATCGCCGCAAACCACCAGATCGGCGAAACCGGCGGGGCAACAACGAAGAGTCCCAGCATGCCCCCCACCATGAGCGCCACCGCCACAGCGGCTGCCGCCCCCTGCCAACGCCTCAGCACTGCGGCCAGTCGTCCAAGCAGCGGGTCCTGAACCACGTCGATCAGACGCAGCGCAAACAGGACCGCGCCCAGGCTGGTCAGACTGACGCCGTAGCTGTCGACATAGAACTTGGGCGCGTGGATGTAGATCGGCAATCCGGCCGCCGACAGAACCGCTGCAAAGACCGCATATGCCGTGAGCCGCTCGGGTCGTGTGGTCGTCACCGGGACACGTCCCGCACCGGCGGTTCGGGGCGTGTGCGATACCGCGCGCCCTTCCACCACAGCTTGAGCGCCTGCCAGTGGATCAGTGCCAGAACCCGCCGTGCGCCAAACGGACGCCGCAGCGCCGCCTGCAGGATGCTGCCATTGCTCAGCGGACGGCGCGGCCCGGTCAGCGTGGCCACCAGCCCGCCACTGCCTTCGCTGAAGTCGATCCATATCCCGATCCGGTCGGGCCGGATGTCAAAGCGGAACTCGTATCCGCCAGCCACAGACTGGAACGGCGACACATGGAATATCTTGGCCGCGCACAATCGGTCCGCCGCCAGGATCTCTGACCCATCAGCCTTGGTGCAGAGATAGGAATGCCGATCGCCGAAGGTGTTGGACACTTCGGCGATCACGGCCACCATGCGGCCCCGGTCGTCGTGGCACAGCCAAAAGCTGACCGGATTGAACACATGGCCGAACATGCGCGGCTGCGCCAGCAACAGGAGTCTGCCCGGTGCAGCCACCGCGTTTGCGTCCAGAACCTCTCGGACCCAGTCCACGCCGCGCCCTTTGCCGGGGGCCCCGCCGTGGTCGCGGTCGTGCAAGGACGTCAGTCCTGCAGAATTGCGCCGGAAGAGGAAGGGAAGACGTGGACGCGCTTCGGGGTCAAGCAACACATAGTCGATCGAATAGCGGAAGGCATTTTCGACCGCGCCCTTGCGCCCGTGCCAGGTGTGGCCGGCGATGTGGTCGACCCCGTTCATGCCGCTGTCGAAACCGCATCCCGCGCGCGGATCGACTCGACCACGTCAACCGCGCTGCCGAGCCCATCCTCGTGAAAGCCGTTTTTCATCCAGGCGCCACAGAACCAGGTGTTGCCGGTGCCGTTGATGTCCCGCACCAGTTCCTGCGCATTCAGCGCGCCGGTGTCATACACCGGATGGCGCAGCACGGTTTCGTCGTGGATCAACTCTTCACGAATTGTCCGGGTCGAATTCAGCGTCACAAACAGCGGATCATCCTGTGGAATCGGTTGCAGCCTGTTCATCCAGTAAGTCAGGTCGATCTGGTTCATCACCTTGCCGCTGTCCTCGGTATAGTTCCAGGATGACCAGCAGACCTTGCGCCGCGGCATCACCCGGTGATCGGCATGCAGTACCACGCGATTGGGCTGATAGCGGATCGCCCCCAGCGCCTTTTGCTCCAGCACGGATGCATCCGCCAGAAGCCGCAGGGAATCGTCTGAGTGGGTGGCAAGGATCACGTCATCATATCTTTCCCACTCACCGCCCCAGGTCCGCAACTCGATGCCCGCCATCACCCGGCGCACCGCCTCGACCGGGGTGGACAACCGCACCTGCGCCCCCTGGTGTGCCAGTGTGGCCCCCAGGCGGCGCACGTATTCGACCGACCCACCCTCGACCGTATACCACTGGTGCTGGCCGGTGTGATGCAGCAAGGCGTGATTTTCAAAGAACTGAACCAATGCGTGCGCCGGAAAGTCGAGCACGGTTTCCACCGGCGTCGACCAGATCGCACCCGAAAGCGGCAACAGGTAATAGTCCCGGAACCAGGCACCGGTGCCCAGCCTGTCGAGAAACGCTCCCAGCGTCAGCGTGCGGTCGCGCGACAGCTCCAGCGCCCGGGCATTGAAGCGGAGGATGTCGCGCACCATGCCAAGGAACCGCGGGTTCACGGCATTGCCCTTTTGCGCGAACAGTGCGCCCAGCGATTCCAGCCCGTATTCCAGCGCACCGCCCCGCAACGAGGCGCCGAAACTCATGTTGCTTTTGACCACCGGCACATCGAGACGCGCAAACAACTGCGCCATATGCGGGTAATTTGCATAGTTGAAGACGATGAAACCCGTGTCCACCGGCTGATCGCCGCGCTTGCCGGCCATCCGGGTGCGGGCATGCCCCCCCAGCTGCGGCTCGGCCTCGTACAGGGTGACGTGGTGGTCATCCGCCAAAAGATGCGCTGCCCCCATTCCCGATATCCCGGCGCCGATCACGGCAATTTTTCTCGGCGCGGCGGCGCGGGCTTCAAACGGCATTTGGCACTCGTCTCCTGATCGGGGCTATCAGGGTCTTACGCGCGCCGGACCGGATTGGATGAAAAAGAATGATTCACGCTGAATGTGATCCGTCCTTTCCGCCGAGCCGTACGTCATGCATGCTACTGACTGACACAGATCCAACAATTTCCGCGGCACGGCCGGGCCTTTTCGGCGACGGGCCCCATATCGCTGGATTGGGGAACGGTCGGGAAGGGTATGGTGACGTTCGAACCGAGAGAACCAAAGGCCGACTGGGTGGATCAGATGATCCGCGTCCGCGAGCAAAGGGATCAGGCCGCGTTTGCCGATCTGTTCCAGCACTTTGCGCCGCGGGTGAAGGGATTTCTGATGCGGTCGGGTCTGGCGGCGGACCTGGCCGAAGAATGCGCGCAGGAAGCACTGGCGACGGTGTGGCACAAGGCGCACCTGTTCGATCCTGCCCGCGCCAGCGTGGCGACCTGGGTGTTCACCATCGCGCGCAACAAGAAGATCGACGCTCTGCGGCGACAGAAACGTCCCGAACCCGAAGACCTGTTCTGGGGGCCCGAAGCCGCACCGGAACCGGCCGATGTCCTTGCCCTGCAACAGGACAGCGACACTCTGGTGACAGCCCTGACCGCCCTGCCCGCGAAACAGCGAGAGCTGATCGAAAAGGCCTACTTTGGCGACCTGTCTCATGGTGAGATCGCCGCACAGACCGGTTTGCCGCTGGGCACCATCAAATCCCGCATCCGGCTGGCGCTGGAACGACTGCGCCACAGCATGAAACAGAAGTGACCCCGATGATCACACACCACCCGACCCCGGATTTTCTGATGGCCTATTCCGCCGGATCCCTGCCCGAGGCGTTTGACCTGATCGTCGCGACTCACCTGTCGCTCTGCGACACATGCCGCGCCGAAGTCGGCAGCTATGATGCGCTTGGCGGCGCCCTGCTGGACACGACAGCGGCCGCCGAACTGACAGGGTCCGGCATTGACAGGCTGCTCACCGGAATCACCAGCGATCGGTTGCCCGGGGATGACAGCGCCGCGCCACCGTCCGCCGATCCGGACTTGCCTGTTCCGCTGGCGGCCTACGTCGGCGCAAGGTTGAAGGATGTCAGATGGCGGCCCGTCGGCATGGGCGTGAAACAGGCGATCCTGCCGACCGCGCCCGGCGCCACCGCCCGGCTGCTGTTCATACCCGCAGGCACGGCCGTGCCGGATCATGGCCACAGGGGCACCGAACTGACCCTGGTTCTGAGGGGCGCCTTCGAGGATTGCGGCGGACGGTTCGCCCGGGGTGATGTCGAACTCGCGACGCCGGAGACCGACCATATGCCGATAGCCGACATAACCGAAGACTGCATCTGCCTTGCGGTCACCGACGCTCCGCTTCGCTTCAAGGGATTGCTGCCGCGCCTGGTGCAGCCCTTCCTGAAAATCTAGGCAGGGCATGTTGCGCGGGCGCCTCTTGCCCGGCGGTCAGAATGCAAAAACGGGCCCCGACGGGCCCGTTTTCCAGAACTGATGTAATGCCTCAGTGCTTTTTCTTCTTTGGCGGCATGAGGTCGGTGATGGTGCCCTCATACATCTCGGCGGCAAAGTTCACCGTTTCCGACAGGGTCGGGTGCGGGTGAATGGTGTGGCCCAGATCAACGGCGTCCGCCCCCATCTCGATCGCCAGGGCGACTTCGGAGATCAGATCGCCGGCGTTTGTGCCCACGATCGAGGCGCCGATGACGCGCTGGTCCTCTGGATCAAACAGCACCTTGGTCATGCCTTCGCTGCGCCCGTTGGCCAGGCTGCGGCCCGACGCGGCCCAGGGGAACACCCCCTTTTCGTACTTCACGCCCTTGGCCTTGGCTTCGGTCTCGGTCAGGCCAACCCAGGCGACCTCGGGATCGGTGTAGGCGACCGAGGGGATCACCTGCGCGTCAAAGAACCGCTTCTCGCCGGCGCAGACCTCGGCGGCCACCTTGCCCTCGTGCACCGCCTTGTGCGCCAGCATCGGCTGGCCCACCACGTCGCCGATGGCAAAGATGTGCGCCACGCCGGTACGTTGCTGGCCATCCACGGCGATAAAGCCGCGGTCGTCCACCGCAACGCCTGCGGCACCGGCGTCGATCAGCTTGCCGTTGGGTCTGCGCCCGACCGAGACCAGCACCTTGTCAAAGGTGTCAGAGGAAACTTCACCCTTGTCATCCTCGAAGGTGACCTTGAGCCCGGCCTTCTGGGCCTCGACATTGGTCACCTTTGTCTTGAGCATGATCTTTTCATAGCGCCCTTCGATGCGCTTGTGCAGAGGCTTGACCATGTCCTTGTCAGCGCCCGGCATCAGCTGGTCCATGAACTCGACCACCGTGACCCTTGAGCCCAGCGCGTCATAGACGCAGGCCATCTCGAGACCGATGATCCCGCCGCCCAGCACCAGCATCCGCTTGGGAATGTCCTTCAGTTCCAGTGCGCCGGTGGAATCGATCACCCGCGGATCGTCATGCGGGATGAAGGGCAGGTTCACCGGTTCGGAACCCGCCGCGATGATGCACTGGTCAAAGCTGACCTTGGTGGTGGCGCCGTCGTCGCCCTCGACCGCGATCATGTTCGGGCCGGTAAAGCGGCCATACCCCTGCACAACCTTGACCTTGCGTGCCTTGGACAGACCGCTCAGGCCGCCGGTCAGCTGGCTCACCACACCGGACTTGAAGGCGCGCAGCGCATCAAGATCGACCTTCGGCTTGCCAAAGCTGACCCCATGACTTTGCATCTCTTCGGCTTCGGTGATGACCTTGGCCACGTGCAGCAGAGCCTTGGACGGGATACAGCCCACGTTGAGACAGACGCCGCCGAGGTTCGGGTACTTCTCGATCAGCACAACGCTCTTGCCCAGATCCGCCGCCCGAAACGCTGCGGTGTAGCCGCCGGGGCCAGAGCCCAGGACAACAACTTCGCCGTGCACGTCGCCCTTGCCCGTGGCGGTGCCAGAGGCTGCCACGGATGTTGGCGCGTCCCTGGTCGCTTCGGCTTTGGGCGCTTCCTTTGGCGCATCGCCGGACTCGGCGCCTTCGAACACCATGAACACGGTGCCCTCGGAAACCTTGTCGCCTTCCTTCACCTTGATCTCGATGACCTTGCCGGCGGCCGGCGAGGGCACTTCCAGCGTCGCCTTGTCCGATTCCAGTTCGATCAGCGCATCTTCCTTGGCCACGGTGTCACCCACCGCGACCAGGATGGTCACGACCGGCACATCCTTGAAATCGCCGATGTCGGGTACCTTGATTTCCATCTCAGCGCCCCCTTACAGCATCAGCCGCCGGGCATCGCCCAGCAGGTATTTCAGATGTGCGGCAAAGCGCGCCGCAAGCGCGCCATCAACCGCGCGGTGATCATAGGACAGCGACATCGGCAGGATGTTGCGCGCCACGAACTCGGTGCCGTTCCAGACCGGTGCCATCTTGGACCGCGTCAGGCCCAGAATTGCCACCTCGGGTGCATTGACGATGGGCGTGAACGAAGTCCCGCCGATGCCGCCCAGAGACGAGATGGTAAAGGTTGCGCCCTGCATGTCCGGCCCTTTAAGCGCGCCGTCGCGGGCTTTCTTGGACAGTTCCTGCAGATCCTTGGAAATCTCGACAATCCCCTTGCGGTCGGCATCCTTGATCACCGGCACCATCAGACCGTTCGGCGTGTCCGCCGCAAAACCGATGTTGTAGAAATCCTTCTTGATCAGCTTGTCGCCGTCGGGATGGATCGAGCTGTTGAATTCCCAATGCTTCTTCAGCGCCGAAACCGAAGCCTTGACGAGGAACGACAGCAGCGTGACGCGGTAGCCCTCTTCCTTGGCCTGCGTGTCGAGCTCCTTGCGGTACTTGTCGAGCTCGGTGATGTCGGCTTCTTCGTTGTGGGTCACATGCGGAATGTTCAGCCACGAGCGGTGCAGCGCCGGGCCCGAGATTTTCTTGATCCGCGACATTTCCACGTTTTCGACCGGGCCGAACTTGGAGAAATCCACTGTCGGGATCGGAGGAATACCCATGCCGCCAGACACTGCGCCGCCACCGGCAGCAACCGGAGCGATCTGCGTTTTCAGCGCCTTTTCAACGTCCTCGCGCAGGATTCGACCCTTGCGGCCCGATCCGTTGACCTTGTTCAGGTCCACCTCGACCCGGCGGGCGTAGGCGCGCACGGACGGCGAGGCATGGACCTTCGAGAAACCGGCATCCGTCACCGGCGCCGCAGCGGGTGCCGCGGCTTTGGGGGCTTCGGCCTTCGGCGCTTCGGCTTTGGTTTCCTGGGCCGGGGCGTCACCCGAACCGGATTCTTCGATCACCATGATCATGGTGCCTTCGGAAACCTTGTCACCTTCGGAAACCTTGATCTCCTTGATCACACCGGCATAGGGCGATGGCACTTCCAGCGTCGCCTTGTCGGATTCCAGTTCGATCAGGGCGTCTTCCTTGGCAACGGTGTCGCCGACCGAAACCAGAATGGTCACCACCGGAACGTCTTTGAAATCGCCGATATCGGGGACTTTTACGTCAGTTGTCATGTTCTCTGTCTCCTCGTTCCGCTGCTCAGACCAGGCGCGGGTTCGGCTTGCCGCCGTCAATGTCGTATTTGCTCAGGGCGGATTGCAGCTCTTTTTCAGAGACTGTCCCCTCGCGGTACAGATCCACCATCGCGGCGGCCGCGATGTGGTTGGCGTCCACCTCGAAGAAGCGCCGCAGGTTCACCCGGCTGTCCGAGCGGCCAAAGCCGTCGGTGCCCAGAACCGTGTACCGGCCCGGCACCAGTTCCCATTCATTCTGCCCATGTCGGGCAGGTTTATCGGGTTCATTATCGATGGCATGCCTATTTTGGCGCGGAC
>NZ_VOJI01000041.1 GCF_007923445.1 Puniceibacterium confluentis | reverse complement strand
TATGCCAACCGGTCAAAAGAAGACCAAAACCTGAACAGAGCCAACTCATAAACGAGGACTCTCAGGGCAGCAGGTCAGGTCCGCCAAACGAGTGCCTGCTTGCGAAGCGCCTCAACGTGTCGACGTTTCGCCTTGTCCTCATCTTTGGTCTTCAGCGACCAACTGATCTCCGACTTTCCATACACGTTGCGCAGGTCGGCAGGGGTCTTCTGGCGGAACTAATAGACGCCGGTCTTCGGGTTTTTGTGGGGTCGGGACATCTGCAGAACCATGGTGGTGTAGAGCCTCGGTGTAGAACCGAGCATCATCCAAGCCACTGATACACTGCATCTTTTTGATATTGAAGGGAAAAAGATGGTGCTGTGAGAGAGGATTGAACTCTACAAGAAGCATTAAATATCAATCACTTATCTAAACATTTGTAACGTTGTTACGGGCGTTCCTTTGTAACCAAATGTGATCCTTGGCGGGTATTTGTGATACGTTCCTGTCGGCGGTGATGAGGCGCATGCACAAGTCCGAAGTGAGTGTCGGCCACAAGGGCTTCCTCGATCCGGTGTCGAAACGGCCCGCCGTGCCGAACGGTCTGCGCTCGACCTTTGACGACTGGGTGGCGGAACGGACCGAGCACCCCCGCGAGATGGCCGAAATTGCCTTGGCACACGAGATGGGCAGTGCCGTAGAACGCGCTTACAGGCGGTCCGACATGGTGGAAAAGCACCGACAGATGAAGGACGATTGGGCTATTTTTGTTTGTTCCCCACAGCAAGTGTGAGACACGGATTACGATATTGAGATGGCTTGATGCCGTTTCGCCCGCATGTCCGACGTGGTATCTCCAACGGGGATCATGCACAGTCCCCGAAAACAAGGGCAGGGGGAATCGCAGACATGAACGCCGTCGAGATCGAGGAAGCCGTATCGCAGCTGTCCGACGCGCCCTTCGATCCCCAGGAGTTCCCCTTCGCCTTTCTGGCCGCCTTCGGCAACAAGGAGGCGACCGTCAAACGCCTGCGCAGCGGCAACACCAACAAGTCCGATGTCGGCGGCGTGCTCCAGCGCAACAACATCCACATGGCGGTGGCCGAGCCCGGCCAGACGGTCGAGATGCTGGCCCGCCTGCGTGCCAGCCCCCTGACCGAGCGCCAGAAGGCCAAGTTCATCTTTGCAACCGACGGTGCCCATTTCGAGGCCGAGGAGATCGGCTCGGGCGAGGTCATTTCGGGCCCACTGACCGAGCTCGGCAACCACTTCGGGTTCTTTCTTCCGCTGGCGGGCATCTCGACCGTGGCCGAGGTCAAGAACAACCCGATCGACATCAAGGCGACCGGGCGGCTCAACCGGCTCTACGTCCAGATCCTGAAGGACAACCCGGACTGGCAGGCGGCCGACAAACGTGGCGACCTGAATCGTTTCATGGCCCGGCTGATCTTCTGCTTCTTCGCCGAAGACACCGGCATCTTCAATGGCGACGATCTCTTCACGGCCACCGTCCGGCAGATGACCGAGGCCGACGGCTTCAACACCCGCGACGTCCTGCTGGAGCTGTTCCGCGCCATGAACCTCGACCCGCGCAAGGGTGCGCACGCCGGGGTGAAATCATGGGCCGACGTCTTTCCCTACGTGAACGGCGGGCTCTTCAAGGACAACATCGGCTGCCCGACCTTCACCCGCACCTCGCGCGCCTACCTGCTGCGGGCGGGGGAGCTCGACTGGAAGACCATCAACCCCGACATCTTCGGCTCCATGATCCAGGCCGTCGCGGACGATGACGAGCGTGGCGAGCTGGGGATGCACTACACCTCGGTCCCGAACATCCAGAAGGTGCTGGACCCGCTCTTCCTCGACGACCTGCGCGAACAGCTCGAGGCGGCCGGGACGAACAAGCGCAAGCTTTTCAACCTGCGTCAACGCCTGTCTCGCATCCGGGTGTTCGACCCGGCCTGCGGATCGGGGAATTTCCTCGTCATCGCCTACATCCGGATGCGCGAGATCGAGGATGAGATCATACGCCGCCGGGGCGAGGCGCTGGAGCGCTCCGCCATCTCCCTCACCCAGTTCTACGGGATCGAGATCAAGAGCTTTGCGGCAGAGATCGCCCGCCTGTCGCTGCTGATCGCCGAGTTCCAGTGCGATGTGCGCTTCATCGGCCAGGCCGAGGCTCGGGCGCTGGTTCTGCCGCTCCATGCCACGGGGAAAATCGAGATGGGCAACGCCTTGCGCACCTCTTGGGAGGAGGTGTGCCCGCCTGTGACCGCTTCTGCCGAGGAGCTGGATCTGGGCGGGCCGACGGGCCGAATGGATTTGGACGGGAGTGGGGAGACATGGGAGACATATATTTGCGGGAATCCGCCATACAGAGGCACGAAATGGCAAAGCAAGGAACAAAAAGAAGAGCTGAAGGCGATCTTGGACGGGCGGGTTAAAAGCTGGAAGACACTCGACTACGTGGTCGGCTGGTTCATGAAGGCCGCTGATTTTGCTCAAAACACTGACTGCACCGCCGCCTTTGTGTCGACCAATTCCGTTTGTCAGGGCCAACAGGTGCCTGCTCTATGGCCAGCGATTTTTGCTGCGGGGCTTCACATCAACTTTGCGCATACTTCGTTCAAATGGGCTAATCTGGCCAGCCACAATGCAGGTGTGACTGTGGCGATCATTGCGATTTCAAACATGCCGAACCAGTCGCGCAAGCTCTATAGTCTGAACGCCGAAAACGAGACTGTAATGAAAGAGGTCGCGAACATAAACGCCTATTTGGTTGCGGGTCGCGATGTGGATTTGCAAAAAACAACGATGCCAATTTGTAAAACATCAACAATGGTTTACGGCAATGTTGAAAAAGCTGGTGGTCATTTGTCTTTGACTGAAGATGAGATGCTGGCATTGAATCTATCCCCTGACCAGCGCGAAAAATTTGTTAGACGATTTTATGGCTCTGAGGAATTTATCAATGCCAAGTCGCGGTTTTGCTTGTGGATCGAAGATGAGCATCTGAAGGAGGCAATGGCAATTCCCTCTATTGCGGCGCGGATTGAAGGTGTCCGCCAAATGCGCACGTCGAGTATAGCTGCGGCAACACGTGCGAAAGCTTCAGTTTCGCATAAGTTCTGGATAATTCTCGGGAAACCAAAACGACATACCATCGTTGTGCCGGGGGTAAGCTCTGAAAACCGGCCCTATTTACCAGTCGGCCTGTTAGATCATAAAGCAATCCTTTCGAACCGCAACTTCGCCCTCTACGACGCTCCACTCTGGAATATGGCGTTGATAGCTTCGCGCCTGCACTGGGTCTGGATCGGCACGGTTTGCGTGCGCATGCGCACCGACTTTAGCTATTCTAACACCCTCGGCTGGAACACCTTCCCCGTCCCGAAGCTCACCGAAACCGACAAGGCCAACCTCACCCGCTGCGCCGAGGACATCCTGCTCGCCCGCGAGGCGCATTTCCCCGCCACCATCGCCGACCTCTACGATCCCGAGAAAATGCCCGCCGACCTCCGCGCCGCCCATGACCGCAACGACGAAACCCTCGAGCGCATCTACATCGGCCGCCGTTTCCGCAACGACACCGAACGCCTGGAAAGGCTCTTCGACATGTATACCAAGATGACCGCGAAGAAGGAGAAAGCCTGATGCCAAGATTTTTTGACGGCCCTGCACTGAGAACTGCTTTGCAGGAGGCTTATTCGGATGAGCCGACCGCTCGTCTTGCCGTCGCCTACTGGGGTGATGGAGCCGCCGAGACACTTGGCCTCAAAGGCGATCAGACTTGTGTGGTCTGCAACCTCCTCGGTGGCGGAACCAACCCTGCCGAGGTTAGGCATATGATCGAGAAGGGCGTTCAGGTCCGACATCGCGACGGCCTGCATGCGAAACTCGGCATCGTCGGCAGTGTATCTTTCCTCGGTTCTTCGAACATGTCTGCAAACGGTCTCGGAGGAGAAAGCGCGATGAACGATTGGGCGGAGGCCAACATCCTGTATTCGTCCCACCGTAAGGAAATCGTGTCAATGTTCGACGCTTTCTGGAAGGACGGCTTGGCGGTGACGGCGGACGATATCGAACTGGCACAACGCCGTTGGAACCTGCGATGCGAGGCTGGACAGCAGGCGAACCGGATCACCCTTCATCCCGAACCGCTTGCCGATGCGTTGCAGACGCGACCGGAAGATTTCGAGCATACATATTTTGCAGTTTACGACGAACTGACTGAGCCCGAGGAAATAGAGACCGTGAACCTTGGGGATGCGGAGGCGAAGAGGCGACATGGTCCAGCTTGCCAAGTATATTGGGATTGGCAAAAGGGAGAATTGCCTGCCGAGGGATACATCGTCGATTTTCGAACTCCCCGATCAAGCGGACAACGCGCTCTGGAGCTTTTTGTCCGTCAAACGTCTTGTGAGGATTTTTCTATAGGGAACAATAAATTCCATCCCGCCCTTGCCACCACCGAGTTCGCGGGCGCAGGCATCGGGTCCCGGCAGGATCGGCAGCGATTGCGCAATGCAATGAGTGCCTATCTGAAAGTGAACCCACTGGACGATGAAAGAGCAAGGTGCGGCAAAATTAGCGAACTTGCCAGATATCTGGATCAGCCATGACAGAACACGTAAAAAACGCCCCATCCGTCTCCGTCCAATACGCCGCAACCGGAGCCTCTAAGAAGTCGAACGAGCTCGGCATGCGCGCCATGCAAGAGCGCGCCTACCGGATGCGAGGCGAGCAGTATCTGCTGATCAAATCGCCGCCTGCGTCGGGCAAGTCACGGGCGTTGATGTTCATTGCCCTCGACAAGCTCGAGAACCAGGGGCTGCGGCAGGCAATCATCGTCGTGCCGGAGCGCTCTATCGGGGCCTCATTCAAGGACACGCCGCTTTCAAAATACGGGTTCTGGTCCGACTGGATCGTCGCGCCGCAGTGGAACCTCTGCAACGCCCCCGGCGCCGATGATCCGAAGGTCGCCAAGGGCAAGGTGGCATCGGTCAGGGCTTTCCTGGCGTCAGATGATCGCGTGTTGGTCTGCACCCACGCCACCTTCCGCTTCGCAGTCGACGACATGGGCGTCGCGGCCTTCGACGATCGGCTTATCGCGGTCGACGAGTTCCACCATGTCAGCGCCAACCCCGAGAACCGCCTGGGTGCCCACCTGCGGGACTTCATGGTGCGCGACAAGGCGCACATCGTCGCCATGACGGGCAGCTACTTCCGGGGCGACGCTGAGGCTGTCTTGATGCCCGAGGACGAGGCGCGGTTCGAAACTGTCACCTACACCTACTACGAGCAGCTCAACGGCTACGACCATCTGAAGTCGCTCGACATCGGGTATTACTTCTACTCCGGTCGTTACCTTGATGCGATCGCCGAAGTGCTGGATGCCGGACGGAAAACCATCGTCCACATCCCGAACGTGAATGCCCGCGAGAGCCTGGGGGACAAGATCCGCGAGGCGGAGGACATCATGCAGGCCCTCGGCACATGGAAGGGTGCCGACCCCAATACCGGATTCCAGCTCGTAGAACGCCCGGACGGCACGGTCCTGAAGATCGCGGACCTCGTGGATGACGACGGCGCCCGTCGAGACCGAGTGATTGGATCGCTGAAAGACTCTGCCCACGCTGACGACCGCGACCATGTCGACATTATCATCGCTCTCGGGATGGCCAAGGAGGGCTTCGACTGGATCTGGTGCGAGCATGCGCTGACCGTCGGCTATCGATCCTCGCTGACCGAGATCGTCCAGATCATCGGCCGCGCCACACGCGACGCACCCGGCAAGACCAGCGCCCGGTTCACGAACCTGATCGCGGAGCCCGATGCATCGGAAGAGACCGTGAACGAGGCCGTGAACGACACCTTGAAGGCCATCGCCGCCAGTCTACTGATGGAGCAGGTTCTGGCGCCGAAGTTCACCTTCACGCCCAAGTCGGCAGGCAGCAAGAACGGGTTCGACTACGGCGACGACGGCTATCAGAACGGCAAGACCAACGTTGGCTTCAACGAGGCAACCGGGCAATTCCATATGGAAATCGGCGGGCTGGTGCCGCCGAAAAGTGCCGAAGCCAAGCGCATCTGCGAACAGGACATCAACGAGGTGCTTGCCGCCTTCGTGCAAGACCGTCAGACCGTCGAGCGCGGTGTCTTCGACGACGAGATACCGGCCGAGGAGTTCACGCAGATCAGGATGGGTCGGATCGTTGCCGACCGGTATCCGGAGTTGTCCGAGGACGACCGCGAGGCCGTGCGGCAGCATGCGGTCGCGGCGATCGCGATGACGCAGCAGGGCAAGGCCAAGGCGCCCGCTCATGATCCTTCAGATGAACCCAAGGCAAACACCGCCTTCATCACAGGTGTCCGCCAGTATGTGACGGATGTGAAGGACCTGGAAATCGACTTGATAGACCGGATCAACCCGTTCCAGACGGCCCGCGCTATCCTGGCTAAGTCGATGGACGAGGCGGTCTTGCGGGATATCGCGGCGATCATTGCCAGGAAGCGCATCAACCTCACCCACGACGAAGCCCGCATGTTGGCAGAGCGCGCGGTCCGTTTCCGGCAAGAGCGGGGCCGCCTGCCGTCTCTGACTTCGACCGACGCTTGGGAACGCCAGATGGCGGAGGGCATCGCGTTCCTTCAAAGAAAGGCGGCTGCAAATGCCTGAACGGTCTGATCTCGATATCCTGTCCGACCTCGGCCTCGAACCGATCGAGAAGAAGAAGGCCGCGACCAGCCCGCGCGAGGCACGCATCATCGCCGGCTTCGAAGACATTCAGAAGTTCACCGAGGAGCACGGAAGGGCACCGCAGCACGGCGCCGATCGCGACATCTTCGAACGCCTCTATGCCGTCCGGCTCGACAAGCTGCGCGAGTTGGCAGATTGCAGGGAGCTGCTGGCTGCGGTCGATACGCAAAATCTTCTCGCTGCGTCGAAACCGGGCTCGCAAGACGAAACGCAACCGCAAGATCTGGATGACGATGCTTTACTCGCATCGTTAGGTATATCTGGGGCGGAGCAATCCAGCCTCACAGAACTCAGGCATGTCCGGACTCAGGCTGAACGCCGCGCCGCGCCTGACGATGTTGCCAGCCGCCAGCCATGTTCGGACTTTGATCAGTTCGCGCCGCTCTTCGAGGCTGCAAGAGCGGACATCGCCGATGGCGCACGGCAGACTCTGAAATTTGAGCGGAAGTCCGAGATCGAACCGGGCCGGTTCTTCATCGTGGATGGATTGATGGCTTACGTCGCCCATGCGGGCGATCCGTTCACGAATGAATCCGGGAACCGGGACAGTCGGCTGAGGGTCATTTTCGACAACGGAACCGAGAGTAACCTGCTCGCCCGGTCATTGCAAAAAGCGCTCAGTCAAGACCCAGCAGGCCGTCGCATCACCGACCCTGACGCGGGACCTCTGTTCAACAACGCCGTCGAGGGTGGCGGCAGTGACACCGGCACGATCTATGTCCTGCGCAGCCAGTCCGAGCACCCACTCGTCGCCGAAAACCGCGCCGTCATTCACAAGATAGGTGTCACAGGTGGGCAGGTCGAAAGACGGTTCACGAATGCGCAGAAGGAACCGACATTTCTCATGGCCGACGTCGACGTGGTCGCAAACTTCACGCTGATCGATATCAACCGGGTAGCACTCGAGAACCTGCTCCACCGGTTCTTCGCGCCGGGTCGGCTCGACATCACGATCCAGGATCGGTTCGGCACGCCGGTGCATCCCAGGGAGTGGTTCATCGTGCCGCTCGACGTTATCCATGAAGCGGTAGAGCTGCTTCAGAATAAGACTCTGCACCTCCATGAATACCGTGCCGATCAGGGAAAGATCATCCGACGCGCGTGAAATCATTGCCTAGCGAGAGAACCGGCGACGGGTAAGTCCGCTGTAGCTGGCTCGTCTGAGCCCTGGGCAATATCGCTGTCGTTCTTCAAAACCTACGGAGCTTCCAGGCCCACGACCTCACGATCCTTCGGCCTCGAGATGAAAGCCTCCATGCGATCACGGCTGGGCGTAAGTTCTACGGTGCGGATGGGTGCGCTACTTACCGTAGACATGGGCGATCCCGATCTTCGGAACCGCGCGGCTTTGCAACCTGTTCTGCGAAGCCCCATACGGGCGGTTCACGGGCTGCGTGAGCAGCTTGCAGAAAAACCTGGCTTGCACGACATCATGGCGGGCGGCCATATTATCAGAAAAATGATGTCCAGAACGGCAAATTAAGCGGGGCATTTCGCGATTACATCAGTCGCTGAAAGCCTGTAAAACGTAACATCTCTGATCGAAGGGAAAGGTTGCACATCGCGACCATTGATTTCATTGGGTTTTCGAGTCCTTCAGCTATTGGATTCACCTCTCACGACACCGGAAAAGCGCCGTTTTGGCAAACATACGTCAAGGTTTCCTTGTCAGAACCTTGACGCAACCTTTCCCTACATCCTGCCGATGTAAAGGCCGCGTCAAGGTTGCGGCAAGGCTGCGGGTGGCTTGGCAAGGAAGCTCTTGCTGTTGGAAAGGCCTCTGCAGCCCACGGACCGTTATGAGATGGTCGAGCACGCGGATCTCAGCCGTGCTAAGGCTGCGCCGCTGAAACGGGATCTCGGGTGCCGTGGTTTGATGCTGCGGCGCGGTCGGTATTTCCGCAACACTCGCAGCGGGAGTCTGCGTGCTGGGTCAGACATTGCCTTGCATACCACCAGAGCCGCTGGAAGGGGCGTCAGAGCGCTGACTGATGTCGACGGTCTCAGACCCAGCCGGAAGGGCAGAAGACTCACCAGCGACTCTTGTTTGGGCCTCCTGCGGCCCGATGAACACTTGGCCCTCGGTTTCACCACCCGACGCCGAAAGAACGGTGTCAATCGCATCCACATAGGCGTCGAGATCGGCCACGAATTCTAGCTCGTTGAGGGCGGCCTTGAATGGCGTGCGCAGGAACCGGGCCGTCCACAGCTTGAACTCCCCCAAGCTGCTCACTGACGCAGTTGTGGTGCCCAGCCTCGTTCAGGTTGGCCGCCCGTTCCTGCCATGTCAACTTATTCAAGTCAGGGCGACGTTCGATCATCGCGGCGATCCGTCTAACCCGTTCTGACGGAGATAAAGGTCGGTATTTCTGGTCAAGTTCAGGTGGGTGGGCAGGTCGGCTGCCAAGATTCCCCATTGCGGATTGCAGCCAATCCAGTATCGGACGCTTGCGCAGCTGGATTCGCGCTTTCCGGAACTTTGCAGAATGCCCGTCGACCTCTCCAACACCCGCCGCCAACTGGACCTTTATCACGACAGGTTTCTGCCGACCGGCATCGGCTTGTTCGAGGACGGGGCGCCGGACGCCGCGGCTGATGAATACGGCTTCATGATGCGAGTTAACCGACTGGTTTTCCTGAGAACGATCCAGGTCGGCAGTCACAAACCCCGTGAAATCGTCACAGCGATATCGTCTAGCGGACGCCTTGGCCTGCACGCCGAGCTGATCGTCTTCGGCGCATGGTTGCTCCGTAACGGAATGCCCGGCGCAAAGAAACGTCCAGGCAGGGCACCGGATCTGCGCAGGCTGTTCAAGGCTGCATGTGCCGCCTTCGCCGCGCTGTCATCATCGAACGGATCGCCGAAGACCACGCGCATCGCGACCAAGGACATCGTGAAGTTCTGGAGAATCTGTTTCGATGAAACGACGGCGCCAGCCGACCATTCGTCAGCCCTGCGGTCCCTCCGAAAAATTCTGCCGGAATACCTCGTGCATCTCCAGGCCGGAGGGCTGGAGTTCAACGGGCTGAGAGTTGACGCCTCGCCGCGGTTGGCAAGACTTGCGAAGGCGCTGAAGACGCCAATTCCCACCGGCACGCCCAAGATAGCCACGGTCTCCGCGCCGGGCGTTGCGCTCCCTGCTGGAGTGACCACACCGGCTGTAAGTTCTGTTGCCCCCGTTGTGTCCCCGACCGCGTTCGAAATTCGGCTGTGCTACTCCTCGCCGGATGCTGAGGCAGAATACCGCTACACCGCAATCCCGGCACGGACAGTGCCCCACTTGAGCTATTCGATCCTGCCTGTGCCTGCCACGTCCGCTGAGCATAAACTTCGCACTGACAGGGTCGGCAAGGTGATGTTCAAGCCGGAGCATGATTTCAGCAAGACCATCAGGATCGAGGCAGTGATCGACAGGATAGCCCTGGTGCTCAGCACGAAGTCGCTGACGTCTGCCACAGTCATATGGAATGCCCTGACCAAACAAGTCGGCAATGGTGCCTACGTCGCTGACAGAACTATGAAGGCCGGCACGGACGACTGGCGTGCATGCCTGCCGCAGCTCGATCTTACGAAGGCGACGGGGCAACACTTCGCGGTCATGGTGCAAGAGCCGACACCGGCAAACCTCAGGGCGGCACTGAACACCATCGAGAACACTGCCGGGATCGCCGGTGCGGTGCAACTCTGCCTGCTGGAACTTGCGGTCGATTTCTATCCGAGAGACCATGCGGACCCAGTTGAAGCACTGGTGACACGTGAGAAGATCGTGGGACTCGTGCAGCGGCACCTCTGGGGAGCCGGAGAGGCGTTTCTTGCACATGAGCCAACCGTGCCCCGACGTGTTGATCCGAGGCAGGTATATTCCGACGGTGACAAAAAATCATTGCGCTATCTCTTAACGGACGCTGGCGACAAGCTGCACTCCGACACCCAGCTGCAAGAACCAAGCGTCCGGCGGCGTTTGCTGAGCACTAAGCGGCGAAACGACCTCTACTTGAATTCCACGATCTATCGGGGAGAGGAAAGCGGGCCGCGCCGGACCAACGTCCAGCACAAGATCGCAGACTATCGAAATACGGCCAAGGGCACGCGGAAGATCCTTGCCAACGAAGAGCGCCGGGCTCGGGTTGAGCTCACGCTGACATCGCTCGAGGCGCTGGAGCAGGCCGGACTGAATACGGTCGATGATCTGGCGCGAAGTAGCTTCAGAAGCATGAGCCGGAACCTGCTGAGCTTTCGCCTGCCGACCTGTGAGGCGGAAGGTGCGGCCATTGTGGACGCGATCGCACAGATGAAGACCTGCGGCGTGCATGGTGTCGAGATGAGCCTGCGTGCAGGCGCCCAGGCACAAAGAGAACAGATGCGGCGGAAGCCCCGCAAGACTGACCGGGACGGATGGGCGCTGATGGACTGGCCAGAAATGAGCAGCTTGGTCGGCGCCGCGCTGGATCGTCTGCAGAAGAGCTGGCGACGCTTCTGACCCTACTGAAGTAGCAGCGGGCAGAAGGAAGGGAGCACGTCGGCGAAATCGGCTCCTTCCTACGCGTCGTCGTGGTGGCCGGGGTCTGGTGCAAGCGGGGAATCTGTGTCTGGATGGACCAAGGGAAGCGTAAGGGATGGTAAGGGGAAGGGTAGCATAGATCTAAGGGTGCGTTCCTCAGTCATTAGCATCGCAATTTTGGACGCCGCAGGCAAAACCGGTGGTTGACCTCGCCGCCCAACGACAGAAGGTCCTTCGACGGCGCCGGATTCGCGGAGATCACCCAAGTCCAAGCATCCTGGTAACAGAAAACGACGTCTTTCTGACCGTCTCTGAGTCAATTAAACCACACAGGCAGTATTGACCCCGGAAGTCTGGTGGCGACTAGATGCATCCCCATAGTGATTGTCGGAGTTTTCTAGGACTTTACTGTGCATGGGTGCTCGATGCAGGTCTACCGGTCCCGACCTGTCCAGCCTTTCCTCCGGGGCAGCATGGCCTCTCCTTAGCCGGATATGCACGTCGGGCTGGTTAGTGGCGTAATGCATCCGGCGTCAGAGGGTCACCCGCATGCATTCTCATTTTGCTCGTTCCGCAAATTATCATCCTGCTCCGTTCAGACCGGTATCCCGGTCGCGAAACGCGCATGGCGCCTTAGTCATTCGCGTCGACAAGGCCGCTGCAGTCGATCTCTCAAGCACCTGTCGAAACAGGGCCTGCTAAGATCTGAACAGCCCTCCAACGACCCGAGAAAGCGGCTGTGGTGGTTGTCAGAATCTGGATTGAGAACGCATGACGCCCTGCTTCTTATGGCGCTATCTTGCGGGAAGGATCTCGTTGCAAATGTATCCCCGCTTCGTCCTTTCCGATCGCTATGCGAGCTTGCACGCAAAGAATGACCCACTGGTCGGGATCGGCGACGTTGTGCCCTGCCGCTCGCCGATTGGTTGGAGGCGGTGCATGTAGAGATTACGTTGCTTTCAAAGTTCCACTATCTTCGCGATACCAATGCCGAATCCGGCGAGAGAGACCCACACATTGTCGCCAGAGTCGTTCTTGACCTTCAATCCCTACCATGTCGCGCTTGCCGTTATCGGCATTATCGTGATCCTGTCGCGCTGGTTGCCACGGTTGGTCTCGAGACGCGAACCGGCGTCGGCACCTCTGATGATCCTCTTTGGTGCCTCGGCGTCTTTGATGGTGCCGGGCCTGCCGGTTGTGCCCGATCCACGGGTGTCGCCGCTGCCGTGGGAGCTGATCAGCGAACTTACCGTCATCGTGGCACTTTTTGGGACCGGAATGCGTATCGACAGCCTGCGCCCGTTGCGTCGATGGGCGCCGACGGTGCGGATGCTCGCCGTTGCCATGCCGATCACGATTTTCGCGATCGCCGGGCTGAGCGTCTGGATCGTGGGTTTGACTTTGGCTGGAGCCATCCTGCTTGGCGCAGTGCTTGCGCCGACTGACCCCGTGCTGGCGGCAGAGGTCCAGGTAGGACCGCCGCAAGAGGGTGCTGAGCATCCCGTGCGCTTTGTCCTGACGACCGAGGCTGGACTGAATGACGGGCTGGCTTTCCCATTTGTCTATTTGGGCCTGATCGTCGCCGCTCAAGGCCTCACCGTGGATGCGTGGGGTCTCGAATGGTTCTTGCGTGATGTCATCTACCGGATCGGTGTCGGGGCGGCGATGGGCTGGGTCGGCGGTCGCATGCTTGGTTACATTTTGTTTGTGGTGCCGCGATCTTCTGCGCTGGCCGAAACCGGTTCGGGGGTGATTGCGCTGGCGGGAGTCCTGCTGTGCTATGGCTCAACCGAATTGATCGAAGGCTATGGATTCATTGCGGTTGTCATCATGGGGCTGACTCTGCGTCGGGTCGAGGAACACCACGTTTTCCACAGACGCCTGCACGACTTCTCAGAGTCGATAGAACACGCCCTGACGGCGGTGCTGCTGATCGGACTGGGTGCGGTTTTGCCGACCCTGCTTGTCGATCTGACATGGAGGCTCGTCCTGATCGCCCTGGTGCTGCTGTTGGTGATCCGCCCATTGTCAGGCTGCATCGCGTTGATGGGAAGCGATCTCGACCTGCGCGACCGTGCAGTTGTATCTGTCTATGGAGTGCGCGGCGTCGGTTCGATCTACTACCTCTGCTATGCGGGCAGTCACATTGAGTTCATCAACGAAAGTCAATTATGGTCGCTGGTGGGCCTCGTCATCCTTTTGTCGACGATCCTGCATGGGTTCAGCGTCGGCTGGGCGATGGATCAAATCACTCCCGAAGAAAGTAAATGCCGGTCACTGCGGTGATGTCCGTGCTCAGGGGTGCGGTCTACGGTGGGCAATTGCTTGCTTTAGGGCCGAAACCGGTCTCCTCGCTTTTCCACCGTGGATTCCGTTCAGACGGTCGACAACCAGACGTCGCACCACGGCAATCATAGTTTTCCCCAGACCGCTCGATTCGCCTTGAACCACATCAGGAGCCTATCAAGCATGTCAGGGCCGACCGTAGTTCCACGACGCCGCGCCATCCACAGAGACGGGTCGAGCCGGGGCAGGCCAAGTTCGTCCATGACCTGGCTCTGGCTCAACTTGCGCGCCCGCATGATCATGTCGATCACACGTATCTCCGTGGCGTTCAGACTACGGCGGGTCAAAGGGAACTCATATGCCGCGTTCCGCTGCGGTGCAGGCAGTTTTGCCGGGACAGTCTCTGCAGGTGTCTGAGTGCCGGTTATGGGATTGGCCTGCAGATCACCAGAGGCGCTGGAAGGGATCTCAGGGCGCTGACTTGCGTCACTGGCCACACTTCCGGCCGAAAGGTCTTCAGACTCACCAGCGACTCTTATTTTGGCCCGCTGCGGCTCAACAGGCACTGGGCCCTCAGGTCCCCCAGTCGAGGCCGACAGAACAACGTCGAATGCATCCTCTTCAGCATCGAGTTCACGCTGGAACGCCAGTTCGTCAAGAGCAGCCTTGAAAGGCTTGCGTAAAGATGACCGCGTCCAAGGCGTAAACTCGCCACGCTTCTCGCTGACGCAGTTGGGTTCAAGGCGTCGATGAGCGGAAAAGGCAACTTCTATGACAACGCAGCGATCGAAGCCTTCTTCAAAACCATCAAGGCAGAGCTGATTTGGCGCATGTCATGGGAAACACTACGACAGGCTGAGAAGGCCATCTTCCAATACATCAATGGCTTCTATAACCCGCGCCGTCGACATTCAGCATTGGGAGGAAAAAGCCCCTTGGCCTTCGAACGCCCACTGGCTTAGTCGAGCACTTGGGGCGGCACAAATACGCGACAAGACCACTTGCAAGGTGTCGGTCTAAACGATTGTAATTGCCATTGCGTTCGAACCGATAGAAATCGAAAAGTAAGAATACTGGGGGAGAGACCAATGCAGCTCGAGCGCGCGCGTTTCAAAAACTTTAGATCGCTTCGAAATATCGACGTCGGCTTTGGCGCGCATACGGCGTTCATTGGCGGCAACGGCGCGGGCAAGTCGTCTATACTAAAAGCACTTGAGAAATTCTACTCCACGTCTAAGAGCTGCGACGCCGACGATTTCTTCGGACGCGATCAGGGACAGCCGATCGAGATCGAACTCACCTTTAATCAGCTGAGCGATCAGGAAGTAGCGTCGTTCGAGGACCGAGTTCGCGACGGCAAGCTGGTCGTCACCCGTATTTTCGACGGTGGTGCCTCAAGCGGTCGCTATCACGGTGTTGTTCCTCAAATCCCCGACTTTGTCGCGATCCGATCGCAATCCGGAGCGATGCAGAAACGCACGGCTTACGATACCCTGCGCGAAAACAATCCGCTCTACGCGGATCTGCCCAACGCCGGCAGCGCTGCCGCGGTTGACCAGGCGCTGCTGGATTGGGAGGCAGCTCATCCCGATCAACTGGTCCTGTTGCTCGATGACGGGCAGTTCTTTGGCTTTCAGAACAATAGCCGCGGCAAGCTCCAGAGGCATACGAGCTTCGTGTTCATCCCTGCGGTGCGCGAGGCATCGGCCGATGCGGCCGACGGCAAGACAAGCGCTATCGGGAAGTTGCTCGAGTTGCTGGTGCGAAGCCAGATCCTGCAGCGACCCGACGTCCAGGCCTTCAAAGCGCAGATGACGCAGGCCTATCAGGCGTTGGTGTCGGCGGAGAACATGCCGGAGCTTGGCACATTGGCGGGGACGCTCACCGCCGACCTGCGCGGGCTGTATCTAGAGGCGGCGGTCGACTTGACCTGGCGAGAAATCGGAGAGATGCCGGTCCCTTTACCGATGGCGGACGTATCTCTTAGGGACGACGGTTTCGGCGGTCCGGTCGATAGGCAGGGTCACGGCCTGCAGCGCGCCTTCATCTTTACGCTGCTCCAACATCTGGCGCGGGCGGCGGTCCCGGAAGCTGAGGATGCAGGTGCCGGTGATGCGGGTGGCGGCGCTACCGACGATCCCGCAGTGGTCGCCCAGGCGCCCACATTGATCCTCGCGATCGAGGAGCCAGAGCTCTACCAGCATCCGACCAAGCAGCGGCATTTCGCCGAGGTGCTGCGCGGGCTAAGCAGCGGCAAGCTTCCAGGCGCCCAAGGGCATACCCAGATCATCTTCGGCTCGCACTCGCCGGTGTTCATTTCTATGGGTAAGGCCGACGAGATCCGGCTCACCCGCCGCTCAGCCTGCGCCGACAGCGCATTCAAGCAGTGCAGCTTGCAGGCCCTCAATCTCGGTATCGTGGCGCAGAAGCTCGAACACGGCTGGGATAAGCCGGTCGGCTCCTACAGCGCACAGACCTTGATACCGCGGCTCCATATCCTTGGAGCAGAACTGGCGGAGGGTTTCTTCGCGAATGGCGTCGTCCTAGTCGAGGGGCGCAGCGACAAAGCAGCGCTCACAGCTACCGCGCGGATGCTCGGCGTCAATTTCGAGGCGGCCGGGATCGCCATCCTTTCGGCCGAGGGTAAGTCCAACCTCGACCGTCCTTATGTCATTTTCCGCGACCTGGGCATTCCGACCTTCCTACTCTGGGATTGCGATCAACATTTGGCAGAAGCCAAGCGCAAGCCCGCAACCGACCTTGCCTTGAGCAAGCTCGCAAGGCCGGACCAAGAGTTCAATGCCGCTCCGGCCGAGGATCTTGTCAGCGATTGCTATGCGCATTTTAGAAATGCGCTGGAACACCGTCTCAAAGAGGATATAACCCCAGAAATCCACGCCGCGTGCCTTGCTGCTGCCTGTGAGCCCTTCGGCATGCTTCCGAGCGATGACACACAAAAAATCCCCGAGGTCGTTTTTCAGACATTGCAGCGCGCCAAGGAGCAGGGTCGCGAGAGCGAGATGCTGAAGAACGTGGTTCGCGCAATATGGCGCCTTTTCCGCGACGAGGACCTACCTGAACTTCCACAGGCCCAAGCGCAGGGTCCAGTCGCTTGAAGGCCGACAACGGCCTTGATGAGATTGTGTCGGCCCGAGAGCGCCGCGCGCATGGTCCTTGGAGCGACCTAGCGCTACACACGATCGGTTGGCGTGCATTTCAGGATCTCTGCTCGCAGGTCTGCGAGGTCGTGCTCGGTCGTCCAATTGAGATATTTCGGGAAGCGCAGGATGGTGGCCAAGATGCGGTATTTCTTATTCCGTCAGAATCTGAAGCGCCCTCAATTGGCACAATTCAGTGCAAGCACACCTCAGAGGCGGGCAAGGCGCTAAAGGCAGGCGACCTATCGGGCGAGATCAAAAATGTCGAGGAACTGGTCAAGGCTGGTCTGGCCGACAACTACGTATTCATGACCAACATGAGCGTCGATGCGCCTGTCGCCGCCGCGATGCGCGCGCGATTGCGAGAGCTCGGCGTGCGTAAGCCGCATATTCTGGGCCGCCAATATATTGTTCGTGTCATCAGGAGCAGCGCCCGCCTGCGCGCGCTCGTGCCACAGGTCTATGGTCTTGGCGATTTGACCTCAATCGTCGACGAGCGGCTCAGTGAACAGAGCCGGGCGCTCCTCGAAAGCTGGATACCGAAGCTGCGGACGTATGTTCCAACCAAGGCTCATCGCGACGCAGTTAAAGCGATTTCGAACCATGGTGTCGTGCTCCTGCTCGGCAATCCGTCGAGTGGCAAATCGGCGATCGGCGCCATCGTTTCCACGATTGCATCGGAGAACCCGGATAGCACTATCCTTGCTCTCACGAGCCCGCGCGATTTCGAGGCGGGATGGAATCCAAACGACCCAAGGCGATTTTTTTGGATTGACGATGCCTTCGGCTCGAACGTGCTGAGCGACGATTATGTCCAGGAATGGGCCTCTGCCTTCTCGAAATTGCGTGCGGCGATCAATCACGGCAATCGCTTCCTGCTAACGTCGCGCAAGCACATTTACGAGGGAGCGCGGCGGCGGCTTGGCCAGCGCAATCTCGCGCAGTTCACGGACGGAAATGCTGTGGTCGACGTGGGCAATTTGACTGTCGAAGAGAAAGCCCAGATTCTCTACAACCACGTCAATTTCGGCGAGCAGAGTCAGAGCTGGCGGTCGAGCGTGAAGCCTCATCTTGCCGCCGTGGCCGCCGTCGAGGATTTTCTTCCCGGTATTGCCGAACGGCTTGGGGATCCGAATTTCACCAAAGGACTGGCACCACGCAAAGCCTCGCTCGTCCGCTTCATGGAAGAGCCAACCGAGCACCTTATCGATACCGTCAACGCCTTGGACGACCGGCTGCAAGCCGCGCTCATTCTAGTCTATGTTCATCAGGCCGGTTTCGATCCCAGCGACTACGATCCCTTGGCTGCGCAGGCGGTTGCGGAACTGACCGGTTATTCCATCACCAAGATCCAGGATTGCTTTGCAGAATTGAAGGGATCGTTTCTCAAGCTTTCCGGACCAAGATGGACGTTCGCACATCCGACGATCTCGGATGCCCTGACAGAAATCATGCGGCAGAAGCCGCATATGATGGCCGCGTTGATCCGTGGCGCGCCGATCAACACCATTCTCGGGAGCTTCACGTGCGAAGGATCGCCGCTCATCCGGGACGCCTTGGTCATCCCGACCGCACTAGATGACGCTTTGGTCGCCCGTCTCGGCCATACATCCGACGAACTCCATCTGAATTGGATGCTGTTCAACTTCCTGTCGTATCGCGCCAGCGAGGTGGTTTTTTCTAAGGTTGTTCAGCAATATCCGGATTTGTTGCAGCGTTCATGCCGGCGGACCGACCCAATCGGGAACGACCCCCAGCTTGCCACCTACGGTCGGGCACATCGCCATGGATTCTTGCGCGAAGAACTGCGGCTAGAAGCAGCAGACAGGCTTGAATCGACGGCGCTTAATGCGCTCGACGCTTCTTTCTTCGAAGAAGAGGATATGTTCGGCCTATTATCGCCATTACGCCTTGTCAGCATGGGTTTGAGATTTCGGACCACGGTCTTACCATCCCTCGAAGATCGGATCGACGAGATTAACGCGGATGCCGATTTAGACGAAGAGCCTAATAGTCATTTCACGAAACTTCTCGATGTCCTAGATCGGGTGGAGGAGATTGGAGTCGACGCCGACGCAGCCACTTTGATCGACGAAGCACGAGACCAGGTAAGGCGCTCGATCGAGGAGATCGAAGAGCGCAAGCGCGAGCGGGATGAGGAGGACGAAAGCGATACGGACTGGACCCACATCGTGACGCAAAAGAAGGAAGAATCCCCCGTGCCACCCGCACCCGCGGCGACGCGATCGATATTCGACGACATCGACAAGTAGAATCAATCGGTCCGAGATGTTGGTTGATGCACAGCCATCTGAGTGACTCTCCGCAATCTACTTCCGGACGTCTAAACCCGCCAACCGACCCTTAAGCGCCTCCCTGAGCCCTTGTATGGCCGCCAGCGTCGGTGCCCGCACCGGACCGGCATGAAGATCACGCAGGAAGCCTATCCAAGCCAGCTCCTCCGCTGACAGCGGCAACTCCGTATCCGGGAGCGCGAAGCCATGGACAACCCGGCGGCTCATTTTCCGAAAAGCCCGCGGAGTGCGGACCGGGCGCGCCGGTTGAGCCGCGGATCGGTGCCATCTGAGGCGTCCCGGAGTTCCTCGATCCAGTCGGCTTCGTTGTCCGTGACCACGGCGGCAAAGATGTCACCGACAGCGGCACGTGTGGTCTCGAAACCGGTCTGCTCGAGGGCCAGGACAAAGAGGAATTTCGGATCGACCTCGAGCGCTTTTGCCATGGCCGGAACGCGATCGAGCGCAAGTTTGGCACTGCCGGACTTGACCATGCTGACCATATTCGGGTTGCGGAAACCCGCTTCCAGGGCAATGTCGCGCTGCGCCTTTTTCGGTGCCAGTTCGAGAACCCGGCGATTGATATACTTCGCGAGCCGGGATTGTTCGTGAGGATGTCCCTTTGTGGGCATGATCTGCGTCTCCTGAGTATGCTGCAGTTTGTTGTCTTGATTACGTTATTGCAGCGGAGATGACGGACTTGACGCAGAAACTTGTGGGACTTTCATGGGAAACGCGAGGCCGCTCATCGGCTACCGGAGGGCCAACCCGGCAGCCGATGTTGGAATGGGAGATGCTCAGCCGACATCGCCTCCCGTAAGGGCATCCTCATCCCGCAAAAGCTCTATCTCCGCCAACACGCGCGACCATTGCTTGCGAAGGGATTCTTTGCTCCATTCCGAACGGTGCGCCTTGCGGGCGCTGACAGTCCGGAAGATTCCCGCCAATCTGAGGCTCTCGGCGCGCGCACCATGCGTCATGTGTTCCATCCCGGGAAGGTTACAGAAATGGTTGGCGACGGCGCGGATGTTGTCGTCGCGGCGAAGCTGATTGTGGACCGTGCCTGTGCGGCGATCTTCAGGACGGAGACCACTGGGACGCTTTTTCCCCCGCAGGCGTGCAAGGCTGTTCTGCATCTTCTGGGCCTGGGACTTATGATCGGTCTCCTCCTGCGCCTTGAGAACTCCGCGCCGGAAGCGCTCTTCAGACAGATAGCCCGTATCGACGGAGTGAAAGCGCACGCCGGTCGCGCGCAGAACATCGACGGAGGCCACCCAACGGCTGAGACGGCTCACCCGGTAGACAATCACAATGCCACCGGTTGTCTTCGCATGCCGTATCGCGGACTGCAGGCCCGGTCGATTTTCCGAGCCGGGACCATAGGCTGAAAGCTCGTCCATTTCGCAGAGGGTGATGTCCATTTTGTGCTTGGCCGCATAGCACCGGATGGAATCGAACTGACCCTCAATGCTGAGGCTCTCATGGGATTGCTGCAGCGTAGAGACACGGGCGTAAGCAACGGCGCCACGGCGTTTTGTCGCGGGGATTTTCGGTGTGGGAGGGGCGTCGTGGATCATGGGGTAACTCCCTGTAGGTGTTGAGGATATTTGGTTAGAGGTGGGGTGGCAAAGTGTTGTGTAGCTGGGCCCCGCGCTGGACCGGCTGCGAACGCGTTGCGATCTGGCGCCGACACCGTTGTCGTCAGTTGTTGACTTGCGCTGACACTGGTCTCGGGACTTGGATCAGTTGGATCGCATGGATCACTTGGATCAGCTGCGGTGGCATGATCCAAGTGATCCAAGTCGGTCGCGCGGTGGTTCAGTCAGGCGTTTCATTGCCCCCTTCGAGGATCCGGGCAGAGACGGCATAGACCCACGGCTGGCCGGTCACCTTCCGAGGCATCCGATACTGGTTGTGCCCTTTGCTGGTCTTGAGCAGCCCGGCACTGTGGTGGAGCCGTGCGGCCTCGACAGCATCGTTGCCATGAATCCGTTTCCAGGTATCCGGCAGAAGGTAGAACCACGCGTCATCCCGCCAGCCATCCATTCCGCCAATGGCAGGTGAGCCGAGTTCAGCCAGACGAGTAACAGCATGGCTCCGTAGGTAGTCGCGTGAGAGGGCGACTGATCCTTCGACCTCCGACCTCAAAGCCCGTCCTTGCTGCGCGAACCAGTCACCGACCAGAGACATTATCGCGGCTGTTGCCGCACCTTCAGGCCAGCCAGTCAGACCGAATTTCGACGCGAGTTCCCCGGCCAGTGCCGCAAGAGCGAACCGTTTCAAGACGCGCTGAACCTGCGCCTCCTCCGGCAGGTCGTGCTGGC
The DNA here is from genome assembly GCF_007923445.1 of Puniceibacterium confluentis. GTDB lineage: Bacteria > Pseudomonadota > Alphaproteobacteria > Rhodobacterales > Rhodobacteraceae > Puniceibacterium > Puniceibacterium confluentis. Next base: position 586 of record NZ_VOJI01000041.1, on the reverse strand, counting down.
GCATGGCAGTGGCCAGAAATTGCTCAACGGCCCGAGTCATTGCGTCTCGCTCTGAGTAATTGCGCATCAGGCCCTCGACGAAGGCAGGCCCGGCCAAGCCGTTGTTCACGGCTGCGGCCCGGCTCAACCGCTCAGAGAATGCCCTCCCGTCGGACGACCCATGCAGCACGTCGAACGCTCCGAACTCCCGGCTGTCGGCAGGGATATCGACAAGCCGGACCTGCTGACCGGCATGCACCGGGCGACCACCCGACGCGATGTGATCCGCGATCGAGATTTCCCCCGAGCTCAACACCGCAACATGCCAGCGCAAGACCGGAGTCAGTTCCCCTTTCTGCCCCATGCGACCCTTGCCCTGACCATTGCCCAGCAGATAGGCAACATCGCCCAGTTTCCGCGGATCAATCTGCGCGAGTTCATCCAGAACCAGCACGGTGCCACTGCTGGCTGCCGCGATGGGTTCGAGCGCGTTGGACGTGACGCGCCAATTGCGCACAATCGTGACATCGTGTCAATCGGCAGGCAATCTTGACCCCCTATCGGCATCCAAAAATGACCCCCTTGGGGCGCTCGGGTAGCTGGCCCG
>NZ_VOJI01000040.1 GCF_007923445.1 Puniceibacterium confluentis | reverse complement strand
ATGCTCACGGCAAAGCTCGGCCACTGGCACACCGCCTTCAGCCTGGCGCAGGATCGCAAGGATCTGGGGTTCGTTAAATCTCGTCATCTTCATCAGAATCTCCTCAGATATCTTGCCGAGAAAATTCTACTTACGCAGCCCCTTAGTTTTGGGGAGGATTACCCGAGCAGCGGTTCATGATGGCAATGCGGATCTGGATTTCGGCGGTCTGGCGGTCCGGTTCTCGTGACATGATCCGGTCGCCGAATAGCTTGAGGCGGTTCATCTGGGCTTCTACGCGACTTCGGGCGTGATAGCCGACCCATTTCTTCCAGATAGATCGCCCCAAGCATCGCGTCGCCCGCAGGATCTGGTTTCGCGAAATCGCAGCAGGGCAGTCCGGCTTCCAGGCGCGACCATTACGACGGATCGGTATGATCGGTTCCGCCCCATGGTCGAGGATAGCGGCGTGGCAACGGCGTGTGTCATAGGCGCCATCAGCGGTGACTGTCTCGATGTCTTCTCCAACAGGGATCTGGGACAACAACTCAGGGAGAATGGGGCTGTCGCCCTGTCTGCTTGACGTGAATTCGACCGCGGCGGATATTGCCAGTGGCGGTGTCCATCGCCAGGTGGACCTTGCGCCATTTGCGCCTGCGTGTTGCGCCATGCTTGCGTGCCAGCCATTCACCATCTCCGCGAAAGCGGATGCCAGTGCTGTCGGTCAGCAGGTTCAGCGGCTTGCCGGAGCGCCGATACGGGATCTGCACTGCGATCCGCGCCTGGCGTCGGCACAGCGTCGAATAGTCAGGCACTGCCCAATCCAGCCCAGCCATCTCGATCAGGCTCGCGACCAGACCGACGGTCTGACGCAGAGGCAGGCCAAACAGGACCTTCAACGTGAGGCAGGTCTGGATGGCACTGTCGGAGAAGGTCTCGGGATGGCCGCGCTTGCCAGTTCTCTGCGCGTGCCAGATCATCTCCGGATCGAACCAGATCGAAAGGGAGCCACGTCGCATCAACGAGGCATTATAGGCGGACCAGTTCGTCGTGCGGTAGCGGGTGGCGTCGGACTTGGGCATGACACCGATCTAACGCTCAAGATTCACGAACTGAATCCCCCTCACTGATATGTGCAACAAGCCCATCCACCTAAGAAGTCTTGTAGCCTTGCTCGAACGCGAAGATCTTATGCTTAGACAGATCCCCATCTAAGTCATTGAAAAAAATGATTTAGCCTCTTTCGTCTCGACCTGGCGCCACGCAAACTTATCCGCTCACCTACACACACTCAGAAATCGAGGTTTTCCACGCTCAGTGCATTGGCCTGTATGAATGCGCGGCGCGGTTCGACCACGTCTCCCATGAGCTTGGTGAACAAATCGTCCGCTTCGGCCATGTCATCGATCTTTACCTGCAGCAGCGTGCGTGCGTCCGGGTCCAGCGTGGTCTCCCAAAGCTGGCTGGGGTTCATTTCGCCCAACCCTTTGTAGCGCTGCAGTGACAGACCCTTTTCACCCTCTTCCAGCACGGCGCGCAGCAACTCGAGCGGGCCGTGGATGAGTTGCTTGCGGTCCTTGCGTTCGAGCGTTGCCGGCAGGTCGTAGACCGCCTGCAGACTCTGCGTGAAACTGCCGGTCTTGCGCGCTTCGCCCGAGCGCAGCATCGGCCCGTCCAGTGTCCGCACTTCTTCGACGCCACGCAGGATCCGGGCAAGGCGGATGCCCTTGTCCTGGGTGACCCGGCCCATCCAGCCACGTTCGTACTCCGCCGCGATCAGGTCGAGCCGGGCCGCGACCTTGTCGGCCACGCCTTGCAGGTTGGCGTCGACGGCTCCGGGGACAAAGGCGCCGGCAATGGCGGCCTGCTCCAGGATGTGGCGGGGGTAATGCGTCGGAAATACATCCAGTACCCGTTTGAGCTGGCGCGCCTCATCCACCACACGGGACAGATCCTGTCCGGTGATCTCTTCGCCGTTGCCTTGCCGCAGCAGGGTGTTGTCGATGCCTTGCTGCACCAGATAGCTTTCCATTTCGGCCTGATCCTTGAGGTAGACCTCGGACTTGCCGCGCGACACCTTGTACAGCGGCGGCTGCGCGATATAGAGAAAGCCGCCTTCGATCAGCTCGGGCATCTGGCGGTAAAAGAAGGTCAGGAGCAAGGTGCGGATGTGGGCGCCATCGACGTCGGCGTCGGTCATGATGACAATCTTGTGGTAGCGCAGTTTGGCGATGTTGAATTCGTCCCGCCCGATTCCGGTGCCCAGGGCCATCACCATGTTGCCGATTTCCTGAGACCCCAGCATCCGGTCGAAACGCGCGCGTTCCACGTTCAGGATCTTGCCCTTGAGCGGAAGGATCGCCTGGGTCTTGCGGTCGCGCCCGGTCTGGGCAGACCCGCCGGCACTGTCGCCCTCGACCAGAAAGATCTCGGTGTTGACCGGATCCTTGTCGGAACAATCCTTCAGCTTCGAACTGAGAAAGTTCATGTCCATCGGGTTCTTGCGGCGGGTGAGTTCGCGTGCCTTGCGGGCGGCCTCGCGTGCCATCGCCGCTTCGACGATCTTGCCGACGATAACCTTGGCCCAGTTCGGGTTTTCCTCGAACCATTCGGCGAGCTTTTCGTTCATCAAGCCTTCAACTGCCGGGCGCACCTCGGAACTGACCAGCTTGTCCTTGGTCTGGCTGGAAAATTTGGGGTCCGGCACCTTGACGGACAGCACACAGGTCAGACCTTCGCGGGCGTCGTCACCGGTAAAGGTGACCTTCTCGCGTTTGGCGATGCCCGAGGTCTGGGCATAGTTGTTGATCGTCCGGGTCAGGGCGCCGCGGAAACCAGCCATATGGGTGCCGCCGTCCCGCTGGGGGATGTTGTTGGTAAAGGGAAGGACGTTTTCGTGATAGCTGTCGTTCCACCACATTGCGATCTCGACCCCGATGCCGTCACGTTCGCCGCTCATGTAGATCGGATCGGTCATGATCGACGTTTTCGAGCGGTCGAGATATTTGACGAATTCCCGCACGCCGCCATCGTAGTAAAGCTCGGTGCGCAGCGGCTCGGCCGGACGTTCATCTTCGAGAATGATGCGGACGCCGGAATTCAGGAAGGCGAGTTCGCGCAGGCGTTTTTCCAGCGTGTGAAAATCGTAGTCGAGGTTGGAAAAGGTCGAAGTCGCGGCGAGAAAGCGGACTTCGGTGCCCTTGCGGCCGTTGGCATCGCCTATGACCCGCAGCGGCTCGACGGTAAAGCCGCCCTCGAAGCGGGCATAATGCTCTTTGCCGTTGCGGAAAATGCGCAGCTCCAGATAATCGCTGAGCGCGTTGACGACCGACACACCCACACCGTGCAGACCCCCCGAGACCTTATAGGAGTTCTGGTCGAATTTGCCGCCGGCATGCAGCTGGGTCATGATGACCTCGGCGGCCGAAACCCCTTCGCCTTCATGCATGTCAACCGGAATGCCGCGACCGTTGTCGCTCACCGAAACCGAGTTGTCGGCGTGGATCTTGACGTTCACCGCATCGGCATGACCGGCCAGCGCCTCGTCGATGCCATTGTCGACGACCTCATACACCATATGATGCAGGCCCGAGCCGTCGTCGGTGTCACCGATATACATGCCGGGACGTTTGCGAACAGCTTCTAACCCCTTGAGAACTTTGATGGAACTTGCGCCATATTCCTCTGGGATCTGCTCGTTTTCGGCCATGCGGTCTATCCTTGTACTTTGGACCCGATTTATACGGGGCAAAGCCGGGATTGTCACGCTCCTGACACCATATTTTGTGGTCGGAAACGGGCTCTGCGGCTAGTTGCGCAAAGCCCTGCTCAGATTGTCTGCCGGGGCCAGAACCGACTCCTCGGTGTCGACCAGATCCACCAGCCGGGCCGAGGTCACATCGGCCCGGGACAGGTCGGCTCCGGTCAGACGGGCCCGCGTCAGATCGGCTCCGGCAAGCGAGGCAGTGGCAAGGTTGGCCCGCGAAAAATCCGCGCCGGTCAGGTCGGCAAAATCGAACACCACGCGCAACAGGTCGGCGTCACTGAAATCGGCGCCGACGGCAGTGGCCCCGGTCAGAACGCCGCGCATCAGGCCCATCGACTGATTGGTCAGGTCTGCACCCAGTGACGCCCCGGCAAAGCTGGCGTTGGTCAGGTCGGCTTTGGTGAAATCGGCAGGGGCGGATGCTCCGGAGAGATCCGCGCCGCGCAGCGAGGCGCGCGACAGTTGCGCCTGGAACAGGCTTGCGCCTCTCAGATCCGCACCGTCCAGAGTGGCTCCGACAAGCCACACCTGGTCCAGAATGGCCCCGGCGAGGTTGGCTCCGCTCAGATCTGCCTGGTTCATCCGGGCTGCGCGCAATGTTGCGCCGCGGAAATCGAGACCGGACAGGTCGAGCCCGTTCAGCCGTGCGCGTGTCAGGTCGGGGGCAGGGCCATCCAGTATCGCCTGCACATCGGTGCGGCTCAATGTGGCCTGGGTCATCGCCTCGGACATCATGTCGACGCCATCCATCACCGACTGCGCCGCCACCGGCGCGGCCAGCAGCATACAAGTCACAAATCGTGCAATCATCACATCTCTCCCTGTCGCGCAGCTTATCAGAGAGTGGCACCATCCCATGGAACGTGTTTGTGATGTGCCTGTGAGACCGCGCTGCCCTGAAAGCCAGCTATGTGAAGGGGATCACCAGACCGACGCCGATCAGCAGCACACCGGCGGTGATGTTGGTGCGGCGCAGGGCGGCGGGCGAGGACAGCAGCCGTTTCGCCCGGTCGATGGACAGTGCCAGCACGAGATTGCCCGCCAGTGGCACCAATGCCGAGATCAGCGCGATCGCCAGCATGTCGGGCCAGCGCAGGCGCGTCAGGTCAAAAAAACCCGGCAGCACGCCCATATAGAACAGAATGGCCTTGGGATTGCCGAGAATGACCGCCAGTCCAGCAAGAAAGCCCGCCAGCATCCCGGGCCGCGTCAGTCGCGAATCCGAGGCGATCCGGGCATCGGCATGGCGGATCAGCAAGACACCCATGACCAGGAATGTACCGCAGGCGACCCAGCGCAGCAGCGCCATGAAACCGGCAAACACACCGACAATCCAGGTGACGCCAAGGATGGCAAGAAACGGCCACAAGATGTCCCCGACCACCACGCCCAGGGCCAATGGCCAGGCGGCCTGAAAACCGCCAGACAACGCGCGGGCCGTCAGCGCCACCCACACCGGCCCCGGGGTCAGGAACAGGATCAGCAGCGCCCCTGCATATAGCGCCATGTCCGCAACCGTGATCGTCATGCCTGTTTCACCACGGAAACCCCCTCAGTCTCGGTCACTTCCAGATACTGTGCACGTGTTCCCAGCGCATCGAAGAGGGACCGTTCGGTTCCGGTCATCCACGCCTGCGCACCGATCGCGCAGATCTCGTCGTACAGTGCGGCGCGGCGGGACTGGTCAAGGTGGGCCGCCACCTCATCCAGCAACAACAGCGGTGGCGCGCCGAAATCCGGCGCCAACGCCCGGGCATTGGCGAGGATGAGCGAGATCAGCAGCGCTTTCTGCTCTCCGGTCGAGCAATCCGAGGCGGGCACCTCCTTGGCAGCGAAAACCCCCAACAGATCGGCGCGGTGCGGTCCGACCAGCGTGCGCCCGGCCGCGAGGTCGCGCCCCCGGGTTTCGGCGAGGGCGGCGCGCAGCCCCTCTTCGGAATCCGGCATCTCACCCTCGGTCTGGACCAGCGTCAATGTCGCGACGGGAAAAGCCGTGTGTGCGCCGTTCTGTGCCGCACTCAGCCGCGAGAGCGCGGCCTGGCGGTTGGCGTGAATTGCGCTGCCGGTCCGGGCCATCTGACGTTCCAGTGCGCCATACCAATGGGCGTCGCGCACCTGATCCTTCAACAGCCGGTTGCGTTCGCGCATCGCTTTTTCATAGGTCAGCGACAGATCCGCGTGGTCCGGAAAAAAGCTGAGCGTCGTCCGGTCCAGAAACCGCCGACGCCCTTCGGCGCCCTCGATCCACAGACGGTCCATTGACGGCACCAGCCAGAGTACCCGTGCGATGCGGCCCAGGGCCGACTGCGGCGCGGGTTTGTCGTCGATACGCACCTGCCGCGGAGCGCCGTCTTCCGACAGGAAGCTGACCTCGTGCGCGCCCTGCGGGCCGCTGATCTGGCCGGTGACCTTCCACCCCAGCGCCTCGGGGCGGCGGGTCATCTCTTGCGCCGAAGCGCGGCGCATTCCGCGCCCCGGAGAGAACAGGGAAACGGCTTCGAGCAGGTTGGTCTTGCCCGCGCCATTCGGACCATGGATCGCAACGGGGCGCGGATCCACGGACACTTCGGCGCGTTTGTGCGACCGGAAGTGTGACAGGGTCAGGGTGTCGAGCGACAGCGGCACGGTCAGGACACGCCGCATGCGGCGAGGTCAGGTCCAGGAGCAACGGCGCGGGCCAATGTCAGGCACATGTGCCGGGCGCGGCAGCGCGTGTCACACCCGCATCGGCATGACCACATAGACGACGGACAGGTCATTGCCTTCGCGCATCAGCGTCGGGTCACCCGATGAGTTGAACATGAACACGGCATTCTCGCGATCAACCTGGCTGGCGATCTCCAGCAGGTATTTGGCGTTAAAGCCGATATCCAGCTTTTCGTCACTGTAGGCGACGGCCAGCTCTTCTTCGGCGGCACCGGAATCCGGGGCGTTGACCGACAGGATCAGGCGGTCTTCGTCCAGCGACAGTTTCACGGCGCGCGACCGTTCCGAGGACACCGTCGCCACCCGGTCAACAGCTCTGGCGAATTCGGCGGCGTCAACTTCCAGCCGTCGGGTGTTGCCCTGCGGAATCACGCGGGTGTAGTCGGGAAAGGTGCCGTCGATCACCTTGGATGTGAGGGTGATGTCGGGGGTGGCAAAGCGCACCTTGGTTTCGGACACCGAAACCGCGATCGTCATGTCGTCGTCGTCCAGCAGCTTGCGCAGTTCGCCCACCGTCTTGCGGGGAACGATCACGCCGGGCATATCTTCGGCTCCGGCGGGCAGGTCGGCGTCGATCCGGGCCAGACGGTGCCCGTCCGTGGCGACACAGCGCAGTTTGGGGCCGCCATCACCCTCGGCGGTGTGCATGTAGACACCGTTCAGGTAATACCGCGTCTCTTCGGTCGAAATGGCGAATTTCGACTTGTCGAACAGCCGCCGCAGCACTTTGGCGGGGGCCGAAAAGTTCGCGGAATATTCCGAGGTCGCCATCACCGGGAAATCTTCGCGCGGCAGGGTGGCCAGCGAAAAGTTGGATCGTCCGGCTTCGACGGTGAGGCGTCCGGTGGCCGCCTCTTCCGTCAGGGTCACCAGCGCGCCATCGGGCAGCTTGCGCACGATCTCGTGCAGGGTCACGGCGGAAACGGTTGTGGCGCCGGCGCGTTCGACCGTGGCGGAGGCTTTGTCCAGAACCTCGATATCGAGATCGGTGGCGCGGAACTGAACAGAGGCGCCCTCGGCCTCGATCAGCACATTGGCAAGGATCGGGATCGTGTTGCGCCGCTCGACCACTGACTGTGCTTGCGACACCGCCTTGAGCAACGTGCCGCGCTCCATACTGAACTTCATGATTTTGCCCTCTCCGTGTGGCCGGAGGTGCACCGTAGACCGAGGCGCACGCTGCTCCAACCGCTTTTCTTTGTTTTGTCCGATGGTTTTGCAGGGGCGTCAAGGGCAGCAGGCCGCCCGGAGGCGGCCTGAGTGCAACTGTTGTCCCGGAGTCTCAGCGATCAGGCTTCAAGGGCGCGGCGCAGCAGCTCCAGGTCCTCGGCAATCTGGCCGTCCTGCACCTTGAGCTCTTCGATGCGCTTCACGCCATGCATCACTGTCGTGTGGTCGCGGCCACCAAAACGGCGACCGATCTCGGGCAGAGAGCGGCTGGTCATCTGCTTGCACAGATACATTGCGACCTGCCGTGGCCGGGCATAGTTGCGCACCCGCTTGGGTCCGATCATGTCGGACAGGCGGATGTTGTAATGTTCGGCGACCTTGCGCTGGATTTCTTCGATGCTGATCTTGCGTTCCGACGCGCGCAGCACATCGGCCAGACAATCCTGCGTCAGATCCAGGGTGATGCGCTTGCCCACAAGCGAGGCAAAGGCGAACAGCCGGGTCAGCGCACCCTCGAGCACACGCACATTGGTCGATATGCGGTGGGCGAGGAATTCCAGCACGCCATGATCGATGTCGAGATCCGGATACAGCGCCGTTTGAGCATCCACCTTGGTTTGCAGAATGCCCAAACGAAGTTCGTAGTCGGTGGGGTGCAGGTCCACCACCAGACCCGACTGCAACCGGGACCGGATGCGGTTTTCCAGATCCTTGATTTCATCCGGGGCGCGGTCGCCCGAGATGATGATCTGCTTGTTCTGGTCCACCAGCGCGTTGAAGGTGTGAAAGAATTCTTCCTGAGTGCTGTCCTTGCCGGCGATGAACTGAACGTCGTCCACCATCAGCACATCGACCGAGCGGAACAGCTCTTTGAAATCCATCATCCGACGTTCACGCAGCGCCTGTACAAAGCGATACATGAATTGTTCGGCAGAGAGGTACAGCACGTTCAGTTCGGGATTGCGGTTGCGCAGCTCCCAGGAGATTGCATGCATCAAGTGGGTCTTGCCCAGGCCGACACCACCGTACAGGAACAGAGGGTTGAATGTGACCGGGCCGCCTTCGGCAACGCGCCGTGCGGCCGCATGGGCCAGTTCGTTCGGCTTGCCGACCACGAAAGTGTCGAAGGTGAATTTCGATTCTAGGGGCGCACTGGGCAGCAGATCCGAAACCGTGGTCGTCGCTGTCTTTGCTTTGGCCGGGGCTGCGGCGCGGGGGCGGTCTGAATTCGCGACCTTGAACTGGATGCGGCGGATATGGCTGGCCACTGACGTCAGCTGCGAGAGCAGCAGATCGCCATAATTCTGTGACACATAGGTGCCCATGAAGTTGGTCGGGACCTCGAACACGGCAACGCCGTCGTTGGTGCCGTCATAAGACAATGGCCTGATCCACGTCTTATAGTTGTTCTCACCGACCGTCTTGCAGAGCCTATCCTGCAATGCGCCCCATTGTTCCTGTGTCATGTGTCCCCGATCCGTTCCCATTCAGCAGCCTAAGTATACGTGGACTGCTCACCCACGCAGCGGACACTTCGACAGGGGCACGGGCCATACGGTCCGGTGCAGCAGATGCACCGGTTGCGACCAATGAAAAGGCGTGTGCCGCATTAAAGGCGTGCCGACCTCTGACGTCCCGATCAGAAGCAACACACCGCGTGCGGCGCCTATATATGGACTTGGCAGAAGGCAGCGCCTTCGTCTTCCGCAGGATCAAGGGCAGCTTGATCCCAGGAATGCAGAAGACTCGACCAACACGATGGCCCGATTCTGCTGCCTTGTCCCCCCAGCGAGTGACTCGCATGATGGTTTTATCAGGTGACTTCAAATCGCAGCAACTGATCTTCTGTGTTGACTCAGGATTCACCAAAAAGAATCTCGTGGGGTGATCAATTTGTTGCGTAAGTCTTTGGTCCGGATGTGAAAAAACGCAAAAGGCACCACATATTGTGGTGCCTTCGGTAGTGCATGCTATGGATAGCGGTAGCTTAGGCGATCGCCTTCACACGCGACGAAAGCCGCGAGATCTTGCGGGATGCGGTGTTCTTGTGAAAGACGCCTTTGGTCACGCCGCGCATCAGTTCGGGCTGGGCTGCGCGCAGCGCTGCTGCTGCGGCGTCCTTGTCGCCGGAAGCGATAGCTTCTTCGACTTTGCGGAGGTATGTGCGGATGCGTGAACGGCGGGCTTTGTTGATTGCAAAGCGCTTTTCCGACTGGCGGGCGCGTTTCTTGGACTGCGGTGTATTGGCCATGGTTCGATTCCCAGTTCTGAGTTCCAAATGATCGGCGCAATACCCCTGGGTTCCGGACTCATGGTGACCGGATCGATTCTTGCCAGAGCGGGCATCACGCGCATGTAGCGAGGGCCTATAACCAAGTTTGGCCGCGAAGCAAAGTGCAAACTTGGCCAATCCTTGAGTGTGGCGGATTGGACACCCGTGCCTGATTCCCAGGCACGGGTTTTTGCAAGTGACGAAACGTCATCTGTCGCGGAACTGCGCCGTCCGTTTTTCCAGGAAGGCGGACATGCCTTCCTTCTGATCTTCGGTCGCGAACATCGCATGGAACAACCGCCGCTCGAACAGGATGCCTTCGGACATCGTCGTTTCATAGGCGCGGTTCACCGCTTCCTTGACGGCCATTGACGTCAGCAGCGACTTTTCCGCGATCTTCTGGGCGGCGGCCTCGGCTTCGTCCATCAGGCTCTTGGCGGGCACCACGCGGCTCACCAGTCCCGAGCGTTCGGCCTCTTCGGCATCCATGAAGCGGCCCGTCAGGTGCATGTCCATGGATTTCGACTTGCCGACAAACCGGGTCAGGCGCTGCGTGCCGCCGATGCCGGCGACCACGCCCAGATTGATTTCGGGCTGGCCGAACTTGGCGGTATCGGCGGCAATGATGAAATCGCACATCATCGCCAGTTCGCAGCCGCCACCCAGGGCATACCCTGCCACGGCGGCGATGATCGGCTTGCGGGTCCGGGCGATGGCTTCGGATTCGGTGCCGAAGAAATCCGACAGGAACATTTCGACAAAGGTCTTCTCGGACATCTCCTTGATGTCGGCCCCGGCAGCAAAGGCCTTGGCGGATCCTGTCAGGATGATGCAGCGGACCTTGTCGTTCCCATCCGCATCCGCCAGGGCGCCAGCCAATTCGCGCAGCAACTGTGAGTTGAGCGCGTTCATGGCGTCGGGGCGGTTCAGCTTGATGGTGGCAACGTGGTCTTCTACTTCGACGATGATCGTCTCATAGGCCATGAAACATGCTTTCGGTTGTTTCGTTCAGATTTTGAAGCCTTACCATCTAATCGTGTTGGTTCAAGCTATCTTTGACAGGTCGGACAATAGAAGGTCGACCGTCCCGACTGCACGATGCGGTGTACGGAATCCGGGCATCCCGCTGTGTGACAGGGTTCGCCCTCGCGACCATAAACGTCAAAGCTGTGCTGAAAATATCCAAGTTCGCCATCGGCTTGCCGGAAATCGCGCAGCGATGAGCCACCGGCCTCGATGGCCTCTGTCAGCACCTGCCGGATGATCGGCACCAGGGCCTCCAGCCGGGAGGTGGCGATACTGCCTGCCTTGTGCATCGGATTGATCCGGGCGCGGTAAAGTGTTTCGCAGACATAGATATTGCCCAATCCTGCGACGACCTTCTGATCCAGCAGCGCCGACTTTACCGGTGTGTTGCGTTTGCCGAACCGCGTGACCAGGTGCGTTTCATTGAAAACGTTGCTCAGGGGCTCGGGTCCGAGCGCGGCCAGCAATGGGTGATGTTCGGCATCGAGTGTGGCCATCAGGTCCATGGCGCCGAACCTCCGGGGGTCATTGAAGGTGATGCGCGCGCCGCTGTCCATGTGCAGCACGACGTGATCGTGCTTTTGGGCCGCCGGGTGGTCATGGGCAAATTTTCCCAGCGGATCGCCGGAAATCAACATGCGTCCCGACATCCCCAGATGAACCAGAAGTGTTTCTCCTGTGGACAGGTCGGCCAGGACGTATTTCGACCGCCGCCGCAGCGCCAGCACCCGGGCACCGGTCAGCCGACGCGCCATGCCATCGGGAAAAGGCCAGCGCAGATCGGGGCGGTTCACCTCGGCCTTAACAATGACTTGCCCCTCCATCACAGGGGCGAGCCCGCGACGGACTGTCTCGACTTCGGGCAATTCGGGCATCCGGCGGGGTCCTGTGACATGGGGCGCATTGTAACGGCCCCCTCGCGCTCTATAAGAAAGAGCGGAACGAGGGACAACAAGACGCCATGACCGACGAGACCGCAAAAACCACACATTTCGGCTTTGCCGATATCCCCGAGACCGAAAAGGCCGGCCGCGTGCGCGGCGTCTTCGGCTCGGTCGCCTCCAAGTATGATGTGATGAACGACGCCATGTCGATGGGCATCCACCGGATCTGGAAAGATGCGATGATGGACTGGCTGGCACCACGGGCGGGACAGAAACTGCTGGATGTGGCGGGCGGGACCGGCGACATCTCCTTCCGCTTCCTGAAGCGCGCCGGATCGGGACATGCCACGGTGCTGGATCTGACCGAACCCATGCTGGTCGAGGGGCGCAAGCGTGCCGAAGCCGAGGCGATGGCCGCGAGCCTTGACTGGATCGTCGGCGATGCCATGGCACTGCCGTTCGAGGACAACACCTTCGACGTCTACACCATCTCGTTCGGCATCCGGAACGTCACCCGCCCACAGGAAGCCCTGAACGAAGCCTACCGCGTGCTGAAGCCCGGCGGCCGGCTGATGGTGCTGGAGTTCAGCCAGATCCCCAATCCGGCGATGCAGTGGGCCTATGACCGCTATTCCTTCAATGTCATTCCCGCCATGGGGCAGGTGATTGCCAACGACCGCGAGTCCTATCAGTATCTCGTTGAATCCATCCGCAAGTTCCCGGATCAGGAAACCTTTCTGGGCATGGTGCGCAGTGCCGGGTTCGAGCAGGCGAAGTATCGCAACCTGACGCTCGGCGTGGCCTGCCTGCACTCGGGCTGGAAACTTTAATGCGTGGACCTCACAATATCTGGCGGCTGATCCGCACCGGCGCAACGCTGGAACGCACCGGCGCGATGGGCGTCGTCCTCGATGCCTTCGAGGCCCCGCCATCCCTGCGGATTGCGGCGCGCGTGCTGGGCTGGCCATTCAAATGGCTGGGGTACGAAGGTGATCCGGAAATGCCCCCCGCCACCCGTGCGCTGACCGCGCTGGGGCCTGCCTATATCAAGTTCGGACAGGTGCTCAGCACCCGGCCGGATCTGGTTGGCGACGAACTCGCCGTGCAACTCCGGGTGCTGCAGGACAAACTGCCGCCTTTCCCGGTGGCCGAAGCCAAGGCGACGGTTGCACATGAACTGGGCGCTCCGGCGGACACGCTTTTCTCCAGCTTCAGCGATCCCGTCGCGGCGGCCTCGATCGCGCAGGTGCACAAGGCCACAATTGCCGCCACAGGCGAAGTTGTGGCGGTCAAGGTGTTGCGTCCGGGGATCGAAAAGGCCTTTCGCAAGGATATCGACGCCTTCTGGCTGGCCGCGACTCTGATTGAATGGGTGTCGCCGGGATCACGGCGGCTGCACCCGATGGACGTGATCGCGCATTTCGAAGGCGTGGTGATGGGGGAACTTGACCTGCGGCTTGAATCCGCCGCGGCTTCGGAATTCGCCGCCAACACCGGGGGCGATGCCGGGTTCACGCTGCCGGCCGTGAAATGGGATCTGTCGGCGCGCCGGGTGATGACCCTCGGCTGGGCCGAAGGCGTCCCGATGGGGGACAATGACGCCATCGAAGCCGCCGGCCATGACCGCGTCGCGCTCAGCGAACGGGTGCTGCAACTGTTCCTGAATCACGCCCTCCGGGACGGATACTTTCACGCTGACATGCACCAGGGCAATCTCAAGGTCGCGCCCGACGGGGACATCATCGCGCTTGATTTCGGCATCATGGGCCACATCGACGAATACACCCGCCGCGTGTACGCCGAAATCCTGTTCGGGTTCATCCGCAAGGATTACCGGCGGGTCGCCGAAGTGCATTTCGAAGCTGGCTATGTGCCGGCCGACCGCGATGTCGAAGAATTTGCGCGCGCCCTGCGCGCCGTGGGCGAGCCGATCTTCGGAATGGACGCCACCGGTATTTCGATGGGACGTCTGCTGTCGTACCTGTTCGAAGTGACAGAGCGCTTCGGCATGGAAACCCGGACCGAACTGATCCTGCTGCAGCGCACCATGGTGGTGGTCGAAGGCGTCGCGCGGTCACTGAACCCGCATATGAACATATGGAAAGTCGCCCGGCCCGTGGTCGAGGACTACATCAAGAAATCCATCGGACCGCGTGCCGTTCTGAGTGATCTCAACAAGACAGCGCTGGTGCTGGCGCGTTTTGGCCCCCGCCTGCCGCGCCTGGTCGAGGCGGCCCTGATCCGTCAGGCCCAGGAACCGGCAGTGGTAGACAGGGCGCCTTGGGTGACCCGGCTGCTCTGGCTTGGCGCCGGGTTGCTGTTGGGCGTCGCGCTGATGATGATGCGGGCGATCCTGGCTTGAACCGCACCCGGATGTGACGCGCCTTTCAACGCCGGTACAAACGGAAAACGGCGACCCGAAAGGGCCGCCGCATTCAAATCTGTCATGATCGCAGGAAATGCGGATCAGTTGGTGCCGCCACCATTTTTGCCGCCGTCCAGAGACGCGGCGATGCCGACGATCCCAGCGGCAGTGCCGATAATGACAAACGGGGACAGCTCGACGCCCTGAGTGGACACGAACGGATCAGCAGTTTTGGTCTCAGCAGCAACCGGCAGAGCGGCCGATGCGGCAACGGCAGCAGCCGCTACGATGATCGAAAGCTTTTTCATAATTTTCTCCAGACTGTACAACATGGGCGCTAAAAGCACCCCGTGAATGCGAACCTACACGCAATAAGGAACGCGTTCAAACACGATTTTGCCTCGCCTGCGGACAAAGCGGGCCCGATTTCGCAGTCGCGGCATTTGGGCAACATAACAGCAAGACGCCGCAATTTTCAGCAGTCGGCACGACCGCCGGTCACCGATGGAAAGTCGTTTTTGATCAGTGTTTTGAGGGGGCAGGCAGGTTTTGCGCAATTGGTTCGTTTGGCACAGTTTCGCAACGCTCAAGGATTGGGCGAAATCCAGCGTATGGCGGGTATCGGCCATATAAAACCCGCCATGGAGCGGGCACAGGTGCCTCAACCCGGGGCCCGGATGCCTGCAACCCGCGAAGATTCAACCTCGCTGCCGTCCGACAACCGCAGCAGAATCGTCTTGCCTTCGATGCGCGCTTCCTCAATCCCGCTATAGGCTTGCGACTGCTGTGTGTTGATGAGTGCGCCGTTGGAATAGCTTTCGATCTCGAACCTGTAAATGTCTGCGGGAAAGGGCGCTCCGGTATCGTCCAGACCCAGCCAGGTGACGGCATCCTCGCCAGTCTGCAGCGGTTGGCGCCCGACGACAGTTCCGGAAGAATTGCGTACGACCAGCACAGCCGAGTCCGCCTCGGCCGCGTAGTTCGGCCGCAGATGGACCGGACCGCCGTCGAAGGCAACCGGCGCCCGCGCCAGAGCTTCCATGCCCACCCAGCCGGCGAGCTGACCCAATGTGCCGCCGCCCATCTGATCCCCGAGCGCCCGCAGGAGGTCGTTGGTCAACACCTGCTGTTCGACCGAGGAAAAGGTCGCCAGCTGGACGGCATAGTCCGATGAATCCACCGGGTTGAGCGGATCCTGGTTCTGCATCTGCACGGTCAGCATCCGCAGAAAGGTTTCAAAATCCGAACTCAGCTGCCGACCGCTGTCTGAAACAGTCGGTGACGCACTGCTTCCGAATTGCGCGCTGGCCGAACCGGTCTGCGATTTCAGACCGGTGTAGGCAGGCGGTGCGACCTTGGTGATGTCCATGAAAGTCTCCTCAAAGGCGTATATCAAGTTCGTCGCGTGAATCCTGCAATGGGCTGCTCGGCACTGCCTCGGTGACAGTTGTCGCGGTGCCTGCGGTGCCAGACGACTGGCGGCCGCCCTCTGTCGCACCGCCCTGAGGCTGTTTGGACCCGTCGCTGTGTTGTCCAAAGGTAAATTCCACGCTGGTGTAGCCCAGGTCGCTGAACTCGCTGCGCAGTTGGTCGATGTGGCGCCGCAGAAGGTCCAGAGTTTCCGGGCGCTCGGATGTGATGTGCAGCATGATCCCCTGATCCGCGGACGCCATGTGCATACGCACGCGGCCCAGTTCTTCCGGGTTCAGTCGCAGTTCAACCGGGCCGTCCTGAATTTTGCCGGTGATTTCGATCACCTGGCGCATCACCGACGCGGCATATTCCCCGCGGGAGGGCAACGGAGCGCCGGAAGATTGAAAGGTCTGTGTGCCGCCAAGGTTTTCAGCGGGCAGGAACGGTATGGTCGAATCGAACCGCTGTCGCGTTTCGCCGGGTGCCGCAGCGTTGCCGGTCGAAAGGATGCGGGGCTTGTCGGGTATTCCCTTGGGTGTCGGCTTCGCAGGTTTTGCAACTGTTCTCCCTGTGTCAGCCATCCGACCCATGTCGGTTAACCCTTTCTCATTACGAGGCACACTCCGATGGGAACGCGGCGACGGCGGGAGCGCTGTTGCCGAGGGGGTCAAAGCCTGGACCGGGGCTGTGCCAGTTGCAGGTGCAATCCCGCCTGCGGTGCCGTCACCAGCAGTTACAGCCGGCGCCGGGCGCTCATATGTCGTTGAAGCCAGATTCGATGGAGTGGTTTTGAGCGGAGTCGCAATTTGGAGTTCGGGTGGGCCTTCTCCAGCGGACCTGCCCGGTCCGGCCCGCGTTTCGTGCTTCGGATTTCGGGTGATTTCCAGTGCGGAGTCTTGCACGCTGCTTTCCGCAGCCGCGCGCATGGGAACTTCGGAAGCGATTCCGCGGTCAGAAATTTGTCCGCTCAAGGCGGTGGTGGATAGGGGCGTGTGGGCCGGTCGGGGCCGAGCGGTCGCTGGGTGATCCTTCAGAGTGCCAGGTGTCCAGTCTGGTGCATCTTTGGCCGCTGGCGCGTTGGGCGTGAATCCCACTCGCACAGGTGTGACGGGCTCGCCTTCGTTGTGCGCGAAAGGGACGGTGATCTCGAACGTAGTTAGAACTGCGGCCTGTACAGGCGCACGTCCAAATTGCGAATGACCTGTCAGCCGCGATCTTTCGATTGTCTTATCCAAATGGCCTTCGCGCTGGACGAAACCCATTTCCGGCGCAGGCGCGGATGCCAATTGGCGTGAGGCCATTTCCATGGGCTTCAAAACCGACTTCAGGGTCCTTTCGGAGTTTTCGATCTGTGTATTGGCGTCATCGCCTGCCGACTTGACCTTAAGCCGTTCATGCGGAGGTTTTGCCTCTATGGCGCCGCCGAGGCCGACGGGCTTTTGCAGGGCAACCGGCGGATTTGTGCGCCGAGGCGCATCAAGTGGTGATGTGGCCCACCACTGATTGCGGTCAATAAGCTCCCGCTTCGAAGTAGTCGCAGTGACATCGACCGGTGGCATTTCCATATTGGAAGAGTGTGCCTTCGGTTGAGCATCCGCGATGTTGCCGATGGCGTTGTCTGCGAGTTGCATTGGCGCGGGAGATGCAGGCGCAGGACGCTTTCCTGTCTGATCCAACATCGTTTTCTGCGGTGCGGGATGTACTGCCAAATGGCTGTCACCTTTACCGGACCGCACAATTCGGGCGGCTTCAAATGTCTCGACGGGTGCCTTGCCAGTCAACTTGTCCAGCGACCCTTTCTGGCTGTGAGTCCTGCCCGTGGGCTCAGATGGACTTGCGCCTGCCTGTCTGCCGGTGTTTTCGGGCTCGACGCCCGACGCGATGCCGACTGTCCGTGGCCTAGCAGACTGCGGAGTTTGAGGTAAATTTTTGTGGGCCGTATCTCGGAAAATCGGAACAGATGCCTGCTCAATTATTGCGGGGGTGTCGGGTTTTGAATGTAGCGCAGACGACGTAGGCAGCCTGTTCGAATTTGAAAAGAATGCGTCCTTGGCCATATCGCTGTCCACTTCGTTGCGCGTCGCGCGACCCTGTTCGGGCCATGTTGCTCCACGCGGATTCAGATTCCATGGCGGGCCGGTGCGTTCGTTGTTTGTCTGGAAATCGCCTTTCTGGGGCGCGGCCACAGTCTGCTTTGGAGCGTCGGTCCGCGGACTGTCATGCCCACGCATCCGGTGTTCCCTGTGCGATGCGACAACAGGCTTTTCTGGCGGCGAAATTATGAAATCCGGATTGACCTGCGGCGTCTGTGCCGGTTTTGGAGCGATCGTGCTGGTTGCCACAGGGCGAATGCTCTCGATATTTCGGGTCTGAAGGGATGGACCAAGGGCCTGCCGACTCGGGGGAGCGCTGTCCTCACCTTCGCTTTCAGGTCGGCCTGAGGTCAAAACTGGCAGCAAGGGACCTGTCACCCCCAGAGGGGCCCGAGAGCGAATATTCGGTTCAGGACGGGTCTGCGCCGCGGACCCGAATTCAATGTTGGTCGATGCAAGTAGTCTGTTCCGGATATGGGCCGCCACTGCGGCTTCTACTTCAGATTGACCAGTGGATGCGGAAGGTAAGTTCCGGGGGACGAGCTGTGTGTAATCGGGAAAAATCGGTAGAGCTCCGCCCGCCCGGACTGCGTGATCAGCAAGGTGGCGATCTGAAATCGCAGAATCAGGCCGGGGTACATCCTGTGCAGTCGGCAGTCCTTGTTTGATCGCGCCGGGTGTTGGCTCGCCCAAGTTCTGATCGTGTTTGAGCATATTTTTCATTCCAAATGCAAACCTGTCAGCTGGTTGCGCAATGCCGGTGGTATAGCGTTCTGGCGCGACAGATACGGAGACAAGAGTTTCTGGTTTTTCTGCCTCCAGCCGTCCTCCCGACACTTCATAAGCTTGACGCTCAATCGTTTTGGCGTCTTTCACTGCGGCATTCTTTTCGGGTGCCGACTCCACTGGCTCAGCAGTGAAATCACCGTCATCAGGGTCGCCGCTCGCGATCCGCGGCGGCTCTGTTTCGCTGAGCGAAGGGACCCGGGCGCTGTCGCTGACGTGTTCCCAATTCCGGTCCATATCAATGTCACTGCCTGGATCCGCGACCTTGACGATTGCCTCAGACACGTCGTGTTCGTTCGGATCCGCGGACTTGACGGGCGGGGGGGCACTCCTAGCTTCCGGCGACCTGCCAGAATTGGCCGATGCCTGGTTTTCCGAATCGGGGTTTTGCTGACCCTCCCGTCCCATCGTGGCGAAAGTGGCCGCAAAACTGCCTGTTGTCGGATCCGGTTCAGGGGAGCGTCGCATGATCGCTGACGCATTCACTAGTGGGATGCCGGTGAGACTAGGTACCATTGGGGGCTCCGGGAATTTTTTCATCCATCACCCTAGATCGGGTTTCCTTACCGCATCTTTACCGACTCGGCGATCTTATGGGGCAAGTGCCTCGAATTGGAGCGAATGCCATGGATCCCGTCTATCTCTCTCGCGCAGTTCCGGAGCCCGCGTCGCGCCGGGATGCCACGCTGCGTGACGCCGCCAAGGAACTGGAGGCCGGATTCCTGGCAGAAATGCTTGCCGCCGCCGGTCTGGGCAAGACCAGCGGTGCTTTCGGAGGCGGGATCGGCGGGGATCAGTTTGCCTCGTTCCTCCGCCAGGAACAGGCTCGTGTCATGGTCGCCAGTGGCGGCATCGGGCTAGCAGAAACAATCTATAACGCGTTGAAGGATCGAGACGATGATGGAACAGACAGACGCTGATATCACTGTGGCGCTCGACAGGTTGCTGGATGAAGAGCGGACAGCGCTCTTGGCGGGTGAGTTGAGCCGTATTGAGGGCATTATTCACCGGAAATCCGCTCTGATAGACGCCCTCGCGGAAAGCAGCATTGACGATTTCGCGGCGGTCTCCGCCCTGCAGGTCAAATTGAGGCGGAATCAGACGTTGTTTGATCAGGCTCTTGCCGGAATCCGCACGGTCGCAAGTCGGCTGAGTTCCCTGCGCCAATTGCGAAAAACCTTGGAAACCTATGACCACCATGGGCGCAAGTCGGCGTTATTGATCGCCGATAATACCAAGCTTGAACGCAGGGCGTGAGATTTGTCTCAAATGCGCAGCAGAGCGCGGGATTGGATTAGGACTCCGTTAGGTTTGCCAGGTGCATGGTGACAGAGCATCCCGACGGGTGGCGCAGTAGCGGAAATACCGCATCTGCATGTGTCAGAAAGACCCTTCAGACGCCGAAGGTGGCGATATCGAAATCAGGCGCAAAAGCGTCAACCGACTGCAAGGAAGACTAGCGATATGTCAAGCATTCTGACCAACAATGGCGCTATGGTTGCGCTGCAAACCCTGAAAAACATCAATTCGAACCTCGGCAGCATTCAAAGCCAGATCTCGACCGGAAAAAGCGTGGCGAATGCCAAGGATAATGCGGCGGTCTGGGCGATTTCCAAAGTCATGGAATCGGACGTGAAGGGCTTCAAAGGTATTTCGGACAGTCTCAACCTCGGCGAATCCACTGTTTCGGTGGCGCGACAGGCCTCTGAAACCGTGACAGATCTGCTGACTCAAATGAAAGGCAAGATCGTCGCGGCTCAGGAAGCGAACGTCGACCGCGCCAAGATTCAGACCGACGTTGCGGCGCTTCGCGATCAGATCACCTCGGTGGTGGGTGCTGCACAGTTCAACGGTCTCAACCTGCTGTCAAACACCGAGTCCGACGCCGCAGCTCCTGCCGCCATTGTCGGCTCCAGGAACGTGGATATTCTGTCGTCGCTCGACCGTTCGGGCACCGGAGTAGCCGCCAGCAATATCAGTGTGGCCAAGCAGGATCTTGGAATTGGCGCGAACACGCTCGGCACAATGAGTGAAGAGGTCGGTGCGACGGCCACGGTTGCTGCCGGTGCGACAGCGACTTACGCCACATTTGCCGAAGACGCTGCCACAGGAATTCTGGCAGGCAATTCCTTCGGGTTCAACGCTGTGGGAATTGTGGACAGCAATGGCGATGCGGTGAATTTCGATGCTGCGGGCGGATATGTGGCGCGTGATGGCGACACCCTTACCGATGTTGCGAACCAGATGGTTGCGAGACTGAATGTGGCCTCGTCCGAAGCGGGGTTGAAACTGTCCTTTTCGGTCAATGCCGACACTGAAGGCCAGATCGACGTGACCAACAATCGCGAACTCGCTATCGACATCGATATTGCCAACGTGACGCAGTTTGATTCCGCCGCAGGCGTGGACGAAGCCGACGGTACTGTCGGAGGTGGTCTCGAATTGGTGGCCAATATCGATGTGACAACCAATGAGGGAGCCGAAGCCGCTCTGAATGCAATTGAGTCGCTGATTCAGACATCAATCGATTCAGCCTCCAATTTTGGTTCAGCACAGGGTCGAATTGAAACGCAGGCGGATTTCATCACAAGCCTGAGCGACTCCCTGAAGTCAGGTATCGGCACACTCGTCGATGCCGATATGGAGGAAGCTTCCGCACGGTTGCAGGCCTTGCAGGTTCAACAGCAGTTGGGCGTTCAAGCGCTATCGATTGCAAACCAGGCACCGCAGTCGCTCTTGTCGCTCTTCCGTTGAAATCGTCCGACCGGGGGCCTCTCTGGCCCCCGGATCCACGCCCACCGACAGTAAGAACAGCTTTTGGAAGGATGTGACGTGAACGCGCATTCCCTGGCGCAACGCGCCTACTCGGCCACGGTCAGCTCGACCCGTTCTGAGCGCAGCACCGAATACGAATTGATAGCGCAGGTAACCCACCGACTGAAGTCAGCTGCGCAAAAAGAACAACGCGGATTTCCACAACTCGCCGCAGCATTGCACGACAACGGCCGCCTGTGGACCACGCTCGCGGTTGATGTCAGCAGTTCGGAAAACGAGCTGCCGCAGGAGCTTCGCGCGCGAATTTTTTATCTGGCGGAATTCATCAGGCATCATACTCGGCGAGTTCTTAAGGGCGAAGCAAAAGTGGGCCCCATTCTGGAAATAAATGTTGCCGTGTTGCGCGGACTAAGCGGCCGGAGGTCTTGCAAATGAGCAGGCTCGTCCTAAAGCTCGCTCCCAAGGAGCGTGTTCTGATCAACGGTGCCGTGATCGAAAACGGGGACCGTCGCAGCAGACTTTCCATCGTTTCGCCCAATGCCAATATCCTGCGGCTGCGCGACGCTTTGCATCCCGATGAGGTCCGCACTCCGGTTCGGCGCATCTGTTATGCAACACAGCTTGTTCTGACCGGTGATGCGGACCCGGTTGAAACTCGGCAAAGGCTTTTGCGCCACATCGAGGAACTGAGTCGTATACTTACTGATGCCGACAGCAGACACCTTTTATCATCTGCCACCGAAGCGTTGTTGATGGGAAAATTCTATCAATGCCTGAAATCGCTTCGAGCACTTATACCACGAGAAGAAAGGTTATTGGCCAGATGAACCCCGCAAGTCCTTGATGATGTGACCGCCCCCCGACGGCATCAATGTGCCAAGGTGGGTCTGCGATGATCCACAAAGGAGGACGGTCAT
>NZ_VOJI01000004.1 GCF_007923445.1 Puniceibacterium confluentis | reverse complement strand
GTCTTGCCGTGGTCAACGTGACCGATCGTGCCGATGTTGCAGTGCGGCTTGTTACGTTCAAACTTTGCCTTTGCCATCTTGTTGCAAATGCCTCGCGCGTTGGGGGGCCGGTGCTGCCCGATTTCCATCGCGGCGCACATATGGCGTCAGGCGGAAAAAATCAAGCTTGAGATGCGGCCTACCCCTCGTCGGCGGGCGTCAGGAGCCCCCTGCGGGCTGCGCCTCGATCACCGGCGAGAACGGCACTCTTGCGTCCGCCACCTTTGGTGTCTGCGCAGTGCCGGCGCGGTCCGGGACTGCCGCCGGGGCAGTCTCGACCGGCACCGCAGCCGTCCCGGCGCCGACGCCGCCGAACCATCCCTTTTCGCGCTGCATCCGGCGCATCCACTTTTCGATCTGCAACGCGATGTTGTCCGACAGCAGCTTGAGCTGTTCGTCCCTGGTCTGGGTGACGCCGGAGCCGACGATGGTCTGCGCCGACACCGCCTCGAGCGCCGTGATCTGTTCCGGTTCATCGTGCATCTTGCCGCCCGCCGCGTCGTCAAAGACCGTGACCTTGACGATCAGCACCGACTTCGGGTTGAACACCAGCGGCACACCGGGAACCGCCAGCACGAACCCTTCGACGCTGACTCCGAGATGATAGAACTTGTCGCCCTCGTAACGGCGGAACCGCTGTTCCAGTGCGGCGTCGACCCCGGCGATCCAGTCGTCTGCCGTGGCATCCCGCGACGCGGGGCCCTGGACGATGTTGGGCGCCACGACAATCGCATGTCCCAGCTTGAAATCGCCCAGCGGTTCCACCGGTTTCCTGAGCTGGCGCGCGCCATCGGCGCAGGCGGTCAGACCAAGGACAAGCGCAAGACACAGCAGCAGTCGGAACATCGGACACCTCATTTTCGGCAACCGGTTCCGCATAAAGGTTTGCGCCCGTTCATGCAATCGGTGCGGCATGGCTGTGGCAGCGCCCATCCCGCGGGAGGTTCCGGCATATTCAGCGGTTGGCCTCAGCGGTTGGCGCCCGGAACCCACAGCACATCCGCGCGGCCATCGTCGTTGGCGATGCGCGCGGCGACAAAGAACCAGTCGCTGAGCCGGTTGAGATACCGCACCGCCACCGGGTTCACCGATTCGACAGTGGACAGTTCGACAACCAGCCGTTCCGCACGGCGGGCCACGGTGCGACACTGATGAAGGTAGGCCGACGCCGCCGTCCCGGCAGGAAGGATGAAGCTGCGCAGGGGTTCGAGCCGGGCGTTCATCGCGTCGATCTCGCGTTCCAGCCGGTCGGTCTGGGCGTCAATCACCCGCAGCACCGGATACCCGGCCTCGCTGTCGCGCTCCATTTCCGGGCGGCACAGATCGGCGCCCAGATCGAACAGGTCGTTCTGAATGAGGGCAAGCTGCGCGCTCATCTCGCGCGGCGCGTGCAGGCGGGCAATGCCGACAATGGCGTTCAGTTCGTCCGTGGTGCCGTAGGCGGTGACCCGCATCGAATGTTTGGCCACACGGGCACCGTTGCCCAGTGCGGTCTCACCGGCATCGCCGGTCCGGGTGTAGATCTTGTTCAGTACAACCATGATGTCAGCTCCCGCTCCGCAGCCAGACAAACAGCAGGATCAGCAGCACCGCCACGAATTGTGCCGCGATCCGGTAGCGCATCAGACGGTTGGCGTGTTTGCGGTTGAACTCTCCACCCTTGGCAAAGCCGCCGATGCCCAGCATCAGAATCGCGACAACCGCGATCATTGCAAGCGCCATAACGATAAAAACTGGATCGTGCAGCATCCGGCCTCTCCCTCTTGATACCTCTTGCGCCTCATGTAGCGGCAGACGCGGCAAAAGCGAACGGCTTATTCAGCCCCGGGACAGTATCCAGTCAAGCGCTCTGGCCGGCAGCACCCGGCGCAGGAACCCCATGAGGTGCGTGGGTGTGGTCACGAAATACCGCACTTTCGGGCGCGGGCTTTCCAGCGCCTGGATCAACCTGTCGGTCACCGCCGAGGCGGGCCACTGCGGCCCCTTCGCACTGCCCTTGTAGAGCTGGTCCAGCAGGGTTGCGCGATACTCGTCGACCCGGACCGAGTGTTCCCAGTCGACCCACTTTTCGAATTGCAGGATCGCGTTCTTGCGGAAATCCGTTTCGATCGGGCCCGGTTCGATCAGGACGATCCTGATGCCGGTGTCCGCCATTTCCAGCCGAAGCGCGTCTGCCAGCCCCTCCAGCGCGAACTTGGTGGCAATGTAGGCGCCGCGCCATTTCATCGCCACCAGGCCCAGAACCGAGGAATTCATCACGATCCGTCCGTATCCCTGTCCCCGCATCACCGGGATCACCAGCAGGTTCAGCTCGTGCCATCCGATCAGGTTGGCCTGAAAGATGGTGCGCAGGGCGTCGCCGGAAATATCCTCCAGCGGGCCCGCGATCGCATAGGCGCCGTTGTGAAACACGGCGTCCAGCCTGCCGCCGGTCTGCGCGAGCAATGCGGCCAGTGCCGGGGCAAATGTCGTCGGATCCTCGTAATCAAGGTGCAGCCCGACCAGCCCCTCTTGCTGCAACAGGGCACAGGCAGCGGGTGTCCGGGCCGAGGCGAACACCCGCCATCCGCGCCGCGACAGGGTGCGTGCCGCGTCAAGGCCAATGCCCGACGAGCAACCGGTGATCAGGATGGATTTCTGCATGACGCCCCGCAATTTTCGTTGCTGCGTCATGCAGGCTGCGCGGCATGGATGCAAACAGATCGACCTGAAACCGCGCAGGAGAGCACACGATTTGCGTGACTCTGCCGGAACGCCACGCCTGCAGGGGACTGTGTGAAACCTTGTCAGCCGGGATCAAGAGGCTGTCAAAGCTCTGCCACCATCGCATTCGAACGATATACGAAGGCGCGCCGACAAAAGCATCGGGGGCGCGACGCAAACGCGCCCGCCCCCGTGTCCCCCGGTGGGGTTCAGTCTATTCCGCTGCCGCCGTCACCAGAAAGTCAGCCATCCAGCCGATGCGGTTGCTTTCGACCACGCGCAGTTTCAACCAGCCCTCGCCATTGTTCTGCAGGACTTCGACTTCGTCGCCGCGTCCCAGCTTGGTCACGATCGAATAGTTCGTGCCCGGCCCGAAACGCACGTTGACCCGGCTGCCATCCACCTTGCGAATGTCTGGCATCTTTTCCGCCAGCGGCGTGGTGGCCGGTTCGGCTTGCGCTTCGGCAGCCCCCGGCGCGGCCTGTACCCTGGCGGGTTCAACCGCCTGACGAGCCACTGTCGGCACCTCCAGTGTGGCCAGCATCACCCCGGGGGTGGGTTTGGTGTTGGCAATGCCATCACCAAACCTGGCCCGCGCGACGCCGGTCAGCGGTACACTTGAGGTATCCGCCCGCGCCACCTTCTCGGGAACGCTTGCCTCTGCCGAGGAAATCCCGAGAGCCTTGGCCGTCGTGTTGCTTCCGGGCTGGAAATCGGCACCGCCGCTCAACTCGTAAAACCCAAGTCCCATGAAAGCAAAAGACAGAATGACAAAGCGTGACATCCGGCGTCCTCCCTAAAAACATATTACCAGGTACCAGACCGCGAAACTGACCTGCGGTCGCCGGCACCCATAGTCCATCCGCCAAAATCGACCAAACGATTTGGCAAAAAACGCTGCGGCACTTCTTTACGGGCAAGACCTCTGACGGTATCACATCATCTATGACAGAGATCGTTGATGACCCCAATATGAACTCCCGCGACGTGTCCGAACCTTTGCGTCGTGCGATCGGCGAACGGTATTTGACGTATGCGCTGTCCACGATCATGCACCGCGCGCTTCCCGATGCCCGTGACGGTCTGAAACCTGTGCACCGGCGTATCCTATATGCAATGCGCGAACTTCGGCTTAGTTCCACCGGAGGCTTCAGAAAGTCGGCAAAGATCAGCGGCGACGTGATGGGAAATTACCATCCGCACGGCGATTCGGCGATATATGATGCGATGGCGCGGCTGGCGCAGGACTTCAACGTCCGCTACCCGCTGGTCGATGGCCAGGGCAATTTCGGCAACATCGACGGCGACAATCCCGCCGCGAGCCGATACACCGAGGCGCGCCTCACGGTGGTGGCCGAGGCGATGCTGGACGGTCTGAACGAGAACGCCGTCGACTTCCGCGACAATTATGACGGTACGCTGACCGAACCGGTGGTGATGCCCGCCACCTTCCCGCATCTGCTGGCCAATGGTTCCAGCGGGATCGCGGTCGGCATGGCGACAAACATCCCGCCGCACAACATCACCGAACTTGTCGATGCCTGCCTGCACATGATCAAGGTGCCGGACTGCCAGGACGACACGCTGCTGAAATATGTACCCGGCCCGGACTTTCCCACGGGCGGCATCCTGGTCGAGCCGCGCGACAGCATCGCGCAGGCCTACCGCACCGGACGCGGCTCGTTCCGTCTGCGCTGCCGGTGGGAGGTCGAGGACCTGGGACGCGGCACCTGGCAGATCGTGGTGACCGAAATTCCCTACCAGGTGCAGAAATCCAAGCTGGTCGAACGGCTTGCCGAACTGATCCAGACCAAGAAGGTGCCGATCCTCGCCGACATCCGCGACGAATCGACCGAAGATGTGCGCATGGTGCTGGAACCGCGGTCCAAGAATGTCGATCCCGACGTGCTGATGGGGATGCTGTTCCGCAACTCGGACCTGGAAACCCGTTTCAGCCTGAACATGAACGTGCTGATCGACGGCGTGACCCCCAAGGTCTGCTCGATGAAAGAGGTGCTGCGCGCCTTCCTCGATTTCCGTCGCGAGGTTCTGGTGCGCCGCTCCCAGCACCGGATGGAAAAGATCGACCACCGGCTCGAGGTGCTCGAAGGCCTGATCGTCGCCTTCCTGAACCTTGACCGGGTAATCGACATCATCCGCTATGACGACGAGCCCAAGGCGGCGCTGATGCGCGAGGACTGGGGCCGGACGTTCACCCGCGCGATGAGCGAAAAGGACTATGTCGGCCCTGCCCTGGTGGCGGGTGAGGACGCGCTGGGGCTGACCGAGGTGCAGGCCGAGGCGATCCTCAACATGCGCCTGCGGTCGTTGCGCCGTCTCGAAGAAATCGAACTGGTGGCCGAACGCGACCGCCTGATGGAGGAACGCGCAGGGCTTGAGGACCTGCTGGAATCGGGTGACCTGCAATGGTCGCGGATCGCGGAGCAGTTGCGCGAGGCCAAGAAAACCTTTGGCAAGGACTACGCCGGCGGTGCCCGCCGCACCACCTTTGCCGAAGCGTCGGACGCCCCCGAAGTCCCGCTGGAGATGATGATCGAGCGGGAACCGATCACAGTTGTCTGTTCGCAGATGGGCTGGATCCGGGCGATGACCGGGCATATCGACCTGACCCGCGAGCTGAAATTCAAGGACGGCGACGCGCCGCGCTTTGTGTTCCATGCCGAAACCACCGACCGGCTGCTGGTCTTTGGCAGCAACGGCCGGTTCTACACGATTTCTGCCTCCAACCTGCCCGGCGGACGCGGAATGGGGGAACCGCTGCGTCTGATTGTGGATCTGCCGAACGAAGCCGAGATCGTCGATATCTTCATTCACGATCCGGCCCGCAAACTTCTGGTTGCCTCGTCTGCGGGGGACGGCTTTGTCGTGCCGGAAACCGAGGTGGTCGCCCAGACCCGGTCGGGCAAACAGGTGCTGAATGTGCGCGCGCCCGCCCGTGCCGCCGTGTGCAAACCTGTCAACGGCGATGCCATCTGCGTGGTCGGCGAGAACCGCAAAGTGCTGATATTCATGCTGGACGAGCTGCCCGAAATGGGCCGCGGCAAAGGTGTGCGCCTGCAGAAATACAAGGACGGGGGAATGTCGGATGTTGCCAGCTTCACCCTGGAGCAAGGCCTCTCCTGGCGCGATCCGGCCGGACGAACCCGGCTTGAAACCGCCCTTGACGAGTGGATCGGAAAGCGCGCCAGTTCCGGGCGCATGGCCCCACGCGGATTCCCGCGCGACAACAAGTTCAACTGAGCTCGCCACCGGCTTTGCCGGGCGGCGCGGCGCGGTGTTCTGG
Source organism: Puniceibacterium confluentis (assembly GCF_007923445.1). Classification (GTDB taxonomy): domain Bacteria; phylum Pseudomonadota; class Alphaproteobacteria; order Rhodobacterales; family Rhodobacteraceae; genus Puniceibacterium; species Puniceibacterium confluentis. The sequence goes on along the minus strand of NZ_VOJI01000004.1, from coordinate 280,679 downwards.
CTGGCGCTGAAGACAGGCCTGTTCACGGTCCTGACTCTGGGGCTTTACCGGTTCTGGCAAAAGACGCGGCTGCGGCGCTGGTATTGGTCGGCGGTGCGCCCCGGCGGCCTGCCGCTCGAATATGTCGGCGACCCGGTGGAAAAGCTGCTCGGGTTCCTGATCGCAGTGGTGATCCTGGCGTTTTACATCGGCGTCGTGAATCTGGTGCTGATGTTCGCCAGCTTCGCGCTGTTTCACGGCAGCGGCTTCGCCTATGGGCTCAGCCTGCTGGGGGTTGTGCCACTGTGGTTCTATGCCCGCTACCGGGCGCGGCGCTACGTGCTGGCCCGCACCCGCTGGCGCGGTCTGCGCTTTGGGATGGAACCCGGCGCCTGGGGTTATGCGGGCCGGGCGCTCTGGCACTGGGCGCTGACGATCCTGACCGTCGGGCTGCTGTGGCCGCGCATGACCTTTTATCTTGAGAAATACCGCACGGACAGAACCTCGTATGGCACCGCGACCATGCGGCAGGGCGGACGCTGGCAGATGCTCTATCCGGCGGCAAAGCCGTTGTTCGTGGCGCTGATCTCTGCCCTTGGGGCGCTGGCAACAGGCATGGCGGGACATGCAGCCGTCTCAATCGGTCTGGGCATTCTTGCGGCACTGATCGGACTGTACGGCGTTGTGCATTACCGGGTCTGGACCCTGCGCTGCCTGACGGCCAACAAGACCCTGAACGGCGTGAGCCTGAGCCTGGAGGCCAGTCCGCTGCGGATACTGATGATCCACGTGCTGGGGTATTTCCTTGCCTTTCTGGCGATTGCCGGACCTGCGGCGATGCTGGGCCTCCTGATCGTGATGCTGCAATCGGCGGACACCCTGAACGATCTGGGTGTGGGCGAAGAGATGGCAGTGCTGTCGGCGTTGCCGGGCTGGATCGTGCTGGTGGCGTCAATGCTGCTGTATTTCTGCATTTTCCTGCTTTGGTCGGCCCTGACCCACACCTTCATCACACTTCCGGTGATGCGCCATTATGCCCGCGGCCTGACAGTGCATGGGGCCCAGCATCTGGAAGACCTTCGCCAGCGCGACCGCGACGAGGTGCCCCAGGCCGAAGGCTTTGCCGAAGCGCTGGATGTGGGGGCTTCGATATGAGCCATCCGCCCACCGTGATCCGCGTCGGCGCAACCCCCGCCCTGTTCGAGGCCCAGGCGCTGTATCTCGACGGTGTCCGGCCGGTTCCCGAACCGATCCGGGTCCATATGGACGAAGCCGCGGGGGCGCTGGTGCTCGACCTGGCCAGTGGCGCGCTTCGCTGGCCGCTGGCGCAGATCCGCGAGGTGCCGGATCAGGCCGGGAAAGACCTGTTTGTGCTGCGCCTGCGCAACGATCCGCTGCAACGCCTGATCCTGAACGACCGTGACCTGGCCCCCCGCCTGCCGCATCTGCGCGCCCGTGCGCCGCTGACCCGGCGCGGCCCGTTGCTGGCCTGGGCGCTGGCTGCCGCCGCATCGGTGGCGCTGATCATCTTTGGTCTGGTGCCGGTCATGGCTGACCAACTGGCCCGCTACATTCCACCCGAAGGCGAGCACGCCCTCGGCGAGGCGACGCTTGGACAGATCCGCAGCGCGCTGGATCAGAGCGGGCTTGATCCGGTGCCGGTCTGTGATCGCGCAGCGGGCCTGCAGGCTCTGGCAGGGATGCGGGACCGGCTGGTCGATCCGGCCGAACTTCCGCAGCCGTTGTCGGTTTATGTGCTGGATCACCCGATGCTGAACGCCTTTGCCCTGCCCGGCGGCCATGTGGTGTTCTTTCGCGGCTTGATCGAAGCGGCACAGGGCCCGGACGAGGTCGCCGCGGTTCTTGCCCACGAAATCGGCCACGTGGTCAGCCGCGACCCGACCCGCCATGCCCTGCGCTCCGCCGGAAGCATCGGTGTGCTGGGCTTGCTGCTCGGCGATTTCGCAGGCGGGACGGTGGTGCTGTTCCTGACCGAACGCCTGATCGCGGCGCAATACAGCCAGGAGGCCGAGGCCCGTGCCGACATCTTTGCCCTTGATCTGCTGCGCCGCGCCGGTCTGCCCCCCGAGGCACTGGCGACAATGTTCGAACGGTTTCAGGCCGAAGGCGCCGAGGCGCCGGAGTTCATTGCCCATTTTCTGAGCCATCCGGCTCTGGGCGACCGGATCGCCGCGGCGCGTGCCGCGACCCGGCCCGCACGGGCGCCGTATCCCGCGCTTTCGCCTTCGGAATGGCAGGATCTGCGCCGCATCTGCGACTGAGGGCCGCGTGGAACTGGCCGAGGAATTGCAGATTAATAACGGGAAAATGCATCCCGAACGGAAACGCGGCGTAGGTTGGCGCTAACGTGACGATTTTGCCCTGTTTCAACCGGGCGTCAGACGGTATCACGCCACAGATGCTTGTCACTCGTGTCCCCCGGAACGGGGATGCGGCACACCTGTCGCACCCCCCGGTGCGCCCAAATCGAAGGGAGACCTGCGCAGATGAAGGTTCTGGTACCTGTCAAACGCGTGATTGACTACAACGTGAAGGTTCGTGTGAAAGCGGACGGCAGCGGTGTCGATCTGGCCAATGTGAAGATGTCGATGAACCCGTTCGACGAGATTGCCGTCGAAGAGGCGATCCGCCTGAAGGAGGCCGGCAAGGCCGACGAGGTCATCGTGGTTTCGATCGGTGTGAAACAGTCCCAGGAAACCCTGCGCACGGCGCTCGCCATGGGCGCCGACCGGGCGATCCTGGTGATTGCCGCCGATGACGTGCACCAGGACATCGAGCCGCTGGCCGTGGCCAAGATCCTTGCCGCCATCGTCAGGGAAGAGGCGCCGGGCCTCGTGCTCTGCGGCAAGCAGGCGATCGACAACGACATGAACGCCACCGGGCAGATGTTGTCGGCCCTGCTGGGCTGGTCCCAGGCGATGTATGCCAACAACATCGAGATCGACGGCGATTCGGCGGTGGTCACCCGCGAAGTCGATGGCGGCCTGCAGACCCTCAGGGTCAAGATGCCGACGATCATTTCCACCGACCTGCGCCTGAACGAGCCGCGCTATGCCTCGCTGCCCAACATCATGAAGGCCAAGAAGAAGCCGCTGGATGAAAAGACCGCCGCCGATTACGGCGTCGATGTCACCCCGCGCCTGACCGTGGTCAGGACCGGCGAGCCGGCGGAACGCGCGGCGGGCATCAAGGTGGGCTCGGTCGACGAGCTTGTTGCGAAACTCAAGGAAGCGGGGGCTGTCTGATGGCTGTACTTCTGATTGCCGAAATCACCGATGGCGCGCTGGCGATGGACGCCACCGCGAAGACCGTCACCGCCGCGAAGGCGCTTGGCGAGGTGACGGTGCTCTGCGCCGGGGCCTCTGCCGCGGGCGCGGCCAGGGAGGCCGCGACGATTGACGGCGTCACACGCGTGCTGGTCGCCGAGGATGCGCTTTACGGCCACCGGCTGGCGGAACCCGTGGCGGCGCTGATCGCGTCGCTGGCCGGGGACTACGGCCACATCCTCGCGCCTGCCACCACCGATGCCAAGAACATCCTGCCGCGCGTCGCCGCCCTGCTCGACGTGATGGTGCTGACCGATGTGACCGGCGTCGTCGATGCCGACACATTCGAACGTCCGATCTACGCGGGCAACGCGATCCAGACGGTGAAATCCTCGGATTCCGTCAAGGTGATGACCATCCGCACCTCGACCTTCGACGTGGCGGGCACCGGCGGCGCGGCGGCGATCGAAGAGATCGCGGCCGGCGACAACCCGGCGCTGTCGGAATGGGTCGAAGACAAGGTGGCGGCCTCGGACCGTCCCGAGCTGACCTCGGCCGGGATCGTCGTCTCGGGTGGCCGCGGTGTCGGTTCGGAAGAGAACTTTGCCCTGATCGAGAAGCTGGCCGACAAGCTGGGCGCCGCTGTCGGCGCCTCACGCGCGGCGGTCGATTCGGGCTTTGCCCCGAACGACTGGCAGGTCGGCCAGACCGGCAAGGTGGTGGCGCCGGATCTCTACATCGCCATCGGCATCTCGGGCGCGATCCAGCACCTCGCGGGGATGAAGGATTCCAAGGTCATCGTCGCGATCAACAAGGACGAAGAGGCGCCGATCTTCCAGGTCGCCGACTACGGCCTGGTCGCCGACCTGTTCACCGCCCTGCCCGAACTGACCGAAAAGCTGTAAAAGCATCCAGCGGCCACTTGCGGCTGCTGGAACACGTGTCTGGACCCGCCTCGTCACGGGGCGGGTCCGCATCATCGCTGGATCCGGTCGCTTCAGACCCCGACAGTCGGCTGGACCGCCGGCATTGCCCCCCGCACAACGCACATCACTCGGTCGACGGGCGTTGAGAACGTGCGATCAGGCTTTCGTCGCGGCGCCGGTGTCGCGGCCAAGCTGTTCGCATCTGCGCTGCCGCATGGCCCCCCTACCCTGTGTCTTGACGGCGGATAGAGTTCACAAAGCTCGGCGAACGAAAATAACGCACTTTCGGAGACTTCCGAAACGCCGCGCGCGTGGCAGCGCCGCCAAAACGCCGGGAATGGCAGCCTGCACGCGCGGCAAGCAGTTCTGGATGCGCAATTGGCCGGGCCTGCGACATGCCGTGACCCCTCTGTGCCGCAGCACACCGTCACCCGGGTGGCCGATCAGGTCTCAACAGCGGCGCAAGCGCGGCCCCCAGCACCGCCGCGACCTCTTCATGCGCTTCGGGTCCCATCAGTTCGGCGGCCGCGCAGGCGTCAAAATCACTGAACACCATGCCTTGCGATCCCCTGTCGAGGGCGGCGCGCGACGGCGGCGCGATCACGATATCCGTCAACCGCGGACGCAGGGCTTCGATCATGGCGCTGTCGACAAACAGTGGATCCCCTTCCAGTGCACTCGACGGCCCGCCGGGTGGTGACTGCGCGAACCACAGCAAGACCGACTGCCCGCGCAGCACGCCGAGCAGATATTTCATCCGGGACAGCCAGGCCGCCCGCAGTTCCAGCGCCACCATCTCGAACCGTTCCTCGGACAGGTCCCGCAGATGGCGCAGCAAGTGCCGGTTGAAGTGAAACTCGGTAAAGTCAGCGTCGGGATACAGCGCGTGCAGCAGCGGCGACGCACGCAGAAACCGGTCGTTGCGTCGCGGATGCACGGAATAGAACCGATTTGACATGTTTTGCGCGCCCATGACCTGGATCACGTTCAACCGCGCCGCGGCGACCGCCTCGAGAACCGCGGGATCCTGAAGATACAGATCTATCCCGGCGTTGATCGACCCGAAATTGACACAGGAACGGTTCACCAGCCGTTCGACCAGCGCCGTATACGGCGTGCTGATGAACCGGCCGTAGGTTTCGGTCCCACCCAGAAAGGCCAGATATTCGCCGCGAAGCCTGCGCCGTGGCCCGCGAAACAGGACACGCGATTTGCCATAGCGGCATGGATAGTACTCAAGACCGCCCTGGCCTTGCATTGCAAAGGACATTTCACCCACCTCAGATTTTCTCACCCGGACCCAGCCTGCGGTCTTTGCCTTACGAAAAAGCTAAAGCTAAAAATTGATGCGATCGGACCGGTCCGCCTTGCAGCCGCCCGTCGCTCGCGCCATTGTTGCGGCGCAGCACAAGCGGGGTAGCAGGGCATGGAGATCAAATCAGTCGGCGTCGTGGGCGCAGGACAGATGGGCAACGGTATCGCCCATGTGATGGCGCTCTCGGGCTACGACGTCGTTCTCAACGATGTCGACGGCGGCGCGCTGGACAAGGCGGTCGAACTCATCGGCCGCAACCTCGACCGCCAGGTGAGCCGGGACAAGATCAGCCAGGCCGACAAGGATGCGGCGATGTCGCGCATCAGCACCACGCTTGACCTCAGCGTTCTTGGACAGACCGACCTCGTGATCGAAGCTGCGACCGAACGCGAGGACGTGAAGCAGAAGATCTTTGACGCGCTGCTGCCGCACCTCAAACCAGAGACCATCCTGACCTCGAACACCTCATCGATCTCGATCACACGGCTTGCATCGCGCACCGACCGGCCCGAGAAGTTCATGGGATTTCACTTCATGAACCCCGTGCCGGTGATGCAGCTGGTCGAGTTGATCCGCGGCATTGCCACCGACAGCGAAACCTACGACGCCTGCCTTGCCGTGGTCGACAAGCTGGGCAAGACCGCCGCCAGCGCCGAGGACTTTCCGGCCTTTATCGTCAACCGCATCCTGATGCCGATGATCAACGAAGCGGTCTATACGCTTTACGAAGGTGTCGGAAAGGTCAGCTCGATCGACGAGGCCATGAAGCTCGGCGCCAACCATCCGATGGGCCCGCTGGAACTGGCGGATTTCATCGGGCTGGACACCTGCCTCGCGATCATGAACGTGCTGCATGATGGTCTTGGGGATACAAAATACCGCCCCTGCCCGCTGCTGTCGAAATACGTGGAAGCCGGCTGGCTGGGCCGCAAGACCAATCGCGGGTTCTATGACTATCGCGGTGAAACGCCCGTACCGACGCGCTGACACCCGGTTCTTCCACCATGGCCTCGGCTGAACAAAAAGCGTTCCCACCCGGCGCGATGTCGGCAAGGCGTGGCAGTCCGGGACCCCTCGCTTCTCTGGGGCAGTAAAATCCCGGAGGAGACGCCCGTCAGGGCGGCGGGGGCAGAGCCCCCCGATCGCGGCACCGCGTTTCAGGCCGGATCTCTGCCCAGTGCCAGCGTCTGTTCGCGCAGCCAGGCCATCATCTCGCGATTGCGTCCGTCCCACCGGTCCAGTTCCGCTGGCGGAACAGGCATGCCGACGATCGGGGCCTGCGGGTGGCCGCAGGCATGGACGACCTCGTGAATGAGCAACCCCTGCCGCAATGTCGGCGAGATCCGGTTCGCCATCTGGTAAGCCCGCGAATTCTGTCCGGCAAAATACACCGGCACAACCGTGGCGCCGGAACGCCGGATCATGCGGGCGGTGAACGGTGTCCATTCAGCCTCGATTGCCGGACCGAACAGGGTGCTGGACGTGGCAACCACCCCGGAAGGAAACAGCACGATCACCCCGCCACCCGCCAGAACCTGCATTGCCTCCCGGCGCATGCCAAGGCTCTGCTCGCGCGCATCCGCTTCGTGCGGAAAGGGCACGGGGATCATGAAGTGTTCGATTTCCTTCACGCCGGTGAGCAGCGACCGGGTCAGGATCCGGTAATCGGTGCGGACCCTGCCGACGAGTTCAGCGAGCACCATCCCGTCCACCAACCCGTGCGGATGGTTCGCCACCAGGATCACCGGGCCGGACTTCGGAATCCTTTGGATCTGTTCCGCCGGGGTTTCGAGCGTTATCCCCATGATCCGCAGCGCCTGGGCCCAGAACGCCTGTCCCTCTGCCGGTCCCAGGCGCTCGAACCGCCGCACCATGCGCAGCAGCGTCGCCTTGCCGGTCAGCCACTCCAAAGTACGGATGGTCGCGGCTTTCCACGGGTTGGGAAAGGTGTTGGCATAGCTGAGCTTGCGCTTGTCATAAGGCGCCGTCACCATTGGAGACGGGCCGCGGGCTGCTGATGGCGCCGGTGTCCCGCCCCGACGCCGAAGGTCGTGACAGGCGCTGTCGGTCTCAAGATCCGGCAGTGGATCAGCACTCCTCGCCAAACCGGTTGGCCACAAGCGCCTCGACCGCGTCCGCCAGTGCCTGCGCATCCGGGCCACGGGTCTCGACTTCGATCGAGGTGCCCCGCGATGCCGCCAGCATCAGCAACCCCATGATGCTGTCGCCAGAGGCGCTCATGCCGTCCTTTGACACTTCGGCGGTCGCGTCAAAGCCTTCGACCACCTCGACCAGCTTGGCAGAGGCGCGAGCGTGCAGCCCTTTTTCGTTCAGGATCCGCAGTTCGCGGCGTGTCGTTTCACTCATTTTTCCGGCAAGTCCAATCTATGTCACGGGTCCGGGCGTATCGCCCTGCCCATTCGGCGCGCTTGCCTGTGGTTTGATGTTCTGACTGTCAATATATTTTCGACCGGCCTCAAGTGCACTGCGCACGGCATCGGCAACATTCATCTGGCGACTTTTCGCCAGTTTGATCAGCATCGGCAGGTTCATCCCGTACAGGATCCTGCGGTTGTCCGGCTGACAGGCAAGCAGACTGAGGTTGGATGGCGATCCGCCGAACATGTCGGTGACCACCACCACTCCCTGTCCATGATCCACCGCATCGGCAGCGTCGCAGATTTCATTCTGCTTGATCTGCCGGTCATGGTTCGCCTCTATCGCAATGGCGCGGATGCCCGGCTGCTGGCCAACAACATGTTCGACCGCCGCGAGATATTCCCGGGCCAATCCACCATGCGCTACGATCACGATACCGATCACGCCCGAGATGCTCCGCTCATGTCCAAAACCCGTGTCGATGCGCCCGCGATGCCGCGGCGCTCCAGTTCCCGATGCCTAATTGACACCCGCCAGCCCGTCCGCGCAAGGCCGTCTGCCACTTTTTCGGTCATGGCCACGGATCTGTGTTGCCCGCCGGTACACCCGATCCCGACGGCGAAATGCGCTTTGCCTTCGTCCAGGCAGGCTGGCAGCTGAAAGGTGAGCAGTTTCAGCACATGCTCCAGGAACGCGGCGTGGCGCGGATCCTGTTCCACGTAATCGGCCACAGCCGCATCCAGCCCGGTGAGGCCCCTCAGTTCCGGCTGCCAATAGGGGTTGTTCAGAAACCGGCAATCAAACACCACATCAACCCCGTGCGGCAGGCCTCGCTTGAACGAAAACGAATGCACCGACACCGCCATGCCCTGCCCGGTGTCCCGCCCGAACCAGCTCTGCAACTGTTCCCGCAGTTCATGCGGCGTGAGATCGGTGGTGTCTATCAGGATGTCCGCCCGCGCGCGCACCACCTCAAGCAACCGGATTTCCAGTGCGATCCCTTCGGCAGGCGCGCCGTTGGGGGCCAGTGGATGGCGGCGGCGGGTCTCGGAATAGCGCCGTACCAGCACCTCGGGGTTGCAGTCGAGATACAGGATCTCGAGCCCCTGCTCGCTGCCCATCCGCGTCTGCAGATCCAGCAGCCCGTCCGGGGTGAAATCGCGGTTGCGCACGTCCAGCCCCAGCGCCAGCGGTCGCGGCAGGGCCGGACCCTCCAGCAGACGGGGAATGAGACTGAGCGGGATGTTGTCGATCGCCTCGTATCCCAGATCTTCCAGCGCATTGATGGCCGTTGAACGCCCCGCGCCCGAGGGGCCGGTCACCAGCACCACACGTTGAGTGGGTTGTTCAGGATCCGAGGTCATCTCCGTGCTCCGTCAGGCGTTTCTGCCGCCCCGTAGATATTGTACCAGAGCTGCTGCAAAGTAGGCCTTTGCGACATTGTGAAGCAAGGGCACAGTGATCCCCAAGAGCTCGGTTTTTCGCACCTGCGGCAAACGGTCCGGCTCGGGATGGTCCAGGTCGATCACGCAGAACAGCCAGGCGGTCGTGGCCGGCTCGGCCCGCAGGATGCCGACGCCGCGCGCCTCGATCAAACCTCGAATGGCGTCGGGCGCGCTCAGCCGTATTCCGGCGTTTTCCGCCTGCAGCACCACCCGGTCATCGGCGACCAGTTGCGCGCCGCGCGACATCATCTCGAGCGCCAGCGCGGACTTGCCGCTGCCGGATGCGCCGCGGATCAGCGCCGCGCGGGATCCGACGCAAACGGCAGTGGCGTGCAGCGTGACCATGTCAAATGCTCAGATCGGCAGGCCCACGACAAAGCGCGCGCCCAGCGGTTCCGAGGTGATATCCGCCTCGGTCGGGCGGATGTTCTCGGCCCAGATCACACCGCCATGCGCCTCGACGATCTGTTTCGAGATCGCCAGACCAAGGCCCGAGTTGTTGCCAAAGTCGGTCTCCGGGCGCTGAGAATAAAACCGTTTGAAGATCTTGGTCAGGGCTTCGTCCGGGATTCCGGGGCCGGTATCTTCGACCACCACCAACACGCGGTTTTCGCGCCGTCGCGCCCAGACACGGATTGCGTCACCGTCTTCGCAGAAACTCACGGCGTTGGTGATGAGGTTCACGAACACCTGCGCCAGCCGCGCCTCGAGGCCGTGGATCTCGATCGGGTTCTGCGGCAGGTCGATGATGAACTCGATGCCCTTCTTGCCCGCGTCCTCACCCAGATACTGGGCTAGGTTCTGCACCATTTCCAGAAGATTAAAGCGCTGCTCTTCTTCCTTGACCAGCTCGCTGTCGAGCCGCGAGGCGTTGGAAATGTCGCTGACGAGCCGGTCGAGGCGACGCACATCATGCTCGATCACGTCCAGCAGACGGACCCTGTGTTCTTCTTTCTTGACCATCCGCAGCGATCCGACGGCCGAACGCAGGCTGGCCAGCGGGTTCTTGATTTCATGTGCGACATCGGCGGCGAACTGTTCGTTGCCGTCAATCCGGTCATACAGCGCCGAAACCATGCCGCGCAGCGCCCCCGAAAGGCGGCCGATTTCGTCGGGCCGCGCGGTGAGGTCGGGAATACGGATACGCCCCGGAGAGGTGTTGCGTTTGTTGCGGTCGCGCCCGATCTCGGCGGCGTCGGCAAGGTCGGAAATCGGATTGGCGATGGTCGAGGCCAGCACAAGGCTCAGACCGATGGAGACCAGGGTGGCGATGACGAACATCTGCAACACCCGCTCACGCTCGGTCCGCACCGCGGCGTCGATCTCGACCGCTGCGGCAACCATGGCAACAGTCCCGACGATCCTGTCGCCCTGGCGGATCGGCGACAGGGCCCGGAACACCGTGTTGCCATTGGCGTCCAGTGCCGACTGCACCCGGGTGTCCGACGGGTTACCGGATTCGATCATCCGGCGCAGCTGATCCTCGAGCGGGGCGGGCCGCTCGCCCGAGCCGAGACCAAGCAGGCTCGACATGCCGCGCCAGACCGAGTTCAGGAAATCCGAGATCAGCGTGGGTGACTTGTCGCCCGGCGCCTCTATGGCAATTGCCGGCGGCAGTGTTCCGACGGTTTCCCCGACCAGGAAATTGGCCGCGTCAAAAATCAGCACCTCGACCCCGGCGCGCAGTTCCAGCCCCTCGACCGTGGCCGCGACGTCGATGCCGTCACCGGTGCCTAGGCTGACAGGCGCACCTGCGGGCAACTGCGCCTCGAACACGTCCGAGATCAGCTCGATCTCGCTTTGCATGGCGTTGGCGCGCTGCACGGCGAGCGTGTCGCGGGACGAATTCAGATAGAGGATACCGGCCACAAGCACGTTCAGCGCAATGAGGTTGAACGTGATGATCTTGCGGGTCAGCGGCGAACGGTTGAGTGAAAACAGGCTGCGTCGGGCGCGGCTGTCCTGCAACTCCTTCTCGACGGTGCCATCCGGGGCGACCCAGTCGTCGCCCAGAACAACATCGGCGTCCCGGCGGCTGCCGGTCCGGTCGTCGTTGGTTGTAATCCTTTCGGCCAGGGCCATGTTCACTCTTCGTTGTAACGGTAACCGATACCATAGAGTGTCTCGATGGCGGAAAACTCATCGTCCACGCTGCGCATCTTCTTGCGCAGACGCTTGATGTGACTGTCGATGGTACGGTCATCGACATAGACCTGGTCGTCATAGGCGACATCCATCAGCTGGTCGCGCGACTTGACGAAACCCGGCCGTTGCGCCAGCGCTTGCAGCAACAGGAATTCCGTCACCGTCAGCGACACATCCTGGCCTTTCCACACCACGGCGTGGCGAAGCGGGTCCATCGACAGGCTGCCGCGGCTCATGATCTTGGTCTCTTCGGTATCGCCGACGATGTCGCCGGCCACAGCCTCCTGACGGCGCAGCAGCGCGCGGATCCGCTCGACCAGAAGACGCTGCGAGAACGGTTTTTTGACATAATCGTCAGCGCCCATGCGCAGACCGAGCACTTCGTCGATCTCGTCGTCCTTCGAGGTCAGAAAGATCACCGGCATCTTGGATTTCTGGCGCACTCTCTGCAGCAGGTCCATGCCGTCCATCCGCGGCATTTTGATATCGAATACGGCCATATCCGGCAATTTCTTGTTGAACGCGTCAAGGGCGGCCTGCCCGTCGTTGTATGTTTCTACCTCAAAACCCTCTGCCTCAAGGGTGATGGACACCGATGTCAGGATATTCCTGTCATCGTCCACAAGGGCGATCTTCGACATGGATTAGCTTCCTTGTACTGCGCTGGTTACCCATTTTTTTTATCATTATGCGTGTTTTTGTTGTGTCCAACAACACAGAACTGCGAATCAGCCAAACCACTTCGACCGATTGCATCCGAAATGTGGAAAGGAATGACTAATTTGCCTCACTTGAGGCGGCGCATCTGAAACTTGATTGCGCTAAACCCGTACTGGTTGCGCTAACGACCCGTTTGCGTCCTGTTCACCTCACAAATTGACGTGCTAAAGCCAAGCTTACCAGACGTGATCCGCGTCCGGAGGGCGGTGAGTTCGACGCCGCCGGAATTTAGATCTGCCGCCAGTTGCGCGGCTACAGGAGCTTGGCAAATGACATTTGGACGGGTGAACCCGCACTTCCGCCTCGAGGATCAAGGCATCGAGGGACTGGGAAATGTCTATTACAATCTTATGGAGCCCGCGCTGATTGAAGCCGCGCTCAAACACGGCGAAGGCACTCTCGGCAAGGGTGGTGCCTTTCTCGTCGAGACCGGACAGTTCACCGGACGTTCGCCCAAGGACAAGCACGTTGTCCGGACGGAGTCCGTGGCCGACAAGATCTGGTGGGAAAACAACGCGGCGATGTCCGCCGAAGGTTTTGACGCGCTGCATGCCGACATGCTCGAACACATGAAGGGCAAGGACTACTACGTGCAGGATCTGGTGGGGGGGGCCGACCCGGCCCATTGCATCGACGTGCGTGTCATCACCGAACTGGCCTGGCACGGGTTGTTCATCCGCCACATGCTGCGGCGTCCTGACCAAGAGGCGCTGGACGAGTTCACCGCCGATTTCACCATCATCAACTGCCCGACCTTCAAGGCAGACCCCAAGCGTCACGACTGCCGCTCGGAAACGGTGATTGCGCTGAACTTCGACAAGAAGCTGATCCTCATCGGCAACACCGAATACGCCGGTGAGAACAAGAAATCCGTGTTCACGCTGCTGAACTATCTGCTGCCGGAAAAGGGCATCATGCCGATGCACTGCTCGGCCAACCACGCCGTCGGCAACCCGGTCGACACCGCCGTGTTCTTTGGCCTGTCGGGCACCGGCAAGACCACGCTGTCCGCGGACCCGTCGCGGGTGCTGATCGGCGATGACGAACACGGCTGGTCGGATCGCGGCACCTTCAACTTCGAAGGTGGCTGCTATGCCAAGACAATCAACCTGTCCCGCGCGGCCGAGCCCGAAATCTATGACACCACCAGCAAGTTCGGCACGGTGATCGAGAACATGGTGTTCGATCCCGAAACCTTCGAGCTGGACTTCGACGACGACAGCCTGACCGCCAACATGCGCTGTGCCTATCCGCTGGAGTATATTTCCAACGCGTCCAAGACGGCTCTGGGCGGCCACCCCAAGAACATCATCATGCTGACCTGCGATGCCTTTGGCGTGCTGCCGCCGATTGCCCGGCTGACCCCGGCGCAGGCGATGTATCACTTCCTGTCCGGCTTTACCGCCAAGGTCGCCGGCACCGAGCGTGGCGTGACCGAACCGCAGCCGACCTTCTCGACCTGTTTCGGCGCCCCCTTCATGCCGCGCCGCCCCGAGGTCTACGGCAACCTGCTGCGGGACAAGATCGCCAAACACGGGGCCACCTGCTGGCTGGTCAACACCGGCTGGACCGGCGGCGCCTACGGCACCGGCAGCCGGATGCCGATCAAGGCGACCCGGGCCCTGCTTTCGGCGGCCCTCAGCGGCAGCCTGGCCGATGCCGAGTTCCGCAAGGATCCGAGCTTTGGCTTCGAGGTTCCGGTCGAGGTCGAGGGCGTGGCCGAAATGCTGCTCAACCCGCGCCGCACCTGGGACGACAAGGCGGCCTATGATGCACAGGCTAACAAGTTGGTGCAGATGTTCGCTGACAACTTTGCGCAATACGTGCCCTTCATAGACGAAGATGTGAAAGCTGCCGCCATCGGCTGATCCGGGGCGACTGGACACTTTGACGGCCCTGGTTTCCGTGACCGGGGCCGCACCCGCGTTCCGCGTCAGACACGGCGCTTCGGAACAGCCGCCTGTGGCGCACGCTTGTCAAGCGGACCAACCAGGCGCATCATATATGCCATGAAACGCTTGCTTCTCAGCCTTTTCCTGTCTGCCCTGCCCGGTTGGGCCGCGGCGCAGGTTTTCTTTGACAACACCAAGATGTCCGTGACGCAGGGCATCTTTTGCGAAATCCATTCCGTGGCGACGATGGAGGCCCCGGGCACCGCCGCCGGGCACATCGAGCTTTACGACCGCACCCCCGATTTCCAGTGGCTCGGCAGCGTCGTGCCGACCGTGCCGGGGCTGAGCTTTGGGGTTCGGGTCGAGACCCGGGACAATGTGTCCTTTGGCGACACGGTGATCGTTCTGACCCACCCCCCGCTGAAAGGCACCGAAATCACCGAACAGACCTATGTGACCGTGCTTGGCGGCAGCGGGCCGTCGGTGAACGCCTATACCTTTGATCTGCCCGAAGAGCTGGTGCCCGGGACCTGGACCTTTACCGCCAGCCAGAACGGGCGCGAATTGTATCGCGCGCAGTTCACCGTGGTGCCGTCGTCGCAGGCGCCGCAAATCGCTTCGGGCTGCGAAAGCAACCTGATGTCCTAGGAGCCGAGGCGCTCAGCCGAAAAATGCCCGCCGCAGCAGGTTCAGCGCTGCGATCAGCAGCACCAGTAGCGTGGCCTTGCGGAACATCCTCTGATCAATGCGGTCCTGCACCGACCCGCCGATCCACATGCCCAGCACCGCCGGCACCACCAGCATCAGCGAAAAGGCCGCGCTCTGGGCATTCAGCACCCCGGACATCAGGTGAGCGCCGGTCAGGGCCAGCGCGCCCAATCCGTAGATCACCCCCTGAATGCGCATCTGCTCGCGCTTTTCGGTGCCCAGCGCGGTGAGGTAGGCCACAACCGGCGGCCCCCAGACCCCGGACATGCCACCGATAAAGCCGGCAAAGGCGCCGATGCCGATCTCGAGATTGCGGCTGGGCCCGCCCGGCAGATCCCCTTTCCAGCCCAGCAACTGCGCGGCGGCAAACAGCGCCACCGGCCCGCCGATGACCGACAGCATCACCCAGACCGGCATCACCGTGACCAGCTGCGCCGAGAACAACAGAAACACCACCCCGACCAGCAGGAAGATCCGCGACCGCTTGACCGATCCCCATGCCGCCTTCGGCCCCTGGCGCAGCGCCTGCATGCTGTTGGTGACCAGCGTCGGCAGAATCAGCCCCCCCAACGCCAGTTCCGGCGAGATGACCGAACCCAGGCCCGAAATCATGATCATCGGCATGGCGAATCCCACCACGCCCTTGACGATACCCGCCAGCAACGCAATTCCAAGGCAGATCCCCAGCAACGGCAGGGGCATGAGGTTGAGAATGATATCCATAAGCGCCTCATAGCAGAGCATTTATCGCCTGACCGCAAGAAAGAGACGCGCAATATATGAACCAATTGACGCATCCTGGGGTATTTTTGTTGCGCTGCAACTGCGAAATAGGTATGCCCGGACGCAACAATCGAAAGGACGTGAATCATGCCGCATGACGGTCAGGACATGACAGGGACAGACAGCATTCTTCTGCCTGATCTCCTCTCGCTCACCAAGGCTGCGATCGGCCCGGTGGAAGAGATTTTTGCCGCCGCAAAATCACGCGTCCGCGCGCTGGTCGAGGAAAATGGCCGGGTGTCCGGCGGCTCGATCGAGGCGCACCAGACGGCAGCGCATGGTCTGGCATGGCTTGCGACCTACACCGAAGCTCTGCGGCAGATGCAGCATTGGGCCGAAATGCTCGTCGAGACCTCGAAACTCTCGGAAGTCGAGCAGCTGATCCACCAGATTGCCTTTGGTGAATACCTCAACCAGATCGTCGGCGGCATCCCGATGAGCCAGGGCGAAATCCTGCGCCTGTCGGATCTGGGCCTGTCCGCCGATGCCACCGCGGTGCTCGACAGCGCCGAAATCCTGTCTCTGCGCCGAGCGGGCAATTCTCAGGCTGCCCGCACGCGACTGGTCGAACTGATGCAGGAACGTTCGGCGGAAATCACCGTCGGCGCCACCGGGCTGGACGACGAACTGGAGATGATCCGCGAACAGTTCCGCCGTTTCGCGGTCGACAAGGTCGAACCCTTTGCCCACGACTGGCACCTCAACGACGAACTGATCCCGATGGAAATCATCGAGGAACTGTCGGAAATGGGCGTCTTCGGCCTGACCATCCCCGAGGAATACGGTGGCTTTGGCCTGTCCAAAGCGTCGATGTGCGTCGTCTCCGAAGAACTGTCGCGGGGTTACATCGGTGTCGGCTCACTGGGCACCCGGTCGGAGATTGCCGCCGAGCTGATCATTGCCGGCGGCACCGAAGAGCAAAAACAGAAATGGCTGCCGCTGCTTGCGAGCGGAGAAAAGCTGCCCACGGCGGTGTTTACCGAACCCAACACCGGGTCTGACCTCGGATCCCTGCGCACCCGCGCGGTCAAGGAGGGTGACGACTATACCGTGACCGGCAACAAGACCTGGATCACCCACGCGGCACGCACCCATGTGATGACCCTGCTGGCGCGCACCGACCCGAACACCACGGACTACAAGGGCCTGTCGATGTTCCTGGCGGAAAAGACGCCGGGCGACGATGCCAATCCGTTCCCCACCGAAGGCATGACCGGCGGCGAGATCGAGGTGCTGGGCTATCGCGGCATGAAGGAATACGAACTCGGCTTTGATGGTTTCAAGGTCAAGGGCGAGAACCTGCTCGGCGGGGTCGAGGGCAAAGGCTTCAAACAACTGATGGAGACGTTCGAGAGCGCGCGCATCCAGACAGCGGCCCGGGCCATCGGTGTGGCGCAATCGGCGATGGATGTGTCGATCCGCTATGCCCAGGACCGCAAGCAGTTCGGCAAATCGCTGATCGACTTCCCCCGGGTCTCGGGCAAGATCGCGATGATGGCCGTGGAAATCATGGTGGCCCGCCAGCTCACCTATTTCTCGGCCCGCGAAAAGGACGAGGGACGGCGCTGTGACCTGGAGGCCGGTATGGCCAAGCTGCTGGGTGCGCGGATCGCCTGGGCCTGCGCCGACAACGGTTTGCAGATCCACGGAGGCAACGGATTTGCGCTCGAGTACACCATCAGCCGGATCCTGTGCGATGCGCGCATCCTCAACATCTTCGAAGGGGCTGCCGAAATTCAGGCGCAGGTCATCGCCCGGAGACTGCTGGGGTGATACGGCGCGGGGGATGGCCCTGCGCCGGGCCTGGCGTCCTGCCGACGCTGGGCTGACAGGGACCACCCCCGGAACACCTTGCTTCAGAAGTGCCCCGCCAGAAGGTCCGGCGGGGTGACTTTTGCATCCTAGCCGTCCTTGCGGATGGTGGCGTTCTGCGGATCGTAGGGGCTGTCTTCGGTGACAGTGGCATCCCAGAGCTTGTTCAGCATCCTGACCTTGAGCACGGTGCCGACGGCCGCATGCTGGGGTTTGACATATCCCATGCCGATACTCTTGCCGAACGCCACCGAATAGCCGCCCGAGGTCAGACGCCCGACCCGGCTGCCGTCCTGCGCATATAGCGCCTCGCGGCCCCAGGGATCGGCATCCGTCGGACCGTCGATCAGCACGGTGATACAGGTGCTGCGAATGCCGGTCGCCTGCATCGCCGCCTTGCCGTTGAAGTCCTTGGACAGATCCACGAAGCGCGGCAGATCGGCCTCAAGCGGCGTGGCGTCGCGGCCCAGCTCGTTGCCGAAGGCACGATAGGATTTCTCTTGCCGCAACCAGTTCTGCGCCCGCGCGCCGACCAGTTTCATGCCGTGACCCGCACCGGCCTTTTCCAGCAGATCAAAGAGATAGGCCTGCATCTCGATCGGGTGGTGCAGTTCCCAGCCCAGTTCGCCGGTATAGGCGACGCGGATGGCGCGGACCGGGCACATGCCCAGTTCGATGTCCCGCATCGACAACCATGGGAAGCGCTTGTTCGAAAGCGCGGTCGCAGGATCCGCATCCTTGATCACCGCATTCAGGACATCGCGGGATTTCGGCCCGGCAATGGCAAAGACGCCATACTGGGTGGTGACGTTCTGGATCTCGATATAGCCAAAGTCCGCCGCCATGTCCTGGGCCGCCTTGCGCAGGAAATCGGCGTCATAATCCGTCCAGGCGCCAGCGGAAACGAGGTAGTATTCATCCTCTGTTAATCGGACGATGGTGTATTCGGTCCGTGTGGTGCCCTTGTCGGTCAACGCATAGGTCAGGTTGATGCGGCCCACCTTTGGCAGCTTGTTGCAGGTGAACCAGTCGAGGAATGCGGTGGCGCCGGGGCCTTTGACGATGTGTTTGGTAAAGGCGGAGGCGTCGATCAGCCCGGCGCCTTCGCGCACGGCCTTCGCCTCGTCCACTGCGTATTGCCACCAGCCGCCCCGGCGGAACGACCGGGCGTCGTGATCAAAGCTGTCCGGTGCTTCGAGCGGTCCGAAGTAGTTCGGCCGCTCCCAGCCGTTCACATGGCCGAACTGCGCGCCGCGCGCCTTCTGCCGCTCGTAGGCCGGGACGGTGCGCAGCGGGCGGCAGGCCGGGCGCTCTTCGTCCGGGTGGTGCAGGACATAGACGTGGTCATACGCCTCTTCGTTCTTGCGGGCCGCATATTCCGTGGTCTGCCACGATCCGAACCGTTTGGGGTCGAGGCTCGCCATGTCGATCTCGGCCTCGCCCTCGGTCATCATCTGGGCGAGGTAATGGCCGGTGCCGCCAGCCGCAGTGATGCCAAAGGAAAAGCCCTCGGCCAGCCACATGTTGCGCAGTCCCGGCGCCGGACCGACCAGGGGGTTGCCGTCGGGTGTGTAACAGATCGGACCGTTGAAATCGTCCTTGAGCCCGACGGTTTCCGACGAGGGAATCCGGTGGATCATCGACATGTATTCCTCTTCGATCCGTTCGAGATCCAGCGGAAAAAGGTCTGCGCGGAAACTGTCGGGCACACCGTATTCGAAACGCGCGGGTGCGCCACGCTCGTAAGGCCCGAGAATCCAGCCGCCGCGTTCCTCGCGCACGTACCACTTGGCATCGGCGTCACGCAGAACCGGGTGCTGGTCGTGGGTCTTGCGGTAGTCGAGCAGGGCCGGATCGGGTTCGGTCACGATGAACTGGTGCTCGACCGGAATCGCCGGGATCTTGATCCCCAGCAACCGGGCGGTGCGCTGTGAGTGGTTGCCTGTCGCCGTGACCACATGTTCGGCATGGATCACCGAAGTTTCCTCGGACGGGACGAGGTTGCCGCCCTTTTCCACCATTTTGGTGATGCCGACATCCCAGTGCGCGCCGGTCCAGGTATAGCTGTCGACCTGCCACTTGCGCTCGATCATCACACCGCGCTGGCGGGCGCCCTTGGCCATTGCCATCGTCACGTCGGCCGGGTTGATATAGCCGTCGGTCGGATGATAGATCGCGCCCTTGAGGTCATCGGTGCGCACCAGCGGCCACCGTTCCTTGATCTGCGCCGGGGTCAGCCATTCGAACGGCACGCCGCAGGTTTCGGCGGTCGTCGCGTAGAGCATGTATTCATCCATGCGGGCGTCGCTCTGCGCCATCCGCAGGTTGCCGACCACGGCAAATCCCGCGTTCAGGCCGGTCTCTTCCTCGAGTGTCTTGTAGAACTTGATGGAATGGTCGTGAATATGGGTCGTCGCAAAGGACATGTTGAAATAGGGCAGAAGGCCCGCGGCGTGCCAGGTGCTGCCCGAGGTCAGCTCGTCGCGTTCGAGCAGCATGACATCGTCCCAGCCCGCGCGGGCCAGATGATAGGCGATCGAGGTGCCGACAGCGCCGCCGCCGACCACCAGTGCTTTGACGTGGGTTTTCATGAATATGCTACTCCCGCAGGCTTCGGCCTCTCCATAGCGCAGGCGGCAAAGCGGCGCAGACTTGGCCCGACTTGTCATGGCGGGAAAGCGACATGGCCGTTTTTGGCGGACAGCTAACAGCTAATTGTCGCCTCAGTGCCCGGGAGTGTGCCAGCCCCTGCCCCGGTCCAGTGGGAAATTCGCCGAGCGTGCAGGAAAATCGATTCTGACGCCGATGGTGGTTTTTGGCTGCGCCGTCTTTCCGACGGCTTGCGCCGGGGATGCCACCCGTCGGCGGGAGGCCGACACCCGTACAGCGGATGCCGGACCGCTGCCCGCGGGGCGGTCACGCGAATCAAGGGGCTGCACGGCAAGACGCTGACGCTGCGGCGGACAACGCCCGCCTGGGCCACGGAAAGCGCCCTTGGGGGCGTGCGCGACCTTGACGAGCACCAGCGGTTCTTCAAGGAATACATGGATATGCTGCGTCAGAAACAGACGCGCGATCGCGTCGGCTCCCGGTTGCGGCGGTTTCATGCTGGTTTCCCCCTAACGAACCCTTTCGCTGCTCTGGATCCGTGCCTATAAGAGCCACCGGCCTGCCTCGGAAGAGTCGCGGGCCTACATCGATATTGGGGCACAACATATGTTTGGACTGGAAAAACTCCTTGGCCTGTTCTCAGCGGACATGGCGATTGACCTGGGGACGGCGAACACGCTGATCTACGTCAAGGGCAAGGGTGTTGTTCTATCGGAGCCCTCGGTCGTGGCCTATCACATCAAGGATGGCGTGAAGAAAGTGCTGGCCGTCGGCGAGGATGCCAAGCTGATGCTGGGCCGGACGCCGGGCAGCATCGAGGCGATCCGCCCGATGCGCGAAGGCGTGATCGCCGACTTTGACGTCGCCGAGGAAATGATCAAGCATTTCATCCGCAAGGTCCACAAACGCTCGACCTTTTCCAAACCCAAGATCATCGTCTGCGTGCCACATGGCGCGACTCCGGTGGAAAAGCGCGCGATCCGCCAGTCGGTTCTGTCTGCGGGTGCGCGCCGTGCCGGGTTGATTGCGGAACCGATTGCAGCGGCGATCGGTGCCGGCATGCCGATCACCGATCCCACCGGCAACATGGTGGTCGATATCGGTGGCGGCACCACAGAGGTGGCGGTCCTGTCGCTGGGCGACATCGTCTATGCCCGCTCGGTCCGCGTCGGCGGCGACCGGATGGACGAGGCGATCATCAACTACCTGCGCCGTCAGCATAACCTGTTGGTCGGTGAATCCACGGCCGAACGGATCAAGACGTCGATCGGCACGGCGCGGATGCCCGATGACGGGCGTGGATCGTCGATGCAGATCCGCGGCCGCGACCTGCTGAACGGTGTGCCCAAGGAAACCGAGATCAGCCAGGCCCAGGTGGCCGAGGCGCTGGCCGAACCGGTGCAGTCGATCTGCGAGGCGGTGATGATCGCGCTCGAGGCCACGCCACCGGATCTGGCGGCGGATATCGTCGACCGCGGCGTCATGCTCACCGGCGGCGGTGCCTTGCTGGGCGATCTGGATCTGGCGCTGCGCGAACAGACCGGGCTGGCGGTGTCGATTGCCGACGAGTCGCTGAACTGCGTCGCCCTGGGCACCGGCAAGGCGCTGGAATACGAAAAGCAGCTGCGCCACGCGATTGACTACGACAGCTGATCCTCCCACCTTCTGAGAGACAGGGGTGAATTGTGGCACGGGACCGCTCGAACGGCGACGACTACACCGGCCCGCTGAAGCGACTGCTTCTGGCGGTGCTGATCCTGTGCCTGCTGGGTCTGTTTCTGGTCTGGCGCATCGACAGCCCCCGGGTCGAACGCTTTCGCGCGCAGGTGCTGGACACGGTGGTGCCAAGTTTCGACTGGGCGATGGCGCCGGTCACCGCCAGCGTCAGGCTGTTGCGGGATTTCCGCAGCTACCAGAACATCTATGAGCAAAACCAGGAACTGCGGCGCGAGCTGCGGCAGATGACCTCGTGGAAAGAAGCGGCCCTTCAGCTCGAGCAGGAGAACGCCCGGCTGAAGGATCTCAACAATGTACGGCTGGATCCGCGCCTGACCTATATCACCGGCGTGGTTCTGGCCGACAGCGGTTCCCCCTTCCGCCAGACCGTGCTGGTCAACGTCGGCGCGCGCGACGGGATCGTCGATGGCTGGGCCACGATGGACGGCATCGGCCTGGTCGGGCGGATTTCCGGTGTCGGCGACAACACCAGCCGGGTCATCCTGCTGACCGACGCCACCAGCCGGATCCCGGCCGTGATCCAGCCCTCGGGTCAGCGGGCGCTGATCGTGGGCGACAACACCAAGGCACCGCCGATCGATTTTCTCGAAAATCCCGATCTGGTCCGCCCCGGTGACCGCATCGTGACCTCCGGCGACGGAGAGGTGTTTCCGCCCGGTCTGCTGATCGGTCAGGTAGCGCAGGACCCCGGCGGACGGCTGCGCACGCGGATGGCGGCGGACTATGAACGGCTCGAGTTTCTGCGGGTGCTGCGGGACCATGGCGCGCGCAAGGTCAGCCAGCCCAGCGCGCTGATCCTGCCGGATGTGCCCCCGGGCACCGGCACTCCGGCGCCCGCCGACACGCCCGCCGCCGCCGACAACGCAGCCGCCGGGGCCGGGGATGGTTGACCAAGGCGCGGCCCGGACCTGGACGATGCGCGCGGCATTCATCGCCATCAGCCTGGTGATCATGTTCTTTCACCTCTTGCCGCTCGAGACCACGCCACGGCGCTGGGCCTCTCCGGATCTGCTGGTCGCCCTGTGCTTTGCCTGGGCGCTGCGACGCCCGGACTACGTGCCTGCCCTGGCGGTGGCGGCGGTGATGCTGCTGGCAGACCTGATGTTCCAGCGTCCGCCCGGTCTGTGGGCCGCCCTGGTGGTGATGGCGGTGCACTGGCTGAAACGCCGCGAACGCCGTCAGCGCGAGACGACCTTTGTTCTCGAATGGTTTACCGTTGCGGGGTGTCTCATCACCATAACGGTGGTATACAAGGTGGTGTTGCTGATCCTCATTGTGCCCTCCGGCACGCTGTTCCTGACTTTGATGCAATTGGCGATGACCATCCTGTTTTACCCGCTGGTGGTCGTGCTGTCGCATCTGGGTCTCGGGGTGCGCCGCGCCGCCCGGGGTGAGGTCGACAGGCTGGGACATTCGCTATGAGACGCACTCCAAGAGATTCCGCCGAAAGCGTGCGCAAGATTTCCCGCCGGGCGGTGATCCTCGGAGGGGCGCAGCTGGGCTTTGCCGGGATCCTGGCGGCGCGAATGCAGTTCATGCAGGTCGAGCAGGCAGACGAGTTCCGGCTGCTGGCCGAAGAGAACCGCATCAACCTGCGCCTGATTCCGCCGACCCGCGGCCAGATCTTTGACCGCAACGGCTTGATCGTTGCCGAAAACGAACCGAGTTACCGCATCACGATCGTGCGCGAAGATGCCGGTGACGTCGCAGATGTGATCGCGCGGCTGTCAAATCTGGTGGAGCTCGACGAGGACGAGCTGAACCGCGCCCTTGCCGAAATGAAACGCTCGGCCCCGTTCCTGCCGGTCACCGTCGCCGACCGGGTCAGCTGGGAGGACATCAGCCGGGTTGCGGTCAATGCCCCGGCCCTGCCCGGCGTGACGCCCGAGGTCGGCCTGTCGCGGCACTATCCGATGACCACCGCCTTTTCCCACGTGGTCGGCTATGTCAGCCCGGTGCGCGAAGCCAACCTGTCCCGCTACGAGGACCCCGACCCTCTGCTGCGGATTCCGCGGTTCCAGTTCGGTCAGATCGGGGTCGAATCGAAGTACGAAGACATCCTGCGCGGCCGCGCCGGCGCCAAGCGGGTCGAAGTCAACGCCGTGGGCCGGGTCATGCGCGAACTGGACCGCCGCGAGGGCGAGGCCGGTGCCGACCTGCAACTGACCATCGACGGACGCCTGCAGGATTACGTCCGCGCCCGCCTGGGCGAAGAAAGCGCAAGCGTGGTGGTGATGGATCTCGAGCACGGCGACATCCTCGCCATCTCGTCGTCACCGGCGTATGACCCCAACAAGTTCGTGCGCGGCATTTCCAGCGCCGACTACGGGGTGCTGCGGGACAACGACCACCGGCCGCTGGCATCCAAGACAGTGCAGGACGCCTACCCGCCGGGATCGACCTTCAAGATGGTCACCGCGATGGCCGCGCTCAATGCCGGGATCATCGGACCCGAGGAAACCGTCTGGTGCCCGGGGCATCTGGATGTGGGCGGGCGGCGCTTCCACTGCTGGAAGCGCGCCGGTCACGGGCACATGAATCTTGAAACCTCGCTGCGCGAGAGCTGCGATGTGTATTACTACGATCTTGCGCTCAAGGTCGGCATCGAGAACATCGCCGAGATGAGCCGCAAGCTGGGTCTGGGAATCGCCCATGACGTACCGATGTCGGCAGTGACGTCGGGGCTGATTCCGGACAAGGCGTGGAAGCGCCGCGAACGCGGCGCGGAGTGGGTGATCGGCGACACGGTGAACTCGGCCATTGGCCAGGGCTTTGTTCTGACGTCGCCATTGCAGCAGGCCGTGATGACCGCGCGGCTGGCGATTGGTCGCAACATCGCGCCACGGCTGATCAAATCCATCGACGGGGTCGAAACGCCGTCGATGGCGGGCGAAAGTCTGGGACTGAATGAAAACCATCTGCGCTGGATCCGTCGCGCGATGTTCGCGGTCTCGAACAACCGGCGTGGCACCGGCTATGGATCCCGCATCGCGGACGAGGCCTATCGCATGGCCGGCAAGAGCGGCACCAGCCAGGTGCGCAACATCAGCGCCGCCGAGCGCGCCCGCGGCGTGATCAACAACCGCGACCTGCCGTGGAATCGTCGCGATCATGGTCTGTTCGTGAATTTTGCGCCGTATGAGAACCCGAAGATAGCCGTCTCCGTGGTGGTCGAACACGGCGGCGGCGGCTCGTCGGCGGCGGCGCCGATCAACCGCGACGTGACGCTGCAGGCGCTGTTCAAAGGCGACCCGCCGCTGTCGGCCTATCCCAGTGGCGACCACGCCCGCATCAAGGCACAGCAAGAGCGCATCAGCCGCGAGCGCCAGACCCGCGACCCCGAGGGGACAAGCCGCGCATGAGTTATCTTGAGTACTCAGTCAAAACCGTCCCGGCCGGTCTGCGCAAGGTTCTGTACCTCAACTGGCCGCTTGTGCTGCTGCTGACGGCTGTCGCCTCGGTCGGCTTCCTGATGCTGTATTCGGTGGCGGGTGGGTCGTTTACCCCCTGGGCCGAACCACAGATGAAACGCTATCTGCTGGGGCTGGCGGCCATGTTCATGGTGGCGCTGGTGCCGATCTGGTTCTGGCGCAACATGGCCGTCGTCGCCTACCTGGTTTCCATCGGCCTTCTGGTGCTGGTGGAGTTCTTCGGCTCGGTCGGGATGGGCGCGCAGCGCTGGATCGACCTCGGCTTCTTTCGCCTGCAACCGTCCGAGCTGATGAAGATCACCATGGTCATGCTTCTGGCCGCCTATTACGACTGGCTTCCGATCCGCAAGACGTCGGGCCTTCTCTGGGTGCTGCTTCCGGTGATGCTGATCCTGCTGCCGACCTTTCTGGTGCTGACCCAGCCCGACCTTGGCACCGCAATCCTGCTGGTGACCGGCGGCGGGCTGATGATGTTTCTGGCCGGTGTGCATTGGGCCTACTTTGCCACCGTGATCGCCGCCGGGGTCGGCGGCATCGCAACGGTGCTGAAAAGCCGCGGCACCGAATGGCAATTGCTCAAGGAATACCAGTTCCGCCGGATCGACACCTTTCTCGATCCGAATTCCGACCCGCTGGGCGCGGGCTATCACATCACACAGGCCAAGATCGCCATGGGCTCGGGGGGATGGACCGGGCGCGGCTTCATGCAGGGCACGCAGTCGCGGCTGAATTTCCTGCCGGAAAAGCACACCGACTTCATCTTCAACACCCTGGCGGAAGAATTCGGCTTTGTCGGCGCTGTGTCGCTTCTGATCCTGTATGTGCTGGTCATGGTTTTCTGTATCGCCTCGGCGCTGCAGAACCGCGACCGGTTCTCGTCACTGCTGATCCTCGGGGTCGGCCTGACCTTCTTTCTCTACTTTGCGGTCAACATGTCGATGGTCATGGGGCTTGCCCCGGTCGTTGGCGTTCCCCTGCCACTGGTCAGCTATGGCGGATCCGCCATGCTGGTCCTGATGGTGGCCTTTGGCCTGGTGCAAAGCGCCCATATCCACAGACCGAGGTAACATGACGATCAACATCCTGTTTGCTGCGCAGCCTGACAGCTGGGCACAGTACAAAGAGCCATTGTCCGCGGCCCTGCAACAGACCGGGCTCAGCTACGCTCTGCGCTGCGACTTTGCGCCGAGTGATGTGGACTACATCGTCTATGCCCCCAACAGCGCGATCCAGGATTTTGCGCCCTTCACCCGGCTGAAGGCGGTGATGAACCTCTGGGCCGGGGTCGAGGGGGTGGTCAGGAACAAGTCTCTCACGGTGCCGCTGACCCGGATGGTCGACGAAGACGGGCTGACACAGGGCATGGTGGAATGGGTCACCGGTCATGTGCTGCGGCACCATCTCGGAATGGACCGGCATATCGTCAATCCCGACCACAACTGGGACCATTCGCCGCCGCCGCTGTCCAGAGACCGCCCGGTGAGCATCCTCGGGTTCGGCGCGTTGGGCCAGGCCTGTGCCGCCGCGCTGCTGGCACTTGGTTTTCCGGTGACGGGCTGGAGCCGCTCGGCAAAAGCCATGGACGGGGTGACCACCTGTGGCGGCGCCGATGGCCTGCGACAGGCGCTTTCGGGCGCGCAGATCGTTGTGCTGCTGTTGCCCGCCACCGCCGCGACCGAGAACACGCTGAACGCAGAGACACTGGCGTTGCTGCCCAGGGGCGCCGTGATCGTCAACCCCGGGCGCGGGCCGCTGATCGACGACGACGCCCTGCTCGCGGCGCTGGACACCGGTCAAATTGCGCATGCAACCCTGGACGTGTTCCGGATCGAGCCGCTGCCGGAACACCATCGCTTCTGGTCGCATCCCGGCGTGACGGTGACACCGCATATCGCCTCCGAGACACGTCCGGACAGCGCCTCCCGGGTGATTGCCGAAAACATCCGCCGCCATGTCGCAGGCGAAGGCCTGCTACATCTGGTAGACCGCAGCGCCGGATACTGATACGGCACACGCGCCAACAGGAGTCTGCCCATGTCCTTTGACCGTTCCCTCAAGATCGCCCCGTCGATCCTCGCCGCCGATTTTGCCAATTTCGGCGCCGAAATACAGGCGGTCGAGGCGCAGGGCGCCGACTGGATCCATGTCGATGTGATGGACGGACACTTTGTGCCCAACATCACTTTTGGCCCGGCCACCTGCGCCGCGATCCGCCCGCACATCCGGACGGTGATGGACGTGCACCTGATGATCGCGCCGGTCGATCCGTATATCGACGCCTTTGCCGCCGCCGGGGCCGATTTCATCACCGCCCATGTCGAGGCGGGGCCGCACATCCACCGCACCCTGCAGGCGATCCGCGGCGCGGGCTGCAAGGCGGGCGTGGCGCTCAACCCCGGCACGCTCGCCGAGGCCGTCGCCCCGCTGCTGGACATGGTCGACATGGTCTGCGTCATGACGGTCAACCCGGGGTTTGGCGGCCAGAAGTTCATCCACGCCTGTGTCGACAAGGTCCGCACCCTGCGCTCCCTGATCGGTGACCGCGAAATCCACATCGAGATCGATGGCGGCGTGGATCCTGCAACCGCGCCGCTGGTGCGCGACGCCGGTGCCGACGTGCTGGTGGCGGGTTCGGCGGTGTTCCGGGGCGGCTCCGTGTCCGACCCCTCTCCCTACGGCGCCAACATCCGCGCCATTCGGGCGGCCGTCACCGCATAGCCCGGCCCCCGGTTTCTTCTCTTCACAAATACTCAAAGACGACCGCGGCAGCCGCAGCCGGGCTCAGCCGCTCTTGCGGTACCGGAACACCCCGGTGCCGGTGGCGATCAGCTCGCCGGTCTCGTCCACCACCGTGGCCTCGGCGAAAAAGGTGCTCTTGCCGCCGCCGGTCTGGCGCCCCTCGCCGATCAGCAGCCCACCGTTCGGCCGTGACAGGTACTGCACGTTCAGCGACAGGGTCAGCGCCATCTGCCGGACCTGCGGATCGCCGGTCCAGCAGCCGGCATAGCCCATCACCGTGTCGATCAGCGACGCATGGGCGCCGCCGTGCGGATTGCCGTGGCGGTTCATGATATACGGCGCAAGCGGCATCTCGAACCGCGCCCAGCCCTGCGTCCAGCCGGTCATCCGCATCCCCAGATGCGCCGAATACGGATAGGCCGGTTCCTGAAATCCCGGCTTCATATCAGTCATGTCGGCGCGGCCTCCAGTCCCAGTTCAGCGAACCGCGGCACGAAGGATCCAAGCCGCAGGGCCTTGTCGGGGTTCGAGGCATTGCCGTCAAGCGCCCGCTTCTTCACGCCCTGAAGGATTGCCGCCATGCGGAAAAACGCGAAGGCCACGTAAAAGCCAAAGGCCGGAATTTCATCGAGTCCGCGCAGGTTGCAATAATCGGCGACAAACGCCGCATCCGACGGCAGGCCCAGCGCCGCCCGGTCGACACCGGCAAGCCCGCGTCCCTCCGGCCCCGGCGGCAACTGCCATTGCATGATGACCCCTGCAAGGTCCGCATAGGGGTGGCCCAGCGTCGACAGTTCCCAGTCCAGCACAGCGCGGCACTCTGCCCCGTCCGGGGCAAACAGCAGGTTGTCGATGCGGTAATCGCCATGGACCAGCGTGCGCTGGCCGTCCTCGGGGGGCAGATGCGCGCCCAGCCAGAGGATCAGCGCATCCATCGCCGCGACCTTTCCGGTTTCCGAGGCACGGTACTGCTTGGTCCAGCGGCCCAGCTGCCGCTCATAATAATTCCCCGGCGGTCCATAATCGGCAAGACCCGTCGCGGCGAGATCCACGCAATGGATCGCCGCCAGCACCCGGTTCATTTCCCTCAGCACGGCGCCGCGCATATCCGGCGTCGCGCCGGGCATCGAGGGATCGCCGATGACACGGCCATCCACATGCTCCATGACGTAGAACATGGCGCCAAGCACCGCATCGTCGTCGCACAGGGCCAGGACCTTGGGCACCGGCACATCGGTGGCGGCCAGCGCCCGCTGCACGCGGAATTCCCGGTCCACCGCATGGGCGGATTTCAGAAGCACTCCGGGTGGCTTGCGCCGCAGCACGAAACTGCGCCCGCCCGAAGTCAGCCGGTAGGTCGGATTTGACTGACCGACATCGAATTTCCGTGCCTGCAGCGGGCCATCGACGGCAATTCCCTGTCCACGCATCCAGGCGGCAACCGCCGTCAGCTGCGCCCTGTCCATCGCTCAGACCCGATCGTTGACATATTTGCGCAGCTCGGCGCGCGCCACCTGGCGTCGGTGCACCGCGTCCGGACCGTCCGCAAAGCGCAGGGTGCGCACATGGGTCCACATATGCGCAAGATCAAAGTCCTGGGAAATGCCGCCCGCGCCGTGCATCTGCATCGCTTCGTCGATCACCTTGCCGGCCATCAGCGGCGCAACGACCTTGATCTGCGAGATCCAGGGCTGCGCTTCGCGCACACCTTTGGTGTCCATCATCCAGGCCGCCTTGAGACAGAGCAGCCGGGCCATCTCGATCTCCATCCGGGCGTTGGCGATGATGTCGTAATTCGCCCCCAGTTCGACCAGTTTCCGACCGAAGGCTTCGCGCGCCAGACCGCGTCGGCACATCATCTCCAGCGCCTTTTCGGCCTGCCCGATGGCGCGCATGCAGTGGTGGATGCGCCCGGGGCCGAGTCGGCCCTGCGCCACCTCGAATCCGCGTCCCTCGCCCAGGACGATGTTTTCCACCGGCACCCGGACGTCGCTAAAGCGCAGGTGCAGGTGGCCGTGCGGCGCGTCGTCCTGGCCAAAGACCTGCATGGGCCGCAGTTTTTCGATGCCGGGCGTGTCGGGGTCCATCACAAACATGGTGTGACGGCCGTGCTTGGCGGCGTCAGGATCGCTCATCGCCATGACGATATACAGGCCGCAGCGCGGATCACCGGCCCCCGAGATCCACCATTTTTCACCGTTCAGCACATAATGATCACCCTCCCGCACCGCCCGGAACTTCAGCTGCGCCGCATCCGAAGACGCGATGTCGGGCTCGGTCATCACATAGGCCGAGCGGATCTCGCCCTCGAGCAGCCGCCCCAGCCAGCGGTCCTTGTGGGCTGCCGTGCCATAGCGTTCCAGCACTTCCATGTTGCCGGTGTCGGGCGCGTTGCAGTTGAACACCTCGGCTGCGATGCCGACCTTGCCCATTTCCTCGGCAAGATAGGCGTATTCCACCGTGGTCAGGCCATAGCCGCGATCCGATCCGGTGAGCCAGAAATTCCAGAGCCCGCGTTTTCTGGCAAGATCCTTCAATCCATCCAGAATCTCCAGTTGCCGGTCGGTGTGGCGAAAGCGGTCGCCAGAGGGATGCCGGCCGACCTCGGCATGGAATTCCGCGTCCAGCGGCGCGATGTCTGTCTGCACCATCTCGCGCACCTGCGCGATCAGCGGCGCGACCCGCGCGGTTATCCCCAGATCCATTATCCGTCCTCCAGTTCAAACCGGGTGATCCATTGCGCCACCAGCGCCGGTTTCGATTCGTTTTCAATTTCGATGGACACATCCCAGTGGACCGTCACCCGCCCCGGCCCCTCTTCGAGCGAGGCCAGAGCGAACCGGCCCCGCACCCGTGCCCCGGTGCGCACAGGCGAGACAAAGCGGATGCGGTCAAAGCCATAGTTGACGCTGGCCTTGACCCCCGGCAGATCCGCCAGCACCTCGTAGGACATCGCCGAGAGCATCGAAAGCGTCAGGAAGCCATGTGCGATGGTGCCGCCGAACGCCGTTTCAGCGGCGCGCGCCTCATCGAGGTGGATGAATTGCCGGTCCTCGGTCACCTCGGCAAAGGTCTTGATCCGCCCGGCATCCAGCGTGTACCAGCGCGTCGCAGCGGGCGCGAACGAGCGCAGCGCGTCAACCAGCATCTGGCATCCGGTAACCCTCGAACCGCTGCCGCAGGCGAAGCTTCGACACCTTTCCCGTCGCGGTCAGCGGCAATTCCTCGACAAACTCCATCGCATCCGGCAGCTGCCATTTTGCAACCGAGTGCAGCAGCAGCTCGTGCAGCTCTTCCAATGTGGGACGGTCCTCGCCCTTGGGCACGACAACCAGCAGCGGACGTTCGTCCCATTTCGGGTGCGCAACGGCGATTACCGCGCAACTGGCCACCTTGGGACAGGACATGACAATGTTCTCGAGGTCGATCGAACTGATCCACTCGCCCCCCGACTTTATCAGATCCTTGGACCGGTCCTGAATGCTGAGAAAGCCGTTGGCGCTGATCGTCGCCACGTCGCCGGTGCCGAACCAGCCCTCGGAATCCAGCGCGTTCGCTGTGGCCTCGGAATTGTTGAAATATCCCGAGACCACGGTGTTGCCGCGCACGAACAATTCACCCACCGCCGTGCCGTCATGCGGCAAGTTCTGTCCCTGCTCGTCGACGATCTTCATCTCGACCCCGAAAAGGCGGCGGCCCTGCAGGGATTTCAACCGCATCTGTTCGTCCCAGGGCAGCTCTTTCATCGGCGCCGACAGTTGACCGTGGGTGCCGACCGGCGACATTTCGGTCATGCCCCAGGCATGGCAGACATCGACGCCGGATTTCTCGAAGCCTTCGATCATGCTGCGCGGGGCCGCAGAGCCGCCGACGACCACCTGTTCGAAGCCTGAAGGATTGCGTCCACGCGCGTCAATTTCGCTCCGCAGTCCCATCCAGACCGTCGGCACCCCCCAGGCCGAGGTCACGCCTTCGGCTTCCATCAGATCGAACAGCGACGCGCCATCCAGCTTTGGTCCCGGCATGATCAGCGACGCCCCGGTGATCGGCGCGGCATAGGGCAGTCCCCAGGCGTTGACATGAAACAGCGGCACCACCGGCAATATCCTGGCGCCCTCGTACAGGCTCTTGCTGATGGTGACGGCGACACTGAGCGCATGCAGCACGGTCGAGCGGTGGGAATAAAGCGCGCCTTTGGGGTTTCCGGTCGTGCCCGAGGTGTAACACAGCGCCGCCGCACTCTGCTCGTCCAGAATGGGCCAGTCGAATGTCGTCGGCTCACCGTCCAGAAGCTCTTCGTAGCACAGCAGGTCAAGCGGGCTGTCAGGCATGTGCGCACGGTCGGTCAGCACCGCCAGCTTCAGCCCCTCGGGCAGGGAGTCGGCCAGCGCCTCGATCAGCGGCACAAAGGTCAGGTCGACGCAGAGCAGTCTGTCTTCGGCATGACCGATGATATACAGCATCTGTTCCGCCGACAGGCGCGGGTTGATGGTGTGACAGACCGCCCCCATGCCCGAGACACCATAATAAATCTCGAAATGCCGATAGCCGTTCCAGGCCAGCGTCGCGACCCGGTCGCCCGGCCCGATCCCCAGTTTGCGCAATCCATGTGCCAGCTGCGCGGCCCGCGCGTAGGCCTCGGCATAGGTTTCGCGATGCAGGTCGCCCTCGGTGCGCACCGAAACAAGTCCCGCGCCGGGATGGGCGTCAGAAGCGTACCGCAAGATCTCGATGATCGAAAGCGGCTGGTTCATCATCATGCCGAACATCTGGCCCTCCCTTGCCGTCTGCCCTAAGTCTGGGCCCACAGTGTGCAACCAAGTGCCCATGACGCAAGTGCGATCTTAGGGTGACGTGCCGACAGAAGGAATTCGCGATGCCCGATACCCTGACCCGTATTGCCCTGGCCCGCCGCCCCCATGGCCTGCCGGTTCCCGAGGACTTTTCCGTCGAGACCGATGCGCTGCCCGAGGTGGGAGAAGGTGAGGTCCTGGTGGCGGTGACACATCTGTCGCTGGATCCCTACATGCGCGGCCGGATGGACGATGTGAAAAGTTACGCGCCCTCGGTGGAAATTGGCGGCACGATGACCGGACAGGGGGTTGGACGGGTTCTGAAGTCTCGGGCCGACGGAGTCTCGGCAGGAGAGCTTGTAACCGGCATGACCGGCTGGGCCAGCCATGCGCTGCTGCCCAGCGCCGGTCTGCGCAAGCTTGACGACAGGCTGCCCGCCTCTACCGCGCTGGGGGTGCTGGGCATGCCCGGCCTGACCGGCTGGGTCGGCCTGAAGGAATACGGTCGGCCCAAGGCTGGCCAGACGCTGGTGATCGGGGCAGCGACGGGGCCAGTGGGCTCGATGGTCGGGCAGCTGGCCAAGGCCGCCGGGATGCGCACCGTGGCGGTCGCGGGTGGCGCCGAAAAGTGCCGTCTGGCGGTCGAGACCTATGGTTTTGACGCCGCCGTCGATCACCGCGCCCACAGGGACGCCGCGTCTCTGCGGCAGGCACTGGCGCAGGCCGCACCTGACGGAGTCGACATCTACTGGGAAAACGTCGGCGGCAAGCTGCTGGAGGCGGTGATGCCGCTGATGAACGTCGGTGGACGGATCCCGGTCTGTGGCATGATTTCCTGGTATGCCGGGATGGACGGCGATGGCAGCGACCGCCTGCCCGGCCTCTGGCGGTCGGTGCTGGTCAAGCGGCTGTCGGTCAACGGCTTCATCATCTTCGACCACTGGGACCGACTGCCGGAATTTCTGGCCGAGGTGACGCCCAAGGTCGCCAGCGGCGAGATCGCCTACCTGGAGGACACCGCGCAGGGTCTCGAGACCGCGCCGGCGGCGTTTATCGCGATGCTGCAGGGCGGCAATACCGGCAAGCAGATCGTCGCACTTTAGGCATTTTTCGCGGCTGTTCTGAAAGGGCGCCCGGATTGCTGCGCCCTACCCGCGCCCGATATAGGGCATCTTGGTCGCCATCACCGTCATGAACTGCACGTTGGCGTTCAGCGGCATCTCGGCCATCAGCCGCACCGATGCCGCCGCCTCGCCCACGTCCATGGTTGCAGGTTCGGGCTGGCCCGCAGCGATGGCGCGTTGCACCAGACCGTCCAGAAGTTCGGTCCTGGCGTTGCCGATGTCGATCTGACCGCAGGCGATGTCAAAGGGACGCCCGTCCAGGCTCAGCGACCGGGTCAGCCCGGTGATCGCATGTTTTGTCACCGTATAGCAGACCGAGCCTTCGCGCGGCACATGCGCCGAGATCGACCCGTTGTTGATGATCCGCCCGCCCTGCGGCCGTTGTTCCCGCATCCGGCCAAAGGCTTCGCGGGCGCACAGGAACATGCCGTGCAGGTTGACACGCACGACCTGCTCCCATTGCGCCACCGGCACCTCGTCGATGGGTCCGGAGGGGCCGAACATTCCGGCATTGTTGAACAGCACGTCGATCCGTCCGGCACGGGCCTGAAACAGGTCAAAGGCGGTGCGCACCTGATCGGCCTCTCCGACATCCGCCACCAGCACATGCGCGTTGTCGCGCCCCTGCGCCACCGCGGCCAGTGCCCCGTCACGGCGCGCCAGCAGGCCCACTTGCCAGCCAAGATCCAGGAATGTCTCGGCCACGGCGCGGCCGATGCCCGAGCTTGCGCCGGTGACGAGGATTGTCTTCAACCGAATTCCTCCGCCTCGAGCGTCAGTTGCGGCGCCGCCGACTCCCTGAGATCGGCGACCGTCAGTGGCCCCGTCGGTTTGGACAGCCGGTTGCGCACCACCCAGATCAGCCGCTCTTGCGCCCGGGTGATCGCCACATAGGCCAGACGTTTCCACAGCGGTTGCCCGGCCTCGACCCGGCCCATCCGGGCGGCAACAAACAGATCCGGCGCAAAGACCTGCACCGTGTCCCACTGGCTGCCCTGCGCCTTGTGGATCGTGACCGCTGCGCCGTGCAGAAAGGTCGCCCCCATGCGGGCGGCGAAGGGGATGAAGGGCTCTTCCTCGTCCGGCTTTTCGATCTTCACGATCGAGGCGGCAGAGACCTGCGGATCCTCGGCCCCCATCACGTGCAGCTTGGAAAACCCCGGCTTGCGCCCCGGTCCGAGATAGATCACCTGCGCGCCCTTGATCAGGCCGCGCGCCTCGAGATCCAGCCGTTTCTTGCGATGCTTGAGCGGCAGTTCCAGCCCGTCGCAGATCAGCGGCTCGCCCTCCAGCAGTTCGGTATCGGGAGCGCCATGCACCGCGCGAAAGGCATGGATCAGGCGGATCCGCGTGTTGTTGCGCCAGACCAGCACCGGCGAGCGCGCCATCAGGTCAACCTCGACCCGCTGGCCCCACACGACGCGGTCATCACGCTTGGACTTGTCCTCGACCATGCGCTCGAAATCGGAAAACTCGAGCTGCGGATCCGCCAGCGCATGGGCAAGGTCCAGGATCGGATTGTCCGCCTCCTGGCGGTGGATGCGGTGCAGTTCCATCTTCTGCGCCGGCTTCATGCTGTCGAACACCATGCCGCCGGGCGCGTTGACCGGGGCCAGCTGCGCCGGATCGCCAAACAGCAGCAAATTGGGGAAAATTTCTTGCAGATCGTCGAACTGGCGTTCGTCCAGCATCGACGCCTCGTCGACAAAGCCGATGTCGAGCGGTTCTTCGCGCCGTTTCCAGCCGGTGATGAAATCCGACCCCCGCAGTCCTGCCGAGGCGAGGGCGGCAGGCACCGACTTGTGGCCCTGGTAGGATTTGAAGGCCCGGTCCAGCGCCTCTTCGGTCAGCGCCTCGATTTCGGGTTTGTCGCCCTGTCCGGTCAACCATTCGGCGATGCGTTCGTATTCCGGATCGTAAACCGGGGTATAGAGGATGCGGTGGATCGTCGTGGCCGGCACGCCGCGCATGCGCAGCACGCTCGCGGCCTTGTTGGTGGGGGCCAGAATCGCCAGCGTGCGCTTTTCACGGCGCTTTCGGCTTTCGAAATCGCCCGAGACGACCTCGACCCCCATGCCTTCCAGGGCCTTGTAGAGTTCCGCCAGCAACAGCGTTTTGCCCGACCCGGCCTTGCCGATCAGCGCCATCACCTGGGCCTTGCCCTCTTTCGCGGGCAGGACCATGCCATCGTTCAGATCGATTCCGGCGGCGCGCAGCATGTCGGCCACGCGGTCAAAGGCTTCGGCCTGATCGTCGGAAAATGTAAGCGCGGGCAGGGTCATGGCCGGACACTACAACCCCGCCCCGATCTGCGCCAGATCAGGCGGCGCGGTTTTTGCGCATCGCAACGTCGCGGCCAAAGGCACGCTCGAACCAGAGCTTGGACAGTTCGGGCGAAATGCCCGCACGTGCCGCGACCCGCGCCTGTGCCCGGGGCGAAAAGTCCCACAGCCCGACGCTGATCCTGTTGCGCCCCGATCCCTGGCTTCCGAGAATGTCGGGGGACGCTCCGATGTGGCGGTAGATCCGCACCATCCGCGCATCGAACACACCCACGTAATGTTCGACGCCAAAGCCGCGCAAAATCTCGCCGCCCGCCAGCATCAGCGCCGCGGCCGTACCGGGGGCCGCGTCCCGGGCAAGGCAGAACCGGGTGCATTCCCAGATCAGCGGGCTTTCGATGCGCACACCGTCCGTCAGATGCGCGAAGTGGTCGTTCACCATGGTGCGCCCCAGCGTCGGCAGCAGCCGCATGGAGCCGCCGTGTCCGCCGCAGGGCTTTTCCCAGATCACGTAGAGCGGGTTCAGATCGTCATAGGCATCCCGCTCTTCGCCTGCGCCATCGACCGCGACTTCCCAGCCTAGGCGGGTCTTGAACTGGTCCGCACGGTCGCGGAACATGGCGCGGGCAAGATGCGGAAATTGGCTCAGCTGGTCGGCATAAAGATAACGGATCATGGTGCAACGCTCCCTCATGTTCAGACGAGAAAGGCTGCGACGGCATGATTAACGAATTCGGAAAGGACCGTGCGGCCCTGAACGTTCAGACGACGATGACCCCGCGCGAAATTGCCTTGGCCACTGCGTGTGTCGTGTTCAGAGCCCCCAGCTTGTGGCGGGCGCTTTCAATGTAGACCCGCAGCGTATTTTCGGAAATCGACAACGTGTCGGCGACCTGCGCCCGACTGTAACCCACGGCCAGCAGCGTCATCGCATCCACCTCGCGCGGGGAAAGCGCCTGTGCGGCCATCGGAGACCGCTCCGGTTCGAGTTCCAGCGCCTTTTGATTGAAAGCATGCGCCAGCAGGATCAGCTGCCGACGGTTGGACTCGGTGAATTCGGCCCAGGCTTCGTCGTGACAGGAATGATTGATGGTAAACAGAGCGAATTGGCCATTGGGCCCGCGGATCGGAATGGAATATCCCTGATTGCCGACCCCGTGTTCCAGAGCGTCCTTCTGAAACGCGCGGGCCGCCTTGCTCGACCAGTCCAGCCGTTTCCAGTCGACCGGATGAAAACGCTGATAACAGCCGACAATCACAGGGTCGATGCGCAAATACCCGGCGTCCAGATAGCGCGCGACCCAGTCGGGACAGTAGGTGCCGCAGCCATATTGCTGGCCGCTGCTGCTGACCCAGTGGTAGACGAGATGGTCGATCTGGTAGTGATTTCGCAGCGCCTCGGACGCTGTTTGCAGACCATCGAGCGCATCAGCGCATTCCAGTTGCTCCATGATCCCGTCCAGTGACGAGGTCGTCATTGCGTAACCCACAGGCCATTCCTTTGGCATGCGACGCAATCTCGATCTGCGCGACCATCTGGGTGTCATCCAGCTGTTCGGCCAAAGCCTCGAATCCATTGGATCGGGCGAAAGTCTTCAGATCGGTCAGTACGTCGATAATCCAGTCGTGTGCCATGCCGAGTCTCACTTTCTATTGGTTAACGATCAATTAATGAAAGCCTATCATAGCCTCGGAATCGTTAATATTCGCGAATTGCACCTCATCAGAAATGGTGAGGCGGGGATCTGGAAGTGACTGTATTTCCGTGCAGCCGGTTACCGGATGCAAAACCGCCCGCGAAACCGAAATCGATTCGCGGGCGGCGTCAGGCCAAAGCGGGACCGTTTCTCAGCGGCGCGCTTCGAGTGCGTCCTCAAGTGTGCGCAAACCGGTGGTCGGGGCCTGCACCAGCACCGACATGTTGCCGGGCTTGTGTTCGTTGCGCAGCATCTTCATGTGTGCCTGCGGAATTTCATCCCAGGGAAAGACCTCGGACATGCAGGGGTCGAGGCGGCGCTCGATCATCAGCTTGTTGGCCGCGGAGGCCTGCTTGAGATTGGCAAAGTGCGAACCCTGCAACCGCTTCTGGTGCATCCACATGTAACGGACGTCAAAGGTGCAGTTGAACCCGGAGGTTCCGGCGCAGATCACCACCATGCCCCCCTTCTTGACCACAAGGGTCGAAACCGGGAATGTCGCTTCGCCGGGGTGTTCGAACACCATGTCGACGCTGACGCCCTTGCCCAGAATGTCCCAGATCGCCTTGCCGAACTTGCGGGCCTCTTTCAGCCATTCATTGTATTCCGGCGTGTTGACCGTAGGCAGCTGCCCCCAGCAATTGAAGTCCTTGCGATTGATCACGCCCTTGGCGCCCTGATCCATCACGAACTGACGCTTGCTTTCATCCGAAATCACGCCGATCGCATTGGCACCGGCGGTATTGGCCAGCTGGATCGCATAAGAGCCCAGTCCGCCCGACGCCCCCCAGACCAGCACGTTCTGTCCGGGTTTCAGTTCGTGCGGCTCGTGCCCGAACAGCATCCGGTAAGCGGTGGCGAGGGTCAGCGTGTAACAGGCCGCCTCTTCCCAGGTCAGATGCTTCGGGCGCGGCATCAGCTGCTGGGCCTGCACCTTGGTGAACTGCGAAAAGCTGCCGTCGCCGGTTTCATAGCCCCAGATCCGCTGGCTCGGAGAGTACATCGGATCACCGCCGTTGCAGTGCTCGTCGTCGCCGTCGTCCTGATTGCAGTGGATGACCACCTCGTCACCGACTTTCCAGCGCTTGACCTTGTCGCCCACCTTCCACACGATCCCGGAAGCATCCGAACCGGCGATGTGGAAATCCTGCTTGTGCACGTCGAAAGGACTGATCGGCACGCCAAGTCCGGCCCACACGCCGTTGTAGTTCACCCCGGCCGCCATCACCAGGACCAGCACTTCGTGGCTGTCGATATCCCAGGTATCCACCACTTCGATCTGGAACGACTTGTCCGGTTCGCCGTGGCGTTCGCGCCGGATCGCCCAGGAATACATCTTTTTGGGGACATACCCCATCGGCGGCATCTCACCCACTTCGTAGAGGTCTTTTTCAGGTGCATCGTAGGTGGCGATACCGGGGTTCGTGTCCAGAGCCATCAGGGCCTCCATCTAGAAAGTTAACGTTTCGCTTGTGCCGCAATGCAGAATCACGACGATTTCCCCGGAAATATCGCCGGTCACGCAACATTGCAACAACATTAAGATGTATTTTGTAACTTTATGACCGAGCGATTGCAGCAATCTGGCTGCGCCTGCAGAAACTGTCAGAACAGATGGCGCACCGAATTCGCATAGAAATCAAGGGCAGGACGTTGGTCCGGGGCAATTGAACAGATGCCGTCACGCTCCAGGATGATGCGGCGCGACAAAAGCGCGCTGATGCCGCTTTCGACCGCGCTGCTGTGATCATCGCCGGGCAGGTGCAGCGGCGGCAGGTCCGGGCCGTCCATCCGTTGCGCGACGTGCTGCATGATCTGCAAACGGGTCAACGGGCCGTGGTGCCCCAGAACATATGCAACCACCGGTACGGGCAGCGCCGGAACAACCGCCGCGATCCGTTGCATGACTTCGGCCGCCAGCGCATCGGCATCCGCCGCCAGGCCGGGATGCGCGCGCAATGACACCGGCGGGCCGAAATTGACAGCCGCGTACCCGAAACCGTCAAACCTGCCGGTCAGACGACGCCAGAAGGTCCGGATGGCAAATCCGGCGACGACGCTGATGCGTGCCCGGAAACGCCGTGTGCCCGCAGCACCTGCCGCCAACAGGATGCGATCCTCGAGCACCCGGTCGTAATTCAGCGCAACAGGCACAAACACCACATCGCGTTGCGACAGGTCGGCCCCTTCCAGGATGTACTTCAGCAGGCCCATCCGGGGCGGCGCGATCGCTCCGTCAAGGCTGAGACCGCCTTCGGGGAACAGGGCCTGCGCCACGCCGCCCTGTGTCGCCATCTGCACATAGCGCGCCAGCACCCGCCGATAGAGCGCGTTGCGGGATTTGCGGCGGATGAAATACGCCCCCATCGCCTTGATCAGAAAGGACAGCGGCCAGACCCGCGCCCATTCTCCCACCGCATAGGACAGTGCCGAGCGGTTGGCCGCGAGATATGTCACCAGAACATAATCCATGTTCGAACGGTGGTTCATCACAAAGACAACCGTGGCATCGCGGTCGACGGCGGCAAGCGCCGCTTCGTCCTGATAGCCGAGCCGGACACGGTACAGCGCGTTGCTGAAGATGCGGGCCAGACGGATGGCAACGCCATAATAGGCCGTCGCCGAAAACGATGGCACAATTTCGCGCGCGTACCGGCGCGCCTGTTCAAAGGCCACATCCTCGCGCACGCCGTATTCCCGGGCGTGTTCGACAATCGCCCGCGTCACCTCGGGATCATAACAAAGCCGCTGGATCATATCGCTGCGCCGGGCCAGCTTGAAGGGCTGTATCGGGCGTTCGAGCCGTTGGTTGAGCCGCGCGACCACACGTTCCGCGCGACGGCGCAGATACCAGCGAACAGAGGGAAACAGGAAGTGCGACGCCAGCGTCACAGCCGCAAACAGCAATATCAGGGTAAACAGCCAGACCGGCAGGGTGATCGTTGCACTCATATGGCCGAGGGTGCCAGCTGGCCTTCATCGCGGCAAGTGTCAGTCACCGGACCGGGGGCCGGACTGCGCAGGCAAACATAACCTTGTCACAGCCTGACTGGTGCGGGGGCGCCGCCGGAGCCAAGTCCGGACGGCGCCTTTCGGCTTATTTCTTCATTGCGAGGCAGTAGTACACGCCATCATTGTTCTGCAGCGCTTCGTAGTAGCCGCCGTTGGCGTTGGTACAGACCGGAGTGCCGGCCGGGAACGAGTCCTTGGTTGCGGTGCTGTCGCGCGCCGCGTTGACGGCGGCGGCTGTGCCCTTATAGGCAAGCTTGCCGGCACCGACCGCGCCTTTGACCACGGTTTTCGTGGCGAAAACGGTCGCATCCACGGTGTTGTCTGCAATATTTTCGGTCGAACAGGCAGACAGACCCAACCCGGCGACAAAGAGGACCGCAAGCGATTGACGAACAGAAATTCCCATCTCAGCATCCTTTACTCTAGTACGGTTACGATAACGGGCAGCAAATGGGTACGCCCCCCCAACTCTGGTAAGACCGCTGAAAAAATAATCGGCCCAGGTTGGAAACTGCGACATTTTTGTAACTCTGAAATCGCGCCGAGGATCAAAACGGCCGACATGCCGCAACGCAGCGAATTGACAGGGACATAATCTTTCGATTATTCACCCATTGACGCAACAAGATTTCCTGAATGATTCACGAGGGTCAGATGTCCGAGAGCACCACAGCGACCGAAGTCAAACGCGACAAACCTTGGCTGATCCGCACCTATGCGGGGCATTCGACAGCCAAGGCCTCGAATGCATTGTACCGTGGCAACCTTGCCAAAGGCCAGACCGGACTGTCCGTGGCTTTCGATCTTCCGACCCAGACCGGCTATGACAGCGACCATATCCTGGCGCGCGGCGAGGTCGGCAAGGTCGGTGTTCCGGTCTGCCATCTCGGGGACATGCGGGCCCTGTTTGATCAGATCCCGCTGGATCAGATGAACACGTCGATGACGATCAATGCGACCGCGCCCTGGCTGCTGTCGCTCTATATCGCGGTGGCAGAGGAACAAGGCGTCGATGTCGCCGGTCTGCAGGGCACGGTCCAGAATGATCTGATCAAGGAATACCTGTCGCGCGGCACCTATATCTGCCCGCCCAAGCCATCGCTGAAGATG
This sequence comes from Puniceibacterium confluentis, assembly GCF_007923445.1. Lineage (GTDB taxonomy): Bacteria > Pseudomonadota > Alphaproteobacteria > Rhodobacterales > Rhodobacteraceae > Puniceibacterium > Puniceibacterium confluentis. The sequence goes on along the minus strand of NZ_VOJI01000004.1, from coordinate 238,753 downwards.
ATCGGCGACGTGGCGGAATATTGTTACACCCATGTTCCCAAATGGAACCCGATGAACGTGTGCTCGTACCACCTGCAAGAGGCAGGTGCGACGCCCGAGCAGGAACTTGCCTTTGCGCTGGCCACGGCGACCGCCGTTCTCGACGAACTCAAACCCCGGGTCGCGCCAGAGGACTTCCCGGCGCTGGCCGCACGGATTTCGTTTTTTGTGAACGCCGGAATCCGGTTTGTGACCGAGATGTGCAAGATGCGCGCCTTTGTCGATCTCTGGGACGAGTTGCTGCGCGAGCGCTATGGAATCGAGGAGGCCAAACACCGCAGGTTCCGATATGGCGTGCAGGTGAATTCCCTGGGCCTGACCGAACAGCAGCCCGAAAACAACGTCTACCGCATTCTGATCGAAATGCTGGCCGTGACCCTGTCGAAAAACGCCCGTGCCCGTGCGGTCCAATTGCCGGCCTGGAACGAGGCACTTGGCCTGCCCCGTCCCTGGGATCAGCAATGGTCGATGCGGATGCAGCAGATCATGGCCTACGAAACCGACCTGCTGGAATTCGACGACCTGTTTGACGGCAATCCCGCCGTCGACCGCAAGGTCGAGGCACTGAAAGACGGCGCCCGGGCGGAACTGGCAAACCTGGGGTCGATGGGCGGGGCGATCAACGCAATTGAGTACATGAAAGGCCGCCTGGTCGACAGCAATGCCGAACGTCTGGGCCGGATCGAGCGAAATGAAACCGTGGTCGTGGGGGTGAACCGATTCACCGGCACGGAACCTTCGCCCTTAATGGACGAGGATGGCGGCATCATGGTTGTCGATCCTGCGACCGAACAGGAACAGATCAGTCGCCTGCATGCATGGAAAGCGGAGCGGGACAACGCGGCTGTCGCGGTCGCTCTGGCGGGCCTGCGCGCGGCCGCCCAGGAAGGACGCAACGTCATGGAGCCGTCGATTGCCTGCGCCAGAGCTGGCGTCACCACCGGCGAATGGGCGGCCGAAATGCGGGCCGTCTATGGCGAATACCGCGGCCCCACGGGTGTATCGCGGGCCATTTCCAACAAGACCGAAGGGCTGGACGAGATCCGCAACGCCGTGAACGTGGTCAGTGACCGGCTGGGCAAACGGCTGCGGTTCCTTGTGGGCAAGCCGGGGCTGGATGGGCACTCGAATGGTGCAGAACAGATTGCGTTCCGGGCGCGGGACTGCGGGATGGAGATTGACTACGAAGGTATTCGGCTGACCCCGGAAGAGATTGTACGCGCTGCAGAAAACGGGGCGCATGTTGTCGGGCTCTCCATTCTTTCCGGCAGTCATATCCCTCTTGTCGAAGATCTGATGAAACGCATGAAGGAGGCTGGCCTGGGAAATATCCCTGTGATAGTCGGAGGCATTATTCCTGAGGACGACGCCAGAAGGCTGACGTCCATGGGAGTTGCAAAGGTGTACACGCCTAAAGATTTTGAGCTGAACACCATCATGAAGGATATCGTTACACTGGTCGATCCAAAGGCCCTGGCCGCCGAATAAACTTATCCCGGAGCTTGTTTGCATCCCCCGCCCGCTCACCTTTCAGGTGTGCGGGCTTTCGCCGTTGGAAAAAAAACGCGCCATTGACACAAAAAACAGTCTTGCGGATTTTTGATGTTTTCCAAATAAACAAGGACATACAGGAGGAAACATGCAAATAAACCTTGAAACACTCTCTAAAGACGAACTTAAAAAACTTAAAGGCGATGTCGACAAGGCTCTGAAGACCATTGATGCGCGCCGAAAGGCCGAAGCCAAGAAAGCGGCTGAACACGCGGCAAAGGAATACGGGTTCTCTCTGGACGAATTGCTTGGCGGAACTGTCAAGGGTTCCAAAAGCGCGCCGAAATATGCGAACCCCGCAGACCCGAGCCAGACCTGGACCGGTCGAGGCCGCAAACCCAATTGGGTGATTTCCGCTCTGGAAGCTGGCAAGTCAATGGACGAGCTCAAGATCTGAATCGATGTCAATTCACATAGGTTCGAAACCGGGGAAGATTGCGGAAACGGTTCTTCTGCCCGGCGATCCCTATCGCGCGCGATGGGCGGCCGAAACCTTTCTTGATGGAGCGGAATTGGTCAACGAGGTACGTGGCATGCTGGGTTATACCGGCATGTGGCGCGGCCACGCGGTGACAATTCAGGGTTCCGGAATGGGAATGCCGTCACTGTCGATTTATGCGAATGAACTGATCCGTGACTTCGGCGCAAAGACACTGATCCGCATCGGCTCCTGCGGCGGGATGCAGGACAGGGTCAAGATCCGCGACGTAATTGTCGCGATGACCGCCAGCACCCTGTCGACTCCGTCACGGGGCATTTTCAGGGAACTGAATTTTGCCCCCTGCGCCGATTGGCAGCTTCTGCGCGCTGCCGTGGCGGCCGCCGAGGCGCGTGGCGTTCCGACCCACGTCGGCGGAATCTATTCGGCGGATGTGTTCTATGACGAACGCCCGGACCTGAACGAACAGATGACCCGTCACGGCATTCTCGGAGTCGAGATGGAGGCGGCGGAACTCTATAATCTCGCCGCCCGTCATGGCGTGCGGGCCTTGGCGGTCCTGACGGTCTCTGACCATCTGATCACCCACGAGGCGTTGTCCTCGGAGGATCGCGAAAAAAGCTTTGGTGACATGGTCGAAATCGCATTGGAAGCTGCTTTCGCCTGACTCACGGAGGCTGCGGCGTCGCACCTCCTGTCACCCATGTGTGCGGCTGTATCCGTTCCGGGCGGGTGGGCGCCAGTCGGCCAGACTGTCCGGGTCGGGCTTCAGGATGTCCACCAACAGCGGGTGGCATGCGGCGCTGTCGCTGGAATGTTTCGCGGAACAGTCCCCACCCGGACAGGCGCTGAGCGCTCCCAGCAAGTCGATTTCGGCAAAAAATGTCAGATGGTCGCCCGGTCGCACCGGGCTGGCCTTCATGAAATACTGGCCGGTGTCGCGGGTAAAGCCGGTGCACATGAAAACGTTGAGAACGTCATGCACATGCGACTCGGCCTCGCTCAGCGTCACACCAAGCTGCGCGGCGACGGCGCGCGTCAGGTTGGAATGGCAGCAGTGATGGTACTGGTCGCCACTCAGCAGGTGGTGGGTGTAGGGATCACAGCGCGTTCCGATCACGTCGTGCACCGATCCGCCAAATGCATCCACGCCGTACCAGTCGAGGCTGTCCGCCAGAATTGTGGCCATCGGACGCAAGTGCGGCAAACAAGACCAGAGCCTGTCGCCGGTGCTGACATGGGTTCCGTGCAGCGCCCGTGTCTTGCCGGAATAAAACCGCTCTGACATATCATCGGCGTTCCAAAGGTTGAGGTCGCCGACCTGTGGACCCTCAATACTCTGGATCCGGAAAATATATCCGGCGGCGACCCTGAAGGTCGCGGCCTGCCGCGGCGGCACACGGACTTCCGAGACTTTGCGCGCAGTGTCCAGGATCCGCGCGTACATCGCCATATCCGGCGATGGCAAGGTGTCGGTCGGATAACAGATCACCGGGGCAATGGCGCGGCGGGCATCGGCATCATCGGGCGGGGTCATGGCGTTTCTCCTTTGGCACATCTGAAATCGCAGACCGCGAAATGACAAGTCCATGGCGCCGCCGAGATCCAATCAGCCATTGCTTGCCCGAAGGCATGCTTTGGGAGGCTTGCCAATCACGCCAGAGACACTGGCACCGCAATGGACGCAGGAATAAGTCACATAACCATCGTGGCGTGCCTCGCGCCAGCGACACAGGCGGGTCTTTCGGTTGGAAAACACCGCAATCAATAGAAATGCGACTATCAGCCCGACAATCACAATCATGGCACGCTCCGTTCTGTCGTTTCATGCTGCCGGACCTGCGCCGCGCCGCCTCGTTCATGCGTCGGCGCCGTCGGTGTTTGCAGTTCCAGCGGTCTGGTCATGTCTCAGCCACCTGTCCGGCGATCTGCCTTGTTGCTCACGACATAGTCACGCAGACCCGCGAGACCAAGCCGTCGCGGCGCATCTGCGCCATGCAGGCGCGTCACGACCAAAGGAAAAGGGCCGCTCGAAAGCGACCCCCGGGTTCGTGCGAAGGTGACCAGGAGTGGCCCCTGCGATCATCGCTCAGACAGCGCGTTCCACCATCAGCTTCTTGATCTCGGCAATCGCCTTTGCCGGGTTCAGACCTTTCGGGCATGTCTTGGCGCAGTTCATGATTGTGTGGCAGCGATACAGCTTGAAGGGATCCTCAAGCTCGTCGAGACGCTCGCCCGTTGCCTCGTCCCGGCTGTCGATGATCCAGCGATAGGCATGCAAAAGCGCTGCGGGGCCCAGGTATCTGTCGCCATTCCACCAGTAACTCGGGCAGGACGTCGAACAGCAGGCGCACATCACGCATTCGTAAAGCCCGTCCAGCTTTTCGCGGCTTTCGATGCTTTGCTTCCATTCCTTTGCCGGGCGGTTGGTCTTGGTCTCGAGCCAGGGCATGATGCTGGCGTGCTGGGCGTAGAAATGGGTGAGGTCGGGGATCAGATCCTTGACCACCGGCATGTGCGGCAGCGGATAGATCGCAACATCGCCCTTCACCTCGTCCATGCCGTAGATGCAGGCCAGAGTGTTGATGCCGCCAATGTTCATTGCGCAGCTGCCGCAGATCCCTTCGCGGCAGGAGCGGCGGAAGGTCAGCGTCGGGTCGATCTCGTTCTTGATCTTGATCAGCGCGTCGAGAATCATCGGACCGCAGGTGTCCATGTCGACAAAGTAGGTGTCGACCTGCGGGTTCTTGCCGTCATCCGGGTTCCAGCGATAGATCTTGAACTTGCGAACGTTGCTGGCCCCTTCCGGCTTGGGCCAGGTCTTGCCTGTCTGAATCCGTGAATTTTTGGGCAGTGTGAGTTCAACCATGGCAATACTCCTCAGTCGGTCTTTGCCGTTTGTATCAGGTGCGGTCGGTCGCGTCAGAGCCGTTCCAGCGGGTGAATAGCGCGTCAATGTGGCGGGCAGAGGTGGCGGCGCCGGATCCGCTCACCGCCAGAACGTCACGCATTTCCAGCCCCGCCTGCGCAAGCAAGGCGATGGCAGCCGAGGGAGGCGCCACTTCCTCGAAACGGTGTGACAGCGACAGTTCGAGCACGACAAAGTCGCAGCGTGGCAGTATGGACGTGGCGCCACGCAGGATGTTTGCTTCTGCGCCCTCGGTATCGATTTTGAGACCGATCCGGCCCGGTCGGTCGGCCAGCAACCTGTCGAGCGTTGTGACGGGGACAGTCCGGGTCTGCCAGCTGTCGATTTTGGCCAGGTGTTCGTCAGACCGGTTCAGCAGGCTGGCCATGTTGCCGCGCACCGCCTCGCCCCGCAGCGGGATGTTGAGCTGCGCCTCACCCGGCGCGTCGCCAAGCGCGGTTTCAACGAACTCGGACTGCATCGTGGGATACAGACGCGCCACGTCCTCGCGACACTCGTGCATAGGGTCAACCAGCAGGAAGGCGCTGTCCGGGAAAGCACCGTACAGCCAGGGCGTGCCGCGTCCGACCCCCACATCGACCACCAGATCCGGGACTGGCACAAGCTGTGCGAAGGCGCGGGCCTGCATGCGGTCCGGCATGACATGGGAGCCACCGCGCGTCAGCGCTCGGGCCATCCGGCGGTGCAGGCTGCGGCGCAGGTCGATCACGGCGTCGGTTCCTGCTTCAGCCGCAACGGGAGGCGGCGACGGGAAAGCGTGGTGTTCATGATACTCCTATCGCAACAGCGCGGGCAGCCCCTCGGCCGCCAGGCAGGTCAGAGTTTCGGGTTTCTGAATGATGCCGGAGACGATCTGAAAGGTCGATTCCGTTGGTCCGGTGACGGAATCTGCCGCCAGCGCCAATATCTGCTGGGAACTGGCATTGTCGATCACACAGTTCACCGCCGGTTGCAGGGGTACCCCCGGCAGACGCTGCGCCAGAACCTTGCTTGTGGTGGACCGTGCCGCCGCGCGGGCGATTTCGTCCTGGGCTTGCGCGTTGCAACCGGCCAGCGTCACCGCCAGAATCACCATGGTCACAAGATGGCGCGCAGGCGGGCAAGTGGTCAATTTTGCGGGCAATACAGTGTCCCCCGATACAGGAATGGTGCGTCCGGCGGGCAACCGTAGGCCACTGGCGCCACAGGCGCTGTCCGGCGTATCACCGCTGCCGGTGCCGGGCGCACGTGGTGCGCGGCCAGGCGCGACTGAGCACAGGCATTGATCTCGGCAGCGGCGACCGGGGTAATATATCCGGCTGGCAGAACCCGCGGCACAGCACCTGCGCCGCTGGCTTTTTCAAAACCCGTGGTGATCCTGATCTGCGCCGCACCATAACCCAGATCCTTCCGGCACTGAAGGATAACTGCCCGATGGTCGTCGGCAGTGTACGTGCCGGTCATGCCGTAAGAACCGGCATTGGCGGCTGCGGCTGTCAGGAACACCGCCAAACATATCAAACCCGTCCGCATCAGAAGGTTCTTTCCTTGGGCGCAATCCGCTTCAACGCGATGCCGCCCTCGGCCTCGGTGCTGAGCGGGTCGGTGATGACAGGACGATGCGACAGGGTGACCGTTGCCCCCTCGATCCGGCTGATCGTGTGCACGCGCCAGTTTTCGTCGTCCCGCGTGGCGTGATCCTCGTGCGCATGGGCCCCCCGGCTTTCCTTGCGGGCCTCTGCGCCGACGATCGTGGCCAGCGCGTTGGGCATGAGGTTGGTCAGCTCCAGCGTTTCCATAAGGTCCGAGTTCCACACAAGACTGCGGTCGGTGACTTTGAGATCGCCCATCTTGCCCGCGATCACGGTCATTTCCTTTACACCATGCGACAGGGTTGCGGATTCCCGGAACACCGCAGCGTCACGCTGCATGGTCTTCTGCATCTCCAGGCGCAGATCGGCGGTAGGAATGGCGCCGGTGGCGTGGCGCAATCCGTCAAAGCGGTCAAACGCCTTGTCGACCGAAGCGGTGTTGGTCGTCGGCACAGCCGAGTCGCGGTCGACGACCTTGCCTGCGCGGATCGCGGCGGCGCGGCCAAACACCACGAGGTCGATCAGCGAATTGGAACCGAGACGGTTGGCGCCGTGCACCGAGGCGCAGCCCGCTTCGCCCACGGCCATCAGGCCGGGCACGACCGCATTGGCGTCACCCGCTGTCGGATTGAGAACTTCGCCCCAATAGTTCGTCGGGATGCCGCCCATGTTGTAGTGCACAGTCGGGATCACCGGGATCGGTTCCTTGGTCACGTCGACGCCGGCAAAGATGCGGGCGGATTCCGAAATGCCGGGCAGGCGCAGGTTCAGTGCCTCTTTTGGCAGATGCGAGAGGTTGAGGTGGATGTGGTCGGACTCGGCGCCGACGCCCCTGCCCTCGCGGATCTCCAGCGTCATGCAGCGGCTGACATAGTCGCGCGGCGCGAGATCCTTGTAGTTGGGCGCGTAGCGTTCCATGAACCGCTCGCCCTCGGAGTTGGTGAGATAGCCGCCCTCGCCGCGCGCGCCCTCGGTGATCAGACAGCCTGCGCCGTAGATGCCGGTGGGGTGGAACTGCACGAACTCCATGTCCTGAAGCGGCAGACCCGCGCGGGCCACCATGCCGCCGCCGTCACCGGTGCAGGTGTGTGCGGAGGTGGCGGAGAAATAGGCACGCCCATAGCCGCCGGTAGCCAGAACAACCATCTTGGCGTTGAAGACGTGCATCGTGCCGTCATCCAGCTTCCAGCAGACCACACCGGTGCAGACACCGTCGGTCATGATCAGGTCGATGGCGAAGTATTCGATGTAGAATTCCGCGTTGTTCTTCAGGCTCTGGCCATAAAGCGTGTGCAGGATTGCGTGGCCGGTGCGGTCGGCGGCGGCGCAGGTGCGCTGCACCGCGGGGCCTTCGCCGAACTCGGTGGTGTGGCCGCCAAAGGGACGCTGGTAGATCTTGCCCTCTTCGGTGCGCGAAAACGGCACGCCGTAGTGTTCCAGCTCGTAAACCGCCTTGGGCGCTTCGCGGGCGAGATATTCCATCGCGTCGGTATCACCGAGCCAGTCCGAGCCCTTGACCGTGTCGTACATGTGCCATTGCCAATGGTCGGGCCCCATGTTGGACAGCGACGCGGCGATGCCGCCCTGGGCGGCGACGGTGTGGGACCGGGTCGGAAAGACCTTGGTCACGCAGGCGGTGCGCAGACCCTGTTCGGCCATGCCCAGAGTTGCGCGCAGGCCCGCGCCGCCGGCCCCGACCACAACCACGTCATAGTCGTGCGTCTCGTATTCGTATGCAGCCATTTATCTGTTGCTCCGGTAAGTCAAAGGGCCAGCTTGGCGATGGCAAAAAGGCCCGTCGCCGCGGCACCATAAGAGAGGCAGGTCATGCCGATGATGAGAACCTTTTCCATCGGACCGTGAACATAATCCTCGATCAGGGTCTGGAAGCCGCTGTTGAAGTGCTTGAACGACACAACAATGGTCAAGGCGGCGACAATCGCCGGAAACGGGCGCGCGAAATAGGCGGTGACTTCTTCGTAAGGGGCACCGAGGATGCCGCCGAAGGTGAAGATGAACAGCGGGATCAGGATCAGCAGCGCCACGGCCGAGACGGTCATGAACCAGAAATGCTGCGTGCCGGATTTTGCAGAGCCCCAGCCCACGGCGCGCTTGCGGTCGGTCAGAAAAGCCATGGTGTGCTCCTTCAGAGAATGATGACGGTGATCAGGGTCAGCAGGACGGAGCCGCCGATCACGGCGTAGCCCATCTTGTACGCGGTATCGAGGTCGAGCCCGATGGCCTGATCCCAGATCAGGTGCCGCACACCGGCGAGGGTATGATACCAAAGCGCCCAGAGCGACAGGAACAGGACCAGATCGCCGAACCAGCTTGTCAGGACCGCATTGGCGGTGGCGAAATAGTCGGGCGACGTTGCCGCCGCGAGCAGCCACCAGACGATCATCAGCATCCCGACGATCAGCGCGTTGCCCGTGATCCGGGTCAGGATCGACGTCATCGAAGTCAATTGCGGTGCGTAGATGGTGAGATGCGGAGAGAGCGGGCGGTTGCCCCGGTTCACGTCGGCCATGCCTAGTCCTTTCGGTTCCCTTGGGTACGTTTCTAACTCTTTTTGCGGCTGTGTCACGGTATGCGAGCCCAAAGGACGGCGGTTTTTTTCCCAAATGCTGCAAATGCGAGATCTTTTGTGATCACGCTTTAAAAGGTGTGATCACATCTTTGGCGCTAACGCGAATCTGCAATGTAAACCGATCGCTGCCGCGATTCTCTGGTGCCGGGCAGCTGAAATCCGGGCGACTCACCCTCGGCAGGACCACCTGCATGCGCGCCAAGGGCCCCGGGCCCCATCCGAAATCCGCATGGGGCGGGCCTGTGCCGGTGTCTATTTTGGGGGCGCAAGGGGGCGCCTCACCGGGCGCCCCGGAATCACATGGGCATCAGGGCCCAGTAGTCCAGATCCAGCAGCACATGCGGAAGATATTTGCCGTTGTCGCCACGCAGCGCAAACGGCGCCCCGCCCTTGGTCGCAACCAGTCTGAGACGGATTGCGCCGACGCCAGGGGCCGATGTTTCGGCGGTGTCCAGAACCTCGGACCAGGCGCGGACCGTGTCACCGGCAAAACACGGGTTTGCGTGGCTGCCCGCGTTCAGCCCGACAATCATCTGGGCATTGGCAAGCCCGTTGAACGACAGTGTCCGCGCCATCGAAATCACGTGACCGCCGTAGATCAGCCGCGAGCCGTCGTCGCGCATGGTGCCGTCGAAATGGGTTTTCGACGTGTTCTGCCACAGGCGCGTGGCCATCATGTGTTCGGCTTCTTCAATCGTGACGCCATCGACGTGGTCGATGGTCTCGCCCACCTGATAATCGGCCAGTCGGTGCGGCTCTCCGGCCAGCGTCGTGTCGTACCGGCTGAAATCCAGCCCCTCCGGGACAACCAGATCGCCCGGATCCAGAACACTGGCAAGGTCCGGCACCACGGTTTCCGGTGCTGCGGACTCCGGGTCCCGCTTCTTGACCATGACCCAACGGACATATTCCATCACCACGTCGTCGTGCTGGTTCAGACCGCGCGAGCGGACCCAGACGACGCCGGTCTGCCCGTTCGAGTTCTGCTTGAGCCCGATCACCTCGGACTGCGCGCGCAAAGTGTCGCCGGGCCAGACCGGCTTTAGCCATTTGCCCTCGGCGTAGCCCAGATTGGCCCGGGCGTTCAGCGACACGTCCGGCACGGTTTTGCCAAAGACCACATGAAATGCGGCGAGGTCGTCCAGCGGACTGGCAGCAAGGCCGCAGGACTGCGCGAAGGCATCCGAAGAATACAGCGCATGCCGGGCCGGATAGAGTGCATGATATAGCGCGCGCTCCCCCGTGCCGACGGTGCGCGGCACGGCATGGTCGATCACCTGCCCGATAGTGTAATCTTCAAAAAACCGGCCTGCGTTGGTCTTCTGAACCGCCTTCGCCATCACTGCTCTCCCAACTTCATGTCCGGGACATAAGTCCCTGGCGTGTCCTTGGTGACGGCCTGGCCGCAGCGCATCACACCATTCGCGGCGTCAAAGGCGTAGGTGGGGGCGCCGTGCAGCTCCCACCCCTTGTTCAGGGCCGCCGTGACCTTGTGGCAAAAGGCGGATGTGTCGTCTTCGCTGAGAAATCTGTACAGTTTCATGTCTTTACCCCGGGAACGGCCAGACGCCGAGCCATGTGTGGATGGCAGTGATCACCGCAAACATCACCAGGGTAATCACCACCAGAACGATGTCTTTCTTCGCCGGACCCGGCTCGGGCCGCTGCCACGGTTCGGCGCGATTGATCAGCACGATTTCTGAGATTGCCCAGATCAGCATTGTGCCAAACAGCAGGATCGAAGCGAAATCTCCGTTGACCAGAAGATGCGCGACAGCCCAGATGCTGACGGCTGTCAGCTGCGGGTGGCGCATCTTGCCGCGCAGCCGACCTGTGGTCGCGCCCATCCCGAAGGCAAAAACCGCAGCCAGCATAAGCAGGTTGTTGATGTGCACGAAAAACCCGGGCGGCGTCCAGACGTCGATGAAGGGTGCCGCGCGGTAGCCAAGAATGATCATCACCAGCCCGGCAAGGATCAGGATGGCGACCAGCCCCCGCCCCGACTTGCCAAGATCGGCACGTCGCTTGGGCGACAATCTCTTGAAGACATGTGCGCCCACCCAAAGGAGAAGGCCGAAGACGAGAAAGGGCATGATTTACTCCGCTGCAATACGTTCGATTGCCTGGGCTTTTGCCAGAACGTCCTGTGCCGTGGCAACGTGAAGGTTTTCGACGATCCGTCCATCGACAACGGCAATGCCGAGCCCGTCCGCCTGGGCCGCATTGAACGCGGCGATGTGCCGCCGGGCAAGTGCCAGTTCCTCTTCGCTTGGGGCGAAGGCCGCATTCGCCACTTCGATCTGCGCCGGATGGATCAGCGATTTTCCATCGAAGCCCATGTCGCGGCCCTGGTCGGCTTCGGCCCGCAGACCGGCGTCATCCTTGAAGGCATTGTAGACGCCGTCGATGATCACGATGCCTTCGGCCTTTGCTGCCAGCAGACACAGCCCGAGCGCAGGCATCATCGCGGTACGCCCCGCATCCGCACGGCTGTTGAGTTCGCGGGCCAGATCGTTGGTTCCCATGACAAAGCCGCGCAATTTCGGATGGGCGGCGATGGCGGCGGCGTTCAACATGCCACGCGGGGTCTCCATCATCGCCCAGAGGTCAAGGTCTCCGGTGATGTCGGCAAGCGCATCGAGCTGGTCCGGGCCGTCCACCTTGGGCAGAAGAACCGCATCGCAGGCCATTTTGGCCACCGCCGCCGCATCGTCGAGGCCCCATTGGGTATCAAGCCCGTTGATCCGGACGATCTTCATCCGATGACCATAGCCCCCCTCGGCGAGCGCAACGGCCAGAGTTTCGCGGGCGCGCACCTTTTCATCAGGTGACACCGCGTCCTCGAGGTCAAAGATGATCGCATCGACAGGAAGTTTGCGCGCCTTGTCCAACGCGCGCTCTTTCGAGGCCGGAATATAGAGAACGGAACGGTAAGGGCGGGCGCGCATGTCCATGGGAATCTCCTGGCGGAATTTTATTGCGTGGTTTGGGCCATTTTTTTGCAAAAAGATCAAGCATAAAATCGCTGCGATGCAGCATAGGGCTGCTTTGGTCGAAGGGTGCGCCGCGTTAACCATTGGTTCAACAGCTGTAAGGCATCCTTGCAAGACCGGACCGCCTGCACCGGCACTGCACGCTTTCCGGAACCTGGGACATCATCGGTCGGGCCCGGCGAACCACCTGCGGCACCGCCTTGATCCGAAAGGATAGTTAATGAAACATATGCTCCTGACACTGTTGAATGCCACGTTTCTGACGGCCTGGCCTGCAGGCCCAGCCGTTTCGCAGCCTGCCAATTGCGCGCCACGGGCCAATGTCGTCGACCGGCTGGCATCAAAATTCGGCGAAACCCGGCAGTCGATGGGCCTGGGCACCAACAACTCGGTGATCGAGGTCTTTGCGTCGGACGAAACCGGCACCTGGACCATCACTGTCACCCGAACCGACGGCATCAGTTGCCTTGTGGCCAGCGGGCAGGCGTTCGAAGCCTTTGCCGACGCCCTGCCCCCTGTGGGCAACGACGCCTGAAAATTCCCGGAGGCGCCGCCGACTTTGTCTCGCCGGGAATGTTTCCTTCCCGGAAGTGGAACTCGGCGAGAGATTGCGCTCAGCTCAGCGCGTCCCAGATCAACTTGATGCTGGTTACGGTCAGCAAGACATAGGTCAGCCCGAAGTACAGCCGATCCGGAACCAGCGCATGCGCCCGGACGCCAAGCCAGGTTCCGAGGATGGCGACAGGCGCCAGAACCAGATCAAACGTCAGTGTCTGCAGGGTGAAGATACCCATAAAGGCGTAAAAAGCCGATTTGAACAGATTCACCGCCCAGAACACCAGAACTGTGGTGGCCTGGTAGGTGGTCTTGGGCAACCGCTGTCCCAACAGATAAACCGCAGCGGCCGGTCCGCCGGCGTGGCTGACGAAACTGGTGAACCCGAGGACGCCGCCAGCCACCAGTCCGGTTCCGTCGCCAAAGCGGCGCTGCGCAAGCTGAAGCAGCCCTGCCTTCTGCATCATCTGCCAGACCACAAAGGCGATTCCGATCAGACCGATCAGGAAGCGGATCACATCGGGATCTGCCATCCGGTAGAAGACCGCCCCCAGCAGCGTTCCCGGCACCGCCCCGAGCAGCAGAATGCGGGCATCGGGCCAGTGCCATTTTTTCCAGTAGGCCGGAAGGCTTGCCATGTCGATCAGCATCAGCAGCGGCAGCATGATGCCCAGGGCCTGCCCCGGATCCAGCATGATCGCCAGAATCGACGCGCTGGCAAAGGCCGCACCGGATCCGAACCCGGCTTTGGAAATGCCCGCAAAAAGCACAGCCGGGATGGCAACCGCCAGATTCGAAGGGGTCAGAAGGTCCAATTGAGAGCTCCTCAAAATGCTTTGTCCGCTTAGGCTTATCCGTTGGATCGGCAATGGAACAGCCCTGCTGTACGACAGCGCCGCGGTGCAGCGCACTTGCGCGGGGCGGCGCAAAGTTCTAGCCATGCCGGAAATTCCAACGGAGCGGAGACAGCATCCATGGCCAGACCGAAGATCGCCCTTATCGGCGCAGGACAGATCGGGGGCACGCTTGCCCACCTTGCAGCCATCAAGGAACTTGGCGACATCATCCTGTTCGACATCGCCGAGGGCACGCCGCAGGGCAAAGCGCTCGACATCGCGGAATCGGGCCCCTCGGAAGGTTTTGACGCCAGCCTCAAGGGCGCCAACGACTATGCCGACATTGCTGGCGCCGACGTCTGCATCGTCACCGCCGGCGTGCCGCGCAAGCCGGGCATGAGCCGTGACGATCTGCTGGGCATCAACCTCAAGGTGATGAAATCCGTGGGCGAAGGCATTGCCGCCAACGCGCCGGACGCCTTTGTGATCTGTATCACCAATCCGCTGGATGCGATGGTCTGGGCACTGCAGCAGTTCTCGGGCCTGCCCGCGCACAAGGTCTGCGGCATGGCCGGCGTTCTGGATTCGGCACGCTTCCGCCACTTCCTGAGCCTCGAGTTCAATGTGTCGATGAAGGACGTCACCGCGTTTGTCCTCGGGGGACACGGCGACACCATGGTGCCGCTCACACGCTATTCCACCGTGGCCGGCATCCCGCTGCCCGATCTGGTGCAGATGGGCTGGACCACGCAGGAAAAGCTGGACGCCATCGTGCAGCGCACCCGCGACGGTGGCGCCGAGATCGTTGGCCTGCTGAAGACCGGTTCGGCGTTCTACGCACCTGCAACCAGCGCCATCGAAATGGCCGAGGCCTATCTCAAGGATCAAAAGCGCCTGCTGCCCTGCGCCGCCTATTGTGACGGCGAATTCGGGCTCAAGGGGTTCTACGTCGGTGTGCCGACGATCATCGGCGCCGGCGGCATCGAAAAGATCGTCGACATCAAGATGACCAAGGACGAGCAGGCAATGTTCGACAATTCGGTCAATGCCGTGAAAGGCCTGGTCGAAGCCTGCAAGGGTATCGACGGCTCGCTGGCCTGATCCACAAGACCTACGGGTCCGTGTGGCAGAACCTGCACGGGCCCGTCCTTACAACGATGAAAAAGCCCTGCGACCGGCTTCGGTCGCTCTCAGCGCGCAGCGGGTACATCCCGCATCAGCCCGCTCAGGCTTGATGCGCCCTCGTAGTACCGGCTGTGGGCTGCGCGCGGCGATCTGTCCAGCCCGCCGCTTTCCAGCAATTTGCGATAATACCGGCTGCCGCCGGCGTGCTGGCCGCGACCGACAATGTATTCGATCCCGGCCCGGCCCCGGGTAAAGGGAAAATGCAGCAGGGCGGCAACGCTTTCCGACATCACCAGACGCCGGTCAACCTTGTGGCCATTGAACATCATGCCGCTCTGCCACCGGATAAGGCCGATCTTGGTCGCGTTCAGGGCCGGCGCAAAAAGCCCGCGCGTCAACTGCCGTGCCAGCAACCGCATCGGCAGTTCGCCCGCGCCCGGGTTGACCCGCTGGTCCATGCGCAGGTAGCGCTCGATCAGCCAGTGTTGCAGCGCATTCGCCTTCAGGTCGCTGAGAAAGAACAGGCGGTCACGGGCACCGCCATTGAACCGCACCGGTGGGGTCGGTCTGTCGCGTGATTGCGCCGCCGAGATCGGGCGCATGAAATAGCCCAGCGGATAGGCGCCATGCCCGTCGAAATACGGGAATCTCCGGGACAGGCTCGGGCCCTCGTCCGGGTCGTGCAGGTGATCGCTGAGCGGCATGTCGCCGTACATGTCGATCATCAGCGCGGCGACCGCCTCGGCGCCTTCGGCCTCGATCGCGGCGATGTACTGTTCGAGACTTTTGCCGGGCATCCCGGGCCAGACGAAGTGTTCGTCAATATCCGGTGCCATGCACCATCGGCCGGCGCCGTAATGATCCAGCAGCCCGGATTTCCAGATCGCCCTCTCTTTCAGGAACTCCGCGCCCGCGACCGGCTGAAACAGGGTCACATCGGGTTGCGCGGCCAAATATTCGCGGCTGCCGTCGGTGGAATGGTCGTCGACGATCAGAAACGATGCCGTGCAGGACGCCCGGTAATGCGCCAGAAAGTCCGGCAGGATGTTGCGCTCGTTGTGCGCCAGTGCGACCACGGGAATCGCAGTCGGGTTATGCTTGTCGTCACTGATCCGGGTGATACGCTGCATGTCTGAATGTCCTTACCGGGTGCAGCGTCTGGTCTAGCCTTGCCGACAGGGGCTGGCAACCAGCGCGGCGACGGCTGACGAATCTTGCAAAAGCGCATTATTTGGACTGGCCAGCCAAGTTCCGCCGATTATGTGATCACACCTTTTTCCGCCGTGATCACAAAACCCGGAAAAAACGCCAAATTGCCGAGTTGCGCAAGATTTCCGTTAAACCTGCCGAAACTCTGTGCCTATACACGATGCAATCGCAGCAAGACGGGACAGTTTCTAATGAACATCCACGAGTATCAGGCGAAAGCCCTGCTGCGCAGCTACGGCGCTCCGGTGTCCGATGGCCGCGTGGTTCTAAAGGCGGACGAAGCCAAGACCGCCGCAGGGGCGCTTGACGGCCCGCTTTGGGTTGTAAAGGCCCAGATCCACGCAGGTGGCCGCGGCAAGGGGTCCTTCAAGGAGGCCGATGCCGGCGAAAAGGGCGGCGTTCGCCTGACCAAATCGGTCGAAGAAGCCGCGCAGGAAGCCAAGAAGATGCTGGGCCGCACCCTGGTCACGCATCAGACCGGTCCGGCGGGCAAGCAGGTCAACCGCATCTATATCGAAGACGGCAGCGGGATCGAGACCGAGCTGTACCTCGCCCTGCTGGTGGACCGGCAGACCAGCCGCGTGTCCTTTGTCTGCTCGACCGAGGGCGGCATGGACATCGAAGAGGTCGCCGCCTCGACACCCGAGAAGATCCTGTCGTTCGCCGTCGATCCGGCCACCGGCTACCAGTCGTTCCACGGCCGCCGCGTCGGCTTTGCGCTGGGTCTGGACGGCAAGGCGATGAAACAGTGTGTCGGCCTGATGGGGCTGCTCTACAAGGCCTTCATCGAAAAAGACATGGAGATGCTCGAGATCAACCCGCTGATCGTCACCGACGCAGGCGATCTCAAGGTGCTGGACGCCAAGATCAGCTTTGATGGCAACGCGGTCTACCGCCATGCCGACATCGCCGAACTGCGTGACACCACCGAAGAGGATGCCAAGGAACTGGCGGCGTCGAAGTACGACCTCAACTACATCGCGCTCGACGGCGAGATCGGTTGCATGGTCAACGGCGCGGGCCTCGCGATGGCGACCATGGACATCATCAAGCTCTACGGTGCCGAGCCTGCCAACTTCCTCGACGTCGGCGGCGGCGCGACCAAGGAAAAGGTGACCGAAGCCTTCAAGATCATCACCTCGGACCCGCAGGTCAAAGGCATTCTGGTGAACATCTTCGGCGGCATCATGCGCTGCGATGTGATTGCCGAGGGTGTGGTCTCTGCCGTGAAAGAGGTGGGGCTGAAGGTGCCGCTGGTCGTGCGTCTCGAAGGCACAAACGTCGAGAAGGGCAAGGAGATCATCAACAACTCCGGCCTCGACGTGATCGCTGCGGACGACCTCAAGGACGGCGCGCAGAAAATCGTGAAGGCCGTCAAGGGATGATCCGGGAACCAGGGTACTCTCCGATCCTGGTCGGTCTGGCGATGGTCGGGATCGGCCTCGTCGCCTGCCGGATCGAACCCGCCGCGCTGCGCCTGCCGGAACCGGCCGGGCGCCCGCGTCTGCGCGACATCCGGGACGGGCGCGACGTTGCCCGGGCGGCACGGGACGGCATTGCCACGCTGATTCCGCGCAACCTTACCCGGTCGCTGGGGCGGACACTGATGCTCATGGGCGGCGCGCTGATCGCTGTCCGGGCACTTGACGAACTCGTGGATGATGACAGCGCCAGCTACTGACGGCGCGTGGGTGCGGCATTGACCCGCCCGAGACACAAGGAAAGACTGATAACATGGCAGTCCTAATCGACGAAAACACCAAGGTGATCTGTCAGGGCCTCACCGGTTCGCAGGGCACATTTCACACCGAACAGGCCATCGCTTACGGCACCAAGATGGTGGGCGGCGTGACTCCCGGCAAAGGGGGCCAGACCCACCTGGACCTGCCGGTGTACAATTCGGTGCACGAAGCAATGCACGTGACCGGCGCGAATGCTTCGGTGATCTATGTCCCACCGCCGTTTGCCGCGGATTCGATCCTCGAGGCGATCGACGCCGAGATGGAACTGATCATCTGCATCACCGAAGGCATCCCGGTGCTTGACATGATGAAGGTCAAGCGGGCGCTGGAGAATTCCAGGTCGCGCCTGATCGGGCCGAACTGCCCCGGAGTCATCACCCCCGATGCCTGCAAGATCGGCATCATGCCCGGCCACATCCACAAGCGTGGATCGGTCGGCGTGGTGTCGCGTTCGGGCACGCTGACCTATGAGGCCGTGAAACAGACGTCCGACAGCGGTCTGGGCCAGTCGACGGCCGTCGGCATCGGCGGCGACCCGATCAAGGGAACCGAGCACATCGACGTGCTGGAAATGTTCCTGGCTGACCCCGAAACGCAGTCGATCATCATGATCGGTGAAATCGGCGGCTCGGCCGAAGAAGATGCGGCACAGTTTCTGGCCGATGAAAAGAAGAAGGGCCGCTGGAAACCGACGGCTGGTTTCATCGCGGGACGCACAGCCCCTCCGGGCCGTCGCATGGGCCATGCCGGCGCGATCGTCGCGGGCGGCAAGGGCGGTGCCGAGGACAAGATCGAGGCGATGAAAGCCGCCGGGATCGTTGTGGCGGAAAGCCCTGCCGGTCTGGGTGAGGCCGTACTTGCGGCCATCGCCAAGGGCTGAGCCGCGCCTGCAGGAGTACGCTCTGAACCCCCGCGGGTTCAGAGCATGAAGGGTCAAGGACCAAGATGCTCGTCAGTCACTCTCATAAGTTCATCTTCCTCAAGACTGGCAAAACGGCCGGCACCTCGACCGAGGTGTTCTTTCAGCCCGCCTGCATGCCGAAGGGGGCAGAGTTGAGCGAGCGGACCGAGATGATGGTCAGCGAGGCCGGAATCGTCGGTTACCGTGGCGGCGCCGGTCAGGATCTGAAGTGGCGCAACCACATGCCTGCCGCCACCATTCGCGCCCAGCTCGAATCCGACGTCTGGCAGAGCTATTTCAAGTTCATGAATGTCCGAAATCCCTTCACGCGGGCGGTGTCGCTCTATGCGTTTCACCAGCAGCGGTCCCGCCGCACCCTGCCGCAGAACTGGGATACCCTGCGCGCGGACTTCGGGCGGTTTCTGCTGTCCGACGGTTACGGGCTCCAGACCGCGTTGTTTCAGATCGACGGCACATGCGTCGTGGACGATGTGATCTATTACGAAAGCCTCAAAGACGACATTCGCCGCATCGCTGACCATGTCGGCTATTGCGCGCCCATACAGGACCTTCGCCACACCAAGAAAGGTCAGCACGGTCTTGCCGACGGCGATATTGCCGATCTCTATAATCGTACTCTCGTGGGACGTGTTCTAGACGTCGAAGCCACAATTTTTGATTTGATGGGCTATTCCGATGACCCATATGACGCCGATCAGCGCCCTGCACACCCGTCGGCCTTTTCGGCCACAGGCAGCGCGGCGTCCGCAATCACCTCGCAAGCAGCACCTAGGTAGAAACCCAGCTGGGGACCAGACATGACCGATCAAAGTTCAAACGACCAGTTCCACGCCTCAAGCTTCATGCAGGGGCACAATGCCGCGTATCTCGAACAGATGTATGCACGCTATGCCAACGACCCCGGCGCGGTCGACGAGGCCTGGCAGGCGTTTTTCCGGGCGATGGGCGACGACGGAATGGAGGTCAAGAAGGTGGCCGCCGGCCCGAGCTGGGCACGCGCCGACTGGCCGCCGCAGCCGCAGGACGATCTCACCGCCGCACTGACCGGGGAATGGGCGATGGCCGCGATGGCCCCCGACGCCAAGGCCGCCGGCAAGAAGATCACCGACAAGGCCGCCGCGACCGGCGTCAACCTCAGCGACGATCAGGTCAAGCGGGCGGTGCTCGACTCGATCCGGGCGCTGATGATCATCCGGGCGCACCGCATCCGGGGCCATCTTGCCGCGGATCTGGACCCGCTGGGCATGCGCGAAGCCACCCCCCATCCCGAACTTGACCCCAAGTCCTACGGCTTCACCGAAGCCGACATGGACCGGCCGATCTTCATCGACAACGTTCTCGGGCTTCAGATCGCGTCCATGCGCGAGATCATGGACATCGTGCGGCGCACCTACTGCGGCACCTTCGCGCTGCAATACATGCACATCTCGGACCCCGAACAGTCGGCCTGGCTGAAAGAGCGGATCGAGGGATACGGCAAGGAGGTCAAGTTCACCCGCGAGGGCCGCAAGGCGATCCTCAACAAGATGGTCGAGGCCGAGGGATTCGAGAAATTCCTGCATGTCAAATACATGGGCACAAAGCGGTTTGGCCTTGATGGCGGCGAAAGCCTGATCCCTGCGATGGAGCAGATCATCAAGCGCGGCGGCGCGCTTGGCGTCAAGGAAATGATCATCGGCATGCCGCACCGCGGCCGCCTGTCGGTGCTCGCCAACGTGATGAACAAACCCTACCGCGCGATTTTCAACGAATTCCAGGGCGGCAGTTTCAAGCCTGAGGACGTCGATGGCTCGGGCGACGTGAAATACCACCTCGGGGCCTCGTCTGACCGCGATTTCGACGGCAATGCCGTTCACCTGTCACTGACCGCCAACCCCTCCCACCTTGAGGCCGTGAACCCGGTTGTGCTGGGGAAGGTCCGTGCCAAGCAGGACCAGTACGGCGATCAGCACCGGACGATGGTGATGCCGATCCTGCTGCACGGCGATGCGGCCTTTGCCGGCCAGGGTGTGGTCGCAGAGTGCTTTGCACTGTCCGGTGTGCGCGGCCACCGGACCGGCGGTACGATGCATATCGTGGTGAACAACCAGATCGGCTTTACCACCGCGCCGCATTTCTCGCGCTCGTCGCCCTACCCCACAGACAACGCGCTGGTGGTCGAGGCGCCGATCTTCCACGTGAACGGCGATGACCCCGAAGCGGTGGTGCATGCCGCAAAGGTGGCGACAGAGTTCCGCCAGAAGTTCGGCAAGGACGTAGTTCTCGACATCTTCTGCTACCGCCGGTTCGGACACAACGAGGGCGACGAGCCCATGTTCACCAACCCGCTGATGTACACCAAGATCAAGAAGCAGAAGACCACGCTGACGCTGTACACCGAGCGGCTTGTGCGTGACGGTCTGATCCCCGAGGGCGAAATCGAGGACATGAAGGCGTCGTTCCAGTCGATGCTGAACGAGGAATTCGAGGCCGGCAAGACCTACAAGCCGAACAAGGCCGACTGGCTCGATGGTCGCTGGTCCCACCTCGACCGGCAGAAGCAGGGCAAGTACCAGCGCGGCAAGACGTCGATCAAGCCCGAGACGCTGGAGCAGATCGGCTCTGCCCTGACCCGCGCGCCGGACGGCTTTCCGCTGCACAAGACCGTTGGCCGCCTGCTGGAATCGCGGGCCGAGATGTTCAGGACCGGCACCGGCTTTGACTGGGCAACCGGCGAAGCTCTGGCATTCGGCTCGCTGCTGACCGAAGGCTATCCCGTGCGGCTGTCCGGTCAGGACTCCACCCGTGGCACCTTCAGCCAGCGGCATTCCGGCCTGGTCAATCAGGACACAGAGGAACGGTACTATCCGCTCAACAACATCCGTGAAGGTCAGGCCCGGTTCGAACCCATCGACTCGGCGCTGTCGGAATACGCCGTGCTCGGATTTGAATACGGCTACAGCCTTGCCGAACCCAACGCCCTGACCCTGTGGGAGGCGCAGTTCGGCGACTTTGCCAACGGCGCGCAGATCATGTTCGACCAGTTCGTTTCGTCGGGCGAATCCAAGTGGCTGCGGATGTCGGGGCTCGTCTGCCTGCTGCCGCACGGCTACGAAGGTCAGGGGCCCGAGCACTCTTCGGCCCGCCTCGAGCGGTTCCTGCAGATGTGTGGCCAGGACAACTGGATCGTGGCCAACTGCACCACGCCGGCGAATTACTTCCACATCCTGCGCCGCCAGATGCACCGGTCGTTCCGCAAGCCGCTGATCCTGATGACGCCCAAATCGCTGCTGCGTCACAAGCTGGCCGTGAGCAAGGCCGAGGAATTCACCACCGGCTCGTCCTTCCACCGGGTGCTGTGGGATGACGCCCAGCAGGGCAATTCCGACACCAAACTTGTGGCCGATGACAAGATCAAGCGCGTCGTGATGTGTTCCGGCAAGGTCTACTACGACCTGCTGGAAGAGCGCGACGCCCGTGGCATCGACGATGTTTACCTGATGCGGTTCGAACAGTTCTATCCTTTCCCGGCCATCTCGGCCGTCAAGGAACTCGAACGCTTCCCGCAGGCGGAAATGATCTGGTGCCAGGAAGAACCCAAGAACCAGGGTGCCTGGACCTTCATGGAGCCGAACCTCGAATGGGTTCTGGGCCGGATCAAGGCACAGCACGCCCGCCCGGCCTACGTGGGCCGCGAAACCTCTGCCTCGCCCGCCACGGGCCTGGCCAGCATGCACAAAGCACAGCAAGCGGCGCTGGTGGACAGCGCTCTGACGATTGAAGGGAACTAGACCATGACCACCGAAGTCCGCGTGCCCACCCTGGGTGAATCCGTGACCGAGGCCACCGTTGCCACCTGGTTCAAGAAGCCCGGCGATACTGTCGCCGTGGACGAGATGCTGTGCGAGCTGGAAACCGACAAGGTGACGGTCGAAGTGCCGTCGCCCCTCGCAGGCAAGCTCGCCGATATCGTCGCGCAGGAAGGCGAAACCGTCGGTGTGGATGCCCTGCTTGCCACCATAGCCGGGGCGGGTGAAGCCGGATCCGAAGAGCCGGAACTCCGCCCCTCGGAAACAAAGAAGGACACGACCTCCAAACCGGCCGAGGCGCAGGGCGGCGCCGGCACCGATGTGATGGTGCCCACCTTGGGTGAATCCGTGACCGAAGCGACCGTCTCGACCTGGTTCAAGAAGGTCGGAGACACGGTGGCCCAGGACGAAATGCTGTGCGAGCTGGAGACCGACAAGGTCTCGGTCGAGGTGCCTGCACCTGCTGCCGGCACGCTGACGGAAATCCTGGCCGAAGAGGGCAGCACCGTCCAGGCCAATGGCAAACTTGCGGTGATCGGCGGATCGGGCGCGGCCCCGGCGAAAACGCCCGTTGCCCCTCAGGACGGCAAGAAGACCACCCCCACCGGCGGCAAGGATGTCGAGGATGCCCCCTCGGCCAAGAAGGCCATGGCCGAAGCGGGGATCAGCCGCGATCAGGTCACCGCGACGGGCCGGGACGGCCGGGTGATGAAGGATGATGTGGCCCGCGCCGTGGCTGCGGCCAGCGCCGCTCCGGCCGCGTCGGCCGCGCCGGCCGCGCCGCGCCCCCCGGTTCCGGCGGACGACGCTGCCCGCGAGGAACGGGTCAAGATGACCCGCCTGCGCCAGACCATCGCCCGTCGCCTCAAGGATGCGCAGAACACCGCCGCGATGCTGACCACCTACAACGAGGTGGACATGACCGAGACGATGGCGCTGCGCAGCGAATACAAGGACCTGTTCGAAAAGAAGCACGGCGCCCGCCTCGGCTTCATGTCGTTCTTCACCAAGGCCTGCTGCCACGCCCTGAAGGAAGTCCCCGAGGTCAACGCCGAGATCGACGGCACCGACATCGTCTACAAGAACTTCGTGCACATGGGCATCGCCGCCGGCACCCCCACCGGCCTTGTGGTGCCGGTGATCCGTGACGCCGACCAGATGTCCTTTGCCGAGATCGAAAAGGCGATCAGCGAAAAGGGCAAGCGCGCCCGCGACGGCAAGCTGTCGATGGCGGAAATGCAGGGCGGCACCTTCACCATCTCGAACGGCGGTGTCTACGGCTCGCTGATGTCCTCGCCGATCCTGAACCCGCCGCAGTCGGGCATCCTCGGAATGCACAAGATCCAGGACCGCCCGATGGTCATCAACGGCGAGATCAAGATCCGCCCGATGATGTATCTGGCGTTGTCCTACGATCACCGCGTCGTCGACGGCAAGGGCGCTGTGACCTTCCTTGTCCGGGTGAAAGAGGCGCTCGAGGATCCGCGCCGCCTGCTGATGGATCTGTAACCCGTGCGCCGGGCAGAGCAATATCGCGCGGCCGTCGCCCGACGACGCGCCTTTGCCCTGCCCGGCGACACCACCCTGGCCAAAGCCGGCTCTGACGGCGGGCATGTTTCCCCCAACCGGATATGCTCGGGCAATCCCGACAGTCCCATGTTGCCCATCAGGGACGGGTTTGATGCCCCGTCGGCCATGGCCAGTCACGCGGTCTCGCAGGAAAACGGATACATGCCGGGCATCCCGTTCAACATCGTCATCGGCCTTGCACTGCCGCCTGCCGGGCTGACCCGGTCCGGAATCTCCATCACGTCGGCCTTAACGCTTTTGCCTCCTTTGCGTTCTCACCCGGCGCGGGCGGCGAATGCACCGGCTTCTTTCCCGGCGGTAACCCGGAACGCAATGACGGCCCGCCGTCCGATTGCCGCCGCAGAGGACGCAGCCCGCGTTCCTGATCACCAAGGCCTGGACCATGTCAGGACACGCCACCCGTCAGCGCGCGGACAAGGCGACGAGGCGCGCGTGAAAAAATTGCAGATGCCCTGATGCGGGCATGAACTACCTTCAGACAGACCAGCCGCAATCCTGCAACCGGAGGCCTTCGCATGACCCGACAACTGCTCACCCGCTACGCCGACTTCGACACCGCCGCCTTTGACAGCGACGCCGAGAACCGAGGCAACGCCGGCCTGTCCCTGCTGCAACTCTGGCGCGGTGACGGCGGGGCGCACTGGGCCCTGTTCGGCGTCAACGATCCGGACAAGGCCCGCGCCTGGCTGGACAAGTCCGGGGCGCTTGGCCACGGCCCGACGGAATCGCATTTCCTGGAAACCGCATGACTCCTGAACTCACCATCCTCACGCTCGCAGCCCTGCTTCAGGTCGTGCAGTTCGGACTGTTCGCGATCCCGGCGAACCTCGAACTTGGCACCGGCTATACAAGCTCGGCCCGCGACCGCCCCCCGAGCCGGCAGCTCAGCGACAAGACCGCGCGGCTGCAACGCGCCATGGCCAACCATTTCGAAGGGCTGATCCTGTTCTCGATCGCCACCTTCGTCATCACCTTTTCCGATCAGGGCAGCGCCGTCACCGCCCTTTGTGCCACCATCTACCTGATCGCCCGCATCGCCTATGTCCCGGCCTATTATTTCGGCTGGCGCCCCTGGCGCTCGGCGATCTGGGGCACCGGTTTTCTCGCCACCACAGTGATGCTTCTGGCAGCACTGGTCTAAGGGCTTCATCTGCCCATACAATTCCAGGGAACTCCGCGCCGCGCGCGGACGGGGGCGGCGCCCCCAGCCCGTCAAACGAAAGGACACCATCATGGCATCTTACGACGTCATCGTCATCGGCTCCGGCCCCGGCGGCTACGTGGCCGCGATCCGCTGCGCCCAGCTCGGCCTGAAGACCGCCTGCGTCGAAGGACGTGACACCCTTGGCGGCACCTGCCTCAACGTCGGCTGCATCCCGTCCAAGGCGCTGCTGCACGCGACGCACATGCTGCACGAAGCCGAGCACAACTTTGCGGCCATGGGCCTCAAGGGCAAGAGCCCGTCGGTCGACTGGAAACAGATGCTGACCTACAAGCAGGACACCATCGACACCAACACCAAGGGTATCGAGTTCCTGTTCAAGAAGAACAAGATCGACTGGCTCAGGGGCTGGGGGTCAATCCCCGAGGCCGGTCGTGTCAAGGTCGGAGACGAGACTCACGACGCCAAAAACATCATCATCGCCACCGGGTCGCAGTCCAGCAGCCTGCCGGGCATCGAGATCGACGAAAAGATCGTCGTGACCTCGACCGGCGCGCTGGAACTGGGCAAGGTGCCGAAGAAACTGGTGGTCATCGGTGCCGGCGTCATCGGTCTGGAGCTTGGATCGGTCTATGCGCGTCTGGGCGCCGAGGTGCAGGTGATCGAATTCCTCGACGCCATCACCCCCGGCATGGACGGCGAGGTACAGAAGACCTTCCAGAAGCTGCTGACCAAGCAGGGCCTGAAATTCACCCTTGGCGCCGCGGTTCAGGGTGTCGAGACCAGCAAGACCAAGGCCACGGTCACCTACAAGCTGCGCAAGGATGACAGCGAACACACGATGGACGCCGACGTGGTGCTCGTCGCGACCGGGCGCAAGCCCTATACGGACGGATTGGGGCTCGAGGCGCTGGGGGTCGAGATGACCGACCGGGGCCAGATCAGGACCGATTCCCACTGGCAGACCAACGTCAAGGGCATCTATGCCATCGGCGATGCCATCACCGGACCGATGCTTGCGCACAAGGCCGAGGACGAGGGCATGGCCACAGCCGAGGTCATCGCCGGGCGACATGGCCATGTGAACTATGGCGTGATCCCCGGTGTGATCTACACCCACCCCGAGGTCGCTTCGGTCGGCAAGACCGAGGAAGAGCTGAAAACGGAAGGTGTCTCCTACAAGGTCGGCAAGTTTTCGTTCATGGGCAACGGCCGGGCCAAGGCCAACTTTGCCGCCGATGGTTTCGTCAAGATCATTGTGGACAAGGCCAGCGACCGGATTCTTGGCGCGCATATCATCGGTCCGATGGCGGGCGATCTGATCCACGAGATCTGCGTGGCGATGGAATTCGGCGCGGCGGCGCAGGATCTTGCGCTGACCTGTCACGCCCACCCGACCTATTCCGAAGCGGTGCGCGAGGCGGCTCTGGCCTGTGGTGACGGCCCGATCCACATGTAAGCCCCAAAGGGGGGCGCCGCGCGCGACCGGCGCCCCTGCCACGGTCTCTGTGGCCAACACTGTGATCAATTCTGTGATCAGAACTGTGGCCCAAAAAATTCCTTTTTCTATGCGGGAAGTGGCCGCAACACTTTGGTAGTGTTTCCTGGTCAGACAATGGCACAGGAGGCGTACACCGATGTTCAGAGGCTTGCTTGTGGTACTCACGCTGGGGATCGGCGGCGCTGTTGCGCTGCCCGCCGGGGACCGCCCGGACGCCAACGGGCTGGTGTCGCATTCCCACCGTCTGGTCTTTCTGTCGCACATCCCCCAGGCCCGCGGCATACCTCACGGCACATCTCTCTGCGTGCGGACCAGAACCCTGCGGGCGCTTGGTCTGCCGCTGTGGCACCGGGCTGCGGAATACGTTCTCGCCGAACGTCGTTGCCGAACGGAGAATTTCATCAGCCTGCCGCGGGGGCTGTTTGCCACCGGACAGGCCGAGGGGATCTTTCCCCCTGCCCTGCCGACCAAGCCGAAGCTCAGCCTGACCAGCCGCGCCGTCGGCAGCTGGGGTGCGGCGGTCCTGCTCCTGGCCGGCCTCTGGGCAGGACGCGCCCTGCCCGCCCGGGCCAGAGCGCGCCGGAACAACGCCTAGGCTCTCCGCTCGCCGGATCGCTCCCGGCGGGTGTCCGCGGCGCGCCCCGGATATGTCTGGTCCCGGTTGGCAAGGTGGATGTCACCGCCGGTCATCTCAGCAAGGATCGGCACCGGCGTCGGTATCGCGGGCTTCATTGCTGCAGCCACAGCCGGGACCGCATCAGCGCCTTGGGTCATTGTGCATGAAATTCACCAATACCCACGACGATCACCGTCGCTGGCCGGTGTCTTGCCTGCACAAAGCGCGCGCACAGTTCACGGCCATCGGTGACGATGCCCCGCCGTTCACCCGCACGACGACACTTTCGCGGGGAGCCATGGACATCAATGCCACCCACTCATTCCGGATGATATTGCGACGCGACTCCAGCCGGTTGTTGCCACGCCCGTCGGGCAGGATCGGGGGTGCCTGGAAGCAGTTCCTGGATCACCTGCCCATGGTCTCACCGCGCGGTGTGGCATCAGATCCCTCTGGCCTCACGGCTGGCAGCGCACGGAACCCCGAGGCCACGATCCAGCTCCGACAGGCGGGGGGCAGCTATCGGGCCACCCCGCGCAGCGTCGTGCTCGCGTCAATCCTTTGCCGTAAACCCCGCCTCAGCGTTCAGCCGGTCGGATGCGGTTTCGATCTGTTCTTCCAGCAGCTTGAGGAAGGCGCGCGGCTCCATGCCGGCCTTGATGCGTGGCAGGAACTCGACCACCGCCAGGCCGGGCTTGCGGTAAATCCCGCGTTTCGGCCAGAACAATCCCACATTGGTGGCCACGGGCACACAGTCCTGCCCAAGCTGTTCGTACAGAACCGCCGTTCCGACCTTGTAGGGCGCACTGACTCCGGGTGCGATGCGGGTGCCCTGCGGATAGATGATCAGCTGCCCGGGTTGAACCGCGCCCTCGGTGACCGCCTCAACCATCTGTTTGATCGCCTTGCCCCGCTTGCCGCGATCCACCGGGACACAGCCGATACGCAGCCCGTACTGACCAACGATCGGCGCCCAGATCAACAGCTTCTTCATGATGAACTTGCCCGCGGGCAGAGCACTGAACACCAGGAAGACGTCGAAGAAGCTCTGGTGTTTCGAGGCGACAAGGCATTCGTCGACGGGTGGCGTGCCGCGCACCTCGCTGCGCAGGCCGACCATCCACGCCGCGGACCAGCGCACGTAACGGCAGACCGAGGCACAGGCGACCCGGGCGCCACGGCGCGACATCAGGGCCCAGGGGAACAGCGCGATGCCCACGACCGCGATGGCCACATAGACGTTGATGACAAAGACCAGCGAACGGATCCATTGCAGTGCATAACCCATCAGGCCAGTTCTCCCAGCACCCGGCGCGCCGCCGCCTGTGTGGCCAGCAGCGCCACCAGCGCCGCCAGCGGTGGTACGGCCAGCGGCCAGATCCAGTGCCAGCCCTGAAATCCAAGGCCGGTCAGAAAGCCTCCGGCCTCGCCGGCATCCGGCATCAGCAGGATGCCGATCACCGCCAGGCAGGTGCCGACGGCGGCACCGCCCAGGGCGCGCAGGGTAAAGCGGCGCACAAAGGCCCCGGCGATATAGGCATCGGTGGCGCCGACCAGACGCAGCACCGCGATCACCTGCGCATTGGCCGCCAGCGCGGCGTTGGCAGCCAGCGTGATCATCGCGCCGGTAGCGGCGGCGATCAGGCCGATCGACACCCACCCCAGCAGCCGCAACCGCGAGGCCGCCGCCACCAGCGGACGCCGCCAGCGGGTGTGATCGTCCAGCACGGCACCGGGCACTTCGGCGCTCAGCCGCAGACGCAGACCGGCGGCGTCATAGCCGTCATCGGTTTCGGTGATGTCGATCAGTTGCGGCACCGGCAGCGTGGCGACCGGCAGATCCGGGCCGAACCATGGTTCCAGCAACGCCTGCTGTTCCTCGGCCGTCAGCGCCCGCGCACTTTCGACGCCCGGCGTGGTCTCGAGCACGCGCAGGGCGGCGGCGGTCTGGGCGGCCATCTCTTCGGCAGCGGCCGAGATCCGCACGGTCGAGGACCGCGCCAGCTGGTCACCCCAATTCTGCGCCAGCCTTCCCGAGGCCAGGGACAGCGCCAGCGCAAACACCGCGAGAAACGCCATCGCGGCCGAGGTGAACAACGTCAGGCGGACGGTAAATCCGGCCGGGGGCACCACCCGGTCAGCGGCGGCATCCGAGGCCACGAGGCCCCGCATCACGGAGATGTCCAGCTTCAAAGATCCGCCCCCGCCAGTTGCAGCCGCCGGTTCGAAATGCGCAGTACCCGTGACTGCACCTGTTGTTTGGCGGCGCGGATCAGCGACAGGTCATGTGTGGCTATCATGATCGTCTTGCCCATCCGGTTGAGCTCGACCAGCAGCTTCAGCAGGCGTTGCGACATCTCCCAGTCGACGTTGCCCGTGGGTTCGTCGGCAAGGATCACGTCCGGTGACATGATCACCGCCCGCGCCAGCGCCGCCCGCTGTCGTTCGCCGCCCGACAGTTCCGGCGGCAGCGCATCGGCACGGCCGGTCAGCCCGACCCAGCCCATCAGTTCGCGCAGATTGGCCAGTTCGCCGGCACTGTCCTGCCCCGAGACCACCAGCGGCAGGGCGATATTGTCCGCCACAGACAGGTGGTCCAGGAACTGGCAGTCCTGATGCACGACACCGATGCGACGGCGGCTCAGCGCCACCGCGTCCCGGTCCATCTGGGTGACATCCCGCTCGAACAGGCGCACATGGCCGCCGGTCGGACGCAGGGCGCCGTAACACAGCTTGAGGAAGGTGGTTTTGCCCGCGCCGGACGGTCCGGTGAGAAAGTGGAACGACGCCGGCGCCAGAGTCAGCGAAATGTCCGAGAGCAATTCGCCCCCGCCATAGGAATAGGCCACATTTTCCAGCTCGATCACGTGACACCTGCCTCACTTCGGGTTTGTTCTGTTGTGCAGTAGCATCGCGCGGGTTTCAATGCACTGGGCTGCGGACAATAGACTTTTCCCGTGGTGCAGCCCGCCCTATGATGTGACAAACAGATCCGGGCGGGACAAGAATGCAGGCTAAGGGGACAACATGCGGCTGATATGCCCGAATTGCGGAGCGCAGTACGAGGTTCCGGTGGAGGTGATCCCAGCGGGCGGGCGCGACGTGCAATGCTCGAACTGCGGCAACACCTGGTATCAGAACCACCCCGACGACGACCCGGTCCTGTCCGAGGAACTGGCGCTGCCGGTGCCCGACGAGGATTGGTCTCCGGACACCGAAGAGACGCCGCAAGCACCCGTGACCCAACCGCGTGTCGGGCAGCCCCACACGGCGCCCGAAGCCGGGAAGACCACAATTCCTGCGCCGTCCGCAGCCACAGCGGCCCGGCCACGGCCTCCGGTGCACAGCGAATATGACGATGATGGCGACAACGCCCCGGCTCCGGCACTGCCACCGCGCGACGTGGCCTCGGTCGCCGAAGCCCGGGCGCGCAGCCTGGATCCCTCGGTGGCCGAAGTGTTGCGCGAAGAGGCCGCGCGCGAAAGCCGCCAGCGGGCGGCGGAGTTTTCAAGTCTGGAAAGTCAGCCCGATCTCGGGCTGGAAAACCCTGCGGGTGAGCAAGAACCCGCGCGCCGGGCCCGCGAATCGCGCGAACGCATGGAGCGGATGCGCGGTGTGTCCCCGTCAGACGCCGCCGAGGCGCAAACCGAGCATGCTGAACCCAAGTCCGCCGCCGCGACAAAGGCCTCGGCTGCGGCGGCCAATTCCCGCCGGGATCTGCTGCCGGACGTGGAAGAGATCAACCAGACGCTGCGTTCCACCCGCGAACGGCGCGAAGTCGAGACGCCGCAGGGCCGTGCCCTGATGGACGAACCCAACAACGGTTTCGGACGCGGTTTCATGCTCATGGTCCTTCTGGCGGTGATCCTGGCCGCCATCTACATCCTGGCACCGCAGATCACCTCTGCGCTGCCTGCCGCAGAGCCATATCTGACGGCCTATGTGACCTGGGTCGATCAGCTCCGGCTCTGGCTCGATGTACAGGTGACCTCGATGCTGCTGGCGCTCGACGGCCTCAGTTCCGAGGCAACCACCCCCCCGGCAAACTGAATCGCGACAGGTTTCGCCGGGGCCTTGCCGTACGCGGGAGCGGTTCCTATAACCGCCCCGATCAGCAAGGAGCCCGCACATGCGTTTTGACCAGCGTCACCTTCTTGGGATCGAGCCCTTGCGGCCGGACGAAATCACGACCTTGCTGGATCTGTCGGAAAAATATGTCACGCTGAACCGCCAGCGCGACAAGCGCGCGGGAACCCTGTCCGGTCTGACGCAGATCAACATGTTCTTTGAAAACTCGACCCGCACCCAGGCCAGCTTTGAGCTGGCGGGCAAACGGATGGGCGCGGACGTGATGAACATGTCCATGCAGGCCAGTTCGATCAAGAAGGGCGAAACCCTGATCGACACCGCGATGACCCTGAATGCCATGCACCCGGATCTTCTGGTGGTGCGCCATCCGCATTCGGGTGCGGTGGACCTGCTGGCGCAAAAGGTCAACTGCGCCGTCATCAATGCCGGCGACGGGCGTCACGAACACCCGACGCAGGCACTGCTGGATGCCCTGACCATCCGCCGCGCCAAAGGCCGCCTGCACCGGCTGTCCATCGCGATCTGCGGCGACATCGCCCATTCCCGCGTCGCGCGCTCCAACATCATGCTGCTGGGCAAGATGGAAAACCGCATCCGGCTGGTCGGCCCCGCCACGCTGATGCCGGCCGGGATTGCCGAGTTCGGCTGCGAAGTGTTCGAAGACATGAACGAAGGGCTGAAGGACGTTGACGTGGTGATGATGCTGCGGTTGCAGAAGGAACGCATGGATGGCGGTTTCATCCCGTCCGAGCGGGAATACTTCCACCGCTACGGACTGGACGCGCAAAAACTGTCGCGGGCAAAGGCGGACGCGATCGTCATGCATCCGGGCCCGATGAACCGCGGCGTCGAGATTGACGGCACGCTGGCTGACGACATCAACCGGTCGGTCATTCAGGAACAGGTGGAAATGGGTGTCGCCGTGCGCATGGCGGTGATGGATCTGCTCGCCCGCAACCTGCGCGCCCGCCCCAAGGAGGTGTTGGTATGACCCAGATGACTGTCCCGGCGCATGAAACCGGGCACCTGCGGGTATTCACGATAGATCTGCCTGCCGAAGCCATCGAGCGCTTTGTCACCGAGGCGGGCACCGGTGAATGGCCGTTGCGTTACGCGCTCGGCGCCAGCCTGCTGCGCACCGCCTATGTTGAAACCGTGGCGATCCGCGACCTTGGCGCCATGCCGCTCTCAACCTACCTGACCGAGGGCTACGGCCTGACCGGCGCTGATTTCAAGGCATCGCGCCCGCAGCTTGACGCGCTGAAAGGACATGTGCTGCTGCTGCCCTCTGCGGCATTCGGCCGGATCGAACAGCGCCTGACCATTTCCAATCCGCTGCGCTGGATCGGCACCTTTGTCGAGGAAACCCGGCCGGCTGACCTGACCCCGCTGCGGTCGAAATCCGCGCGCGGCACCCTGTCCGATCGCGGCGGGAACGAGTCGGGCGCCCTGCGCGGCTCGTTCCTGCTGAAGGCGCTGATGCTGGGATTGGGGGTCGTTCTGCTGGCCGTGTTGCTCTTGGCCTTCGGGGTGCAGGGATGACCCGTGCCGCCGTCCCCTGCGGCCTGAACACCCTGCCTGTGCGGGACCATGAACCTTACCAACTGCGCAGGGCCTGCTTCCCGATGTGCGCCATCCGGAAAGACGCCCGATGACTGACCTGCTGATCACAAATGCCCGACTCGTCGATCCCGAAGGCGATTGCGTCCGCCCGGGGGCCCTGTTGGTGCGCAATGGGGTGATCACCGAGGTGTTCGACACGCCGTCGCCGGACATCAGTCTGGATCTGGTGCCCAGCCAACACCGTCGCGACGCGGGCAACCGGTTTGTCGCGCCCGGTATCGTCGACATCGGCGTCAAGGTCTGCGAACCCGGCGAACGGCACAAGGAAAGCTTTGGCTCGGCCGGCATGGCCGCCGCCGCCGGTGGTGTCACCACCATTGTCACCCGCCCCGACACCCTGCCCGCCATCGACACGCCCGAGGTGCTGGAATTCATCCGCCGCCGCGCCAACGAGGCGGCGCCGGTCAAGGTGCTGCCGATGGCCGCCCTGACCAAAGGCCGCCAGGGCCGCGAGATGACCGAAATCGGTTTTCTCATGGACGCCGGAGCCGTCGCCTTCACCGATTGTGACCACGTGGTCAGCGACACCCGCGTGCTGTCGCGGGCGATGAGCTATGCGCGCTCGCTCGGTGCGCTGGTGATTTCACACCCGCAGGACCCCGGCCTGTCGCGCGGTGGTGCTGTGACCAGCGGCAAGTTCGCCACTCTGCGCGGACTGCCGGGTGTGACCCCGATGGCCGAACGCATGGGCCTGGACCGCGATATTGCCCTGGTCGAGATGACCGGCGTGCGCTACCACGCCGACCAGATCACCACCAGCCGCGCCCTGCCCGCGCTGGAACGCGCCAAGAACAACGGTTTTGACGTGACGGCGGGCACCTCGATGCACCACCTCACCCTGAACGAGCTGGACGTGAGCGATTACCGCACTTTCTTCAAGGTCAAGCCGCCGCTGCGCTCGGAAGAGGACCGCCAGGCCGTCATCGCCGCGGTGAACGCGGGTCTGATCGACGTGATCTGTTCGATGCACACACCGCAGGACGAAGAGTCCAAGCGCCTGCCCTATGAAGAGGCGGCGTCGGGCGCCGTGGGGCTGGAAACGCTGATGCCGGTGATGCTGCGGCTGTATCATTCCGGCGACCTGACCCTGCCGGGGCTGTTCCGCGCCATGTCGCTGAACCCGTCGCGCCGTCTCGGTCTGGACAGCGGGCGGCTGGCCAGGGGGGCTCCTGGCGATCTGGTGCTTTTCGATGCAGACAAGCCGATGATTCTCGACCGGTTCAAGCTGAACTCGAAATCCAAGAACACCCCCTTTGACGGCGCCCGCCTACAGGGTAGGGTTCTGGAGACATTCGTGGATGGCCTGTCAGTCTACCGGAGCCTGTGATGCCTGTTATTGAGAACACCGCAACCGTTCTGCTGCTCTGGGCGCTGATCGGCTATGGTCTCGGATCGATCCCCTTCGGGCTGCTGCTGACGCGCGCCTTCGGCATCGGCAATCTGCGCGACATCGGTTCGGGCAACATCGGCGCGACCAACGTGCTGCGCACCGGCAACAAGACCGCCGCGGCGCTGACCCTGCTGCTCGACGGTGCCAAAGGTGCCGTAGCGGTGCTGCTGGCGCGCATGCTTGCCGGAGAGGATGCCGCACAACTGGCGGCGCTGGCGGCATTTCTCGGACATTGCTACCCGGTCTGGCTGGGCTTCAAGGGCGGCAAGGGGGTTGCGACCTTCCTGGGGATCCTGCTGGCACTGGTGTGGCCGGTGGGCGCGCTGTGCTGTGCCACCTGGCTTGCCGCCGTGGCGCTCTCGCGCACCTCGAGCTATGGCGCACTGGTCGCGGCCGCCTTTTCCACTCCCTACATGTTCCTGCTGGCGCGGATGGAGGCATTCGTTCTCGGCATCATCCTCACCCTGCTGATCTACTGGCGACACCGCAGCAATCTGGCCCGGATCCGCGCAGGCACCGAACCGCAGATCGGTGCCAAGACGCCACAGTCGCGCTGAATCCGCCCGGGCGGTCGGCGGCGCGTGGATTGCCGCCTAACCGATCATGTCGCGAATTTCACGCGCCACCTCGGCCGGGTGGGTGATCGGCACCATATGCCCGGCCCCTGCGATCACCGACTGCCGCACATCGGGAATCCGCGCCGCCAGGGCGTTGTGGATGTCCTGGGTGATCGGTTGCGAGTCTGAACCGCGCAACAGCAGAACCGGCATTTTCAGCCCCTCGAGCCGACCTTCGGCCAGCAGGCCGATCGGGTCGTCATTCAGGGTCCGGTTGGTCTCGGCAATGATCGGAATGCGCTTGACCAGCGACTCTTTCTGCCGTGCGGTCAGATCCTCCCACCCGCGTCCGTCGCCCCAAAGCGCACTGAACAGCCGCGCCGCAGTATCACGGTCACCCACCGCCAGCGCATTTGCAAAAGGGCGCGACACCTTGTGATGCGCATCAAATGCCGCCTGCGCCCGAAGCCGGGCCGCCGCGAACAGCACCGGTTCAATCAGTGTCAGCGACCGCATCCCGGGGTTTTCCAGCGCCAGACGCAGCGCCACGGTCGCGCCGAAGGAATGCCCGATCACATGCATGCCCGGTTCGATGAAACTGGCGGCGATCGCCGTCATCTGGTCATGGTAATCGCTGCGCCGGTCCCAATCACCGCTCAACCCGTGGCCCGGCATGTCCGGCGCCACCACCCGCAGCCGGTCAGCCAGCCCGCCTGCCAGCCGGGTCCAGGCGCCCGAATGCGCCAGCGCCGGGTGCAGCATCAGCGCCGGTTCCGGGCCGACACCAAATTCGTTCCAATGCACCGGAAACCCGGCGCGCGTGTCATAGGGCATCAGAGCTTGCCCGCGAGGTGCAGGTCGAGATCTTCCAGCCGGTCCTGCCCCCAGAACCGTTGCCCGGAGTCGGTGACGTAGAACGGAGACCCGAACACCCCCTGCGCCACCGCCTCCTCCAGATTGGCGGCATAGGTTTCCGCCCCGGTGAGCAGGCCCGAATCCGCCAGCGCGGGGTCGAACCCGGCGGCGGACAGGCAGTCGCGCACGACCGCGTCCTCGGCAATGTTCTTTTCCTCGGCCCAGCAGGCACGCAGGAACGAGAATGCCAGTGCGCCCAGATCGCCGCCCCCCGCCTTTTGCGCGGCAATGATCGCATAGCTGGACGGGGCCGGATTGGTCGGCCAGTGCGCCGGCTTGAGTGTCAGCGGCATATCCAGTTTTTTCGCCATCCGGATCAGTTCCTGCGCCCGGTACTCCATCCGGCTTGGGTGCCGGTCCTTGGGAGCGGTGCCGCCGGTGCGGGCAAACAGGGCCATCACGTCCAGCGGCTTGTAGGTCACGCTGGCCCGGTGACGGGCGGCGATGTCTTCCAGCTTGCCGCCCGCAAGGTAGGTGAACGGCGAAAGTGTCGCGAAATAGTAATCAATATGTGCCATCTGATCTCTCCCCGGTCTCATCGGCTTTGCCGGAACCTACGTGCATGCTAAGGCGAGCGCAACGTGACGAATCTTCCCTTCCCCGTCCCAAAGCCGGAGCTGCCCTCCCCATGCCCACACTCGTCGAACCCAAGCTGATTTCCGGCAACGCGAACCTGCCTCTCGCAACCGCCATCGCCAAGCGCATGTCGCTGTATCGCGGCATGACCGTCGGTCTGGTCAACGCCCGCGTCGAACGCTTCAACGATCAGGAGATCTTTGTCGAAGTCTACGAGAACGTCCGCGGCGAGGACATGTTCATCCTCCAGTCGACCTCGAATCCGGCGAACGACAACCTGATGGAGCTGCTGATCATGGCCGATGCGCTGCGCCGGTCGTCCGCCGCACGCATCACCGCCGTCATTCCCTATTTCGGATATGCCCGCCAGGACCGCCGCACCAAGGCCCGCACCCCGATCACCGCCAAGCTGGTCGCCAACATGATCGCCGAGGCGGGAATCGAGCGGGTCCTGACGATGGATCTGCACGCCACCCAGATTCAGGGCTTTTTCGACATTCCGGTCGACAACCTCTATGCCTCGCCGGTGTTCGCTCTGGATATCCAGCACCATTTTCAGGATCTCTCCGACGTCATGATCGTCTCGCCCGATGTCGGCGGCGTGGCGCGGGCACGCGAACTGGCCAAACGGATCAATGCACCGCTGTCCATTGTCGACAAGCGCCGCGAAAAGCCCGGCGAGATCGCCGAAATGACCGTGATCGGGGACGTGACCGGCAAGCGCTGCATCATCGTCGACGACATCTGCGACACCGCCGGAACCCTGTGCAAGGCGGCCGAAGTCCTGATCGAGAACGGCGCCAAGGAAGTGCATTCCTACATCACCCACGGCGTGCTGTCCGGTCCTGCGGTGGAACGCATCACCAAATCGGTGATGAAGTCTCTGGTCATCACCGACTCGATCAATGCCCCCGAGCCGGTGCGCAACGCCCCCAATATCCGCATCGTCCCCACCGCACCGATGTTCGCGCAGGCCATTCTCAACATCTGGAACGGCACCTCGGTGTCATCGCTGTTCGAAACGGAAACGCTGGGCCCGATCTACGAAGGCATTCTCTGACCCACCCGGTGTCGCGCGGTCACCCGAGCCCGGCTCAGGTGGCCGCCGAGGTTTCCTGAGACGCGGTGGCTTCCGGAAACAGCGCCCTCCCATCCCTGTCGATCACGCGCGCCTCGGCCAGCAGCCGCTCGCGCAGCTCGCAGGTCAGGGCCCAGGCGGTGTTGGGGTTGGGACAGGGCACCAGAAACAGCACATGCTGGCCAAACACGTCGTGGTCGGTGACATAACAGCCGCGACTGTCGGGTTCGCCGGTGTCCTCCATGCCATCCAGAATTGCATGGTATTTCTGGCGAAGCGGTTCGATGTCCGCATCGTGCCGCAGCCGCAGCGTCACCTCGCCCAGCGTGAACGGCTCTTGCATTGTCCAGTTTTCGAATGGTTCGGACACAAAATCCACCACCGGCACCACAAGCCGCTTGCCGGTCCAGATACGCAGCTGCACGAAGGTGAAGTTGATCCGTTCCACCGAACACAATTCACCGCGATATTCGATCTTGTCGCCGATCCGTGCCGACTGATTGATCGAAATCTGCAGCGACGCCATGATATTGGACAGAATGTCGCGTCCGGCATAGGCCGCGATCAAGGTCAGTGTCCCGGCCGATGCCAGCAGCGAGATGCCCAGCGATTGCATCACGCTGGCCTCTTTCAGCACGATGCCGGTGCCCACCATGGCAATCACCACGATCATGCCGCGGCGAATCGCGGACACCCGCGTCGCCATTTCCCGGCGCAGCTCCTGCCCTTCGCCGATCTCGCTGAGTTCAGCGCCGTCAAAACTGACCAGCCGCGATACAATCGCGTCGGCAATATTCACCACGAACCACAGAATCGAGGCAACCGCGCCGATGACCACCAGCGGCGACAGCAGGGTGTCGATCCGCCCCGAAAAGGTGAACACCTTCTGTGTCAGCACGGCCAGCGCAAGGGTCATCACCACCAGCACCGCCGGACCGCGCGAGGCGATCAGGAGCGAACGGGTGGTCGCGCGCAGACGCCGCCGCGACAACAGCGTGACCAGTTGGTGGACAAGCACCCCGGACAGCAATGTCGTGACCAGCACCAGAGGCAGCGCCACCGTCTCCCATCGGCGCAGGCCCCAGAAGGCGGGTTCGCGCCAGACTTCCGGCAGCATGAGCTCGAGATCCGAAGGACCGTAGGCCTCACCCAACCCCGGCAGGTTGTCGACCGTCTGGCGCGAGACGACCCAGACCGGGTCCCCGTCCTCGGGTTTGACCCGGTTGATGCGGATCGGAATCGGACGGTCGCCATATTCGACGTACCACAGCAGGATCGAGCGGCGCGGCTCGCCCGCCATCACCCGGTCCGAACCGCGCTCGTCCAGCCCGTCCGGGCGGTCGCGCAGGGCGTACCAGTCGATGACAATCTTGCGGTCCAGCAGGGTCAGGAAATCATGCGCCAGCCGCGGCCCCTGCGCCCGCTGCTGGTCTTTGGGGATATCCGACAAGTCCAGCATCTGCGCCGCGGCGTGCCAGTTTCCGTTGCGCGCCTGGATGATGAAACTCTCGAGACTGGAGCGCGGCGTCGCCCGGTCGATCGACGCGGGCGCCGGGCCGAGTCCCTCGTTCAGCGTCTCGACAGCGAACCACGGCTCGCCAGCAGGCGACTGTGCCCACGCCCCGGCTGCCCAGGAAAGGCAGAGGCCAAAGACCGCCACGCGTAGGACAGACGAGAGGAAACGAAGCGCAGGCATCTCTGACCAACCCTGTGCGACGTGTTTTGTTCCCCGGGCGTCAACGGGAGAGCGGCACGAACACCAGCATCACCAGCAGGCAGCGCTGTCAATACAGGTCCCAGTCGTCCTCGGACTTGACCTCGCCAATGGCCATCCAGGCCATGCGCACCCGCGCGACCCGGGTGTCGGCCCAGGTGCGGAACACCATGTCAAAGCCGTCCAACCCGACATTTTCCGCAACCAGATCCGCCCGCACATTGGCATGGCTGTCCATATCCCAAAGCGACAGCGACAGATGCACCACCGGCGGGCTTCGGTAGGTGGCGGAAAACGCGACCCACTTGCGCCGCTCCCGCGCGCCGTGACCGGTCCACATCTCTCCGCCGCTGGCGAATTCCGAAAACAACTCGACGTTGCCCTGATCCACGCCCACAGCAGCCGCGCGTAGTCTGTTCATGCCTGCCTCGTTCTGTGTCTGCCGTTATATTCGGCAATTCCGGCGGGAATAGAAACCGAA
Organism: Puniceibacterium confluentis; assembly: GCF_007923445.1. Taxonomy (GTDB): domain Bacteria; phylum Pseudomonadota; class Alphaproteobacteria; order Rhodobacterales; family Rhodobacteraceae; genus Puniceibacterium; species Puniceibacterium confluentis. Next base: position 199,172 of record NZ_VOJI01000004.1, on the reverse strand, counting down.
AATGTCAGGTTCTTCTCTTTGCAAATACTCCCGCCGGAGGCGGTCCCACCGATGGGCCCGGGCGACATCCGGCAGCCGGGCAACAAAAAGCCCCGCGAAAGCGACGGCTTTGCGGGGCGGTTTGTTCGATTGTTGGCAACGCCTAAAGCGACGGTTGCTTGGGGGACAGCCCGATATGGGTGCCCACCGCCACCATGTCCGACAACAGCTTGGCCGCATCGTCGACCGGGCCGGGCTCGTTCTTGAAGGTGTCCTTCGCCTTGCCATAGGCCTCCTGGGCTTCGTCAACCAGCGACTCGTAGGTCGCCTGGTCCACGTCACCTTTCGGCAGCGCCCGCTCGGCAAGGACGGAAACGCCTTCGCCGATTTCCGCGAACCCGCCGGTCACGACGAATTCTTCCGCGCCGCTGTCGGTTTCGACGCGCAGCACACCGGGGCGCAGCGTGGTGATCAGCGGCGCGTGGTTCGGCATCGCCGTGATGTCGCCGTCCGCACCGGGGATAAGCACCGACACCACCCGTGTCGACATCAGGCTCCGCTCGGGGCTGACCAGATCGAATTGCATAGTCTCAGCCATTTGGGCCTCCTGTTAGATGTCCGGGGGGCCGCAAAGCCCCCCGGAGCGAACCGTTTAGGCCGCGTCAGACGCGAGACGCTCGGCTTTCGCCTTCACCTCGTCGATGCCGCCAACCATGTAGAAGGCGCCTTCGGGCAGGTGATCGTATTCGCCGGCAACAACCGCCTTGAACGACGAGATCGTGTCCTCGAGCGGCACCTGAACACCGTCAGACCCGGTGAAGACCTTCGCGACGTCGAACGGCTGCGACAGGAAACGCTGGATCTTGCGGGCACGGGCCACGGTCAGCTTGTCCTCTTCGGACAGTTCGTCCATCCCGAGGATGGCGATGATGTCCTGAAGCGACTTGTAGCGCTGCAGGATGCCCTGCACGTCGCGCGCCACCTGATAGTGCTCTTCACCCACGATCTGCGGGTCCATCAGACGCGAGTTCGAATCGAGCGGATCCACGGCCGGGTAGATGCCCAGTTCCGAGATCGCACGGTTGAGAACCGTGGTTGCGTCAAGGTGCGCAAAGGTTGTGGCAGGCGCCGGGTCGGTCAGGTCGTCCGCAGGCACGTAGACGGCCTGGATCGAGGTGATCGAACCGTTCTTGGTCGAGGTGATGCGTTCCTGCATCGCGCCCATGTCGGTCGCCAGCGTCGGCTGATAGCCCACGGCGGACGGAATACGACCCAGCAGAGCCGAAACCTCGGAACCCGCCTGGGTAAAGCGGAAGATGTTGTCGACGAAGAACAGAACGTCGGTGCCGGACTGGTCGCGGAACTGCTCGGCCAGCGTCAGGCCGGTCAGGGCAACACGGGCACGCGCCCCCGGAGGCTCGTTCATCTGACCGTAGACCAGTGCCACCTGCGACTCCGACAGGTTGTCGGGCTTGATGACGTTGGATTCGATCATCTCGTGGTACAGGTCGTTGCCCTCACGGGTCCGTTCCCCCACACCGGCGAAAACGGAATAGCCCGAGTGCACCTTGGCGATGTTGTTGATCAGTTCCATGATCAGAACCGTCTTGCCCACACCGGCGCCGCCGAACAGGCCGATCTTGCCGCCCTTCGAGTAGGGCGCCAGCAGGTCGATGACCTTGATGCCGGTGACCAGGATTTCCGATTCTGTCGACTGCTCGGAAAAACCGGGCGCATCGGCGTGGATCGGACGGAATTCGTCAGCGTTCACCGGGCCCTGCTCGTCAACGGGCTCGCCCACGACGTTCAGGATGCGGCCCAGCGTGGCGTTGCCCACCGGCACCATGATCGGGCCGTCGGTGTCGGTCACTTCCTGGCCGCGCACGAGACCTTCGGTCGCGTCCATCGCGATGGCGCGAATGGTGTTTTCCCCGAGGTGCTGCGCAACCTCCAGAACCAGTTTCTTGCCGTTGTTTTCCGTGGTCAGTGCGTTGAGGATCGCCGGGAGGTGATCCTCGAACTGCACGTCAACCACGGCACCAATGACCTGGGTCACTTTGCCTTTAGCGTTTGCCATGTTTCGTCTCCGGTTCTTAGAGCGCTTCCGCGCCCGAGATAATTTCGATCAGTTCGTTGGTGATGACGGCCTGACGCGAACGGTTGTATTCGATCGTGAGGTCTTCGATCATCTCGCCAGCGTTGCGGGTGGCATTGTCCATCGCAGACATCCGCGCGCCCTGTTCGGACGCCGCGTTTTCCAGCAGCGCGGCAAAGATCTGCACCGCAACGCCCCGTGGCAGCAGGTCGGCCAGGATCTCTTCCTCGCTCGGCTCGTAATCATACAGCGTGGATTCGCTGCCCTCTTCCGGGGCATCGAACGCGGCCGGGATGATCTGCTGCGCGGTCGGGATCTGGGTCACGACGTTTTCGAACTCGGCATAGAAGATCGTGCAGACATCGAACTCACCGGCGTCAAAACGATCCAGGATGTTGCGCGCAACACCCTGCGCGTCGGCATAGCCCACACGCTTCACCTCGGACATGTCGACATGTCCGATGAACAGATCGCCATAGTCGCGACGCATGTTGTCGCGGCCCTTCTTGCCGACGGTCAGGATCTTGACCGTCTTGCCTTCGCTTCTCAGCTTGAGAACGCGCTGGCGGGCCAGCTTGGCGATGTTGGCGTTGAAACCGCCGCACAGCCCGCGCTCCGAGGTCATGACGACCAGAAGGTGCACCTTGTCTTCGCCCGTCCCGGCCAGAAGCCGGGGCGCGCTTGCACTGTCACCCACAGAGGCGGCCAGCGCCCCCATCACCGCGCTGAAACGCTCGGTGTAGGGACGTGCCATTTCCGCGGCATCCTGCGCCCGGCGCAGCTTTGCAGCTGCAACCATCTGCATGGCCTTGGTGATCTTGCGGGTCGATTTGACCGACGCGATCCGGTTTTTCAGGTCCTTGAGATTCGGCATTGCCTTATCTCCCCCTTATGCGAAGTCGGCGGCGAATTCGTCGATCGCAGCGCGGATCTTGTCCTCGGCGTCGCCCTTGATCTTGGGGTCTTCCGTGGTGATGAAATCCAGCACATCCTTGCGCTTGCCGCGCAGGTGGGCGAGCAGACCCTTTTCAAAGCGTCCGACGTCCTTGACCGCGACCTTGTCGAGGTAGCCCTTGGTGCCGGCAAAGATGACGCAGACGATTTCCGCGTTGGTCAGCGGCGAATACTGCGGCTGCTTCATCAGTTCGGTCAGGCGCGCTCCGCGGTTCAGCAGCTTCTGCGTCGCCGCATCGAGGTCGGAACCGAACTGCGCAAAGGCCGCCATTTCGCGGTACTGGGCGAGTTCAAGTTTCACCGGACCGGCAACCGACTTCATCGAGTTCGTCTGAGCGGACGAACCCACCCGTGACACCGACAGACCGGTGTTCACGGCCGGACGGATGCCCTGGTAGAACAGTTCGGTCTCAAGGAAGATCTGGCCATCGGTGATCGAGATCACGTTGGTCGGAATGAACGCCGAAACGTCGCCACCCTGGGTTTCGATGATCGGCAGAGCCGTCAGCGAGCCGGAGCCGTGATCGGCATTCAGCTTGGCCGAACGCTCGAGCAGGCGCGAGTGGAGATAGAACACGTCGCCCGGATAGGCTTCGCGGCCCGGCGGGCGGCGCAGCAGCAGCGACATCTGGCGATAGGCCACGGCCTGCTTGGACAGATCGTCATAGATGATCAGCGCGTGACGGCCATTGTCGCGGAAATGCTCGGCCATGGCGGTCGCGGTGTAGGGCGCCAGGTACTGCATCGGCGCGGGGTCCGACGCGGTGGCAGCCACGACGATCGAATATTCGATCGCGCCGGTCTCTTCCAGCTTCTTCACCAGCTGCGCAACGGTCGAACGCTTCTGACCGATGGCGACATAGACGCAGTACAGCTTGTCACCTTCGGAGGTGGCGGCATCGTTGTACGACTTCTGGTTCAGGATGGTGTCCAGGGCAATGGCGGTCTTGCCGGTCTGACGGTCGCCAATGATCAGTTCGCGCTGGCCGCGGCCAACGGGGATCATCGCGTCCACGGACTTGAGGCCGGTTGCCATCGGCTCGTGCACCGACTGGCGCGGGATGATGCCCGGGGCCTTGACGTCGGCCAGGCCGCGCTTGTCCGAGACGATCGGACCCTTGCCGTCCAGCGGGTTGCCGAGGCCGTCAACGACGCGGCCCAGCAGGCCGTCACCGATCGGCACGTCCACGATGGACTTGGTGCGCTTGACGATGTCGCCTTCCTTGATGTCCCGGTCGGTGCCGAAGATCACGACGCCGACGTTGTCGGATTCGAGGTTCAGCGCCATGCCCTGGATACCACCGGGGAATTCGACCATTTCGCCGGCCTGGCAGTTGTCCAGACCGTAGACGCGCGCGATGCCGTCACCGACGGACAGCACGCGGCCGACCTCGGCAACTTCGGCGTCCTGGCCAAAGTTCTTGATCTGCTCCTTCAGGATCGCAGAAATTTCGGCTGCTTGGATACCCATTTATCCGACCTCTTTCATTACATTCTGGAGGGAATTGAGCTTGGAGCGGATCGACGTGTCGATCATCTTCGAGCCCACCTTGACGACAAGACCGCCGATGAGGCTTTCATCGACGGTCGCATTGATCAAAACCTCACGGCCGACCTGGGCCTTGAGCGTTTCGGAAAGTTTGGTGCGCTGTGCATCCGTCAGCTTGGTCGCGGATGTCACGTCTGCGGTGATCTCGCCCTTGTGCTCGGCGATCCGCTCGCGCAGCTGCGCGATCATCGCCGGAACCACGAACAGGCGGCGCTTTGAGGCCATCAGCGACAGCACGTTCTGCATTGCGGGGATCAGGCCCATTTTTTGCGCGATGGCGGTGATCGCCTTGCCCTGGGTTTCGCGGCTGTAGACCGGCGAATGGATCAGGTCACGCAGATCGGCGCTTTCGCTGAGGGCGGTGGACAGGTCACCCAGATTGGATTCGAGTTTGTCGAGGTCCTGGTTTTCTTGCGCGATTTCAAAAACCGCTTTGGCGTACCGCGAGGCAATGCCGGAGGAAATCGAAGCTGAGTCTGACACGTCCACCCTTCCGATATTATGCCCCCGTGGCCCCGCATCGCTGCGGGGTCCGGAGGCGTTTGTCTGCACCCCGGGGCAGGCCCAGGGCATTAAAATCAGCGCGGATGTACCAGAGGCATCCCCCCCTCGCAACATGCTTAGACGCAATAAGGCCTGTGCCAAACACCTTATTTTTCTGAGCTGACTGCCAACTGCGACCTATTGCCGTGGCCAGTTCACATAAAATGCACACTTTTTCGCGATGCCTGCCGAATCTTTGCCGCTGCCCGGACCCGATGCAGCGGTTCGAAACCATGCAGTTCGTCAGACAGGTTTCGCCGAAGGTTTCGCCGCCAGCGCCCCAAGCGGCTTGCGGACCGCCGCCGCAACGCCAACCCCGCCGCTGCGCGCCGGGGTGCGTTTTGCAACCTCGACCATCAGCACCCCTCCGGCCATCACCGGCGCTGCCGCCCGGCCCGTGCGTTCCCACATCGCGCCGGTCTTCATCCAGAAGCGCCGCGAGGAGGGCGGCTGGTACAGAGCCGCGATGCTGCGTTCGACCACAAAGCTGTGACGCTTCAGCTGCCCCTCCAGCTGGCTCACCGAGTAGGGGCGACCGTAGCCGAATGGCGTCGCATCATTGCGCGCCCACAATCCGGACCGGTTCGGCACGATGAACAGCGCCCGCCCCCCGGGTCCAAGCACCCGGTAACATTCATCCAGCAGAGCCGACGGGTTTTCCGAGGTCTCAAGCCCGTGCATCAGCACCAGCCGGTCGATGTGGCCGGTTTCGATCGGCCACAGCGTGTCTTCACACAGGACCGAGACATTGGGCATTCCGGCAGGCCAGTGAATCACGCCCTGCGGCCCCGGCATCAACCCGATCACCCGCCGCGCGTCCCCGAGATAGGGGCGCAGCAGCGGCACGGCGAAACCGTAGCCTGCCACCGTCATGCCCTTGGCCTCGGGCCAGAAGGCCTGCACCTGGTCCCGCACGATCTTTTGCGCCGCGCGGCCCAGGGCACTGCGATAATAAAAACTGCGCAGGTCTGTAACGTCGAGGTGCATTGCAGCCTTCTCTCTGATCGGCCAAGTTGGACCTACCTTACCCAGCCGAAGCGGAATGACCATGCCTCTTGAACTTCTGACCATCCCCGCCCGCAGCGACAACTATGCCTTCATCGTGCACGACCCCGAGACCGGCGCCACGGCGGTAATCGACGTGCCCGACGCCGCCCCGGTGCAGGCCGCGCTGGCCAGCCGGGGCTGGACGCTGACCGCGATCTGGCTGACGCACCATCATGATGACCACATCGAGGGCGTCGGCCCGCTCAAGGCGATCTACCCGCAGGCACGGGTCTATGGTGCTGCCGCCGACAGGCACCGCCTGCCGCCGCTCGATCAGGAACTCGGCGAGGGTGACGAGTTTTCCTTCGGCGGCGAAGTGGTGCAGATCCTCGATGTCTCGGGGCACACGGTCGGGCATATTGCCTACCACCTGCCCGGCTCGGGTTATGTGTTTACCGCCGACAGCCTGATGGCGCTGGGATGCGGGCGGGTGTTTGAGGGCACGTTCGATCAGATGTGGGACAGTCTGAGCAAACTGGCCGCCCTGCCGCCGGAAACAATCGTCTGTTCAGGACATGAATATACCGCCGCGAACGCGAAATTCGCCCTGACCATTGAACCCGGCAATGCAGCGCTTAAATCTCGTGCAGATGCAATCGCCAGAGCCCGCTCCGAAGGTATTCCAACGGTTCCTTCCCTTCTGTCGGACGAATTGGCCACAAACCCCTTCCTGCGTGCCGCAACTCCTTCGGTCAAGGAGGCGCTTGGCCTGCAGGACGCCACTGACTCAGACGTGTTTGCCGAGATCCGACGCCGCAAGGACCGGTTTTAAGGCACAACTCCGTCACCATTCGGCACCACCCGCGAATGTGAGGGGCGGTTTCAAAGAAAAAACTTGAAGCAGGGCCATAATCGACCAAACTTTAATGGTAAGAGGCCAGTCTGGACCGGCGCCCCGGTCCGACACAGATAAGAAGGAGCACGCACGTGCCTTCATTCTCGAACACACTTGAGCAGTCCATTCACGCCGCGCTGGCGCTCGCCAACTCGCGGTCTCACGAATTCGCCACTCTGGAGCACCTGCTGCTGGCGCTTGTCGATGAACCGGATGCCTCCCGCGTGATGAAGGCCTGCAACGTCGACACCGAGGAACTGCGCACCACGCTGGTGGAATTCATCGACGATGATCTGGCCAACCTGGTGACCGACGTCGAAGGCTCCGAAGCGGTTCCGACCGCGGCCTTTCAGCGTGTGATCCAGCGCGCGGCGATCCATGTCCAGTCTTCGGGGCGCACCGAAGTGACCGGCGCGAACGTTCTGGTGGCGATCTTTGCCGAACGCGAAAGCAACGCCGCCTATTTCCTGCAGGAACAGGACATGACCCGCTATGACGCGGTCAATTTCATCGCCCATGGTGTGGCCAAGAACCCGGCCTTTGGCGAAAGCCGCCCGGTGACCGGCGCCTCCGAGGAACACGAGGACACCTCTTCGAGCGAAGTGCCCCCGGGCGAGCAGAAGGAATCCGCGCTGTCCAAGTACTGCGTCGATCTCAACGCCAAGTCCCGGCACGGTGACATCGACCCGCTGATCGGCCGCGAATCCGAAGTCGAACGCTGCATTCAGGTGCTTTGCCGCCGCCGCAAGAACAACCCGCTTCTGGTCGGTGATCCCGGTGTCGGCAAGACCGCCATCGCCGAAGGCCTCGCGCGCAAGATTGTCGCCGGCGACATCCCCGAGGTGCTGTCCAAGACCACGATCTTTTCGCTCGACATGGGCGCCCTGCTCGCCGGAACCCGCTATCGCGGTGACTTCGAGGAACGACTCAAGGCCGTCGTTAACGAACTGGAAGATCACCCCGACGGCGTGCTTTTCATCGACGAGATCCACACCGTGATCGGCGCCGGCGCCACCTCTGGCGGCGCAATGGATGCCTCGAACCTGCTGAAGCCCGCGCTTCAGGGCGGCAAGCTGCGCACCATGGGGTCGACCACCTACAAGGAATTCCGCCAGCACTTCGAAAAGGACCGCGCGCTGAGCCGCCGGTTCCAGAAGATCGACGTCAATGAACCCTCGGTGCCCGACACCATCAAGATCATCAAGGGTCTCAAGCCGTATTTCGAAGAGCATCACGGCGTGAAATACACCGCCGATGCGGTGAAGACGGCGGTGGAACTCTCGGCCCGCTACATCAATGACCGCAAACTGCCGGACAAGGCGATCGACGTCATCGACGAAGCGGGCGCCGCGCAGCACCTGCTGCCGGATTCCAAGCGTCGCAAGACCATCGGCACCAAGGAGATCGAGGATGTCGTGGCCAAGATTGCCCGCATCCCGCCGAAAAACGTCTCGAAAAACGATGCAGAGGTGCTCAAGGATCTCGAACCGTCGCTCAAACGGGTGGTGTTCGGTCAGGACGACGCCATCGTGGCGCTGGCCTCGGCGATCAAACTGGCACGGGCCGGCCTGCGCGAACCGGAAAAGCCGATCGGCAACTACCTGTTTGCCGGCCCGACCGGTGTCGGCAAGACCGAGGTTGCCAAGCAGCTCGCCGACAGTCTTGGCGTCGAACTGCTGCGCTTTGACATGTCCGAGTACATGGAGAAACACGCGGTGTCCCGTCTGATCGGCGCGCCTCCGGGCTATGTCGGCTTTGATCAGGGTGGCCAGCTGACCGACGGGGTCGATCAACACCCGCATTGCGTCCTGCTGCTGGACGAGATGGAAAAGGCGCATCCGGATGTCTACAACATCCTGCTTCAGGTCATGGACCACGGCGCGCTGACCGACCACAACGGCCGCACGGTGGATTTCCGCAATGTCATTCTGATCATGACCTCGAACGCCGGTGCCATCGAACAGTCACAGGCCGCCATCGGCTTCGGCCGCGACCGGCGCGAAGGTGAGGACACCGCTGCGATCGAACGGACGTTCACGCCCGAATTCCGCAACCGTCTGGATGCGGTGATCAGCTTCAAGCCGCTGCCAAAGTCCACCATCCTGCGCGTGGTCGAAAAGTTTGTCCTGCAGCTCGAGGCACAGCTGATGGATCGCAACGTCACCATCGAACTGACCGAACCGGCGGCCGCCTGGCTGGCCGACAAGGGGTATGACGACAAGATGGGCGCCCGTCCGCTGGGCCGCGTGATTCAGGAATACATCAAGAAGCCGCTCTCCGAAGAACTGCTGTTTGGCAAGCTGATGAAAGGCGGCGTGGTCAAGGTCGTGGTACGCGACGGCAAGCTTGAACTCGAGCTTGAAGGACCGCAGAACCCACGCTTGGCCGGCAACAAGCCTCCATTGCTTACCGCCGACTGATGCGAGCCCGGGCATTTGTCCTGGCTCTGACAACCTCCGCCACGCCCACCGTGGCGGAGGTTCCGTTTCTGGACCTGCCGCTGGACTGCGTGCTGGGTCAGACCTGCTTTATCGAGGATTACGTCGACGCAGACCCCGGCATCGCCCAGCGCGACTACACCTGCGGATTGAAATCACGCGACGGTCACAAGGGCACCGACATCGCCCTGATCTCGGAGGCGGCGATGGACGCGGGCGCAAACGTCCTTGCGGCGGCGCCCGGCGTGGTCGAAGCCACGCGCGACGACGTGACCGACCGCCCCTACTCTGCCGCGTTTGCCCGGGAACTCGATGGACGTGAATGTGGCAACGCCGTCCGCCTGCGGCACGAGAACGGCTTTCAGACGCTGTATTGCCATATGAAAAAAGGCAGTCTGACGGTCCAGCCCGGCACGGTGGTCCGCCGTGGCCAGCCCCTGGGACAGGTCGGCATGAGCGGGCAATCCAATTTTGCCCATGTGCACATCACCGTGCTGAAGGACGGTCAGGTGGTGGACCCGTTCAATCCGGCGGCGACAGGCAGCTGCGGCACCGCGACCGCCAGCCTGTGGAATGACCCGCCCGCCTATGCCAAGGCCGGGCTGTTCACCGCCAGTTTCTCAACCTCGGTCCCCAGTCTGGCCCATGTGCAGTCCGGCGCCGCCCGCCGCGACACGGCCCGCCCGGACCACAGCCTCGTCCTCTACGGCTTTGCGTTCTTTGCGGAAACCGGTGACGTCATGAGCTTTTCCGCTGTCGGACCCGATGGCGAGATCTTCACCCACAGCGAAACCATCGACCCGGGCCAGGCCCAGCTGTTCCGGGCCTACGGCCGTCGCGCGCCCGCTGCCGGCTGGCCCGTTGGCAGCTATACCGGCACGGTACGCCTGGACCGCGACGGCACCCTCCTCGCTCTGCGTCACGCGACCATCTGGATCGCTGCGCACTGATCCGCAAGCTTTGCCGGTTGACCTGTTCACCCGCGTTGCAACAGGCAACCGCGACCAACCCCGGCACTATTTCTCGGTGAATTTCAACTCGATCCGCCGGTTCTGCGCCCGGGCCTCGGGCGTGTCCGCCGGGTTCACAGGCTGGTACTGACCGAACCCGTTTGCCGCCAACCGGGTCGGCGGGATTCCGAGGAAATCAATCATGTAGCGCACGACCGACAATGCCCGCGCCTGGCTCAACTCCCAGTTGTCGGCAAAGGCCCCAAAGCCGGACAGCGGCACGTCATCGGTGTGCCCATCGACCCGGATCACCCAGTCGATGCCTTCGGGGATGTCATCCGCTACCGCTCTCAGGATATTCGCCACCTTGGCCACTTCGCCCCGTCCGTCAGAGGACAGCGTCGCCGACCCCTGCGGAAACAGCACTTCCGAAGAAAACACAAAGCGGTCGCCCTCGATGCGCACGCCTTCCTGCGCGCCAAGCACATCCCGCAGCCGCCCAAAGAACTCCGACCGATACCGTTCCAGATCCTGAGTCTGCGCCTCCAGGCGCTTGCGCTCGGCCTCTTCCAGTTGCCGCCGCCGACGTTCCTCGGCCGCCACCCGCGCCAGCGCGGTGTTGAGTTCGGACCCAAGGTTTTGCAGTTGCACCTGTGACGCCGCATCACTGTCACGCGCCTCGTCCAGCAGGCCTTGCAGGGACGACAGCTGGTCGCGCAGCGCGGCCACCTGCCGGTTGAGCAATTCCGTCTGTTTCTGCGCCTCGGTGGCCCGGGCAGACTCGGCTCCGAGTTCCTCGCGCGCGGTGGACAGCAGCAGCGCCCGGGTTTCCGCCTGGGTCATGGCCTGTTCGGCGGCGCTCTCGGCGGCGCGTTGGGCGGCAAGCGCCGCCGTCAGCCGCCGACGCACCTCACCGGCATCATTCTCGATCGACACTTTCGCCGCCAGTGCCGCGGCGAGTTTCTGTTCCAGCGACCGGGTGTCGCCGGTCTGCTCGGCCACCTGCGCGCGGGCAGCCGCCAGGTCGCGCCGCAGTTCGGCGATCTCTGCATCCCGCGCAAGGCCCGTCGCTTCGGATGCGCGCCGATCTGTCTCGGCCTGCTGCGCCTGTACCAGCGCCTCTGCCAGCCGCGCTTCGGTTGCGGACAGCTGCCCCGCGGTGTCTTCGGCACGGGCCAGCTCTGTTTCCAGTGCGCTGATCCGGGCGGCGCGGTCTTCGCCTGCGACCAGAGCTGCGGCAAGGCGCGCATCCAGGTCCGCCTCGGCGTCCCGTGCCGCCGCCAGCAGCGTCAGGGTCTCTTCGGCACGGGCCCGCTGCTCTTCCAGCGCCAGCGTCATCGAGGTCAGTTCGGCGCTGGACGTCGCCAGCCGCTGCCGCAGCACCGCCGCCGCTTCGGCTTCGGCCAACCGCTGCGCCTCTTCGTCGGACAGCGCCGTGCCCAGTTCGGCCACCCGTTCGCTCAGCGCACCGACCTGGGCCGTGACATCGGCATTCTTGGCCCGAAGATCGGCCACCAGTGCATCCAGCGCCTCGCGTCGGGCCGCCGCCAGCCGGGCGGCCTCGGCCTGCGCATCGACCTCGTCCCGCGCCGTCGCCAGTGCCAGGTTCAGCGCCGCACGTTCATCCAGCAATGTTGCGCGTGCCTGTTCGAGATCGGCAACCTGCGCCAGCGCCGTCCGGTTGTCGGCCAGCAGCCCGGCCACCTGCTCTTCGAACGAGGCAATGCGCGTGTCGGCATCGGCAAGTGCGGCCGCCTGGCGGTCGCGGGTCGCCGTGAGTGACGTTATCAACCTTTGCTGTTCGGCCAGCCGTGACTGGGTGGCGTCAAGCGTGGCGGTCACCTCGCCCAGTTGATCGCTCAGGCTCTGGCTCTGCCTTTTTTCCAAACCCAAGGCCATCGCCAGGGCCGAAATTTCGCCCGACAGGGTGTCCAGCTCGGATTCCTGGCCGCTGATTGTCTCGCGCAGAACGAACTGCACGACCATGAAGATCGTCAGCACAAACATCAGCACGAGCAGCAACCCGGTCATCGCATCGACGAATCCGGGCCAGATCGAAGCCTGAAACCGTGCGCCGGTGCGTCGCGACAAAGACATGGCTTAACTTTCCTGACCGGGCTTCATCACCCTTGGCCGTATCGCCGTCGGCTTGACAGGCGCCGGATTCGCCGCCTGACGGCCCATCTGGCCCAGCACACGGCTGAGCGCTGACAAGTCCGTGCGCAACTCGGCCATGCTCTCCTGTCGCCCGGCGCTGATCTCTTCGAGAATGCGCAGCATCTGCACGTCGATGGACCGCAGGCGCATCCGGCTTTCCGCATCCAGCCCTTCGGAGGCTTCCTTGCGCGACAGCACGTCGATCAGCCGTTCCTGCCCGTCCGCGATCCTGGCCAGGGCATGGGACGAGGGCGCCGTCGCCTCCAGCCGTTCGGTCATCCGCTCGACGGCGTCGGCGAGCTGCCCCAGCCGGCCATCGACTTCGGAACGGCCGATTTCGGCGCGCGCAAACAGCCCCTGCAACTCTTCCATCTGGTCGGCCATGGCATCCAGGGCGATCGCCGCGCCGCTCATCTCGCCGCTGCTTTCGCCATCCGAGAAACCCAGCCGGGTGATGGAACTCAGCCATTCCTCAAGCTCGCGGTAGAACCGGTTCTGTCCGTGCCCGGCAAACAGTTCGAGCAGACCAACGATCAGCGACCCGGCGAGTCCCAGCAGCGACGAGGCAAAGGCCACTCCCATGCCGCCCAACTGTTCCTGCAACCCTTCCATCAGGCGCGAGAACACCTCGACACCGGATTCGCCCTCTTGCGGCACCAGTGAACGGATGGTTTCGACAAGGGCCGGCACCGTGGTCGCCAGGCCGTAAAACGTGCCCAGAAGACCAAGGAATATCAACAGGCTGACGATATATCGGGTGATTTCCCGCTCTTCGTCGATGCGTTGTGCGACCGATTCCAGGATCGACCGGGTCGAGGTGGTGTTGATCTGCATCCGCTTGCCACGGCTGCGCAGCAACGTCGCCAGCGGCGCCAGCATCTGCGGTGCCTTGGCGCCCTTTTCCCGGTCTGCCGCGAAATATTCGATCCAGCGGACCGAGACGATCAGCTGCGCGACCTGCCAGAAACAGGCCACCACCCCCAGCAGAAACACCAGAAATATGAACCCGTTCAGATAGGGGTTCGACTCAAAGATCGGCAGAACCCTGGGCAGCGCCATGAAGCCGCCCAGAGCCGACAGAACAAGCACCGCAAGCATCAATGCGATCTGTCGCACCGGCTGCGAGAAATGAGGGTCTGCCGAAAGGTCCGGCTTGTCCATGCGGACCGCTCCTGAAGCTGGAATTGCGTGAATTTTCAGGCCCGACCCTAGGACCTATGCCCTGACAAGCCAAGCGGTTAAGCGCTGATCGCCTCGACGCGCTCGCTCAACCATTGCAGTTCTGCATCTGGAATGCCCAGCTCGGCGAGATGGCGTGCGGTGTTGAAAAGATATTCGGTGTTCGGACCGCGCCCGCCCACCGCATGGGCAATGATCTGCGCCTGTTCCTCGAGGGCCAGGCCACCGCAATACTGCGCATGGGCGGCGTCGATCACATAGGTCACCGCCTGCACATTCCGGCCGTCACTCAGACGAATCTGCAACATCCGTTCCAGGTAGGCCGAGGAAATCAGCTCGCGCTCGCGCAGGTACTCCAGCGTCGCGGTCTCCTGCCCCGGTGCCACCCGCAACGCCAGCCCGTCGCAGACCGCTCCGGGGTGTTCATCCAGCGCCAGCACCAGACCGGGCGCGTCTTCGGTGCCGCGATGATGAATCGAGCGCATGCAGAAACTGCGCGCATAATCCGGCAGGGTCGCGGCCGCCCGCTCCACGACATCGAACCCAGGATTCCACAGCAGCGATCCATAGCCGAACACCCACATCGTCATCTTTCTGGCCCTTCCCTGACCGGGGCTGTAAACACCAAAAAACACAAATCCGAAAGGGGGGACAGCGTCATGAAACGGCTTCTCACCGTCATCATTCTGGCCGGGCTGGCCTGGGGTGGCCACTGGTTCTGGACTGCCCATCAGTTGCGCGGTCAGGCCGAGGCCTGGTTCGAAGCCCGCCGCGCCGACGGGTGGCAGGCGCAGTACGACGATCTGTCAATCCTGGGCTTTCCGAACCGGCTGGATGCCACCTTCAGCGACCTGGTGCTGACGACACCCGAGGCCGGGGTGACGTGGCAGGCTCCCTTCCTGCAGGTGTTCCAGCTGACCTACAAACCGGATCACCTGATTCTGATATGGCCCGGTGAACAGACCCTGAAGACCGGCGCTGGCACCACCGAGATTCGCGAGGAAGGTCTGCGGGCCAGTCTGGTGCTGGAGGACACTGCGATCCTGCGCGGCAACATCGAAGCCCGGTCACTGTCCATCCTCTCGCCTGCCGGTCCGCTCGCGTTGACCGATGTCACCGCCGCCCTCGCCCGGACCGAGCCCCGATCCTACCGGTTCGCGCTCCAAGCCAAGGGTGACGGCGAGAGTACGGTTATCGCCGCCGACGCGATCCTGACGTTCGACCGCCCGCTCGCCCGGTCCCTCTTCTCGACACCCCGCCCGAAAGTGACCGGCATCAACCTGCGACTGGCAGAGTTCCGGGTGCGGGACAGCCTGGTGCAGCTTTCCGGTGATCTCGCGCTGGACGGTCGTGGCCGTGCAACCGGCACGCTGACACTGACGGCGGACAACTGGCGCGAAACAGAGGCCGGTTCTGGCGCGGGCGGCGCGCTTCCCGAAGTTCTGCGGCAGGCACTATCGCGCGCCGCTCCGGTGCAGGGTGCCGCCAACAGGATCGACGTGACTCTCGACATCCGCAACGGGTCCGTCGCGCTGGATCAGGTGCAGATCGGGCAACTGCCGTCTCTCCGCCTTCCCTGAGCCGACCGCCAGGGCGACTTTGCCAGCGCGGTGCCGCATCTTTCCGCGCCCGGGGGACCACGCGGCCTCGGGGCACAAATGTTTGTACACAAGTGACTGTCAGGGGCTTGCACCTCTGACGGGAAGCGGAAACACTTTGTGCCAAAAGGAGAGCCCCATGCCCGACGCGCTCAGCAACCGCATTCTCGAAAAACGTGACGAGTTGATCGCGCTCACCGGGGATCTGATCCGGATTCCCACCCTGAATCCGCCAGGGGACCACTACGCCACGATCTGCGACTATCTCGAGAAACGCCTCTCGCCCCGGTTTGACACCACGCTTGTCCGCGCGTTTGGCACGCCGGGCGATTGCGACCGCTATCCGCGCTGGAACATCATTGCCCGGGCCGAGGGCAGCCGCCCAGGACCCTGCATCCATTTCAATTCCCACACCGACGTGGTCGAGGTCGGTCAGGGCTGGACCCGCGATCCCTTTGGCGGCGCGCTGGAAGGGGACCGGATCTATGGCCGCGGCGCCTGCGACATGAAGGGCGGGCTGGCCGCGTCGATCATCGCGGCCGAGACATTTCTCGAGCTGTACCCCGACTTTGGCGGCGCCATCGAGATTTCCGGCACGGCGGACGAGGAATCCGGCGGCTACGGCGGCGTTGCCTATCTTGCCGAGCACGGATGGTTTGCGCCCGACCGGGTGCAACACGTCATCATTCCCGAACCGCTGAACAAGGACCGTATCTGTCTGGGACACCGTGGCGGCTGGTGGGCCGAGATCGAGACCAAAGGTGAAATCGCCCACGGCTCCATGCCGTTTCTTGGCGACTGCGCGGTCCGGCACATGGGGGCCGTTCTGCAGGCGTTCGAGGACACGCTCTACCCGGCGATGGCGGCGCGATACACCGAAATGCCGGTGGTGCCCGAGGGCGCGCGCAACTCGACGATGAACATCAACGCCATCCATGGCGGACAGCCGGAAAATCCGCCGGATTTTGACGGCTTGCCCGCCCATTGCGTGCCCGACAGCTGCCGCATCACCATCGACCGTCGCTTCCTGATCGAAGAACCGATAGATCAGGTTCAGGGCGAAGTGGTCGCATTGCTCGATGACCTCAAATCCCGCCGCGCGGACTTTGACTACAAGATCACCGAGCTCAACCGCGTGCTTCCCTCGATGACCGACCGCGCCGCGCCGATCGTCACCACTGTCAGCCAGGCCATCCGGGACATGCTGGGACAGGAACCCAGCTACGTCGCCTCGCCCGGTTCTTATGACCAGAAACACATCGACCGCATCGGCAAGCTGAAGAACTGCATCGCCTACGGCCCCGGCGTGCTGGAACTGGCACACAAGCCGGACGAATGGGTCGGGGTCGGCGACATGCTCGACAGCGCGCGGGTCATGGGGCGCAGTCTCGAAACGCTGCTTTTGCCCTGATCCGCGAAGGCTTCAAACGGTCAGGAACGGCGGCGCAGCGCCCCCGCCCGGCAAGGGCACTGGTACGCCGAAACGCCGAAACGCCGACGCGACTAGCTGACCGAAATGTTGTCGATCAGCCGCACCCCGGCCAGCCAGGCCGCGGCCAGCAGCCGCGCGGGCCGGTCCACACGTTCAAGCAACGCCAGATCGTCACAGGCCCGCAGGTCAAGGTAGTCGACACCCGTGAAGCCCGCCCGCAGAAGCCGTGCCTCTGCGGCGGTGCGCAGCGCACTCGCGTCGCCACCCGCCCGCAGCCCCTCGGCCATCTCCTCCATCGCGCGGTGCAGTTCCGGCGCCCAGACCCGGGCGCGGTCGGACAGCAGCAGGTTGCGCGACGACATGGCCAGCCCGTCCTCTTCACGGATTGTCGGGCAGCCGATGACCTCGACTCCGAGATCCAGATCCCGCGCCAGCCGGGTCACCACCTGCAACTGCTGGAAATCCTTTTCGCCGAAATAGGCCCGGTCCGCCCGGGTCTGGGTAAACAGCTTGGTCACCACTGTCGCCACACCGTCGAAATGCCCCGGCCGGTGGGCACCGCACAGCACATCCGTCAGACCGGCGACCGACACCGTGGTGCAGAACCCCTGCGGATAGATCTGCTCGGGCTCGGGCACATAGACCGCATCGACCCCCAAGGGGCCAAGCCTGCGGGCATCCTCAACCTCGGTGCGGGGATAATTCGCCAGATCCTCGGGCGAATTGAACTGTTTCGGATTGACGAAAATCGTCACGATCACCCTGTCGCAACCGGCCCTGGCCGCACGCACCAGCGACAGATGCCCGTCGTGCAGCGCGCCCATCGTCGGCACCACCCCGACGCTTTCGCCGCGCGCCTTCCAGCCCGCCACCTCTGCCCGCAGGTCTGCCAGCCTGCGCAGGATCGGCGCGCTCAAGTCCGCGCCTCCGGCACGGAATCCGCAAAGACGTGTTCTGCACCGGGAAAGCTGCGGGCCCGCACCTCTTCGGCGTAGGCCGCCACCGCCGCTTCGGCCTGCGCGCCGAGGTCGGCATAGCGTTTGACAAACTTCGCCTTGAAGGCCGTGAACAGGCCCAGCATGTCGTCGACGACAAGGATCTGACCGTCACACCCGGCCGAGGCGCCGATGCCGATCGTCGGGATCGCAACCTCGGCAGTGACCTGATCCGCGAGTGTCTGCGGCACCTTTTCAAGGACCACCGCAAAGGCACCGGCCTCGGCCACCGCCCGGGCATCGGCCAGCAGCGCCTGCCCTGCCGCGCCGCGTCCCTGTACCCGGTATCCCCCCAATGTGTTGATCGACTGCGGGGTCAGCCCGATATGCGCCATCACCGGGATGCCGCGCGCAACCAGAAAGGCGATGGTTTCCGCCATCACCACGCCGCCCTCAAGCTTGACCGCGCCGGCGCCGGTTTCGGCCATCACCCGGGCCGCGTTGCGGAAGGCCTGCGCCGGGCCTTCCTCGTACGAGCCGAACGGCATGTCCACGACCATCATTGCCCGGCTCAGCCCGCGTTTGACCGCCTGACCATGCAGGATCATCATCTCCAGCGTCACGCCCAGGGTCGAGGGCAGCCCGTGCAGCACCATGCCGACGGAATCCCCGACCAGTACAAAATCACAATGGGCGTCCATCACCTGCGCCATCGGCGTGGTATAGGCGGTGAGCGACACCAACGGCACGCCCCCCTTGCGGGCGCGAATGTCGTCGGGCATGGGCGCGGACTTGCGGGCGGTAGCACTCATCTCGGGTCTCCTCACAGCCTGGATGCGCGCCGGTCCTAGCAAACCCCGGGCCGTCCCGCCAGCACTTCGCATGGTTCGCACGCTTGATCCCGCGCTTGATCCGTCCGACAGTCCTCGCGACCCGGGCACCTCAACCCGCCCTCATCGCAGGAGTACACCCCATGAAACGCTGGATTCTCGGCACCACCGCCGCCCTTGCCCTCGCCACTTCGGCACAGGCGCAACAAAGCGACATCACCATTGCACTGCAGCTGGAGCCGCCGCATCTGGACCCGACAAGCGCCGCCGCCGGCGCCATCGACTCGGTGCTTTATGCCAATGTGTTCGAAGGGTTGACCCGCTTTGCGCCGGACGGTTCGGTGGTTCCCGGCCTCGCGCGGGACTGGGACATCAGCGCCGATGGGCTGACCTATACATTTCACCTGCACAGCGGCGTGAGCTTTCATGACGGCACCGCAATGGACGCCGATGATGTCAAGTTCTCGCTTGACCGCGCCCGGGCCGAGGACAGCACGAACGCCCAGAAGGCGCTTTTTGCCGATATTGCGGAGGTTACGGCGGCCGACCCGGAAACGGTCGTGGTGACTCTCGGCCAGCCCAACGGCGCCCTTCTGTTCAACCTGGCCTGGGGCGATGCCGTCATCGTCGCGCCGGAAAGCATTGCCGACATCAAGTCCACCCCCATTGGCACCGGCCCCTTCAGATTTGCCGACTGGCGTCAGGGCGACCAGATCACCCTGACCCAGTTCGACGGCTACTGGGGCACGAAACCGGCGCTTACACAGGCGACGTTCAAGTTCATTTCCGACCCGACGGCGGCGTTTGCCGCAATGATGGCGCAGGACATCGACGCCTTTGCCGGCTTCCCGGCGCCGGAAAACCTGCCGCAGTTCGAGGCCGACCCGCGTTTTCAGGTTCTGGTCGGTTCGACCGAAGGCGAGACGATCCTGGCGATGAACAACAAGCAGCCGCCGTTCGATGATGTCCGTGTGCGCGAGGCCGTGGCCCATGCGATCAACCGCCAGGACGTGATCGACGGCGCGATGTTCGGTCTGGGCACCCCGATCGGCACGCATTTCGCGCCGCACAATCCCGACTATCTCGATCTGACCGGACAGTCGCAGTATGACCCCGAGCTGTCGCGCGCGTTGCTGAACGAGGCGGGATTGGCCGACGGCTTTACCACCACCCTGAAATTGCCGCCGCCGTCCTATGCACGACGCGGCGGCGAGATCATCGCGGCCCAGTTGCGCGACGTCGGGATCGAAACCGAGATCACCAATCTGGAGTGGGCGCAGTGGCTGGAAGAGGTCTTTCGCGGTCACGACTTTGGCCTGACCATCGTGAGCCATACCGAACCGATGGACCTCAACATCTATGCCCGGCCCGACTATTACTTTCAGTACGACAATCCGGCGTTTCAGACGCTCATGACCAAACTCAACGCCACCACAGATGATGCGGCCCGCTCGGAGCTTCTGCGACAGGCGGAACAGATGATCGCGGATGACTATGTGAACGGCTATCTGTTCCAGCTGGCCTTTCCCACGGTTGCAGATGCACGTCTGCGCGGGTTGTGGCTGAACCAGCCGACCCAGGCCACCGACCTTACCGGGGTAAGCTGGGCCGAATAGACCATGTCGAAAAATGCTGGAGCCGGAGCGCTTGGCTCCGGCCCCGGTCGACGCGACGAAGGTCCGGGCTCCTCTCCCATTCCCGCTCACACGCCGAAACTTGTTTCGGGCGACTCGCTGCAGTCCTGCGCTGGCTGCAACCGATCAACCCCGGCAATCACGACTTATCACGTTCCTATCAAGACGAAAGTCGCATACCCCTGCGATCCCCTGCCTGAAGGCAACGCAAGTCTTTAAACTTAGCTGATATTTTGGTCACGCGCGGCCCGGCCTGTCAAAATAAATCTCGTAATGACCCGACAGAAAAATTTGTTGATGTAAAAGCTTGTGACCTCCTGCGACACTTTTGCACAAACGCCCGAATCGACGGCGGAACTTTGCCGATTCGTGGGGCACCTTACCCTTTCCCGATAATGAGTGCCGCCCCCGGCGCGTCAAGCGGTCGCAGCCGTGCCCGTCACGATCTGTCGGATTCGTGCGGGATTCGCCAAAGGCGCGGACAATCATGCGCCACACCCCAACGGATTTCCCGGCGTTCAGCCGCGCGCCGACGGCACATGACCATTGCGCCGCTTTCCTGCAATTCGCTCGCGATGCGGCCTCTGGACCGCTTTGCCGAAGCGCCCTAACCTGCGCCCATGCTGCGGTATTTCCTCTCGCGTTTGACCTCGCTTGCGATCAGCCTTCTGGTTGCTTCGGTAGTGATTTTTCTGGTGGTCGAAGTCGCACCCGGCGACCCGGCAAGCTATATGCTCGGACTGAACGCCCAGCCCGACACCCTGGCGGCGCTGCGCACCGAACTGGGGCTCGACGTGCCGAAGCCCGAGCGGTACGTCGACTGGGTCACCGGCATGCTGTCCGGCGACTTTGGTATGTCCTACACCTATCGCACCCCGGTGGCGCAGATGGTGGCAGATCGGCTTTGGGTCTCGCTGCCGCTGGCGCTGCTTGCGCTGAGCCTGGCCGTTCTGATCGCATTTCCGGCCGGCCTTTTTGCCGCGTCCCGACGCGGCAGACCGGGCGACATCGGGGTGATGGCCGCGACGCAACTTGGCATCGCTCTGCCGAATTTCTGGTTTGCGATGCTGCTGGTGATGGTCTTTGCCATCAGCCTGCGCTGGTTTGGTGCCGGCGGCTTTCCCGGCTGGGCGGAGCCGGTCGCGGCGCTCAGGGCGCTGACCCTGCCCGCCGTCGCCCTGGCCCTGCCGCAGGCGGCGATCCTGACCCGGGTGCTGCGCTCGGCACTGCTGGATACCCTGGATGAGGATTATATCCGCACCGCCCGCGCCAAGGGGCTGAGCCGTCGGCAGGCCCTGTGGCGCCATGCCCTGCGCAACGCCCTGATTCCGGTTCTGACGATCATCGGGCTGCAGTTTTCATTCCTGCTGGCCGGGGCGATCATCATCGAACAGGTCTTTTTCCTGCCCGGCCTCGGTCGGCTGATCTTTCAAAGCATCAGCCAGCGCGACCTGATCGTGGTGGAATCTGTGGTCATGCTGCTGGTCTTTGCGGTCATACTGGTCAACTTCCTTGTCGATCTGGCCTATGGCGCCGTCGATCCCCGCCTGCGGTCACGCGCATGAAGCTGTCGCTCATGCTGGGTGCGATGCTTACGGCGCTGTTCCTCGGGGCGGCATTGCTGTCCTTCCTCTGGACCCCGGCCGAGGTCACGGGTGTGAACATCGCCGCCCGGTTGCGTGTCCCGGACGGCACCAACCTGCTGGGAACCGATCACTTCGGTCGGGACATCCTCAGCATGATCATGGTCGGGGCCCGCACGTCGATCAGTGTCGCCGTGATCGCCGTGGGCATCGGCATGGGGCTCGGCGTACCGCTCGGACTTGCCGCCGCCGCCCGTGCCGGGGGCTGGCTGGACGAGTTGATCATGCGCGGCAACGATCTGGTGTTCGCCTTCCCCAGTCTGGTCATCGCCATCCTGATCACCGCCGTTTTCGGCCCCGGCGCGGTGAACGCCATCATCGCCATCGGCATCTTCAACATCCCGGTCTTCGCCCGCCTCACCCGCAGTGGCGCGCTGTCGCTCTGGCAGCGCGACTTTATCCTGGCAGCCCGTGTGGCCGGCAAATCCCGCATCCGCATCAGTGCCGAACACATCCTGCCCAATGTCACCAACCTGCTGATTGTCCAGGGCACCATCCAGTTCTCGCTTGGCATTCTCGCCGAGGCGGGCCTGTCCTATGTCGGCCTTGGCGCCCAGCCACCGACTCCGTCCTGGGGCCGGATGCTGGCCGAGGCGCAGACCATGGTTGCGCTCGCGCCGCATGTGGCGGTGATCCCCGGCATGGCCATCGTGCTGATGGTGCTGGGTCTGAACCTGCTGGGAGACGGTCTGCGCGACGCGCTCGACCCCCGGATGCGGCAGCGCCCGACATGAGCCTGCTGGAGATCCGCAACCTGTCGCTGTCGCTCGGCCCCACCCGGATCCTGCGCGACCTCTCGCTGGACATCGCCCCGGGCGAGATCCTCGCCCTGACCGGCGAATCCGGCTCGGGCAAGTCGATGACCGCTCTGGCCACCATGGGTCTGCTGCCGCCGGGTGCCAGAACCAGCGGACGGATCCGGCTGAACGGCACCGATCTTCTGTCCCTGAGCGAAGCGCGGATGTGTGACCAGCGCGGCAACACGCTGGGCATGGTGTTCCAGGAGCCGATGACCGCGCTCAACCCGGTGCAGACCATAGGCCAGCAGGTCGCCGAAACCCTGCACCTCACCCGCAGATCCGACCCGTCGATGACTCCCGCCCGCGTGCAGGCACTGCTGCACGAAACGCTTGCCCGCGTCGGCCTGCCACCCGACCGGGTGCCGCCGACCCGCTATCCGCACGAGCTTTCGGGCGGGCAGCGTCAGCGTGTGGTCATCGCCATGGCGATCATCCGCCGCCCCGCTCTGCTGATCGCCGACGAGCCGACAACGGCCCTGGATGTCACAACACAGGCGCAGATCCTCGACCTGCTCAGGCGGCTGGTGCAGGATAACGCCATGGGACTGATGATGATCACCCACGACCTCGCCGTGGTCGGCCAGATGGCGGACCGGATCGCCGTGCTGCGCGCGGGCGAAATCGTCGAACAGGGCCCCACCCACGACGTGTTTGCCCAGCGTCGGCACCCCTACACCCGGGCGTTGTTCGACGCCTCGCGCCACCGCGCGGACCTGCACCCCGTGGCCTTACAGTCGCCCCTGCTGCAGGTCCGGAACGTCAGCCGCGACTATCCGGTGAAACGCAGCGGCCTGTTCCAGCGCCGCCGCAGTTTTCCTGCGCTGTCGGACATCAGCTTTGATCTGAGGCGCGGCGAACGCCTCGGGCTGGTCGGCGAAAGCGGTAGCGGCAAATCCACCCTGACCCGCGCCATCCTGGGTCTGGATCCGGTCAGCAGCGGAACCATCACCCTGGCCGGTACGGCGGTCCGCACCAACACCCCCTCGACCCGCCGTCACATGCAGGCGGTGTTTCAGGACCCCTACAGCAGCTTCAACCCGCGCCACCGCGTGTCGCGGTTGATCAGCGAACCGTTCCACCTGCTCGACAACGCGCCCACCGGCGCGGCGCGCGACGCCGCCGTGGCCGAAGTCCTGAGCGCCGTGAACCTGTCGCCGTCGGACGCCGACAAATACATCCACGCCTTTTCGGGAGGCCAGCGCCAGCGCATCGCCATAGCCCGCGCGCTGATCATCCGCCCCGACCTGATCCTGTTCGACGAAGCGGTCTCGGCGCTGGATGTCCGGGTGCGTGCCCAGATTCTCGACCTGATTGCCGACCTGTCGCGCCGCTACAACCTCAGCTATCTGTTCATCAGCCACGATCTTTCGGTTGTGCGCGGCATCACCGACAGGGTCATGGTGATGCAGGCCGGCAAGATCGTCGAACAGGGCCCTACCGAACAGGTGTTGGGCGCGCCACGCCATCCCTATACCCAAAGTCTGATCGCCGCCGCGCCGCGCCTGCCCGATCCTGCCACAGGAGGCTTTGATGCTGCCCGACCTGCCGTTTGATCCCTCGCATATCCTTGTCGATGGCCAGTGGCGCGCCACGCCGGAAACCCTGCCCCTGTTCGATCCCTCAACCGGTGCGCCGCTGGCCCGCATCGCCCGCGGCAGGGCCAGCGACATCGACGCCGCCGTCAGGGCCGCCCGCGCGACGTTCTCGGGTCCCTGGGGGGCGCTGAGCGCCACCGACAGGGGCCGCAAACTCAGCCACCTTGGTCAACTGGTGCTGGAACATGCTGACACCCTGACGACACTCGAAGCACTGGATGTCGGCAAACCGCTGCGCCAGGCCCGCGCCGATGTTCTGGCGCTGGCGCGCTATCTGGAGTTCTACGGCGGTGCCGCCGACAAGCTGCATGGGCAAACCATCCCCTACCTTCCGGGGTACACCGTCTATACCCTGCGCGACCCGCAGGGTGTCACCGGCCATATCGTACCGTGGAATTACCCGATGCAGATCATCGGCCGCTCGGTCGGGGCGGCGCTGGCGATGGGCAATGCCTGCGTTCTCAAACCGGCCGAGGACGCCTGCCTCACCGCGCTCTGTTTTGCCGCGCTCGCCCAGTTGGCCGGCCTGCCGGACGGCGCGCTGAACGTCGTGCCCGGCCTGGGAGCCGAGGCCGGCGCGGCGCTGGCGGCACATCCCGGAATCGACCACATCAGCTTTACCGGCTCGGTCGCCACCGGGGCTGCGGTGCAGATCGCGGCGGGCGCCAACGTGATTCCGGTGACGCTGGAACTGGGCGGGAAATCCCCGCAACTGGTGTTCGAGGACGCCGACCTCGACGCCGCCCTGCCGTTCCTTGTCAACGCCGGGCTGCAGAACGCCGGACAGACCTGTTCCGCCGCATCCCGCATCCTGGTGCAGCGCAGCGTCTATGACGCCGTCGCCAGCCGCATGGCCGCCGCCTACCGTGCCAAGGTCGTTGGCCCGGCGCTGGAGGACCCTGACATCGGTCCGCTGATCTCGGCCCGTCAAAAGGCGCGGGTCGCGGCGTTTCTGACCCAGGGCGCCGACCTGCCGCTGCTGGCACAAAGCCCGCTGCCCGAGGGTCTGCCGCCCGGGCACTACCTCGCCCCGACGCTGCTGGGCCCGGTTCCGCCGGATCACCCGCTGGCGCAACAGGAGATATTCGGCCCGGTGCAGGTCATCATCCCGTTCGACAGCGAAGCCGAGGCTCTAGCCATCGCCAACGGCACCGACTACGGCCTTGTGGCCGGTGTCTGGACCCGGGACGGCGCCCGGCAGATGCGGCTGGCCCGGGCGCTGAAGGCCGGGCAGGTGTTCATCAACAACTACGGGGCCGGCGGCGGGGTCGAACTGCCGTTCGGCGGGACAGGAAAATCAGGCCATGGCCGCGAAAAGGGCTTCGAGGCACTGTATGGCTTTTCCACACTGCGCACCGTCGCGGCGCATCATGGCTAGAACAGGCCGACATCCACGGGCAGAAGGGACACCACCATGAGACTTCACGGCAAGACCGCTCTTGTCACCGGCGCGGGCTCGGGCTTTGGCGCCGGCATCGCGCGCCGGTTCTGCGCCGAAGGCGCGACTGTGATGCTCGCCGACCTCAACTCCGAGGCGGCACAGCGCGTCGCCGCCGAGTGCGGCGGCATCGCGATCACCGCCGATGTTGCGAAGGGTGACAGCGTGGCCCAGATGGCCTCCGAGGCGATCAGCCGGATGGGCTATGTCGACATTCTGGTGAACAACGCCGGCATCACCCACCTGCCCGCCGCGATGGAGGATGTGAGCGAAGACGACTTTGACCGGGTGTTTGCGGTGAACTGCAAGTCCGTCTACCTCACCGCCCGGGCTCTGGTGCCGCATTTCAAACAGCGGGGATCCGGCGTCGTGCTCAACATCGCCTCGACCGCCGGGGTCTCGCCGCGCCCGCGGCTCAACTGGTACAACGCCTCCAAGGGCTGGATGATCACCGCCACCCGGACGATGGCGGTCGAACTCGCCCCTGCCGGAATTCGCGTCAACGCGCTGAACCCGGTCGCCGGTGAGACCCCGTTGCTGAAAAGCTTTCTGGGCGAGGACACCCCCGAGATGCGGGCGAAATTCCTCGCCACCATTCCGCTGGGCCGCTTTTCCACCCCCGAGGATCTGGCCGCCGCAGCGCTTTACCTCTGCTCGGACGAGGCCAGCATGATCACCGGCGTCTGCATGGAGGTGGACGGTGGTCGCTGCATCTGACCCGGGCTGCCGTCCGCCTGTGACGGCTCTCGCCGGAGGCACCGCGCCCGGCAGGCCGCACCCCACCTGCGGCGTGGCGCTGCAATGAAACCCGGCCCGCTGAACCTGATCACCGATGTGCCCGGCCTGAGCGTGGGCAATGCCGAAGACGCGGCGCTTAAATCGGGCACCACCGTGCTCACCGCTCAGGCGCCCTTTGCCTGCTCCTACGCGGTGCTGGGCGGTGCCCCCGGCACCCGTGAAACCGATCTGCTGGAACCCGACAAGACCGCACCCGGGGTCGATGCGCTGGTGCTGTCGGGCGGCAGCGCCTTTGGTCTGGCGGCGGCCCAGGGCGTGATGGAGGCCCTGCACGATGCCGGGCGCGGCTTTGCCGTGCACAGCGCCCGGGTGCCGCTGGTGCCCGCCGCCATCCTGTTCGACCTGCTGAACGGCGGCACCAAGGGCTGGCGGGAAAATCCTTACCCCGGTCTTGGCCGCGCCGCGCTGGCGGCGGCGGCAGGGCATTTCGCGCTTGGCAGCCACGGCGCCGGCACCGGTGCGCAGACCGCGATGCACAAGGGGGGCCTGGGCTCGGCCTCGCTGCGGCTGGACGATGGCACCATGGTCGGCGCGCTGGTGGCGGTGAATCCGCTGGGCAGCGTCACGACACCCTCGGGGCGGCATTTCTGGGCCGCGCCGTTCGAGATCGGCGGCGAATTCGGCGACCTTGGCCCCGACCCGGCGCGGGGATACCAGACACCGCCCCCCAGCCGGAAATCCGCCGCGATGGCGGCGCTTGGCAATACGACGATCGCCATCGTCGCCACCGATGCGGCGCTGGACAAGGCGCAATTGCGGCGCATGGCGGTTGCCGCCCATGACGGCATTGCCCGCGCAATCCTGCCCGCCCACAGCCCACATGACGGCGATCTGGTGTTTGCGGTGTCAACCGGTGCCAGACCGCTGGTTGCGCCGCCGCTTGAGCTGACCCAGATCGGCCACGCCGCGGCGCTGTGTCTGTCCCGCGCGATTGCCCGCGGGGTCTGGGAAGCGCGATCCGCTGCGGGTGACCTGCTGCCGACACTTAGGCAGGATCTGGGGCTGGAGTGACGGCGCACAGCTCTGGAGCTGCCACGCTCATGCGGTACCCAGCGCCCGACCCGCGCGACGCCGGATTTTGACGGTGCAGGTTCTGGCCCGGGCTTCGGCGCGGACAGCGGCGCCGGTCAGCGCAGGATTGGCGGCCTTGCAGGATCAGAGCCCGGGGCGGCCGGTGTGACCGCGGCTGGTCTGGCCGGTTGCGGCAGATCGAACCGCAGGCCGACCCGGGCGAGCTTGGCGGTCAGCGGGTCGCTGTCCGGCAGAAACACCACATCCAGCGCACCGGCCTCGATGCCCGAAAACACCAGTGCTTCGTTCACCGCGCGGGCCAGCGCCGCCTCGGCGCCCGGGGTGGTGCCGGTGAGCCCCAGCAGATGGCCGCGGCTGTCGTCGTCATAGACCACGGCCGCCAGATAGGCCTTGCGCGCCAACCCCGCCGCCAAACCCAGCTTGGTGTCCAGCGCGCTCAGCAGAACGTCGGGCAGGCCTCTGGGCGACAATACCTCGACAGGTCTGGCCTCAGCTTCCTCGGGGCCTTGTCCCAGGGTCTGCGTCAGCCAGTCGACCGCCCCGGCCGGGATCAGGAATGACGACGGCGCCACCTCGAGGTTGAGACCCAGACCGATGTCCTGCCCCGCCAGCATGGCGGCGATCACCCGCCCCGGCAGGGCGGCATAGGGCGCAGCGCTGCCGGTGAAGCGGGTCAGCCGCTCTTCGCGGTCAAACACCAGGACAAAGCGGCTGTCCGAGAGATCGAAAAGTTCGGGAGTGATGCTGTCGCCCACAGCCTCCTGCGCCAGCAGCAGAAACAATTCCGCATCCGCCAGCCGTTCAAAGAACCGCAGACGCGCGGTGTCATCGCCCGGGGTTGCCTCCATCGCGGCGTGGGCCGCGTCCAGCGGGGTCGTTTCGTCCATCACGTCTCTCCCAGTACCGAGCTTACCCTGGCCCGCAGGACCGGCAACAGCTCGGCCTCGAACCAGGGGTTCTTACGCAGCCATCCGGTATTGCGCCAGGACGGGTGCGGCAAGGGGATGCGCGCGGGCAGATGGTCGCGCCAGCCTGCCACGGTGCGCGTGACACTGTCGCGGCCGCCCAGATGATACCGCTGCGCATGGGCGCCAATGATCACGCTCAGGCGGATATCCGGAAGCGCCTGCATCACCTGATCATGCCAGGTGGCCCGGCACACCGGCGGCGGCGGCAGGTCGGCGCCGCGGGCGTCGTAACCCGGAAAGCAAAAGGCCATTGGCACCACAGCCACGCGCGAGCGGTCGTAGAACTGGTCACGGCTGAGCCCCAGCCAGTTGCGCAGCCGGTCACCCGAGGCATCGTCGAAGGGAATGCCCGAGAGGTGCACCCGCATCCCCGGCGCCTGTCCGGCGATCAGCAACCGCGCCTGCGGGGCAAACCAGGCCACCGGACGCGGCGCATGGGCGGTGCGGGTCCCGGCGAAGCGGGTGGCGCAGATCCGGCAGCGGCCGATGTCGCTGGCCAGCGCGCCCCTGCCGTCCGATCCGCATTGCGCCGCCGTCACCGCGTCAGACCGAGAGGGTAAAGAACAGCCTGCGGAACGGAAACAACACGGTGCCGTTCGGCCCCTTGGGATAGGCTTTGCCGATCACGCTTTCATAGGTGCGGATCAGTTGCGCCTGTTCGTCCCTGTCCAGCTTGTTCAGGATTGGGCGGGCATAGGTCCCTTCGGTGAAACGCCGTACCGGGTGGCCTTCGCCGTCCGGTGCCAGTTCCTGATAATATTCGGTTTCCCACAGCGTGACCTTGCCCAGAGGCGCGAGCAGGCGATGGTACTCCGCCGGCAGCAACACCTTTGGTCCCTGCGTCGGGTCGATCCGGCCGGGGAAAAGCTCGTCCACCAGTGACCGCCACAGCCGATGCGACGGCGCGTTGTTCTGATGCGGGAACTGCACCGCCAGCACCCCGCCCGGAGCCAGCAACGCCGCCAGCCGGGGCAGAAGGGTCTCGTGCGAGGCGACCCAGTGCAATGCGGCGTTGGAAAAGATCATCGCGACCGGAGCACTGGAGGACCACTCGGCCAGGTCCTGTTCCAGAAGTTCGTCATAGCCCCCGGTCAGTCGCGCCTGCGACAGCATCGCCGGGCTGGTATCGACACCGACGAGATGACGCCGCAACTGTCCCAGCGCCGGGCCGACGGCCCCGCCGCCACAGCCAAGGTCGATCACCGATCCCTCGGGCAGCGGTCCGACTGCGCGCAACAGATCCAGTGCGGGGCGCAGACGCAGACCCCGGAACCTGTAGTAAGCCCCGGGGTTCCAATCCTGATCGGCCAGTTCGATCATACCGACGGTTCAGGCTCCAGCCCGCCGTCGCCAGAGGTCTTGGCCTTCGGCTTCGTCTTGGGAATGGCCGTGACGCTGGGCGTTTCTTCTTCGCCCTGGCCATCGTCGTCCGGCCCGGCCTGCGGCGGCTCGCCACGGATCACCCGCTTGATTTCATCGCCGGTCAGCGTCTCATACTCGAGCAGACCCTGCGCCAGACGTTCCCACTCTGCGTTCTTATCGGTCAGGATCTGGAAAGCGCGGTCGTAAGCTTCCGAGATAAAGCGCTTCACCTCGCTCTCGATCACCTCCTTGGTGTGGGCAGAGACAGACAGGCCGGCCGTCTGGCCGCTGTAGCCCTCGTGCGCTTCGGAGTAGTCGATGTTGCCGATCTTGTCCGACATGCCCCAGCGCAGCACCATTGCACGCGCCAGTGCCGATGCCTGCTGGATGTCGCCGGCAGGACCGTTGGAGACATTGTCCGCACCATACTTGATGATCTCGGCCGCCTTGCCCGCCATGGTCATGGCCAGCTTTTCCTCGCACTCCGAGCGATGCCAGTTCAGACGGTCAATCTCGGGCAGGGACACGACCATACCCAGCGCGCCGCCGCGCGGGATGATGGTCGCCTTGTAGACCGGATCGCACTGCGGCAGCGACAGGCCGACGACGGCGTGCCCCGCTTCGTGATAGGCGGTCTTTTCCTTCTGCTCGGGAGTCAGCACCATGCTGCGGCGCTCGGCCCCCATCATGACCTTGTCCTTGGCGTTTTCGAAATCTTCCATCGTCACGAACCGGCGGCCCACACGGGCGGCCATCAGGGCCGCCTCGTTGACCAGGTTGGCCAGATCGGCCCCCGAAAAACCGGGGGTGCCGCGCGCGATGATGCGCATGTCGGCGTCGGGGCCAAGCGGTGTCTTGCGGGCATGTACGTTGAGGATCTTTTCGCGGCCCTTGATGTCGGGATTCGGAACCGTGATCTGACGGTCAAAGCGGCCCGGACGCAGCAATGCCGGATCGAGAACGTCGCGGCGGTTGGTGGCGGCGAGGATGATCACACCCTCGTTGGCCTCGAAGCCGTCCATTTCGACCAGCAACTGGTTCAGCGTCTGTTCGCGCTCGTCGTTGCCACCGCCATAACCGGCCCCCCGGTTGCGGCCGACGGCGTCGATCTCGTCGATGAACACGATGCAGGGCGCGTTCTTCTTCGCCTGTTCGAACATGTCGCGCACTCGGGATGCACCGACACCGACAAACATCTCGACAAAATCGGAACCCGAGATGGTGAAGAAAGGCACACCGGCCTCACCGGCGATCGCGCGGGCCAGCAGGGTCTTGCCGGTGCCCGGAGGGCCGACCAGCAACGCGCCCTTGGGGATCTTGCCGCCAAGGCGGCTGAATTTCTGCGGGTTGCGCAGGAACTCGACGATTTCCTCAAGCTCTTCCTTGGCCTCGTCAATGCCGGCAACATCGTCAAACGTTACCCGGCCATGCTTTTCCGTCAGCATCTTGGCCTTGGACTTGCCGAACCCCATGGCACCGCCTTTGCCGCCACCCTGCATCCGGTTCATGAAATAGATCCAGACACCGATCAGCAGCAGGAAGGGCAGCAGGCTCAACAGGAAGGACTGAAAGCCAGACTGCTGCTGTGCCTCGGCGCGCACCGGTATGTTGTTGGTGACCAGCATGTTGGTCACTTCGGCATCTTCCGGCTTGATTGTCACATAGTCGTTGCCGTCCGAGCTGCGAAAGCGCACCTGCTCCCCATCCAGAGTGACAGAGCTGACGGTCTTGTTCTCAACCGCGGCCACAAAATCAGTATAGCTGATTTCGCGGCTCTGAAGTGTCGTGCCGCCGCCGCTGAACAGATTGAACAGCGCGAGAACGAGCAGGAACAGGACCACCCAGAAGGCAATGTTACGTGCGTTTCCCAAGGAAAACCTCCTAAAATCCGGTGCGCAATTGATAGCACACAACGTCACGCTGTAACATAGACATCACGCCAGCCGGTTCAATGCGAAAGAAGGAAGTTGGCAAAGCTGCTGCCCGGCTGCGCCATTGGCGTCAATTGGATTGTGCCCCCCGGACCAACCCCCAGCGCATCGCAGGCCACCAGTCGGTCACCGTCCCAGATCGAGGGCAGCG
Source organism: Puniceibacterium confluentis (assembly GCF_007923445.1). Classification (GTDB taxonomy): domain Bacteria; phylum Pseudomonadota; class Alphaproteobacteria; order Rhodobacterales; family Rhodobacteraceae; genus Puniceibacterium; species Puniceibacterium confluentis. Next base: position 167,299 of record NZ_VOJI01000004.1, on the reverse strand, counting down.
CCCGGGCGGTCCGGAAGCGTGGCGCCCCGTCGGGGCGCCCGGGGCATTGCGCCCAGCCGTCTTCGCCCAGAGACCGCAGGGTCAAACCCTTGAATTCCTGCCCATAAACCGTCCAGCGCCCATCCCAGAGCGCCCCGTCCGAGATGGGAACCAACTGCCCCGTCAGCGCGGCCGGTTCCCGGCTGATCTGAATAAGGTCACCGCAACTGCGCACCTCGCACCCCTGAAGCGTTCCGGCGCCGCCTGCCAGCACACGGTCCAGCAGCGCCTCGACCGCGTCGGACCGCGGGCGGTATGACGTTGACGAGACATATTGTAGCGCTGCGGCCAGCAGGCGCATCTGCGTGTCCAGTTCCGTGGCTGCAAACCCGGTCTGCCGGAACAGGATATCGCCCGTCGCCGCATTCAGCGCGCGCCCCTCCTGTCCGGTGTCGGCCCAGACGGTCAGGGCGCGGGCGGTCAGCGCCTCTTTGGCCCGCGACAGCCGGTCCGCCGTCATTGCCAAGGTTTCGACCCCCAGCCCTTCCGCCTCCAGCGTCACCAGCAGGCGGCGCATCCGCACCCGGTCATACCGGGCGTCGTCGTTTGACGGATCCTCGACCCAGCGCCCCCGCAAGGTCCGAAGATAGTGCCGCAACTCCTCGCGACGCATGCCCAGACAGGGGCGGATCACCTCGAAACCAGCAGACCGGGGCCCCTCGGAGTCCCGGTTGCCCGGCGCAGAGGCCGCCCCTCCCGCGCCCCCGCCGTCACCTGAAGGTTCCCGGCTTTCAGTGCCCCGAAGCCGTACCACCCGGCGCGCTGACATGGCTGACAGCCCCTCGACGCCGGAGCCGCGCGCCAGACGCATCAAAAAGGTTTCGGCAAGATCGTCGCGGGTGTGCGCCATGAGAATGTGCCCGAGGTCGCCGCGCCAGCGATCCATCAGCCGCAGCCGGGCCTGCCGCGCGGCGTTCTGCACATTGCCCTGCCCGTCCCAGTGCCAGCGCAGGGTTTCATGTGGCCAGCCAAGCGCGCGACAGGCGTCCGCCACCATGGCGGCCTCGTCCGCCGCCTCGGGGCGCAGACCGTGATCCACGGTCACAACCCGCAGCTGCAGGCCCCAGCGACGTGTCCAGTTGTGCGCAAGGTACAGCATCGCCATGCTGTCGCCGCCGCCCGAAACTGCCAGCCCGACGGCGGGTGGGAAGACAGGCCCCAGAAGCTGGCCCATGCTCTCGGCAAAACGCTGGTCCAGCGACGTCGCCGACGCCGCGTCTGGCCTACTGGCAGCCAAGGGCCGCCATTTCGCCCTGTGCCTCGGGCACAACCGCCGCGCCGGGGTAGCGCGCGGCTACCTCGCTCAGGGTTACACAGGCCTCCTGCACGCTGCCGAGCTTGCCGAGCGCGCGGCCCAGACGAAACAGGGCCTCGGGGGCAACCTCGGACTGCGGATAGCCGGAGTAGGAATCCAGATAGGCCCGGGCCGCGCCACGGGTGTCGTCGGCGCCTTCCAGCGCACGCCCCTGCCCCAGTTGGGCCGCCGCTTCTAGCGGAGAGCCCGGATAGGTCTGGCGAAAGGCCGCAAAGAGGTCAGCGGCGCCGCGAAAGTCACTTTTGGCGAGCGCCTCCTGCGCTCGCCGAAAATCCGTCTCTTCACTCATGGCCAGTTCACCGCCGCCGGTCGCGGGCAGCGGGGTGTCGGTAGCGGGGGTCGGCACCGGGGCGGCTGGCGCTGTCGCACCAGCGACCGGAGCGCTCCCGCCGCCCAGGCGCGGTGTGCTGCCCAGGGCGCCGATATCGCAGCCGGGCTCGATTTCGCACAGCCGGAACTCCATGTCGCCGATCCGGTTGGTGCCGTCCTCGACGATGCGCCCGATACGGTGCTCCATCTCCTCGGCTTTGGACGTCAGTGCTTGCAGCGCCGCCTCGATCGTGTTGACCCGGTCGATGGTATTGCCGCCCACGGTCATGCCGCTGCTGCCGGTGGTGCTCAGCTCGGTGCGCAGGCGCTGCAGTTCAACGTAAAGCACCGACAGGTCCTGCCGGATATCCGCCAGAGTTTCGGCCTGCTGCGCCGAGACGGCCCCAGCCGCAAGGCTGAAGGTCAGTAAGATTGCACTCAGACGCATAAGGCCGCCCCCTGTTCTGGCTTAGCTGGTCAGCCCACCGGCCGAGATGATCGTCACGGCGCGACGGTTCTTGGCATAGCAGGCTTCTTCGGAACAGATTTCGATCGGCCGCTCCTTGCCGTAGGTCACGAACTTCAGCCGGCTCGCCGGGATGCCACGCGCGATGAGATATTCCATCACCGCATTGGCCCGCCGCGCTCCAAGCGCGAGGTTGTATTCCCGGGTGCCCTGCTCGTCCGCGTGACCTTCGATCACCGCGAGGTAGTCGGAATTGGTCATCAGCCACTGTGCCTGCCCGTCCAGCGTCGCCTGCCCCTGGGCGCTGAGCGACGACTGATCGACCGCGAACAGAACCCGGTCGCCCACAGTCTGCTGGAAATACGCCGCAGACCGCGGGTCGTTGGCGCTGCCCGGCACGATGCCGCTTGTGCCATTCTGACCGCCTGCGGAGGCGTCATACCCAGCGCCGCTGCTGTCGCCCGGGAACCGGTTGGGGTTGGTGCACGCCGACACGCCCAGTGCCGTCATCAGCACCAAAGCTTTGGAAATGTGGTTCATCGATCCTGTCCTGCTCTTGATTTTTTTACACGCTACCACAGCCGCAGAGCCTTGCAAACGCGGCACCGCGGTGCCACCGGCGCTACACAAGAATTTTCAGAAAATTCTTGCCAAAATTCTTTGCAAGAATTTTGCGCCCGGCACCGCAATGTCACTGCAACGGCCCCCAGCTCGGATCCGAGGCCCCCTCCGGGGTGCGCACCGGTTTGAGGTTGCGCCCCGAAATGTCAACCGAATACAGGGCAGATGCCCCCTGGGCGCCCTGGGTTTCCCGCATGAACATCAGCACCCGGCCGTTCGGCGCCCAGGTCGGGCCTTCGTCAAGGAAAGATGCCGTCAACAGCCGCTCTTCCGAACCGTCGACCCGCATCACCCCGATATGGAACCGCCCGGCGTTCTGCTTGGTAAAGGCGATCAGATCACCGCGTGGCGACCACACCGGCGTGCCGTACCGGCCTGCGCCGAAACTGATCCGCTGCGGCTCGCCGCCGTTCGCCGCCATCACATAAAGCTGCTGGGTGCCGCTGCGGTCGCTTTCGAACACCATGCGGCTGCCGTCCGGGGACAGGCTCGGGCCGGTCTCGATCGACGGCGCATTGGTCAGCTGGGACGTCGCGCCGCTGGCGATGTCCATGCGGAAGATGTCGGTGTTCGCCCCCTGCGTCACCGAATAGACCACGTTGCGCCCGTCCGGGGCAAAGCGCGGGGCAAAGCTCATCATGCCCGCCTGGGTCGGCAGGATCCGGCTCTGGACGTCTCCGACGTTCAGCACATGCACCCGGGGTTCGCCGGTTTCGTAGCTGGTATAAAGCACCCGGTCGCCACTGGGCGAAAACCGCGGTGCCAGAACAATCGAGCGGCTGCCGGTCAGGTATTGCAGATTTGCGCCGTCGTAATCCATGATCGCCAGCCGCTTCGAGCGCTGATCCTTGGGACCCGTCTCCGACACAAAGACCACGCGGCTGTCGAAATAACCCGACTCGCCGGTGATGCGTGAATAGACCTGATCCGCGACCTTGTGCGCCATGCGGCGCACACCGTCCGCGGTGCCCGCAAACTGCATCCCGTCGCCCAGCTCCGTGCCTGCAAAGACATCGTAGACCCGGAACTTCACGATCAGCTGACCGGATGCGTTCACATCGACCGCACCGGTGATCAAAGCCTGGGCATTGATGGCTTTCCAGTCGGCGAACTGCACCGGGCTCTGGAACGAGGTGATGTTCGAGATATGCGCTTCGCGGGCAATTTCCCGGAACAGGCCCGTGCCGGTCAGATCATCGGCGACCACCCGGCTCAGCTGATCGGCATACCCCTGTGCCGCCGCGGATTCCGCGACAAAGCTGGGCACCGCGTAGGGGATCGGTTCGATCACGCCTTCGGTGATGGTGATCCGCAGCGGTCCGCTCTGTGCCATTGCTGACGGTGCCGCAAATGCGCTCAGCGCCGCAGCGGCCAGGGTGACGCAGGCTAGAATATGTCTCATCACTTGCCCTTCCTCTCAGGCTTTTTCCCGCGGCCTGTTCCGGCCGCCTGTCCGTTCTCTGGCGCAGCATACCGGGGTTTATCCGATCGCCAAACGCCCTGCACCGGGAAAAGTGCCCCCGACAGGACGCTGACTCCTATTTTGCAGCACAATCGTGTCATTCAGCGCATCCGCATCCCGTCAGGGTCAAAGGTCATCTCGATCTGCTGCCATTGACCAAACTTTTCCGCCGGAAGCCGGTAACCATCGCCCTGGCAGCGCAGCAGCGCCCGGCGCGCGGCCTGAAACGCCGTGTCCACCGCCTGGCCTGACCCACCCTGAGAGCTGATCATGCGGATGGAGTTGGAAATCACCTTGCCGTTCGGCTCCATCTCCATCGCCACGGTCACGGTCACATCCGCGGCCTGGCTGCCGACATCGACGACCCAGCACCCCTGCACGGCGACCCGCAAGGCATCTTTTTCGCCGCTGGTCATCGGCGGCCCCGTGGGCACGTTCGGCTGTGGTGCGGTGGTGCCGCCCGACAGCGCCTGGGCCAGGGCCGCAGCCACCGCATCCGCGGTATCGGACTGCGCAGGTTTGGCTGCGGGTTTTTCCGCCGGCTTCGCAGCCGGTTTTTCCGCAGGTTTTTCGGCGGGCTTTTCAGCCGGTTTGGCGACCGCCGCTTCGGCGGTCTGCGTCTGCTGCGGGGGTGCGGCAGGTTCCGGCCGGCTTGGCCTTGTGCGCGGACGCAGCGACGCATCCGGCGCCGACCGTGGCGGCTCGGTTGCTTCGGTCACGATCTCGGTCGCCGCCTCCTCGGGTGCCGTGGCCTGCTGTTCCGGCTCGGGTGTGACTTCGGCCGGGGCGGCATCCGGCACCACCGCTTCGCGCACTTCAGGTGCGACGTCGGCGTTCGGCGGCGGCGGTGCCACGGGTTCTGCTGCGACACGCGGTGCCGGGCGCGGCTGCGGGCGCGGCGAGGTTTCGGGCAGACGCACGGTGTCCTGCGCCGGGGGGTCCATCACCGGCGGCGTGTCGGTCACTTCCGCTGTGGGCGGCGGCGGCGGCGGGGGCGGCGCAACCGGCGCGGGTTCGGGTGCGGGCGCAGGGGCCGGTTCGGGCTCGGGTGGTGGCGCGGGGGTCGGGTCCGGCGGCGGCGCAGCAGGGGCCGGTTCGGGCACCGGTTCCGGCTCGGGCGCCGGGGGGGCCGCCACATCCACGGTGCTTTCGGGCGGCTGTGACGGCGCCGTCAGGGCTGCAAACTCGGCCTCGGACAGAATCTGCACTTCGCTGACCTCCATGGGCGGCGGATCAGAGACGAAGACGTCTCCGAAGAACACCCACAGGATCAGGGCGGCATGGCCGATCCCCGAGATATATTGACCCGTATTCAAAAGTCCGCGCCCTAGCGTCCCGACCCGTCAAGGGCCGGCCCGCCGATATCCGTGACAAGTCCGATTGAGGAAAATCCACCCGCGTTCAGCGCGCCCATCACCTGCGCCACCGTCTCGTAGGGTACGGCACCGTCGGCCCGCAGGAACACCCTGTCATCCGACCGCTCGGTGGCGATGGCGCGCAGGCGGTTCACCAGATCATCCCGCGCCACCTCGGTGGTCTGGATCATCACCACGCCGGCCGCATCGATCGTTACGGTCAGCGGCTCTTCGTTCTCGGACGGCAGCGCGTTGGCAGCCGTCTTGGGCAGTTCCACCGGCACACCAACGGTCAGCAGCGGCGCGGCCACCATGAAGATGATCAGCAGCACCAGCATCACGTCCACAAATGGCGTGATGTTGATTTCCGCCATCGGCTGCGCACGACCGCCGCGCCGACGGCCTCTGCGCCCGCCCCCGCCGCCTGATTTCATGACACCGGCGCCCATGGCCTAGGAATCCAGCTGGCGCGACAGGATGGTCGAGAATTCGTCGGCAAAAGCCTCGTAGCCGCCGATGATCCGGTCCACATCCGCCGAAAGCTTGTTGTAAAAAATCACCGCCGGAATCGCCGCCAGCAGGCCCAGACCGGTTGCCAGCAGCGCCTCGGCGATGCCCGGGGCAACAACCGCCAGATTGGTGTTCTGTTGCTGCGCAATTTCGATGAAGGCATTCATGATGCCCCAGACCGTCCCGAACAGGCCCACGAACGGAGCGGTCGACCCCGTGGTCGCCAGCACCGGCAAGCCCTTTTGCAAGGCTTCGGCCTCTTTCTGGATCGCCACGTCCATCGACCGGTCGATTCGCGCCTGCGCCCCGGCAATGAGACCGCCGTCCGCCCGGTGCGACCGGCGCCACTCCATCATGCCGCCGGCAAAGACCCTCTGGGCGCGCCCGCCCGGATCGACCCCGATCTGGTCAAACAGTTCGTCCAGCGGCTCACCGCTCCAGAATGCCTGATCAAACACGGCAGCCTCTTTGCGGGCGTGGCGGTACGAGATCAGCTTCTGAATGATGATCGACCAGGACCAGAACGAGGCGATGATCAGCATCGCCATCACCAGTTTCACAGTCAGCGTCGCACGTGCGAACAGCGCCCACATCGAGAAATCGATCTCGCTGGCGAGCGCTAGGGTCTGCGTTTCCATTTGCCTGCTCTTTATCCGGTTCGGCCGCGCTGCCGCGGCTCTGATTAGGGCGCTGTTTATCCGATTTGCTGGGTAAACGCCAACACATTGCCGTCATCCGGCACCCGCTCTGCGGGAATTACGGCCTTCGCCGGGCAATTCCGGCGCGGATCAGTGCAGCAGCAGGCGGATATTTGCCGGAAGGCGCGCCGGATGGCCGCTTTCCCCAAGGCAGACGATGGTCACCTCGGCCTGAAACAGCCTGGTGGCGCCGCGCCAGACCTCCTGCCCCATGACCAGCCGGGCCCCTGTCACCGCCCGCGTCACGGTCCTGACCTCCAGCTCGTCATCAAATTTCGCGGGCATCAGATAGTCAGCCTCGACGCGGCGCACGGCAAAAACCACACCGTCGCGTTCCCGCATCCGGTTCTGGTCGATGCCCAGGGTACGCACCCAGTCGCTGCGGGCGCGTTCGATGTAGCGCAGATAATTGGCGTAATAGACGATTCCCGCCATGTCGGTGTCTTCGTAGTAGACCCGGATCGGAAAAATATGGGTTTTCACTCTGACAGCCCCGGATGCCCCATTCTGGTCCGGACCCTAGGCAGCGCAGCGCCAAGGCGCAACCGTCGGCATCGACAGCGCCGCCGCCAGCTAGGCCGCGTCGCCACCAGAGCGAGCAAAAAGCCGCAGGGCGTGGCTGGAATCCTGCGTCATTGCAGGCAGGACAGGATCATAGGCCGCCCGAATCAGTGCCGCGATCTCGGGCCGCACCACAACGCGGCCGTCGGCGATTTCGCCCAGCGGCGACCATTTGGCAAACGCCCCGTCGGACCAGAGCAACAGGGTCTGCACCGCCTGCCCCAGCGCCAGCGCATCCGCCGACAGCGCGCCAAGCGCCGCGTCCATGCGCAGAAACACAAATGCCGCGCGGATCGCCCCGGCATCGTCAAAACGGAAAGTCCGGTACTGGTTCGCATCCGCCTGATTCAGGCGGGCCACAAGCGGGTCAAGGTCCGGCACCAGCTTGTCCAGGTTGGGCACGTCCGACAGTTCGGCCCAGTCGCGGCAGAAGAACACCATCAGGTTGGCGCCCAACTCCGGGTCCACCTCGACGATCTCGAGCCGACCCAGAGTCGCCACCGCTTCGATGGCGCCCTTGATGACCGGCAGGCTGGCATCTTCGACGCCAAAGATCACCGGCGCCAACGGCCGCCCCCAACGTGCAAAGAAATAGCTGCCATCGGCGCGGGTGAACAGCGCCTGAATGTCCTGCGGTGTCAGATCCTGCATGTACGTGGCCTCGTCCGTTGCGTCACGGGCGCATGTCGCACAGCAGCCGCCCGGAAATCAATCACCCGGCGGCCACTGTTTCCCGGCACAGATTTGATACCGGCATCGCTCCCGACTGGCCAGACAGGCAGTCCCTCAGCCGAACAGGTCACTCTGTCCCACCGGCTTGGGCATCGGCAGGCCCAGATGTGTCCAGGCCTTCTGGGCCAGCATCCGGCCGCGTGGCGTGCGCTGGATCAACCCCTGCTGCAAGAGGAAGGGCTCGATCACCTCTTCGAGCGCATCCCGGGATTCCGACAGTGCCGCGGACAGCGTTTCGATGCCCACCGGCCCGCCGCCGTAATTCTCTGCAATCAGCGACAGATAACGCCTGTCTGCGCCATCCAGGCCCAGATGGTCGACCCCCAACCGCGTCAGCGCCGAGTCGGCCAGCGCCTGCGTCACCACGCCGTCGCCCTCGACCACGGCAAAGTCCACCACCCGGCGCAGCAGGCGCCCGGCAATTCGCGGTGTTCCACGGGCACGCCGGGCTATCTCTCGGGCGCCGCCATCTTCGGCGGGGACGCCCAGTTTCAGCGCATTGCGGGTGACGATCAGATGCAACTCGTCGACGGTGTAGAATTGCAGCCGAGTCGGGATGCCGAACCGGTCCCGCAGCGGCGTGGTCAGCAGCCCGAGCCGAGTCGTCGCGCCGACCAGCGTGAAGGGTTGCAGTTCGATCCGCACGGTGCGGGCCGCCGGTCCCTCGCCGATCACCAGATCCAGTTCGTAATCTTCCAGCGCCGGATAGAGCACCTCTTCGACCGCCGGGTTCAACCGGTGGATTTCGTCGATGAACAGCACGTCCTTTGCCTCGAGATTGGTGAGGATCGCCGCAAGGTCCCCCGCCTTGGCCAGAACCGGACCCGATGTCATGCGGAAGCCGACGCCGAGTTCGCGGGCCATGATCTGCGCCAGCGTCGTCTTGCCAAGACCTGGGGGCCCGTGAAACAGCGTGTGATCCATGGCTTCGCCCCGCTGGCGCGCCGACTGGATGAACACCCGCAAGTTGGCCCGCGCATCGGCCTGGCCGACGAAATCGTCCAGCGTCTGCGGTCGCAGCGCCCGGTCAAACTCGCCCGGTTGCATCTCGGGGCGCAGGTCCGGATCAGACTCTGTCATGGCTCTCTCCCGCACAGTTCAGGCCATCGGCAGGGGCGGACAAATAATGCTCTGGCCTCATGCCTTGGGCGCCAGCAGCTTGAGCGCGGCGCGGATCAATTCGGGTGTTGTGGCCTCCGGCAGATCCCCCGCCGCCTGCGCCACCGCGCCTGCCGCCTCGCCTGGTCCATACCCCAGATTTCCCAGCGCCGACAGCGCCTCGGCCTGGGCGGACGGAGTGGCACGCGGCGCCGGAACGGCACGGGTTTTCGACGCCACCGGCACCTCGATCACCTCGCCTGGATCGTCTGCGGGCGACGGCGCCACAGAGGCCCCCATCGCCATCACCACCGGGGCCTTGTCCTTCAGTTCCAGCACCACCCGCTGCGCCGTCTTGGGGCCGATCCCCTTGGCCGCCTTGACCGCATTGATATCGCCGAGCGCGATGGCCCGGCTCACCCCGTCCGGACCCAGCGTGCCCAGAATGGCCAGCGAAGCCTTGGCGCCGACCCCCTGCACCGTCATCAGCAGCCGGTGCCATTCCTTTTCCACCAGCGACAGAAAGCCGAACAGTTGCAGCAGATCCTCGCGCACCAGCAGATCGGTGAACAGCGCCGCCGCCTCGCCCGGCCCGGGCAAGGCCGCCAGCGTGCGGTCCGAACAATAGACGATATAGCCGACGCCACGCACGTCGATCAGCACATGGTCATCTCCCTTGTATTCGACCCGTCCGGCCACCCGCCCGATCATGCCCGCATCTCCCGCAGGGCCGGCACCCGGGCGTGGTGCGCGTGGCAGATCGCGATCGCCAGTGCATCCGCCGCGTCAGGGCCATTGATCAGCGCGCCTTTCAACTGCATCTGCACCATATGCAGAACCTGCCCCTTGTCGGCATGTCCGACGCCGACCACTGTCTTCTTGACCTTGTTGGGGGCATATTCCCCGACCTCCAGACCGAACTGCGCCGGGACGAGCAGCGCGATTGCCCGCGCCTGCCCCAGTTTGAGCGTCGCCACCGCGTCCTTGTTCACGAAGGTCTGTTCGACCGCCGCCACCTGCGGCGCATAGGTCCGCAGGATCTCGGTCAGCTGGTGGTGCAGCGACAGCAGACGCGGAGCAAGCGCAGGCCCGGCGCTGGTACAGACCCCGTTCGCCACATGCCGCAACCGGCTGCCGTCGACGTCGATCACGCCCCAGCCAAGGTTGCGCAACCCCGGATCAATGCCCAATACCCGCATACCTGCCGCCCCTTGTTGTTTTGCGGACACAGCTAGCACGAAACGCGAACACGCGCCAAGCCCCGATGCAGAAGCGCAAAACCGACACGTCTGGATCAAAGGCGACACGCGTGGCGCAAATCCGTCAGTCCACAAACGAATAACGACACCCGAAATGCGCGGTTTTCAGCTATTTTCCGGCGGTTTACCGCCCATTCTCGTTATGCAGTCATTGCATGTGACCCATGCGGTTTTGCCGTCTTGCGCGTTCATAAACCGCTCACTAGATGGGCAACAACAAAACGCAATGCCCGCAAATGAGAAGGATCAGGAATATGGCTGCTTTTGATACGTCGCGTCCGCTTGGCGCATTTGGCCATGCCGGCCTGATTGGAAATATCTTCGTTTCGGCACTGGACACGCCTCGGACGAACAGTGGTCTGCCACTTGCGCGTCAAATCCCGACACTGTTCGTCGCCGCGATTGGCGCGGTGGCCGCATGGAACGACGCCCGCGTCACCCGCAAGAGCCTGTCGCGTCTGACCGATCGCGAACTGGACGACATCGGCCTGACCCGCAGCGACATCGAGTCGGTGGCGCGCCGCTGAACATGCGCCCACCCGGACGTCAAAGGCCGCGCTCCTGCACAGGACCGCGGCCTTTTTGTTACCTGGCGACCAGAGCCTCGGACGAGGGGCCAAAAACGGAAAAATGCGCCGCCCGGGCCGGGACGACGTCAGAACCTCAACCTTCTGGCTAGAATTCCCTACCCGAAAATCGGCGCCGCGTGCGCCATGCTCCATGCGGTCAGCGGATCAATTCCCATCAGCCAGGCCCCGACCTTTTCGAGCCCGCCGCCCTGCGACAGGGTCGAGACATGAGTGAGATACTCGGATTCACCGAGCTTGATCAGCAGAAAGGTCTTGAACCCGACAAAACCTGCCACGAAAAATACAAACGAACTCACCGAGACCCGCGGCAGTTGCCGCATCGGCTGGTGTTCAATCAAGCCATTCTTACCGAGCCGGGTCACATAGCCCCGTGCCAGCTGCTGATGCTTCTTCGTGATCGATTTATGGCGTCTTTCAAACTTTCGAAGTGCGTTATCCATTGCGGCCTCAAATACACCCGGCCCCCACCGACGGCCCTTTGTACCCGCAGAATGTGGCAACACTTGGGCAGATCCGTCCAATTTGAACGGATCGGGGCCGTGCGAATCAGCTTTTGCAGAGAGTCAGCGTGCTCCATTCGCCGATCTGCTGACGCTTGGTCAACCTGATGCCATTGCGGGCATAGACTTCGATCACTTCATCCGCCTGTTCGTTAAGAATTCCTGAAAGAATCGCATAACCGCCGGGGGCGATATGCCGGGCCATACCCGGCGCAAGGTCGATCAGCGGCGCCTTCAGGATGTTGGCAAAGACCAGATCAAAGGGCGCCGCCGCAGCCAGATCGGGATGCTCGAAGCCCGCCGCTTCGACACATTTCACCCGGCCGGTAAGCCCGTTTGCCGCCACATTTGCCGCCGCAACCTCGACCGCGACTTCGTCGATATCGCTGGCCAGCACCTCTCCGGGCCAGATCCGGGCCGCCCCCATGGCCAGAACGGCGGTGCCACAACCGACATCGACAACGCTTGTGCCGGTGAAACCGTCGGTTGCCAGCTGGTCCAGCGCCCGGAGGCACCCCAGCGTCGTGCCATGGTGCCCGGTGCCAAAGGCCATTGCCGCCTCGATCAGCAGCGGCTCGCATCCCTCGGGCACCTTGTCGGCGTCATGGCTGCCATAGACAAAGAACCGCCCGGCTTCGACCGGAACCAGCTCGCGGCGCACCTTGGCCACCCAGTCCGTCTCGGGGATCTCCGAGATCGCAAAGGGTCTCGCGCCGAAGGCCGCGGCCAGCAACGCCAGTTCGGAAGCCTCCGGCTGCTCTTCGAAATAGCCGCCGACCTCCCACAGTCCCGATCCGTCCTCGATCTCGAACACGCCGACCCCCGTGGGTTCCGGCCAGAGCGCCTCCATCGCCTCACCCAATGCTTCGGCCTGATCCCTGCCCTGCAGGGTGGTAAGCGCGGTAAAGGTGGTCATGGCGGGCCTCTTTTCATGGGTCGGTGCTGGCGGCTCTGTTGCACGGACGCGCCCGCTGCGCAAGCGCGCCCCCAGGGACGGCTACTCGGCCGGAGCCGCCAGCCCCTGTGCAAACACCGTCTCGTTGCCCGGCGCCGGGTGGCGCGGGATCATCAGTGCCAGCGCCAGCGACGTGGCCGCCATGCCCGCCGCCAGCAGAAACACCAGCGACGGCGACACCAGCCACAGATACCCCAGCAGCGCCGGCAGGAACACCGCGGCGATATGGTTGATGGTAAAGGCCACCGCCGCCGTCGGCGCGATGTCCCCCGGCGCGGCGATCTTCTGGAAATAGGTCTTCAGCGCCAGCGCCAGGGCAAAGAACAAATGGTCCAGCACATAGAGCGCGGCCGCGAGCACCACCCCCCAACCGAACCAGTACACGCCCCCATATGCCAGGAACACGCAGACCAGTCCGATGTATTCAAAGACCAGTGTGTTGCGTTCTCCGAACCGGAACACCGCCCGCCCCATCAGCGGCGCGAGGACCATGTTGGCCACCAGGTTGATCAGGAACAGGCCGGTCACCTCGTCGACCTCGAAGCCGAAGTGTTCAACCATCATGAAACCGGCAAAAACCACAAAAATCTGTCGCCGCGCGCCGGACATGAACTGCAACAGATAATACAGCCAGTACCGGCGGCGCAGGATCATCTTCTTGATTTGCGGGTTGGGCGCTTCGAAGCGCGGAAAGGCAAAGGCGCAGTACCCAACCATGACCAGGGTCAGGCCGCCCGAAACCAGGTAAACGAAGTTGTAACTCAGATCGAAGGCCTTCCAGGTCATCACGATCAGCACATAGGCCACCAGGGTCGCCCCCGACGCCGCGGCCAGCAGCAGCCCCAGCATCTGCGGCGCCCGCTCCTTCGGGAGCCACTGCAACTGCAGCGACTGGTTCACCGTCTCGTAATAGTGAAACCCGATCGAACTCAGCATGGTGATGGTCAGGATCCCGCCCATCTGCGGAAACCATGCCGTCGCCGCGGTGGCCACCCCCAACAGGGTCAGCGCGATCAGCGCCAGCACCTGTTCGTGGATGAAGATGATGATCGCAATCACCCCGACCGCCAGAAAGCCCGGGATCTCGCGCACGCTGTGCAGCCAGCCGATGTCCGCCCCGTCAAAGTCCGCCACCTCGATGACAAAGTTGTTCAGCAATGCCGACCATGTCGCAAAAGACAGCGGCATCGCGATGGCCATCAGGAACAGCAGGGTCACGGGGCGCCGCCACACCGGCAGATCCCTGGCATCCGCCAGCCGCACACTTCGCCTCATATCCAGCCCCCGATCAACGCGCCGGGCGCAAAACCCGCCCGCGTTTCTTCTCTTTAAAAATACTCAGATCGCGGCGCCGCAGCCGCCGCCACGCCGTGTCCCCTGGTCCGTGCCCGGACAGCCGCGCCGCACTGACCGCGCTCCCCGCGTCTCAATAGGCAGTCCCCGTCAGGTTGCGCCAGCACAATCGACTCAGGTTCGGATCTTCCACCCGGTGCGGAAAATCCACCAGATCGCGCCCAGACACAGACCGGTGAACAGCGCAATTGCCATCAGGCTCAGACCGATGGGAACATCCGCCATCCCGAAGAACGCCCAGCGGAAGCCGGATATCAGGTAGACCACGGGATTGAAAAGCGCCACAGTCTGCCAGGCCTCGGGCAACATCGAGATCGAATAGAAAGACCCGCCCAGAAACACCAGCGGCGTCACCACCAGCAGAGGCACCAGCTGCAACTGCTCGAAGTTCCCGGCCCAGATCCCGATGATGAATCCCAGCAAGGAAAAGCTGAGGCAGGTCAGCACCAGAAAGACCAGCATGGCAACAGGATGCTGGATGCTCAGATCCACGAAAAGCGCGGCAGTGCCGAGTATGACCAGCCCGATGAACAGCGCCTTGGTCGCCGCCGCACCGACATAGCCCATCACGATTTCGAGGAAATTGATCGGCGCTGACAGCAGTTCATAGATCGTGCCGATGAATTTGGGAAAATAGATCCCGAAGGAGGCGTTGGAAATCGACTGGGTGATCACGCTCAGCATGATCAGCCCGGGCACGATGAACGCGCCGTAGGACACGCCCTCGACCTGCTCGATCCGGCTGCCGATGGCCGCGCCGAACACCACGAAGTACAGCGAGGTCGAGATCACCGGCGAGATGAAGCTTTGCATCAGCGTGCGAAAGAACCGCGCCATTTCAAAGCAATAGATCGACTTGACCGCCTGCCAGTTCATGCCGCGTCCTCCGTCTTGTGCACGAGGCCGACAAAGATGTCCTCGAGCGAATTCTGGCTGGTCTGCAGGTCCCGCAGCACCAGCCCTGCCGCGCTCATCGCCGTCATGAGGCTGGCGATCCCGGTGCGCTCCGCCCGGGTGTCATACCGATAGACCAGCGCCGCGCCTTCGTCGGCCAGTTCCAGATCGAACCCGGCGAGCGCGTCAGGCACGGCACCAATCCGGGATTGCAGGTCGATGCGCAGGTGCTTCTGCCCCATCCGGGTCATCAGCGCCGCTTTCTCTTCGACCAGCAGCAGCTGCCCGTTGTTGATCACGCCAACCCGGTCGGCGATGGCTTCGGCCTCTTCGATGTAGTGGGTGGTGAGGATGATCGTCACCCCGTCCGCTTTCAGCCCGGCGACGATCTCCCACATGTCGCGGCGCAGCTCCACGTCGACACCGGCGGTCGGCTCGTCGAGAAACAACACCCGCGGTTCGTGGCTCAGCGCCTTGGCGATCATCACCCGCCGCTTCATGCCGCCGGACAGCGCCCGGATCGCGGTGTCCTTCTTGTCCCACAGCGACAGCTGGCGCAGGATCTTCTCGATCAGAGCGTCATCTTTCGCCTTGCCGAACAGCCCGCGGGAAAACCGCACCGTGCTCCACACCGTTTCGAACGGCTCCAGCGTCACTTCCTGCGGCACCAGCCCGACAAGGGCGCGTGCACCGCGAAAGTCGTGCACCACGTCATGCCCCCCGACCCGGATACTGCCCGTGCTCGGCAGCGTGATCCCGCAGATCGTGGAAATCAGGGTCGTCTTCCCGGCGCCGTTCGGCCCGAGCAGGGCAAGGATCTCACCCTCCTCGATGTCCAGCGTGACGCCTTTCAGGGCTGCGAAACCGCCGTCGTATACCTTTTCCACGTTTGCGATCTGAACGATTGCCGTCATGGTGCACCTCCCGCGTTAGGGGCGCAATCTAGGCCGCGCCGCCCCAAACGCAATGTGCAAACCGGCAGAGCCCCTGTGCATGACACTCTCAGGCAGGTGTCGACCGCGCGCCTTGATCATGAAACCGGGGCGACCGGACCGCAGCCTTTGCCGGTCCGGCGCGATCGCTGTCCAATGGACGCGACGGGATCATCGCGCACGCAGGATCAGGCCCCGCGCACCGTGTCGATCATCAGCTGCACATTGGCCGGGTCCGCATCCGGTGTGATGCCGTGGCCCAGATTGAAGATATGCGGCCCCTCCGAAAAGGCCTGCACCACCCGCCGGGTTTCGGCCACCAGTTCCGCGCCGCCCGTCACCATGTGCGACGAGGCCAGATTGCCCTGCACGCAGCCCGACACCTGCACATGTTCCGCCGCCCATTCCGGGGTCACCGAATCGTCCACCGCCACGCAGTCGGCCCCGGTGGCGGCGTGGAAGCCGACGTAGCCCTGCCCGGCCTGGCGCGGGAAGGCGATGACCGGTATGCCCGGATGCCGCCTTTTCAGCGCCTCGGTGATGACGCGCGCGGGCTCTTTGGCATAGCGCTCGAAATCCGCGCCCGACAGTGACCCGGCCCAGCTGTCGAACAGCTTGACCACTTCGGCACCAGCCTCGATCTGGCGCGACAGATATTCGATCGTGCCTTCGGTGATCTTGCCCAGCAACTGTTCGAACAGCGCCCGGTTTCCATCCTTCAGCGCATGGGCCGGACCCTGATCCGGAGTACCCTGCCCCGCGATCATGTAGGTGGCCACCGTCCAGGGCGCACCGGCGAATCCGATCAATGTCGTCTCGGCCGGCAGTTCGCGCCGCAGGATCCTGATCGTCTCGTAAATTGGCGCCAGCGTGTCGTCGATGGCATGCACCGGCCTGAGCGCGGCAAAATCGGCTTCGCTGGTGATTGTGGACAACCGCGGCCCCTCACCGGTCACAAACCACAGATCCGCGCCCAGCGCCTGCGGCAGCAGCAGAATGTCGGCAAACAGGATCGCCCCGTCAAAACCATAGCGGCGGATCGGTTGCAGCGTCACCTCGGCGGCAAGCTCGGGGTTGTAGCACAGCGACAGGAAATCCCCGGCCTGTGCCCGTGTCGCCTTGTACTCGGGCAGATACCGTCCGGCCTGGCGCATCATCCAGATCGGAGGCGTGGGCAGGGTCTCGCCGGCGAGCGCACGCAGGATGGTCTTGGTCATTCGCGGATGTCCTCTTCGGTTTGGCAGGTGGTCCGATGCCAGCGCCGGGATGTCAACCCGGCAGGAGGTAGGGCGGTCGCCGTCACCTGACAGGCCACCGCCACTTTGACGGCCGCAGCGCCCATCGAAGATTTTCCGTCCCGCGCCCGCGCGAGCATTGCCCCGGCCAGACGACGCCGCTAAGTCTCGGGCATGATAGCTGACCTTCCCACCCCCGCCGCACCTCTGAAAATCGGCACCCGCGGCTCGCCGCTGGCGCTGGCCCAGGCGAACGAGACCCGCGACAGGCTGGCCACAGCCTTTGACCTGCCGCATGAGGCATTTTCGATTGTCGTGATCAAGACGACGGGGGACCGCATCATCGACCGGCCCCTGAAGGAGATCGGCGGCAAGGGTCTGTTTACCCGCGAAATCGAAGAGGCGCTGCTGTCGGGCGGCATTGATATCGCCGTGCATTCGATGAAAGACATGCCGGTGCTGCAACCCGGCGGGCTGGTCCTGGACACCTATCTGCCACGCGAGGATGTACGCGACGCCTTCATCTCGCCGGATTTCAGCAGCATCGCCGAGCTTGCGCCGGGGGCCGTCGTCGGCACCTCGTCCCTGCGCCGCCGTGCGCAACTGCTGCATCGCCGCCCGGATCTGACCGTGGTCGAATTCCGCGGCAACATGCAGACCCGCCTGAAGAAACTCGCCGACGGTGTGGCAAGCTGCACCTTCCTGGCGATGGCCGGGTTGAACCGGATGAAGATTGACGGGGTGCCACGGACCCCGATTGATACCGGCGACATGCTGCCCGCGGTGGCCCAGGGCGCCATCGGCATCGAGCGGCGCGGAGCGGACGACCGGGTGGCACAGATGCTGGCGGCGATCCACCATGTCCCCACCGGCCAGCGTCTGGCCGCCGAGCGTGCCTTTCTTGCCCGGCTCGACGGATCCTGTGAAACACCGATTGCCGGGCTGGCGGAACTGAACGGCGCGACACTGACCCTGCGCGGCGAGGTGTTGCGCCCCGACGGATCGGTCGCACATTCCGGACGACGCGAGGGGCCGGTTGCGGAGGGTGCAGAGATGGGGCGGGATCTGGCGGCCGAGCTGCTGGCCACCGCGGGCCCGGGCTTTTTCGACTGGCACAGCGGCACGGCCAAGGTCTGAGCCAGTTCACGCCGCAACCGCAACTGCGGGCGTGCCTCAGTCCGGAAACACCTTGCCGGGGTTGAGGATGCCACGCGGGTCCAGCGCCGCCTTGATCGATTTCATCGCCGCAACCGCGACGCGGTCCTTGCGGCGCGCCATGCTGGGCCGCTTGGCAAGACCGATGCCGTGTTCGGCGGAAAACGACCCGCCCAGCGCCAGCACTTCATCCTCGACCGCCTGCATGATGGCATCGCAATGCGCCGGGTCCGGACTGCCCGGCCAGACCGTGTAGTGCACATTGCCGTCCCCCAGGTGCGACACCACCAGCGGCACCGCCGCCGGGTCCAGCGTCGCAAGCCGCGCATCCATCCGCGCGAGAAACACCGCCACCTTGTCCAGCGGCACCGCGACGTCGTTGTTCACCATCGGGCTGTGGCTCAACGACAGCGGTCCTGCCGCCTCGCGCCGCGCCCAGATTTCGCTGCGCTGCGCCTCGTTCTGCGCCACCACGGCGTCCAGCACCGATCCCTGTTCCAGCATGTCCGCCAGCAGCGTCTCGAGCAGCGCGGTCAGAGGTACGGTACCATCTGTCGATGCCGTCACATCCCGCGGCGCGCTCGAGGCGATTTCGACCATGACACAATGCAAGTACTCGGTCGCAAACGGGGGGCGGGCCTGCGGATAGCGGCGGGCATATTCCTGAAGGTAGCGGCGCGGCATGTATTCGAACGCCTCGACCGCGCCGCCCGTGGCCTCTTGCACCCTGTGCAGCAGTGCCAGCGCCGCGTCCAGCGACGGCAGCGCAACCATCGCCGTTGCCGTCGCCGTCGGCTTTGGCACCAGCTTCAGGACCGCCCGGGTGATCACACCCAAAGTGCCTTCGGCGCCGATCATCAGATGTTTCAGGTTCAGCCCCGAGTTGTCCTTGTGCAGTTCCGACATGAGGTTCATCACCTCACCGTCGGCCATCACCACTTCGAGTCCCAGCACCAGATCGCGGGTGTTGCCGTAGCGCAGCACATTGGAGCCACCGGCGTTGGTGCTGACAAATCCGCCGACCATGCAGGAGCCGCGCGCCCCGAACGTCAGCGGAAACACCAGCCCCTGCGCCAGCGCCGCGTCGTGCAGCGCCGAAAGGATCACCCCCGCTTCGACCACGGCGATCCGCGCGGCTGTGCGGATGTCCTGAACCCGGTTCATCCGGTCCAGCGACAGCATGACCGCGCCGTCCCCCACGGTCCCCCCGGCGAGCCCGGTATTGCCCGACACCGGCACCACCGGCACACGATTCTCATGCGCCAGACGCATCACCGCCGAAACCTCGGCGGTGGTTGCGGGCCGCACGACACAGAGCGGCGCCCAGGTGTAGGCACCGGTCCAGTCCCGCGACCACGGCGCGGCGTCGGCGCCGGTCAGCACAGCGGCCGCACCCACCGCACCGCGCAGCGCGGCAATGATGTCGCTCACTCGTCGGGAACCTTGAACGTCAGCGACGCCCAAAGCGATTCCCATGCGTGATCACCTTCGACTTCGGCGTCCAGCGCATTGAACACCACCGAATCCACCAGATATTCGTGCCCGGCGTGAACCGGTAATGTCACCCGCCCCTCGGCATCTGTGCGGTGCAGGCTGGAAACGCCCGTCGCCGCGCCGGGGGCCTTGTCGAACAGCTCGACCTGAACATCGGCACGTGGCTGCCCCTCGTAGAGCACCTGCACCGCGACCCCGTTCGACAGGTCGTCGGTGTAAGGGTTGGCCCCGGCCACGATCTCGGTGCGCAGCCCCATTTCACGGTCGGCCCCGGCACCGTTGCCGATGGCGATCAGGCTCTTGGCGTAGCGGGTGTACCTTTCGCGCACACGGTCCTGGGTGAACCCGCGCTCGATATGACGCGCCTGCGCCCAGGCGATGTCCTTGTGATTGGTGAATTCGACGAAGGTGTCCCACTTGGGATATGTCAGCGAATAATCCCTGGTCACATGCACGACAACCGCCAGACCCTCACCCGCCGCCCGCATGTTCAATGCCGGCCGGTCGCCCGCGCGGCCCTCGACCGGCAGCACGTCATCACCGCGCACAACGTCGAAGCGGGTGAAATTCGCCGGAACATAAGGATAGGCCGAGCCCTCAAAGCTTTGCCCGACCCGCAGGTCCGCCAGCAGGGTGGAATCGAACGGCACCTGATAGAATACCGGCGAGATCCAGAATTCATGCGCCTTGGCGGGCAGCGCCGCCATCAGCGACACCGATACGCCCAGAACCTGCAATAGCTGTCGTGCAAGAAACATGCGTTACTCCGCTGCCCGGACGGCCTGACGCTGCACGCCCAGACCGGCGACCCCCAGTTCCATCACATCCCCGGGTTTCAGATACACAGGGGGTTTCATCCCCATGCCTACGCCGGGCGGCGTGCCGGTGGCGATCACATCTCCGGGATGCAGCGACATGAACTGCGACAGATGCGCGATGATCTGCGCCACGGTGAAATGCATTGTCCGGGTGCTGCCGTCCTGCCGACGCGCGCCGTTCACCGAAAGCCAAAGCGCCAGATCCTGCGGATTTCCCACCTCGTCCGGCGTCACCAGCCAGGGGCCGATGGGGCCGAAAGTGTCGGCGGACTTGCCTTTGATCCACTGACCCGAGCGGCGTATCTGGAAATCCCGCTCGCTCACGTCATTGATCACACAATATCCCGCGACATGCTCCAGCGCCTCTGCCTCGGTCACGTATTTCGCGGTCTTGCCGATCACGAAACCCAGCTCGACCTCCCAGTCGGTGGCCTTTGAGCCGCGCGGGATCTCGACATCGTCATTGGGTCCGACGATGCAGGATGTCGCCTTGGAAAACACGATCGGCTCCTGCGGCAGGTCCATCCCCGCTTCGGCGGCGTGGTCAGCATAGTTCAGGCCGATCGCCAGGAACTTGCCCACCCCGCCGACACAGGGTCCGATACGCGGGCTGCCGGCGACCAGCGGCAGGTTCGCAGTGTCGAGAGCCGCCAACGCCCCAAGGCTTTCGGGGCTGAGTGTCGTGCCGGCCAGATCCTGCACATGGGCAGAAAGATCACGCAACCCGCCCTCTGCATCCAGCAGGCCGGGTTTTTCGGCGCCGGGTGGCCCGTATCTCAGAAATTTCATGGCTGATGTGCCCCCTTGCGACAGTTGTCGGCACATTAGAGGGAAATGCCGTGACTTCAATTGCCGCAGGCCAAATACAGTTGCATTAAATCTGTGCGTTGAACCTGTGCGCCGCGTCGCAGGCCCCGGCGACCAGGACCACGGCACGCCCTGTATCGGAGCGGTGCGCGCGGGCTTTGGGCCCGGTCGCAACCCCGGAACCGGTCAGACGAAAATTCCGCAGGCGGTGGAGCACCGGCCCTGTGCGGCGCTGTCAGACCCGCCGCTTCAGGCGGTCCTCGAGCTCTTTGGCATAGTCCGCCGCGCGCAGCTGGAATTTCTTGCTCAGGTTGCTGCGGGCCAGCTTCATCGACTGCACAAGCAGACGCGCCGACAGCGTCTTTGGCTGCAGGTCGACCACGAGGCTGATCCGGGTGCGGCTGCGCGACAGAGCCACCAGGTCGATGCGAGTCTGCGCTTCCAACCCGCCGGAGACGGTCTGAAACGCCATAGCCTGCGGCGGCTCGTACCGGGTCAGCGTGACGGCGGCGTCACGGGTCTTGCCCCGGAACCGGAACTGGGCGGTCCAGGCGGACCCCTCCTTTGGCGCACAGCCGGGATCCTTGCGCTGGACTTCGACTCCGTGGCGCATCACCGACCGTTCGATCATGTCAAAATCGCTCATTTCCGCGAAAACCTGATCCAACGGCGCCTCGACATCTTCCTTGGCGGCGAATTCCATGCGTCTACCCCAATCGTCGTTTTTTGTTGTCACCTGCTCTTGCGGGGCAGTCTTGCCTCAATCGAGAGTATCTGCAAGCCAGTTGCGCAGCAGGAAATGCGCGATCGCGCCATTGCGCGCCGGCAGGATCTCGGGGTGTTCTCCGGCAAAAGCCAGCGCCAGTTCCTCGCGGGTGACCCAGCGGGCGTCTTCGATCTCGACCGGGTCGATGTTGATCTCACCGCTCAGCGCCTCGCCGCGGCAGCCGATCATCAGCGAGGCGGGAAACGGCCAGGGCTGGCTGGCGAGGTAGCCGACCGCCCCGACCTGCACACCCGCCTCTTCGAACACCTCGCGGCGCACCGCGGCCTCGATCGTCTCGCCGGGTTCGACAAAGCCGGCCAGGCAGGAATACATGCCCTGCGGCCAGCCGGGCGAGCGGCCCAGCAGCACGGAATTTCCCCGCAGGATCAGCATGATCACCACCGGATCCGTGCGCGGAAAATGATGCGCGCCGCAGGACGGACAGATCCTCTGCCAACCGGCGGACGCGATGTCCGAGGCTGCGCCGCAACGGGCGCAAAATCCGTGGATGCTGTGCCAGGCAAAGATCGCCTTGGCGCTGGCGGCCAGTTCGGCGTCGCGCGGGCTGAACCCGGTCATCACGCGGCGCAGTTCGCTGAAGCGCTGATCGGGGTCCAGTTCGGGGTGCATCTGCTCGCTGGAATCCGAAAAACCGCCGAGCTGCGTCAGATCCTGTCCCTCGGGAACCCAGGCCGAGATATCATGCGCGAAGCGCAGGGCGCCCTCTTCGCGGCCCAGCAGGATCGGTTCGGCACGCGCCTCGGCTAGGACAGGGTGATCAAGGGGCAGCCGCACGAGGTCCAGCGCGCCATCGCAGCCCGAAACCAGCGGCTTGCCGCGCCACACAACAACCGTGCGCGTGTCCGGGTGCTGCAACCCCGCCGCCAGTTCGGGTATGTCGCTTCGCAACTCGGCCGCCCGGTCCAGATCCGAGCCGCCGAATGTCACCTGTTCCGCATGCCGCATTGTATTCCCTGCCACCTGTCCTGTCGGCAGTTGCATGCCACGCTCGCCGGGGCGTGGCAAACGGGTTCTGCCCCCGGCCCGGGCGCGACGGTCCACAGCCGGTGCGGTCAGCCGGGGACTGTATTGCTGCGGCACTCTGTGCAATACTTCCGGCGTTTTGGCGGTTTTGCCTGGCATCAGACAAAACTGTCGTACCCAGAGTCACATTTCTGAGTATCCTGCCACAGCAACCAACGCCCCGGAGTACAGCATGACAGTTTCGCAGCAATCATCCGTCACCCGTCGCGCCTTTCTGGCGGGCACAGCGGCAGGCGGTGCCCTGATCGCCGTGCATCCCTATTCCGCGTTCGCCGCCCCGGGTCAGGCCCATCTGCGGCTGCTCGAGACAACCGACCTGCATGTGCATGTGCATCCCTACGACTATTACGCCGACAAGCCGGTGGACACGGTCGGGCTGGCCCGCACCGCCAGCATTGTCAACGACATACGCGCCGAGGCGACCAACAGCCTGCTGCTGGACAACGGCGATTTCCTGCAGGGCAATCCGCTGGGGGACTACATCGCCTACGAGCGCGGGATGAAGGCCGGCGATATGCACCCGGTGATCACCGCGATGAACACCCTGGGCTATGACGCCGCCACCATCGGCAACCACGAATTCAACTATGGTCTCGACTTTCTGATGAACGCCACCGCCGGTGCGGATTTCCCGGTCGTGCTGGCCAATATCGCCACCAAGTCCGGCGCCGGCCCGCGCGACGACACCACCCTGTTCAAACCCTATGTGATCCTTGACCGCTCGGTGACCGACGGCGGTGGCACCGCGCATCCGATCCGCGTGGGCGTGATCGGTTTCACTCCGCCGCAGGTGATGAACTGGGACCGCAAGAACCTCGAAGGCAACGTGCAGGCCCGCGACATCGTCGCCACCGCCGAAGCCTGGGTTCCGGAAATGAAAGAGGCGGGCTGCGACATCATCATCGCGCTGTCGCATTCCGGAATCGGCGCGGCGCAGGCCACCGACGGGATGGAGAACGCCTCTGTGCCGGTGGCTGCAGTCGATGGAATCGACGCGGTGATGACCGGCCATTCCCATCTGGTCTTTCCCTCGCCCACCTATGACGGCTATGCCGCCGTCGACGTCGCCAAAGGCACGATTCATGGCAAACCCGCGGCCATGGGCGGCTTCTGGGGCAGTCATCTGGGGGTGATCGATCTGCTGCTGGAACGTGACGGCACCGCCTGGCGGGTGCTGTCGACCACCTCCGAGGCGCGTCCGATCTCGCAGCGCAACGAAGACCGCAGCATCACCGCGCTGGTCGAAAGCGACGCCGCCGTGCTGGCCGCCACCCAGAAGGACCACGACGATACACTTGCCTATGTCCGCCGTGCGGTGGGCAAGACCTCGGCGCCGCTGCATTCCTACTTTGCGCTGGTGGCGGATGATCCCTCGGTGCAGATCGTCTCGATCGCGCAGACCTGGTACATCGCCCAGATGTTGCAGGGCACCGACCATGCGGACCTGCCAATCCTGTCGGCCGCCGCGCCGTTCAAGGCCGGCGGACGTGGCGGGCCCGAGTATTATACCGACGTGCCGGCGGGCGATGTGGCGATCAAGAACGTTGCCGACCTCTACCTCTATCCCAACACCGTGCGTGCGGTGAAAATCACCGGCGCCGAGGTCAAGGACTGGCTGGAACGCTCTGCGGGGATCTTCAATCAGGTGACACCGGGCAAAGCCGACCAGCCCCTGCTCAATCCCGAGTTTCCCAGCTACAACTTTGATGTGATCGACGGTGTCAGCTACCGCATCGACCTGTCGCAGCCGTCAAAATACGACGCCAAGGGTGAATTGGCGAACCCCGGCGCAAACAGGATCACCGATCTGACCTATGACGGCGCACCGGTCGATCCGGCCCGCGAATTCATCGTGGCCACCAACAATTACCGCGCGAGCGGCGGCGGCAGTTTCCCCGGCGCCCTGGGGGATACCATCGTGTTCGAGGCACCGGACACCAACCGCGACGTGATCGTGCGCTACATCGTCGAACAGGGCACCATCAACCCGTCGGCCGATTCCAACTGGAGCTTTGCGCCCTTGCCGGGCACCTCGGTCCTGTTCGAGACCGGGCCAAAGGCGCGTGACTATGCCGCTGGTGTTTCTGGCCTGACACTGGAAGATGCCGGCGATACGGCCGAAGGCTACGCCCGGTTCAGAATCCTGCTGTAGCTGCTTGGCGAGCCTGCCCCGCTGGCTCGGGCAGGCCGCTTTTGACCCCCGGTCGTGTGGCGCGGAAATGTCGGCCAGTGCCCGGGTAACAGAAGGCTGACTCGACTCTGACCGGCCCGCGTGCTCTGTCTGGACTGTTCCCCGGTGACGGGGTGCGAAGTCGAGACTCGATGCCGGGGCTCGACAGGAAGGGTGGTCACATGCTGCGCCTGTTCGCTTTACTGATGGCCCTCGGTCTGTTGGCTGCCTGGCTGACCCGTCCGCATGAGGCCCTTGCCGAAACCGAATTGCGGGCAGTGATACTGGATGCGCTTGCGACAGAAGACATCAAGGGCAAGGACGCAGCCACCTCTTTGGCGCTGATGGGCTGCCGCCTGGATCCCGGGGCGTGTTACGATCTGGTCCGAAGTGCGCTGGACACACATTATGATGACCGAATCGTCTACGCGGTCGTCACCGTCAGCGGATTCAGCCGCCGCGCCAGATGTTACGGCATATTCGCGACATTCGTATGCCCCGGGGGCTTTGCCCGCCAGTAGCGCCGCCGGCCGAAACATCCCAGAGCACGGGTTGCGAATCCAAGTGACGCACATTATGTAAACCGTCGAGGGGTTGGCGCGGGCAGGCGCCTCGCCAACCCGGTCAGATCCGGAAGGAAGCAGCCGTAACGAGCCCCGCTTGGGTCGTTGTCAACCTCTCACCTTGGAAGCGGATCGCCGCTGCGATCCGCGCCCGGCACCGGCAGGCATGTCCCGGCCGCAACCGCTGACGCCCGAGATTCACCATGTATGTCATCACCTTGCTTTGGGATGCCGCATGAACACCGCGTGGGCGCGGGGTGCCGCCAGCGCCCAGGCCATTTGCGCATCTGTTTCGATCGCGCAGGGCCGCAGCTTTCGCAACCGCGCCAGCGCCTCGTCCGGGGCCTCGCCCGCTTCGATCATCAGCCGCAGCGCAACCATGCCCGACCGCCCGCATCCACCCCTGCAATGCACCAGAACCCGACCGCCGCCCGCAAGTGCCCGCAACGCCTGTCGCGAAACCTCGGGCCAGGCATCGTCAAAGCCCGCACCGGGCGCCGCAAAATCATCTATTGGCAGATGCACCCAGCGCGTGCCCTGATCCTGTAGCTGCGTCCCGAGGAAGCGCGCGCCGACAGGTATCATTTCAGCTTCGGTGGTGAGCGATATCGCAATCGCCGGGGCCCAGCCGCGGATGTGTTCCAGATCCCCGGCATAGTCGCCTTGCGCCCCCGGCAACGGCGCGATGGCGAGGATTCCCCCCGCCACCGGCACCGCGTGCATCATCGTCATCTCATCACAACTCCGCGGCTCCGAATGTGTCACAGGATTCCATCTGACCGCTTTCATAGCCCTTGGCGAACCACGAAGAACGTTGCGCCGAAGTGCCGTGGGTAAAGGTGTGGGGTTGTGGCACCCGGCCTGCGCGTTTTTGCAGATAATCATCGCCGATCCGCTTTGCCGCGTTCAGGGCCTCGTCCACGTCGCCGGGTTCCAGCATGCCTTGGACGGATTGCGCCCAGACCCCCGACAGGCAGTCTGCCTGCAATTCCAGCCGCACGGTCAGCGCATTGGCTTCGCGTTCGGACGCGGACTGGCGCATCTGGTTGACCTTGCCGAGGATGCCAAGTTCGTTCTGCACATGATGCGCCACCTCGTGGGCGATCACGTAGGCTGCGGCGAAATCGCCTTTGGCACCCAGCTGTTGCTCGAGCGTGGCGAAGAAATCGGTGTCCAGATAGGCCTTGTTGTCCGCCGGGCAGTAGAACGGGCCGGTCGCGCCGCTGGCGCCCCCACATTGGGACTGGGTCACACCCGAATACAGCACCATCACCGGCGGTGTATAATCTTTCCCCACCTGTTCCGGAAAGATCCGCTCCCAGACAGTTTCGGTTGTGGCCAGCACTTGGGCCGAAAATTCCGCCGCGCGTTCTTCGCCTGCGGTGGGTTCGCGCGGGGTGGATTGTTGCTGCGGCAACTGGTTGAGCACCGGCGTGATGTCGATGCCGGTGAAATAGCCGATCGCCAGAACCACCAGCAGTCCGACACCGCCGATCCCGGCCTTGCCTCCGCCGCCCATCCGGCGGCGGTCTTCGATATTGCGGCTGCCCCGTACTCCCCTAAGTCGCATGACGCGTCCCCCTGATCCAACACCCGCCGCGAAGATACACACGCCCGGCCATCGCTGACCCGAGCCGGATTTTATCGCAGCCTCTGTGTTCAATCGCTCAGAGGCCGCAAAGGTTCCCATCGTCGTCGGCCTTCCTGTCATCACCGCGCGCCACGGACCGGCCTGGTGACCCGATCCAGGCCTGCCAGATGCCCGGTTCAGACAACCTGCCCGGGATGGTCCTCGGCCCAGGCATCCAGAAAATCGGCCACATCCTCGCGACCGGCCATCGCAGCGGCGCGGCGCGGCAGGGCGACGCCCTGTTCCAGCGCCAGTTGCAGACAGGCAAGGTAGTCGCGCGTCGCGCGGTCCGGGTTGTTTTCCGAGCCGTGGATGATGGTGCCCAGCAGGGTGCCGCCATAACCATTCACATGGCTCAGATCCGGCCGCAGGCTGAGGAAATACGCCAGAACCTCTGGCAGACCGACCCAGCCCGCGACCTGTACCGGGGTCAGACCTTCGGAATCCGTGCCGTCGTATTCGATGCCCAGCGCCACAAGCCGACGCATGTGGTCCAGCCGGTCCGGCAGGGTCAGTATCTGCCGCAGGATCGTCCGGTACGCCTCGGGCAGCCTGTCCGGATCAATGCAGGCACCCCGGGTGTCCACGCCGTCTGCCGCCTTGGCCAGCAGCTGCTCTTCGCGACTGAGCGGCTGCGCCGCGCCACGCGCCTCGATTGCCACAGCCAGCGCCCGGTTGCCGAACACCCGCGCATAGGCGTAGGCGCTCACGCCCTGGAACAGCCGGGCGGGATCTGCCCCGTTTTCCAGAAGCAGATCGACCATCGCCTGCCCCGATCCGCGCCGCGCCGCCTGATGCAGCGCCGGGATCACCCAGGGCTGTTCTCCTCCCACCGGTGTGGCGTCGAAGTCATCGGCCCGGGCGCCATGCTCCAGCAACAGCCTGACCGCCGCGACATCGTGGAAATCCATCGCCCGCAGCAGGGCATTTGTGCCTTTGGGATCCGCGCCATGCGCCAGCAGCAACCGCAATCCGTCGTGGTGCCCCAGCTCGGTTGCATGATACAGCGACTCGCCGTCGTTCGGGTCAGCGCCCTGCTCCAGAAGCCAGCGCGCCAGTCCCATGTTGTCGCCATGTCCCACAGCACCATAGAGCGCCGAAAGCGTGCTTGCCTCTCCCGGCGTCGCGGCGCAACTGTCGTTCACATCCGCCCCCGCCGCCACCAGTGCCGCGGCCACGCCGATCATGTCGCCCTCAAGCTCCGGCCGCTGCTTGATCCATCTGGAAAACGCCAGATGCAGGATCGGCCGGCGTGGACCAATGGGTTTCACCGCCAGACCGGGATCGCGCGCCAACGCCGCCTCGACACCGGCGCGGTCATAGAGCGCACATTGCAGGCCGAACATGTCCTCGGCAAGATCGGGCATCTGCTCGAGAAGCTGCTCCGCCACCCAGCCATGACCATGATACAGCGCGAGTTTCAGCCGCTGTTGCCGGGCGGCCCGGTCCATGCCGATGGTCTCGGCAGCCAGCTTCATCCGTGGCCAGCTATCAAAAAGATGTTCCCGCGCAATGACATGCAGAAAATCGGCATGCTTTGGCGCATCGGCACGTGCGCCGGGCAGATATGCCGACAGCCGCGCCTGCACACCGGGCGTGCGGGCGGCATGCGCCCTGCTCAGCGCCTTTGCCGCGCGGCGCAGGCTGTCGAGGGTCAGTTCGTCGGGAAAGGCCGGGGATCGGGCCATGTCAGGTTCCTCCTGTCGCTGCCCGAGGATCCGCTGCTGTCCGGGCACAGAAAAAACCGCAACTGGGGTCTTTCAGGTGTTTAGGCAGGTGCAGGGCGCTTTCCGCGGATCAGGTGGCCCCCTGCCCCGGGACCCGCCGCCATCATAGCCGCCCCGGTCGCGCAGGCAAGCCCGCGCAGCACGTTGCGACGCAATGAAATCCGCAGGGACGGATGACCACACCCCGCGACCGCACATATACCGCGCATATCCGGTGGACGCCCCGCGCCGCAGCCCCTAGTTTGGCCCGGAACTCCCGCAAAGAGGCCACCATGTCCGACGCGCCGAAATATCAGGTCCTTGCCCGCAAGTACCGCCCCGAAACCTTTGCCGATCTCGTCGGGCAGGACGCGATGGTGCGCACGCTCAAGAACGCCTTTGCCGCCGACCGGATCGCGCAGGCCTTCATCATGACCGGCATCCGAGGCACCGGCAAGACGACCACGGCCCGGATCATCGCCAAGGGCATGAACTGCATCGGGCCCGACGGCACCGGCGGGCCCACCACCGATCCCTGCGGGCAGTGCGAACACTGCACCGCAATCATGGAAGGCCGCCATGTCGATGTGATCGAGATGGACGCCGCGTCCAATACCGGCGTCGCCAACATCCGCGAGATCATCGATTCCGTGCACTACCGCGCGGCGTCTGCGCGCTACAAGGTCTACATCATCGACGAAGTGCACATGCTCAGCACAGGCGCCTTCAACGCGCTGCTGAAGACGCTCGAGGAACCCCCGGCGCATGTGAAGTTCATCTTTGCCACCACCGAAATCCGCAAGGTGCCGGTGACGGTCCTGTCGCGCTGCCAGCGGTTTGACCTGCGCCGCATCGAACCCGAGGTGATGATCGCCCTGCTGCAACGGATCGCAGGTTCGGAACAGGCGCAGATACACGACGACGCGCTCGCCCTGATCACCCGCGCCGCCGAAGGTTCGGCCCGCGACGCGACCTCGCTGCTGGACCAGGCGATCAGTCACGGCGCCGGCGAGACTACCGCAGAGCAGGTGCGCGCCATGCTGGGTCTCGCCGACCGCGGCCGCGTGATGGATCTTTTCGATCTGATCATGCAGGGCGACGCGGCGGGCGCGCTCAGCGAACTCAGCGCCCAGTACTCGGAAGGCGCGGATCCGATGGCCGTGTTGCGGGATCTGGCCGAGGTCACGCACTGGATCTCGGTGGTGAAGATCACCCCCGAGGCCGCCGAGGACCCCACGATCAGCCCGGACGAGCGCACCCGCGGACAGGCCATGGCGCAGCGTCTGGGCATGCGTCCCCTGACGCGGATGTGGCAGATGCTGCTGAAGGCGCTGGACGAGGTCGCTTCGGCCCCCAATGCGATGATGGCCGCCGAAATGGCGGTGATCCGCCTGACCCACGTCTCTGATCTGCCCTCGCCCGAAGAACTGGTGCGCAAGCTGCAAGGCACCGCACCGCCACCGGGGCCCGGCATTTCCGGTACGGCAGGCGGTGCCGCCCCCGGCGGGCCGGTGGCGCAGGCCATGTCCACGCAGCGGGTCGGCGGTGGCAGTGGCGGCCAGCCGGTACAGGCGCTGGCCCCGGACATCGACGCCGCGCTCGCCCGCTACCCGAGCTTTGAACATGTGGTTGAACTGATCCGCGCCAACCGCGACGTGAAGCTCTTGGTCGATGTGGAAACCGGCGTCAGGCTCGCGGCTTACCAGCCCGGACGGATTGAATTCACGCCCGCCGACAACGCCCCTGCCGACCTGGCCCAGAAGCTGGGTGCCGCCCTGCAACGCTGGAGCGGCAACCGCTGGGCCGTGACCTTGGTCAATGGGTGTGAAACCGCGACAATCGCCGAGAGGCGCGACGCCGCCGATATCGCGCTGCGGGCCCAGGCCCGCGAACATCCGCTGGTCATCGCGGCGTTTGCCGCCTTTCCAAAGGCCAGCATCCGGGACATCCGCAGCCTTGAATCCATTGCAACCGCTGCCCAGGCCGATGCCCTGCCCGAGGTCGAGGATGAGTGGGACCCCTTCGAGGACGGATAACCCGGCACGGGTGGCGAATGCGGCCCGCATCGGTCAACACCTCGCCGTGCGCCCCCTTGTGGCACGCCCCCCCGGCGCGTATCTCTGAACCCGACCCAATGACAGGAGACCGATATGCTCAAGGGACTAGGCGGACTTGGCGACATGGCCAAGATGATGAAGACCGCGCAGGAAATGCAGACCAAGATGACCGCGCTGCAGGAAGAGATGCACAGCATCATGGTCACCGGCGAATCCGGTGCCGGCCTCGTCAAGGCGACCTGCTCGGCCAAGGGTGAACTCAAGGGGCTGGATATCGACCCGTCGATCTTCAACAAGGACGAAAAAGAGGTGGTCGAGGATCTGATCCTGGCCGCGATCAAGGACGCCCAGGGCAAGGCATCGGACCGGGCACAGGCGGAAATGTCGAAACTGACCGAAGCCATGGGCCTGCCGGCCGACATGAAGCTGCCGTTTTGAAACGGCGGCACGCAAAGGGCGGGCGATGTGGTTGCACGGTGACGAACCGTGCCGCCGGTCGTCCGCACCGCCTTTAGAAACCTGACCTGAATGCCCGAGCAAACCGACATCGACGCGCTGATCGGGCTGATGGCCCGCCTGCCGGGCCTGGGCCCACGGTCCGCCCGACGCGCGGTGCTGCACCTGATCCGCAAGCGTGGTCAACTGCTGTCACCGCTGGCGGACCTGATGCAGAGGGTCGCCGAAACCGCACGCGAGTGCCTGAACTGCGGCAACATCGCCACCGGCGATATCTGCGCCATCTGTCAGGACACGGCCCGCGCCAACGGTCTGCTTTGCGTGGTCGAGGATGTGGCCGACCTCTGGGCGATGGAACGCTCGGGCACCTACCGCGGGCGGTATCACGTGCTGGGCGGCACCTTGTCGGCACTGGATGCTGTCGGCCCCGAGGAACTGCGCATTCCCCGGCTGATCGCCCGCATCGACGCCGAGGACATCAGCGAAGTGATCCTGGCGCTGAATGTCACCGTCGACGGCCAGACCACAGCGCATTACATCGCCGACCAGCTCGAAGGCCGCGTTACACTGTCCTCGCTGGCGCAGGGCGTGCCCATCGGCGGTGAGCTGGACTATCTTGACGATGGCACGATCACGGCGGCACTGAACGCGCGCAAGCGGATCGAATAAGGCCCAGGCGACAGAAATGGGCCGGCCGCAACGAAAATGACCCGCAGAAACCTGCGGGCCTTTTTCACTTGTACGACACGGGGCAAGGATCAGCGGCGCGGATCGTCGCTGTCGTCATCCTCGTCCTCGTCGTCGTCATCACCGGCATCCGGAAGGTTGAAGAAGCTGTCCGCATCGGCAAAATCCTTGTCCGAGCGTTTGTCTTCCTCGTCGTCGCTGTCACGCGGATCGGACAGGCTGAAGGTCTCAAGCCCTTCGATCGCCGTCGGCAGACGGGGCTCTTCGCCCATGCCAAGGCTCTGTTCGGTGCTCACCAGCTTGCGGCGCTCGTCATCGCTCAGAACGTCGGCCTTCTTGCTCGCCTTCTGCACCGCGGCATCCAGCTCGGACTGCTTGCACAGACCCAGCGCCACCGGGTCGATCGGCTGGATGTTGGCGATGTTCCAGTGGGTCCGCTCGCGGATCGCCTGGATCGTCGGCTTGGTGGTGCCCACCAGTTTGCCGACCTGTCCGTCACTCAGTTCCGGATGGAATTTCACCAGCCAGAGAATCGAGGCCGGGCGGTCCTGACGCTTGGACAGCGGTGTGTAACGCGGGCCACGGCGTTTTTCCTCGCCCACGGCGGCCGCGTTGTACTTGAGCTTCAGCTTGTAGATCGGGTCTTTTTCGCCCTTGTCGATCTCGCTCTGCTCAAGCTGGTTGTTGGCGATTGGATCGAACCCCTTGACACCGGTCGCGACGTCGCCGTCCGCAATACCCTGCACTTCGAGTTCGTGCATCCCGGTGAAATCCGCAATCTGCTTGAAGGTCAGGGTCGTGTTGTCCACCAGCCAGACGGCGGTGGCGCGTGCCATGATCGGTTTACCCATTCCACATCTCCTTACGCATATCTGCCCGCGCCCATAGCGCGACGCATGTCTTGCCCGACGCAAAGCTTCGCTGTCGCCCGGGGGTCCAGGCGGTTCCGGGCTGGGCCGGAACAGGTTACCGTTGTCGGGGAACTTGGCCGCCTTATAGTCGCGTCAAGCAAAAGAGGAAAGAGAAAATGCGCTGGCTGATCCTGCTGTGCCTGACTGCCACCCTGGCCCGCGCCGAGGGCGAGGCCGCAGGCGACTTTGACTACTATGTGCTCTCGCTCAGCTGGTCACCGAACTGGTGCGCCACCGAGGGCGATGCCCGCCGTTCGCCGCAATGTGACGCCAGCCGGAACCTTGGCTGGGTGCTGCACGGGCTCTGGCCGCAGCACAGTCGCGGCTATCCGTCGTTCTGCCGCAGCGCGGTGCCGCCGCCCTCGCGGGCCATGACCGCCGGGATGGCCGATATCATGGGCACATCCGGCAGCGCCTGGCACCAGTGGAAGAAACACGGCGTCTGTACCGGTCTGGAGGCCGCCAGCTATTTCGCGCTCGCCCGAGAGGCTTTCGGCAGTGTCACCCGCCCCGAGGTGCTTCGCAAGCTCGACAAGCCGGTGACCCTGCCCGCGAGGCTGATCGAAGAGGCTTTTCTCAGGGACAACCCCGACCTGCGTCCCGACATGATCACCATCACCTGCCGCGATGCCCGCATTCAGGAGGCCCGGATCTGCCTGTCCAAAGGTCTGGTGCCCGTGCCCTGCGGGCCGGATGTGGTGCGCGACTGCAAAATGACCGATGCGCTGTTTGATCCGGTGCGCTGATCCCGGTCGCTCACCCGGCGCTGCCGCAAGGGTCCCGCAACAATTCACTTGGCGCGAC
The DNA here is from genome assembly GCF_007923445.1 of Puniceibacterium confluentis. Taxonomy (GTDB): domain Bacteria; phylum Pseudomonadota; class Alphaproteobacteria; order Rhodobacterales; family Rhodobacteraceae; genus Puniceibacterium; species Puniceibacterium confluentis. The sequence continues at coordinate 133,347 of NZ_VOJI01000004.1, read as the reverse complement.
GCGGCGATCACCGCGGTCCAGCGAGACGGCGTATTTCCTGGCGACAGGCCGCCGGCCCCGGCCCGCGACCTGGCGGAACGGCTCTGCAAAGTGTGATCGGCATCGGCGCATTTCCGTGTTATGCTAGAGGCATAGTCGCCGCAGATCGGTCTGACCATCAGCGCGGCACAGGTCGGATCCGGGTATGACGTTCGCCGCGCCATAGTGGGAGCTTGACTGTGACACAGACTATCGGAAATCCACTGTCATGGACCGCCCGGGCGCTGGGGCGGTCGGGCCATCATCTGGCCGCCGCGGCCCGTGAACTGGGGCGGGATGCCTCCGAGCCCCCGCCCCGCGTGCGCACGCTCAGCATCGAAGACATCCGCGCCTCGCTCGCGGCGGGCTGGGATGATTTCACCGCCTCGCGCAGCGATGTGATGTTCATCGTGCTGATCTATCCGGTGATCGGCCTGCTGCTCATCGGCATGGTCACGCAGCTGTCGATGCTGCCGCTGCTGTTTCCCTTGCTGGCAGGCTTTGCCCTTCTGGGGCCAGTCGCCGCCGTCGGCCTGTACGAAATCAGCCGCCGACGCGAAAAGGGGGAATCGCCCGCATGGTCGGATGCCCTGAGGGTGGTGGAATCGCCGTCTTTCGGGGCGATGCTGGTCATGGCCTTTTACCTCACCGCCTTGTTTGTGGCCTGGATGCTGGTCGCCGCCGCCATTCACAAGCTCACCATGGGTGAAGCCGTGCCCGCAAGTCTGCCGGCCTTTGCCGAGCAGGTTCTGACCACGCCGGGAGGCTGGGCCATGATCGTTCTGGGCTTTGGCGCGGGATTTGTCTTTGCGGTCGTCGCACTGGCGATTTCGGTGGTGTCGTTTCCGCTGCTGCTGGACCGCCATGTCGGCGTGCCGGTGGCCATCGCCACCTCGGTCGAGGTGCTGCGCCGCAATCCGCGCGTGGTGCTGACATGGGGGGCAGTACTGGCGGGCGGCCTGGCTTTGGGAAGCCTGCCGCTGTTGCTGGGCTTGATGATCGTGCTGCCGGTCCTCGGGCATGCAAGCTGGCACTTCTATCGCCGCGCCGTCGAATGATGCGCCGGGGCGGGCAGTGCCAAGCGCACCGCCCGCCCCCGGTTTCAGCGTCGCGTCAACCTATGCTGGGTCAAGGTCGGTCTGAGGTCGCTTCACCCAACCCGCAGCACGATTTTTCCAATATGTTCAGAGCTTTCCATCCGGGCATGCGCCGCCGAAGCCTCGGCCAGCGGGTACTCGGAATCCAGCACCGGCGCGATGCGCCCGGAGGACAGAAGCGGCCAGACGCGCGCCCTCAGGTCGTCGGCGATGCGGGCCTTCGCGAGATCGCTCTGCGGACGCAGGGTGCTGCCGGTGATGGTCAGGCGGCGCATCATCACCTGGGCAAAATTCAGCTCTACCTTGGGTCCGTTCAGAAAGGCGATCTGGACCAGCCGTCCGTCGTCTGAAAGCGCCCTGACATTGCGGGGAAGATAGTCGCCGCCGACCATGTCGAGAATCAGGTTGGCGCCGCCTTCGGCGCGCAGCACCTCGACAAAATCGTTCTCGCGGTAATTGATCGCCTGTTCGGCACCGAGCTCGACGCAGACCCGGCACTTGTCCGCCGACCCGGCAGTGGCAAAAACCCGTGCGCCAAAGTGTTGGGCCAGCTGGATGGCGGTGGTTCCGATTCCGGACGAGCCGCCATGCACCAGAAACCGCTCTCCAGCCTGCAGGTTGCCGCGCAGGAAAACGTTGGTCCAGACGGTAAAGAATGTCTCGGGCAGGCAGGCCGCCTGTTTCAGATCCATCCCGTCCGGCACCGGCAGGCAATGCGCCGCCGGAGTGACCACGTATTCGGCATATCCCCCCCCCGGCAGCAGCGCGCAGACGGAATCGCCCGGAGCAATGCCGTCTACCCCTTCGCCCGTGGCCACGACCTCGCCAGAGGCCTCCAGCCCCGGCAGGTCACTGGCACCGGGCGGCGGCGCGTAGGATCCCGCCCGCTGCAAGGCGTCGGGGCGGTTGACCCCGGCATAGGCAACCCGCAGCAGAACCTGCCCGTGCCCGGGCTGCGGCACGTCCCGCTCGGTGACCTGCAGAACCTCCGGGCCGCCGGGGCGGGTTATCTCAACAGCGCGCATGGTCTTGGTCATTCTTTGCCTTTCTGTTCACTCGGGCCGTCACAGGTCATCGCTGCGATGTCCCGGCAGGTCTCCCGGTGCCGCCTTTGGTGCCTTGACCCTGTCTAGCACCCGGGCGGGCGCTGCGAAAACCCTACTCAGGAAGGGATTGCCGCGCATCCGCGCCTTGATCTTCTCGATCTGCATCACATCGGCAATTCGCCGGTCCAGGAATTCCCAGGTCGCACCATGACCCACCGAATCGTCGCCCAGCCAGTACAGCACGGTCGCCGAATACACCCCGGCGAGCGTTGCACGCTTTGTGTACCAGTTCACATCGTCGGAGGTGTCCCCCAGCGACGTCCAGATCCGGTCCGCCGTCCCCCAGATCAGTCTTGCCCCGTCAGCCGCATGGAGCGGCAGGGCGAACAGGGTGGTGGCGCGGCGCACGGCTTCGCGGTCCCCCGCCAGTTCAAGCCGCAGGCGCACCGCCAGCGTGACTCGGTCACGGAATTTCATGTCACCCATGTCTGTGGCGGCCAGCCGGTCCGCCATCGCATCATCGCCGCGCTTGTGCATGGCGATGGCCAGATCAAGCGCCCCACGCGGATACAGCGCCCGCGCGACAACCGGATCGACACCGCTCTCGGCTATGGCCGCGCGAAAGGTGGCGTCAGACCAGCCATCGAATGGCACGTGGGACAAGGCGGCATCCAGCAGAAGGGTCTCTGTCGGCTCAGACTGCGGTGTCATGAAGGTGCTCCTGTCTTGATCTGCTGCTAATGTACCTAAGCGTTTTTCGGCCATTGACCAGAGTCTGACCAGAGGCGGGGACGCGTACTGTCTCGCGGAGGTCCAGGTTTTTCAGTGGTGGACAAATCTGGTTGAGCTTGCTATATGGCGCCTTCCTGCAAATCCTTGCAACTCAAACTAGAAAGGTGGTGAAAACCACATGCAGGTTAGTGTTCGCGACAACAATGTCGATCAGGCCCTTCGGGCCCTGAAGAAAAAGCTCCAGCGCGAAGGCGTGTTCCGTGAAATGAAGCTCAAGCAGCATTTCGAGAAACCGTCCGAGAAAAAAGCGCGCGAGAAGGCCGAAGCGATCCGCCGTGCCCGCAAGCTGGCACGCAAAAAGGCGCAGCGCGAAGGTATGCTCTAAGAGCATTTTTTGGCACTTTATCGTACGATTTGACGACCCCCGGGCAATTGCTTCCGGGGGTTTGTCGTTTGTGCCGGTCCCAAAAATCTTCAGAAGATTTTTGCCAATTTTTTTGCTGCAAAAAAATTGCGCGTCGCGCCGTGTCAGACCGGCAGCGCGGTTGTCCTGAGCACCGTGCGCAGTGAAAAGCTCGACTGCATCTGGGCCACCCCCGGCAGACGGGTCAGGTATTGGCGATGGATTCGGGCAAAGTCCTCGGTATCCTCCGCGACGATCTTGAGAAGATAGTCCGCCGTGCCCGCCATCAGATGGCACTCCAGCACGTCCGGCACCCGCGCCACCGCCTTCTCGAATGCATCGAGGACTCCGTCAGCCTGTGCGTTGAGCTTGATCTCGACAAAGACGGTTGTGGGCAGGCCCAGCCTGCGTTCGTCCAGCAACGCCACGTAGTCGCGGATATAGCCGCTTTCCTCGAGGCGCTGAACGCGGCGGTGACAGGCCGACGCCGACAGATGCACCGCTTCGGCCAGTTCCGCATTCGACATCCGCCCCCGTTTCTGAAGGGCGCGCAGCACCCGGCGATCGGTTTCATCTAGGCTCACGCGGCGGATCCTCTCGCATTTCACTCCAAAGGCCGAAGATCCTCCGGCTGTTTTCGCTATCACCGCATCAAATCCGCAGAGAAATTGCAAGCGGATAAGCGCAGGCTCGCGCGCAGAGCACAAGGAGAGACCCATGAAAATCGGATGTCCGACAGAGATCAAGCCGCAGGAGTTCCGTGTCGGGATCACTCCCAGCGCAGCACAGGAAGCCGTGGTGCATGGCCACGAGGTGCTGATTCAGGCGAACGCCGGGCATGGTGCCGGCTTTGAGGATCACCACTATGTCGCTGCAGGGGCCCGGATCGTCGAGACTGCAGAAGAGCTTTTCGAAAGCGCCGAGATGGTGGTCAAGGTCAAGGAGCCGCAGGCCGGTGAGCGCCGGATGCTGCGCGAGGGCCAGTTGCTGTTCACCTATCTGCACTTGGCGCCGGATCCGGAGCAGACACGCGACCTTCTGGCCTCGGGAGCAACCTGCATTGCCTATGAAACGGTGACTGACGACCGTGGCGGACTTCCATTGCTGGCGCCGATGTCCGAGGTCGCGGGCAAACTCGCACCGCAGGTCGGGGCCTGGACGCTGCAAAAGGCGAATGGCGGGCGCGGCGTTCTGCTCGGTGGCGTGCCGGGCGTGCTTCCGGCACGGGTCGTGGTGATTGGCGGTGGCGTTGTCGGCACCCAGGCCGCACGGGTGGCGGCCGGAATGGGCGCTTCCGTCACCGTGCTCGACCGGTCGCTGAACCGGATGCGCTACCTGGACGATGTCTACGCCGGCGCTTTCAAGACCGCCTACGCCAGCTCTGCGAACACCGCCGCGCTGGTGGCCGAAGCCGATATGGTGATCGGGGCCGTACTGATTCCCGGGGCAGCGGCACCCAAGCTGGTCAGTCGGGAGCAGTTGTCGACGATGAAGCCCGGTGCCGCAATCGTCGATGTGGCCATTGATCAAGGCGGGTGTTTCGAAACCTCGCGGGCCACCACCCATCAGGACCCGATCTACGATGTCGATGGCATCATGCACTATTGCGTCGCAAACATGCCCGGCGCGGTTGCCCGCACGTCGACCATCGCCCTGGGCAACGCCACCATGCCCTACATGCTGGCGCTCGCGGACAAGGGCTGGCGACAGGCCTGCGCCGACGATCCCCACCTGCTGAACGGCCTGAACGTCCATGCCGGAAAGCTGACCTACTACGCTGTGGGTCGCGCGCTCGGGATGGACGTCACCTCGCCGCAGCTCGTGCTCAAGACCTGACTGCGTCGGTCCGGACAGCGCGCGGTTCGACGGAACTGCCGACGCTGGCTGGCGAAAATGAGGCCCCGCGCCCCGCGCGGGGCCAACACCTCAGCCGGGTTGGTCGTGCCGCAGAATGTCGCCTGTTGTCAGCACCGGTTCGGCCGGCATGTCCGAAGCGTCCAGCATGCCCGCCACCCGTTCCAGCACGGCGACAATCATCGACTGTTCCCAGTCCGGCAGCGCTTCGAATTGCGCGACATATCGCTGCTGAAGCGCGTCCGGGGCCACATCGACCTTGGCACGTCCCGTCCGGGTGATTTCAAGGTCGGTCTGGCGCCGGTCCGCCAGCGACTTGTGACGCTCAAGCAGGCTGAAACCTTCCAGTTTCTTGATCAGCACCGATACCGTCGCCTGCGACACACCCATCCGGGTTGCGATCTCGGTCGGGGTGCTGTGACCCTTTTCCGCGACGATCTGCAACACCCGCAACTGAACCGCGGTCAGCCCGGCGTCGCGCGCAAGATCGCGACCGTAGAGTTCGGTGGCCCGCAGAATGCGGCGCAGCGCAATAAGGCTGGTATCGGTACGATCCATATCGCTCTCATCTTCAGGCCGGGTCAGTTTACGACGGGGCCATGCGATCGCGCAACTCCCCGAAACACTTTGCACTCTTGTTTGATCTAACATCAAAATATTATACAAAACTAAGTACCGCCCCACAAGACCCCGAGATATTTCCCTATTTTTCAGCAAATCATACGGAACCTTCTGCGGCACTGCGGATTATTACTTTGCATGTTGAACTATCAGAAAGAATGAACTACTTAGCCACTCAAAGTAATACATCACCAAGCAATCATCCGAGGTATCCACCGTGCAGACACTGCAAAGCGTAAAGCCCAAGGGCACAGTCACTTTCCGCAAGCCCGTCCGCGAAGACGGGGCGGATATCTGGGAACTGATTCGCGCCTGCAAGCCGCTGGACGAAAACTCGATGTACGCCAACCTGCTGCAGTCCGACCACTTTCGTGACACCTGCGTTGTCGCCGAGATGGACGGCGCGATCATCGGCTGGATCTCGGCCTATCTTCTGCCGCAGGACGCCGAGAGCGTGTTTGTCTGGCAGGTCGCCGTGTCGCAGGACGCGCGCGGCATCGGACTTGGCACCCGCATGCTCGAGGCGCTGATGCGCCGCGATGAGACGGTGGATGCCAAGCGGATGCAGACCACGATCACATTGGACAACGACGCCTCCTGGGCGCTGTTCCGCAAGTTCGCCGCCCAGAGCGGCGCCGACCTGTCGTCCGAGGCGCATTTCACCCGCGACACACACTTTCAGGGTGAGCATGCCACCGAGCACATGGTCACCATCGCGTTCCGAGAGGCGTTGAAGAGCGTCGCCTGACAGGGCACGACGCCCGGCCTCTCCTACCCCAAATCAAAGGAATACCCATATGTCTTCTGAGACACAGAAAACCATTTTCGAAACCCGCGAAAGCCAGGTGCGCAGCTACTGCCGCAGCTTTGACACGGTATTCACCAAGGCGTCGGGCTCGATCATGACCGACGTCGACGGCAAGACCTATATCGACTTTCTCGCCGGCTGTTCGTCACTGAACTATGGCCACAACGACCCGGACATGAAGCAGGCGCTGATCGAGCATATCATGGGTGATGGCATTGCCCACGGCCTGGACATGTACACCGATACCAAGGCGCGGTTCCTGCAGGCATACGAAGACATCATCCTGCGTCCGCGCGGCATGGACTACAAGATCATGCTGACCGGCCCGACCGGCACCAATGCGGTCGAAGCGGCAATCAAGCTGGCCCGCAAGGTCACCGGCCGACGCAATGTGGTGTCCTTCACCAACGGCTTTCACGGCATGACCATGGGCGCGCTGGCGCTGACGGGCAACGCGGGCAAACGCGCCGGCGGCGGCAACGACGGCGCCGGGCTGACCGGTGTGACCCACCTGCCCTATGACCGCGCCTTCGGCGATGACGTCGACACGCTGGAACAGATCCGCATGATGCTGACAAACCCGTCCTCGGGTGTCGACGCGCCCGCAGCGTTCATTTTTGAACCGATTCAGGGCGAAGGCGGCCTGAACGCCGCGTCCAGCGACTGGATCGAAGGTCTGGGCAAGCTGGCGAAAGAAATCGGCGCGCTGGTCATCATCGACGACATCCAGTCCGGTTGCGGCCGGGCCGGCACCTTCTTTGGCTGCGAGGGCATGGACATCCAGCCCGACATGATCACCCAGGCAAAGTCCCTTTCGGGCTTTGGCCTGCCGTTCGCCGCCCTGCTGATCAAACCCGAGCATGACATCTGGAAGCCCGCCGAGCACAACGGCACCTTCCGCGGCAACACCCACGCCTTTGTCACCGCACGCGTCGCGCTGGAAAAGTTCTGGAAAGATGACAGCTTTCAGCAGGCCCTGGCCGACAAGGCTCTGATCCTCACCGCCGGCCTTCAGGCCGTTGCTGACGAAGTCGACGGAGCGGTGCTCAAGGGGCGCGGGTTGATGCAGGGGGTCGATGTCGGTTCGGGCGAGCTTGCCTCGGACATCTGCGCGCGCTGTTTCGAGGCCGGACTGATCATCGAGACGTCGGGCGCCCATGACGAAGTCGTCAAGGTGCTTGCCCCTCTCACCACGCCGACAGCGACGTTCCAGAAAGGGCTCGAGATCCTGCTCGACGCCACCCGGAGCGCCACGGCACAACACAAGATTGCAGCGGAGTAACCGACATGATTGTACGCGATGTAAACAAGCTCAAAGACACCGACCGCGCCGTTTCCGACGCTGAGTGGACCTCGGTCCGGATGCTGCTGGCGGATGACAAGATGGGGTTCTCGTTCCACATCACCTATCTCAAGGCCGGCTCCGAGCACACGTTCCACTACAAGAACCACTTTGAATCGGTGTTCTGCATGCAGGGCAAAGGCTCGATCACCGATCTGGCCACCGGTGAGACCCACGAGATCACGCCCGGGGTGATGTACGCGCTGAACCTGCATGACAAACATACACTGCGCGCCGAAGAAGAGCTGGTCATGGCCTGCTGCTTCAACCCGCCCGTCACCGGCACGGAGGTGCACCAGGAAGACGGATCCTACGCCGCGCCCAAAGAGGTCGCGTGAGCGGGGACAACATGAGTTCGACTTTCCAGAATCATACCGTAGAAAAGATCGGCGGCACCTCGATGTCCCGCCTGGCCGAGCTGCTGGAGCCGCTGTTTCGCGTCAACGCGCCCGACTACAACCGGATCTTCGTGGTTTCGGCTTTTGGTGGCATCACCAACCTGTTGCTGGAACACAAGAAAAGCCAGGAACCCGGGGTTTATGCCCATTTCTCGAACGAGACCGAGGATCATGGCTGGATGAGCGCGCTGACCCGCGTCGACGCGGCGATGCGCGAAGCACACGAAGCGGTGCTGACGCATCCGGCGGATCAGGCGCAGGCGGCGGATTTTGTCCGTGACCGGATCGAGGGCGCCCGATCCTGCCTGATCGACTTGCAGCGGCTGTGTTCCTACGGGCATTTCCGCCTGTCGCAGCACATGGCGATCACCCGTGAACTGCTTTCCGGACTGGGGGAATCGCACTCGGCCTTTGTCACCGCTCTGCTGCTGCGCCGTCATGGCGTGAACGCGCGGGTCGTGGATTTGTCCGGCTGGCGGGACGAACGCGAAATGACGCTGGACGAGCGCATTCTCGACGGGCTTCAGGGCATCGACCTGACCACCGAGATGCCGATCGTCACCGGGTATGCGCAATGTGTCGAAGGCCTGATGAACAAGTATGATCGCGGTTATTCCGAAGTGACGTTCAGCCAGATCGCCGCGCTCACCCGCGCCCGCGAGGCGATCATCCACAAGGAATTCCATCTGTCATCGGCGGACCCCAAGCTGGTGGGCGCCGACAATGTCCGCAAGCTGGGTCACACCAACTATGACGTGGCCGACCAGCTGAGCAACATGGGCATGGAAGCGATCCACCCCACCGCGGCCAAGGCACTGCGCCAGGCCGAAGTGTCGCTGCGCGTCACCAATGCGTTCGAACCGCTTGATCCGGGCACGTTGATCGACGAGGCCGAGGCCGAGAAAGGCGTTGCCGAGATCGTCACCGGGCTGGACATCTACGCCTTCGAGCTGTTCGAGCAGGACATGGTCGGGGTCAAGGGCTACGATGCCAAGGTGCTGGAGCGACTGACCCGCCACGCCTGCCGGATCGTGTCCAAGACATCGAATGCCAACACGATCACCCACTATGTCGATGCGTCGCTGAGCACGATCAAGAAGGTCGAAAAGGATCTGAGCGAGGTCTACCCCAACGCGCACATAAGTGTGACATCGGCAGCGATCGTTGCGGTCATCGGCCGGGACCTGCGTGGATTGCACGTGCTCGAACGCGGTCTGGGCGCATTGCGCAAGGCGGGGGTCGAAGTGATCAGCGCCCACCAGACGACCCGCACTGTGGATGCGCAGTTTGTGGTCGGGCGCGAGTCTCTCGACCGTTCGATCCGGGCGTTGCACGAGACGTTCATGCCCAAGACCGGGAAGGTTGCCAAACTGGTGGCCTGATCGCCGGTTGCTGTCGAAGAACTCAAACTCTTCGACACCTCAAACGGCCCTGCCCCGACGGCGGGGCCGCAGTGTCTGAAAACTGCGGCACCGCACCGCAGCGCTTGACCCCAGGTTGAACCGCCCGCCCGCTTCGGTCAACCGACGGGAAATTCGCACGCTTTTGTCACCGCCAGGCCGAATTCGGGTTTGACTCGACAGGCTTCGACGGGGCCAACTGTCGGGCATGAAGCTGATAAAAAATCCATTTCGCGCCGAATCGCGCGACTTTCCCCTGCCCGACGGCATCCCCTACCCGCAGGACGACCCGGGCCCGGTGCTGGCGTTGCTGCGGCGCTGTCCAGTGGCGCAAATCACCCCGCTGACCACCCTGCCCGACCTCGCCCGCGACAGCCACATCGCCGCGCTGTGGGTCAAGGACGAAAGGACGCGCATGGGTCTGGGCAGTTTCAAGGCCCTGGGCGCGGCGCATGTCATTGCCCATGCGGCTGCGGCGCTTTCTCCCGAGGATCCGGTCGGCGCGCTGGGGGGACACACGTTTGTCACGGCCAGCGCCGGCAACCACGGGCTGTCGGTCGCCGCCGGAGCCGCGGTGTTCGGTGCCCGTGCCGTGGTCTATCTGTCCGACACCGTGCCCGACAGCTTTGCCCTGCGCCTGCGCGCCAAAGGCGCCGAAGTGGTGCGTTCCGGGCGCAACTACGAAGACAGCATGCAGGCCGCCGCCGAGGCGGCTGATGCCAAGGGCTGGACACTGCTGTCAGACAGTTCCTGGGAGGGCTATACCGAGATCCCGCAACGCCTGATGCAGGGATACCTCGCGCTGATGGCCGAGGTCGGTGAACAACTGCACCCGGCGCCGACCCATGTGTTCGTGCAGGCCGGCGTCGGCGGGCTTGCCGCCGCTGTCGCTGCAGCCACCCGTCGCCTCTGGGGCGAGGCGCCGCGTGTGATTGTCGTTGAGCCCGACGCCGCACCCTGCGTAGCGCAATCCCTTGACAACGAACGGTTCACGCCGGTGCGCGGGCCGGTTTCGGACATGGGGCGGCTGGACTGCAAAGAGGCGTCGATGATCGCGCTCAGGGGGCTGGCCCGGGATGCGGACGCGGTCGTGACCCTGTCGGACGCCGAAGTGAACGCCGTGCTGCCACGACTGGCGGAACTGGGTCTGGCCACCACTGCCTCCGGCGGCGCCAGTGTGGCAGCCGTGCTGTCGAGCCGGGCGCATCGCACCGCCCTGGCGCTGGAGGAGTCGTCCCGCGTGCTGGCCTTCGTGACCGAAGAACCATGAGCCTGACGCTTCCGGATGCCGAATATCAGGCCCGGGTCGCCCGGGCGCAGGCCGCAATGGCGCGTCAGGATCTGGCGGCGCTGCTGGTCACCACCGAACCGGACCTGCGGTATTTCAGCGGCTTTCTGACCCGTTTCTGGGAAAGCCCGACGCGGCCCTGGTTTCTGGTCATTCCCGGGCATGGTGACCCGGTGGCGGTGATCCCCGGCATCGGTCAGGCCCTGATGGAACGCACCTGGATCCGGGAAATCCGCTGCTGGCCCGCGCCGCGCCCCGGTGACGATGGCATCAGCCTGCTGGCCGACACCCTGTCCGAAGTGAGGGGGCGCGGCGTCCAGATCGGCCTGCCGATGGGACCGGGCAGCCACCTGCGCCTGCCGCTGTCTGACTACGCGGCGCTGCGGGCCGCGCTCAAGCCGCTGCGCATGGTGTCCGATCAGGGGCTGGTACAGCACCTGCGGGCGGAAAAGTCCGAGGCCGAGATCGGGCTGATCCGGCAGGCCTGCGCCATTGCCGGACGCGCCTTTGCCCGCGTGCCCGAGGTGGCGGCCGCGGGAATCGGGCTCGACCGGGTGTTTCGCGACTTCCAGCGGCTGTGCCTCGAGGAAGGCGCCGACTGGGTGCCCTATCTGGCGGGCGCGTCGGGAGCCGGGGGATATGCCGACGTGATCTCTCCGGCGACACCGGCGCCATTGCAGCCCGGGGATGTGCTGATGCTGGACACCGGATTGGTGCACGAGGGGTATTTCTGCGATTTCGACCGGAATTATTCGGTCGGCGACCCGTCAGTTGCCGTGCGCGACGCCCATGCCCGCCTGATCGACGCGACCGCTGCCGGGTTTGCCGCAGCCCGCCCCGGTGCGCTGGCGTCCGACCTCCACGCCGCAATGACCAAAGTGCTGGGGCCCGGGCGCACCGCACCGGGGCGTCTGGGCCACGGGCTGGGCATGCAGCTGACCGAAGGCTTTTCAGTCCTGCCGGATGACCGCGAGGAACTGCGTCCCGGCATGGTGCTGACGCTGGAACCCTGTCTTGACATGGGCGAAGGGCGCATCATGGTGCATGAGGAAAACCTTGTGATCCGCGACACCGGCCCGGAATGGCTCTCGCCGCCCTCGGGGCCGGAGATTCCGGTACTGGAGCCCGTGGCATGACCGATTTCCCCTATGACACGCTGGCGGCGGATGAGCTGCGCATCGGATTGATCGTGTTGCAGGCGGACGAAAGCCTGGAGCGGGATCTGCGCCAGCTGATCCCGGCGCAGGTCAATCTGCTGGTCAGCCGGGTGCCCAGCGGCGACGAGGTGACGCCCGATACCCTGAGGCAGATGGCGCAGGATCTGCCCGCCGCCGCCCGGCTTCTGCCACAGGCGCAACGCTACGCAGTGGTGGGGTATGGCTGCACCTCGGGGGCGGCGGTGATCGGGCCTGCGGTGGTGGCGAAGTTGATCCGCGCCGCCGCACCGACCCCCAGAGTGACCAACCCGGTCACGGCTCTGGTCGCCGCCTGCACCACGATGGGCCTGCGGCGGCTGGCGATCCTGTCGCCTTATGTCGCCGGCGTCTCGGACCGGCTGCGCGACGTCCTGCGCTGCAACGGCATCGACACGCCGGTCTTTGGCAGCTTCAACGAAGCCCGCGAAGACCGGGTCGTGCGCATCGCGCCCGGCTCCATCATGGCGGCAGCAGAGGCGCTGGCGCAACAGGGCGGTGTGGATGGTGTGTTCCTGTCCTGCACCAACCTGCGCACGCTCGAACTCATCGCCGCGCTTGAGGCGCGCACCGGCCTGCCGGTGCTGTCCAGCAACCAGGCACTGGGCTGGCACATGCTGCGCCAGGCCGGAGTGGACACCCGGCTGCAGGGCTACGGGAGACTGTTTGCCGAGTGCTGACGCGGGGGCGTCGCAGATATCCGCACTCTGCACCGGCCGGGCGCAACGCGGTCATTCGGCCGCGTGTGTCAGTGGCAGCCCGCCAATCTGCGTGAGCAGATCGACAATGGCCTCTACCCCGTCCCCCTTGCGCAGAGAACTGAAGACAAACGGTTTTCCGGCCCGCATCCGCGTGGCGTCGCGGCGCATGACCTCAAGCGACGCGCCGACATGCGGCGCCAGATCCGTCTTGTTGATCACCAGGATATCCGAGCGGGTGATCGCCGGGCCGCCCTTGCGCGGGATCTCTTCGCCCGCGGCCACGTCGATCACGTAGATCGTCACATCCGCCAGTTCCGGTGAAAACGTCGCCGAAAGGTTGTCGCCCCCCGACTCGATCAGGATCAGATCCAGACCGGGGTGGGCCGCGTTCAACTCGGCAATGGCGGCGAGGTTGATCGAGGCATCCTCGCGGATCGCGGTGTGCGGGCAACCGCCGGTTTCGACCCCCTTGATCCGGTCCAGCGGCAGCACCTGCAGACGCATCAGCGCCTCGGCATCTTCCTGGGTGTAAATGTCATTGGTCACCACCGCCATCGACAGGCGGTCGCGCAGCGCGCGGCACAGCGCCGCCGTCAGCGTCGTCTTGCCGGCACCGACCGGGCCACCAAGGCCGACACGCAGGGGTCCGTTCAAAGATGTCATGGGGTTCTCCTTACGAGCGGAACAGGCGGGAATAGAGCTGGTCATGGCGCTGGCTGGCAATATCCAGCAGCGGGGCAAAGCCGCCGATGTCGTCGAGATCGGCACGGATCGCCCGGTCCGCCAGCCGCTGGCACAGCGGGGTCAGAGTACGGATGACCCGCTGGCCGTCGGTCTGTCCCAGCGGGATCAACCGCACTCCCGCACCGGTCAGATTGGCGGCAAAGGCCTGCAGATACAGGGTCAGCGCTGGTGGCAACGGCAGATCGAGCAGCGCCACGGAACGGCCCATGGCAACCGGGTAGGGCAGCGGCGGGACATCAATGCCCCAGACTTCGGACACGGTGGCGGCAAGCGCCGCACCTTGCAGCGCGGTCTCGCGGCGGCGTTCATGCGAGGGGGACAGTGCCAGCGCCAGGTCGGCCAGGGTGTCGGTGTCACCGCCCTGTGCCGCCTGCGCCATCAGAACCGCATCCGACCAACCGGCGCCATATTCCAGCACAGTTTCCAGCCAGTCCTGCAATGCGGCGGCGTCGGTCACCTGCGCCGCCTGCACACAGGTTTCCAGACCGTGCGAATAGGCAAAGGCCCCGACGGGAAAAGCCGGCGAAAACAGCTGGTGCAATGTCAGATGCGGATCAGTGGTGATCATGGTCGTGCGACTGATCGTGGGTGTGATCATGGCTGTGGCCGTGGTCATGGGAATGACTGTCCGGCCCGTGGCTGTGCGAATGGTCGTGGCCATGGGTGCGCCCCATGCCGTATGCGCCACCTTCGGGGGTGAAGGGTTCGTGCACCTCGGCAACCGTTGCGCCAATCCGGATCAGCATGTCGCGGATGACGTGATCATGCTGGATCAGCAGGCGTTCGGCTTCGATCTGGCAGGGCGTGTGGCGGTTGCCGATATGCCAGGCGATGCGCACCATGTCGGTCCCGGTCACCGCCAGAAGCGGCTGGGACGCTGCGGCAATGGCGATTTCTTCACCGGTGGTGGTCACCAGGACGCCGCCATGATCGAGTGAGGTGGTTTTCGGCAGGTCGGCCAAAACCGTGCGGCCGTCTTTCAGCGTCAGCACCTTGCGGCGCAGGAACCGGTCCTCGTAATCCAGCTCGGCGCATCCTGCCGGATGTTCCTGCGAGGGAGTCGCGCGGTAGAGCTGGGCGGTAAAGGCGGGGGCACTCATCCGCGCCCCCGGGCCGTTGCGCACTGATCGGTGATCAGCGGTAGTATGTGTCCTTGAACACGTGGTGCACGATCTCGTCGCGGGTGATGCCGCGTGCCGCCAGCTGAGTGTCGCTCATCGCCCGCAGGGCGCGCACGGCGCGCATCCGGGGATGATTTTCGGCAACCGAGTCTATCCAGTTGGCCAGGCCGTCGGCAATGCGTGTCAGCAGCGGGGCCTTGGGGTAGGTGTCGGTGAAAGTGATGGCATGGGCCATGATATGCGTTCCGTTTTGACTGTTGGTCCGTTTCGTTGCACATCAAATAGGCAGAAGAAGAACGCGCCAACACCCCCGAAAGGGCATCCCCGGGATGCGTTTGGTGCATGGCTGACTGTGTATCCGGCATCACGAGGTCCTCAGAACAAAAAGTAGCGCTGTGCCATCGGCAGGACGCTGGCGGGTTCGCAGGTCAGCAGCTCACCATCGGCGCGCACCTCGTAAGTCTCGGGATTCACCTCGATATGTGGCAGCGCGTCGTTCAGAATCAGGTCCTTCTTGCCGATGCCGCGGGTGTTGCGCACCGCCAGCGTCTGCTTGGCGAGACCCAGCGTACCGCGGATATCGTGGCTTTGTGCCGCTTCTGACACAAACGTGACGGCGGACTTTTCGACCGAGCGGCCATAGGCCCCCCACATCGGCCGGGAATAGACCGGCTGCGGCGTGGGGATTGACGCATTCGGATCGCCCATCTGGGCACAGACGATGGTCCCTCCCATCAGCACCATCTCGGGTTTGACACCAAAGAAAGCCGGATTCCACAGCACGAGATCCGCGCGTTTGCCGGGCGCGATGCTGCCGATCTCGTGGCTCAGCCCGTGGGCGATGGCCGGATTGATGGTGTATTTCGCGATGTACCGGCGCACCCGCAGGTTGTCGTTGTCGCCGGTTTCCCCCGCCAGTGCCCCACGCTGCTTTTTCATCTTGTCGGCGGTCTGCCAGGTGCGGATGATCACCTCGCCGACACGGCCCATCGCCTGGCTGTCAGAGGCGATGATCGAAAACGCCCCCATGTCATGCAGGATATCCTCGGCCGCGATCGTCTCGCGGCGGATGCGGCTTTCGGCAAAGGCCACATCTTCGGGGATGGATTTATCAAGGTGGTGGCAGACCATGAGCATATCGAGATGCTCTTCGAGGGTGTTCACCGTATAGGGCCGCGTCGGGTTGGTCGACGACGGCAGGACAAATTCCTCGCCGCAGATCTTGATGATGTCGGGGGCGTGACCGCCACCGGCGCCTTCGGTGTGAAAGGCGTGGATGGTGCGGCCCTTCATCGCCTTCACGGTGTTTTCCACAAAGCCGGATTCGTTCAGGGTGTCGGTGTGGATCATCACCTGCACGTCATAGTCGTCGGCCACCGAAAGGCAGCAGTCGATGGCGCCGGGTGTGGTGCCCCAGTCCTCGTGCAGCTTCAGGGAACAGGCGCCGCCCATGATCTGCTCGATCAGCGCGGCCGGCAGCGAGGCGTTGCCCTTGCCGGCAAAGGCCAGGTTCATCGGAAAGGCATCCGCCGCCTGCAGCATCCGGCCCATGTGCCAGGCGCCGGGGGTGCAGGTCGTGGCCAGCGTGCCGTGTGCCGGGCCGGTGCCGCCGCCCAGCATGGTGGTGAGCCCCGAATGCAGTGCATCCTCGATCTGTTGCGGGCAGATGAAGTGAATGTGGGAATCAAACCCGCCGGCTGTCAGGATGCGCCCTTCGCCTGCGATGATCTCGGTGCCCGGACCGATGATGATGTCGACACCGGGTTGCGTGTCCGGATTGCCGGCCTTGCCGATGGCGTGGATGCGCCCGTCGCGCAGTGCCACGTCGGCCTTGTAGATGCCGGAGTGGTCCACGATCAACGCGTTGGTGATCACCGTGTCGACCGCACCGTCCGCACGGGTCACCTGGCTCTGCCCCATGCCGTCCCGGATCACCTTGCCGCCGCCGAACTTGACCTCTTCACCGTAGGTGGTGAGGTCACGCTCGACCTCGATGATGAGGTCGGTGTCGGCCAGCCGCAGCCGGTCCCCGGTGGTGGGACCGAACATGGCGGCATAGTCGGCGCGGGCAATCGTTGCGGGCATGGGTCAGGTCCTCAGTTGAATTTCGGGCCGCGCTTGGCCAGCCGGTTGGTGTTGCTGCGGGTCTTGGCGCGCAGGGGGCGGATGGCCGATGTCACGATCTGGTCAGGTCGGGCACCGTTCATCGTTGCGCTGACGGCATTCATCGCCGATTGCATCATCGCGGGCGGCTTTTCATCCACCATCCGGGTGTTTTCGGATCGGGTCACGTTCCACAGTCCGGCCATGCCCAGCAAGCGCATGGTGATCACGGACTGTGTCTCGATCAGCAGGAAGGTCATCTGCAATGTGGCGTTCCACAGATGAAGCGGGTTGGCAGTGCGGGGCATCGGATGTCTCCGTGGATGTGAATCTGCCCCCGGATTCCGGCGCGGAAGCTCCCGGGGGGAAGGACGCTTTGAGCGGCGGCGCATTGCGGCGGACCGCTGCGACGCCACGGCCGACGCGCGGGCACGGACCGATGGCCGGGTCGGCGCACGTTCCCCGAACGGTGTCGGCAGGCTGCGGTCTCTGACGGCACACGCACTCATGTCTCTGCGCCGCGTCCGGGTTTGCCGAGGTCGAATACCGGGTCCACCGGCACCTGCAACGCGGTTGCCAGGGCATTGGTCTGGCAGGCCATGGCGACAACCGCCAGGAGCTCGGCCTGCATTTCGGCAGTCATGCCCTTTGCGCGGGCTGCGGCGGTGTGGGAATGCACGCAATATCCACAGTTGTTGGCAACCGAGACCGCAACATAGAGCATCTCTTTCACCACGGGATCAAGCGCGCCGGGGGCCATCACAGTCTGAATACGGTCCCATGTGGCGCGCAACTGAACCGGGTCATGTGCCAGCGCGCGCCAGAAGTTGTTTACAAAGTCGCTGCCACGCGCCGCGCGGATCTCGGCAAAGAGTTCAGCCGCCTCGGGGCTGAGCTCTGCGTCGTCCAGCAGTGGCAGCGTCGCCATGTCAGTTGCCCTTTTTTGCCGGTGTCGAAGGCGCCTGAGCGACCTTGGGCGCGGTCGGGGTGTCGGCGGCCTTGGGCGCAGTCGGGGTGTCGGCGGCCCTGGGGGCGGCCGGGCTTGCCGATGCGGCGGGTGGCGACTGGACCGGGGCGGCTTTGGTGTCTGCCGCAGCGGTTGGTTCTGCCTTGGCGACGGGCGTCACCGTTGCCGCTGTCTCTGGTTTTGCGGCAGCCGGACCCACTGGTTTGACATCGGGGGCCTTGCTGGCCGACGGGGCTGCGGCGGCAGGTGCTGTCACGGACGGGCTGGGGGTTTGCGCCTTGGAAATCGGCGCATCCACCGGCGCGGGGTCTGCCTTGGGCGCGGCGGCGGCGGGCTTGGGTGCCGTCACCACAGGCTGTGCCGTCGGGGCGGCCTGTGCTGTCTTGAGCTCAGCCTTGGCAGGCTTTGGCTTGACTGCCTTGGCTTTGGTTTTGGCAGGCGCAGGTGACGGGCGCGACGCCGCGCGCGGCACTGGTGGCTTGGCCGCGGGCACTTCGGCCACCGGCGTTTCTGGCGCGGCGGTCAGGACGGCAGTCGGGGCGGCGATCGCTGGCACAGTCATGCGGCCGAGCTGCATCATCAGACTGCGCTGGCGCAGGCCAGCCTGAAACAGGGTCTGGCCGACCTTGACCTGCGAGGTCCAGACTTCGCCGGACGCCCTGATGCAGGCGAGTGTCATCTGAAAGGGTTGCATGAGCAGTGGCATGGGGCTCTCCTTTTCAATTCTGGCGCGGGCCTGTGGCCCGACGGGATAGGGTGTCAGTATTCGGTGGCAAATCCGGCCAGATCCTCTGTCCGGGTCCGTGTCAGACGTGTGAGGCACTCGTAAAACAGCTGTGACTGAAGCGTACCGCCCCGGGCCAGCAGACTTTCTGCCTCGCAAGCCTGATCGCGGTAAGGAATCCAGGCACGCTGCGCGTCACGCAGAATCGTAACGGCCGGAATTTCATCCGCACCGATGTAGTGATCAAGATCCCGGGCTTTGGCCATCGCTTTTTTCCAGACCGCATTCAGCTCGGCATCCGCTGCCTCATGGGCGCGCGCCGCACAGCCGGTCATCTCGACCTGGGTTGTGGGGCTGACGCAGTCCAGGGGCTGCGCCATGCCCTTTGCGGCCCAGCCCGTCGCGGGCAGCACGATCAGTAGGGCGAGAACGGACCGGCGCATGCTCACAGATCCCCCATCACCGCCTGATTGAACCCGAAGATCCGCCGATTGCCACCGATCGGCACCAGCTGCACCTCGCGGCGCTGGCCCGGCTCGAACCGGACCGCCGTGCCGGCGGCGATGTCCAGCCGCATCCCGCGCCCGGCATCGCGGTCAAAGTCCAGAGCCGCATTTGCCTCGCCGAAATGGTAGTGGCTGCCGACCTGCACCGGACGGTCACCGGTGTTTGCGACCATCAGGGTGATCGCCGTGCCACCTGCGTTCAGCGTCAGCGTGCCCTTGGCCGGAAACAGTTCGCCGGGGATCATTTGCGGGCCCTCATGCGCACCAGGGCCAACCGCGCCGCCAGCGCGACAACCCCCAGCCCCGCCACCAGCGTCAACCAGTGTGCGCCGTCATGCGGGTGCAGGTGTGCGCCGGAATGCGCCAGCACGGGCGAAGCGATGGCAGTGAACAGCAGGGCAGGTGTGGCGATGCGGGTCATGGCGTTGGTCCTTTGTTGGGCGGTTTGCGGCGGTGTCGTCAACGGATCGGATTGTGCACGGTGACCAGCTTGGTTCCGTCGGGAAAAGTGGCTTCGACCTGCACTTCGTGAATCATTTCGGCGATGCCCTCCATGCACTGCTCGCGGGTGATCACATGCGCTCCGGCCTGCATCATCTCGGCGACAGAGCGGCCATCGCGCGCGCCTTCGACCACCGCGTCGGTGATCAGGGCAATCGCCTCGGGATAGTTCAGCGGCACTCCGCGGGCCAGGCGCTTGCGCGCCACTTCGGCGGCCATGGCGACCAGCAGTTTGTCTTTCTCTCGGGGCGTCAGTTGCATGTGGTTCGGTTTCCGGTGGGTTAGAGCATCCAGGGTCGGGGCAGATCCCCCCCCGACAGGTGGCGCAGAAGCGGGGTCAGTCCACGGCGCATCCCAAAGCTGTCCGGCGCGGTCAGGCGCAGGAACAGCAGATCGTCGCCAAGAGCCGAAACCCCCGCGCTTTCGGGCAGCAGTGCGCGCAGGGGGTCCAGCTGTCGGCGCGCGCCCGGCGTTGCAAACACGACCGATGCCAGCGCGCCGCAGCCGTCGGCCACAAACCGGCGATCGAGGGTGGCGGCGGCATCCCCGTCCAGGTGCAGGCGGTCGGCAAAGGCAAGGCGCCCGTCGATGCGCAGGTCGATGTGGTCGCGCAGAGTCAGCCGGCGCACGGATTCGCCCATCGCGGCGCGACCAAAGATCAGGGTCTCGACCGCCAGCAGTGTTGCGTCCGCCGCCATCTCGACCGTCAGGTTGCGTGCCAGTGCGGCATGGTCGAACAGGATCGTCTCTTGCGGCAGCCAGTCAATGCGCGCGCCCGGCCCGATTCCGAGCGTGGTACTCACCCGCCCCGGCGCCCCCGGCAGTGCATGATAGATGCGTTCCGCCGCCTGGCTGGTCAGGCTCAGATGCGCCCCTGCCCCGGCTTCAAAACGGGCTTCGAACCGGTCACCGCCGGTCACGCCACCCGAGGTATTGAGCCATACGGCGGGCAATGCCGCAGTTGCCGGTCGCGGGAACAGCAGCCGCGATGCCCCGGCCTGATGCAGATCCACAAGCACGCTTTTCCCGTCACGGACCCGCGCGGAAAGATGCGTCCGGCCCCGGGCGCGCTGCGCCGCAGGCAGGGGGGCCTTGGTCATGCTGTGATCGTAGGGAATGTGGCGGACTCCGATGCTGCGATGGATACGGTTTTCACAGGATCGCCTACAGCGACAAGCCCTGGACCGTGACGGCATCCGCTCAGCGCCCCCCCACGCACCCCGAACGCCCAATCTGCAGGCTGTTCCTGGCTTCCTGCCAAAATTTCGGGCACATGTGAATCACGCAAGATCCGCCGCCTTTTCCCCCGCTTTCGGCGTAAAATCGCAGCGGTCCGGCTTGATATCCAGCAGCGGCGTGCCGTCCAGACAGTCCAGCCCGCGCACCACCAAAGCCGCACGCTCCCGGCGCACCAGATGGACGCGTGCGGTGCCGATCGGATTGGGCCGTACCGGCGAGCGCAGCGCAAAGGTACCGACAGTCCGCCCGTCATGGCGCGGACTCTGCGTGACCAGATCGCGACGCGACTGATGCAGCCAGTAGATCACTTCGAGACGGCTGTAGGCTTCGATCCCATCCAGCGCCGCTTCCCAGATCGGGTCAAGTTCAAGGCGGCATTCGGGGCCGTCCAACCGGCCCTGACGGGGGCAGTCGGCACGGGTCAGAAACGGGGTACGGATACGCCCGATAAACCGGAGCGCGGCATCGTCGGCCAGGTCCAGATCGACCTGCCGCTCGCCGGGTCGGGTGTCGGTGCGGTCCTGCGGCATCCGTTGTCTCTGCATGGTTTGGCAACAGAATACATCAATCCGGCACGCGGAAAAGTACCCGTGACGTCCGCGCACCGGAAAGCATCGACAGCTTGCGGTGCTCTGACGCGGAGTCGGCGGTTAGGCGGCATTACACGGCCCGGTCGAAGGAATGCCGCCGCGCGCCCGAAAATCGGTAATCTTTCCAGACCAAAATCAGCTTAAATTTCTTGCACGCCTGTCCGAATTACCGCATCATTCCGGAGTATCCGAAGATTATGCAAAGGCCGGAAATTTTGCAAGACTATGGAGAGGCATTGTCTTTGGCCCTGAGCCTTGTCCTGTCGGGCGATGGTGACCTGTATCAAATCGTCATCCTGTCCCTGCGCGTCAGCCTGACAGCCACCGCGCTGGCCTGTTTGATGGGGCTGCCGCTTGGGGCATTGCTGGCGGTGACACGGTTCCGCGGACGCGGTGGCGTGCTGGTGCTGGTCAACGCCCTGATGGGGTTGCCGCCGGTGGTTGTCGGGCTGCTGGTCTATCTGCAACTGTCGCGCTCGGGTCCGCTGGGGTTCCTCGGGCTGCTCTATACGCCCAGCGCCATGATCATTGCCCAGTGCATCCTGATCACCCCGATCGTCGCGGCCCTGTCCCGCCAGGTGCTCGAAGACATGCACACGGAATATGCCGAGCAGTTTCGCTCTCTCAGTCTCAGCCGGACGAGGAGCATGCAGGCGCTGCTGTGGGACGGCCGCTTTACGCTGCTGACCGTCGCGCTGGCGGGATTTGGCCGCGCCGTCGCCGAAGTGGGCGCCGTGATCATTGTCGGTGGCAACATCGACCATCTGACCCGGGTGATGACCACCGCGATTGCCCTTGAAACCTCGAAGGGTGATCTGGCACTGGCGCTGGCGCTGGGAATCGTGCTGATGGTGCTTGCCCTGGGTGTGAACGCCACGGTGCAGTCGGTGCGGATGTCCGCCATGAAGCAAGCCTATGCGTGAATCCCGCCTCCCCCGCGCCGGTGAATGTCAGCAGGTCCAGCCGCCCTGCGGCCCTGTCGTGCAGGCGGCGCGCCTGTCGGCACGGAGGCTAGGGTATCTCGCGCATGGCAGGACGCTGATCAGCAACCTGGATCTGGATCTGGACACCGACGGCATCACCATCGTCATGGGCCCCAATGGCGCCGGCAAAAGCCTGCTTTTGCGACTGCTGCACGGGCTGATTGTCCCTGACGCGGGAACGGTATTCTGCGACGGCGCGCCGCTGGACGCGGGGGCGCGGATGCGCCAGGCGATGGTGTTCCAGAAACCGGTGCTTCTGCGCCGCTCGGTTGCAGCCAATGTCGATTTTGTACTGCACAGCCGCGGTCCGCGCGACTCTGCGCGGCGTGACGTGCTGCTGGGCCGCGTCGGCCTGTTGTCCCGGGCCGCACAGCCCGCACGCCTGCTGTCGGGGGGCGAGCAGCAGCGCCTGGCTCTGGCGCGGGCGCTGGCGAGCGCGCCGGATCTGCTGTTCCTTGACGAACCCACCGCCAGCCTCGACCCGGCCTCGGCACAGATGATCGAGGATATCCTGCGCGAAGAGCGGCGCCGGGGAACCAAGATCGTCTGCGTCACGCATGACATTGGTCAGGCCCGCCGGCTTGCCGATGACATCGTGTTCCTGTCGCAGGGCCGGCTTGCCGAACACCGCCCTGCGGACGCCTTTTTCGGCGCTCCGGCGTCCCCGGCCGCGCAGGCCTTTCTCGCGGGCCGCCTGACGGTCTGACATTACTTCCCACCATCGCCAGAGGAGACCCCGATGGGCGTTCGCACGTTTGTTTCCACATTCGCCCTGCTGAGCCTAGGCGCCGGACCCGCGCTGGCCCAGGACCGGACGATCCTGGTGCAGTCGACCACATCGACAGCGAACTCGGGGCTTTACGACACGCTGCTGCCGCAGTTCAACGAAGCAACCGGGATCACCGCCAACGTGGTGGCCGTGGGCACGGGTCAGGCGATCCGCAACGCCGAGAACTGTGATGGCGACGTGCTGCTGGTGCATGCCAAGTCGGCGGAAGAGGCCTTTGTGGCAGAGGGCTTTGGGGTCAAGCGGTCGGATCTGATGTACAACGACTTTATCGTCGTGGGACCAGCGGATGACCCCGCCGGTGTTGGCGGCATGAACGATGCCGCGGCGGCGCTGGCAAAAATCGCCACCAGCGGCGCGCTGTTCGCGTCGCGGGGGGATGACTCGGGCACCCACAAGAAGGAGATGTCGCTGTGGCAGGGCGCAGGTGTCGACGCGGCGGCGGCATCCGGCCAGTGGTATCGCGAAACAGGCTCTGGCATGGGCGCTACCCTGAACGCGGCGGTGGGTATGAACGCCTACGCCCTGACGGACCGCGCGACCTGGATCAGTTTTGAAAACAAGAGCGATTTCGACATTGTCGTCGAAGGCGATCAGGACCTGTTCAACCAGTATGGGGTGATCCTGGTGAACCCCGAAAGATGTCCGACGGTCAATGCCCGGGACGGGCAGGAATTCATCGACTGGCTGCTGTCCCCTGCCGGCCAGACCGCGATTGCGGCCTACCGCCTGAACGGTCAGCAACTGTTTTTTCCAAACGCCCGGCCGTAGGCCCATGGCAGGAGACGCCGAATTGCGCACGGATTGCCGTCACCGCGCGATGATTTATCCGCGCTGGCCGGGGTGTGCGAATTGACCCTCTGCCGCTGGCGGCGGAGAGGCCGCCGCACCGGTCAGGCCTTGTCCAGCGACGGCACGGCGCATAGTCTGCAGCGATCATGACCGACACCGCTGACCAGACCCGCCCCGAATTCCTGACCGTGCGCGAGTTGGCCGAACTGCTGCGCATCAAGGAACGCAAGGTCTATGACCTTGCCGCCAGCGGCACCGTGCCCTGCTCCAAGGTCACCGGCAAGCTGTTGTTTCCCGAGGCGGATGTCCGCGCCTGGATCGCCAGAGGCAGCGCCATTGCGTCCGTCACGGACGGGGCGCGCCCGCCGCAGGTTTTCCTGGGCTCGCACGACCCGCTGCTGGACTGGGCCCTGCGCCAGTCGCGGTGCGGCATCGCCACCTATTTCGACGGCTCGCTGGACGGGCTGGACCGGTTCGAGGCGGGCGAGGGACTGGCCAGCGGCCTGCACATCTTTGACGCCGCCATGGACCATTGGAACCTGTCGGCGGTGCAGGGTCGCTTTGCGGCGCGCAACGTGGCGCTGCTCGGCTTTGCGCGGCGCCGACGTGGGCTGATTCTGTCGGCGGACGCCCCGGATGCGATCAGGGAAATCGCGGATCTGGCCGGTCTGCGACTGGCGCCCCGCCAGCCGGAATCCGGCACGCACGGTCTTTTTGAACACCTGCGCGCCGCGGCCGGCCTTGCGCAGGATGCCTTGCACTATTGTGACCCGGCCCGCAGCGAGGCGGATGCGGTGATGGCCGTCCAAAGCGGAAACGCCGATGTCGCCTTTGGCCTCGAAGCGCTGGCCCGTCCCTACGGTCTGCGGTTCGTGCCCGTGATAGAAGAACGCTTTGATCTGCTGATCGACCGTCGTGCCTGGTTCGACCCGCCGTTGCAGCAGTTCGTGCGCTTTGTGCAGGGCGACAGTTTTGCCCGCCATGCTGCCGGTTTGGGCGGCTATGACATTGACGGTATCGGGGCGGTGCGCTGGAATCCCTGAAGCGCTTCGGCGCGACACGCAAACGGCGCCGCGGGGTTCACAACAACCGGCGTTGTCGTGCCTAGCCGTGTCGCCCGCTGCGCGGCAGCCGGTTTTCAACCAGATGCACCAGCTGCGCCCCCAGGGCGATGAGCGGCTCGCGCAACCGTCCGAATACCGGCGCCGCCAGTTGCTGCGACGGCAGCGGGATGTCGGCCAGGCTGCGGTGTCCTGACAGATGCTCGGCCAGCAGACGGCCAAACACCGTACCGGGCGCAATTCCGCGACCATTGTATCCGCTGATTGCCAGAATATCCGGCCCCAGGCAGCTCAGCCTTGGCAGATTGCTCCGGGTCATGCCGATCTGTCCGCACCAGCCGGACTCGAACGTCACGTCGCCCAGTTGCGGAAAGATCCGCGCGATGGCGCGGTGGGCCCAGTTGCGGTGCACGGCCAGTCCGCGGCCCGTCAGGCTGCCGACCGAACCGAATATCAGCCTTCCGGCGGCATCCAGACGGAAAGAGCTCAGAACCTCGCGCGTGTCCCAGGCCCCCTGGCGGTAAGGCAGGATCGACTGGCGCAGGTTGTCCGACAGGGGCCGGGTGGCAAAGTTGAAATACGGCAACATGACCTGGGTTTCGCGCACTTCCGGATAGACATGCCGGGTGTAGGCATCGGTTGCCATGATCACCTTCCCGGCGGTGATGCTGCCGCGGCTGGTCCGCAACAGGGGCGCACCGTTGCGGGTCTCGACCGCGAGCACCGGCGAACCGGTGAAGATCCGCGCCCCGGCTGCCTGCGCCACGCGCGCCAGTCCGCGCGCATAGGCCAGCGGCTGGATTGTCCCGGCCCGATGATCCAGCAGCGCACCGCTGTAGGCGCAACTGCCGATGGCCGCGGCGGCATTCTCGGCCCCCAACAGCTCAAGATCGACGCCGCGCCGACGCCATTGCGCCGCTCTTTCCGCAAGGTTGCGCAGGCCGGACGCCCCCACCGCACAGTGCAGGGTTCCGGTGCGCACCGCCTGGCAGTCGATGGCTTCGGCGCGGATCAGATCGAACACCTCCTGCGGCCCCTGCCCTAGCAGCTCCAGCAGCGCCGTGCCCATCCCGGACCCCAGGGTGCCGATGATCTTGTCCGGCATCACCCACATGCCGGCATTGACCAGACCGACATTGCGGCCCGAGCCGCCGAACCCGGCCTCGACGGCCTCTGCCAGAACCACGCTCTGCCCCGCACGCGCCAGATGCAGGGCCGCCGACAAGCCGGTATAGCCGCCGCCGACAATGGCCACATCAGCCGTGACGTCCTGATCCAACACCTCTGTAACTGGCGCATCCGGAGCGGTCTTTTCCCAGACTCCGTGACTATGAGGGTCGTTGTTCATGACGTCCGGGTACTCTGGCGGCGGCCGTGTGCGGGCCTGTCTGAAGAAGCGGTAAGCCTGCTCTATACGCCTGAATTCCAGGGTTTCCAGTGCGCGCCTGCCTGCGGTGGCGATTTCGCGCCTTCGTGATGCCCCTCTGCGACGGTCTCCCGGCCGGAGTCATGGCGGCAACAGGCCCGCGAAACAGACCTTCTGTGACGGAAATTTCCTGCCTGTCGTGCCGTGCCAGAGGGTGATCCGCCTGCAGATACAGGCCGGGAAACCGTTTGCGGTCAAGGCAGTGGGTGCCTGTCACTCCGGCAGGCCCGGGACGCAGCCTGCCCTTTGCATCGCCGATCATGTTATCCGACCCCGCCCGGAAGACATCGAAGCCGGGTCGGCCGCGCACAACAGGCGCGACTAAACGTCCCGCACGCACCTTACCGGCTGGCGGGACTTTGGCGCCGTGTGGATCTTCCTACTGCCAGGGAGGCGGCACCTTTGCAAAGAAGGCCGCGATGCCGTTCTGGGTTTCTGCGGTTTCCCAACGGTCGGCCAGCGCGTTTGCGGTCATTTCGGCGGCCTGTGCCGGATCGTGGCCGGAAAGGCTCCGGCACAGCGCCTTGGCGGCGGCGACAGCGCCGGGCGCACAGTCGAGAATGCCGGTCACCTCGGCTTCGACAGCGGCGTCCAGATCCGCCGCCGGACAGGCGTGGGCGACAAGTCCGGCCCGGATCAGAAATGCAACGTCAAAGGGTCTGGCGTTAAAGAACACCTGCCGGGCAAAGGCCGCGCCCAGGCGGGCGACGACGAAAGGACCAATGGTGGCCGGGATCAGCCCCAGGCGGGTTTCGGTCAGCGCAAAGCGCGTGCTGCTTTCTGCCAATACGATATCACACACCGCGACCAGCCCGAGACCGCCGCCATAGGCTGCACCGTGCACCCGGCCGATCAGCGGCTTGGGCAGCGCGTTCCACAACCCCAGCATGTCCGCCAGCGCGCGGGCGCCGGCCACCTTTCCGGGACGGTCCTGTGCGGCCTGATCGCGCATCCAGGCCAGATCGCCACCCGCGCAGAAGGTCCGGCCTGCCCCCGACAGGACCACGGCGCGCACCGCGTCGTCCGCGCCCAGTTCACGGGCAACCTCGGTCAGTTCGGCGATCATCTGCGCGTTCATCGCATTGTGCTTGTCCGGGCGCTGCAGCGTGACCTGCGCGATCCCGCGGGCATCGGTCGCGACGCTGAGGGTCTGGAATGTCATGACGGTTTTCCTGTCAAGTTGGGGGGACGGATTTCATCGCGGCGATACAGGCCTCGGCCAGGGCCAGGGCTTGCAGGTCGATGCCGGTGTCGAACCCTTCGGCCTGCAACATTTCGACCAGAACCGCAGTCGACAGGTTGCCCTTGGCTCCCGGGGCGTAGGGGCAGCCGCCGAGCCCGCCAACCGCGCTGTCAAAGGTGCGCAGCCCCAGATCCAGCGCGACGCGGACATTGTCGATCGCGGTGTCACCGGTGTCGTGGAAATGCCCGGCCAGCCGCTCTGCCGGGATCTCTGTCAGCACCTCTTCGATCATCCGCCGGATGCTTTCCGGCGTGCCGGCCCCGATGGTGTCGCCCAGCGCAATTTCGTAACATCCCATGTCGAACAACCGACGGGCCACGTCGCGCACCGCCCGCGGGTCCACCGCGCCGTCATAGGGGCAGACAGCGACGCATGAGACGTAGCCGCGCACCGGAACAAAGGCCTTTTCAGCGACGCCCATCACCGGTTCGAAACGGCTGAGGCTTTCCGCGATCGAGCAATTGATGTTCTTTTGACTGAACCCCTCCGAGGCCGAGGCGAAGATTGCCAGTTCGTCGGCCCCGGCTGCGATGGCTAGTTCGGCCCCCTTGAGATTGGGTGTAAGCACGGCGTAATCCACCGCATCGTGGCGCTGGATTCCCGCCATGACCTCGGCGGCATCGGCCAGCTGCGGCACCCATCTGGGGGAAACAAAACTGGTTGCCTCGATCTTGCGGAACCCGGCGCGGGACAAGAGGTCGATCAGTTCGATCTTGCGGGCGGTCGGGATGATCTGCGTCTCGTTCTGCAGTCCGTCCCGCGGACCCACCTCGTAGACGCGCACCGCATCGCTCATTCCGCCGCCTCGTCTTCAAAGGTGATCAGTGCAAGACCGCCCTCGACCGGGGCGCCGACTGCGCAGGCCACTGCGGCAATGATGCCGTCGCGCGGCGCGACAAGGGTTGTTTCCATCTTCATGGCCTCCATCACCCCCAGGACCTGGCCCTGGGTCACCCGGTCGCCGATCGCTGCCGACAACTGGATCACGACACCGGTCATCGGCGCCAGGACCGCATTGCCGGTATCGGCGCGCGCTGCCTGCCCCGAACGGGCGTCCGGTACGATCAGATCCGTGGTCCGCCCCTCTGAGAGCACCGAGACCAGCGCCCCGGCGCCCAGATCCGCACGCGCGACCCGTGCGCCGCAGCGGATGCGCTGTGCGCCGACGCGGGCAGAGAGCGCCGCGCCGTCGCGGCGGATCTCGGACAGGGTGACCGGTTCCGGGCCACCGCTGAGGGTGACGCTGTCACCGCTTTCGAAACTGAGGGTCCGCGCCAGTGTCTCGGTGCCGTGCAGCATGAGAACCTCGGTCTGTGCCGTGCCCCAGAGCCGCCAGCCCGGCGGCGTTCCGCCACCGGATGCCCCCGGCGCGAGGTCCAGCGCCGAATACGCGGCAAAGGCAAGATGGGTTTCGCTGAGCGGCACTGCGGCACAGAGCGTGTCAAGGTCGCGGGCGATCAGGCCGGTGTCGAAGTGCCCGGCGTTGAATCCCTGGTGCGCCGCCAGCGCCGCCAGAAACCCGGCATTGGTGACCGTCCCCGCCACATGGGTCTGCGCCAGCGCGGTGCGCAGACGGTCAAGCGCCTCGGCCCGGGTGGCACCATGGGTGATGATCTTGGCGATCATCGGGTCGTACCAGGGGCTGATCTCGTCACCGCTGCGCACGCCGGTGTCATTGCGCGCGCCGTCATGGAACGACAGATGATGCAGGGTGCCGGTGGCGGGCAGGAAATTGTTGCCGGGGTCTTCGGCGTAAAGCCGTGCCTCGAAGGCGTGGCCACTGATCGTCAGCTGGTCCTGCGTGCAGGGCAGCGGCGCACCGGCAGCGACCAGCAGTTGCCAGGCAACCAGATCGACGCCGGTGATCGCTTCGGTCACCGGGTGTTCGACCTGCAGGCGGGTGTTCATCTCCATGAACCAGAACCCGTCGGGACGCAGCGGGCCGGACCCGTCGGCTATGAACTCGATGGTGCCGGCACCGGAATAGCCGATGGCCTTTGCGGCTGTCACCGCGGCCTCGGTCATCGCCGCACGCACGTCACCGGTCATGCCGGGCGCCGGCGCTTCCTCGATCACTTTCTGGTGGCGGCGCTGAAGCGAGCAGTCGCGTTCGAACAGATGCACCACGTTGCCGTGACTGTCGCCGAACACCTGCACTTCGATATGGCGCGGCGCGGACACGTATTTTTCGATCAGCACATGGCCGTCGCCAAAGGCCGACACACCTTCGCGCTGCGCCGAGGCGAGCGCGGCGGCAAAGTCAGACGGGTCATCGACGCGCCGCATGCCTTTGCCGCCGCCGCCCGCCCGCGCCTTGATCAGCACCGGATAGCCGATGTCATCCGCCTGTGCGGACAGGAATGCAGGGTCCTGATTTTCACCATGATAGCCGGGCACGACCGGCACACCGGCCTGTTGCATCAGCTTTTTCGCCGCATCCTTGAGCCCCATGGCCCGGATCGCGCTGGCCGAGGGGCCGATGAACACCAGACCGGCCTGCTCCACAGCGTCGACGAAGTCCGGGTTTTCGGACAGGAAACCATAGCCGGGATGGATCGCCTGCGCCCCGCTGTCCAGCGCGGCCTGAATGATCACATCCCCCCGCAGATAGCTTTGGGACACCGCGGGTGGGCCGATGTGCACCGCCGCGTCAGCCAGCGCCACATGCTGGGCCTGCGCATCGGCATCGGAATAGACGGCCACGGTCCCGACCCCGAGGGCCCGGGCGGTGCGGATGATACGGCAGGCGATTTCGCCGCGGTTGGCGATCAGTATTTTGTTGAACGGTTTCATCATCACATCCTGAACAGGCCGAATTTGGTGTCTTCGACCGGCGCATTCAGCGCGGCCCGAAACGAAAGCGCGACCACGTCGCGGGTCTTGCGCGGGTCGATGATGCCGTCATCCCACAACCGCGCCGAGGCATACAGCGGCTGGCTTTGCCGCTCGAACAGATCCAGCGTCGGCTGCTTGAAGGCCGCCTCTTCTTCGGCCGACCAGCTGCCGCCCTTCGCCTCGATGCCGGCACGGCGCACATCCGCCAGAACCCCGGCGGCCTGCGCTCCGCCCATGACCGAGATGCGCGCGTTCGGCCACATCCAGACAAAGCGCGGGCCAAACGCGCGGCCACACATGCCGTAGTTGCCCGCACCATAGGACCCGCCGATCACCACCGTGACCTTGGGCACCGCGGCCGTGGACACTGCGGTGACCAGCTTGGCGCCGTCCTTGGCGATGCCGCCGGCCTCGTATTTCGAACCGACCATGAAGCCGGTGATGTTCTGCAGGAACAGCAGCGGGATCTTGCGCTGACAGCACAGTTCGATGAAATGCGCGCCCTTGACCGAGCTTTCCGAGAACAGCACGCCATTGTTGGCAAGGATGCCGACGGGAATGCCGTCGATATGGGCAAACCCCGTCACCAGAGTGGTGCCGTAGCGCGGCTTGAACTCGGCGAAGTCCGAGCCGTCCACCAGCCGCGCAATGATCTCGCGGACATCGTAGGGCGTGCGGTCGTTGTCCGGGACGATGCCCATCACGTCGTCGGCGGGAAACAGCGGCGCCCTGGCCGCCACAATGTCCACCGAGGGCCTGGGCCGTGGGCCAAGGTGGCTGACGATTTCGCGCGCCAGCGCCAGCGCGTGCCGGTCGTCGTCCGCCAGATAATCCGCCACCCCGGACAGCCGCGTGTGGGTATCGCCGCCGCCCAGGGTCTCGGCATCGATGACTTCGCCTGTGGCCACCTTGACCAGCGGCGGACCGGCAAGAAAGATCGTGCCCTGCTCGCGCACGATGATTGTCTGATCGCTCATCGCCGGGACATAGGCGCCGCCGGCGGTGCAGGACCCCATGACAACCGCGATCTGGGCAATCCCCTTGGCGCTCATCCGCGCCTGATTGAAGAAGATCCGGCCAAAGTGGTCACGGTCGGGAAACACCTCGTCCTGATTGTTGAGGTTGGCCCCGCCGGAATCGACCAGATAGATGCAGGGCAGATGGTTTTCCTCGGCAATTTCCTGCGCGCGCAGATGCTTTTTCACCGTCATCGGGAAATAGGTGCCACCCTTTACGGTCGCATCGTTGCACAGGATCATGCAGTCGCGGCCCGCGACCCGGCCGATCCCGGCAATGGCCCCCGCCGACGGGATCTCGTTGTCGTACATGCCGGACGCGGCAAACAGTCCGACCTCGAGAAAGGCCGATCCGGGGTCCAGCAGCCCGGCGATCCGGTCGCGCGGCAACAGCTTGCCCCGTGCGGCATGCCGCGCCCGCGACGCCTCTGATCCGCCCTGCAGGATCCGCGCCGCCTCGGCCGCGATGGCGTCATACTGCCGTTCCATCGCAGAAACATTCTTGGCGAACGCCTCCGATCCCGGAACGACGCTGCTTTCCAATACCGCCATTACTGTCAAATCTCCTTGTTCTGGTGCCGTGCAGCCGAATCGTATCACGCCTGGAACGTGCGGGTATCGGGTGAACGCAGCGATTGTCTGATTGAAGCCTGCGTCAGCGGGTCATGAAGTCCGGCAGGAACAGTGTGACCTGCGGAAAACAGATTAATAGCAGCAGGACGATGAGTTCCATACCGAGGAACGGCAATATGCCGCGAAAGATCGTCCGGAGCGGAACGCCGGTCTGCGCCGCTGCCACATAGGCGTTCAAGCCCAGAGGTGGTGTCAGCAGTCCGATCTCGACGGTCTTTGTGACCACGATGCCGAACCAGACAGGATTGTACTCGAGCGCCATGGCGATCGGGAACGCCAGTGGCATCGCCAGCGACAGGATCGCCAGCTGGTCCATGAACATGCCCATCACCAGCAGGGCGAGGATGATGATGCCCATGATCGCCGCGGGAGGCAGATCGGTTGTGGCAACGAATTCCAGCATGTTCTGGGTGATGCGGGTGAACGCGAGATAGTTGGCAAAGATCGCCGAGCAGGCCACGATCGTGACGATCATCACCGTTGCCCGGATCGCGCCGCTGACTGACTGGTTGAAGGCGGCAAAGCTCAGACTGCGCTGGAACAGCACGATGATCAGAGACCCCATGACCCCAAGCGCCGCCGCCTCGGAGGGAGAGGCGATGCCGGCGTAAATCGCCCCGATCACCGCCACCATGAGCATCGCCATGGGAATGACGTGACGGCTGTCCAGCAGGGCCTTCTTGGCCTCGAAGCGCGCGCCCCTGGGGGCCTGGTCGGTGGTGTGGGCAATCACCTTGATCACCACCGCCAGTCCGGCGGCGGTCAGCAGGCCGGGAACGATGCCCGCAATGAACAGTTTGCCGATCGAGGTTTCGGTCAGCACGCCGTAGACCACCAGCACGATCGAGGGGGGCACGACCACGGCGAGTGTGCCGCCGACACTGACCACCGCTGCGGCCAGCCGGTCCGAATAGTTGTGGCGGCGCATCTCGGGAAAGGCCGAGGCCGACATCGCCGCAGTCGAAGCGGTCGAGCTGCCGACAAGCGCCGCCAGCAGAACCGAGGCACCGACCGTTGCCATCGCCAGCCCGCCCTTGACGTGGCCGATCCACGACTGGCAGGCGATGATTGCCCGGCGTGTCACGTCACCGGCCGTCAGAAGTTCGGCCATGAGAATGAACAGCGGAATTGCCACCAGGATGAAGGACGACGACGTGTCGTAAAAGGTCCGTTCCAGCACCGCGAGTGCCGGGCGCAGCCCAAGCTGTGCGGCCAGGCCGAAGAAGCCCACCAGCCCCATGGCAAAGGCAATCGGCATCCGGAAGACCATGAGCACGGCGAGCAGGAAGAGTATGGCAATGAATGTCAGCATCGACGGGACTCGCACTCCTTTGTTGGGGCGGCCGCGTCGGCGACCGCCCGAGTGATTGCTTGCACGGTTGCGGCTTATTCGCTGGTCAGCGAGCGATAGGTGTCGAGGATCATCGCCGCCTGATCGTTCTTGATCCGCTCGACCCAGTCCGCGCTGACCATCATCAATGCATCGCTCACCGCGCCCAGTTCGGTATCAGAGAATGTGTATGTGTCGATCCCCTCGCCCTTCCACTGGCCGATGAGTTCGCTGACCGATGAATCCTGTGCCTGCGCGACGTGGGTTGCGGCTTCACTGCCAAGGCGCATCATTTCCGCCTTTACCTCGTCCGACAGGCCCTCAAAGACAGAGGTCCCCAGCACCATGACAAAGCTGTATCCGCCAAAGGAGCCGTTGGTGGAAATATGGCTGACCACTTCGTTGAGCTTGTAGCCCGGGACCGAGGCCAGCGGGAACAGCACCGCGTCCAGCCGACCGCGTTCGACCGCCGTGTAGACCTCGGGACCGGGGATCGAGATGCCGACTGCGCCCAGCGCCCGCGCGGTCATGGCCTGAGTCGACCCCGACGTGCGCACATCCAGCGCATTCCAGTCGGTCGGCGCACCCAGATGTTTCTTGGCCAGGACCTGGTAGGGCGGCAGCACGAAGCCGAAGATCGGCGTCACGCCGGCCGCGAGAAATTCTTCGCGCATCGGACCTTCCTGCAGCATGGTCTGTAGCGCCTGGGTGCCCTGAACCGCGGACCCGTAGTATCCCGGCAGGCCGACCACCGAATTCAGCGGCAGCGACTCTGCATGATAGAGCGCGCCCAACAAGGCGGCGTCCAGAATGCCGTTGTTGACGGCATCCAGCTGTGCCTCGGATTTCGCCGCCTGCTGCGACGGGAAATGTTCGAACTTGATCTCGCCGCCCGTCGCCTCCTCAACAGCCGCCATCCACTTTGTTGTCCCTTCGAGGGACACGATATGGCTGGTGGACTGGAAATCCCCCAGACGCAGGGTTGTTTCCGCTGTGGCGGATCCGGCGTTCATCGCCAGCGCGCCGACAACTGCGGCCATCAGTGTGTTCATCGGTTTCATTGTGTTCTCCTCCCAGAGATCTTGTGTCAGGACTTGTGTTCGCCCGGTACCAGGGCGTCGTGGATCAGCCGCAGGACCAGCACGCCACATCCCAGCGGAATGACGGCATAGGCCCAGCCCAGCGGCCAGTCGAGGACGCCATATTCGACGTCGTTGCGGGCAAAGGCCTTGAAGGCAAATTTGCCGGACATGTAAGTGACGGCGGCAAAGAACGCCGCAGGCACCAGCAATCGCGCCAGCGCGATCCCCCTGCCCAAAAGCCCCGGCAGGGACTCTGGCCCGAAGTCGAGCGCGAGATGTCCGCCGTCCCGGAACACCCGGGACAGCGACAGCGTCGCAAGCGCGGGCATCAGGTAAAGCTCTGTCAGTTCGAACTGGATCTGCACCGGTTCATTGAAGAAAAGCCGCAGCAGGATGTCCGCGTTGATCAGCGCCGCGACCGCGACAAGGGCGAGGCACCCTCCGAGATGGAGGGTATCCTCTAGTTTTGACAAAAGTTTTCCCAGAACGTGCAACGTCGCCTCCCAGCGGTTGACGCGAAACTTCCTCAGCGCTTGGGAAGCTCGACAATTGCGGACCCGACGGCGGACATCTCGCCATCCTGCTGTTCGGCCCGTTGCTGGATTTCCAGCAGGTAGCGGCCGTTTTCCTCGTATTTGCGGGTCACGGTGCCGTTGATCAGGATAAAGTCGCCTTCGGGATTGTGCCGACGGACCTGGCATTTGGCCTGCGCAAGGAAACCGTCGTCGCCCATCCAGCTGGTGATCTGCTGGGTCAGCCACGAAGTCCGCTCGGGGCCGTAGTCATAGGCGCCGGGAGCACCGACCTCCAGCGCAAATTCTTCTTCCCAGTGCACCCGCTCGGGACAATCGGGAATTCCGAACTTGTTCTTGATGCCGGCGCTCGGGTGTTTCTGCTGCAACTGCCAGGCCAGCTTGTTGGCACGGATGTACAGCCCGCCCCAGCCCTGCGCGTAACAGATGAATCCGGTGGCGGTCATCGGCCCCTTGACCATCGTCGGCAGTTCTTCACCGACGGTCACGTCGTCCCAATACCGGGTCTCGGCGCCGCGGACAGTTTCCTGTTCGTAATACTTGTAGAACTTGTCCAGCTCTTCCTGGGTATAGACGTGGCGGCCCTTTTCCTTGGCTTCGGTGTATTTGGTGCCATTTTCCCGCGCCTGATCGCGATCGGTGCGGAAACACCAGCTGTCGGCCTCGGCCAGCATCTCGCCAGTCTTGGCGTCGTAAAAATCCACATGATAGATCTGCTGGATCGCCTTGCCGGCGAACCGCGTATCATGTTCGACCAGATCCTTGAGGTAGGCCTCGGTGCGGAATTCGGTGTTGCGCAGGATCGGCTTGTGCCAGGTCCAGTTCGCGCCCGACCACATGGCATGGACGCCCGGCAGGCCGCCCACATAGCCCGAGATGATCCGGCTGGTGGAGAACAGGAAGCTGGGCAGCGCCAGGACATCGCCGTATTTGGTGGTCTTGGCATATTCCGGGTCGCACCACAGCGGGTTGTCGTCGCCGATGCCGTGGGCGTAATGACGGATGTTGTCGCGGGTCGCCTCATAGCACCAGGGTTCGACCGTCTTTTCGATCCTCACGCCGATACGCTGGCGCAGATCGGCAAGGCCGTCCTCGGTGATCTTGGGAAATTTCCGGGTCATGTCGTTCATCTTGGTCTCCTTGAATGCAGATAGAGATAGGCGGGGCGGATCACTCCGCGGCGTTCAGTTTCTTGGCCTGCTGATCGCGCAGGACCTTGCGGTTCACCTTGCCGGCCGGTGTCTTTGGCAGCTCGGTGACAAATTCGATCTGGCGGGGGTATTCATGCCGGGCGAGCCTGGCGCGCACATGGTCCTGGATGCTTTTGACCAGGCCGTCGGTCTCGGCGGACTTGAGGATGATGAAGGCCTTGACCACCAGACCGCGCACGGCGTCCGGCGCACCGATGACGGCGCATTCCGCCACAGCCGGGTGGCTCAGGACCGCGTCTTCGACCTCGACCGCGCCGATGGTCCAGCCGGCCGAGATGATCACGTCGTCGGCCCGCCCCCCGTGGTAGAAATAACCATCGGCATCGACCCGGCCCAGATCCTTGGTCGGGAACCACGCGCCGTGTTTCCTGACCATCAGCTCGCCGGTTTCCTCGGGGTCGGCCGGGCTGCCGTCGGGGCGCTGCACCTCGACCTCGACCCCCGGCACCGCCTTGCCCATGGCGCCGTCCCGCACTTCGAGGTCATCGGCGCCGGGATAGTTTGAAATGATCACACCGATCTCGGTCGTGCCGTACATCGACCGCACCTTGGAGCCGAAGACACGTTCGACGTAGGCGGCGGTTTCACTGTCGATCGGCTCTCCGGTAAAGCTCAGCTTGTCGAAGACAAAATTGAAATTCTCGGCCTCTCCGGTGTTGCGCATCATCCGGTAATGGGTCGCGGCGGCGGTCAGGTTGGTGATCTTGAAATCCTGCAACGCGCGCAGCAGCCGTACCGGATCGAACCGCCCGCTGAATGTTCCGGTCGAGACCCCCATTGCCAGCGGCGCCAGCGTGCCGTGCCACAGACCGTGCCCCCATGCCGGCGACGACGGGCAAAAGAACCGGTCACCGGGACGAATGCCCGTGGCATAAAGCGCGGCGACCATCAGCGTCACGATCGACTGGTGGCTGTGCTTTACCGCGGCAGGCAGGGCACGGGTCGTGCCCGAGGTGTATTGCAGCACCGCAAGATCGCGGCCCGACGTGTCCCATTCGAACGTGGCCGGGTGGTGCGCGAGACTGTCGAGAAACGCCTGGTCGACGACGGTGACGTTCCGCGCTCCGCCTTCCGACGCATCAGGCGCCTTTTCGGCATTGGTAAAGAACACCTCCGGCGCACAGTCACCGACCCGCAGCCTGATGCCGTCCGGCCCGAATAGCGAGAACATCGGCACCGCCACCGCGCCGGCCTTGATCACGCCGAATATGGCGCAATAAAAGGCCAGGGACGGCTCGATCATGATCGCCACCCGGTCGCCTTTGCCGACCCTCCTGCCCTTGAGATAGTGTGCGATCTGCGACGAACGGCGGGAAATCTCGGCAAAGCTGACGACCTCGTCCGATCCGTCGGCATGGGCCACCCGCAGGGCCACGGCGTCACCGTCGACATGCCGGTCGATACACTCATGAGCGATGTTGAAACGCTCGCGGGTTCCGTCGAACAGCTCCCAGAGCGCGTCTTTCGAATAGTGCCTTTGTGCGTCTGCATAAGACGTGAACTGCGTCAGACGTGTCATTTCAGCGCTGTCTCCCAAATCTGTCCAACGGGCCATCCGAGGTGACCACCGGCTTCGTTGACAAGGGTAGAGATGTGCGACAAGTATTGTCAATACGCTTACATCATTGTATATGTACAACGATAACGCAGCGAACGGAGGCCGGAGATGAGCGACGGAGACGACAAGACCACCACGAAACGCCAGGTGCCCGCGGTGACCCGGGCCCTTGCAATCCTTAGGTTTCTGGCGCGTTCACCTGATCCCATCGGGGTGAATCCGCTGGCGCGCGGTCTGGGACTGGTGCCCAGCACCTGCCTGCACATCCTGCGCGTCCTGCAGGACGAGGGGCTGGTGGACTTTGATTCGAACACCAAACAGTATTCGATCGGAATCGGGATCCTGCCGCTGGCCCGCTCGGCGCTTCAGCGCAACACCTTCTCGTCGGTCGTGCAGCCGCACCTGTCGGCCCTGTCGAACAAATTCGATGTGACCAGCATTGCGACGCAGTTGGCCGAACCGCGCCAGATGGTGGTCGTGGCCCTGGCGCAATCCAGCATACCGTTCCGGTTGCAGGTCGATCTGGGCAGCCGCTTTCCAGCGTTGATCAGCGCCACCGGCCGTCTGCTTGCAGCCTACAACGGGCTGTCGGACAGCACTCTGAAAACCGAGTTCAAGAAATTGAAATGGGACCACCCGCCCAGCTATGACGACTGGTTGCTTCAGGTGGCGCAATCGCGCGACCGGGGTTACGCCATAGATCCGGGTGTCTACATCTCGGGGGTGACCGTGGTGGCCATCCCGGTGTTCGGCAGCGACGGCAAGATGACGCGCTCGCTGGTGGCGCTTGGCATCACCGAGAGGCTTGAAAGCAAGGACGTACCGAAACTGGCCAAGGCGATGATGGCGATCCGCGACGAGATCCAGTCATCGCAAATCGACATCGGGAGCTGAGTCTTGCAACAAACCGAAGTCAATCCCGCGAACTGGCGGGAACTGAAAATTGACGGGTTCATGACGCTGGTCGGCCCGCTGTTGCGCTCGACCAACCCGGAAGAACCGCGGCTCTATGCGCTTCAGACCGGCGACGCGCACAAGAACCTGATCGGGCTGGTTCACGGCGGCGTCCTGACCAGCCTGCTGGATCAGGTCATCGCGATGACCGCGTGGCAGGCCGCGGACCGCCGCCCGACGGTCACGATCCAGATGGACACCCGGTTTCTCGGCCCTGCCAGGGCCGGCGACTTCCTGATGGCCGGTGCCCGCGTCCGTCAGGCGACCCGCAGCCTGCTGTTTGTCGATGCCGAAATCACCTGCGCAGACCGCCTGATCGCCAGTGCCACTGCCATCATGAAAATCTCGAAGCCAACAGGAACGCCAAATGACTGAAACAAAGACATCCCCGCGAAACGGTCCGCTGTCGGGCATCAAGGTCCTGGATTTCTCGCGCATCCTGTCCGGCCCCTACGCCAGCATGGTTCTGGCTGATCTCGGCGCGGAAATCATCAAGGTCGAGCCGATTGGCACCGGGGACGAAACCCGCAACTTCCCCCCGTTTCAGGCGGGCATGAGCCACTATTACATCGCCCTGAATCGAAGCAAGAAAAGCCTCAGCCTGGACCTCAAGTCACCGGAGGGTGCACAGATTGCCCGCGATCTGGCCGCACAGTGCGACATCGTTCTCGAAAACTTCCGCCCCGGCGTGATGGAGCGTCTCGGCCTGGGATTCGAGACATTGCGGGACCTCAACCCCGGTCTGATCTACTGTTCGATCACCGGTTTCGGAAACAACAGCCCCCATGGCGACAAGCCGGCGTTCGATATCGTCGCCCAGGCCCTGTCCGGAGTCATGCACATGAACCGGGAACCCGGGCAGGCACCGAACAAGCTGAGCCTGCCTCTGGGCGATCTGTCGGGAAGCATTTTTTCGGTGTTCGGTGTGCTTGCCGCGCTGCACGAACGTCACCAGACCGGACGCGGCCGTCATGTTGAAATCGCCATGCTGGACAGCCTGATCGCCTTGCAGGGATATCTGTCGCAGATCTATTTCGTCTCGGACCAGGACCCGCAGCCAGTCGGCACCCGCCATCCCAGCATCGTGCCCTACGGCGCGTTTGCAACCTCGGACGGGCATGTCATCGTTGCCTGCCTGACCGAGCGTTTCTGGCACAATTTCGCGCGTTGCCTGGGGTGTGAGGCGCTGGTCTCGGATCCGAGATTTGCGCTGTACGAAAACCGGCTGGCCAATCGGGACGCGCTTGAACAGGAAGTCTGCGCGGTCATGGGCGGCAACACGACGGCCTACTGGCTGGAGCGCCTGACGGAATTCGATGTCCCGAACGCCCCGATTCTCAGCATAGCGGAAGCGCTGGAACAGCCACATGTGGCCGCCCGAAACCTGGTCGAAACCGTAACCCACCCCGAGGTCGGCGACCTGAGACTGGTGCGCAGCCCCATGCTCTTTGACGGTCAGGGGCCCGATAAATCAGGCGCCCCGGCACTGCTCGGGGAGAATTCGCGCGAAATCCTCCAGGAGCGGCTTGGCTTGGATCGCAGTGAAATCGACACGCTGGTCGCGAAAAAGGTCGTGGGCGCGAACAACGCGTGACTTTCACGCCGGTCCCGATCGACAGGGACCGGACCACTTGTTTCCGATGTCACTCGGGCCGAGGCACATCCTGCATGGTGTGCGCGGCACCGAACCGGCAAGGCTGCGACCGGAAAAGGTATCCGC
Organism: Puniceibacterium confluentis; assembly: GCF_007923445.1. GTDB lineage: Bacteria > Pseudomonadota > Alphaproteobacteria > Rhodobacterales > Rhodobacteraceae > Puniceibacterium > Puniceibacterium confluentis. The sequence goes on along the minus strand of NZ_VOJI01000004.1, from coordinate 92,787 downwards.
CGTCGCCGACAGATCCTCCTGCGGTCCGGAACCCGCGTTCAGATCCTTTCTCCGACCACTTGCTGTGAAAAGACCTGGACACAGGCAATCCCGTTTCGCTCCCAGACCAGACTGCCTTGCGCAGTGCTGAAGGCCCCGGTCCGGACGCAGACCATCCTGGCATGATTGACCGGTGTGGCGTCACGCTGGGCGCGATGAAGGCGGTGGAATTGTGCGAACATTTCATGTCCCTCCTGTTGCGATGGATCAAGTATTGCGGAAAACTGCGGAATTACCCGTCCCTATATCGGATATCGCCGCTATGCTTTGGTATATACGGCCGCCCAGACGGAATTCAAAAGGGCGACACAAGCCGCCACGCTTGTTTCTCGGGGTCACCCGGAATGAGATCAACTTCCGGAGCGAGAGAAAATCTTTTTCATGTGCGAGTCGAATTCATTCCACGTAATCACGGCCCGGTTTCCGGCGTACCCGTGGTAATAAGAGCGGCCTGTGGATGTCGGAAATCCCGCCCAGATCCGCGCCAGGTTGTTCATGAATCGATGCCTGCTGATCTGGCCGACGAGAAACGCGCTGTATCCTGCGTCCTCAAGCAGGATATCCGCCAGACGGTCCTGGACATCATCGGTAAACCGCGTGTCGCGCGTCAGGCCGAGTTCGTGCACCAGGCTTTTCAAAGTGGACGGAATGAACTGGTAGCGACCGATGGCATGCGGCTGCCCGGGAGTGGCTGCAATCCATTGATAAATTTCGCCAATTGTCATCTGCGTCGGGCGCTTTCCGGGACGCTTCCTTGCGCCGTGCTGCACTGCATCATAACCCTTTCGACCTGCTTCGGCCCAACCGATCAGATGTTTGACAGCCGCAGCGGATCCGGCCCCGGCGGCGACGGGAATTTCCCTCTGGCGCTTGGCCGCCGCTTTCTTCACCATCGCAGAATTCAGATATATGCGATCCTTTGGTTCGGCGGGAAACAGGTTGAACGCGACACCTCCGGTCTTTGCCGCGCGGTAATCCGCGAATATGAAACTGTCGGCGTGAACCTGCTTTGCACCGACCACAGTCAATAACGAAATGGCGGCAATTGCTCCTTTGGCAAACATCTTCATCTCCATTGATCCATTTTTGATAAAGAGATATTGCCGAAATCCCTATCGGAAATCATTTGTGCAGGAAGGCAGTATTTGCGCCAAAAGCATAGGTCATCGCGCGGTTTGCATACCTTCTGGACCTAATGGCGACGCGTTTCTTGCCGCCCCCGTCTGAAACCGCATGCGGGCGGAGCGAAAAAAATGGGCCACGCCGCAGATGCGCTTGCGGCGTGACCCTTCCTGGCAACTGGTGGATCAATCAGTTGCCGAGGAATCCGTCGAGCTGATCCCAGAGGGAGTTGTCGAGCAGCAGGTTGAAGCGGAAGTAGAAACCTTCCTGATAGAGCGCACTTTGCCCGGCCAGCCGCCCGTCCGCCTTGTTGTAGCCAACGGCCAGCAGAGTGCCCTTGGTCGGGACAAACCCGATTTCGGCGCCCAGCCCGCTGGTGGTGTTGCCCGCATCGTCCCACAGATGGGCGGCGTTGGCGCCGATCTGGAACCGGTCATTGCCGAATTCGTAGTTCAGACCGGCCTGAATCAGCTGGGTGGTCGAAGTTGCGCCACCGCCGCCGACCAGGCTGATCCTTTGGTGTTGTCCGGCGTATTTGCCGTTCAGCCGCAGATCGGCATCCACTTCGTAAGAGGCATCGACCGACCAGAGGTGGCTTTCCGTGCGATTGTACTTTTCCTCAAGACGATGTTCGTACCAGGCCAGAACCTCGAGACGCGGATCGCTGACCGGGCGGTAAGCCGCTCCGGCACGTGTGCGCATCCGGCGGTGGCTGGTGCCATTGCGCTGATCGATGGCGATCCGGGTGCGGCCAAGAACGGTCAGGTCAGGTGAGAGTTGGCCTGCGAGACCGAGGCTGGCGTAATAGGTGTTGCCGGTGTCCTCGAATGTTGTGTCGAAATCCGCGTCTCCTACCCAGTCACCGTCATCCGATCCCCATTTGACCCCCACCGCAATGCTGGTCAGTTTCGACTCGTTGGCATCCATCAGGCGCGAATGTTCGAGTCCGAGGTCCAGCGTCGTCGTCTCGTTCAGCTTGAAGTGCGCGGCAAGCCCCTGGGTGAAGGTGGTGTCGGTCTCTCCTGCCCCTCTCACCAGTTCGGTGCGCCCGCTGAGCCATTCGTTCAACTCGAAGGTGAAACCCAGCGTGGCATGGGACATCACGACAGCGTCGCCAAAGTGCAGCTCGACCTCGTTATGCACGCGCCAGCCGGGCTCGGGTTCGCGGAAAAGGCCAAGGCTCAGCTCGGTTGGCCGGTGGCTCGCGCCCAGCGGGTGGCGCAGCTGCGCCTCGATCACCGTGTCGGGCCGGGCGAGCGGCGTCCAGTGCGCACCAAGGATGAGCGATGTTTCCGACGTGGTCACATCCTGCAGGCGATCCCGGCGGTATTCGAGCCCGATGTCTCCGCGCAGCTGCTGGTTCAGCCGGCGCGAATAAAGTGCATCGAGAGTCAGGTGGTCACTGCCGTTGATCCGGTCCCGCACGAATTCCGCCCCGAGCGCGATGGCGCTTTTGTGGTCGATCTCGTACCCATGGCTCAGCCGGACCTGGGTGGTGCCCGGTCGGGCCAGACCGCCGCGCGCCAGAAAGTTCTCTCCGGTGTGGATCGCCTCGAATGTCAGCCGCTGCCGGTCTGTCTGATAGGCATAGGACAGACGTGCAGCGCCCCCGACCGCGCTCTGTGAATCCTCCGAGCGGGCCACTTCCGCCTCCCAGATGCCGCCGGCCGAGTCTTCGTGGCGGATGTATCCGGAGTGCAGGCGCTCACGGGCGGGGTTGCCGATCGGGGCGTCGGCGTGCACAGCGCGTGCACCGATGGTCGTCCGTTCCCCCACCGCATGATTCACCTCGCCGCCATATAGCCAGTATGTGTCCGCGCCGTCGTTTTCCACCTCATAGGTCACACGGATCGACACGGGGTTGCCGTCCGGATCGAACTGGCGCACCGGCGCGTCAAAGGTGATCGTGTCGCGGAAGAAATCGAGGATATAGTCGGTGCCGCGGCGCATGGGAGTCGCGGTCAGGATGTCTCCGCCCTGTTCGTCCCGGACCAGAATCTCGACCCGCTCGCTTCCCTGGACATAGCCGCCAAGGTCAAGGTCATAGGGGCCGGAAACTCCGCGGCCGCGGACCTCCTGCACCATCTGTTCCTGTGCTGTGCGTGCGGCGAACACCGTGACCGAGACCTTGTCATTTTCCCAATGGGCCTTGGCCCCGGTGGCGACGCGGCGCAGGCCATCCAGCTTCAGCGCGCTGGCCTCGGGTTCGATGGCGATGTCGCCGTACAGGATGTAGGACCGTCCCTTTTCCACCTTGACGAACAGGTTGCCCGACGACTGCGCATCCTGGCCGCGCTCGGAGTTGTCGCCGTAGACCGGGTAATACTCGTCGCCGCGAATGTCACGGAACAGGCGGTCCTCGGTGTCGCGGTCCGAGCTGTAGCGCAGGGTCAGCAGGGCGTCGCCACGGATCGCGCCCTTGAGGTAGACCTCGCCGCGCAGTCCCGTGGCGGTGTCCTCGAAGGAACTGAAGCGGTCCTTGTCCAGCAGCGCGCCGCTGTTCCTGCCCAGCGATACCGCGCCTTCGATCACGCCGATCAGAATGCGTTCGTCCAGATCCGGCGTAAAGGTGATGTTCGCCTCGGCGGTGCCGAAGTTGCCGGTCACGGTGATCCGGTCGGGGCCGGCGACCTGCGGCGGGATCAGGCCAAACGTGGCCTCGCCGTTGTCGAGATAGGCCTGCACTCCGGGGGTTCCGGGGCGGATGTCGGTCACATCCCACAAAGCGCTGCGCGCGTGCAGGGTGACCGTGCCCGAGGCAGGCACCGGCAGCCCGCGTGCATCCAGAACGCGCACCACCACCGGCACCACCGACACCGGAGAGGCCGAAGCCGTTTCGGGCAGGATGATCTCGAACCTTGCCGGTTTTCCGGGGGCTACCAGGGTGATCGACTGACGCAGACGTTCGATGCCGAAACCGTCCTTGCCGATCAGCGCCAGGGTGTTCTTGCCCGGGGCCAGCTTGACCGCGATGTATTCCATCGCCTGGACGTTGTTCTGTTCCCAGCTGGTGCGTTCGCCCACCCGGTCCGCGCCAAGTTCGCGACCGTTCAGCAACAGCGCCAGTGTCAGATCGGCCTTGCCCTTGATCCGGACATTCAGGGTGCTGCGCGCAACGGTGCCGCCGTCCTCCAGGTCGATAAAGCCCGGTTCGGGGTCGAGCGTCTTGATCAGCGAATCCAGCGATTGACGCCGTGTCGTCGCCTGTGCCTTGGCGGCCGCGTCTGCGGCGGCGGCGGCGTCGCCATCGGTCAGAATGCCCGACGTCAGTTGGGTTGTCGTGGCAATCCCCTGTTCGCCCCGGGACGAACGGGCGGGCGGGCGGCTGCCTTCGATCGGAAGGTCTGCGGCGGTCAGCGAGTTTAGCTGTTGATTTTCCTCGAAATGGTTGCGGCGCTTCTGGACTTCAGCCAGGGCGTCTGCCGTGCAGTCGGCCACGGCAAAGTGCTCGGCGCGCAATTCGCCCTTGCGCAGCGGGACCAGACGCGATCCGCCACGTTTCAGGTCATTGGTACGGGTCACCTGCACCTCTGTTCCTGCGGGCAGGGTTTCGCCCTGCACCAGGAAGGCATGGGTGCGCGGACGCAGGCCAAAGAGCGAATACCTGCCCTCGATATCGGTCACGACCGACAGACCTTCCTGGGTCACGATCCGCACGCCGGGGATGCCGGGTTCGGTGATGTCGCCACGGATTCCGTCGGCGTCGCAATCCATGAACACCGAACCGATGACGGTGCCCTGACGGGCAAAGACGCCGCCGGAATTGTCGAGCCGGACCATGGCCCGGGCCACCGGCGACTGGCGCGGCGTGCCTGTGCCCGCCTGACGGCCCGACAGAACGGCGGTGTTTTCGTTGCGGCCTTCGCGGGCGGCAGCGGTGAAACGCATCACATAGGTCAGTTCATGGTCCGACAGCGGCGCGATCGTGCCGAGGTCGAACAGCATGTCGCCCCCCTGTGCGTCCACCGGATCTGCCAGCGGCGCGCCATCCAGCAGGACAGAGCCCGGAACCAGGGTCACGCCATAGGGCGGGCGGTCCAGAAGTTCGGCGCCGGTCAGGGCCTGGTGCATGTTGTTGGTGAAGCCCAGAGTGTAGCTCACGAATTCGCTATGGGTCACGGTTTCACGATCGCTTGTCTTCTGCAGCGACAGCGGCGCGCCGTAGTGCGGATCCACCGGAATGTCCGAGACATGGACCATGCCGCCGGTGTGATCGAAGGCAGCCCCATAGCCGGCCCCGGTCATCACCCGGCCAAAGCCCGGGAAATCCACGCGGGTCGAGGGGAATTCCCACGCCGGCGCGTCGGCCACGTCATAGTAGTAGGTACCGGCGGGCACTTCGCCGAAGGCAAAGAAGCCGCGCGGATCGGTGACGCCGCGCGCGATCTCGCGTCCCGCGACTGCATCCACCAGCACAATGCTGACGGCGTCGATCGGCGCATTGGTCACCGAATTGAACAGATAGTTGCCCGGGTTGATCAGCAGATCGTCATCCAGCAGGTTGCTGCCGCACTGGGCCGTCGCGATCAGGGTATCGCCCTCTGTGGTCGCCATCACATTGTCTCCGGCAATGACACGGTCCATGCGTGCCAGCGGCAGGGCCGCGCTCAGGAAGGTTCCGGTGTTGGGACCGGTTTCGGTCACAGGCACCATCTCGACATCGCCGGTCTGGGTGCTGCGGACGGTGACAGTGGTCAGATCGACGCCGTTTGTCAGGTTGCAGCCACCCGAAGTCAGCCGCAGGCGGGTGTCGCTGCCGGGTGTGCCGAATGTCTGTGCCTCCCGGGTATCGGGATCCTCGAACCACAGGTGACCCGCCCCCGCGTTGGTGCGCTCGAAGATCGTGGTGTTCGACATCAGGGCCGCGCTGAATCCGTCACCCTCCAGGTAGGCGGCGGCGGTGTTCACGATCTCGACATCCCCCAGAGCAAAAGGCAGGCGGACCGAAAACCCGGGGTCGACGGCCCGTCCGACGGGGAAATCCCCCTCAAGGAAAAAACCGACGGCATCAACAGTTTCGGCCATCTCGGGTTGGGTGGTGTGATAGTCATGTGCAGGCTCGCCGACCTTGTGGAACAGCGCTTGCATTCCGCTGGTCGCTGCGATGCCGTCGAACACAGTGTTGAGCGGGATCCGGTCGCGCACCAGGACACCGGTGCGCAGGACGCCGTCGATGCGCAGCGCCACGCCGTCGATCGCGGAATACCCGAGGATGGCGGTATCGGAATTGTTGCGTACCCGCAGGGTGTAGTCGAGCATGACCGCCGTCTCGGTCTCGCGCACTGTCTGGATTTTCTCGACCTCGAGCGCACCGCTGACAATGGTTGCCACACCCAGCGCTTCGCCTTCGAGGCGCGACCGGATGACGGTATCGCCTTCTGCCGTGGCGCTTACGAAGAGGGACGCGAACATTCGGTCGCCGGGCCGGGCGGTGAACGGGACATTGAATGCATAGATCAGCTGCAGACGGTCGCCGGGCAGCAGGGCATAAGCGGCCGCGATGTCGAACGCCCGCTCGTGGTCGTCAATACGTCCGTTGCCGTTCAGGTCCGCCAGCAACTGTCCGCCGGGGATGCCGTCTGGCATCGCGAACAGCGCGTCGAGTGGCACGTTGCCGCTGTTGCGCACCTCAAAGTGGTATTGCGCCATCGCCCCACGGCTCAGCAGCAGGTCGGAATAGCCGGAAACGTCGATGCTGGGCACCGAGAGCACCTCGGCTTCGACCGGGTTGGAAAACACTGTCTCAACAATCCCGAGCGCGTTGTTGAAATACGTCGTCTGGGCAATGTTGCGGATCAGTGTGCCACCGGGAGCCGGGCTGGCCATGGAATTCTGGGGAAGAAGACAGAGCATCAACACCACCGTCTGTATCAATGTCGCGGCCCGCAGGCCTGCTGTCCGAAGAAAACTGCGCATCAGCCTGCTCCTTGCAAAATGGATTGTCTGGGATCCGGATTGAAAAGGCGCCCCCGGTCAGGTTGGAGAACCGGAGGCGCCGGAGTTCGCCTAGTTGTTCACCTGAACGGTGAACTCCAGCCGGGCGAACCCTCCTGGCAGGATCGAGCCATGGTCGCTCGATACGCTGGTCGAAGTGACCGTTGCGGTGCTGCCTGCCGGGAACAGGCTCTCGGCGCAGCTGCCGCCACAGTTGGTCACTGCGGTATAGGCCGGGGCCGCATCCGAGATGGTCACGTTTGCCGCGGTGGTCGTGCCGGTGTTTTCGGCCTCGACCATGTAGCGGATGCACTGGCCGGGCTCGACGTCCTGCCGGTTTTTGGTGAAGGTGCCGACAGAGCCATCACAGTTCGCGTCGATGTACTGGTACTTGCTCAGCGTCATGTCGCCCGAGATGATGGTGATCCGGTCCTCGACCGCGTTGTCGGTGGTGTCGGCATCCGTGGCCGTTCCGCCGTTCAGCGCGGTTGCCAGGCTGACTGCGCCGATTTCGGTCACACCTGCGGTTGCGGTCGACGGTGTCTGGACACGATAGATCAGCGAGATGCTGTCCCCCGGGGCCAGACCGTTGACGCCAGGCGCAATGCCGTCGGTCAGGTCGTCAAAGTTGTCGATCACCGGCTCGGCAGGGTCGATCACGCCATTGCCGTTCTGATCCCAGAAGATTGCACCGGCGAAGTTGCTCAGACCGGTTTCGGTGATCGCGCCTTCGGTGATGGCCGTGTTGCCCTCGTTGGTGACGGTGTGGGTCATTTCCACGATGCCACCGGGCGCGGCCTGTGCGCTCTGGTCGTCGATGATCTGCACGTCGTAGATCTCGTTGACCGTGATCTGGTTGACGATGCGGTCGCCCTGACCGGAAACCGAAGAGACCAGCGCGATGTCGACCAGCGTGTCGCCCGGAAGCGCATCGGCGGTCGGTGTCACGATGACCTGGAAGGTCGTGCTGGCCCCGGCGGGAATGGTGCCGGTATTGGACACCACACTGCCGTCAGCGGCGCGGAATTCAACGGTCCAGCCTGCGGGCAGCGCCTGTGCCAGCGAGAGGTTGAAGCTGTCCGAAGTCGGGCCTTCGTTCTGGACCAGCATGTCGAAGGTCACCGGAGCACCGGGGTCGGTGGCAGTGGTGATCCACGGCGCGCCGCCATTGGTCGGAGCGGCGCCGTCCCCTTCGACACCGGCGACTGCGTTCTCGAGATCGACCGAGGCCGCAAGCACCGCACCGGAGAATTCGGCGGTCGACTGATCGGTGGCGCCGGACCCGTCCGAGATCGTGGTCACGGTCGCGGTGTAGTCGGTGGTGGCGGTCGGCGCCAGATCGGTCGGCAGAGTCGCGATCAGGGTCACCTTGGCACTTTCGCCGATGGCCAGCGGGCCAACCGAGCCGATCACCGGGGTCACACCGTCGGCACCGACAAAGCGGAAGGTGGTGCCGGGCGGGAAGTCGACGTTTTCGACCTGCAGCGACAGGCTGTCAGCCTGGTTCGACAGGTTGGTCAGCACGAACTCCTGCTTGATCACCCCGCCCTGGTAGACGTCGGCGGTTTCGGTCACCACATCGTTGTTGGCGGCGTCGTCGTCCGTCGCCGAGGCAATCGCCGGGTTTGCTGTCCCATCCGCGTTGATGGCCGTGTCCGCGACCGCGACCGCGTACTGGGTATCGACCACGACGGACGCGGTGTTCGACGGCGGGAATGCGACGCCATCGACATCCTGGGTGGCAGTGTTGGGGATCACGCCGGCATTGGCGGTGTCAGCGATGACCGCGCGGAAGGTCACGCTGCCCGAGCGGCCGGAACCGACGGAAGAGAGGCTGAAGTTGACGGTCTGGCCATCGTCATAGTCCCAGGCGATGGTTTCGCCCGCGCCGTTGCTGGCGTCGACAACCGTCGAACCGTTGTCGTCATCCAGTGGGGCTGCCGCGTCGGACCAGCGCGCCGACCCCGGTACATAGGACAGGTTTCCGTCCAGAACGTCCTGCACCACATAGTTGTTGGCCGCTGCCAGACCGGTGCTGGAGTAGGTCAGCGTGATGGTGACGGTGTCACCGGCGTCGATGATGTTAGGGTTACCGCCCGATGCCGCGTCGGCGACCATCGACTTGACCAGTTCGACAATCGCGTCGTTCGAGATGGTGAGCGTGTCGGTGTTGGTGCTGAGCTCGGTGCCATCAAGCGCGGAAACGGCGGTGACGGTGATGGTGTCCGTACCGGTGGCGTTGGAGGGAACCGATGCTTCGATCACGACGCCAAACTGCTCGCCCGGGGCAAGTGTCGGTGTTTCGGTCAGCGGTGTCGCGCTGTCGGCCACACCGTCCATGTTGGCGTCCGGGTAGAACACCAGCTGCGACGTGTCGAGCGTGCCGGTGTTGTCCTCGATCGCGGTGAGAAGGAAGCTGTCCGATCCGTTGCCTTCGTTGGTGATGATGTGTGGCAGGAAGGCTTTGCCGCCCGGCGCGATGGTTTCGGTGTTGTCCGAGGTCAGGGTGACGCCGGCCACCTGCTGCACGATCGTCTCGACCGTGTTCGAGGTCACCGTGATGGTGTCACCCGCCGAGTTGGTATAGGTGGCGACGGCCTGGTTGCCGATGACCGACCCGGCTTCGGGGGCGGCGGCAAAGGTCGCGGTGCCCAGGACGGCGCCAAAGGCGGCGGCACTGGCTGAACGCATGAAGATAGATTGATAAGTCACAGTCAAAGTTCCCTTGTCTAGGTTTTGAAATTAAGAGGTTCGATCCGGTGTTCGGGATCAGTCGACGCGAACGCGGTAGGAGTTGAAGGCGGTTTCGCCAGCTGCGAGCGGCTCGGAGAATGTCCAGCGGACAGAGGCCACCTCTTCTTCGGGCAGCGGTTCTTCGTGCAGGTTGCCGTCTGCGTCGGCGACCAGGCGCATCGCCGGCAGCGTCGACCACTCAAGACCTTCCTGCACGGGATCAAGCTCGGCCTGGACCTCGAACACCGCCTCGATCGAGGTGGTTTCGGCGCCCAGCGTCAGCGAGACGCCGTCCGGAACAGGAGCGGCGATGACGATGCCCGCCATGGGGTCATCGGTCATGTTCTCGTGGCTCAGCTGATAGTGAATGACTTCGCCGGGACGGACGGTGCCGCGCTCGACGAGCCGCTCCTGACCGTCCTCCTGCGTCTCGACAATGAGGAAAGAGAAAGTACTGGCAAGGGCATCAGCCGAGGCCGAAAAACCGACCATCGACAGTGCCGCCCCGGCAAATACAGCCCGGGACATCTGGGGGATATGAACGAACATCTATTATTCCCATTTAGGCCGGAACAGCGTACCGGCGATTACAGTGAACGGGCTCAGCACAAGCGCCGTTGACGGCAATATTTGGGAAAAAGACCTCGAATGCATTCGCGCAGAAAGATAATAAACCGGCCAATCAGGTTCACAGCTATTCTTTGGAATAGGTGCCCTAGACCGACGAACCCCACAGGCGCGGAATGTGCGCAACGACAGGCCAGACCGGGGGAAATTTCCATAAATACAAGCTGGTTAACATCTGCTTGCGCAATCCATGACACTGACCATTCCGCAGGGAACCTGGGCTGATTCGAGCGGCAGGCAAAGGGCGACGCCGGATGATTTCAGATCCGAAGGGAGTTGCGGCAGCGCCGAATTCTTCTAACGGACTCTCCCCAAGGGGAAATCTGGCTCATTAATAATACCTGATATAATCAGAGTGATCATTCAATTCCAAATGGACAATCGAATGCCCGCCGCAACGGCAATCACCGCACCTTTCAATTCGAGAACGGCAATCGCGAAACGATCCTTGCGGGGCATCTGTCGCGCACCGGGTGCGGGCAGGACCGTGAGCACACGCTGACCGCACGGCTCGCCCCGGCGCGACGCGGCATGGCACCCTGGCTCAATTGGTCGATCAGGGTCATCGGCACCTTCAGCCAACGCCCCCCGGAGGCGGGCAGCGTGCTCGCATGCAAAAAGGGCGCCCCGGTCGGAGCGCCCCTTGGTCCGGAGACTGACGAATTCAGGCCTGAGAAGCCTTGCGGCGGCGGCCTGCAATGCCGAAGGCGCCCAGCGCCAGCGCCAGCAGCGGCATCGCGGCGGGCAACGGTACGGCCGAGGCGGTTTCGTAATTCAGCGTACTGAGCGACTGGGTCCAGCTGCTCAGGGGGCCCATGCCGTTGGACCAGATCACGCTCTGGATGCCTGTCAGGCCGGCAAAGGAGTAAACGGTGCTCGCATTCGAGCTTAGAAGTCCGGAAGCGAGGACCGCAGCGCCAGCGCCAAGAACCTGGTAGTTGCTGACACCGTTGTCGCCGTGGGTTTCAAAGGTGAAGCTCAGTGCGGAAACCGGCGCGGCGAAGGTTGCAACCAGATTGTTCGCTGTCGGGTACAGGCCCGCGAGCGGAGAGTTGGACAGTCCACCGCCATAGGTCGAAATCTGTGCATCCCCCGAGGCCGGCCCGCCCGAAAGTGAAAAGGTGACGTTGTCGTATTGATCCGTCACCGTGGTGCCGGCTGCGAGTGCCGTGAAATCGATCGCGACGGCAGCGGCCCGGGCTTCGGACACGAAGGCCGGGGTTGCGATGAGGGCCGCAAGACCCAGAGAGAGAACTTTGAGAGAGGTTTTCAGTGAGGAAATCATATGCATCGCCTTTGTGCGAAGGAGTTGAAATCTGGGTAACGACTTGCCTAAGCACTCAAACATCCGTGTGAATCCCGGCAGAATTAAGACGACTTTGAACCAACTTTGCGACACCTAAAGGCGAGCGGCGCAGCCCATGCACCCGCAATGCCCGTCAGACTGCCGCAAATATTCCTGCGCCCGGCGCTGCGCGGGCCTTGCGCCGGGGCCTGTCATGTCCCACTTTCCCCCCTGCAGGCTGCCCGATGGCCCAACGCCTCTCTGCGCCTGCTGCCTCACCGGTGACATCGCCCTGACAACCGTTGTCAGGCCCCCTGCCCCCCTGAGCATCCACCCGATGGGCAACCGCCGTTCGGGAACCCGTGCAAAGGAACATCCCCATGTCCAAGGAAAAAAATCGCGGCAACAAGGAAACCAAGAAACCGAAAAAGGAAAAGGTGAAGGTCCTTGCCACAGCCAATTCAGGCGCGAATTCGGCCAAGGGCGCGACCACCATCGCCGGTAAAAAGGTCAACTGACCCCGCGCCGGTACAGATCCGGTTGCTCCGGGCACATCGGTCGAGATGCCGATGCGCCCGGACCCTGCGCGCGGGGTCGCGGGATAACTCGTTGGTGAGCGGCGGGGACTTGCCTTGCCTCACGCCTTGCTCTCCTATCACGGCATGCGCTTCCTCTTGTTGCTGTTCCTTGTCCTGGCCGCCTGCGGCCGCCCGCTCACCCCGCTTGAGCGCTCGTATGTGCATGCGTTGCAGGGCGACCAGACCGACACTGGCCGGGTGCGGCTGATTGACGGGCACCCCGGCGCGGCGATCACCTTCAAGCGGCCGGTGCGCCCGCGTCTGACCTGCTCGGAGCGGATCTGGCCGCCGTCGCGCGGCGAGACCGTGACAGTTCAGCCCGGCGGCATGGTGTTGTTCAACCACATGCTGCTGCGCGACGATCTGTACCGCGAGGATTTCCTGAGCCGGTATCCCGAGGAAATAGACCTGGCCGACGCCATGCTGCTTGCCCATGAGATGACGCATGTCTGGCAGTGGCAGAACCGTGCGCGCACCGGATACAGCCCGCTCAAGGCGGCGTCGGAACACAGCAACAACCCCGATCCCTACCTGTTTGCCGAGGATACAACAGTCAGGTTTCTGGATCATGGCTATGAACAACAGGGCGCGATTGTCGAGGAATATGTCTGCTGCGCGCTTCTTGACGCCGATGCGCCGCGCACAGAGCGGCTGCACAACCTGATCGCCGCGGCAATGCCGATGTCCCGGCTCGACAAGGTGCTGAAACACAACGCCGTGCGCATTCCCTGGTCCGGCGCCGAGATCGAGGGCATTTGCAGGTAGCCCCGCGCGCCCGGCTTTGCCGCGGTGCCCGATAAAGGTTTCCGTCGCTGGCCCGAACTCTGTTTCCGGACGCTGCCGGGCCCGCTCACCCTGCGCGGGGCCGGTCGGCGGTTCAGACCACGGCCGTCAGATAGGGCGCGGACCTCTCGCCGCTGTCCGGCCACGGGGCATAGGCGCCGTCGATCCGCAAGCTGACCCGCACCGAGCCCGGAGCACTGCGTCGGGCCAGCAGAGTCACCTGACGGTTGTCGAAGTCGCAAAGGTCAATGCGCCCCGGCTGGCCATCCTCTTCCAGCACATCCCGCAGCAGGATCAGCGCCAGGCTTTGGCCGAACCGCAGGCTCTGGCGGTTTTCCAGGGTGTAAAAGCCGCCAGCGATGCTGCGCGCCAGCGTCACATTCAGGGCCAGCTTGTCCAGCTCCCGATAGAGGTCTGCGGGCGCGGGGTCGGACCATCCGGTGACGGGCGCATCGAACAGCGCCTTCAACAGCGTGACCAGTGTCCCGGCCAGCACCGCCTGCCCGGCCCCGACCGAAGGGCAGAGCCACCCTGTGGGCGACGCGAGCGGCGGCAGCATCAGGTTCTGCTGCATCGAAAAAGGCGTCCAGCCGTCACTATTTTCACCGTCCGGGGATGGCCTGTCATTGCAACCGGTGCCTGTGGCCCGGTTCATCGCCGCCATCCAGTCCGCCAGTCGCGGTGCATCGGACATGACCCGGTTCAGGGCGGCCTGTTCCAGCGCGGCTTCCGGGCCGGCACGCTGGTCCTCTCCGGAGCGTATCAGCGACCAGCGCGCTGCGACAACGCCGGGGCGCGCCACGCGGGGCCCTCGGTCGCCGCGGCGGCTATGCTGCGCGGCCTGCCGCGCGCCGGACACCAGCATCGTCAGGACACGCGGCGCATTCCACTGCACGCCATTGCGGATCTCTGGCAGATCGGCCCCCAGGGGCATCCCCTTTGCCAGCAGAAGCAGCGCCGCCGACATGTACGGCTGACAGGGGTGGCGGCAATGGACTTGTGTGGCAAGGTCTCGGGGCGTGCGCAAGACTTGCCGCGCCGCGTCAGCGCGTCTTGGCCATGCCAGCCTTGCGCCGCAGGCCGCCTCGATCCAACGCACCCAGTGAGACATCGGCTGATCCGCCCCCGGGTCAGCAACCCCCGGCACCGACAGGCCCGGGCCGGCAGGCCCCGCGGCACGCGGCGGTCCGGCGCGGAAGAACGCAGACAGCACCGGGTCGGACGCAGAAACCGCCGTTGCCGGAAAAAGGGGCTGACCACTGCGCGGCACTGGGGACGAGGCGCAGTGGTCAGCATCACCCGGCACGCACAGGGAGAGGATATCCGCGAGCGGACTGGCACCAGAGGGAAGGGAGGCGTGGCGGGACGACCACGGGAGCTGGCGCAGCTCGGTCTGCAGATCGTGCAGGGTGAAACAGGTGGCCGCATCAATCCGGATCGCGTGACGCGGGTCGGACAGCTTGGCAAAGGGAATGTCGCGCAGCAGGGTCAGCGCATAGATCCGGCCCATCTCACAGGCCAGGGCCTCGGAACCGAACACCGGACGGCGCGGCCGGGGCAGGACGGCCGCCGCGGATCGCGAGGCGGTGGAGCGGCCCCCCGGGATCACGGTAAGGTTGACATGTCGGTTGGGGGTTCTGGCGGTCATGGCAGGCAACTCCGGAGGACTTCGCCGCGCCCTCTGCCGAGGTCCGCGGTCCCTGTGTTAACCAAACGTTAACCACCCCGCGTGAGTGCAAGGTGAGCCCTGCGTGAAACCGGCGCGACAGCGCCGTAAATTCCGGTGGCAACCGCGCGCCGGCCCCGACCCGCCCGTGAAAAAACCGCAAAAGATGCGGGCTTGCTTGACCTCGGGTCGACCAACTGCGTTTCCTTGGCTGGAATGCTGTCAGAAGATGGGAAAGCTGCATGGTCTTGACGTGGTCGCCGCCGGTTTCAGCCGATTTCTGGGATGCCTATCTTGACTGGTCCTGGCTTCTGCAAGAGCGCCGTGCAGCCCTTGCGCCGCCCCCCGCACGCAGCCCGGTCTGGTTCACGCCGGTCTTTGTCCGCCTGAAACCGAGCGGCACGCCACCCCGAATCGAAACCACCCGGCAGGCAGTGCTGGACCAGGTCGACACGCCGCTGGATCCGCTGCTGATGGATCCGCAGGAATACGACCGCCTTGCCGCGCGCGCCGCACAGCCGCCGACCGCGACCGGGCTGCCGGACGAATATGCGCTTTACCTGCGCCACGGCACGCCGCTCGGCGCCTACGCGTCACTGATGGACGTGATCGACATGGGCTATCCGGTCAATCTGGACGCTGACCAGACGCCCCAGACCCTGTCGGTCGATGACACCCGGGACGCCGATACATCCAGTGCAGCCAAGGGGCATCCGCCGATTGTCGCCATTATCGACGATGGTATCGGATTTCTGAATGCCCGGTTCCGCAAACCCACCGGCGCGGGTAAATACCGGACCCGGTTTCACGCCGTCTGGCTGCAAGCGCTGGAAACCCGCCCCAGGGGCCCCGGTCCGCGCCGCGCCCATATCGGTGAAATATACAGCCGCAAGGACATCAATACCTGGCTGGCCAGAGGTGACGCGCTTGAGGAAGCGGCGGTCTATTCCGCTCTGAACCAACAGCTCTACGGCACCGAGGGGCACCGCGCGCTGGAATTCGGCCGCAGTCACGGAACCCATGTGCTGGATCTGGCCGCCGGGGCGGACCCCGAGGCGACGGGGGATCCGGTGCACCGCTGGCCATTGCTCGGCGTGCAATTGCCGCCCGAAGCAGTGTCGGACACCTCGGGAATGCGGTTCGAAAGCTACATGGTGCAGGCGGTGCGCTGGGTATTGTCCCAATCCGCACTGATCGACAAGAAGGCGCCGGTGATCATCAACCTGTCGCTGGGAATGCTGGCCGGGCCCAAGGATGGCAGCAGCTTTGCCGAGTACCAGATCGCCCGCGAGGCCGCCGTCTGGGAACAGGTGACCGGACAGCCGGTGCGCGTGGTCTGGGCCTTTGGCAACAACCGCCGCAGTCGTCAGGTGGCACAATTCGACTTTGATCCCGCCGTCGGCACAACCGAACAGGAGATCACCTGGCGCGTGCAACCGGACGACCTGACCGCCAGTTACCTGGAAATCCGCACCCCGGATGGCGTGCCTTCGGGTCAGATCGAAATTGCCCTGAGCCCCCCGTCCGGCGTGGCGTCGGGGTTCGTTCCCCTGCCCGAGGGCGCCTTCCGCTCGCTTTCCGCGAACGGCGCAGCCGTTGCACGGATCTACCATGTCGGGGCCCACGTGCTGAGCGATCGTGTCACACAGGCCGCCACGCACACACTCGCGCTGGCTCCGAACGAGGCGCAGGTCGCGGGCGAACCTCTGGCCGAAGCCGGTGCCTGGCAGGTTGCGGTGCGCTATGGCGGGCAGGCCCCCTGCGCCGTGCACCTGCAGATCCAGCGCGACGAGACCCTGCCGGGATACAATTCCAACCGCGGGCGGCAGTCCTATTTTGACGGCGGCCCCTCGGCCTATGTCTGGGATCCAGAGCGCGGCAACTGGAGCGGGCTTGCCGCAGACAGCCCGATCACCCGCGCAGGCACCCACAGTGCACTGGTCACCGACACGGCGCGACAGGTCTTCAGCGCCGGTGCCGCACAGTGGCAGGCCGCCAGCCAAAGCTATGTGCCGGCCTATTACACTCCGGACGGGGCGGATTGGACCGTGCCCGGTCCGACCGCTGCAACCCGGGCCGAAGATGGCCGGGTGCAGCGCGGGGTGCTGGCTGCCGGCACCCTCACCGGATCGGTGTCCCCGATCGCCGGCACCAGTGCGGCGGCGGGCCGCCTGACGCGTGCACTGGCGATGAACGCCACGCTGATCGTGCAGAACGCCGCGACCGGCGGCGGCACCCAGATGGACGACCTGCGCGGCGGCGCTGTGCCCATCTTGCCGGTGCCGCCGGGCAGCGCGACGCGATTGGGCGCCGGCATCGTGGATGTCATGGCCGGAGCGCGACCGCGCGAGTGAGATCCGAAGGGGTCTCGCCTGGCGACGATGGCGCTGCCGCCAAGGCTCTGCCCGGCCACGGCCCGGTCAGCGGCGGGACCGACTCTTTGGCAGCGGTCTCAGCCTTCCTGGGCGGGGACAAAAGGCCCCTGTGCATCGCCCGGACTCCTGGAAGGCGGCTGCCTCATTGCCACTCGGATTTAATCTCGGTCCACATCTCCTGCATCCAGACGGGCACTTGCGACGGGTCCAGAGCCACGGTCCCGGCTTCGACCACAGCCGGGTCGTTCAGTGCCTCCCCCAGCAGGCTGAGATTGAAATCGCCCTGATAACTTTCACCATGATAGATCCGCGACGGTGTCTGGGTCTTGCCATCCAGCAGGTTGATCAGCGCTTCGGCCAGCGTCAGGCCCGAAACCGCACCGGCCATGCTGTCGGTCGGATAATGGACCCCGGCAACCGTCCGGTTGGTGGCAATGCGGGCGGCATAACGCATGACTTCGTCCTGAGTGCTGACCGCCTGCGCCGGGTCAAAGGGCGTGGCATAGAAAAACCGCGAGAACAGCGTGGCCAGCACAAAGGCCTCGGTGGCATGACCGCTCGGATAAGACCCATGTCCGGGTGTCTGGATCACCGGCTGCACCGCCGTCGACAGAGCGATAGGCCGCGGGACATCCAGCCCCATCTTCACCGGCATCTCGACCGACTTGCACAGCCGCAGCAGTGTTCCCGCCATGCGCAGCGTCCATTTGGTGGCGTCGCCGCTGAGATAGCCGACGGTGGCAAAGAACGGCACCAACCGGCCGGTCTGGACCTTGATTTCGCCCAGACGGTCGGCCTGCAAGTCTGCGGCCGCGCGCAGATAGTCGATCTGATGCGCGGCCAGGAATTGCGTCGAGGGTTTGTTCAACGTCACCAGCGGAGCGCCCTGCACCGTGATCACCGCGCTGTCGTTGGCGGCGGCGCTGCTGGCCAGTGTCACCGCGAACTGGGTGCCAAGCGCCTGCGACAGGACCGACGCCCGTGGCCCCGAGGCGAGCTTGCGGAACGCCTCCCAGGCGGATTGCGCAGCAGGGGTACGGTTGGCGCCGGGCCACATACGCTGGGTGCCGGCACGGGCGGACAGGATGGCCCAGCTGGGCGTGCCGCCGGACCGGCCTTCGACACCTTCGACGCCTTCCACCCCCTCGACACCTTCGACGCCCTCGACCCCTTCCACGCCCTCGACACCTTCGACGCCCTCAACCCCTTCGACACCAAATACCGCCATCCAATACTCCAGTTTAATGCGAAAATTTCCGGATCTGTTTGTCCCCGACCCTGACGGCGTTCTTGGCCCAGGTCAAAAGGCATTCTGCCTATGGTATGGGTATTAACGAAGATTTCACGCTGATTGCGCTAATGTGACCTCAATGCTACGATCCTTGCGCAGGGGCCGGTATTACGGCAATTTAGACATGCAGGATTGGTATGGGCGACGCAGCAGCGGCAGTCAGAATTTCAGTGCTGGGTCCGTTCAAGGTGACAACACCCGATGGCGCCGACATCACGCCACCCGGCGCCAAGAACCAGGCCCTGCTGGCGATACTGGCGCTGACACCCGGCATGAACCGCCCGCGCCGATGGCTCGAGGACAAACTCTGGAGCACGTTCGGACCCGAACAGGCCTCGGCCAATTTGCGGCAGGCGCTGTCCAAGCTGCGCGGCCTGTCCCCGGCTCTGGGGGCCGCGCTGCAGGGTGACCGCACTGCGCTGTCGCTGAACCCCGCACTTGTGACCGTGGAAAAGACGGTCTCGGCGGGCAGTGAAAATGAAGACCGCGAGCTGCTCGAAGGGCTGGATGTGCGTGATCCGGAATTCGAGGACTGGCTGCGCGCCGAACGCACCCGGATGCGCGAGACGATCGAGGCCGCGCGCCCCCGCGTCGCCCGCGGCGTGATGATCGAATGCCGCACCGATGTGCACGGCGCCGATCAGAAGGGAATCATCGGCGACATCCTCGCCAACCAGATCGGCCAGACCGTTGCCGAAAATGTCCGCGCCTGGCGCCGCTCGGGTCAGCACACCGGCCCGACCCAGCGCCAGGAGGGGGATCTCCAGATCGGCTGCGACCTGATGGAGAACGATGGCAAGACCAGCGTCTTCATCAAGATCGTGCATATCCCGACCGGGCAGATCCTGTATTCCAAACTGCACGCACTGGAAGACGCCGGGGACGTGCTGAACTCTTCCGTGCCGATTGCCGCCATCGTCTTCGAGGCCGCCGACCGCGTGGTCGCCAAGCTGCCCCTGATCGTCGAGAATGCCCGCCCCGAAGCGCGCGCCACGGCGCTTGCGCGGCTGGCGCTGTACCGGATGTTCAGCTTTGAACCCGACGCCCTGCGCGAGGCCGACAGCCTGCTGAGCCAGGCCCATGACGTCGACCAGAACGGCATCTACCTCGGCTGGCGCAGCCTGGTGCGGATGATCCAGCTGATCGAACTGCTCGAGGACAATCCCCAGGCCCTTCGCGAGGAAGCCGCGTGGTTCAACCAGCGTGCAATCGAGGATTCGATGGACAATTCGCTGGTACAGGCGCTTGTGGCGCAGGTCCGGGTGATGGGACTGGGAGACGCGGTGGGGGGCATGGAAATGGCCGACCTGGCGGTCGAGCAGAATCCGTCGAACGGCTTTGCCTGGACCGCCAAGGCGATGTCGCACATGCGCGCGGGCGCGCCCGAACTGGCGATCAAATACTCCACCCAGGCCCGGCAGATCGCGCGGTTTTCGCCATTCCGCCAGTGGTGGGAAGTCAACCACTGCGTCGTCAACATCGCCTGCAACAACCCCGCCGAAGCGATTGCGGCCGGCGAAGCGGCGGCCCGCGCCGCGCCGTCATTGCGCCCGGCGCACCGGCATCTGCTGGCGCTCTACGCCCTGGACGGCCAGATGGACAAGGCACTGGCCACCGCCGAAAAGCTGTCGAGGATCGAGCCCGGGTTCACCCTCGACCGATTTGTCAACGACGAGACCTACCCGGTACGCACCCTGCGCGCCAAGGGATTGCTGGAGCCGATCCGGGCACTGCTCTGACGGGAGCGGCTGCGGCAGGGCGCCGGAGCGGCGCTGCGCGGGGCCTTTGCCGATAGATCCGCGCAAGACGGTGCCGGTGCGGCTCAGTCGTCCAGTTCGCCGTGCACGGCGAACTGCATGATGTCGGCCTCCTGCGCCTCGATCACCCGAAAGCTTTCGCGCACGCCCGCCTCGGTGAGTTCACGGGCCACGGTGAGCAGCGTGTTGGGCGCATGATCGTCACACAGTGCGATCATCTGGTCGATTTCCTCGGTCGCGACCGGGCGTGCAGCCTCGGGCGACGGCGCGCCGTAGGTGTCGACAAAATGCTGCGCGAGAGAGGTGATGAGCGCCTCGCGCTCGGAGGGTTCGAGCCGGGTCACCGCGACAAAGCTCACCCGGCCAAAGGTTTCGATCCCCAGCCAGCCGTTGGCGAAGGCCTGGCGCGCCTTGCCGACCAGATCGCCCTCGCTCCAGTTGGAAAATTCAAAGCCCCCCGAGAGGCACCATTCACCGGTGCGGGCCGGAGAATGAAAGACGCGTGTGTCGCTTTCGTCGAAATGGATGGCGCGGGCGAGTTTCATGTCTGTGTCTCCAGCAGGTCGGTGAGCGGGATCAGATGGGTCGTGCCCTCTGCTTTCAGCAGCATACCAAGGTTTTCGTCCACTCCGAGAAAGGTGCCGTCCCGTCCCGCGATTGTGACCGGTCGGCCCAGACCGTGCAACAGGCCGCTCCATTCGCGGTGCAGCGGGGTCATGCCCTCCTGCTCCCAGCGGTGGATCCAGGTCAGCGTGTGGCGGGCCCAGGATTCAAGCATGTCCTGCGGCGTCAGCTCGCCACAGCCCTCGGCGTAAAGCGCGGTCTCGTCCGGGGTATTGCCCTGATCCTGCAAGGTCGCTTCGAATCGCAGCGCATATCCCACGACAAGCCAGTCCGGTATCACCTCCGGATCACGGGTCGACGCGGCCATCCGCAGCGCCCCGCAGCGCCCGCCATTGACGCGGATCACGCCGCTCCAGTCCAGATGCACCGGCACCTCGGGCGGGGCCAGAGCCCCCAGCGCATTCTGCACCCCGACACCGCAGAGCGGCAGCATCGCCACGGCCTGCGCCAGTGGCACCTCGGGGGCGCAGATCAGCGCGGCACGCAGATCGTCGCTCAGATCATACAGGATCAATCCGGCATCGACCCCGTCCCGCGCCGCTTCACAGGCGGCGGCAAAGGGGTCGTGCCCCGCAGCGTTCAACCCGCTCATCAGCGGCGGAAACTGCGGGGCACGCGTCATGCGCGCCCCTCGGACACCAGCCGACGGGCCAGGTCGCGGAAGCTCTGGGCCTGCGGGCTGTCGGGTTTGGAGACAACGATCGGTGCGCCGCCGTCGGACGCCACGCGGATGTCGAGGTGCAGCGGGATTTCGGCCAGCAGCGGCACGCCGATCTTGGCAGCCTCTGCCGCGACGCCGCCGTGGCCAAAGATGTGTTCCTCGTGGCCGCAGTTGCTGCAGACATGCGTCGACATGTTCTCGATCAGCCCAAGGATCGGCACCTTCATCTGGTTGAACATGTCGATGCCCTTGCGGGCATCCAGAAGCGCGACGTCCTGCGGAGTGCTGACCACGATGGCGCCATCGACCCGCGCCTTCTGCGCCAAGGTCATCTGCACGTCGCCAGTGCCAGGCGGCAGATCGACCAGCAGGACATCCAGCGCTCCCCACTGCACCTGCATCAGCATCTGCTGCAACGCGCCCATCAGCATCGGGCCGCGCCAGACCACCGCCTGGCCTTCGTTGACCATCAGGCCGATGGACATCATGGTGACGCCGAAGTTGCGCATCGGCAGGATGGTCTTGCCATCCGGGCTTGCCGGCCGACCGCTGACGCCCAGCATCCGCGGCTGGCTGGGACCATAGACATCGGCGTCCAGCAGACCGACGCGGCGGCCTTCGGCGGCCAGCGCACAGGCGAGATTGGCAGACACGGTGGATTTGCCGACACCGCCCTTGCCCGAGGCGATGGCAATGATCCGGTCCACACCGGGAATCTTTTCCGGTCCGCCCTGCAACGGTTTCGGCGCGTGCGAATGGCCGTGTCCCGACCCTTTGAGATCCGGCGGCGCCTTGGCGGTATGAGCAGTCATCACCACCGAAACGGTTGCTGCGCCCTCCAGCGATCTGACCAGATCCTCGGCGCTCTGACGCACTGGCGTGTAGGCCTGCGCCTTGTCGCCCGGCACTTCGAGCACAAAGCGCACGGTGCCCGCGTCCACCGTCAGGGCCTTGATCAGGCCGGCCGTCACAATGTCGCCACCCGAGACCGGATCGCTCACGGATTTCAGCGCGGTCAGGACCGCGTCACGTGTCAATGTCACCTGTGTCTATCCCTGAATCTTGCCGGTTACGACATGTTCAAGGTCAAGCCCGTCCACCGTCAGAACCACCTTCGCGGCAAAGCTCTTGCCCTCGGTGTTGCCCGCCTTGCGCATGGCTTCTTCGATCGCCTGCTGGCTGGTGACGCCCACCTGTTTCAGAAACTTGCGCATCGACATGTTGAAATCTTCGCTCATCCGATCCCTCCCCTGGGTCCTGTGAAGCATTGACGGGTTTAGGCGACCGCCCATAGGCTTGCAAGTGACACGTTGTGGTGAGGTCTTGAGGAGAGCCGCGATGCGACGACAAATCCTGCTGGGACTTGCGCTGTTTGCGGCCGGCGCCGTTGCCGCGCAGGACGCGGATCGCAAGCTGCGGCTGGCTGCGCCCGCCGCGCTGACGGACTCGGGACTGATCGACTTTCTGGTGCCGAGATTCTCGCTGAAGACTTCGACGCGGATCACCCTTGTCGCGGAAGGTTCCGAGGCGGATGCGGTTTTCGGCACCGAAGGTGCGGTGGCCTTCAGCGGGCTTGGACGCGCCTGGCATCTGGCCGTCGGCGCGGATCCGGATGCGCAGCGGTTTGCGGACTGGCTGCTGTCGGACATCGGACGCGGCACGGTGGATCAGTTCGCGGTGGACGGCCAGACGGTGTTTTCGTCTGTGGTGGAAGGCGACGCCGAGGTGGCTGAGGTGACCTTTGACGGCGATGCGGCGCGCGGGGCGGTTCTGTCGCTGGCGCACTGCGGACGCTGCCATGTGGTCGGCGACATGAACCGGATGAAAGCCATCGGATCGACACCGTCCTTCGCGGTGCTGCGCACTCTGCCCGACTGGGGTGGGAGATTTCGGGGATTCTACACTCTGAACCCGCATCCGGCGTTCACCCAGGTGGCCGAGGTCACGCTGCCGTTCGCGAAAACCCTGCCCTCGCCCATCGAACCTGTGCGCATCACGCTGGACGATCTGGACGACATCCTCAGCTTTGTCGCCGCCATCACCCCTGCCGATCTGGGCGCGCCGATCCAGTCGCGCTGATGCCCGGCACGGCCATGTCTCCGCCGAATCCGGCAGCGGGCGGGGCCTGACCCATCTCCCCCGGCGCCGCGGGCCTCAGTGATCCTTGCGCTTGGACGGGCCCTCGGCCAGATAATCATCGGTCGTGCGCACCCGCCGCGGTGTGCCCATGGCAAACGGATTGTTTTCAGAATGGTACTGCGCCGCGATGCGGCACTTGTCGCACATCTGGATCATCCGGGCCGCCTTCTCATTGGCGAACATCGAATGCTTGCCGGCCAGTTTCTCGACCACCTTCTCGACCGTGGATTTCACACCGAACAGGGCACCACACTCGACGCAGGCAAAGGGCTCTTCTTCGTTCAGCACCCGCTGGGACAGCGCGGCATCACTCAGCTCCAACTGCGGTTTCAGCGTGATCGCCTTTTCCGGGCAGATCGTCGCGCAGATTCCGCATTGCAGGCAGGCATCCTCCTGAAACAGCAGCTGGGGCTTGTCCTCGTTGTCGCCCAGCGCCCCCGAGGGACACAGCGAAACGCAGGAGAGACACAGCGTGCAGGCGTCCGTGTCCACCAGGACCGCCCCATAGGGCGCTCCCGCCGGCAATGCCAGGGTGCCGCCCGCCGGGTTCAGAGCCTTTGCCGCGACGCGGGTGACCTGACGGCGGGTGCCGATGGGCAGAACCGGAGTCGCGACCGCGGGCTTGCGGTCGGCGCCATACAGGTGGTCTGACAGCGCGTCGGGATCGCTGAGGTCCAGCAACGCAACGGCCGCGTGCCCGGCCACGGCATTGGCCAGAGCGGTTTCGCCTGCGGGGGTGTCACGCTCGGTGCGCGGGGCAAGCAGGACATCGACAGAGGCAAAGCCGCACGACAGCGCCGCCAGCATTTCGGCATGGCCGAACCCCGCCAGAGCCGCGACTTCGATGGGAATGACGTCCCCGGGCAGGCCACGGCCGAAGCGGGCGGCAAGTCGGATCATTTCCGCCCCGTGGCTGTCATGCACCAGCAGCCGGGGGTTCCGGCCCCCGGCCTTGCGATAGGTGGCACTCAGGGTGTCCAACCGGCGGAACACCGACGATACCGGCGGCGCATCGTAGCTGATCGCGCCCGAGGGGCAGAGCGCCGAACAGGCGCCGCAGCCCGCGCAGATCATCGGGTCGATGGCAACATGCTCGCCGGCCGAGACAATCGCACCGGTGGGGCAGATATCCAGACACTTCGAGCAACCGGTCTGTTCGGCACGGGAATGGGCGCAAAGCGACTCTTCCAGCCGGACATAGAGCGGCTTTTCGAAGGTGCCGACCATCTGCGCCGCCGCGGCCGACGCGTCCGCCACCGCCACCGGCTGGCGCGGATCGGCGCGCAGGTATCCTTCGCGCTTGTCGGGGGCCGGAAACAGGGCACTGCCGCCGGTCAGATCCAGGATGATGTCGCATTCGGACTGTGCGCCATCACGCGACGCGCTGAACGCGAAACTGCCACGCCCGCCCGGCAGCAGTTGCCGGAACCCGTCGATGCGCAGCCTGAAACCGCCAAGCGCCCCCTGCGCACGGCCCAGCCGTCCGCGGATCACGTCATAACGGCGGTCCGCCGGCACCTCCGCAGCGTCGGTCTGCAACACGGTCACGGCGAGTTGATCACAGAGCCGGGCCGCCGCGGCAAAGGCCACCTCACCCTGCCCGATTATCAGACAGGTGCCTTCGGAAATGATGTCCAGCGACCGTGCCGAAGGCAGAACCAGCGCCGCCTCTGCCGCAAGCGCCGCCATCTTCGGAGCAGCGGTGCTGCCGACCTCGGTCCACCCGGCGCGGTCGCGCAGATCGACGAACCCCGGCACCTCTGTGGCCAGTTCTTCCGCCAAAGCTTCGAAAAAGGGGCGTTCCTGCTGGCAGGCGATGATCACATCCCCCGCGGCCAACGCGGCCGCGGCCCTGTCGGACTGATGTTGGCACAGGCCGGTGTGGACCTTCGAGCAGGTCATTCCGGTGGCCTTCGAAATGGCATCGGCGTCCACCGTCTGGCTGCCCAGACAATCGCAAAGCAGCAACGTTTTTCCCACGAGTCTCTCTCCCCCAAGGGATCCGGGTCTGCGATCCCGACCCCGCTGGCGGGTCATGGACAAACGAACCCCGGAAACCTATGCTTTTCGAAAATGTAAGCCCGGGAATACCGGAGCCGGGGACCGGACACAAGCGCCGCCCCAAGCCACGTCAGGGGAGATGCCGTGCGCCTGCAGGACCAGAAGAGCCTTTCCATGCCCATGGGGGTGGTGATCCGGCGACGACCGGGCGTGACCCGCTGGGCAAAATACGTCTGGTCGCCGGTTGCGGTCTTGCCTGGTGCGGCCCCCGCCGCGTGGCGGTTGCTGCGCGAGGACGGTGATGCTGCCGACTTCCACGCCGCCACCGTGCCGCTGACGCTGTATCGTGGCGAGGCCGAAGCCTACATGGTCGCGCTGTCGCAACCGGAACCGTCGGTTTACGTCGTGCTGCGTCAGGCGGAGCACGGTGCTGCATGGCCATACCTCGTGCATCTGGTCACCGCCTCGCCGCACGAGGCGCAGCTTTACGCCGAAAGCGGCGACGAGATCGTCGAACGCGTGGCGATGCCGCCCGGCCTGCTGGCCTGGGTCGGTTCCTACACCCAGGCCCACTATGTCGAAGAGCCCTTTGTCAAACGCAAGCGGCGGCGGCATCTCGAAGAGCGCACCGAGGACGGGATCGGTGATCCGCGCATTTCCCAGGCCAGCGATGTCTATCGTGCGCCCGGGTCGATACGCAGGGCGGGCGAGACATGACTAAGAGTGACGAGCCGGGCTTCTGGACACGCCGTCGTGCCAAGGTGGCCGAGGAAGAGGCCGCCGAAACCCGCGCCCGCGCGATCGAGGCAGAAGAGGCCGCAGCCGCCAGACTGGCCGCCGAGCAGGCGGAAAAGTCCGACGAGGAAATCCTCGCGGATTTCAACCTGCCGGACCCGGACAACCTTGTCCCCGGGCAGGACATTGCCGGGTTCATGCAAAAGGCGGTGCCGGAACATCTGCGGCGCCGGGCGATGCGCCGACTCTGGCGGCTGAACCCGGCCCTGGCGGTGCTGGACGGGCTGAACGACTACGACGGCGACTTTACCAACGCGGCAACCGATGCTCCGGGGGTCAAGACCTCGTATCAGGTGGGCAAGGGACTGCTGCGCCACGTCGAGGAACTGGCCCGGGCCGAAGCGGAGAAAGTTGAAGCCGCGAGTGCGGAAATTCCGCAAGTTGCCGAAGATTACGAAAATTATGCAGCCATACCGGAAATTTCACCGGACGATGACGATGCTGCGCCTGCATCTACGACCAAGGTCGTAGTGTCGTATCCCGAGATTGGTGAGAAAACTGAACCAGATGAAGCGGATCCGGTATTACCGCGCCGCATGCGCTTTACCTTCGAGACGGAGACCGAATGAATACTGCAGCCGCGCCCCGGATGGACGTGTCGCCCGAAGACCGGCTTCGCGCCGATCTGTACAACTATCTCGGGGTTCTGCTGGCGGCGCCGGCGGATGAAATGACGCTGGCGCAAAGCGCCGGGCTGACAGGGGATGACACCGATCTGGGTCGCGCCATATCGCGACTGGCCGAGTGCGCCAGCACCAGCAGGCCAAAGGATGTGATCCGCGAGTTCAATGCGCTGTTCATCGGGCTCGGACGCGGCGAACTGCTGCCCTATGCCAGCTATTACCTGACCGGGTTCCTGAACGAAAAGCCGCTGGCCACCCTGCGCAATGACCTTGCGGCGCGCCGGATCAGCCGTGCACCGAATGTTTACGAACCCGAGGACAACATCGCCACCATGATGGAGGTGATGGCCGGGCTGATCGTCGGGCGGTTCGGCGATCCCGCGCCGCTTTCGGATCAGCGGGTGTTCTTCAACCGCCATGTGGCCCCCTGGGCGGGACATTTCTTTGCCGATCTCGAAAAGGCAAAGAACGCGATGCTTTACAGCGCTGTCGGGTCGGTTGGCCGCGCCTTGATGGATATCGAACGCGAGTCGTTCCGGCTCGCCTAGAACAGACACGGGCCGGAACGGTCCGGCGACACTGCGGCGGGCATGTCCCGTCCTGACCAGAAGCCGCCCCGCAGAGGGCTGCACAGCAACGAAACAAAAGGGAGACCCTCCATGTCCAAGAAAGACGAGACGGCCAGGAGCCGACGCGATTTTCTGAAGCTGGCCGGCGCCGCGGGCCCGGCTGCGGTTGTCGCTGTCGCCAGCACCGGAACCGAGGCCGAGGCCGCGCCGGCGGCGGCCGACGGCAAGATGCAGGACACCGCGCACACGCGGGCCTATTTCGACAGCGCCCGGTTCTGAACACCGGACGCCGACCAGATCAATCGCCACGCAGCGGGCACGCCGCGGGCTAACCAAGCCAAGCCTGACGCAAAAGTCGGGCAGCACGGGAGGGTTACATGCTTAGGAAAAAAACCAACGGGGTGGCCAGACGGTCCCAGCGCACCGGCATTCTGTCCGAGATCGCAGGGTCTTCGGTTGATCGCCGCGCATTCCTGCGCGGTTCGGGACTGGCCATCGGCGGGCTCGCGGCAATCGCGGCCACTGCCGGATCGGTGACGCAGGCCAGCGCGCAGGCTGCTGTGTCCGGCGCTGTCAAAACGGTGAAATCCGTCTGTACCCATTGTTCGGTCGGCTGCACGGTGATTGCCGAAGTCAACAATGGCGTCTGGGTCGGCCAGGAGCCGGGCTGGGACAGCCCGTTCAACCTCGGCGCCCACTGCGCCAAGGGCGCTGCGGTGCGCGAACACGCCCACGGCGAACGCCGCCTGAAATACCCGATGAAGAAAGAGGGCGGCGATTGGGTCCGGATCACCTGGGAGCAGGCGATCAACGAGATCGGCGACCAGATGAACGTGATCCGCGACGAGAGCGGCCCGGATTCGGTCTATTGGCTGGGCTCTGCCAAGCACAGCAACGAACAGGCCTACCTGTTCCGCAAGTTCGCCGCCTACTGGGGCACCAACAACGTCGACCACCAGGCGCGGATCTGCCATTCGACCACGGTGGCGGGTGTGGCCAACACATGGGGCTACGGCGCCATGACCAACAGCTACAACGACATCCACAATTCCAAGGCGATCTTCCTGATCGGCGGCAACCCCGCCGAGGCGCACCCCGTGTCGCTGCTGCACATCCTCAAGGCGAAAGAGCAGAACAACGCGCCGTTGATCGTCTGTGATCCGCGCTTTACCCGCACCGCCGCCCACGCCGACGAATATGTCCGCTTCCGGCCCGGCTCGGATGTGGCGCTGGTCTGGGGCATCCTGTGGCACATCTTCCAGAACGGCTGGGAGGACAAGGAATTCATCCGCACCCGGGTCTGGGGCATGGACGAAATCAAGTCCGAGGTCGCCAAATGGAATCCCGAAGAGGTCGAACGTGTCACCGGTACCCCCGGCTCACAGCTTGAGCGGGTCGCGCGCACGCTGGCCAACAATCGCCCCGGCACGGTGATCTGGTGCATGGGCGGCACCCAGCACACCAACGGCAACAACAACACCCGCGCATATTGCATCCTGCAGCTGGCGCTGGGCAACATGGGCACCGCCGGCGGCGGCACCAACATCTTCCGTGGCCACGACAACGTGCAGGGCGCCACCGATCTGGGCGTTCTGGCCGACACATTGCCGGGCTACTACGGTCTGGCTCCGGGCAGCTGGGCACATTGGGCCCGGGTCTGGGAAGAGGACCTCGACTGGCTCAAAGGCCGCTTTGCGGTGATGGCCGGTGCCGGCGATGATGGCAAAGACCGCCTGATGATGAACGAGACCGGGATTCCGGTGTCGCGCTGGATCGACGGCGTGCTCGAGGACAAGGCAAACATCGACCAGCCGGACAACACCCGGGCCATGGTTCTGTGGGGCCACGCGCCCAACTCGCAGACCCGCCTGCCGGAAATGAAGACGGCGATGGAAAAGCTCGACCTGATGGTTGTGGTGGACCCCTACCCCACCGTTTCGGCCGTCATGCAGGACCGCACCGACGGGGTGTATCTGCTGCCCGCGGCAACTCAGTTCGAGACCTACGGCTCGGTCACCGCGTCAAACCGGTCGTTGCAATGGCGCGAAAAGATTGTCGAGCCGCTGTTCGAATGCAAGTCCGATCACGAGATCATCAAACTGTTCGCGGACAAGTTCGGCTTTACCGACAAGATGTTCCGCAACATCGAGATCAACGGAGACGAGCCTCTGGTCGAGGACATCACCCGCGAATTCAACCGGGGCATGTGGACCATCGGCTATACCGGGCAGTCCCCCGAGCGGATGCGGCTGCACATGGAGAACCAGCACACCTTTGATCGCACCACACTGCGCGCCAACGGTGGGCCGGCCGATGGCGACTTCTACGGGCTGCCGTGGCCAAGCTGGGGCACCCCCGAGATGAACCACCCCGGGTCGGCAAACCTCTACGACATCTCGCTGCCGGTGGCACAGGGTGGCATGGGCTTCCGCGCCCGCTTTGGGGTCGAGCGCAACGGCGACAACCTGCTGGCCGAAGGGGTCTATCCGGTGGGCTCGGAAATCCAGGACGGATATCCCGAGTTCAGCATGCAGATGCTGATGGACCTGGGCTGGGACGGTGACCTGACCGCCGAAGAGCGCGCCAGCATCGAAAAGGTCGCCGGTTACAAGGCGCCCGAGAAGGCCGGAGACGGCACGGCGGAGGTTGGCGAGACATCGCAGACCGGTGAGACACCCTCGGACTATGCCGAGCAGGTTGGCGGTGTGAACTGGAAGACCGATCTGTCGGGCGGCATCCAGCGTGTGGCGATCGCCCACGGCTGCGCCCCCTATGGCAACGCCAAGGCCCGCGCCGTGGTCTGGACCTTCCCGGATCCGGTGCCGCTGCACCGCGAGCCGCTCTATACCAACAGGCGGGATCTGGTGGCGGATTATCCGACCTACGAGGACAAGAAGTTCTGGCGCGTGCCGACCATGTACGCCTCGATCCAGAAAAACGACTTCTCCAAGGACTTCCCCACCATCCTGACTTCGGGTCGTCTGGTCGAATACGAGGGCGGCGGCGACGAGACGCGGTCGAACCCCTGGCTGGCCGAACTGCAGCAGGACATGTTCATCGAGATCAACCCGCGCGATGCCAACAACACCGGCGTGCGGGATGGCGCGATGGTCTGGGTCCACGGTCCGGAGGGGGCCAAGATCAAGGTCAAGGCACTGGTCACCAACCGCGTGGCAAGCGGCGTGGCGTTCATGCCGTTCCACTTTGGCGGCTTCTGGCAGGGCGAGGATCTGCGCTCGAAATATCCCGATGGCGCAGACCCCTACGTTCTGGGCGAATCCACCAACACCGCACAGACCTATGGTTATGACAGCGTGACGCAGATGCAGGAGACCAAAGCGACTCTCTGCAGAATCGAAGCGGTATAAGGAGTATATGAGACATGGCACGAGCTAAATTTCTCGTCGACGCCGAACGCTGCATCGAATGCAACGCCTGCGTCACGGCCTGCAAGAACGAACACGAGGTGCCCTGGGGGATCAACCGCCGCAAGGTGGTGACGATCAACGACGGCAGCCCCGGCGAACGGTCGATCTCGGTCGCGTGCATGCATTGTTCTGACGCACCCTGCATGGCGGTCTGCCCTGTGGATTGCTTCTACCAGAACGAAGAGGGTGTGGTCCTGCACTCCAAGGATCTGTGCATCGGCTGCGGCTACTGCTTTTACGCCTGCCCGTTTGGCGCGCCGCAGTATCCCCAGGCCGGCAACTTCGGTTCGCGCGGCAAGATGGACAAATGTACCTTCTGCTCGGGGGGCCCGGAAGAGAACAACTCTCAGGCCGAGTTCCAGAAGTACGGTCGCAACCGGATCGCGGAAGGCAAGCTGCCGATCTGCGCCGAAATGTGCGCCACCAAGGCGTTGCTGGCCGGCGATGGTGATGTCGTCTCGGCGATCTACCGCGAACGCGTCGTCGCGCGCGGCTTTGGATCCGGCGCATGGGGCTGGGGCACGGCCTATGACCAAAAGGGCGGCTGACGCCATCTGACACAGGGGTCAGCGCCGCTTCGTGCCGCGCTGACCCTTTTTCGTGTTACTTTCGGATCATTTCCGAGGCTCCGCATGACTGGGCTTCTGAAATTGTCCGGAGCTGCTGACAGACTGTTCAGCGCGCCGATCGAACCGGAGACTCCTGGGAGCCTGCCATGAAATTCCTCTCGTCCTTCCTTGTTCTGCTGACCCTTGCCCTGACCGGGCTGCCTGCATCGGCGCAAGACAGCGGCGTCGATCCGGCTGTGAGCGAGCAGGCTCCGGCACGTGCGACACAGACGCTGGAGGACATCCTGGCCCGCCAGCGCGGCGAGGACGTCGACAACAGCGCCCGCCGGGCCCTGACCGGTGATCCCGACAATGCCGCTCCGATCAGCGCGCCGCTGGGCACGCTCGGCGGGGCCTCGGATCCCGACCTGTGGCGCGGTTTGCGGTTTGACCAGGCACAGATCAGCACCCAGCAGCGTGGCCCGGCTGCCACCACGCTGATTCAGGACGACGGCATGTGGTGGCTGGATTTCCGCCGCGGCCCCCTGATCACCTATGGCGGCTGGTTGCTGCTCGGGACGCTGGCCCTGTTGGCGGTGTTCTACCTGATCCGCGGCCGGGTGCGCATCGAGGGGCCGATCACGGGGCGCAAGCTGGAACGCTTCAAGTTTGTCGAGCGGATGGGACACTGGCTGCTGTCGGGGTCGTTCCTGATCCTCGCCATCACCGGCCTGATCACTCTGATGGGGCGCAAGTTCCTGATACCGACCTTTGGTCTGGACACGTTTTCCACCGTCGCCATCGGGTCGAAATGGGTGCATGACAACGTGTCCTGGGCCTTCATGCTGGGATTGGTGATGGTGTTTGTGATGTGGGTTGTTCACAACCTGCCCGACCGCACGGACATCAAATGGATCCTGCGCGGCGGCGGGCTGTTCGGCGGCGGTCATCCGGACGCCAAAAAGTTCAACGCCGGGCAGAAGATCGTGTTCTGGTCGGTCATCCTGCTGGGCGCGTCGATTTCAGTTTCGGGCCTGTCGCTGCTGTTCCCGTTCGAGTGGCACCTTTTCGGACCGACTTTTGCACATCTCAATGACTGGGGGGTGCCGCAGATGCTGGGCTATGGCGCGCTGCCCACCGATCTGTCGCCGCAGGCTGAAATGCAGTACAGCCAGCTCTGGCACGCGATTGTCGGCTTTGTCCTGATGGCCGTGATCCTCGGACACATCTATATCGGCACGCTCGGCATGGAAGGCGCGTTCGACGCCATGGGCACCGGCATGGTCGAAGAGCAGTGGGCCAAAGAGCACCACAACCTCTGGGTCGCCGAGGTCAAGGAACGCGAGAACGCGGCGCCCAAGAGCGCGACGCCGGCGGAATAGGGAATGCGCTGGCTGCTGCTGGCCCTGTCTCTTGTTTCCGGGCCGGTCCGGGCCGGTGAATATACCACGTTTGAAGGGCACGGCGGTCCGATCATGGGCCTGGCCGTGTCGCCCGCGGGGCAGGTCGCGACCACCAGTTTCGACAATTCGGTCGGCCTTTGGCAGGGTCAGAGGTCGCGTTGGCTCGAACGTCACACCGCGGCTGTCAATTGCGCGGTGTTTCCCTCCGAGACATCCCTGGTCAGCGGCGGCGACGATTTCACGCTGGTGTTCTGGGATTTGACGCTTGGTACAGCGACGGCAAAGAACGGGCATCAGGGCAAGGTGAAATCGCTGGCGGCCAGCCCGGATGGCACAATGGTGGCCTCGGCAAGCTGGGACGGCAGCATCGGTCTCTGGACGCTGACGGACGCGGGCAGCCGGTTTCTGCGCGGGCACGGTGGTCCGGTCAATGACGTGGCCTTTTCGGACGACGGCGCGCGGCTCTACTCGGCTTCGGCCGACGGCTCTCTGCGGATCTGGGACGTGGCCAGCGGCACCGAGCTGGGTCGGCTGGTCGAACACGGGTTTGGCCTGAACGAGATCGTGGTGAACGAGGCGGCGGGTTGGATCGCCTATGGCGCTGTGGATGGCGGCACCCGGGTGATCGACATCGCCACCGGAACCACCCTAGCTGACCTGTCGCTCGAGCGGCGACCGATACTTGCCATGGCGATGTCGCCGGACGGCGGGCTATTGTCAGTCGGCGACGGCGAAGGCTACATCATGGTGGTGGACACGGCGACCTGGAGCGTTGTGAGTGATTTTCGTGCCACCAAGCGGGGACCGGTCTGGGCGCTGACGTTTTCTGCGGATGGCAGCAACATCCTGGCCGGCGGCCTTGACGACACTGCACACTCCTGGCCGGTACTGACCCTGGACTCGTATGACGGGGTAGAGGTCGCGGATCCGTCTTTCCTTGCCAATCCCGCGACGCTGCCGAACGGCGAACGGCAATTCAAACGAAAATGCTCGATTTGTCATACTCTGACCCCGGGCAGCGCCCGGCGCGCCGGACCGACACTCTATGGCCTGTTCGGCCGACCTGCGGGGACGGTTGCGGATTACCGGTATTCCGCGGCGCTGGACGATTCGGAACTGATCTGGAATGAACACACTATCGACGCCCTGTTCGACATTGGTCCCGAGCACTATATTCCAGGGACCAAGATGCCGATGCAACGCATTGCCGGCGCAGGGGACCGCGCCGATCTGATCGAATATCTGCGGTCCGAAACCGCACCAAAGGAGAAACCATGAAAGCCTTCATCCTCGGTATTGTGCTGATCGCCGTGATTGCTGTCGGGGCCAATCTTACGCTGGAAAACATGGGATTTTCCCAGGCGGACGTGAGCGTCAGCTCCAGCAGCGTCCGGCTGGACGGCGCCGGACCTGAGCACGAGTGACCGCCCGCAGGGTGCGGAACGCGGGCGGGTGACGCCGGTTCAGTCGCGTGGCGCGAAGCTGGCGGCCTCGGCACGGTCCCAGCGAGCCTTGTAGCCCTGACCGTCGGCGACGCCATTCAGCAGGAACCCCTCTGGCAGATAGGGAAAGGCTTCGTCACCGGTGACCATCTGGTTGTCGGCCTGCCGCGCCATGAAATGCCGGGGCAGGAAGTTTCTGGGGTCACTCAAACCGGCCGCGCCGGCCATTTCGCCCAACGCTTTCATCGTATTGGCGTGGAAACGCGCAACGCGTCGGCTTTTGTCGCTTACAACCAGAGCACGCTGGCGCAGCGGATCCTGCGTTGCCACCCCGACCGGGCATTTGTTGGTATGGCAGGCCTGCGCCTGGATACAGCCGATGGCGAACATGAAACCGCGCGCCGAATTGCACCAGTCGGCACCGATGGCCAGCGCCCGGGCAATGTCAAAGGCCGACACGATCTTGCCCGCTGCGCCCAGTTTGACCTGATCGCGCAGTCCGGCGCCGCGCAGGGTGTTGTGCACAAAACTCAGCCCTTCGATCATCGGCATGCCAACGTGATTGGTGAATTCGACCGGAGCCGCACCTGTGCCGCCCTCGGTGCCGTCGACGACAATGAAATCAGGCACCACGCCGGTTTCCAGCATCGCCTTGACGATGCACATGAACTCCCGACGGTGGCCGATGCAAAGTTTGAACCCAACCGGCTTGCCACCGGAAAGCGCGCGCAATTCACCGACAAACCGCATCATCTCGATCGGTGTCGAGAAGGCCGAATGCGCCGCCGGGGACACACAGTCGACCCCCATCGGAATGCCGCGCGCTTCGGCAATCTCGGGCGAGATCTTGGACGCCGGCAGCATGCCGCCATGTCCGGGCTTGGCACCCTGCGACAGCTTCAACTCGATCATCTTGATCTGCGGCAGCGCCGCGGTCACCGCAAACTTGTCCCGGTCGAAACTGCCGTCCGCGGCACGGGCTCCGAAATACCCCGAGGCAACCTGATAAATCAGATCGCCCCCACCCGCCTTGTGATGGCGGCTGACCGACCCCTCTCCGGTGTCATGTGCAAAGCCACCCAGTCGGGCGCCGGTATTCAGGGCCTCGATGGCATTGGCCGAGAGTGAGCCGAAACTCATGGCCGAGATGTTGTAAAGCGAGGCAAGGTAAGGTTGCTTGCAGGCGGCATTGCCGATGGTCACACGGAAATCGCTGTCGGTGATATGGACCGGGTTGATCGAATGGGTCAGCCAGGAATACCCCGCGTCATAGACCCGCTTGCGGGTGCCAAAGGGCCGCTTGTCCTCGACGCCCTTGGCCCGCTGATAAACCAGGCTGCGGGAATCCCGGCTGAAGGGTTCCTCGTCCTGATCCGATTCGATCAGATATTGGCGGATTTCCGGGCGCACGCCTTCGAACAGGAACCGCATGTGGCCCATCACCGGATAATTGCGCAGAATCGAATGGCTGGGTTGACGGATGTCATGCACCCCCAGCGCGGTCAGCCCGGCGAACAGCACAAAGGGCAGCAGCATCCAGGCGGACCAAAGGCTGAGCAGCAGGCACAGGACCGCAAGTGCCGCGACCGCCGCCAGTGGCGCAAATCTCTCCAGAGTGGCAAGTTTCTGCATCTTTGTTCCTGCGTTCGGGTGTGCGGGCAGACCGTGCGCCCTTGTGGGGATCGTCTCGGGTATCTGGCGGGGCCCTGATCAGAAACTGGGGGGCGTGCAGGCGCTGACAATGACGCATTTTTCGCTGAAGCTGTTGTGAAAGCGGTGCGGCTTGAGGCTCTCAAAGATATAGGCGTCGCCCGGCCCCAGCACCTCGGTGCGGGCGCTGACCGTGAGAGCGATCTGTCCTTCAATCACGATCCCGGCCTCTTCGCCCCGGTGGGTGTACAGTTCAGGCCCGGTATCGGCACCCGGCGCATAGGTCTCGTGCAGCATCTGGATGGTGTGCCGCGAGGCATCGCCGACCTGACGCATCGACAACAGATCCGCAGCCTCTTCCGGCATGTGCAGAGCCGCGCCCAGACTGATTTCGCGCAACTCTTCGGCGCGGAAGACAAAGGCCTCCAGTTCCGGGCCATCGTCGGCGAAGAATTCTGAAAACGACATCGGAACCGCATCCAGAATCCGTTTGAGCGAAGCAACTGACGGACTGGACCGGCCCTGTTCAATCATCGAGATCAGCCCGTTGGTGACCCCGGCCTGCCGCGCCAGTTGACGCTGCGACAACCCATTGGCGCTGCGTACAGATCTTAGCCGCTGACCAATATCAAGGTCCAAGGCGAATCCCCCCAAGGCAATTTTAACGTTCTGAATTTATTGCAAAAAAATGCAATTTTCATGTGTACCGCCTGCTATAAGCGTAACCGACTTGATCGAAATAATAAACGGTACTACGCTACCGAGACTCCTGCGGCAGTGGTGCCCGGAATCAACAGGATGGCACTGGGAACGACACTGACGCGTAACGCCCTATCGGGGAATTCGACCGTCATCGTCCTTGGAACGATGCGCACGGAAACGACATCGGCGCCTTGACGCACAGACATGTGGACGCCCGTTCGCGGCACCCTAGTCTTCTGCTCCGGGCGACACGCCCTCTGGACCGGCCTGCCAGGCCGCCCGGCAACATGAAACCAAACGGGAGAGTTACATGAAACACGCAAGATTCCTCGCTCTGAGCGCTGGCCTGCTGGCCTCGACCTCGGCGATGGCGCAAGAGCGGTTCATCACCATCGGCACCGGGGGACAGACCGGCGTCTACTTTGTTGTAGGCCAGTCGATCTGCCGTCTTGTGAACCGTGACAGCGCCAAGACCGGCCTCAAGTGCACCGCACCGTCGACCGGCGGATCCATTGCCAACATCAACGCCATCAAGGCGGGTGACATGGACATGGGTGTGGCCCAGTCCGACTGGCAGTACCATGCCTACAACGGAAGCTCGCAGTTCGAGGGCGACAAGTTCGACAAGGAACGCGCGGTGTTCTCTGTCCATTCCGAACCCTTCACCGTGATCGCCCGCAAGGACGCCAACATCAACTCCTTCGATGAACTCAAGGGCAAGCGCGTCAACGTCGGCAACCCTGGCTCGGGCCAGCTGGCGACGATGGAGGTCGTGCTGGACGCCAAGGGCTGGACCATGGGCGACTTTGCCCTCGCCTCCGAGCTCAAGCCGGCGGAACAGGCGGCCGCACTGGGTGACAACAAGGTCGACGCGATCGTCTACACGGTCGGCCACCCGAACGGGTCCATCCAGGAAGCTGTGTCGACCGTCGAGGCGAACCTTGTGCCCGTCGAGGGCGAAGCCATCGACAAGCTGGTCGCAGACAATCCGTTCTACGCCTACGCCACCATCCCCGGCGGCATGTACGCGGGATCCGACGAGGACGTGAAGACCTTCGGCGTCAAGGCGACGTTCGTCACCTCGGCGGATGTGCCCGATGACGTGGTCTATGAGGTCGTGAAAGCGGTCTTTGACAACTTCGACCGCTTCAAGAAGCTGCACCCGGCCTTTGAGAACCTCAAGGAAGAGGAAATGATCAGCGACGGCCTGTCGGCACCGCTGCATCCGGGTGCCGAAAAGTACTACAAGGAACGTGGCTGGATGTAATCCGCCCGATTGATGATCGGGGTGGCGGCATGTCCGCCCCCCCGCCAAATGCGATTTCCGGGCAATGACCCGGTCAAGGGCCGAAGCCCAACGGGGATAGTCACACATGTCGGACAAAGATCAGCAGAAGGCAGCCGCCGTCGAAGCCGCAGCAGCGGGCCACGGCGGCCTGAGCCAGACCGAGCTTGACGCACTTGTCGCCTCGTCCGACACCGGTGGACGCAGTGTTGCCGGGCCTGTCGGCACCTTCCTCATGCTGGTGGCCCTGGCCTGGTCGCTGTTCCAGCTCTGGTTTGCCTCACCGATCCCGTTCATTGTCGGGTTCGGTGTCTTCAACGACACCGAGGCGCGCTCGATCCACCTGGCTTTTGCGATCTTTCTGGCGTTTGCCGCCTTTCCCGCGACCCGTACCAAATTTCAGCTCGGCCTCGGCATCGCCATTCCGGTGATCCTGGGCGCGCTGTTCATGATCGGCGCCAAGGATGGCGCGTCCACATGGTGGATTCCGGTTGTGGTGATCGGGCTGGTCGCCTGCATCGTGCTGGGCTCTCCCAAGAACAAGATCCCGCTCTGGGAATGGGCTCTGGCGCTGATCGGCGCGGCGACGGCGTTGTATCTTTATGTCTATTACCGCGAGATTTCCGGCCGGGTCGGCGCACCGGTCACCCAGGATTTTGTGGTATCGGTGATCGGCATCCTGATCCTGCTCGAAGCGACCCGCCGGGCGCTGGGTCCGGCGCTGATGATCGTCGCCTCTGTCTTTCTGATGTACACGGTGCTGGGGCCCTACATGCCCGGCATCATCGCCCACAAGGGCAACAACCTCAGTGAAATCGTCAACCATCAGTGGATCACCACCGAAGGCGTCTTTGGCATCGCCCTCGGGGTTTCGACCAGTTTCGTGTTCCTCTTCGTGTTGTTCGGCTCGCTGCTCGACCGGGCCGGAGCGGGCAACTACTTCATCCAGGTGGCGTTTTCGCTGATGGGCCACATGAAGGGCGGACCGGCCAAGGCGGCTGTCGTGTCCTCGGCCATGACCGGGCTGATCTCGGGGTCAAGCATCGCCAACGTGGTGACCACCGGCACCTTCACCATTCCGCTGATGAAGAAAGTGGGCTTTTCCAGCGAAAAGGCCGGCGCGGTCGAGGTGGCCTCTTCCGTCAACGGCCAGATCATGCCGCCGGTGATGGGGGCCGCGGCCTTTCTCATGGTGGAATACGTCGGCATCCCCTATTTCGACGTGGTGAAACACGCGTTTCTGCCGGCGGTGATCTCTTACATCGCTCTGGTCTACATCGTGCATCTCGAGGCGCTGAAGGCCGGGATGGAGGGTCTGCCCCGCGCCTATACCCCCAAACCCATCGTACAGCGTCTGATCGGCATCGCCTTCATCGTCGCGATGATCTGCTTCCTGTCGTTTGCGGTGTATTATGGCATGGGCTGGATCCGCACGGTGTTTCCCGCGACCGCAGGCTACATCATCTTTGTCGCGCTCAGCGCGGTCTATATCGCGCTGCTGCGGGTGGCCAGCAAAGAGGCCCCGCTGAAGCTGGACGACCCGAACGCGCCGGTGACCGCGCTGCCGCTGCCGGGTCCGACGATCCGCTCGGGGCTGCATTACATCCTGCCGGTTGTCGTGCTGGTCTGGGCGCTGATGGTCGATCGCCTGTCACCCGGCCTCTCGGCCTTCTGGGCGGCGGCCTACATGGTGTTCATCCTGCTGACCCAGCGGCCTCTGATGCAGATGTTCCGGGGCGAAAGCCGACTTGCGGCGGACATCCGGGACGGGGTCATGGACCTGATCGACGGCCTCGTGACCGGCGCGCGCAACATGATCGGCATCGGCATTGCCACGGCGACGGCCGGCATCATCGTCGGCGCGGTCAGCCAGACCGGCGTCGGCTCGGCCCTGGCCGATGTGGTCGAAGTCCTGTCGGGCGGCAACATCATGGCCATCCTGATGCTGACCGCCGTGCTGTCTCTGATCCTCGGGATGGGCCTGCCGACCACGGCGAACTACATCGTGGTCTCGGCGTTGCTGGCCCCGGTCATCGTGACGCTGGGCCAGCAGAACGGCCTGATCGTGCCACTGATCGCCGTGCACCTGTTCGTGTTCTATTTCGGCATCATGGCGGATGTGACACCGCCGGTCGGCCTGGCGTCCTTTGCCGCCGCCGCCGTGTCCGGAGGAGACCCGATCAAGACCGGCGTCATCGCCTTTTTCTACTCGCTCAGAACTGCCGCGCTGCCGTTCCTGTTCATCTTCAACACCGAATTGCTGCTGATGAATGTGAACTGGGCGCAGGGGATCTTTGTCTTTGTCATCGCCACCGTCGCCATGCTGCTGTTTGCCGCTGCGACGCAGGGCTGGTTTCTGGCGAAGAACAAGGTCTATGAGACGATCGCCCTTTTGCTGATCGCCTTTACCCTGTTCCGCCCCGGGTTCTGGATGGACATGGTGTTTCCGCCCTACAGCGAAGAGGCACCGGCACAGATCGCCGCCGCCGCCGCGGACACGCAGCCGGGCGATGAATTGCGCCTGCGGGTATCCGGGGTGAACGATCTGGGCGATCCGATCCAGTTCGTCGCATTGCTGCCCATCGGCGAGGGCGCAACCGGTGAGGAGAAGCTTGAAAGCGCCGGGCTGGTGTTCCGCACCGAGGACGACAAGATGTTCATCGACGACGTGTCCTTTGGCTCGCCCGCCTCTGACGCCGGGCTTGATTGGGATCAGGAGGTGCTGCGCGTGCTCAAGCCGGTCAGTGTTCCGTCCAAATACCTGATGTTCATTCCGGCGCTGTTGCTGCTGGCACTGGTGGTCTTCCTGCAACGCGGCCGCAACACACGGGCCGTCGGCCGCAGGGCCGCGGCCTGATCCCGGTGGACAGTTGCGCGCGCCAAACCAACCGAGCATCCGTGTCAGGGGCGGCACATCCTGCGCCTTGGAGGAAGAGAGTGTTCGCGAAATCCGCCTCCCGGCGGGCTGACGCAGCGGAATATCGGCAGTTTCTGACTGATTGGCAGCAAATCTGCCCGCCGACGGTTTCCGTCACAGGCATCTGGGCCTAAGTGATGCGGAAAGCGGACATACCGGGCACTCGCCCAAAGAGGTGTCTCCGCGCCAATGGAGACTGTTTCCGATGACCCCTTTCGCAATTGCGGGCGTGCAGATGTACGTTCAGGCCACCGAGTCCAACGTCGATGGCCTCATCCACCGGCTCGACGTGCTGATGGCGCGTTTCCCCTGGACCCAGATGGTGCTGTTCTCCGAACTGGCCGCCTTTGGCCCGCTGGATCGCTACGCGCTGCCGCCAGAGAACGAGACGATCGACCGCCTGTGTGCCGCCGCGGCACGCCACCGGGTCTGGCTGATCCCCGGTTCGATGTTCCTGCGCAGCATCGACGGCGCAATCCGCAATACCGCCCTGGTGATCAACCCGGATGGTGCCATCGTCGCGCGTTATGCCAAGATGTTCCCGTTTCGCCCCTATGAGGCCGGAATCACCGCAGGCACCGAGTTTTGCGTGTTCGACGTGCCTCAGGTGGGCCGCTTTGGTCTTTCGATCTGCTATGACATCTGGTTCCCGGAAACCACGCGCCAGCTTACGTCCATGGGCGCCGAGGTGCTGTTGAACCCGGTTCTGACCGGCACCACCGACCGCGACGCAGAACTGGCCATTGCCCGAGCGACCGCAGCGCAGTTCCAGTGCTATGTATTTGCCGTCAACGGACTGGGTGCCGGAGGTGTGGGCAAATCCATCGTCGTCGATCCCAGTGCGACGGTGCTGCACCAGTCGGCGGGACAAGAGGACATGTTTCCGATCGAGATCGA
The DNA here is from genome assembly GCF_007923445.1 of Puniceibacterium confluentis. Classification (GTDB taxonomy): domain Bacteria; phylum Pseudomonadota; class Alphaproteobacteria; order Rhodobacterales; family Rhodobacteraceae; genus Puniceibacterium; species Puniceibacterium confluentis. Next base: position 50,913 of record NZ_VOJI01000004.1, on the reverse strand, counting down.
TCTCGACGTGGTGCGACGCCAACGCGAGGCCGGGATGAAGGGGCTGGGCCAGGTGCTCAAATCCTTCCGCGACCGGTCCAGCGATTTCCCGGTCTATGACCGGGCCAGCGGTTCGGACGGGTATCTCTACACCCTCGGACCACTCGAAATGCCGCAGCAGGGCAACCGTGCCGGGCTGCATGTGGATGTACCGCAAAACGCGGACACACCGGCGACCCGGCCCCTGGGATTCCAGGCGGTCATGGGCAAGACATCAAGCGGCTGACCCTGCCCGCCACGGGGGGCAGTCCAGCCCCCCACCGCGTCGCGTGGTCTCCGCCATTGGGAGGAGAGAAGCGATGCAATCCGTGAACGAATACTATTCGGCGGTCCAGCTGCGGTCAGACAGGTGGGCTGCCCTGCGCGAGGCCACCGACACGCTGGCCCAGGGCGGCACCGAACGCCAGATGACCGCACTCCGCAAGCGGGTCGAGGATCTCTGGCATTCGCTTGAGGTGATCGAGCCGTACTGGGCCTTCCCCGGCATGCAGGCCTTTGATTACATGCGCCGCCAGTTTACATCGGGCCACTATGAGGATCTGGCCTATTCGGTGCACCGCGCGTTGCGGGCGCTGACCTCGGGGGCGTATCGGCGGCGCCATATCCCGCTGGACAAGGACAGTTCCGAAAAGGACGAGCAGGACGACGAGGCGATGCTGTCGCCCGAAGCCCGTGCCATGTCGAAACCCTATTTCGAAGTGCTGATCGTCGATGACGTCAATGAACACCAGGAACGCTGGCTGAAATCCAACGTCTCGCGGATGCGCCGCCCCGAAGATCCGTTCCAATACGAGGCTGTGGTGGTGCCCAGCCTCGAAGACGCGCTGATCGCGGTGCTGTTCAACCACAACATTCAGGCCATCGTCGTGCGTCCGGGGCTGACTCTGAAATCGAGGCTCGAAATGCCGCTGCTGTCACGCTACGTCGACAGCGCCGAGCGGCAGGACGAAATCGACTCGCTGCGCCCCAAGGACTACGGCCCCGAACTCTGCCGCCTGATCGCCAAGCTCCGGCCCGAGCTTGACGCCTATCTGGTCACCGAACGTTCGGTCGAGGACATTGCCGGGCTCGACCTCGGAATCTGCCGCCGGGTGTTCTACAACCAGGAAGATTTCGTCGAACTGCACCTCAATATCCTGCGCGGCGTCCAGGCACGCTACAAGACACCGTTTTTCACCGCGCTGGTGAACTACTCCAAGCAGCCGACCGGCGTCTTCCATGCCATGCCGATCAGCCGGGGCAAGTCGATCACCCGCAGTCACTGGATTCAGGATATGGGTGCCTTTTACGGCCCCAACATCTTTCTCGCCGAAACCTCCGCCACCTCGGGGGGGCTCGACAGTCTGCTGGAACCGCACGGACCGATCAAGGAGGCGCAGGAGCTTGCCAGCCGGGCCTTCGGATCGAAACAGACCTTCTTTGCGACCAACGGCACCTCGACCTGCAACAAGATCGTGGTCCAGGCGCTGGTGCGCCCGAACGACATCGTGCTGGTCGACCGTGACTGTCACAAGTCGCACCACTACGGCATGGTGCTGGCGGGGGCGAATGTCTGTTATCTCGACAGTTATCCCCTGAACGAATATTCGATGTACGGCGCGGTGCCGCTGCACGACATCAAGAAACAGCTTCTGGACCTCAAGGCAGCGGGCAAGCTGGACCGGGTGCGGATGCTGCTGCTGACCAACTGCACCTTTGACGGCATTGTCTACAACGTCGAACGCATCATGGAGGAATGTCTGGCGATCAAGCCCGACCTGGTCTTCCTCTGGGACGAGGCGTGGTTCGCCTTTGCCCGCTTCAACCCGACATACCGCGGCCGTACCGCGATGAATTCGGCCAATGTGCTGCGCGAACGCCTGCGCAGCCCGGAGCACGCCAGTGCCTATGAAAAGCAGCAGGCCAAGCTCAAGGATGCCGACGACGCGACGCTGCTGAAAACCCGGCTGATCCCGCCGCCCACGTCCCGGGTGCGGGTCTATGGCACCCAGTCGACCCACAAGACGCTGACCTCTCTGCGGCAGGGGTCGATGATCCACGTCAACGATCAGGACTTCAAGGGCGAGGTCGAGCAGAGCTTCCACGAAGCCTACATGACCCACACCTCGACCTCGCCCAACTATCAGATCATCGCCTCTCTCGACGTGGGCCGCCGTCAGGTCGAGCTCGAAGGCTTTGAATTTGTCCAGCGCCAGATCGAGGCGGCGATGTCGATGCGCCGCGCGATCTCGACCCATCCGCTGCTGCGGAAATACTTCAAGGTGCTGACCGCCGGCGACATGATCCCCGAGGCGCACCGCGAATCCGGGGTCGAGAGTTATTACGAGCCGGAACAGGGCTGGACCGATCTGTGGGAGTGCTGGGAAAAGGACGAATTTGTCCTCGACGCCACCCGCGTCACCCTGGCCGTGGGCGGCACCGGCTGGGACGGCGACACCTTCAAGACACAGATCCTGATGGACAAATACGGCATCCAGATCAACAAGACCTCGCGCAACACGGTCCTGTTCATGACCAACATCGGCACCACGCGCAGCTCGGTCGCCTATCTGATCGAAGTGCTGGTGGAAATCGCCAAGGGCCTGGACGACCTGCTGGACGACGCCAGCCGCATGGAACGTCTGGCCTTTAACAAGCGTGTCACCAACCTCATGCACGATCTGCCGCCCCTGCCCGACTTCAGCCGTTTCCACGATGCCTTCCGCGCCGACAATGTCACCGGCGAGGGCGACATCCGCACGGCGTTCTTCCTCAGCTACGATGAAACCAACTGCGACTATCTCGAACTTGACGGTTCGCTGAAAAAGGCGATGGACGCCGGGCAGGAGATCGTTTCGGCCAGCTTCATCATTCCCTACCCCCCCGGCTTTCCGATCCTCGTCCCCGGACAGGTGGTCAGTCAGGAAATCCTCAGCTTCATGCGCGCGCTCGATGTCAGCGAGATCCACGGCTACCGCCCGGATCTGGGTCTGCGCGTCTTTACCGCCGACGCCCTTGCCAAACTGAACAGCGCCAAGCTGTCAACCGCTGCCGAATAACAGAGAGGAACCTATAAAATGGCATCAACAGTCCTGAACAACATCTCGGAAATCCGCCGGTTCTTTCACCGCAACGAGGATCCGATCTATTTCATCTCGGCGACCAACTTCAACCTTCTCGGGCTCGACGAATGGGTGAAGAACTTCAAATACATCTGCTACATCGACTGCTACGGCGGCAAACATCCCAACGTGTTCTGCCCCTCGGAGCAGCCGCACGCGGAATTCCAGAGCATCGAGGACATCAACAACTACCTCCTCCAGCACAAGGAAGTCATCGACTTCATCAAGCGGCGCGGTGGCAAGCCGCATTTCGTGTTCCTGATGTTCGACGAAGAAACCGAACGCCTGTCCAAGGAACTGGGCGCCGACGTCTGGTTCCCCAAGGCCAAACTGCGCAGCAGCATGGACAACAAGATCGAAACCGTGCGCATCGGCAACAAGGCCGGGGTACCGTCGGTGCCGAACACCCTGTCCGAGGTCGAAAGTTACGACCACCTGCGCGAGATCACCGAAAAGGCCGGCATCGGCCATGATCTTGTGCTGCAATCGGCTTTTGGCGACTCGGGCCACACGACTTTCTTCATCAAGTCCGAGGCTGACTTCCGCCGTCACGAGAGCGAAATCGTCGGTGAAGGCGAAATCAAGATCATGAAGCGCATCGACTGCCGCGGTTCCGCGATCGAGGCCTGCGCCACCAAAGAGGGCACCATCGTCGGCCCGCTGATGACCGAGCTTGTCGGCTTCAAGGATCTCACCCCCTATCGGGGTGGCTGGTGCGGCAACGAGATCCTCTCGACCGCCTTTCCGCCCAAGGTGCGCAACCACGCCCGCGATCTTACCTTCAAATTCGGCGAACAGCTGCGCAAGGAAGGCTATCGCGGTTATTTCGAACTCGACTTCCTGATCGACAAGAAGACCGGAGACCTCTGGCTGGGCGAGTTGAACCCGCGCATCACCGGCGCGTCGTCGATGACCAACCACGCTGCCTTTGCCCATGCCGACGCCCCGCTGTTCCTGTTCCACCTGCTGGAATTCTCGAAGAAGAAGTTCAACCTGGACGTGGATGAGCTCAACGCCCGCTGGGCCAACCCCGACATGATCGACAGCTGGTCGCAGATGGTGATCAAACACACCGAGGATAACGTCGACATCTGCACGGAGGCGCCGGAAACCGGCATCTACCGCATGCTCGAAGACGGGCGCGTGGTCTATGACCGCTTCGATTATCACCGCCGGGCGGTGGAATCCGAGAACGAGGCGTTTTTCCTGCGCATCCTCGGTCCGGGTGATTACCGCTACGAGGGCGCGGACATCGGCATTCTGGTGACGCGTGGCCGGTCGATGACCAAAAGCTTCCTGCTGAATGAACGGGCCAAGAAGTGGATTCACGGGATCAAGCAATGCGTCAAGGGCCGGGCACTGCCGGTTGCCGAAGCCGGGCCGGCGCTTGCCGATCCGGCATTCAAAATCATGTAGTGCCTCTGGCATGACCATGTTCTGGCGCGCCATTTCCGAAGAGAAACCCGGCCCGAGATGGGCCGGGTTGTTCGCGGAATACTGGCCGGATTATCGGCGGTGGTGGCTGAACGAGGGTGATGCCGCGCGCGCCTCCTATCTGGAAAGCCGCCAGATGCTGACGCGTCACATGCCGGAACTGGTCCCGCTTTACGATCAGCTCTGCGAACTGGCGGGGGGCGGGGATCAGGCGGCGCGGTTCCTGTCGTTCTATTGTCCGCCGCCGTACCTGTCGGGGTGTTCCCAGGCGCTGTGGACCGGCAAGGCCCCGGTTCTGGTGCGCAATTACGACTACAATCCCGCCGCCTTTGATTCGCTGATCCTGCGTACCAACTGGATGGGCCGCAGGGTGATCGGTGTCTCGGACGGGTTGTGGGGGCTGGTGGACGGCATGAACGATACCGGCGTCGCGATTTCGCTTACCTTCGGCGGGCGGCGGGTGGTCGGTCAGGGCTTTGGCGTGCCGCTGATCCTGAGATACGTGCTCCAGACCTGCACCACGTCCGAGGAGGCGGGCCGGGTGCTTGCCCGCGTCCCGACCCACATGAGCTATAATGTCACCGTGGTCGACCGCGAACGCAAATACCTCACTGCGATGATGGGGCCGGACCGCAAGGCCCAGATCACCCACGCCGCCGTGGCGACAAACCATCAGGAAAACGTCGAGTGGATCAGCCATGCCCGCTTTACCGCCACGGTCGAACGGGAGCGGTACCTGCTGCACCGGATGAGCCTGCACAGGGATACCGAGGAAAAGTTCATCTCGGCCTTCCTCAAGCCACCGCTCTATTCCACCGCCTTCAGCCAGGGTTTCGGCACCCTGTACACCGCCGTTTATCGCCCGCGCAAAAGGCAGATGGAGATCCGCTGGCCCGGCACCATCTGGCCGCTGTCGCTGGACACCTTCGAGGAAGGCGCCCGTCAGGTCCAGGTTCCGGGGAGCGCCTGATACGGTTTTGCGCCCGGCTGCCTGAGGTCCGGTGCCAAAGGTTGCGCGGACTTGCCTGCGGCGCCACTCGGATCAATCGGACCACCCGGTCCGGGGAGACACCAGGGCAGATGGCTGAACGCCCTGTCCGCCCAGCAGGGTGGGGATCCCTCCGACCAGGCAGATGCCGTGCTGCGGGGCATGCCCCTTGGCCCGCGCACCCGTTGTTGTGGGCGGCAATCGAACCGGCTTGCAGAGCCGTCCGGCGCCTTGCCTCAGGCGCGGTGTGCGCCGTCCGACAGGGTTTTGACAAAGGCCAGCACCTCGGACACAGGCTTGCCCGACGCGAGTTCGGCCACGATCGCCGATCCGACCACGCAACCGTCGGCCACACTGGCGATGCCCTGTGACGCCTCTGGCGTCTTGATGCCAAAGCCGACGATCACCGGCAGATCGGTCTGCGCCTTGATCCGCGCCACCTCTGGCGCAACGTCAACCGCCTGTGCCTCCCCGGCGCCGGTGATCCCCGTGATCGAGACGTAATAGACAAAGCCGGATGTATTCTGCAGCACCTTCGGCAACCGCTTGGCATCGGTTGTCGGGGTTGCCAGTCGGATGAAATTCAGCCCCGCCTTCTGGGCGGGCAGGCACAATTCCTCGTCTTCCTCCGGCGGCAGGTCGACAATGATCAATCCGTCGATCCCGGCATCCTTGGCCTGTTCGAGAAACCGCTCCACCCCGCGCGAATAGATCGGGTTGTAATACCCCATCAGCACGATGGGCGTGGTGTCGTCCGTTTCACGAAACGTCCGCGCGATCGCCAGTGTGCGGTCCAGCGTCATTCCGCCCTCAAGCGCGCGCTGGCCGGCCAGCTGGATCGTCTGGCCGTCCGCCATGGGGTCGGTGAACGGCAACCCTAGCTCGATGACGTCCACCCCCGCGCCCGGTAGGCCGCAAACCAGTTCCAACGACGTGTCATAGTCCGGATCGCCCGCCATGACATATGCCACAAAGGCCTTCTTACCTTGCGCTTTCAGGTCGGCAAACTTGGCATCGATGCGAGTCATGGTGGTCCCTTCCAGATGATCCCGCGAGGTCTGCCGGAACTTGCGGCGGAAATCAATGGTGCCGCACCCGGGGCGCGCCGCTTCCGGCCAGTGCCGCAAGGCAATAGGGCAGATCACCTGCCCGGGTTGGCACGGATCAGCCGCCCGCGGACCAGCAGCTTGCCAGGGCACGGCATAGCGATTAGCACTCACAGCATGCGTACACTCATGCTCTGTCTTGCCCTCTCGCCCCTGCCCGCCCTGGCGCATCCGCACATGTTTGTGGACAGCCGTCTCGACCTGGTGCTCGATGACGCCCGGAACGTGACCGGGCTCAGCCTGAGCTGGACCTACGATGACTTCACGACGCTCCTGATCCTCGAGGACATGGGCCTTGATCCCGATGGCGATGCACAGTTGAGCGATGCCGAACTCGCGCAACTCAAAGGTTTTGACCTGGTCGAATGGCCCGAAGGTTTCGAAGGCGATCTTTACTTCTATCACGACGGGGAGCAGGTTCCGCTGGACCATCCGGTGCCTGCCACGGTGGCGGTCACCGACGGCCGGATCGTCGCAACCCACACCCGCAGCCTGACCCCGACCCCGGCGGACGGGCTGCAGATCCTGCAGTATGACCCGACCTATTATGTCGCCTACACCCTGTCAGGCGGCGTGCACCTGCCCGCCCCCTGTACCGCGACGGTGACCGAGCCCAATCCGGATGCGGCCACGCAGGCACTGGCGCGCGAGCTGGATCAGGTGCCCGCGGATCAGTTTTCACCGCTGAGGCTCGGCATCCATTATGCGCAGGATGTGCGGATCACATGCAACGCGCCCTCCTGATCGCCGCGCTCGGGCTTGTTGCGCTGGCGCTCTGGCTGTGGGGATTTGGCGGTGCCGACCGGGTGGTGGTCTGGGCCGCCGAAGGCCAGCGCACGGCCCAGAATGCCATGGCACGGGGGCTGCGCAGCCTGCGGGCCGGAGAGCCCGGGGCGCTCGCCACCCTGCTCGGGGTCTGTTTCGCCTATGGTGTCTGCCATGCGGCCGGGCCGGGCCACGGCAAGATCCTCATCGGCGGCTACGGTCTCGCCGCGCGGGTGCCGATTGTGCGTCTCGGCACCCTCGCCATCGCCTCTAGTCTGGCGCAGGCGGCCTCGGCCGTGGCGCTGGTCTATGCCGGCGTGCTGGTGCTGAACTGGAGCCGGACATATATGCAGGCCCTCGCGGACGAGATGCTGGCACCGCTCAGTTACGGTGCCATCGCACTGATCGGGCTTTGGCTGGCGCTGCGCGGCGCAAGGAAACTTGCCACGTACGGCCGCGCTGAAATCCACGACCACGACGGCTGTTCCCACGTGCATGGCCCGACAACGGCCCAGGCCGCCGCCGTGCGCTCGCTGCGGGATGCGGTCCTGCTCGTCGGCGCCATCGCGCTGCGCCCCTGCACCGGGGCGCTGTTTCTGCTGATCATCACCTGGCGCATGGATTTGGTCTGGCAGGGCATCGTCGGCGCCTTTGCCATCGGCCTCGGCACCGCCGCCGTGACGCTGGCAGTGGCCGCCGCGAGCGTCACCCTGCGCGAAGGCACGCTGACGCGCATCCCCCAGGGCGCCACCACGCTGCGCGTTCTGGGACTGGTTGAGGCGCTGGCGGGCCTTGTCATCGCCGCCCTGGCCCTGCAGCTGCTTTTGCGCACGCTCTGAACGCACGGCGGCGCGCGACCGCCTGTTTATCCGGGCGACAAATATCCCGGGAAGCGCGAGGGGCTTGCCCCCCGTTCCCGCGCTGACATCCAATGCGCGGCCGGCACTTGCCGAAACGCCGCCTTGCCCCTAAAGCCCGATCATGACACCCCATCCCGCCATGACCTGGACGCAGCATTTCCGCGCCGTGCTGACCCTCGGCCTGCCGTTGATCGGCGGGCACCTGGCGCAGTTCTCGATCGGTCTCACCGATACCCTGATGCTGGGCCGCTACGGCGCCGAGGCGCTGGCCGCCCTGACCCTGGCCACCGCCCTGTTTTTCCTGCTGTTCCTGATGGGCTGTGGCTTTGCCTGGGCGGTGATGCCGATGGTGGCGCAATATGATGCCAAGGGCGATCCCACCAGCATCCGCCGCGCCACACGCATGGGACTGTGGCTCTCGACGCTGTATTTTGCCTGCGTCATGCCGCTGCTCTGGGTCTCGGGGCCGCTGCTGCTGGCGCTGGGCCAATCGCCGGACCTGGCTGCGGACGCCCAGACCTACCTGCGCATCGCAGGGTTCGGCATGCTGCCGGGGCTGCTGGTGATGGTGCTGAAAAGCTATCTTGCCGCCCTGTCGCGCACCCGCATCGTGCTGCTGATCACGCTGGCCGCGGCGCTGGCCAACGGATTGGGAAACTACATCCTGATCTTTGGCAAGCTGGGGGCGCCGGAGCTGGGCATTGTCGGCGCGGCCATCTCATCTGTGGTGAGCCAGTCCGTGGCCCTGGCAGGCATCGCGGTCTATGCCCATCACCGCCTGCCCGAGCACGCGCTGTTCACCCGGCTCTGGAAGCCGGACCGCGAGATGTTCACCCGCGTCTTTCTGCTCGGCCTTCCGATCGGCCTCACCACCCTGGCCGAAGTCGGCCTGTTCGAGGCGACGGCCCTGATGATGGGCTGGCTGGGCACGGTGCCGCTTGCGGCGCATGGCATCGCGTTGCAGACCGCCTCGGCGACCTTCATGGTGCACCTCGGTTTTGCCAATGTGGCGACGATCCGATCCGGAAATGCGTTGGGCAAGCGCGACGCCGCCCATCTCAAACGCGGCGCGGCGGCGGTCCTTGCCCTGTCGCTTGCCACCTCCTGCGTCACGATCGTGGTGTTCCTGAGCCTGCCTGAACAGCTGGTGTCGCTGTTCCTCGATCCCGCGGATCCGGCCCGCGACGCCATTCTGGCCACAGGTGCGGCGCTGCTGGCGGTGGCGGCCCTGTTTCAACTGGTGGACGGGGCGCAGGTGATCGCGCTGGGGCTGTTGCGGGGCATGCAGGACGCCCGGATACCGATGGTGATTGCAGTGATCGCCTATTGGGCGATCGGAATCCCGGCCTCGTATCTGCTGGGGTTTGTTCTGGACCTCGGCGGCGTCGGCATCTGGTCGGGTCTGGTTGTCGGGCTGGGTCTGGCCGGGGTGCTGATGCAACACCGGTTCTGGTGCCGGGCCGTGCCCGAGGCCGGGCGGAAATTCAGCCGCTGAGAGCGGGCAGACCTGTGCGCCGACCCGGCGTCACGCGGATCAGGACGCTGGTCATGAGTATTTGGAAAGAGAAGAAACCGCCGGTGGTCTGCCGGGCCGAAGCGGGCCGCCTGCGCCTCGGTGGCATGGTGCGCGCGCGAATCGAGCTTGCCTTGCGGCGCGATCCGGTTTATCGCGCCAGCTTCACGCGGGTCTACAGCCTTGGAGGAGGCCCGCATAACCTTAGGAGAATTCATTATGGCTGGAGAGATTCCTGATCTCGTAGCTCTGGAACGGACGGGGACAGGCAAGGGCGCCGCTCGTCAGGCACGTCGCGACCACCTGGTTCCCGGTATCGTCTATGGTGGTGGTGCCGATCCGCTGCCGATCAACCTGCCCTACAATGCGCTGCTCAAGCGCCTGAAGGCCGGCCGCTTCCTGTCGACCCTGTTCAACCTCAAGGTTGACGGTCAGGACGATGTGCGCGTGATCTGCCGCGCCGTGCAGCGCGATGTGGTCAAGGACCTGCCGACCCATGTCGACTTCATGCGCCTGCGCCGCACGTCCAAGATCAACCTGTTCATCCACGTTGATTTCATCAACGAAGATGCCGCGCCGGGCATCAAGAAGGGTGGCGTTCTGACCGTTGTGCGCCCCGAGGTCGAACTGGTTGTGACGGCGGCCGATATCCCCGATCACATCACCGTGGATCTGACCGGGCTGAACATCGGCGACACCGTGACGATTTCCGATGTGACGCTGCCGGAAGGCGCCAAGCCGACAATCGACCGCGATTTCGTGATCGCCAACATCTCGGCGCCGTCCGGACTGCGTTCGTCCGGCGCTGCGGATGACGAAGACGACGAAGAGGCGGCTGACGCGACCGAGGAGTAATCCCGTCGGGTCCGCCCGAGACCAGCTTTGCGGCCTCGCCCTTCCCGGGCGGGGCCGTTTGCGTTTCGCGCCGCGACACCCTATCTGGGGTCCATCTCTGGCAGGAGGAAGCGATGAAGATCTTTGTGGGCCTGGGAAATCCCGGCGGCCAGTATGCAGGAAACCGGCACAACATCGGTTTCAGGGCGGTCGAGGCCATTGCGCAGGCCCATGGGTTTCAACCCTGGAAGGCGCGGTTTCAGGGGCAGGTCGCCGAGGGACGGCTGGGCGGCGACAAGGTGCTGTTGCTCAAGCCTCTGACCTTCATGAACCTGTCCGGCCAGGCGGTGGGCGAAGCGATGCGCTTTTACAAGCTGGAACCCGGTGACGTGGTGGTGTTCCACGACGAACTGGATCTGGCGCCCGGTCGTCTCAAGGTCAAGACCGGCGGCGGGCACGCCGGGCACAACGGGTTGCGCTCGATCCACGGCCATATCGGCGAAGCCTACGGACGGGTGCGCATGGGAATCGGGCATCCGGGACGCAAGGACCTGGTGTCCGGGTATGTGCTGCACGATTTTGCCAGGGCGGATGCCGCGTGGCTGGACGCCGTGCTGCAGGGCGTGGCGGATGGGGCGCCAGAACTGGCGCGGGGAGATGCAGGCAAGTTCATGAACGCCGTCGCGCAGCGGGTCGCGCCGCCGCGCAGCGGGGGCGGCGGGCAGAAACCTGCACCCAAAGCTGCCGCCAAGGCGGAGACAGAGGCGGAGACGGAAGACACCGCGCCCGAACCGGCCGCCGACACCCGCAATCCGCTGCAGAGGCTCGCCGACCGCTTTCGCTGAAGCCACAGGCCGGGTGGCCCCTGCCGGCAGCGATTTCCTTGCTCGCGGGCGCGCAGGGCAATAGGCTGGGCTCACTGCCGCTGCGGGAAACACCTGAGCGCCAAGATCACCTGACCGCATTGCCGACAAAGGACCACCGACCACCAGAACAGGAGAGACGAGATGGAAAAAGATCCCGAAATCAACGTTCTGGGAACCGGTCTGGAGTTATGCGGCACCGACCCGGTCACCGGGTTTTACAGAGACGGACATTGCAACACCTGCGCCGCGGATACCGGAAGCCACACCGTCTGCGCCATCATGACGGCGGAGTTCCTGGCGTATTCGAAATATGTCGGCAACGATTTGTCGACGGCCCGGCCGGAATTCCACTTTGCCGGGCTGAAGCCGGGGGATTCCTGGTGTCTCTGTGCCGGTCGGTTCCTGCAGGCGCATGACGAGGGCTGCGCACCCCTGGTCCGGCTGGCCGCCACCCATCAACGGGCGCTGGAACTGGTGCCCCTGGCGGTTCTGGAACAGTATCAAAGCTGACATTCGTCAACGTGCAATCACGGTTTTTGACCGCGTGGCGGTGGGATGACTTGCATATACCGGATCTATCCCCGGAACTGTCCACAGGTCAGGCTGTCTGCTGACCGCGACTGCCAGGCGGGCACGTCTCAGCGGCCCTGCGGGCACTGCAACGGAAAACGCCCGGGCGGATAGCGCCGGGCGTCCTTGCCAAAGGCCTTTCGGAACAACGCCGACGCCTCCCTAGTCCATGTCGAAGCCGAGATGTTTCGCCACGGTAAAGATATCCTTGTCACCCCGGCCACACATGTTCATGCAGATCAGATGATCCCTGGGGAGGTCCGGCGCGATCTTCATCACATGCGCCAGCGCATGGGATGGTTCCAATGCGGGAATGATTCCCTCTTTGTCACAGCACAGGGTAAACGCCTCAAGCGCCTCGGCATCGGTGATCGCCACATAGGTGGCCCGGCCGATGTCGTGCAGCCAGGCGTGTTCCGGGCCGATGCCGGGATAATCCAGGCCGGCGGAAATCGAAAAGCCTTCGAGGATCTGCCCGTCGTCATCCTGAAGCAGGTAGGTCCGGTTGCCATGCAGCACCCCCGGTCGCCCGCCGGTGAGCGAGGCGCAATGTTCCATCTTGGCGTTCACGCCCTTGCCGCCGGCCTCGACGCCGATGATGCTCACATCCTTGTCGTCGAGGAAGGGATAGAACAGGCCCATGGCGTTCGACCCGCCGCCGATGGCCGCAATCAGCGTGTCGGGCAGACGGCCCTCGGCCTCGAGCATCTGCTCTTTGGCTTCCTTGCCGATGATGGCCTGAAAATCGCGCACCATTGCCGGATAGGGGTGCGGGCCGGCCACGGTGCCGATGCAGTAGAAGGTGTCGCGCACGTTGGTCACCCAGTCGCGCAGGGCGTCGTTCATCGCATCCTTTAGCGTGCCCCGACCGGACGTCACCGGGATCACTTCGGCCCCGAGAAGCCGCATCCGGAACACGTTGGGTTTCTGCCGCTCCACATCATGCGCGCCCATGTAGACGACGCACTTCAGGCCGAACTTGGCACAGACGGTGGCGGTGGCAACGCCGTGCTGCCCGGCCCCGGTTTCGGCGATGATGCGGCTTTTGCCCATGCGGCGGGCGAGGATGATCTGGCCGAGCACGTTGTTGATCTTGTGCGCGCCGGTGTGGTTCAACTCGTCCCGCTTGAGATAGATCTTGGCCCCGCCCAGATGTTCGGTCAGGCGTTCGGCATGATACAGCGGGCTGGGACGGCCGACGTAATGCTTCCACAGGAAGTGCATTTCGTCCCAAAAACCTTTGTCCGTCTTGGAGATCTCGTACTGTTCTTCAAGCTCAAGGATGAGCGGCATCAGGGTTTCCGACACGAAGCGGCCACCAAAGTCGCCAAAGCGGCCCTTTTCGTCGGGGCCGGTCATGAAGCTGTTGAAAAGGTCGGTCATCGCGCGTCTCCCGTATTTCAGGGGCCAGTTCTAGGGCCGGGCGGCCCGGAATTCCAGAGCGATTCCGTCACGTGCAGACGAGCAGCGCGTCACGCCGCTGCCCGCTCCAGCGCCGGGTAGCGTGCCCCGAGGGTCAGGCCGCGCGCCACAAATGACACCAGCAGCGCCGCCCAGAGGCCGTGGTTGCCGAAGGCCGGAACCAGCAGCAGCACCGCTCCGAGGTAGATCAGCGCCGACAGCACCATCATGTTGCGCATGTCGCCGGATCGCGTCGCCCCGATAAAGATGCCGTCGAGCATCCAGGCGGCAAGCCCGACAAGCGGCGCGGCGACCATCCAGGGCAGATACAGACGCGCCGCCGCCTGCACCGGCGGGACATCGGCCATGAGGTCGATCAGGGCCGGCCCCCCCAGCCAGAAGCCCAGTGACAGGGCGGCGCAGCTGATCAGCCCCCAGAGGCTGGTATAGGTTGCGCTGCGGCGCAGGTGGCGCAGGGCATGGGCGCCCATGGCCTGCCCCACCAGCGCCTCGGCGGCAAAGGCGAATCCGTCCAGCGCATAGGCGGTGATTTGCAGGAATTGCAGCAGCACCTGATTGGCGGCCAGCGCGACGTCCCCGAAATCGGCACCGAGAAACAGGAAAGACATAAAGATCGCCTGCAACAGCAGCGACCGGATCAGGATGTCGGAATTGACCTGCGCCATGCGGATCAGCTTGACCCGGTCGAACACCCGCGCCCAGTCGCGCCAGTCCGGCAGGCGGAAGGCCGCACGGCACAGCCACAGACCCATAGCCAGGCCGGACCATTCAGCGATCAACGTGGCAATGGCCACGCCGTTCACCCCCCAGCCAAGGCCCAGCACGAACCACAGGTCGAGCCCGATGTTGATCAGGTTCATCCAGACCTGCAGCACCAGCACACCGCGCGTGCGTTCCTGCGCGATCAGCCAGCCAGTGATGCCATAGATCGCAATCGCCGCCGGGGCCGACCAGATGCGGATCTTCATGTAACTGTGGGCCAGGGTTTCCACTTCGGCGCTGGCCGGAGACAGGGCGAACCCGGCGGAGAAGATAAGCGTCTGGCCCAGGATCAGCACTGCCCCGGCCCCCAGGCCGATCATCAGCACCCGGGTCAGCAGGGCGGCGACCTCGGCGCGGTTGCCCTCGCCTGCCGCCTGCGCCGCAAGGCCCGTGGTGCCCATGCGCAGAAATCCGAAGATCCAGTAGACAGCAGTCAGGATGATCGCGCCGATTCCGACCGCGCCGATGGGCGCGGCAAGGCCGATCTGGCCGACAACCCCGGTGTCCACCGCACCGAGGATCGGCACCGTGGCGTTGGACAGCACGATCGGCACCGCGATGTTGAGAACGCGTCGGTGGGTGATCTCGCGCAGGGGCGCGCGGATGTCTGCCGCGGCGCCTGTCATCCGCGCGCCGCGCGGCAGAGCGGCAGGCCGCGGCCCGAAACCGTTCCGGTCATTGCGGCGGCATCAGGAAATGCGCCGAACATTCGGCGATGGGGCGGTCGTGGTTGTCCTGCCAGGCCGCCGCATGCACAAAGGCATAGCGCCGCCCCGACCGGGTCACACGCGCGCGGGCATAGGCGTCGCGCGGCAGGCCGGTGCGCAGGTAGTCGGTGGAAAAATCAATGGTCTTGGGCAGACGCGGCAGCTTACCCGCCTCAAGATCGACCAGATTGAGCGCTCCGCTTTCGATATCGCTCCACAGCCAGGCCCAGCTCAGGGTGATGATCGACGTCACCTCGAGAAAGGCGGCCGTCACGCCGCCGTGGATCGCGGGCAGCAGCGGGTTGCCGATCAGCTTGTTGTCATAGGGCAGCACGGCGGTCAACTCGTCGCCGCGCCGTTCAAAGCGGATGCCCAGAAACTGGACGTAGGGCACACCGCCGACGAGGGCGTGAAGCGCGGTATCGCGGCGCTGCTTGACAACCTGCACGGGCTCCGGGGGGCGGCGGTCCATCAGGTCTGCTCCACCGTGAAGGTCCCGGTGGCGGTGGCAACCGGGCGGTCGGTGTCCTCATCCGTCGCCGTGGCCCGCACGAAGGCAACCGAGCGCGTGATGTGATGACACACGGCGCGGGCGGTGATCGTCTGCCCCGGAGTGGCCGCGCGCATGTAGTCGATGCGCAAACCGATTGTGGCCGTGCCGGCCGGGGCGGACGGATGGCTCATGACCGCTGCGCCGCCGCAGGTGTCCATCAATGCCGAGACCGCACCGCCATGGATCACCCCGGTTTCGGGATCGCCTATCAGACGGGCGTCATACGCCATCGTGATTTCCGCCACGCCGTCTCCGATTTCTGTCAGGTTCATGCCCAGCGCCCGGGAATGCGGGATGGCTTCGATGAACTGGCGGGCAATGTCTGTCTTGTCAGGTAGCATGACGGGTTCCTGTGGCGCGCTTCATGCCGGAAGTTGGATCACGACCCGCGCACATGTGCAACCCGGCCCCGGCGTTCTGGCACGCCGCGCGACAGTAGCCGCCGCAGAGCGCGCCCCACGGTTGCAATTTCTGCGCTGCAATGCCGCAACGATATTGCCCTTGTTCAGGGCTGGGCTTAGGCTTGACGCAGGGGAGTCAGATACCGATGAACGACAAACGCTTCAGCTTCAAGGAAATGTGCGCGCAGTATGATGTGACGCCGCGCACCCTGCGTTATTACGAATACATCGAACTCCTGCACCCGGACCGTGAAGGCCGGTCGCGCTGGTACGGTCCGCGTGAAAGGGCGCGGATGACTCTGATTCTGCGTGGCCGCAAGTTCGGCTTCCAGCTCGAGGATATCCGGCAGTGGCTTCTGATCTACGAAAAGGAAGGCACCGCTGCACAGATGCAGGCCTGGATCAAGCTGGCCGACAGCCAGCTGGACGAACTGGCGGACCAGCGGCGTCAACTGGACGAAGCGATCGACGAATTGCAACGTTTGCGGGACGACACAGCCGAGTCACTCAGGGGCTGAATCGGGGTCAGATCGAGAGCGGCACGGCCGTCCGACACATGATTCAGGTTTTTGACCAGTTAATTAAATTTCAAAAAACGGTGCTTGACGTTGCCTTATCTTACGTCAACGGAAATGTGACGTGGCGTAGAACTACGTCTGCCAAATTTCTCATTGTATGAACGCGTCAGGAACGACATTTCGCTGGGGAGGTGACCCTACGAAAGGTTGATGACATGAGCGAAGACCAGACAATGAGCATCCGCCAGATGTGCGATGCATTCGACGTGACACCCCGCACTTTGCGGTTCTACGAGGCGAAGGAGCTGCTGTTTCCGATCCGCGAAGGCCAGAAGCGTCTGTTCACCCGGCGCGACCGCGCCCGTCTCAAGCTGATCCTGCGCGGCAAGCGCTTTGGCTTCAGCCTCGAAGAGATCCGCCAGCTTCTGGACCTGTATCACATGGGTGACCAGCAGCAGACGCAGATCGCCAAGACCTACGATATTGCCAAGCAGAGGCTGGCAGAGCTTGTCAGCCAGCGCGACGAGATGAACGCCGCGATCTCGGAACTCGAAGAGCAGCTGATCTGGGCCGAAAAAATGCTGGACTCGCTGAGCCAGACCAAGAAAGCCGCCGAATAGGCACACCCTTAAGGGAGGACCCGATGCCGATCTATCACGCGCCCACAAAGGACATGCAGTTCGTACTGCACGACGTCTTGAAAATGTCCGAAGCGGACATCCCCGGGTATGGGGATCTCGACCGCGACACGACACTGGCAATTCTGGAAGAGGCGGGCAAACTGGCCTCGGATGTTCTGGCGCCGCTGAACGTGATCGGTGACTCCGAAGGGTGCGTGCTGGAAAACGGTGTCGTGCGCACCCCGACCGGGTTCAAGGCGGCGTTCGACCAGCTGCGCGAGGGTGGCTGGACGGCGCTGGACTGTGACGAACAGTATGGCGGTCAGGGCCTGCCCTACCTGATGAACACCGCCGCGATGGAACCCTTCGTCTCGGCCAACATGGCGTTCAACATGTATCAGGGCCTGACCCACGGCGCCTATTCGGCGATCAACGTGCATGGCACCGACGCGCAAAAGCAGACCTATCTGCCAAAGATGGCGTCCTGCGAATGGACCGGCACCATGAACCTGACCGAGCCGCACTGCGGCACCGACCTGGGGCTGATGCGCACTAAGGCGGTGCCGCAGGACGATGGGTCGTATCTGGTCACGGGTCAGAAGATCTTTATTTCGTCCGGTGATCATGACCTGGCCGAGAACATCATCCATCTGGTCCTGGCCAAGATCCCCGGCGGTCCCGAAGGCATCAAGGGCGTGTCGCTGTTCATCGTGCCCAAGTTCCTGGTGAACGAGGACGGCTCTGTCGGGGCGCGCAACGCGGTTTCGGTCGGCAAGATCGAAGAAAAGATGGGCATTCACGGCAATTCGACCTGCGTGATGGATTACGACGGGGCGACGGGCTACCTGATCGGGGACATGCACAAGGGCATGCGCGCGATGTTCACCATGATGAACGAGGCGCGACTGGGTGTTGGCCTGCAGGGCTATGCGCAGGCCGAGGCCGCCTATCAGAACGCCGTGGAATACGCCAAGGACCGTCTGCAGGGCCGGGCCGTCACCGGTGCCGAATTCCCAGACAAACCCGCCGACCCCCTGATCGTGCACCCGGACATCCGCCGGAATCTGATGGACCAGAAGTCGTTCGTCGAAGGCGCGCGGGCCTTTACCTATTGGGGCGCGAGCCTGATCGACCGGGCGCACAAGACCGACGACAAGGCCGCCGACGGCCTGATTTCGTTGCTCACCCCTGTCATCAAGGGCTTTCAGACCGACAAGGGTTTCGAAATGGCGGTCAATGCCCAGCAGGTGTATGGCGGGCACGGCTATATCGAGGAATGGGGCATGTCGCAATTCGCCCGCGATGCCCGGATTGCCATGATCTACGAAGGCGCGAACGGCGTTCAGGCGCTGGATCTGGTCGGCCGCAAGCTGGCGCAGGATGGCGGCAAACATGTCATGGCCTTCTTCGAGTTGATCAAGGCCTTCCTCAAGGACAACGCCGGACAGGACGCCGAATTCGACAGGGACTTTCTCGATCCGCTCAAGGCAGCGTCCAAGGATCTTCAGGCGGCAGGGATGTACTTCATGCAGAACGGCATGAAGAACCCGAACAACGCGTTGTCCGGATCCTATGACTTCATGCACATGTTCGGTCATGTCTGCCTCGGCTACATGTGGGCGCGCATGGGGCTCGCGGCACGGGCCGGACTGGCGGCGGGGGGTGGCGACACCGAATTCCTCGAGACCAAGCTTGCCACCGGGCGCTATTACATGGCGCGGCAGCTGCCTGCCACATCCCTGCATCTGGCGCGCATCCAGACCGGGGCCGACACCGTCATGGCACTGGACGCCGCACAGTTCTGATGGCCCGCCGTCTGGATCTGCCGGTCCGGCGCAGCATGAACCTGACCGAGGCCGCCTATGCGCGGCTTCGGGACCTGAACGCGACCTATGGGCTGGGAAACAACTATCTGCTGGTGGTCTTGCTGGAACAGCTTGACCAGATCGCCGATCCGGCCAGACTTGACGCGGCGTTCCGCGACTTCATTGCCGAATATGGTGCGCCAAAGGATCCCTGACCAAAGGACGCAGCATGCCCAAACGATTTCGCCTGACCCGCCGGTTTCCGGTTGCCATGACCGAAGACGGCTATCGCAAGCTCAAGGCGTTTGCCGCTGAGGCGGGGCTGGACGAAGGTGAGGCGCTGTCATTTCTGTTTGAAAACTTCGACAGCGTGACCAACAGCGAGAACCTCGGTCACCGCCTGCGCCTGTTCAATGCCGAACTCGACGCCCGAAAACGCTGAACCGCACCGGAGTCCGACGCTATCGCCCTGCGTCCCGGCGCGGCAAGATCCCGGCGCCGCGCCTTTTTCCGCACCTGACGATTCCTCCTTGACCTTCCAGTGACTGGAACCACCATGGTGAGTCCAGGGTCGGATTCCCGACGCCACTTTCGGACAGCAGGAGGCTGGCATGGCACGGCATCACACACATCTGCACCACGATCACATCTCGAATTCCCCGACGCCGCCGGACACTGGCGGTGTCACCCGCGATCCGGTTTGCGGCATGACCGTCGACCCCGCGGCAGGCAAACCGCAGGCAGAGCATGACGGGCACCTTTATCATTTCTGCTCGGATGGCTGCCACGCCAAGTTCACCGCCCAGCCCGAGGCCTATCTGACGGCGCAGGACCCGGTCTGCGGCATGTCCGTCGACCGCGCCAGCGCCGAACACATGAGCAAACACGACGGCGCACGGCACTATTTCTGCTCATCGCGCTGCAAGGACAAATTCGATGCCGAGCCCGAAGCCTATCTGGGCGCGCGCGCGGCCCCCGAGCCGATGCCCGAGGGCACGCAATACACCTGCCCGATGCACCCCGAGATATTGCAGGACCATCCCGGCGACTGTCCAATATGCGGTATGGCGCTGGAACCGTTGACCCCATCAGCCGATTCTGGTCCCAACCCGGAATTTGTCGATTTCAAGCGGCGGCTCTGGATCACCGCTCCGCTGGCGGCGGCGATCTTCGTGCTGGAAATGGGCAGCCACATCGGCCTGCCCTTTGCCAACTGGATCGGCCACACCGCCTTTGGCTGGGTGCAGTTCCTGCTGGCAACGCCTGTGGTCCTGTTCACCTGGCCGTTCTTTCGGCGTGGATGGGCCTCGGTCATCAACCGCAGCCCCAATATGTGGACCCTGATCGCCCTGGGGACCGGGGCGGCCTACCTGTTTTCGGTCGTGGCCCTGATGGCGCCCGGGCTGTTTCCGCTGGGGGTGCGCGACAGCATGGGCATGGCACCGCTCTATTTCGAGGCGACCGCGGTGATCCTGGTGCTGGTGCTGCTGGGACAGGTCATGGAACTGGCCGCCCGCGAGCGCACCGGCGATGCCATCCGCGCCCTGCTGGACCTTGCCCCCAAGACCGCGCGGCGGGTGTCGGACACCGGCGAAGAGGACGTGCCGCTCGACACGCTGGTGGCGGGGGACATCCTGCGCGTGCGCCCCGGAGAGGCCGTGCCGGTGGATGGTGTGGTGACCGAGGGCCGTTCCTCGGTCGATGAGAGCATGCTGACCGGCGAACCGCTGCCGGTCGAGAAGACCGAAGGCGAGACAGTCACCGGCGGCACGCTGAACAAGACCGGCAGCTTTCTCATGCGCGCCCAAAGCGTCGGGGCCGAGACCACTCTGGCCCGCATTGTCGAGATGGTGTCCAAGGCCCAGAGGTCGCGGGCGCCGATCCAGGCGATGGCAGACCGGGTGGCGCAGTACTTTGTGCCCGCTGTGGTCGCGGTGGCGGTGCTGGCCTTTCTGGCCTGGCTGGTGCTTGGCCCGTCACCCGCGCTGTCTTACGGCTTTGTGGCGGCGGTATCGGTGCTGATCATCGCCTGTCCCTGTGCGCTGGGTCTGGCGACGCCGATGTCGATCATGGTCGCCACCGGACGCGGCGCTCAGGCCGGCGTGCTGATCCGCGATGCCGAAGCGCTGGAACGGTTCGCCAAGGTGGATGTGCTGGTGGTGGACAAGACCGGCACGCTGACCGAAGGCAAGCCGACCCTGACCGACGCCGAACCCGTCGCGCCCCGGACGCGTGAGGAATTGCTGTCGATGGCGGCGGCGCTTGAGCGCGGGTCCGAACATCCGCTGGCCGAAGCCATCGTCGCCGGCGCACGCGCGGCAAAGGCACCCGAACGCGAGGCGCGCGAATTTGAAGCGGTGACCGGCAAGGGGGTGACCGGCAAGGTCGAGGGCCGTCAGGTGGCGCTGGGAAATGCGGCGCTGATGGCCGATCTGGGCGTCGACACAGACGGGCTCGGACCACGGCTGGCCGAGCTTCAGACCGCGGGAAAAACGGCGATGTATGTTGCCATCGACGGCAGCCTTGCCGGGCTGGTGGCGGTGGCCGATCGGGTCAAGGAAACGACGCCCGACGCGATCCGGGCGCTGCACGACGCGGGCCTGCGCATCGTCATGGCCACCGGCGACGCGCGCGGCACCGCGGATGCGGTCGCACGCGATCTGAACATCGACGAGGTACATGCCGAAGTCAGTCCGGCAGACAAACATGCGCTGATCGAACGGCTGAAGTCCGAAGGCCATGCGGTGGCCATGGCCGGCGACGGCGTGAACGACGCCCCGGCACTGGCGGCGGCGGATGTCGGCATCGCCATGGGCACCGGCGCGGATGTGGCGATGGAAAGCGCAGGTATCACGCTGGTCAAGGGCGATCTCGGCGGCATCGTCCGGGCGCGGCATCTGGCGGTGGCGACCATGCGCAACATCCGCCAGAACCTGTTTTTTGCCTTCGTGTACAACAGTGCCGGCGTGCCTCTGGCTGCGGGCATCCTGTACCCCTTCTTCGGCATCCTGCTGTCACCCATCGTCGCGGCGGCGGCGATGAGCCTGTCCTCGGTATCGGTCATCACCAACGCCCTGCGCCTGCGCATGACCCGTCTCTGACGGTCTGCACAGGAGCGCCAGACACGACCGGCTGCCGGGTGCAGCCGGTCGATTTGCTGCCATCTGGCCACGGATGCGGAACCTTCCCCCCCTGGAATGTCGTTTGTCTGCGACACCACACTGGATAGGGGACCCCGATGACCTACACCCGCTTCGCCCTGATGATCGCCACCTCGACGCTCGTCATGTTCGGGCTGATGTACCTGAACACCTATGCGTGGGAGCATGTCTTCTTCAGCGAAACCCGGGCCTACATGGCGATTCTCATGGGCGCCGTCATGGCGTTTGTGATGCTGGCATTCATGGCAAAGATGTACCCCAGCCGCGCGGTGAACACCGCAATCCTTGTCGGCAGCGTCATTGTCTTTGCCCTGTCGCTCTGGCTGGTACGCAGCCAGGTGACCGTGAACGGCACCAGCTTCATGCGCGCGATGATTCCGCACCATTCGATTGCCATCATGACCTCGGGGCGCGCTGAAATCGAGGATGCGCGCGTGCGCAAGATGGCCGAAGGCATCATCGCGGCGCAGCAGAAGGAGATTGCCGAGATGCGGGCGCTGATCGCTGACACCGCGGCGGGGAACATCGTTTCCGAGGTCTATCAGGATCCGGCGCCGCGGGTCGGGACGGTCGAGGATGCTCTCGGCAACACCCTCCTGGCAGAGTTGGACCCGGCCCCGCTGACCGCCGAGGAGGCGGGCATGGCCGTGCCCGGCAGCGACAACTGTGGTTTCCGCATGACCCGGGGGTCCAGCCCCATCCTTTGGGCGTCAGCCGATGGCACTGCGGCGGCGGCGAAGCTGAACGGTGTCATTCTTCCGCTCACCGGCAATGACGGCACCTTCACCGCCGAAGGGCTCACCATGACCGTAACCCCCATTCAGGATGGCCTGCGCGCCGAGAGCCGCCTGGCCTTTGACCTGACCCCGGGTCCGACGGCCCGCTTTGACGGCTTCTGGACCTGCGGCAGTTGACGGCCGTGAAGCCCGCGACCTCCGCTGACCGCACAGGGCGGTTCAGCGCCAGTGCGGCCGGAGGATCCGTACAATGCGCGGCCCGGTCAGAAGACAGAGCGCGGCACCCTCGCCACGCCGGTCGCGCAGAAAACACCCGGCGCGGGTTGTGCCCTCTCGCATCCACCGCCCTCAGCCCGCATGACCGGCCTGTGTCGCGCCGCAGACCCGAGACAAAAGACGTGACGTTCGGCTTGGAATTCCACGCAAAACCTGTTCTCGGTGCAGGTGTTGCGACAGTTGCCCGACAGTCGCCAGGAGGAACCCCGGGATACAATGAACCAACGCCGTTGCCCTGATAACGCCATGCGCGCCCGCGCGCGTTTGCCCGAGACTTCGGCGCCGACATGGACCCGGTGTGGCGCGGCACCGGTGAACTCGGCAGGTCCCGTCGATTCCCCCGCCCTTGCCGATCCCGACACCTCGAATGCGCCCGTCAGCGCCCGCCGCCCCCGACCTTGGCACGCGGCTGCAACAGCTGCCGGTCGCGGACGCGCGGCACCGGCGCGCCACGCGCGGCGGACCTGCCCGCCGCATCCTGACCGTTGCACAACGGAGGACGCGGCCAAATGTCGACCCTGCCCTCCGGCACCAATGCGGGATTTACCCAGGCGGGCAGGGGGACAGGGTTTCTCCTCTTGCGGTCATCGGCTCTCCAGCCTGTACCGCCGTCACAGCCTGCCCGCATTATCCTTGATACAAGGTTACGAAGGACTGCCTTTTCGCGTTTCTTCTCTTTATAAATACTCATTAACCGCCAAACTGAACCGTATTTCCGAAGGGGCTTGCGCATGACAATCCAACTGCACTGCTTTGGCGAATCCGGCAACGCTTACAAGGCGGCGCTGGCTCTGGAACTTTCCGGTCTCGACTGGGAACCGGTGTTCGTCGACTTTTTCAACGGCGCGACGCGCACCCCGGAGTACCGCAGCGACATCAACGAAATGGGCGAGGCGCCGGTGATGATCGATGGCGCCGTCAGGCTCAGCCAGTCGGGCGTGATCCAGATGTACGTGACCGAGCGGTCCGGCAAGTTCGGCGGCGCGACCCCCGCCGATGCGCGCGAGGTGATGCGCTGGGTGTTCTGGGACAACCACAAGCTGTCCAGCCAGGCCGGAATGACCCGGTTCCTGATGAATTTCCTGCCCGAGGACAAGCGCCCTGCCCCGGTGATCCAGTTCATGCAGGGTCGCCTGCAGGCTGCTTACGCGGTGCTGGACAGCCATCTCGCGCGGCGGGACTGGATGGTGGGTGACAGCCTCACCAATGCCGACATCAGCTGCTGCGGCTATCTGTATTACCCCGAACCTTTCGGGTTCGCGCGCGGCGACTGGCCCCATATCGACGCCTGGCTGACGCGGATCAGTGCGCAGCCCGGCTGGAAACACCCCTACGATCTGATGCCCGGCAACCCCTCGGACCGGGCCTGAAGGAGAAGACAATGACCGAAGCCTATATCTATGACGCCATCCGCACCCCGCGCGGCAAGGGCCGCAAGGACGGTGCGCTGCACGAGGTCACCTCCGTGCGCCTGTCCGCTCAGGTCCTGAACGGGTTGAAAGAGCGGAACGATCTGGACGGCCACGCGGTCGAAGACGTGATCTGGGGCAATGTCACCCAGGTCGGCGAACAGGGCGGCTGTCTGGCGCGCACCGCGGTGCTGGCCTCCGAGCTCGACCAGTCGATCCCGGGGCTGGCGATCAACCGCTTCTGCGCCTCGGGCATGGAGGCGGTGAACCTTGCCGCCAACCAGGTACGGGGCGGCGCGGGCGCGGCCTATATCGCCGGCGGGGTCGAGATGATGGGCCGGGTGGCCATGGGCAGCGACGGCGCCGCGATAGCGGTGGACCCCAGTGTCGCGATGGACAGCTATTTCGTGCCCCAGGGCATCAGTGCCGACATCATTGCCACCGAATACGGCTTCAGCCGCGACCAGGCCGACGCCCTGGCAGTGGAAAGCCAGCGCCGCGCCAAGGCGGCCTGGGACGACAGACGCTTTGACAAGTCGATCCTGGTGGTGCGCGACCAGAACGGCCTGCCGATCCTCGATCACGACGAATACATGCGCCCCGGCACCGATATGCAGAGCCTTGGCGCTCTCAGCCCCAGCTTTCAGGCGATGGGCGAGGTGATGCCGGGGTTCGACAAGATCGCCCTGATGAAGTACCCGCATCTTGAGCGGATCAATCACATCCATCACGCCGGCAATTCCTCTGGTATCGTCGACGGCGCGGCGGCGGTGCTGATCGGAAACAAGGCGTTTGGCGACAAGCACGGGCTGAAGCCCCGCGCCCGCATTCGCGCCACGGCCAAGATCGGCACCGACCCCACGATCATGCTGACCGGCCCGGTGCCGGTGACGGAAAAGATCCTGAAAGATCACGGCATGGCGATCAGCGACATTGACCTGTTCGAGGTGAACGAAGCTTTTGCCAGTGTGGTGCTGCGGTTCATGCAGGCGTTTGACGTCGATGCCGACCGCGTCAACGTCAATGGCGGCTCGATCGCCATGGGCCACCCGCTCGGTGCCACCGGGGCGATCATCATCGGCACGCTTCTTGACGAGCTTGAACGCTCTGGCAAGGGTGTGGGTCTGGCCACGCTGTGCATTGCGTCCGGCATGGGGGCCGCAACGATCATCGAGAGGGTCTGACCATGGACCCGGCGCAGACGAGCAGCGATGCCCCCGACCGCGCCGGGCAGATGGTGGCAGGTGCTGCTGCAGTGAACAGCGGCATTTTCCGGTCAACCGTGCCAAGCTGCCTGCACAGGCACGCAGGGAGTATGCGCAACATGTCCAAGGAAATTGTACAGAGCTGGCTGGATAGCGTTGGCGATCTGCTGATGCAGAATGATTTTGAAGCCTATCTGGACAATTTGCACCTGCCGATTGGCATCAAGACTCGGGGGGGCGGGGACTGGCTGATCGGGGACGAGGACATGCTGCGCGACGGGTTCGACGCCTGGGTTTCGATGATGCATGATCAGCGGGCCACACACCTGATCCGTCGGGTCTGCGATACCGAAACGGTTGCCAACGGCGATCTCTGGGGGCTCTACACGACGAATATCCTGAAAAATGCCAAGCCGGTGGTAGAACCGTTCCAGTCTGCGGTCTGCCTGCGTCGCTTCGAAAACGGCTGGAAGGCCGTCGGGTTGATATCGGGGCTGATCAATACCCAATGGCCGTTTGCTCTGCCGCGGGTCGCCCCGGCGCAGGACAGCGCTGCGGATGCGACGCTCGGCGCGCCCTGGCCACCAAGCGAGTCGGCGACCGGCCTGCCGCAGGAACCCGCCTTCCTGCAGCCTCCCGCGGCCGAAACAGACAGGAAATGACCGTTGCGGCACCGGGACTGGACCCGGCCGACAGGCTGGTTCGGGCGCGGCATGCGCCACCGGCGGAACAACATTTCGTCCCCGGACCGGCGCTGCCGGTCCGGGTGACGGCGTCAGGCCGCGACGCCTGCAATACCTGGGAACACGCCGCGCCCGGCGCGGCCCGCAGACACCTTTAGAGGGAGAAGATACATGAGCGATTTCACCATGGCGACGGATGCAGAGGGCGTCGCGGTCATCACCTGGGACGTGCCGGAAAAGTCGATGAACGTGATGTCACTTCAGGGCTTTGCCGACCTGGACGCGCTGGTCGACGCCGCGCTGGCGGACACGGACGTAAAAGGCATCGTCATCACCAGCGGCAAGGACAGTTTTGCCGGCGGCATGGATCTGAACGTTATCGCCAAGATGAAGGACGACGCGGGCGACGAACCGGCGCGCGGTCTGTTCGAAGGCGTGATGCAGATGCACGCCGTGTTGCGCAAGATCGAGCGCGCCGGCATGGACCCCAAGACCAACAAGGGCGGCAAGCCGATTGCCGCCGCCCTGCCCGGCACTGCGCTCGGCATCGGTCTGGAACTGCCGCTGGCGACGCACCGGATCTTTGCCAGCGTCAATCCCAAGGCCAAGATCGGCCTGCCCGAGATCATGGTCGGCATCTTTCCCGGCGCCGGCGGCACCACGCGGCTGGTGCGCAAGATGGGGGCCATGGCGGCATCGCCCTTCCTGCTCGAAGGCAAGCTCAGCGACCCGGTCAAGGCCAAGGCCGCCGGTCTCATCGACGAGGTGGTCGCCGATCCGGTGGCGGCGGCAAAGGCATGGGTCTTGCAGGCCAGGGATGCCGATATCCTCAAACCCTGGGACGCCAAGGGTTACAAGATGCCCGGTGGCGCACCGTACCACCCGGCCGGCTTCATGACCTTTGTCGGAGCGAGCGCGATGGTGCACGGCAAGACCCAGGGCGTCTATCCGGCGGCCAAGGCGCTGCTCTCGGCGGTCTACGAGGGCGCGCTGGTGCCCTTCGACACCGCGCTGAAGATCGAGGCGCGCTGGTTCACCAACGTGCTGATGAACCCCAGCTCGGGCGCGATGATCCGGTCGCTGTTCATCAACAAGGAAGCGCTGGAGAAAGGGGCTGTGCGTCCGGACGATGTGCCGGATCAGCGGGTGCGCCAGGTTGGCATTCTCGGCGCTGGCATGATGGGCGCCGGCATCGCGCTGGTCAGCGCCCAGGCCGGAATCGACGTTGTCCTGCTGGACCAGAAGCAGGAGGCCGCCGACAAGGGCAAGGCCTATGCGGCGAGCTATATGGACAAGGGCATCGCCCGCAAGAAGGCGACCGAAGAGAGCAAGGCCGCGCTGCTGGGCCGCATCCACGCCACCACGGATTACGCGGCGCTGCAGGGCTGCGATCTGATCGTCGAGGCGGTGTTCGAGGACCCCAAGATCAAGGCAGAAGTCACCCGCCATGTCGAGTCGGTGATCCCCGAAGACTGCATCTTTGCCACCAACACCTCGACCTTGCCGATCTCGGATCTGGCGAAGGCGAGCCAGCGGCCCGAACAGTATGTCGGCATCCACTTCTTTTCCCCGGTGGAAAAGATGATGCTGGTCGAAATCATCAAGGGCAAGGCAACCGGCGACCGCGCGGTGGCCAAGGCGCTGGATTTTGTCCGCCAGATCCGCAAGACCCCGATCGTGGTCAACGACGCCCGCTTCTTTTACGCCAACCGGTGCATCATTCCCTACATCAACGAGGGCATGCGGATGGTGGCCGAGGGTGTCGCGCCGGCGCTGGTGGAAAACGCGGCCCGTCAGGTCGGCATGCCGCTGGGGCCGTTGCAGCTGGTGGACGAGACCTCGATCGACCTTGGCGCCAAAATCGCCCGCGCCACCAAGGCGGCCATGGGGGACGCCTATCCTGACGGCGCGGTGGACGAGGTGATCTTCTTCATGGAAGGCCAGGGCCGACTGGGCCGCAAGTCCAAGGCCGGCTTTTACAGCTATGACGACAAGGGCAAGCGACTGGGCCTGTGGGACGGGTTGGCCGCGCAGTACCCCGTGGCCAAGGATCAGCCCGACCTGATCGAAGTGCAGCACCGGCTGCTGTTCGCTCAGGTGCTCGAAGCGGTGCGCGCGCTTGAGGACGGCGTGTTGATGGACATCCGCGAAGGCGATGTCGGCGCGATCCTGGGCTGGGGCTTTGCCCCCTGGTCGGGTGGCCCGTTCTCGTGGCTCGACATCATCGGCGCGCCCTATGCCGCCGAGCGCTGTGACCAGTTGAGCGAACGGTTTGGCGCGCGTTTTGCCTGCCCGGCGCTGCTGCGCGAAATGGCCGACAAGGGACAGAGCTTTTACGGCCGCTTCGCCGCCAAGGCTGACGCCGCCTGAGAGCATTGCGCCGCGCTGGCGCGCGTCGCCGGGTGGCGGGGCCGGTCCTGACGGACCGGCCCCGCCATACCGAACCGTCGCGCAACAGGCCCTCAAGCCTGACCGTTCCACCCGTCCGGAACCCCGGCAGTGCGCGTGACCGCACCCTGCGACCAGACCCGGCCTCCGCCCGCCGCGCTGCCTAGAACGCGTAGCCGAACTGTGCGATATCCGCGGCGCAGATCTCGGACACATGACGCGCCGTCGCATCCGAATAGAACCCGCGGTACTCCGCGGTGCGCGTCGAGCGGTTTTCGTGCGGCATCTCCGGCACAAATCCCAGAGCCGCGTGCACCTGCGGCAGATCCTCGGTCAGGTGCTCGAGGCGCAGGTAGGCGCTGGCCCGGAGGGTGCCGTCCGCGCAGCGCAGGTAGCTGGAATACGGATGGGCGCGCATCGCGCGCGACGTTGCCGGATCGGTGACAAAGGCCGCAAAATCGCTGGTCCGGGCAAGCTGCACTGCCGGGTGTGCGAAGGTCTGCACCCGCAGCCAGTGGTAATAGCTCACCAGCCGGTCCCAGGGATTGCGCACCAGCGTAAAGGTGAACATCGCCGCGATCTGCTCTGGCCCGAGCAGCCCGTCGATGTCGGCAAGCTTGCTGTGCTTCCACAGTCGACCGGTTGTTTTCAACGTCTTCAATCGCCCCCTGCGCCGCCGGGCCTTGGGCGTGTCACCGATCAGGATGTCATCGCGCATGGCCCGGGATTCCAGCGCCAGCGCCATCGAGGTGCCGCCGGTTTTCGGAATGTGGACGAAGATATAGCCGCGGCCGGGCGAGATGATCATGGTGGCAGACTAGCGC
Organism: Puniceibacterium confluentis; assembly: GCF_007923445.1. Taxonomy (GTDB): domain Bacteria; phylum Pseudomonadota; class Alphaproteobacteria; order Rhodobacterales; family Rhodobacteraceae; genus Puniceibacterium; species Puniceibacterium confluentis. The sequence goes on along the minus strand of NZ_VOJI01000004.1, from coordinate 21,366 downwards.
CGCGCAGGCGCAAGGGGAATCCCCGACATCCGTCGGCCTTTTCTTGCGTGCCAAAGCTGCGCATAGTCAGCCGAGGTGGCGCCAAGAAGGAGTGTGACAATGGGCTGGCTGGCAGATGAGACGGGACTTGACAAGACCCAGGCGAATTACACGCCGCTGACCCCGCTGTCGTTCCTGCGCCGGGCAGCCGAGGTGTTTCCCGATCACCCGGCGGTCGTCTACGGCCCCCACCGCAAGACCTACCGCGAGTATCACGCCCGCTGCACCCAACTGGCCTCATCCCTTGCGCAGATGGGGGTCCGGCCCGGCGATGTCGTGGCGACGCTGATCCCGAACCTGCCGCCGCAGGCCGAGGCGCACTTTGGCGTGCCTGCCTGCGGCGCCGTCCTCAACACCATCAACACCCGGCTGGATGTGGCGACGGTGGCCTATATCCTTGGTCACGGCGCGGCAAAGGTCCTGCTGGTGGACACCCAGTTCCTGGACCTCGCCGAAGCCGCGCGCGAGGCGATGGACGGCGAAAAACCGGTCCTGATCGAAGTGCCGGATGACCACGCCGGTTTCCCCGCGACCGGGCGCTACCAGACCTACGAGGCGTTGCTGGCCCAGGGAGATCCGGCCTATGACTGGCACATGCCGCAGGACGAGTGGGAAAGCCTGTCGCTGAACTATACCTCGGGCACCACCGGCCGGCCCAAGGGGGTGGTGTGCCATCATCGCGGTGCCTATCTGAACGCCATGGGGCAGATCGTCAGTTGGCGTATGGTGCTGCATCCGGTGTACCTGACAATCGTGCCGCTGTTTCACTGCAACGGCTGGTGCCACACCTGGATGATGCCGGTACTGGGCGGCACCCTTGTCGGCTGCCGCGACATCACCGCACGCGCGATTTTTGATGCCATCGCCGACGAGGGGGCCACCCATTTCGGCGGCGCGCCGATCGTGCTCAACATGCTGGTCAACGCCCCGGTCGCGGACCGGCGCAGGTTTGACCACACGGTCGAGGTCTTCACCGCCGGCGCGCCCCCCGCCCCCAGCACCCTGGCCAAGATCGAACCGATGGGATTCAACGTCACCCAAGTATACGGTTTGACCGAAACCTATGGTCCGGGCACCGAATGCCTGTGGTCGGCGGCCTGGGATCCGCTGGAAGGGGACGACCGCGCAGCCATCAAGGCGCGGCAGGGTGTGGCGATGCCTTTCCTAGAACACGTTACCGTGATGGACGACGCGATGGCCGAAGTGCCGCGCGACGGTGCCGTCAAGGGCGAGATCATGTTCCGCGGCAACGGGGTGATGAAAGGGTACTACAAGAACCCCGTGGCAACGGCCGAGGCCTTTGCCGGCGGATACTTCCACTCGGGCGACATCGCGGTGCTGCACCCGGACGGGCACATCCAGATCGCGGACCGCGCCAAGGACATCATCATCTCGGGCGGCGAAAACATCAGCTCGGTCGAGGTCGAGGGCGTGCTGATGGCGCACGAAGCGGTGAACCTCTGCGCCGTGGTCGCCAAACCCGACGAAAAATGGGGCGAGGTCCCCTGCGCCTTTGTCGAGCTGAAGCCGGGGGCAGATGTCACGTCCGAGGCGCTGATCGCCTTTGCCCGCGCCCGTCTGGCCGGGTTCAAGACGCCGAAAATGGTCGTGTTTCAGGAACTGCCCAAAACCTCGACCGGAAAGATCCAGAAGTTCGAATTGCGCAACCTTGCCAGGAAAATGTAACGCCGGGGCAAACCGGACCGGCCGCTGCGCCCGGGCCGGTGCGGGCTTTCCTCGGAGCTCGGCAGCGGTTAGGATTGGCGCAAATATGAGGCAGAGCAGCAGCCCGCATGACAGCGCTGAACGAATACCAACGGCTTGAGGCGTCCGGTCTCTGGCGGCCCGCGCCGGATGCGCAGCGCCGCGACGTTGTCGTGTCTCTGGGGGATGCCTCGCTGACCATCACCGATACCAGCGACAGGGTGCTGGCGCACTGGTCGCTGGCCGCTGTGTCGCGGATCAACAAGGGCGCGCTGCCGGCCCTGTACCATCCCGATGGCGACCCCGGCGAAACACTCGAACTGCCTGCCTCGGAGGCGGTGATGATCGATGCGCTGGAACGGGTGCGCCGCGCCATCGAACGCCGTCGCCCGCGCCCCGGAAAGCTGCGGGTCTGGATCACCGGTGGAATCGCGGTTCTTGTGGTCGGCCTGGCGGTGTTCTGGCTGCCCGACGCCCTGCTGCGTCACACGGTCAAGGTTGTGCCCAACGTCAAGCGCATCGAAATCGGCGATGCCCTGCTCGACCGGATCACCCGCGTTGCCGGAATGCCCTGTGCCGCCCCCCAGGCGCAGGAACCGCTGCGCCTTCTTGCGGCCCGGATTCTGGGCGAAAACCGCCGCGAAGCGCTGGTGGTACTGCGCGACGGGGTGCGCAAGACGGTGCACCTGCCCGGCGGCCGCATCCTGCTGAACCGTGCGCTGATCGAAGACCCCGAAGACCCCGACGTCACCGCGGGCTATGTGCTGGCCGAAGCGGTGCGGCGCAGGGGCCGGGATCCGCTGGAGGGCCTGCTGCGGCATGTCGGACTGTGGCCCAGCCTGACATTGCTGACCACCGGATCGCTGCCCGAGGCGGTTCTGGACGACTACGCCGAGGCTTTGCTGGTCGAGACACCGCCGCGCGAGCCGCCCGGCCGTCTGGTCGACGCCTTTGCCGCCGCTGAACTGCGCACCACGCCCTATGCCTATGCCGAGGACGTCACCGGGGAAAGCACCCTGCCGCTGATCGAGGCCGACCCGCGCAAGAAGGAGGGCAGCCGCCAGGTTCTGTCCGATGCCGACTGGATTCGGCTGCAGGGCATCTGCGGCGGCTGACCGTTTTCCCGGGCCATGCCGCAGCCGTCAACGGACCGCACACCGCTACTCCCCGAATAGCAAACGCCCGGTTCAGGACCGGGCGCAAGCGTCATCACAGGGCTGTCGGTGATCAGCGCACGAAGGCGTCACCAAACCCTGCCCGCCGGGCAGAACCCAGGGCGGCGTCGAGCTGCGCACCGTTGCTGAAGGGACCGGCCAGCACCACGCGGAACGATTTCCCGCCCTTCCGGAAATTGCTGTAGGTCACCGGCAGGCCCATCTGCTGCAGACGTGCCCCGGTTGCCTGTGCATTCGACGGCACCCCGAATGTGCCGACCTGCACAAACCGGCCCTGCGGCGCGGCCACACCGGACCGGGGCGCCGCAGCTTTGGCCACCGCACGCGATTTGACCGGCACCTGAACCTTGCTCCTGGTCGAAAGCGCGGCATTCTGCGTCGCGTAGTCGGTATAGGGATAGATCAGCTTGGGATACTTGGCGGTCACGTCGCGACCGGAATGCCGGTCGACCAGACGACGCGGCACGGTGTTGGTCCAGACCAGTTGCGTCTGCAGATACCCGTCAACCGACTGATTTGCCCGATTGCGGTTCAGGCGGTCGTCCTGAAACGCCCCGCGATAGCCCTCGGGCACTTTCACCACCTGATCGTCACGCTTTTCATAGACCTGGCGCGGTACGATCCGGGTGCTGCCCGGAACGGAGCGGGCATCCTGAGACCGGTTGTAATAGACGTTCTTGCCTGCACCCGGCGCCTCTCCGCGCCGCACCAGTGTCACGTGCGACGGCGACTGCGGCGCACAGCGCACCCGCATCAGCGTGCCCTCACGCGAATGGCGTGTGACATAGGTCGCACCGGTCTGGCACGCCGCCTCGACCGATCGATAGGTGGTCAGCGGCGCGGGCGGTACGGATGGTTTCGGCGCGGCCTGCACAACCCGCGGCACGACGGGCCGGGGGGCAGCGCGCACGGTCTGAACCGGCGTCGGTTTGGGCCGGGGCGTCTGGATCGAGGCTACGGTGCGCATCGGCGCCGGGGTGGCCGCAGCGCTGCGGACCGGCGCGGGTTTGGGTTTGGCGGTCGGCGCGGGCGCTCGAGCCGGTGCTGCCGCCTGCACCGGAGCGGGATCGGCCTGTGTCACGGGCGGCGGGGTGATCACCGTTGCCTGACGAACGCGCGGAGCATCCGGTTCCGGCTCCGGCGCGCTGGCAAAGGTCGGCTTGGCCCCGCAAAGCTGCTGCCGCTGGCGGTTGACCCGCGGCACCCAGTTCACAGTGCCATCAATCCCGGCGCGCACAAAGACGCAGCCCTTGCTGTCGACATACTGGCGGCCCTGGAACGAGCTTGGCGGGAACTCTGCCGGGATCTCGTTTCCCTGCGCGGCGGCACTGCTGACGGACGCGGCCAGAAGGGCCACCAAATGTAGTCGTTTCAATCGCATGTCATCTCCCCAGATGTCCGGTCAGGATGCCGGATCTGCCGGAGTCTGTAAAGCGTTGATACCGCTTATTTAGTGCCGAACATGCGGTCACCCGCATCCCCTAGTCCCGGAACGATATAACCCTTTTCATTCAAGTGGCTATCGAGCGAGGCTGTGATGATCGGCACATCCGGGTGCGCCTCTTTCATCCGCGCCACGCCTTCCGGGGCCGCGAGAAGGCACAGGAAACGGATGTTTGTCGCCCCCGCCTGCTTGAGCAGGTCAATGGCCGCAACCGAGGAATTGCCGGTGGCAAGCATCGGATCAACCGCGATCACCAGCCGGTCCTCCAGCGATTCCGGCACTTTGAAATAATACTGCACGGGCTGCAGCGTGACCTCGTCCCGGTAAAGACCGACAAAACCGATCCGCGCCGAGGGAATCAGCTCCAGCACCCCGTCGAGCAGCCCGTTCCCGGCCCGCAGGATCGAGATCAGCGCCAGCTTTTTGCCGGCCAGAACCGGGGCTTCCATCTCTTTCAGAGGGGTTTCGATCCGGCGCTTGGTCAGCGGCAGTCCGCGCGTCACCTCATAGGCCAGCAGCTGGCTGATCTCGCGCAGCAACTGCCGGAAGACAGCGGTCGACGTGGCCTTTTCCCGCATCAGCGTCAGCTTGTGCTGCACCAGCGGGTGATCAACGATGGTAAGATGCTCGGTCATTTTGTGTCCAGTTGCTTGAGGATCCTGTCGCGGGTGTCCGTGTTGCAGAAGGCGGCGTCGGCCGCGGTGCGGGTTACGGCGCGCAGCGTGTCGGCGTCCCAGCCGAAGGTCTGCGCAAGGCTGACATACTCACGCCGCATGTTGGTGTGGAAAAACGGCGGGTCGTCGGTCGAGACAGTCACCTTTACACCCCGCTCGCGCAGGCGGGCAATCGGATGCGCGGCAAGGTCCGGATACACCCCCAGCGTCACGTTCGAACCGGGGCAGACCTCGAGCACCACCCCGGTTTCGGCCAGCAGATCCACCAGTGCCAGATCCTCGATCGCCCGCACGCCGTGACCGATGCGGGCAACGCGCAGCTCCTCGACGGCCGCCCGCACTTCGGAGGGGCCGCGCCACTCTCCGGCATGGGTCGTCAGCTTCAGACCGGCCTCGCGCGCCATATCAAAAGCGTACATAAAGTCGCGCAATTCGCCGCGATTCTCGTCGCCACCCATACCAAAACCGACAATCCAGTTCCCTGCGGTCTCGGCGGCGCAGCGTGCGGCGGGCTTGGCCCTGTCGGGGCCGAAATGCCGCACGCAGGTGACGACGCCGCGCAGGACAACCCCCATGTCCCGCTCGGCTGCCTCTGCCGCTTCACGGATCGCGTGCAGATACTCCCGCCAGGCCCCCAGGTCGCCGCCGCCGCAGAAATCGGGGCTGAGGAAGGTTTCGCAGTAAATCACGCCATTTGCGGCACAGTCCTCAAGCAGGGCGGTGGTCAGACGACCATAGTCGCGCGGCGTCTGCAGCACCTGCGTCGCAGCTTCGTAAACGTTCAGGAAATGCACGAAATCGCGATAGGCATAAGAGCCGTCGGCGCGAAAGACACCGCTGAGGTTGACCGATTTTTCCTGCGCCAGGCCGCGGATGAAGGCAGGCGGCGCCGCGCCTTCGTGGTGCAGGTGCAGTTCCACCTTGGGCAGTGCGGCGATCTCGGCAAGATCCTCTTCGCTCAGCGGTTCACGGTCCTCACGACGGGTCATCACAGAAAACTCCTTCCCGGTCCCAGGGACCTTACGCCCAGGTGCGACGCAACAGAGGCGGCAACATCGGCAAAGGCGACATGGCCGAGCGATCCGCTGCCAAGGCCATGTATCAGCACCGGCACGCGCTCACGGGTGTGGTCCGTGCCGTGCCATGTCGGGTCATTGCCGTGGTCCGCAGTCAGACACAAGAGGTCATCGGCCCTCAGACGCGGAAGTAGTCCGCCGATGGCGCCGTCGAACCACTCCAGCGCCCGGGCATAGCCCGACACGTCGCGCCGATGCCCCCAGAGACTGTCGAATTCGACAAAATTGGCGAATGTCAGGCTGCCGTCCGGCGCCCGGTCCACAAGATCTCCCAGGTGGCGCATCAACTCGGCGTCGGTTCCCTTGCAGAGCTCGTCGATTCCCTGCATCGAAAAGATGTCGCCGATCTTGCCCACGGCAAAGACCCGTCGGCCCGCATCCTGCACCCAGTTGGTCAGCACCGGCGCGGGCGGCGTGATCGCATAGTCACGCCGGTTGCCGGTACGCCGGAATGCGCCTTCGGTGCCGACAAACGGGCGCGCGATCACCCGGCCAACCTTCATTGCATGCAGATGCGGCGCCAGCGCGGCGCACAGGGCCAGCAACCGCTCCAGACCAAAGGTGTCCTCATGTGCCGCGATCTGAAAGACCGAGTCCGCCGAGGTGTAGCAGATCGGCTTGCCGGTGCGCAGATGTTCGGCGCCGAAACGCTCGATCATCGCGGTGCCCGAGCCGTGACAATTGCCCAGAATTCCGTCGGTTCCGGCCAGCGCGCCGACGGTCTGGACGATCGCTTCCGGAAACGCGGGCTGCTTGTCGGGAAAATAGTGCCACTCCCAGGGCACCGGCAGCCCCGCCAGATCCCAATGGCCCGACGGTGTGTCCTTGCCGCGAGAGGTCTCGGTCGCCGCGCCCCAGCGCCCGGTCGGTACGCGGCTCAGCCCCGGCGTCGGCGCGCCGGACGCCAGGCGCACGGCGGCGCCCAACCCGAGAGTGTCCAGAACCGGGAGGTGCAGAGCCCCCGAACGCCCCTGTTCCGCCGCCCCCGCGGCGCAGGCCCCGGCGATATGCCCAACGGTATTGGATCCGGTGTCAGGCAGCGCGCCGTTGAAATATTCCCCGGCATCCGGCGCACCGCCGATCCCGACCGAATCCATCACCACCAGAAACGCTCTCATCGTCGCCTCCCTGTCCGGGCCTGCGCCCGGCACCGTTGTTTCTTCTCTTTGCAAATACTCCGGGGAGCGCGAGGGGCAGCGCCCCTCGTTCCTGCCCGCGCCGCCGCGACACCGCCGGGCCCGGGCGCCATCACTCCACCCGCTCCCGCACCAGCGGACCGATCTGCGGACCGGTTCCCAGGCGCACCGCCGCCCGAACCGCCTGCACAGCCGCGTCGGCGGCGTCGGTGCGCGCGGCGTGGACACGGGCCAGCGGCTGGCCTTTCTCGACCCGGGTGCCCATCGGCAGAACCTCGGACAGCCCGACCGAGGCATCCACAACATCGCTTTCCACCTGACGCCCGCCGCCCAGCGCGACCACCGCCAGCCCCAGAGCTTCGCCGTCGATGGCGCTGATCACCCCCGCCTCCGGGGCCGGAACCTCGCGGATCACCGTGGCTTCGGGCAGGAAGCGACGCCAGTCCTCGACAAAGCGCAGCGGCCCGCCCATCGCCGCGATCATCCGACCAAAACGCTCTGCCGCCGCCCCGGAGGCAAGCGCCTCGGCAATGCGCCGCGCCCCCGCCGCAGCCGACCCGCTCAAGCCTGCCCTGTGCAACAGCGCCCCGCCCAGCTCCTGGCTCAGCTCGGCCAGCGGTCCCTGCGCCGCCCCGGTCAGGACTTGCAGCGCGGCATCGACCTCGAGCGCATTGCCCAGGGCCGGAGCCAGCGGCTGCGACATGTCGGTGATCAGCGCAGTTGTCGGGCAGCCCGCCGCACAGGCCGTGGCGACCAGCGCCCGTGCCAGCGACCGCGCGTCGTCGTCGGTTTTCATGAAGGCGCCGGATCCGACCTTGACGTCCAGAACCAGTCCGTCCAGCCCGGCCGCCAGCTTCTTGGACAGGATCGAGGCGCAGATGAGATCCAGCGATTCGACCGTCGCGGTGACATCCCGGACCGCATACAGGCGGCGGTCTGCCGGGGCGATGTCAGCGCTGGCACTGACGATGGCGCAGCCTGCCCGCGCCACCACGTCGCGAAACCGGCTCTCGTCCAGGGTGGTCACGACCCCCGGAATGGCTTCGATCTTGTCCAGCGTGCCGCCGGTGTGTCCGAGGCCGCGCCCGGAAATCATCGGCACGTAAACCCCGCAGGCCGCCAACGCCGGGGCCAGAACCAGGGATACACAGTCCCCGACCCCGCCGGTCGAATGCTTGTCCAGCACCGGCGCGTCCAGATCCCAGCGCAGGACCCGCCCCGAGTCGCGCATCGCCCGCGTCAGCGCCGCCCTGCCCGGATCCGAAAGCCCGCGCAGGCAGACCGCCATGGCAAAGGCCCCGGCCTGGGCATCGCTGACCCGGCCATCGGCCAGCCCCGCCGCGAACCATGCAAGCGCCGCGTCCGATGGCTCCTCGCCCCGGCGCAGACAGGCTATGATGCGGCGGGCATCCATCAGGTGGTCTCCATGTGCCCCTTGCCGAAAGCCCCGGGCAGCAGTTCCGCCACCGTCGCGGTTCTTTCGAAACCGGCCACCGTCGCCATCGTCACCACCACATCCTGACCGGCAAACTCCGCCAGTTTCTGCCGACAGCCACCGCAGGGCGGCACCGGGTCGGGACTGTCGGCAATCACGTAAATCTCGGCGATCCTGGACTCGCCGCCAGCGATCATCGCGGCGATGGCTCCGGCTTCGGCGCAGGTGCCTTCGGGATAGGCGACATTTTCGACATTGCAGCCGGCAAAGACCTGTCCGCCGGGCGTGCGAAGGGCTGCCCCGACCCGGAAGCCGGAATAGGGTGCATAGGCGTTCAGGCGTACCGCTGTTGCGGCGTCTTTCAGGGTCATGGTCCGTCTCCTCGTCTGTCCGGCATGTTGCGAAGCGGGCGCACGGATTGCAAGCCTGGCGCCGGGGCACCCTGCGGCAGAACTGCCGGAAACCCCGGTCGTCAGAGATATTCGCATGCCGCAATCGGGCCTGTGCCCGGACCCGGAAGACAGCCGCTTCAGCGGCTCCGCGACCGGCGCTTCCGCCGCCGTCAACGCCGCTATGGTCATTTACAAATGCCGGGCGAAACTGCTACGCGAAATCCAGTCCCTTCCCCGGGGCACGCAAGTGGTTTAGCCCTGAACCACCCATTTCCGCAGGAGGCCGCCCGTGTCCGACAGCTCTAATGAAACCCTGCGCCAGGCGGCGCTTGCCTATCACGAATTCCCCAAACCCGGGAAACTTGAAATCCGCGCGACAAAACCCCTGGCCAACGGCCGTGACCTGGCGCGGGCCTATTCCCCCGGCGTCGCCGAGGCCTGTCTCGAAATCAAGGCCGACCCGGCCAATGCCGCCCGCTACACCGCGCGCGGCAACCTCGTTGCCGTCGTGACCAACGGCACGGCGGTGCTGGGTCTGGGCAACATCGGCGCGCTGGCCAGCAAACCGGTGATGGAGGGCAAGGCCGTCCTGTTCAAGAAGTTCGCCAACATTGATTGCTTCGATATCGAAGTGAACGAAAGCGACCCGGAAAAGCTGGCGGATATCGTCTGCGCGCTCGAGCCCACCTTCGGAGCGATCAACCTCGAGGACATCAAGGCGCCGGATTGCTTTATCGTTGAAAAGCTGTGCCGCGAGCGGATGAACATCCCGGTCTTTCACGACGACCAGCATGGCACCGCCATCGTGGTCGGGGCGGCCGCCTTCAATGCCCTGCATGTCGCCGGCAAGGCGTTCGAAGACATCAAGATCGTGTCCACCGGCGGCGGCGCCGCCGGGATTGCCTGCCTCAACATGCTGGTCAAGTTGGGTGTGAAACGCGAGAATATCTGGCTGTGCGATGTCCACGGCCTGGTGTTCGAGGGCCGCGAAGTCGACATGAACCCGCAGAAATCCGCCTTTGCGCAGGTGACCGACAAGCGCACTCTGGACGATGTCATCGCCGGGGCCGATCTGTTCCTGGGCCTGTCCGGGCCGAATGTGCTGACACCGGACATGGTCGCCCGGATGAGCGCCCGCCCGATCATCTTTGCCCTGGCCAATCCCAACCCGGAAATCATGCCCGACGCCGCCCGCGCCGTGGCCCCGGATGCGATCATTGCCACCGGCCGGTCGGATTTTCCCAATCAGGTCAACAACGTGCTGTGCTTTCCCTTCATCTTCCGCGGCGCGCTGGACGTCGGCGCGACCACCATCAATGACGAGATGGAAATCGCCTGCGTCGAAGGCATCGCCGCCATGGCCCGCGCCACCACCAGCGCCGAGGCCGCCGCCGCCTATCAGGGCGAACAGCTGACGTTCGGGGCCGAATATCTGATCCCGAAACCCTTTGATCCGCGTCTTTCCGGCGTTGTCTCGACCGCCGTGGCGCGGGCGGCCATGCAAACCGGCGTCGCAACCCGGCCGATTGACGACATGAAGGCCTACAAGGCCAAGCTCGACGCCAATGTCTACAAGTCGGCGCTGCTCATGCGGCCGGTCTTTGAGGCGGCGCGCACCGCGTCACGCCGGATCGTCTTTGCCGAGGGCGAAGACGAGCGGGTGCTGCGCGCGGCGCAGGCGATCCTGCAGGAGACCACCGAGCAACCGATCCTGATCGGCCGCCCCGACGTGATTGACTCGCGCTGTGAACGTCTGGGGCTGGAAATCCGTCCGGACCGCGACTTCAAGATCGTGAACCCGGAAAACGACCCGCGCTATCGGGATTACTGGGAAAGTTATCACGCCATTCTGGCCCGCCGCGGCGTGTCGCCGGACATTGCCCGTGCGATCATGCGCACCAATACCACCGCCATCGGGGCGGTCATGGTGCATCGCAAGGAAGCGGACAGTCTGATCTGCGGCACCTTCGGCGAATACCGCTGGCATCTGAACTATGTCGCCCAGGTGCTGGCCGCCGACGAATTGCGCCCGGTCGGCGCACTGTCGCTGATGATCCTCGAGGACGGGCCGCTGTTCATCGCCGACACCCATGTGCATGTCTATCCGACACCGCGGCAGCTGGCGGATACCGCCATCGCCGCCGCCCGCCACGTGCGCCGCTTTGGGATCACGCCCAACATCGCGCTGTGTTCGCAGTCGCAGTTCGGCAATCAGGGCGAAGGCAGCGGCAACCGCCTGCGCGAAGCGATCCAGATCCTGGATTCCGCGCCGCGCGACTTCTGCTACGAGGGCGAAATGAACGTGGACGCGGCGCTGGATCCGGAACTGCGCGCCCGCCTGCTGCCGTCCAACCGGATGACGGGCGCCGCCAATGTGCTGATCTTCGGACATGCCGATGCCGCGTCGGGCGTGCGCAACATTCTCAAGATGAAGGGCGGCGGTCTGGAAGTCGGTCCGATCCTGATGGGGATGGGCAATCACGCGCATATCGTCACCCCATCGATCACCGCGCGCGGTCTGCTGAACATGGCCGCCATCGCCGGTACGCCGGTCGCCGCCTACGGCTGAGTCTCCGCCGGTACGTCATTGCCTGTGCATCCCGGACATCGGGCGCCGCGCCGGGCGCCGACGACTGGCTGATCGGCATCCCCCGGCACCAACGGCCACATCCGGAGGCGATTCGCGCTTCGCAGAATCGTGTTAGCAAATTTGCAGAACCCGGGACCGGGCAGGACGAACCGCATATCCCGCGGTACTTTGCAAATATTTGCAGAGAGCTTATGCGAAATCTGCAAATTCCCGTGTGACAGGACAAGCCTGTGACCGGTAACAGGCTTGCCCCGCTGCCTGTGCTTTCGTAACGCTATGCCAAATCGGAGGGGACAGGACCATGGGTTACAAGGACGTCTATCAGAGCTGGCAATCGGACCCAGAGACATTCTGGCTGCAGGCAGCCGAAGCCATCGACTGGGATCAAAAGCCGTCAAAGGCTTTGTTCGACCGCGGCAACGACCTCTACGAATGGTTTGCGGATGGCATGGTCAACACCTGCTGGAACGCCGTTGACCGGCACGTCGCTGCCGGCAATGGCAGCCGGGTGGCGCTGATCCATGACAGCCCGATCACCGGAACCCAGTCAAAGATCACCTATGCCGAGCTCAAGACCCTGACCGCCACGCTGGCCGGTGCGCTGAAGGCACGCGGGATCGAAAAAGGTGACCGTGTCGTCATCTATATGCCGATGGTTCCCGAGGCGATTGTCGCCATGCTGGCCTGCGCCCGGCTGGGCGCGATCCATTCGGTGGTTTTTGGTGGCTTTGCCGCAAACGAACTGGCGCTGCGCATCGACGATGCGCAACCCAAGGCGATCCTTGCCGCTTCCTGTGGCATCGAACCCGGGCGGGTGATCCCTTACAAGCCGCTGATCGACGGCGCGATGGCCCAGTCCCGGCACAAGCCGGAGTTCACAGTGATCCTGCAGCGCGAACAGGCCATTGCGGATCTCAGGGACGGCATTGATTTTGACTGGCACGCGTTCCAGGAGGGAGCAACCCCGGCAGAGTGCCTGCCTGTCGAGGGCAGCCACCCGGCCTATATCCTGTACACCTCCGGGACGACAGGTGCCCCGAAGGGCGTCGTGCGCCCCACTGGCGGCCATCTGGTGGCGCTGAACTGGACGATGAAGAATGTCTACAATGTCGACCCCGGAGAGGTGTTCTGGGCGGCTTCGGATGTCGGATGGGTCGTCGGCCATTCCTACATCTGCTATGGCCCGCTGATCCACGGCAACACCTCGATCGTGTTCGAGGGCAAGCCGGTGGGCACCCCCGATGCCGGCACCTTCTGGCGGGTGATCGAAGAGCATGACGTCAAGAGCTTCTTCACCGCCCCCACCGCCTTTCGCGCCGTCAAACGCGAAGATCCCAAAGGCGAGTACCTGAAAAAGTACGACCTCAGCGGCCTGCGCGCCATCTACCTTGCCGGCGAGCGCGCCGACCCCGACACCATCGAATGGACACAGAAACTGACCGGCAAACCGGTCTACGACCACTGGTGGCAGACCGAAACCGGCTACACCATCGCCGGAAATCCGGCGGGAATCGAGCCGCTGCCGGTGAAGATCGGATCGCCCACGGTCGCGATGCCCGGTTATGACGTGCGGATTCTGGACGAGGGTGGACATGAATTGCCCGCGGGCAGCCTGGGCGCCATCGCCATCCGGTTGCCGCTGCCGCCCGGCACCCTGCCGACCCTGTGGAATGCCGAAGACCGATTCCGCAAATCCTACCTGTCGCATTTCCCCGGGTACTACGAAACCGGCGATGCCGGGATGAAGGATGCCGACGGATACCTCTGGATCATGGCGCGCACCGACGACGTGATCAACGTGGCTGGTCACCGGTTGTCGACCGGCGGCATGGAAGAGGTGCTGGCCTCACATCCGGACGTGGCCGAATGCGCGGTGATCGGCGTGGCCGACGATCTCAAGGGGCAGTTGCCGATGGGCTTTGTCTGCCTGACCAAAGGCGTGAACCGTCCGCACAGCGAAATCACGGCGGAATGCGTCAAACTGGTGCGCAACCAGATCGGACCGGTCGCGGCCTTCAAGCTGTGCTCCGTGGTGGATCGGTTGCCCAAGACCCGCTCGGGCAAGATCCTGCGCCGCACGATGATCCAGATCGCCGACGGGACCGACTTCAAGGTGCCTGCGACCATCGACGATCCGGCCATTCTCGACGAAATCCGGGAGGCACTCAAAAGCCTGGGATATGCAAAAACTTAAGCGACAGCGCGCCGCCGGTCTGACCGGCGGCACACGCGGACGGTGACAGGCGTCAGCCCTCGTTGAGTTCCAGAGGCAGGCCATCCGGGTCCTGGAAAAAGGTGAACTTCCTGTCGGTAAGCGCATCCGTGCGCACCGGTTCGACCACCACCCCCTGCGCTTCCAGCGCCGCTTTGGCCGCGTCGACATCGGGCACCACAAACGCGAGATGGCGCAGCCCCTGAGCCTCGGGACGCGACGGGCGCGGCGGCGCGCCGGGAAAGCTGAAAAGTTCGATCTGACCGCCGCCGGGCACGGCGAGATCCAGCTTCCAGCTGTCGCGGGCCGCGCGAAAGGTTTCCGCGATCACCGACAACCCGAGCACCTCGGTATAAAATCGCTTGCTCGCTTCATAATCGGAGCTGATCAACGCAACATGATGCAATCCCTGGATATTCAATCTGCGTGCCCCCGACATCCTGCCTGAAACAGGGTAACGCAGGAGACCCGCCGCTGCCAGAGCGAAGCCTCTTGTGATCATACCGGAAACCTTGGGCGTGCGCGGCCCCCGGGGGACCGGCGGCTTGCCGGGCGTGCTTGGGCCGATGCGCGCTGCGTCCACCGTCATCGCACTGCATGCGCGTTGGCATGACCCGAGGCCGGGAGCCAAGTGGCGTTGACAGGCGTGGCAAGACACCGGCACTTTCGGAGCGGCGCAGCACATCCTGCATCATCAGGGCCGTCTATAAGCGACGAATGGCGCGTCCTTGGGTACGGCTGCGCGCATCGCAAAGTTCCGCATAGCTTGCGCGCCGGTCCGGAGTCGCACCTTGCCGTCAGACAAACTGTTCCTGGATCAGGCGCTCTTCCAGGCCATGCCCGGGGTCGAACATGACCCGGTGCGCGATGCTGGGCTCGGAGCGGATGTCGACCTGGACGACGTCGCGTACCGCGCGGGCATCCGCTTCGGCCATGACCGGTCGCTTGTCGGGATCAAGTACCTCGAAACGCACCACCGCCGTGCTGGGCAGCAGTGCCCCGCGCCAGCGTCGCGGGCGGAACGCCGCCATCGCCGTCAGTGCCAGCACATCCGAGCCGATGGGCAGGATCGGGCCATGGGCGGAATAGTTGTAGGCGGTCGAGCCCGCCGGCGTTGCCACCAAGGCGCCGTCGCACACCAGTTCGGCCATGCGCAGACGGTCATCCACCGAAATCCGCAACCGGGCGGCCTGCGGTCCGGCGCGCAGCAGCGACACTTCGTTGATTGCCAGTTCGTGGTGCACGGTGCCATCCATGGTCACAGCGTGCATCGACAGCGGATTGATCACCGCCTCTTCGGCCGCCTCCAGCCGTTCGCCAAGACCATATTCCGAGTATTCGTTCATCAGAAAGCCGACCGTGCCGCGGTTCATGCCGTAGACCGGCAGCGCCAGCGACTGGGTCCGGTGCAGCGTGTGCAGCATAAAGCCGTCGCCCCCCAACGCCACGATGACATCCGCCCCGTGCTCTGCGTGATCGCCATATTGCCGAGTCAGCGACTCCCGCGCCGCCTGCGCGATGGGTGCGTTGCTCGCAGTAAAGGCAATTCGAAGCGACATGAGGTTCCCCGCCGGACTTTTCGTTTCCGAAACAACCACATGTTGCGGGTCTGCGCCAGCACCGTGCCGGTATTAAGACGGCAACGTCGCATTGGGCACTTTGCGCGGGCCCCGGTTTCCGCTACGACCCCCCCTATCACGCACCTCAGATTCCCTTGGGAGGCCCTGCCATGAATGCCCCGCACCGCGACACCGGATTTTTCACCGAAACCCTCGCCGAACGCGACCCCGAGCTTTACGCCTCGGTCCGCAACGAGCTGGGCCGCCAGCGCGACGAGATCGAGCTGATTGCGTCCGAAAACATCGTCTCTGCCGCCGTAATGGAGGCCCAGGGCTCGGTCATGACGAACAAATATGCCGAGGGCTATCCCGGACGCCGCTACTATGGCGGCTGCCAGTTCGTCGATGTGGCAGAGGAACTGGCCATTTCGCGCGCCTGCGAACTGTTCGGCTGTGACTTTGCCAACGTGCAGCCGAATTCCGGCAGCCAGGCCAACCAGGGCGTGTTCCAGGCGCTGATCAAGCCCGGCGACACCATTCTCGGCATGTCGCTGGACGCGGGGGGGCACCTGACCCATGGCGCCCGGCCCAACCAGTCGGGCAAATGGTTCAATGCGGTACAATACGGCGTGCGGCGTGACACGCTGGATATCGACTATGACCAGATTGCCGCCCTCGCCGCCGAGCACAAGCCGGCCATGATCATTGCCGGCGGCTCGGCCATTCCGCGCAAGATAGATTTTGCCAAATTCCGCGAAATTGCGGATTCGGTCGGGGCCTACCTGCTGGCCGACGTGGCCCACTTTGCCGGTCTGATTGCGGCGGGCGAATATCCGGATCCCTTCCCGCATGTGCACGTCGCCACCACCACCACCCACAAGACCCTGCGTGGCCCGCGCGGCGGCATGATCCTCACCAATGACGAGGCGATCGCCAAAAAGATCAACTCGGCCATCTTCCCGGGCATCCAGGGCGGCCCGCTGATGCATGTCATCGCCGGCAAGGCCGTGGCCTTTGGTGAAGCGCTGCGCCCCGAGTTCAAGACCTACATCAAGCAGGTGATCACCAACGCGCAGGCGCTGGCCGATCAGCTGCACAAGGGTGGGCTGGAAACCGTGACCCACGGCACCGACAGCCACATCGTGCTGGTGGACCTGCGCCCCAAAGGCGTCAAGGGCAACGCCACCGACAAGGCGCTGGGTCGCGCGCACATCACCTGCAACAAGAACGGCGTGCCGTTTGACGATGAAAAGCCCACCGTGACCAGCGGCATCCGGCTGGGCTCGCCGGCGGGGACAACCCGCGGTTTCGGCGAACCGGAATTCCGCCAGATCGGTGACTGGATCAACGAGATCGTTGACGGGCTTGCCGCCAACGGCGAAGACGGCAACGGCGCGGTCGAAGACAAGGTCAAGGGTGAGGTTGCAGCCCTCTGCGCCCGTTTCCCGCTGTACCCGAACCTCTGAGGCACCGGCTTCGACACTTGTGATCAAGAACGAAAAGCCCTGCGGACATTGCTGTCGGCAGGGCTTTTTGCTTGCCGGGGCTGCGGCAGCCCGGTGGTCAGAGCTTTTCCTGGCGCGGGTCAGTCGCCGGGCTGGCGCGGCAGGTAGATGGT
Source organism: Puniceibacterium confluentis (assembly GCF_007923445.1). Taxonomy (GTDB): domain Bacteria; phylum Pseudomonadota; class Alphaproteobacteria; order Rhodobacterales; family Rhodobacteraceae; genus Puniceibacterium; species Puniceibacterium confluentis. The sequence goes on along the minus strand of NZ_VOJI01000004.1, from coordinate 4,312 downwards.
CACGCGCGTCCCCGCCGACGTCGAGGTAATGCCCAGCCCGCCCCGCAGTTCGCGGGCCAGCCCCAGCACTGCCGAAAGCCCCAGGCCTGCCCCCTTGCCCACGGGCTTTGTGGTAAAGAACGGCTCGACAACCTGCGGCAAAATCCGCGCCGGGATGCCGAGGCCCGTATCCTCCACGAAGATCGCGACATTCGGGCCCGCCGTCAGAAAGGTGCCGTCCGCCAGAGCGACAGGCGCCGACAGCGAAACCGCCTCTGCGCCCAGGACCAGGCTTCCCCCCTCCGGCATCGCATCCACCGCATTTACCACGAGGTTGATCAGCGCCATCAGCAATTGCTCGCGGTCCGCGAGAACCATGAGCGGCTGGTTGGTGCGGCGCAGGTCAATCCGGATTGTGCCGGTAATGACCCCGCGGGCGCGGCGCACCACCTCGTCCAGCAGGTCGGCGCACTCCAGAACAGCGATCTGCATCGGTTCCTTGCGGGCATACACCATCAGGTGTTTGACGGTCCGCGCGGCGTCGACCGCCACGGTTCGTGCGCCGTCTAGTATGGCCTCTCGCTCTGCCGGATCCTCGATCTCGGCCAAAAGATCGAAGCTGCCCAGTATGGCGGTCAGCTTGTTGTTGAAATCATGCGCCACGCCGCCGGCAAGCTGTCCGACAGCCGCCATTTTCTGAACCTGTGACGCACGTCTGGCCGAGTCTTCGGCCATCAGGCGCTGGCGCCGAACGAACAGCAGCGTGCGCGCAAAATACCACAGCAGTGCCGCGGCAGACAGGGCCACCCCGATCCTCGCCACTGTGTCGTCAAAGGCGGGGATCAGCACAGCGATGGCTGTCCCGATTGCGACCCCGACAACCGCGATTTCTCCGGCGATCAGGACGCGCAGGGTGTCGCTGCGCCGCACCAGGATGACGAGCACACAACCCACCAGACAGGCGCCGACAACCGTCAGCGCCTTGTCCTGCTGAGATATGAGCAGGGTCGGCATCCACAGAAAGCTGATCAGCACCATCAGGAACAGACCGGAGGAGAGCAGGTTGTCGCTCCGTGAAATTCTGTCCGGCTCGCGCTGGATGCGCGACTTCAGAAACAGGTAATAGACCAGGTTTGTACCGGCAAATCCAGCGCCCCAGACCAGGGCAGTGTTCCAGCCGGTGTAGAAGTACAGCAGTGCAGCGCCCCCGAGAGCACCGACAAGGCGCACCACAAGTTCGGGCCCCTCCCCGTATTCAAGGGCATAGTGACGGTTGATCTCGTCCTTGTAATCCAACTCTGATCCTGAACCTGTCGCTGCCAAATCTTGAGCGATCAGCTCGCTGTCGCCCGGCCGAACATAAAGACTTTTACAGGTGATAGAACAATAATTAAGCTGTTGAGTCCAATGAACAATCGGGGCGTCGTCCCCACAGGGGAAACACTCGCCCACGCAGCCAGGGGTTCAGTTGTACACAGCGGCCCAGAAAGCCATCTTCGGCAGGCGTGAATTCAGCCTGCGCCACCGGATCCGCCCCGGCAAGCCGCCCCCCCGCCCCGGACCGGCTTGGTCTGTCAGAGGAACCCGCGCCAGCGCAGTACCACGATCAGCAAGGTCAGACCCAGCGCCAGATTGATCACCAACCCGGCCGCCACTCCCAGCCACTTGCCGCGCCTGCGGAAACCGGCATCGACATTGCGCAGATAGGATTCCGCCCGCAGCGAAGCCGCTGTCACCTGGGCCCTGTCAATTCGCATCGACAATTTCGGATGCCCCGAGACATCGGCCGCCTCGGCCACACGCCCCAGATCGCGCCGGACCGACCGCGGCAGTTCCCGTCCCACCCGCGCCACCCGCTGCGCCAGCGTGCCGCGGCGGGCACTGAAGCGCTCCTCGAGCAGCTTTTCCAGCCGCGCGGCCTGCACACCGATATCCTGAGGCTCATCCATCCGCAGCAGGCTAGCCCGCCGCACGACAGGGCAGAAGCCCGAATCCGCATCGTCCTGCGATTTCAGTGCCGCGACAACCACCGAGCCTCTGGCCCTGCGGCCCGGGTCGCAGTATGACCTCCCCATGCTGAACCAGATCCTCCATGGCACACCCACCGACCAGCCGCCCCTGATCATCGTGCACGGCCTCTACGGCTCGGCGCGCAATTGGGGGGTGATTGCAAAACGTCTGTCGGACACACGGCAGGTCATCGCCGTGGACTTGCGCAATCATGGCGACAGTCCCTGGACCGACAGCCACACCTACCCGGACATGGCCGCGGATCTGGCCGATGTGATTGCCGCCCAGGGCGGCACCGCGGATGTGATGGGGCATTCGATGGGCGGCAAGGCGGCCATGGTGCTCGCCCTGACCCACCCCGAAACCGTCGGCCGCCTGATCGTTGCCGACATCGCCCCTGTGGCCTACGCCCACACCCAGATCCAGCACGTCAAGGCGATGCAGGCCGTGGATCTGACCCGGGTCGAACGACGCGCGGATGCCGTGGCACAACTGGCGGCGCATGTGCAGGACACGGCGCTGCAATCCTTCTTCACCCAGTCGCTGGACGTCAGGGAAAAGCGCTGGAAGCTGAACCTCGACCTTCTGGCGCGTGACATGCCCGGCATCCTGGACTTTCCGCAGATGGACGCCCGGTTCGAGCATCCGACGCTGTTCCTGTCGGGCGGCGCGTCCGACTATGTCCTGCCCGAACACCGCCCCGCCATCCGCGCGCTGTTTCCCAAGGCGCGGTTCGCCAGAATTCCGGGCGCAACCCATTACCTGCACGCCGAAAAACCCCGGGAATACGAAGCCTCGGTTCGGGCCTTTCTGGATCTCGCCGCGCGGCACTGAGCCGGTCGAGGGGCTGTGAACCGCGCGACCAGCCACCGGCGCACCCGGTCAGCGGACACCGGCGCCCCTCAGCCACCGGGTTTCTTCTCTTGAAAAATACTCACGCCCCCTGCGGCCAGCGCCTGGGGGTCAGTAGCCGGTGCAACTCGCTTCGGCCCTGGACACAAAGGCCTTGTAGCGCAACCAGAGACTTTCGTGATTGGGGCGCTTCGATTGCCGGATTTCCTGCGCGCGATGCGGATCCTTGAAGAAAGTCACCGCGACGCGCTGGTCCTGCCCGCTCAGCTCGCGGTCCGCCACGGTCTGGATACAGCCGCACAGCTGCGGATTGCGCGCTTTGCGTTCACTGGCCAGACAGGCCTTGCTGATCGGTCCCGAGGAAAACTTCGTCACCCGGCCATAGCTCTCGGGCTGACGTTGCCCGCCACACCCCGCCACAAGCGCAAGTGCCAAAACTCCAGAGAGTATCCTCATCCAACTGCCCCTGAAACTGCCCGATCCCGAGAACCCATGCCCGAGGGTTGCTCCCCCTGTTCCACGCGTCCATGCCTGCAAGAAGGTATAGGGCGGCGGGGCGACAAATTCAATTCACGTTTCCTACAGCACCCTGACCAACGCCGGAAACCCCACGCTCGAACTGCAATCCGGCCCGGGTTCAAACCGAAGGCGCCCGGCGGCCCCTGCCCGTCCCCGCCATCAGGTCCAAGCACGATGCCACACTGTCTGCGAAAGGCGTTCAAGGCCCCCTGACGCATGCAATCATGCAGCGTGATCCTTTCAGGTAGCTTGATTGTTGCAGCGAGGCGCCTGCTGGGTGACCTGCCCCCCTGAAACGTCCGCGATTTTGGGTTAGTCTGTTCTCCAAACGAGGAGACAGAAGATGCGGAAAAGCCGTTTCAGCGAAGAACAGATCATTGGTATCCTGAAGGAACATCAGGCTTGACCTGAGACCCAACACTCCTCCAGCCTTTTGGAGAATCCGCGTGTAGAATTCTGGCCTTATGCGGCCTGCTTTTGCAACGTCATTTTGGCGACAAACTCGTTGGGCGTGAGATTGCGCAGTGACGGATGCGGCCGGATTTGGTTGTAATGGGCGTTGTTGCACCAGTCTGACGACGGAGGATTCACTTTGTGAATCCATGCCGTTAGACGCGCGGTATGAGCAAGCCATCTCCCATCCGCTATCGCACGACGAACTGGTCCAGCTACAACGCATCGCTGCGGAAGCGGGGATCGCTGCTGGTCCGGGTCGACAAGGACATGATCTGGCGCGCGCCAGGTGACTGGCGACCCAGACGGCCAGCGGTGTTTTCCGATGCGGCTATCCAGTTCTGCCTGTCGATCAAGATCCTGTTCAAGCTGCCGCTGCGCCAGACCGCTGGCATGGTGGCGCGCTTGCTGAAGTTGGCGGGGCCGGACTTCTCGACGCTGTGCCGCAGGCAAAAGACCCTGGCCGTGCAGATTCCCCATCGCCGCGCAGATGGCCCGC
>NZ_VOJI01000039.1 GCF_007923445.1 Puniceibacterium confluentis | reverse complement strand
ACCCCGGCGCAGGTCTGCATCCTGCTGGCGGACCTCAAGACCTGCCGCGCCTGGGGCAACCCCGGGCACAGCGACAACTGGGTCGATCTGGCGGGCTATGCCGCCTGCGGTGGCGAGCTGGCGGCGGGGGATGAGGCATGACTCAGCCGCATCTGGGCGTGGTCCTGGCCGACGATCTGCCGGAATATCCGTTCTCGATCGACGAGCGAATCGACAGCCATTTCTTCATGCCCTGGGAGCGGCGGCGCTGGCTGAACAGCGACATGCGCCTGAAGGCCACGCCCGAGTGCCGGGCCTACTACTTCGATCTGATCTGCATCAGTTACGAGCAGTCGCCCGTCGGCACATTGCCGGATGATCTGTTTGTGCTGTCGCGCCTGCTGCATGTGGACCAGGCGCACCTGAGCGCCCTGTGCCGTCTCGACTACGGGCCGCTGCACAAGTGGACGCGGTGCCTGTGCGACAACGGCGAGATCCGGCTGCAGCACCGGTTTGTCACCAAGACCCTGACCGATGCGATCTCGCGCAAGGAGGACAACCGCGCCAAGACCGAGGCCGCGAACAGCGCCAAGCGCTTCCAGCGGCTGCGCAGCGCCGTCGCAGGGTTCCACGCGGATCTGGCCAGGAACGACGCCGCAATCCTCTGGATGGATGAATGGCTGAACCGGCAGGGCAACCCGTACCGCAACGCGTCGTGGATCGAGCGGGCCATCGGCGAGTGGTCGAACCATACGATGTCCCACAACCTGGCGCGAAACCGGTCGCGGTGACGGCCGCGCAAACTGTCCTGCGGACACTTCGGACACTCCGGCGGACAGTCTGAGGACACTCTGTCGGGAAAGTGTAAACGAAACAACGGCTTGAAGGAAGTGTCCCGAAGTGTCGCCGTCGACAGGGACAAAGACAGAGACAGAACAGAGAGACTGACGATCGACCGACACCGGAACGGGATCACCTGTGGATAAGTCGGATGTGCTGAGAAAAGGGGACAGGCCATGACGGATCAAACGGACCAGACAGAGACCAAGCGGGACCGGGTGCGCAGGCTGGTGATCGAGCCGCTGACGGGGCGCGGCTTCCGGTTTCCGCGGGTGATGCCCGAGGCGGATCAGCGCAAGGCGCTGGACGCCCTGGCCGACGCGCTGACCTACATGAGCGACGAGGGCCTGCGCCGGGTGTCCGAGGCGCTGCGCACCAAGGGTGAGGGTTCGGCGAAATGCTTCTGGCCCTGCCTCGCCACGGTCGAGGGCTTTGCCGAGGTCTGCGAGCGCCGCCCGCTGTCCGAACTGCCCGCGCTGCTGCGCTGGTTCGCCAGTGCCGCCGGGCACGAGGCGCTGATCGGCGACCGGCTGGTGGCCGAGTATCTGTTCTGGCAGGACCGCAAGCGCCCGCCGGTGCATCCCCGCGACCGCGAGATCGTGGCGCGGCGCGCGGTCGAGATGGCCTCCAAGGCCGAGCGCATCCGTGACCGCATCGGGCGCGGGTTGCAGCCCTTTGATGACGATGGCGAATGGCTGCGCTGGTACGAACACCTGGGCAAGCGGGTGAACGGCTATGTCTCGGCGGATCAGCAGGGGGATGCGGCATGATGGCGGTGCGTCTGCCCCAGGTGTTTCTGGTCGACCCGGTTGGCGGCATCTGTGCGATGTCCGAGACCGAGCGCACCGATGTCGCCCTGCGCCAAATCCTGCGGCGGGCAGCGCCGCCCGCGTCCTGCGGGCCCGCGATGATCACCGCCCCGGCGCGCGGGCCGATGCAGGCCTTTTCACCGCGCGAAATGGTGCTGACCGAGGGCGGGCGCGCTGTCTCGCGCCGGGCGGGGTACCTCGGCCGGGATGCGGCACGGGTGGCGGACGCCTTTGACCTGATGACGCTGCAGGCGCAACGTGCGCATCCGGCCCGGGTTGCGGCTGCCGAAAAGGCGCATCCGGCCCGGGTCGCGGCTGCGCGTGCCGCGTATGACGAAAGGTCTGCCCGGGCGCAGGCCGAGGGCCACCGGGTGCGCAAATTCAGGCCGCCGGAGTTCGTGCCGCCTGCCTTTGTCGCGCCCTTCACCCACGGTCAGGTCAGCGCGGCGCGGGATTATGCGGCACTGGCCGAGCGGTGCGAGAGCTCCGGACTGAAATGTTCCTCTGTCGAGGCGACGGGTGGCGGATCCGGCAACGGCAACCGCGAAGAGGCGATGCTTGCGGATTTCCAGCTTCTACGCTGCTTGCGGTACCGTATCGGCGACGGACTGGCAAAAGAGGTGCGGCGCCACCGGCCCAGCCGGACCGGTGGCAAGCGTTCGGCAATCCGGGTCCGGACGCTTGTCGATCAGGTCTGCATCGGCGGGCTGTCGATCGATGCTGTTCTGAAATCTCACGGCTGGACCGGCAGGGATGACGCACCCAGACGGGCGCTGATGGCCGCTTTGCGTAGTGCGCTTGACCGGATGCAGGGCTTTGATCTGGTGCGACCACAAGATTTGGATTGACAGTTAAAGGAACCGCTGGCATCACTTGTGACATCATCACCAAATGCGCCCGGAGTGGATCCCCCACTGCCGGGCGTTTCTGTTTCCGCCGCTCTTGCAGGCGCCCGGATCAATGTCCGTCGCGCAGTCGGTCAGGACAGGGTTGCCGCTGGCCGGGCTGCGAGAGGACGGGCGCACCCGCAAGGATGGGCAGGTATCTGGAATGTTCGACATTTCGGCGGACTTCGCGAGGGCGGAGCGCATTCTCTCTGATCTCGGGCGCAGGCAGCTGCCCTTTGCCATGGCGCTGGCGATCAACGACACGGCGGTCGACGTCAAGGATGCCGAAGAGCGGGGCATTCGCGAGACCTTCGATCGACCGACACCGTTCACGCAACGGGGCCTGTATGTGCGCCGCGCCAGCAAATCGCGCCTGAGCGCCGAGGTCGGCATGAAGCCGGTGCAGGCCGGATATCTGGAGCTTCAAGCGAAGGGCGGCGCGCGCAAACCGAAGGGGCGTGCCCTGGTGGTTCCGGTCTCGGCGCGGCTGAACAAATACGGCAACCTGCCGAAGGCGGCGGTTGCGCGCGCCAAGGCGCGAAGCGACGTCTTTGTCGCCAGCCAGAAGGGCGGATCGCGCGGCCTGAAAGGGGGGGTGTACCAGCGCGGCAAGAGTCGCAGGGGCAAGCCCGGTCGGTTGAAAATGCTGGTCGCCTTCGAGCCGCACGCAAACTACGAGGCCCGCTGGGATTTCCAGAAGACGGCGATGGGCCGCGCCCGCCGGGAATTCGAACCACATCTGATCCGGCGCCTCAAAGCGGCCATCGCTTCCGCAAAATAGCGACGGGTCCTTCCCCAGCCCCCACCGCACGCGGGTAATTCGCGCCCCGTTGGTTTTGGGGGGGGTGGCGGTGGTGCGGGGTATCAGATGAGGTTGTTGTTATTGTTATGAAAGGAAAAACTGCGTGACCTTTGATCTTGAGGATGCGCTGCGCCGTTATCCTCTGCCCGAGGATATCGCGGATGTGGTGGTCAACCGGGGGCAATGCGCCACGGCTCTGGGTGTTTCTGAAAACATCGTGACGAAATATCTGGATCAGGGCATGCCGGTTCTGTCCAGAGGGTCGAACGGACAGGCCTACGAGTTCCAGATGTCCGAATGTTTCGCCTGGAAGATGGCGCGCGATGAGGCCAACAAGGCCCGGCGGGATGCCGGTGATCGAGTGGCGGCGCAGATGTCGCTGATGTTCCGCGGGGCGGATGAGGACGGGGCGGACGAGGGTCCGGTTCTGACCGCCGATCAGATCATCAAGGAAAGCCAGGCGGACTATGCCCGCAACAAGGCGGCCGAGGCGCGGCGCGAGCTGGTCCGGGCGGCGCGGGTGCGCGAGGCCTTCGAGGACATGCTGATAGTGGTGCGCACGCAGGTCGTGTCGCTGGTCGATTTTGCGGAAATGGAATTCGGGCTGACACCGGAACAGGTGCGCAAGATGCAGGTGCGCTGCGATGGCACCCTGGTGCAGATGCGGCAGGAATTCAGCCAGGCCTGCCCGGGTGAGGTGGCGCTGCTCTCGGCGCATCATCCGCTCGACGCGGACGGACCCGAGGCCGATCGCGCCTGATGGTCCAGATCACCGATGCCCGGATCGGCGCGGCGCTGAGCTTTGCGCCGCTGCCACCGCTGGTCACGCCCCATGAGCTGCTGGCGGATGCGCTGCCGGTTCTCGATCCCCCGAGCCGGTTGTCGGTGACCGATGCGGCCGAGCGCTATGTGCGGATCCAGACGCAGGGCGCCTGGCAGAGTTTCGACCGCACGGTCACGCCCTACATGGTCGAGCCGACGGACATCACCCAGTCGCGGCTGTTCACCGCCGTCGCCTTTGCCGGGCCGTCGCAGTCGGGCAAGACCAAGATGCTGGAGACTGTCGCCTATCACGCGATCACCTGCGATCCGCGCCCGGTGCTGGTGATCCACATGACCAAGGGTGACCGCGACAAGTGGGTCGAGGAAAAGCTGGACCCGTCGATCCTGAACAGTCCAGCGCTGTGCGAGCGGCTGGGCCGCGCACGCGAGGACAGCACCTTCGGGCGCAAGCGGTTTCGCGGCATGCGCCTCACCATCGGCTATCCGACACCGACGATCCTGTCGGCGGGCACCTATGGCATGGTGCTGCTGACCGATTACGACCACATGCCGCTGATGCTGGGCGGGGCACAGAACCCGGAGGGCTCGCCGTTCCGCATGTCGATGCAGCGGATCAAGACCTTTCTCAGCCGGGGCAGTGTGCTGGCCGAGGGCAGCCCGGCGTTTCCGGTGAGTGATCAGGGCTGGCGCGCCGGACCCGAGGCGCCGCACGAGATGCCGCCGGTCGCAGGTGGCATCATGATGCTCTACAACCAGGGCACCCGGGGCCGCTGGTACTGGGAGTGTCCGGACTGCAGCGAAGAGTTCGAGCCGCGGTTCGACCGCCTGGTCTATGACGACGCGCTCGATCCCGGCGTCGCGGGCGCGGCGGCGGAGATGGGGTGTCCGCACTGCGGCGCGCTGATCGGCCACCGTCACAAGGTGGAACTCAACCGAGCGGCGCTGGCCGGGCGAGGCGGCTGGCGGCACGAGGGACCGGAGGGTCGGCTGGTGTCGATCGAGGATCCGCAGGTGCGGCAGTCGAACATCGCCAGCTATGCCCTGAACGGCGCGGCGGCGACCTTTGCCAACTGGCGCGACCTGGTGGCCAACTACGAGGAGGCGCGGCGCCGGGCCGAGGCGCTGGGGGATGACAGCGAACTGGCCGGTGTGCATTACACCGAGATCGGCATCTCGCACCGGCGTCTGAAGAAGGACGGCGAGGACGAGATCGGCGTCCAGTATCTGCGCGATCACATGCAGAAGGCCCGGCGCGGGGTGGCGCCGGGCTGGACGCGGTTCATCACCATCACCGTCGACGTGCAGGGCACCTGGTTCCCGGTGCAGGTCACCGCCTGGGGCATCGACGGCAGCTGTCAGGTGGTCGACCGGTTCGACCTGACCCAGCCGCCGGAGGATGCACCCAACGCCAGACCGGACGCCGAGGGCAACCGGCGCCGCCTCGATCCGTCGCGGTATCTCGAGGACTGGGCGGTTCTGGAACCGCTTTGTGATCGGGTGATTCCGATCGAGGGCGAGACGCATGGTCTGAAGCCGATCGCAGTGGCGGTGGACTTTCAGGGCAAGGCCGGGGTGTCGGACAATGCCGAGGCGTTCCTGAGCGCGCGCAAGCGCGACGGGCAGGGTGGCGTCTGGCGGCTGACACGCGGGCAGGGTGGCTGGCGCCTGCCGTTCCGGGTGCGCTACGAGGCGCCCGAGCGCGGATCCAGGGGCAAATCGGCCCGGCAGATCAAGCTGCTGACCATGGCGACGGACCGGCTGAAGGACACGGTCGACGCGATGCTGCGCAAATCGGCCGGCGGGGCCGGGGCGATGTACCTGCCCGAGTGGATGACCGACGAGGAACAGGTGCAGGAATACTGCGCCGAAGAGCGCAGCGGCGACGGCTGGAAACCCAGGCAGGGGATCCTGCGCAACGAGGGCACCGACCTCACCGTGCAGGCCCGCGCGCTGGCGGAACACAAGGGCCTGCTGCGGCTCAATCCGGACGCGCCGCTGCCCTGGGCGGTTGGCGGGCTCGACAACATCAACGCCGTGCCGCTGGGCAAGGCGGCATCCGGTCGACCTGCGGCAAGGCCGGAGGCGCCGATGCGCATCAATTTTCTGAAGAGGTAGACCATGGCCTATTCGCAGACCGACATCGACGCCCTGAAGGCGGCGGTGGCCAAAGGTGTGACCCGCCTGCGCATGAACGGCGAAGAGGTCCAGTATGGATCCCTGGCCGAAATGCGCCGCCAGATCCGGGTGATGGAGGACGAGCTGGCGGGCGCGAACAGCGGCGCCATCACCGTGAGCTATCCCCACACCTCGCGGGGGTTGTGAGCATGAACTGGCTGGACCGGGCCATCGTGGCGGTCTCTCCGGTGCGGGGCCTGCGCCGGGTGCAGGCCAAGGCCAGGGCATCGGTGGTGATGAACTATGACGCCGCCTCGAAAGGGCGGCGCACCTATGGCTGGAAGGCCCCGGGCACCGCGGCGGATTCCGCGGCGGGCGCCAACCGTGCGCGGCTGCGGTATCTGAGCCGTGACATGATCCGCAACCGGTCGCTGGCGGTGCGCGGGCAGGCGGTGATCACCGGCAACGTGGTCGGGACCGGCATCATGCCGTCGGTGCAGATGCCCGATGACGGCGATGCGACGGGCGCCATGGAGGTGGTGCGCGATCACCTGCTGACACCCGCGATCGACACCTATGGTGTCAATGCGCTGCCCGGGCTGCAGACGCAGGTGATGAACACGGTGTTTGCCGACGGCGAGGTGCTGGTGCGGCGAAGGATGCGCGATCTGCGGTTCGAGCCGGGACTGACACTGCCGTTCCAGATTCAGGTGCTGGAGATCGACCACCTGGACGAGACGATCGTCAGCCATGGCCAGAACGAGGTGATCGACGGCATCGAATACGGCCCCACCGGCAAGGCCGTGGCCTATCACCTGTTCGACCAGCATCCCGGCGACAACCGCCGGATCACCTCGGGCCGTTTCACCAGCACCCGGGTGCCGGCACAGCAGGTCCTGCACATCCGTCGTCTCGACCGTCCGGGGCAGATGCGCGGCGTGCCCTGGCTGGCGCCGGTTATGATGACGCTGGGCGAGCTCAGCGACTATCAGGAGGCGCAGATCCTGAAACAGCGGATCGCCGCCCTGCTGGCGTTCTTTGTCGAGGCCGGTGAGGACGGTGCGGTCTACGAGGGCAAGGACCTGGAAGAGATCGGGCCGGGATCTGTCGTCGGTCTGCAGGCGGGGCAGAAGATGTCAGCCTCGCAGCCGCCGACCGTCGACGGCTATCCGGATTTCATGCGCGAGGGCATCCGCACGATCGCCACCGGGCTGGGGCTGACCTACGAATCCTTTGGCGATCTCACCGGCGTCAATTTCAGTTCGGGTCGGATGGGCCGGATGGAAATGGACCGGTTCATCCAGGTCTGGCAGCAGCAGATCATCATCGGGCAGTTCTGCAACGGCATCGCCCGCTGGACGCTGGACGCCTGGCGTCTGGTGCAGCTGGGGCAGTCACTGCCGCCGGTCCCGAAGGCGCTGGAGTGGACCGCGCCGCGCCGCCCGCTGATCGATCCGTCCAAGGAGATCGGCGCTGCGGTCGAAGAGATCGAGGCCGGTCTGAACAGCCGCCAGCGCAAGCAGCGCGAGATGGGACTCGACCCGGACGTGATCGCCCGCGAGCGGGCCGAGGACGCGGCGCGCTCCGGTGCCCCGGTCAGGGCCGCGCCGCCACCAACACAGAGCGAAGAGGATATGCAAGATGCAGGGTGACGACCTGATCCTGAACGGAGAGATCATCCTGGAGGGAGACGTGCTGTCGCATGACTTCTGCCAGTTCATGGAAGGTGGGTGTTTTTCCGCCCGCATGGTGCGCGAGGCGCTGTCGCGGTTTTCGGGGGATGTGACGGTGCGGGTCAATTCCGGCGGCGGTGATCCCTACGAGGGCGAGGCGATCCGCGCGGCAATCGAGGCGCATCCGGGACGCGTGACCGTGGTCATCGCCGGGGTCGCGGCCTCGGCGGCCTCGCTGATGATCATGTCCGCGGACCGCATCGAGATCAGCGCCGGATCCTTCATCATGATCCACAACCCGAGCCGGTGCCTGTGCGGTACTGCGGATGAGCTGCGCCGCCATGCCAGCGACCTGGACCAGATGGCGGCGGTCTATGCCGGCGTCTACGCCGCCCGAAGTGGTCAGACCGCAGCGCAGGTCATGAGCCTGATGGATGCCGAGACATATTTTGGTCCTGCCGAGGCCGTCGCCGCCGGGTTCGCCGACGCCATTGTCGGCGCGGAAGGCATGCCCGCGGTGCCGATCGCCGCGGTGATGGCGCTGCATGCGGCCTCGGTCACCAACCTGCGCATGTGCGCGGACAAGTTCTCAGCGTCGGGCCCTGCGCCCGCCGTTCAACCGACCGGGACCGCCGGTCGCACTCAGGCCGCAGTGGCCGCAACCCAGGAGGTCCATATGGATCCTGAAGAAAACCCGGCGGTCCAAGCGCCCGCCACTCCGCCTGTGCCGCCCGTATCGGTCACACCCCAGACCCCGCCTGCGACTGCACCGCTGCAGGTCAGCATGCAGGCCCCCGACACCGCGGCGATCACCGAGCGCGCGATGCAGGCCGAGCGCGATCGCCAGCGCGGGATCCGCGACATGGCGCGCCCCTTCATGTCGGCAGGTCAGCTGAGCGAGGACCAGGTGAACACCGTGATCGACGAGGGCACCTCTCTGGCCGCGGCTGGCAGCCGGTTCATGACCGTCATGGCGGCATCGGCGCCGATCACCGGTTCCGGTGGCGGGATCCGCATCACCCGGGACGAGACCGACACCCGGATCGAGGGCCTGGTCTGCGCGATGATGCGCCAGTACGACGGCCCCGGTCAGCAGTTCCGCGGGATGCGCCTGAGCGGCCTGGCGATGCATCTGGCGGGCAACCGGCAGGGTCATGACCGCAACCGCGCCATGCAGGTGGGCTTCCGCTCGACCACGATGCTGGGCGGGGCGCATGGCGTCAGTGATTTCGCCTATATCACCACCGAGGTGATGAACCGCAGCCTGATCGCCGAATACGACCGTCGCGGGGCGAACTGGAGCATCGTCGCGGGCACGCCGCTCGAGGCCAGCGATTTCCGCGAAATGCATGCGGTGCGCTTCGGCGGCGACTTCCAGCTGAAGACCGTCAAGGAAAACGGCGAATATCACGAGGCCACACTGGCCGATGGCGCCGATGGTCTGGCGGTCGAACGCCGGGGCCGCACCATCAGCCTCACCTTCGAGGCGGTGGTCAACGACGACATGGGCGCGTTCCAGCGGATCCCGCGCGAATTCGCCATGGCGGCGCGGACCATGGAAAACAGCATGGTCTGGAAGCTGATCCGCACCAACGCGGCGCTAAGTTCGGATTCGACGGCGCTGTTCGCGACCGGCCACAAGAACCTGGCCGCAAGCGGCGGCGCGATCTCGGCCACCACCGTCGGTGCCGCGCGCAAGGCGATGTGGGAACAGACCGCCTATGGGTCGAAGGATTCCGACGACTTCCTGCAGGTTGTTGCCGATCGTCTGCTCGTGCCGCCCGCGCTGGAACTGGCGGCGATGCAGTTCGCAGCCTCCACCACCCCGGTCAAGGACAGCGAGACCAACCCGTTCAAGGACAGCCTGACGCCGTCGACCATTCCGCATCTCGGCGCGGCCGCCGGCGGGTCGGACACTGCCTGGTATCTGATCGCCTCGGATCTGCCGCCGGTCAGCGTGGCCTATCTCTCGGGTTACGAGTCGCCGACGGTGCAGACGATCGAGGGCATGAACCCGGACAAGGTGACGATGAACGCCCGCCACATCTTTGGCGCGGCGAACACCGAATTCCGCGGCTCCTACAAGAACCCGGGCGCATAGGCCCACCCTGAACCAGCATGTTCCCCGGACGGGCGGCGTGGTGCCGCCCGTTTTCCTTTCCGCCCGCCGGATGGCAGGCCCGATCTCATGAGGTGATCCCATGAAAAACTACATTGCCCCCGGTGAGCACATCACCGTCGCCGCGCCCTACGATGTGAGCGCAGGCGGTGGCGCCCTTGTCGGCGCTGTCTTTGGTGTCGCGCAGGCGGATGCCGTGAGCGCCGCTGATGTCGTGCTGGTGCGCCGCGGCGCCTTCGAGCTTGCCAAGACCAGCGCCCAGGCCTGGACGGTCGGGGCAAAGCTCTATTGGGATGACACCGCCAAGGTTGTGACCACCACTGCCACCGCCAACACGCTGATCGGCGCTGCCCTGGCCGTGGCCGCCAACCCGTCCGCGACCGGCACGGTGCTGCTTGACGGCGCGATCCGCTGAGCCTGTGGCCAGTGTGTTTGACGGCATGGCCGGAGTTCTGGGCGCGGTGCTCGGATCTTCGGTCATCTGGACCCCGGCTGGTGGCCCGGCCACAGCCATCGCGGCGGTGTTCCGCGAGACCCCGGTTGCCGAGCCGGACGACGAGGGCCGCGAGATCCTGGTGACCATGCCGGTGCTGAAGGTGCAGCGTCCTGCGGCCGACGGCATCGGCCGGGGCGACATCATCGCACCCGACAACGGCAAGACCTACCGCATCCTGAACCGGCACCCGAGCGGCAGCCCTGCCTCGGATGCCTTTGTCCTATTCGAGCTGGAGATCGTGACATGACCAAGGAACCCAGGGAGCGCATGCGCGCGCTGATGAGCCGACCGGAAAAAGCGGGGCGCAAGGCGCTGAAGCGCGGCGAGGAATACGACGCCACGCCACAGGAGGCGCGTGACGATGATCGTCGCGGGCTCGGTGAGCGGGTCAAGGTCACCACGCCCGCGAAGGCCAAGCCCGACTGATGCACCCGCGCAGTGAAATCCGGACTGTCCTCCGCACGATGCTCGCACATTCCTTTCCGACCTGGACCGTTCTGCGGGCCTGGACCCAGAACATCGATCCGTCTGCCCTGCCGGCCGTCGCGGTGTTCACGCCGCGCGAGACGCAGCGGCAGGACGGGGTGCGCAGCTATTCTGCCGAGACAGAGGTGTTTGTGCAGATGCGCCGCAGTGGCGGCGATGACCTGGAAGACACTCTGGACGATGACAGCACCCTGATCGAGTGCTGCGTGATGCCGGTGCTGCTGGAGATCGACGAGCATGCGCAGCTGGTCAGCACCGACATCGATATCGGCACCGAAGGCGAACACCGCATCGGCAAGCTGAACATGGCGTTTCGCACCATGCGCCTGTTCGACAAGACCTACTGAAACCCGCAGAAAAGGAGCCGCCAGATGGCACGGCATATTCTGAAAAACATGGTCGTCACCGTTGGTGGCAATGCGCTGGACGGTGTCCGCAGCATGGAGATCGAGGAAACGGTCTCGGACACCGATCTGACCGCGGCCGGGGACACCTGGCAGGATCACGACACCGGCATTCCGGGCTGGACCGCCAGCCTGACCCTGCTGCTGGATCACGCCGCGGGGGCAAATCAGGGCCTGCGCGCCGGGGATGTGGTCGCCTTCGAGGGCTATTCCGAGGGTGATGCCATCGGCAAGACCTACTGGTCCGGGTCCGCCTCGGTGCTGTCCCACAAGCACGGCGGCAGCTATGACGGCGAGGGCACCCGCGACTATTCCCTGAAGGGCAAGGGCGCGCTGTCTTCGGCGGTGGTGTCGGCATGAGCCAGATCCTTGCCAAACTGCAGGCGGTCCACTCGGGCCGCAAGATGGTACCGGTCCATGTGCCGGAATACGACATGGACCTGCACTTTCCGCCACTCACGGTTGCGGATCACGAGCGGATCCGCAAGGGCATCAGCCCGAAGGACGAACACGCGCTGATGGTGTCGGGCCTGATCCACATGGCCCGGACGGCGGACGGCAGTCCGGTTTTTGAGCGGACACCGCAGATCAAGGCCGAGCTGCACAGGATGGAGCTGCACGTGCTGCAGCGCATCATGCGCCAGGCCTCGGGCGGGATCAGCGATGCGGCCGCGGCCGAGATCGGCGCCCTGGACGAAGAGGCACTGCGCGCCGCACTGCTGTCGCTGGCGGGGGAGGACGCACCGATCCTGACGGCGGCGGTCCGGGCGGCAGAGGAGGGCGTGCTGGTCGGCGCGCTGGCGCAGATGGTCGAGCAGTACGAGGCTGCGCAGCCGGTAAAAAACGGCTGAGGGGTGACCGGCAGGCGCAGGTGATCTGCCGCATTGCCGTCGCCCTTGGCAAATATCCCCACCAGGTGATGACAGAGATCCCGATCGCGGAGGTCGAGATTCTGGACGCCTATCTTGAACTGCTGGATGACGAGGCCCGCAATGCTTGACCTTCTGAAGTTTTCCATATCGGCGGCGGACAGGTTCACGCCCCAGTTCGGGAAGCTGAAGTCCGAGCTGGGCGGGGTGAAGGGCGCGCTGGCCGGGGTGTCGGACCATGCCAGGCGGGCAGGCCAGGGGATGCGCAACATCGGCGCCGGCATGTCCGCCGGGATCACGGCGCCAATTGTGTTGCTTGGGCGCAGTGCCCTGGAAGCGGCGAAAAACACCCAGGAATCGCAGTCCATGTTTGATGCGGTGTTTAGTGAGACCGCTGGTCAAACCCGCGAATGGTCTCGCACCCTTGCGGCTGAAATCGGGCGGTCGTCTTACGATCTGCAGAACCAGGCGGCCGAGTTTCAGCAGATATTGGGGAAGATGGCGCCCGACAATCAGAGTGCCTCTGAAATGTCCCGGGTGCTGACAGGTCTTTCGCAGGATCTGTCTTCATTTTTCAACACCACGGAGGGCGATGCTGCGGCGAAACTTCGTGCAGGGCTTATCGGAGAGGCAGAGCCGTTGCGGCAGTTCGGGGTTCTGATCACGGCGGCCACTGTCGAGCAGAAGGCCCTGTCCATGGGGCTGGCGGAAACAAAAAAGGGAATTACTGAACAGGACAAGGTTCTTGCGCGATACCAGCTTATCCTCGAGCAGACCTCTACGGCACAAGGCGATGCCGCGCGGACGGCAGACAGCTTGACGAACCGACAGCGTGCTCTCGGTGCCGCATTGAGCGACATCAAGATCACCATTGGCACATATCTCATTCCGGTGTTCACAGATTTGACCGGCATGCTTCTCGATGTGGTCAAGCGGTTTGGAGATTTGTCGCCGAAAGTTCAAAAGACCATCGTGGTCTTCGGCGGGATCGCGGCCGTGGCCGGGCCGGTGCTGGCGTTCTTTGGCGCGGCGGTTCTGGGGCTGACAGCCCTGACCGGTGCCTTCGCCACCATGAGTGCGGTGCTGCTGGCAAACCCGATCGGGCTGGCCATCGCGGCGGTCGCGGCGGGGGCGTATCTGATCTACCGCAATTGGGAATCGGTCAGCGGCTGGTTTCAGGGGTTGTGGGAGCGGGTCAGGGGCGTCACTTCTGCCGCCTGGCAGGGGATCAAGTCGCTGCTGTCGCAATACACGCCGGACTGGCTGAGGACCGCCTGGGGCAATCTCGGGACGTGGTTTGCCACACAGTGGGACGCCGTGCGTGGCTCGATCCTGATCGCCTGGGACGGGATCAAGGGTCTGCTGAGCGGCACCTACAGCCCGCAGCAGCTGATCCATGAGGCCTGGGAGGGCATCGGTGGCTGGTTTGCCGAGCTGGCCCCCGAGGTGAAAGCGGCCTTTGTCACCATCTGGGAGGCGATCAAGACCGAGGTCGGCTCCTGGCCGGGGCGGATGATCCAGTTCGGCAAGGACACGGTGAGCGGCCTGATCTCGGGTCTTCTGAGCGGTGAAGGCAAGGCGGTCAGCGCCGGGCGCAATCTCGGGCGCAAGGTCGAGGGTGCTGCGCGGGATGCGCTGCAGACAAAATCGCCGTCCCGCGTGTTCATGGATATCGGGCGCGATGTCGCCACCGGGCTGGGTCTGGGCATCGCGGAAAATGCCGATGCCGCGCTGTCCGAGGCACAGAAACTGGCCGAAGGTGTGGCGGCCACCGGCGAACAGGCCCTGGGTTTCATGGGCACGGTCCGGGAGGGGGCAAAAAGCATTTTCCGCGACGTGCTGACCCGGTCACAATCCTTCAGCGCGTCGCTGAGGTCCGTGCTGTCGGGCATTGGCAGCCGGTTGATCGACACCGGTATCTCGGGGTTGATCGATGCGGTCTGGCCGTTTGCCAGCGGCGGCGTGATCGCAGGGGGACGTCAGATGGCCTTTGCCGGCGGCGGGGTGGTGAACGGCCCGACCTATTTCGGCATGCAGGGCGGCACCGGCCTGATGGGAGAGGCGGGCCCGGAGGGCATCCTGCCGCTGGCCCGGGTCGGCGGCAAGCTGGGGGTTCGGGCCTCCGGCGGAGGGACTGGCGGTCCGGTCAACGTGCAGTTCACCATCAACGCCCAGGGCGCGCAGTTGGGTGTCGCGCGGCAGATCGAGGATGCCCTGCGGGCCTTCGGGCCGCGCATGGTCAGCGAGTCCGTGCAGGCGATGTATCAGAGCAATCGCGAGGTGCCTTTCCGATGATCAACGTCTACGCCTGGCCCCCGGTTGGCGCCCGCGGCACCGAATGGACCGAGGTCGCTCCGGTGCAGGAGAGCCGGTCGATCATCACCGGTGCAGACTACACCTCTGCCGCACAGCGCATCCGGCGCATGGTCACCCTCAGCGTGTCGGGCCTGCGCGGCGGCGACCATGCCGGGTACATGGAAGTGCTGAAGCGTTATCTGGCCGGAATTCACGCGGTCCGGCTCTACAGCGCTCCGATCAACAAGCACCTCGCGGCGGCGCGCCGCGATGTTCTCCTGTTCTCGGAAGCGACCCTGACCGGTACGACCGGAACGGATGCGGGTGGCTGGCCGGTCATCACGGTGTCAGGCCTGCCGGTCAGCAGCCTGATCGCGCGACCGGGAGAGTTCCTGACGGCGTTTGTCGACAGTGAGGACCTGGTGGGTGTCACGGTGCAGATCGCAAATCCGGCCGTTTCGAACGGCAGCGGGGTGGCGGTTGTCCGCCTTTTCGAACCACTGCCCGCGCTGACCGGAGTCGGTGTCCGCGTAGGTGCATCGGACACCGGTGTTTTCAAACCGGTGCGATACCCCCGGGCGGTGCAGCCGGTGCAGGGCGACTGGACCTATGACTGGGAGTTCCGGGAGATTTTTGAGGATGAGGTTGGCGCGGGCGGTTTCGTGGAGGTGAACCCATGGTCATAAAGCGCGACATCGAACCGGAAACCCTGACCGCCATCAGCGACCCGGCGGGGTTCTATCCCATCGTCCTGTTCCACGTCGACTGGCCGGACGTGCCTGTCTACGGGCATACGAACAGAGGCACGGTGACATGGAATGCGCAAAGCTGGACCGGTGTCGGCAATGCCGCCAACATCCGACTTCCGGGCGACGGTCAGGGCATGGCTGCGCAGGAGGCCTCGATCGGTGTCTGCGGATTCGGCGACGATCTGGACGACTATCTTTCGTCTGACGCCCGGGACCGGGTCGCGCTGATCTATTTCGGCGCGGTGACCACCCGCGACGGCGCCACACTGATCGGCCAGCCCTTCGAGGTTTTCTCCGCGAGCATCAACGGGGTCGAGGATCTGACCGAGGCGGTCGCAACCGGCCGCACCCGGGGGCTTTCGGTGGCACTGGCATCCCTGCCGTCGCAGCGCTCGGCCGCGTCCGTGTATCACAGCTATCAGGACCAGTCGCGCCGATACCCCGGCGACACCGCGGGGCGGCTGATCCTGAATGCCGAGCGCAACTATCGCGGCATGCGGTGGCCGCGATGATCACGGCCGAGGATGTCGTCAATGCCGCCACGGATGCGATGGGCGGGCCGTTCGGCTGGGAGGGCGCCAGCGATTGCAGCGTGACCGCCTGTGATGCCTTCCTGAACCTCACGGGGATTGATTTCGGGGCTGGCCTTCGGGGCACGTACAGCACGCGTGCCGAGGCTCTGGCACTGATCAGGGCGCGCGGCGGATTCCTTGCCATGTGGAGAGCGCAGGCGGTGCGTTGCGGGCTTGTGACGGGCGCGGAGCAATCCGGATCGATCGGTGTCCTGGCGTCTGATGGAGTCAACTTCAGAACGCTCGGTCTGTGCATCCGCCCCGGCCTCTGGGCGGCCAAATCGCAAAGCGGCCTCAGCTTCTGTCCGGCAAATGTGGAGCAATTCTGGAATGCGTAAATGGTTGCTCATCACAACTGCGGTGGTCGGTGTCTGGTTCGAGCCAGCAGCTGCAAACGCAGATCCGGTAACCTTTGCGCTGGTGGCAAACGGTGCCAGTTTTTGGGGAGCTGCAGCGGCGACCTACGGATCGTTTGCCGTCGCCGCGATCCGGATCGGCGCGGGACTGATTTTCTCGTACCTGGGCAGACCCGCAGCTCCGGATCTGCCGAGTCT
The DNA here is from genome assembly GCF_007923445.1 of Puniceibacterium confluentis. GTDB lineage: Bacteria > Pseudomonadota > Alphaproteobacteria > Rhodobacterales > Rhodobacteraceae > Puniceibacterium > Puniceibacterium confluentis. Next base: position 6,412 of record NZ_VOJI01000039.1, on the reverse strand, counting down.
GAAATTTGACATTCAGGCCCCGACGTCGCTGCCCGCGAAGCGCTATCTCTATGGCAACTTCCCGATGACGGGCACCCCGGCGCCGTGGCGGGTGAACGGCAGCCGCCTTTATGGCTGCCTGATCCTGAACAGCCGACCATCCGCGGGCACCAATTTCAGCCTCACGATCGACGGCCGCAAGTGTTCGATCCACTCCGGTGACCTGTTTGATTTCTCGGGACCGGGCGCAAAGATCGAGATCGAGGAGAGTTTTCCGGACTGGGATCCGACGGAGCAGCAGTTTCTGTGCTGGCTCGGGCTGGGGGACCAGACCGGCCCGCCCGCCGATATCGTTTCGAAGGTGCCCGATCTGTTCTCTGCGAGTGACGCCTGGCAGGGCCAGACGGTTCTTTGGGTGAGTATCTCGGCCGGAGGGTCTGAAGAGAAGCGCGCGAAGCGCTGGCCGAACGGCGTCCCGCAGATCGAGGTCAGGATGGACTGGTCGCTGGTCTGGAGTCCGAACGCGCCGTCGCAGGACAAGGATGATCCGGCCACATGGACCTACTCCGACAATCAGGCGCGTTGCCTGCTGGATGCGATCCGGCAGAACCCGATGCGGGCCTACACCGACGAGCAGATCCTGCTGGATCAGTTCACCTTTGCCGTGGAGGTCGCCAACAACCAGATTCCGCTTTGGCATGCCAGTATCGCGGCCGGTGCGGAGGTCACCGAGCCCAGGTACCGGGTTGCGACCGCCATCGACTGGTCAAAGGGCGAATTGATGGACCTGATCAGGCCGCTGGCCGATGCGGGGGCAGGGCGGCTGACGACAATCGGCGGGCGCATCGGCTACATCCCGGGAGACTACCAGGCGCCGGTCTACACGATGAGCGACATTCTGGACGACCAGCCTGTCACCTTCACGGTTCTCGGGCCCAAGCGCGATGTGCCGTTCGCGCTCAAGGGCACCTGGACCAGCGCGGAAAACTCTTTCGAGACGGCAGAACTGGCACCGATCCTGGTGTCGGGTGGATCGACCAGACCCGATCACATCGACGATTGGGATCTGCCCGCCGTTCCCTCCGGCACCCAGGCGCAGCGGGTGACCCAGATCGAGGCGCGGCGGCGGGCAGCACAGAAGCGGCTGACCTGTGTTCTCCCGCCCAATGCGATCAAGCTGCTTCCCGGTTCCGGCGTCACCGGCGCCTGCCCGGCACCGTTCACCCGGTTCAACATCGGCTGGCAGGTGCTCGAGGCCAATCCCGGCGTCTGGCTGCAGGACGGTGACAGCGGCAAGGTTGCCTTCCGGGTGCCGGTGACCATGGCCGAGGAGTCCGCGTTCATTTATGACTGGGACCCCGAGACCAATGAACAGATCATCGAAAGCGAGGATCTGGTGGCAATACCGGGGCCCCTCGGCAGCGTCGCCAACCTCGCGGCGGCGACGGTGGAAATCAACAGCGCCGGTGCCACGATCCTGATGATCGAGTTCAGTTTTGATCCGATCACAAATGCCGTGGTCGACCAGTACGAGGTGGCGTGGCGCGAGGACGGCGAGACCATGTTCATCCCGCTGCCGGACATCCCGGCAAACGCGATCGATGACTTCGGCAATGTCTCGGGCCGCTTCGGGCCTGTCGAATTCGGAGTCGCCTATGACCTGGGGGTTCGGCCCAGCGGTCCGACAAGCGAGGGTGAGTGGGCCTACGTCTATGGCATCACCGCCGGGCTGGGGGTTGCCAGCGCTGCCGGTACGCCGGTTCCGGGCGGGCTGGACGTCACCGGAACGGCGCCGGGCACCACCATCTTCAAGGGGTTCCGGCTGTTCCGGGCAGACGTCGGCGATACATACGATGACGCCGTCAAGGTCGGTCAGCAGATTCTGGTCGAGCCGGGCGAGGTCTTTGACATCACCTTCGGTCCCGACTTTGCCACCGACATCGTCACCGATGGCGGTTTCGACACGCCCGCGTCCTGGACCCTCGAAGAGCCGGGATGGTCGGTTTCCGGCAGCAAGGCGCTGCATTCCGATGCCTCGGCGGCCGACGGCAGGATCTCCCAGGTGCACTCGATGACCGCCGGTGCCGTCTACCGGATGTCGGTGGATGTGCAGGCGTTCACCGGCGCGGGCAACGCGCTGTTCCAGATCCTCGGCGACACCGTTGTCGGCAGCCCGAGCTTTACCGGCACGGGTGTAGTCGTGCGCGAACTCACCGCACCGGCCAACCCGACCGCAATTGCGATCCGGGCCCAGACCACACGTGGCCTGACCCTCGACGACATGATGGTGGTCCGGTCGGTGGCCGGAATGCTGCCCGCCGGCATGGGGCACTACTGGTTGGTCCCGGTGACCGTCACCAATTCGCTCGGCACGCCCTACGACCTCGGCGTGCAGCGCATTCCGTAACACCCGGCCCGGCAGCCTCTGACTGGTTCCGGCGGCCCGGACAACAAGCGGCACGCCGTCGCCGCCTGGGATTTTCACGATAAAATGAGGAGACAGGCATGACCTGTAGAATTCGCCCGCACACGCGCGGCGCGACTTTTCGCATGCGTGACGTGCTGCCGATGGATCTGACCGGCTACACCATCAGATCCCAGGCCGTCGCCGGGAATTTTGTCACCGATCTGGAGTGCCGCGTCGTGGACGAGGCGGGCGGGGTCATCGAGGTCGAGCAGTCGGCCGCGCTCACCGCCGCATGGCCGCTCGGGATGATGTCCATGGATGTCCGTGCCCAGCTTGGTGACGAGGTGGCCTTTTCCGAAATTCTCACCATCCACGTTTTGAAAGGGGTCACGCAATGAGCGGACTGACGATGATCGGCGGCGGGCGCGCCGGGCCGTCCACCTATGATGTCTATGTAGAGGTGCAGACGGCGGCAGGCGCTCCGGTTCTCTCGAAGGCCGCATGGATTGCGCAGATCCCTGTTGATGCCGCGCCCTGGGTCTACGACCCCGCAAGCCCGGACTGGTCATCCGCGACCACTTACGGCGTGAAGCGGGCCGTGCAGCATGCGGGCAGCCTCTGGTATGCATTGCAGGTCACGCAGGGCACCGCTCCCGGCTCCGATCCGGCCGTCTGGCAGAAGCTTGTCGATGGCATCGACATCGCTCTCTACAATGCCCTCCTGTCGGATGCGACGACCGAAAAAACCGAAGCGATCACTGCAAGGATCGCCGCCGAGGCGGCGGAAGCGGGTGCGGAAACCGCGCTGGAGTCCGTGCTGGTCGCCGCGGCGTCGGCTGGCCAGTATCTCTCGGCAGCGGCCGGACTGGCAGGCACGGCCGAAGGTGGCACCTTCTTTGCGGTCGACGGCGCGTACCTGCAATATTACAGCCACGATGCCGGTCCCGTTGCCACGCCGATCGGCATCCGCCTGCCGCTCTCCGGTGCCATTGACGCTCTGATCGAGGTCACCGGCACGCAGGCCAGAACCTTTGGCGAGGATGGTCGCTACAACCGCTCCGGAGTCGACTTCGCCGAAATCGGGACAGGGCGCCGCGCCATTGTCCGGCACCGGAACGGATCCCGGATCTATGACATTCCGGTGTTTGGCCAGGTCAACGGCGTGTCCGGTGTTGCGGAGCCGTCGCGCTGGGAGCGGTCACTGCCCTACAGCGGCGCGGCCGCCATCATCGGGCAGAACCGTCAGCGAGTACAGAGCGCCACCTTCGTGACGCTGATCGCAGATCCGGGCCGTTGGATCCGGTCCGGTTTCACGGCTGTCACCATCGGAAAGAACCGCCGGGTCATCCTCGATCTGTTCAGCGCCGGGTCGGGCGCAAACGTGCCGACGACGCCCGGGATCCAGTATGCCCCCTGGTCGGACGGCACCGACGTATTCACGGACCGGCTGGACACTGGGATGACGGTGCAGGTCAGCGAAGGCGGCGGCAACAACACCGGCCCGTTCCTGCAGGACGGCAGGGTGTTCTGGAACTCGGATCGTGCCGGTGTCGGACCCTACGAGCCCGCCGCGATCGGAGGGCGCTATTTTTCACCGCCGGATCGCGCCGACGAGCACCCCGTCATCCCGCTCTACTGGCTTGCCTGCTTCGGGGACAGCACCACGGCGGGCACCGGTGGCTGGCCTGCGTTCCTCGATCGGTCCGATCTGGACCCGGCCCTGGACTGGACCATCCCGACCATGAATTTCGGGCGCAGCGGCAACACGGCGCTGGGGATCGCGTCGCGCTACTGGGCGGTCGAGGTCAGCTACAACTGCCCCATCATCCCCGGCGACACCTCACCCGTGGTTGTCACCGAAAGCAGCACCTGCGAGGGCAATCCTCTTGAGACGCGCCATGACGTGACCGGATCCTGTCATGGCTACGTCGTCAGTGATCCCGATGCGGACCCGATGACCGGCACTCTGGTGCTGCTCAGCTATGACGATGAAACCGGCCAGTTCAGCATCGCGCGCTACGCTGCCGGGGAGGCACTTCCGGCTGGGAAATACCACTTCTACGCGCAGCCCACGGCGCTGCTGGCAGGTGGCCTCAATCCGCCGCCGACCGATCCCACGGCGCCGAATTTTCAGGATGCCATCCTTGTCCTGCTGATCGGGCGCAACAGCAGCGAGGACCCGCGCGGCGTCTTCGAGGTGACGCAGAAGATCGTGGCGGCCCACAAGCCACTGTCGAAACGCATGATCCTCATGCCCTGGATCCACGGGCAGGACGAGGTCATCGGCTCGGTGGATTACAATTTCCGGAAACTGGCCCTGAGCCTGTTCCGGGACGAGTGGCCGGACAACACGCTCGACATCGTGCCATGGCTGCAGGCGGCGAATGATGGCTCGCCCGAGGATCTGGCGGCCATCGCCAATGATGTCCCGCCACCCAGCACCATGACGGACAACGTTCATCCGAACAACACCGGCCGGGCGGCGATCGCCCGCGGTGTCATCGATTTCTGCACTGACAAAGGTTGGAGATGACCATGGCCTATATTCAACAGATTCCGGTGAATGGCACCGGCGACAAACTCTACCCGGATGCGGCGATGGACGCCGGAACACGCGGGTTGCTCGACATGCTCGACCCCTGGTCCTGGGGCGGCACCCTGCCTGCGAACGGCGGCCTGTCCGTGGGCGATGGCCCGAAGAACTACCCGCTGGCCGAGGATGGCTGGATCGAGGATGCGGCGCGGGCGGTCACATCGACCATGCTGACCGTCGGCGGCGGGATCCGCTTTGTCGACACCGACGATATCCTGCGCCTGCCGGTCGGGTTCCGGCACAAGGTCGACGACCGGCATGTCGGGCTCATTTACTGGGCGAAGAACCTGCCGGATCCGCTGGGCGCGGGGTCGAGCAACACGATTTACGCCTCGGCCACCGCGGCTGCATCCTACAACTTTTCCATTGGCGCCGCCTATGGCGACCCGGGTGTCGTGACCGAAGCCCGGGTCAGGACGGGATACTCTGCCGCCAGCATCCTGCCCACCGTGCTGCGCGATGCCATGTTCGATGGCGCGCTGCATCAGATCGGTGTGGAGTTCGAGCTGTCGTCGGATGACGCCTCGATTGTCTACAGCAGTTACCTGGACGGGTTGTTCATCTCTTCGGCGACCCGGACCGTCACCGGCACCATGTTTGCCCCGACCTCGGCAGAGTATGCGGCGTTTGGCCAGCATCCGGTCGGTGGCAGCACCATGAACGGGACACTCTGGCGGGCGATGATGCAGGAGCTTGAGGTCGAAGGCGCGCGGGCCTTCGCGGACACCGTCGCGCTGGACTACGAGATCAACAAGGCGCGCATTCTCGCCGTCTCCGGCTGAACCCGCAGCGCGGGGCAGGGTGGTGACCTTGCCCCGCTGTCCCATCTGCCCGGCGAAAGTCTGACCATGTCCTCAAACAAAGCCTTCGTGCATCTCTCGACCATCGAATACGCGGCCGCGGGCGGCATCTTCGGCTGGGGTCTGTGGATCCTCGCCTGGGGACCGGGGGCGGCGCTGTCGGCGCCCGCCTTTGATGCCCTGCGCGCCATGGCGCAGCCCTGGCCACCGTTCCGTGTCTACGGGGCAGGGTCGGTGCTGATCGGCGCGCTCTACACCGTGGCCATCGCGATCAACGGGCGCGGCATGTACTGGACGCCGGCGGTGCGGCTGCTGTGCTGCCTGTTCGCCATCCTGTTTCTCGCCAACCTCACCGCGGCCATCGCGCTGGTGCAGCCCAGCTCCACCGGCGTCTACACCTACGGCGCCCTGACGGTGCTCTACACGGCGCTGCTCTGTGCCAATCTCAACCGCTTTTCGCTTTCCGTGCACATGATCTGGGGCCGTATCCGTGACCGGACTTCCTGAGACGATCGAGGCGATCACCGACGCCTTCCTGCGGCTCGGGTTGTCCAATTTCATCCTGATTGCCTTCGTGCTGGCGGTGGTGATCGCGGTGGTGCGCGGCCGGGTGGCCGGGGTCACCGCCAAGGA
>NZ_VOJI01000038.1 GCF_007923445.1 Puniceibacterium confluentis | reverse complement strand
GTCGGCTCGGGCGTGGTTTCCAAAGTCCTCGAGTAAGGCGCCGCAAGGCACCCCCCGGCGACCCGCAAGGGACGCCGCACTTCCGAAAGACCCCGGACTCTGTGCCGGGGTCTTTTGCGTTGCAGAGACTTTTGCGTGTGAACAGGACGCTTCCGGTTGGACCAAACACCTTGCGGCGCCGAGCGCGGCTGATCGGGCGAGACACTTTCAAACAAAAATTTATCTGACCCGGACATAAAATGTCGTGCGCATTTTCAGATGCAGCATGGTGAATCCGCCTTTGACAACAACAACTAGGCGGCGCGAGGTGTGATTTTTCCTGTCTCCGGTATACCGTGGTATTCCTTTAACATGATGATTTTGTTTGATTTTTTCAGGACACCCTGTCAGTTTCCGCCGCAAGATACTGACAGGAACAACAATGAACAAAGTGACTGCTGCGGATTGGATCGGGCGCGAGGAAACGGTGCGGACCCGGCTTGATCCATCTCTTGCCGCGATGATGGCCGCGACGTTGGATCAGCCCGCCCCGAGCGACGGTGAGGTTCTGCCACAGCTGTGGCACTGGGCGGCATTTCCGGCGTTGGCGCCGATGCGCGGGCTGGGCGCGGACGGCCACCCGAAGCTGGGGGATTTCCTGCCGCCGATCGACCTGCCGCGCCGGATGCGCGCTGGCGGCGCCCTGACCTTTCACGCTCCGTTACATGTCGGCGAACGCCTGACGGCACATGCGCGGATCACCGACGTCGTGGAAAAATCCGGAGGCGCGGGCCGCATGGTTTTTGTGACCGTGCAGCATGACATCGCAGGCGAAAACGGATTGGCGATCTCGGAGCGGCAGGACATCGTCTATTTGCCGATGCCGGACAGCTTTCAGCCGCCGCGACCGCTGCCGGTGCCCACGGATCTGGTGATCGACGAGGTGCGGACAATGTCCGAGACCTTGCTGTTCCGCTATTCCGCCTGCACCTTCAACGCGCACCGCATCCACTATGACCGTGCCTATGCCGCCGAGGTCGAAAAGTACCCCGGTCTGATCGTGCATGGCCCGTTGCAGGCGACCTACCTGATCGATGCGGCGCGGCGCCAGAACGGATCGCCGCCGCGGCATTTCAAATTCCGCAGCGTCTACCCGATGTTTCACCACGATACCCTGCGGGTTCTGGCGCAGGCGCAGGCCGACGGCAGCCTGCAGATGTGCACTGCAACCGGATCTGCACACCAGAACATGCAGGCCACGGCAAGTTGGGAGGAGACAACATGAGCCAGATACTGAAAGGCATGCGGGTGGTCGAAGGGTCGGCCTTTGTCGCGGTGCCGCTTGCCGGCATGACGCTGGCGCAGATGGGCGCCGAAGTGATCCGCTTCGACCGCATCGGTGGCGGCCTGGATTCAACCCGCTGGCCCCTGGCGCCGAATGGGCAGAGCCTGTTCTGGGACGGGCTGAACAAGGGCAAGAAATCCATCGCGGTGGATATGCAAAGCCCGCGCGGGCGCGAACTCATCACCCGGATCGTGACCGCCCCGGGCGAGGACGCTGGCCTGTTCATCACCAACCTCGCGGTTCCGGGCTGGCTGGACCACGCCAGCCTGTCGCAACATCGCGCGGATATGGTGATGGTCACGCTGACCGGCGACCGGCACGGGCATCCGCAGGTCGACTACACCGTGAACCCGTCGCTGGGCATCGCGCATATGACCGGCCCCGAGGGCCACCCGGACCCGGTGGCACATGCGCTGCCGGCCTGGGACGTGGCGGCCGGACAGATGGTCGTCTCGGCCCTGCTCGCTGCCGAGCGGAACCGCCTGCGCCGCGGCGAGGGCCAGGACGTCACCCTGTCGCTCAAGGACGTCGCGGCCGCCACCATCGGCCACCTGGGTCTGATCGCCGAGGCGGCCCTGAGCGGGCAGGCACGGGGCAAAAGCGGCAATGCGCTTTACGGTGCCTATGGCCATGATTTTGTCTGCGGCGATGGCGAACGGATCATGGTGATCGGCCTGACAATCCGACAGTGGCAGGGGCTGGTCAAGATGACCGGCACCGGTGCCGCGATGGCGCGGCTGGCGGATTGCACGGGCCGTGACCTGTCGGACGAAGGTGCGCGCTACGCCCTGCGCCACGACATCACCGGAATTCTCAAGCCCTGGTTCGCGATGCGTCCCAGCAAGGTGGCCGGCATGGCCTGTGACAAGGCCGGGGTCACCTGGTCGCAGTTTCGAACCGTGCCCCAAGCCCTGGCGCAGGATCCGGACCTGTCCGAGGAGAACCCGATGTTCCGGATGATGGACCATCCCGGGGTCGGCCGTTACCCGGTGCCGGGCACGCCGGTGAATTTTTCCGGATACAGCCGCACGGAGCCGGTTCTCGCTCCGGCGCTGGGGGCTGATACCGAAGAAATTCTGAGTGCCGTGGCCGGAATCAGCGATACCGAAATTGCCGATCTGTTCGATGCCGGCATTGTGCAGTCTTCCGGTCGCCCCGGCGTTCTGTCCGCCGCCTGAACCCGAGCTTCACCACATGGAAAAAGCCGCCTCCGAAACGGGGCGGCTTTTTCTGCTGGGCTGTCCTGCACCGGGTTCAGAGTGCAGGACAGCGGCTTTCACGGGGGGAAAGGTGCATGTTCAGTTGGTGAACTGCTGGATCAGTGCCCGCTTTTCGCCTTCGCTGTCGCCGGAGTAGGCGATGGCCAGCAGGCTGTTGACCTGTGCGTCGCTCAGCGCCGAAACTTCGATGCTCGGTGCGTAGCGCTGCAGGGTGACTTCCTGCGCGGTCGAGGCTGCCGAAGCGGCGCCGGCCAGGGTGGAGAGGGCGAGGGCGGAGAGGATAAGCGTGCGTTTCATTTTCATGGTCCTTGCGTTTGGAAGAGGGTGTGGCTGTTGCCGGTTCAGTTGGCGAACTGCTGGATCAGCGCCCGCTTTTCGCCTTCGCTGTTGCCGGAGTAGGCGATGGCCAGCAGGCTGTTGACCTGTGCGTCGCTCAGCGCCGAAACTTCGATGCTCGGTGCGTAGCGCTGCAGGGTGACTTCCTGCGCGGTCGAGGCTGCCGAAGCGGCGCCGACCAGGGTGGAGAGGGCGAGGGCAGAGAGGAGAAGGGTGCGTTTCATTTTCATTGTCCTTTGTGCTGTGACCCCGGGAGCGTTTCCCAGCGGCCGGGATTGTGTTTGTCGGCGTTTGCTTCCGATGGAGTACAGTTAGTGCGCTCTTCCCGCAGTTTGAAATCACGAAACGTCCGCATGAAATCACGCGCATTTGTACTTGATGTGAAAGGGTTTTTTGCCTTTGATGTGCAAAATTGCACAGGCAAGGTGCGGTCCATGATCGCAAGGGAATTGGCGCCACGGGGCGTGTTTCAGTCGCTCGCAATTTCCGTGACACGGGCGGAGCCGGTCGCCGCAAAACCGCGTGTCACGATGATGTGTGACGGGCACCGAGGCCGGTTTGTGCGGGATTTCTGCCGGGCCATTGCCGGGGAAGGCCCGGCATCAGCACGAATCCCCACCGGTGCGCCGGGAGGCATCGCGGAAACTCGGGCCCCGGACGAGCGTGGACCGCACCGCCGAGAGCGGTCTCTGCCCTCAGGCGGTCACTTCTGCCGACCCGGGGGGTGGCCACTTGCGCCAGGCGAAACATGCGGCGTTTCGAGAATCCGGGGGGGGGATTTAGGAGTCGAGGCCGGCGGCGCGGCAAACGGGCCGCCAGGCGGTAAGCGCGCGGCCCTGTCAGCCGGGACTGGACGCGAGGTAGACGCGCCAGTCCCCGGTGTCGGTGATATCGGCACCGGCCTCGGTGGCGATCGCTTCGCACAGAAACCCCTGCACCTGAGAGCCATCGTCAAGCTCGATGGTGCCAAGCCCAAGCGGCGACGGGATGCCCGCGAGGAAACCCCCGACCTGTTCGAACGGCAGGGACCACAGCTCGAGCGCGATCGGCGCCCCCGAGCCTGCCGGCCCGCGGGTCAGGCCCGGGCGGGCGGGCGGCCCGCCTGCCAGAGCATGGAACCGGTACGCATCGCTGGTGCGGGCGGTGCGCAGAAAATGGCCCCCACGCTCGGTCAACTGATGATTGAGCGGCAGACCGGACATATGCGCGCCGCAGACGGCAAGGGTGAATCTGTCCGGCCCGGCAGGCGGCAGTTGCGGCGGCGGCACAAAGGCCCAGTCCGTCGCGCCAAGGCTCCGCGCGCCCGCCGCTTCCAGCGCGAGCGCAGCCGCGGCCAGTTTGGCGTCGTCCCCCGCCTGCGCCAGCAGCGTGACGCTGCCGGGGCGGCCGTCGGCCCGTGGCGGCGTCGGCACGGCCAATCCGCACATGTCGAGCAGATTGACAAAATTCGTGTAGGTGCCGTTGTTGGAGTTGGGTCCGATCGGGTCCGCTTCCAGCTCAGCGACGGTGTGGAATGTCGGCATCGTCGGCACGCAGAGCATGTCGATCCCCGTCAGCACGGATTCGGCAGCGCGGGCCAGTTCCTTCAGCCGGTACATCCCGCGGAAGGCGTCAGCCGCGGTCAGCGTTTCGGCCTTGCAGATGATCTGGCGGATGACCGGCAGGATTGCGTCGGGATCACGTCGCAGCAGATCCTCGATCACGGTGTAGCGTTCGGCAACCCAGGCACCTTCGTAGAGCATGGTCGCCACGTCGTAGAGTGGCGTAAAGTCGATCTCGCGGATGTCAGCCCCCTGTGCGCGCAAGAGGTCCACAGTGGCGGCAAAGGACTGTTCCTGCACCCTGTCGCCGAGAAACCTGATGGTTTCGCCGCTGGGGATGCCGACGACCGCCGGTTCGGACGATGCCGTCATGGGCGGCGCTTTGACCTGGCGGGCATAGGCGTCACCCGGGTCGTAGACGCAGGCGGCCTGAAAGGCGGTGTAGGCATCGGAAACGGTCAGGGCAAAAATCGAGACTGTCTCGATCGAGCGGCAGGCCGGCACCACCCCGGTGGCCGAGAGGGCCCCGAGCGTGGGTTTCAGGCCGACAATATTGTTCAGAGCGGCGGGGACGCGGCCCGAACCGGCGGTGTCCGTGCCCAGTGAAAACGCGACGATGCCATGACCCACCGCCACGGCCGATCCCCCTGACGAGCCGCCGGGCACAAGCTCGGTGTCTATGGAATTGAGCGGCGCGCCGTACGGCGTGCGCACGCCGACCAGCCCGGTTGCAAACTGGTCGAGGTTGGTCTTGCCGACAAAAATCGCCCCTGCGGCCCGCAGCCGTGCGACGACAAAGGCGTCTGCATCCGGGGTATAGGCAAACGCCGGGCAGGCGGCTGTCGTCTCGTATCCCGCCACGTCGATGTTGTCCTTGACTGCGAAGGGAACCCCCCACAGCGGTTTTGACGCATCAAAGTCCCCCAAGGCGGCGGCTTCGGCAAACAACTCTGCCTCGGTCGGTCTGGCGAGGAAGATACCAGGATCATTCACCGCGGCGATCCGGGCCAGGACCTGCGCCACGACATCCTTTGGCGTGACACCGCTTTGATAGGCAGCGCGAAGATCGGGGATGGTCATTCTGAGATCGGGCATGCAGGTACTTTCTTCACTTGGGCAGTTGGCCATTGGCGGTATAGGTCCACGGTTGCATCGCTCAGTTCAATTGCTAAGATTTCACAAAACCGATGCAAAAAATGCAGCGCAGGAGCCGGGCTTGAAACATCTTCAGACTTTCCGCTTCATCGAGAGCGTCGCCAGGGCGGGGTCGATCCGCAAGGCGGCGGACGATATGAACATCACCGCCTCAGCCCTGAACCGCCGGGTTCAGCGCTTCGAAGAGGAATTCGGCTGCGTGATTTTCGAACGCCTGCCGCGTGGCGTCCGGCTCAACCCGGCGGGGGAGTTGTTGATGCAGCATTACCGGGCGCAGGCGTCGGATCTGCGCCGGGTGCAGAGTCAGGTTGCGGATCTGTCGGGCGAAAGACGCGGGCATGTGACGATCGCCTGCTCTCAGGGGTTGGTCCCCTACTTTCTGCCGGCCCAGATTGCCGCCTACCGGCAGGGCCACCCCGGTGTGACCTTCTCGGTGCAGGTGCGGGACCGCGAGGCTGCCGAGCGGGATCTGGCCACCTTCAGCAGCGACCTGGCACTGGTGTTCGAACCGGTGCATCTGGTCGATTTCGAAGTGCTCACACATATTCCGCAGATCATTCACGTGGTGATGCGGCGTGACCATCCTCTGGCATCAAAGCCCGAGATCAGGCTGCGCGACTGCCTCGACTACCCGCACCTGCTGCCCACGTCGAGCTATGGGGTCCGCGCCCTGCTGGATCTGGCGGCAGCGCGGGGATCCCGGCCGTTGCGGCCCATCGTTGAATCCGACAGTTTCGATTTCATGCGCCACTACGTGCGTCACGAACGCGCCGTGGCCTTCCAGATTCCGATCGGGCTGCGCATCGACCCGGAAGACGAGATCCTGTCCCGCCCGATTTCCACCCGCGATGTCCCGGCGGGAAGTCTTTTGCTCGGGCAGATGCGCGGGCGAAGCCTGCCAGTGGCCTCGGCCCGTTTCGCGCAGGGTCTCGCCAAGGCTTTGGAAGCGATCGTCTGACGTCACTCAAGTGCTGGTTGAGTGCTGCATTTTTTGCATCGCTTCGACAAAAAAACAGCAGACGTCAACACCGCTCAAACCCGGTAACTTCCGAATCATGGAATTGATGCTCCTGCATGACAGGAGCGAGACTTGATCTGGAGCTTGGCTATGACCCATCTGAAACCCATCAACCGCCGGACTTTCCTGGGCACCACCGCCGCCGCCTTTGGTGCGACCGCATTTGGCGGGGTGGCGCAGCCCGCAATGGCCGCGGGGGATCTGACGGTCGGATTCATCTACGTCGGACCCAAGGACGACTTTGGCTACAACCAGTCCCATGCCGAAGGCGCCGCAGCGGTCAAGGCCATGGCCGGTGTGACCGTGCTGGAAGAGGAAAACGTCCCCGAAAGCCAGGACGTCCAGAACACCATGGAATCCATGATCAACTTTGACGGCGCGACGCTGCTGTTTCCGACCTCGTTCGGCTATTTCAACCCGCACATCCTTGAGCTCGCTCCGAAACACGAGGGCGTCCGCTTCGAGCATTGCGGCGGCCTGTGGTCCGAAGGCAACCCGGGCAACGCCGGATCGTATTTCGGCTATATCGGCATGGGGCAATACCTGAACGGCGTCGCCGCGGGCCATGCGACGAAATCGAAAAAGATCGGCTTTGTCGCCGCCAAACCCATTCCGCAGGTTCTCAACAACATCAACTCGTTCCTGCTCGGTGCGCGGTCTGTGGATCCGACAATCACCTGTCAGGTGATCTTTACCGGAGAATGGTCGCTCGCGGTCAAGGAGGCCGAGGCCACCAACGCGCTGGCGGATCAGGGCTGCGATGTCATCACCTGCCATGTCGACGGACCCAAGGTTGTCTGTGAGACCGCCGTGGCGCGCGGAGCCTATGTCTGCGGCTACCATGCCGATCAAAGCCCGCTCGCGGGTGACATGTACTTGACCGGCGCCGAGTGGAACTGGGCCAGCGTCTATACCGACATGGTGACCAAGACGATGGCGGGCACACCGATCAACAACTTCGTGCGCGGCGGCCTTGCCGATGGCTTCATCAAGATGAGCCCGCTGGGGCCCGCCGTATCGGATGCCGCCCGCGCCCAGTTCGAAGCGACCAGGGCAGACATCGTGGCCGGAAACTTTGCCGCCATCAAGGGCCCGCTGAAAGACAACAAGGGCAACGTCATCGCCGCCGAGGGTGAGGCCTTCGTGGAAACCGACGTAGCGCTGGAAAGCATGGATTATCTGGTCGAAGGTGTTCTCGGATCGACCAGCTGAGATGAGCAGCCTTGAGCACAGCCCGGTGCAGACCCGTCCGACCGGGGCACGGTTCCTTGCCGGTCTGATGCCCCGGGCCGAAGCTGTCGCGATCCCGGTCGGTGCGTTGCTCGCCGGGTTCGCGGCCTTCAGCGTCTTCCTGCTGTTCGTCGGCAAATCGCCCGTCGAATTCTTTGCGCTGGTGTGGAAGGCCGGGTTTTCGTCGGCGTTTTCGTGGCAGAACACACTGTCGCGGGTGGCGCCGCTGGTTCTCGCCGCGCTGTGTGTGGCGCTGCCGGCCAGGCTGGGGCTGGTGGTGATTGGCGGTGAGGGCGCCATCGTGCTGGGCGGACTGGCTGCGGCCGTCACCGGCACCGCGGCCGCAGGACTGCCCGCCGGTGCGGGGATGATGGCAATGGTGCTGGCGGGAATGGCGCTGGGCGGGCTGTGCATCGGCGCCGTCGGCGCGCTGCGGATCAAGCGCGGGGTGAACGAAACGATTTCCTCGCTGCTGATGGCCTATATCGCCATCGCCCTGCTGAACCATTTTGTCGAAGGTCCGTTCCGCGATCCCGCGTCCCTCAACAAACCGTCCACCGCCCCTCTGGCCGAGGCGCTGCGGGTTGGAGACATGCCCTTCATCGCCGCCCATTGGGGTGTTCTGGCGGGGGTGGCGGCCTGCCTGATCAGCTGGATCCTGATTGAACGCACGACGCTGGGCTTTGCCGCCCGCATCGCCGGGGACAACGTGCGGGCGGCGCAGGTCCAGGGGTTGCCGGTTAGCCGTCTGGTCATCGGCTTTTCCGCGCTTGGCGGGGCCTTTGCCGGCCTCGCGGGCTATTTCGAGGTCGCCGCGGTGCACGGTTCGGCCAATGCATCGCTGATCGCCGGCTATGGCTATACCGGCATCCTTGTCGCTTTTCTGGCGCGGCACAATCCGTTGGCAATCCTGCCCGTGGCGATCCTTCTGGGCGGATTCGAGGCGTCGAGCGGCCTGATCCAGCGCCGCATGGATCTGCCCGACGCCACCATACTCGTGTTCGAAGGCATGGTCTTTGTCATCATCCTGCTGAGCGAAATGCTGTACGGCCGCCTGCGCGCCTTTACCCCCGGCTTTTGGGAGACCCGCTGATGGAACCTGTGGAAATCGGCCTCTGGGGGGTGCCGCTGGCGATCCTGGGCGGCGCGATCCGGGTGTCGACGCCCTTCATCTTTGTCTCGCTCGGGGAATGTCTGACCGAGCGGTCGGGGCGGATCAACCTTGGCCTCGAAGGCACCCTGGTTTTTGGCGCGATGAGCGGGTACGCCATCGCCTTCGAAACCGGGAACCCGTTTGCCGGGGTGCTCGCGGCTGCGCTTGCGGGGGCCTGCTTTGGCGTGCTGCATGGCTGGATCTGCAAGTTCAAGGGGGTGAACGATATTGCCGTGGGCATCGCGATGATGCTGTTGGGCATGGGGCTCGCCTTCTTTTTCGGAAAACCCTACATCCAGCCGCAAGCGCCGGACCTGCCTGCCATCGCCCTGGGCTGGTGGTCGGACATACCGCAGGTCAGGGCCGCGTTGCAGGTCAATGTTCTGTTCATCGCCGGTGGCCTGCTGGCGGTGGCCATGGCGTGGATGTTCCGCACCACGCGCATCGGGCTGATCGTGCGCGTTGTCGGTGACAGCACCGATGCGGCGCGGGCCATGGGGCTGAACCCCGATCTGGTCCGCCTGCTGGCCACCGCTGCGGGTGGCGCGCTTGCCGGCGTCGGCGGAGCCTACCTGTCGCTCTACTATCCCGGCAGCTGGACCGAGGGGATTTCGTCGGGGCAGGGCCTGATGGCCATCGCGCTGGTGATCTTTGCCCGCTGGAACCCGATCAACTGTTTCTGGGCAGCACTGCTGTTCGGCGGGGCGGGCGCGCTGGGACCGGCGCTGCAGTCGGTGGGCATCTCGCAGGGCTACTATCTGTTTTTCGCCGCCCCCTACGTGCTGACGCTGGGGCTGCTGATCCTGACCAGTTCACCGGACCGTGCCATGCAGGGCGCGCCACTGGAACTGAGCCTGACAAAATAGGGAATATCGCAATGAACGGCCTGGGTGGTTTGAACAAATCCGAAAACGGAGTGGTGATCGGTCTGGTACAGCTCAGGCTGCCGGTGGTCGAAACCAGGGCGGACCTCGCCGCACAGACCGCCCGCGTGGTGGAACTGGTCGGCAAGGCGCGGCGCAACCTGGGCACCATGGATCTGGTGGTCTTTCCCGAATACATGCTGCACGGGCTGTCGATGGACACCAATCCCGACATCATGTGCACCATGGACGGGCCCGAGGTGGCGGCACTGAAGCAGGCCTGCGTCGACAACGCCATCTGGGGGTGCTTTTCGATCATGGAGGCCAATCCCGGCGGGTATCCCTACAACACCGGGCTGATCATCGACGACCAGGGCGAGGTGCAGCTTTATTACCGCAAGATGCACCCCTGGGTTCCGGTCGAGCCGTGGGAGCCGGGGGACACCGGCATCCCGGTCTGTACCGGACCGAGGGGCGCGCGGATCGGGCTGATCATCTGCCATGACGGCATGTTCCCGGAAATGGCGCGCGAGGCCGCCTACAAGGGCGCCGAGATCATGATCCGAACCGCCGGATATACCGCGCCGATCCGCGAGGCCTGGCGTTTTACCAACCAGTCCAACAGCTTCTGCAACCTGATGATCACCGCCAATGTATGCATGTGCGGATCCGACGGCACCTTCGACAGTATGGGCGAGGGCATGATCATCGACCACGAGGGACGTGTGATCGCCCACGGCAAGACGGGGCGGGCGGACGAGATCATCACCGCCGAGGTCCGCCCCGATCTGGTGCGCGAGGCCCGCGCCGGTTGGGGTGTCGAAAACAACCCCTACCAGTTCGGGCATCGTGGCTATGTCGCCGTCAAGGGCGGCGCGCAGGACTGTCCCTATACCTACATGACCGATCTGGCCGCCGGTGCCTACCGCGTGCCGTGGGAAGATCAGGTCAGGGTCACGGACGGCACCGGTTTCGGGTTTCCCAAACCCAACCGCAAGTTCGGCGAAAAGGAACCCTGCCAATGACCACCATCGCCTCCACGCCCTATGCATGGCCCTACAACGGGGATCTTCGTCCCGAAAATACCGCGCTGATCGTGATCGACATGCAGACGGATTTCTGCGGTACGGGCGGCTATGTCGACCACATGGGGTATGACCTGTCGCTGACGCAGGCGCCGATCGAACCGATCAAGGCGCTGATGGCCGAAATGCGGTCCAAGGGGTATCACATCATCCACACCCGCGAGGGGCACCGCCCGGATCTGGCGGACCTTCCGGCCAACAAACGCTGGCGCAGCCGGCAGATCGGTGCGGGCATCGGCGATGCCGGTCCCTGCGGCAGGATCCTGATCCGTGGCGAACCGGGCTGGGACATCATTCCCGAACTTTACCCGCTGGATGGCGAAGTGATCATCGACAAGCCGGGAAAGGGCAGTTTTTGCGCCACGGACCTTGAGCTGATCCTGCGCACCCGTGGCATCGAAAACCTGATCCTGACCGGGATCACCACCGATGTCTGCGTCTCGACCACCATGCGCGAGGCCAATGACCGCGGTTATGAATGTGTGATCGTGCAGGATTGCTGTGGTGCGACCGATCCCGAGAACCATGCCGCCGCGATCAGGATGGTCACCATGCAGGGCGGCGTCTTTGGCGCGGTCACCGACAGCGCCAGCCTGATTGCAGGGCTGCCCGCATGAGCCGTGTGCTGCAGACCGAAGGCGGCGCCATCAGCGTCGAGGCGCTGCACATGACCATGCGCTTTGGCGACTTTACCGCGCTGGACGATGTCTCGATCAACATCCCGGCAGGCAGCTTCCACGCGCTGCTGGGGGAAAACGGTGCGGGAAAGTCGACGTTGGTGAAATGCATCATGGGCTTTTACCACGCCACCAGTGGCGAGCTTCTGGTCGCCGGCCACGAGGCCTTCATGAGCGATCCGAAAGTGGCGCAGTCGCTGGGGCTGGGCATGGTGTATCAGCATTTCACACTGGTGCCGTCACTCACCGCCGCTGAAAATCTGGTGATCAGCCGCACCGACACGCCCGCCGTGATCGACTGGCGCAAGGAACGGGATGCGCTTGATGCCTTCATGGCGACGATGCCGTTTGTGGTGCCTCTGGATCAGCCGGTCAGCCGGCTGGCGGCGGGGGAAAAGCAGAAGCTGGAAATCATCAAGCAGCTGTACCTTGGCAACCGGTTCCTGATTCTGGACGAACCGACTTCGGTTCTGACGCCTGCCGAGGCCGACGAGGTGTTGGGCCATGTCCGGGCGCTGACCACGGCGGGAAAGATCACCGTGCTGATGATCACACACAAGTTCCGCGAAGTGACGGCCTTTGCCGACGATGTCTCGATCCTGCGCCGGGGCAGATATGTCGGCGGCGGATCCGTCGCTGACCTGAGCGTCGCGCAGATGAGCAGCGCAATGATGGGCGAGGCCCCGGTGGCCAGCAAACGGATCCGGGAGACCACCGAAAAACAGCCGCTGCTGACGCTGCACGGGGTCAAGGCGCAGGACCGCACCGGTCTGAAGAATATCGAGATCGACTCGGTCACGCTGCATTCGGGCGAGATACTGGGCATCGCGGGGATTTCCGGCAACGGTCAGATGGAACTGATGGAGGTGCTGACTGGCCAGCGCCGCCGCGACAGCGGCGAGATCACCGTGAACGGCACGCCTTACGGTGCCACCCGCGCCGAGGCACGCACCCACCAGATCCGCTATCTGCCGGAGGAACCCTTGCGCAACGCCTGCGCCCCGCGCATGAGCGTGGCCGAGAACCTGGCATTTCGCATGTTCGATACCGGCAGGGACGGCAGGCCGAGCTTCTGGAAGGACGGCCGCGCCATCGCCCGCAATGCGGCCGAGCTGATCGGCGCCTTTCAGGTCAAGACATCCTCGCCCGCGGCACGCATCGCCGCGCTGTCCGGCGGCAACGTGCAGCGTGCGGTGCTGGGCCGCGAACTGACCGGAGATGTCAGGGCCCTGATCATTTCGAACCCCTGCTTTGGTCTGGATTTCGCCGCCGTGTCGGCGATCCGCGACCGTTTGATCGAGGCCCGCAACCGTGGCACGGCAATTCTTCTGATCAGCGAGGATCTGGATGAGATCATGGAACTGTCCGACCGCATTCTGGTGATGTCCGAAGGACGGATCGCCTTTGAGACGCCGATCGCCACGGCAGACGTCGCAGAAATCGGACGCCACATGGCGGGGCACAGCTGATGCACAGGATCGCGGCTCAGCCTTTCGAATTTCCGTTCCAACCGGACCGGATCGCGTTGGTGGTCATTGATATGCAGCGCGATTTCATCGAACCCGGCGGCTTTGGCGCCAGTCTGGGCAATGACGTCGGGCTGCTTCAGGCAATCCTGCCGACGGTGGAAAGACTGCTGCACGGGTTTCGGGCCGCGGGCCTGCCGATCTTTCACACCCGCGAATGTCATCTGCCGGATCTGTCGGATTGCCCGCCCGCAAAGCGGCTGCGGGGTGCTCCTGCGCTGCGGATCGGCGATGCCGGGCCGATGGGCCGCGTCCTGATCGCGGGCCAGCCCGGCGCCGACATCGTGCCCGCGCTGGCGCCGCTTCCGGGCGAGGTTGTCATCGACAAGCCGGGGAAGGGGGCGTTTTATGCCACCGCGCTGGGCGAGATGCTGACCGGTCTCGGCATCCGGCAGCTTGTTTTCGCCGGGGTCACCACCGAGGTCTGCGTGCAGACCACCATGCGCGAGGCAAACGACCGCGGCTATGACTGCCTGATCGCGACCGATGCAACCGAAAGCTATTTTCCGGCCTTCAAAGCCGCTGCCATCGACATGATCATCGCACAGGGTGGCATCGTCGGCTGGGCCGCAACAACTGATCAGATCCTTGAGGCCCTCGATGATTGAGCCAAGAATATTTGCCGGGTTGCTGCCCGATGACTGGGCCAGCATGCCGTTCGAGCCGTTTCGCGAGGGGGTGGAAATATGTCACCTCTGGCGCGGCGGGCCTGATGTGGCCATGCTGCGCTACGCCCGGGGCGCTTCGGTTCCGCGCCACCGGCACGCCGGACTTGAGACCATCCTGGTGTTGTCAGGCAGCCAGAGTGACGAGAACGGCCGCTACTACGCCGGATCGCTCGCGTTCAATCCGGCAGGTTCGATCCACACCGTCTGGTCCGAGGACGGCTGTACAGTTCTGATCCAGTGGGAAAAACCGGTCGAGTTCATTTGACAGCGGGTTTGGCGGCACAGCCGTGCAATCGACCGGACCGGAGGCACAACAGTTCAGCGGGGATGTCCGGGGTCACTGCCGGTCGGCAATATCCTGCAATGTCCTGGTGACCTGGCTCGAGGCATAGGGTTTGGAAAAGAACATCGCACCTTCGGGCATTCCGACCTTCTCGATCTCGACAACGCCGGACGCAATGACGATGGCAACCTGCGGCCAGCCCTGGTGGACGTGGGCTGCGAGCTGCAGACCATCCATGCTGCCGGGCATATCAATGTCGGTAAAGAGAATGCCGATATCGCTGTGGGTTTCCATGATCGTGATGGCGGCGGC
Source organism: Puniceibacterium confluentis (assembly GCF_007923445.1). Lineage (GTDB taxonomy): Bacteria > Pseudomonadota > Alphaproteobacteria > Rhodobacterales > Rhodobacteraceae > Puniceibacterium > Puniceibacterium confluentis. The sequence continues at coordinate 9,577 of NZ_VOJI01000038.1, read as the reverse complement.
TGCGGTGCCGGCTTCATAGGTCCGAAAGCCGGCATCGCCGATCATGTCGACGGCATCCATCCGTAACAGCGGTTCGTCTTCAACGATCAGAACGGCAGGACGCTTCTTGATGTCTTGGGTCATTCCTGTCCTGTTCCTTCTGCGGGCATTCAAAGACTTGGGGCTATTGCGTCAGACCCGTCAGCGGGGCTCTGAGCTTGAAAGTCAAACCGTCTGGATCGTAGATCAGTTCCGTGCGTCCGTTGAAATACCCGGCGAGCGCCTGTTCAATCATGCGGCTTCCAAAACCACGGCGGGTCGGCGCCGCAACGGGTGGTCCGCCGCTTTCCGTCCAGACCATTAAAAAGCTGTCCTGCTCGTCGCCGGTCTCGATGCTCCACGACACGTGAACGACGCCTGACTCGATCGACAGCGCGCCGTACTTGGTGGCATTTGTCGACAGTTCGTGCAGCGCCATCGTCAACGCCAGCGCCTGCTTTGACCCGATCAACAGATCAGCCCCCTGGACAACAAAGCGGCGGTTGCCAGAGTGGTGCGGTGCCAGCGCTGCCTCGACGACTTCACAGATGTGGGTTTCGGTCCACGCGGCCTTGATGAGACGGTCATGGGCCAGCGCCATCATGCCAAGGCGCGACTGGATCGAGGACTGCGCATCCTGAAGGTTCTCGGCCTGGCGCAGCGTCTGGGACACCATGGCATTCACCATGGCCAGCGTATTCTTCACCCGGTGGTTCATCTCTGCCAACATCAGCTGGCGCTGCTCCTCGGCCAGCTTGATCTGGTGAATTTCCGTACAGCTGCCATACCAGCGCTCGATCTTGCCGGTTTTGTCGAACACCGGCTGGGCCCGTCCGAGAACCCAGCGATATTCGCCGGACCGATGCCTCAGCCGGTATTCCACCTCGTAAGGTTCGCCGGTTTTCAGACTGTGCCGCCAGAGGCCCCACGCCTTTTCCCGATCGTCAGGATGGAACATTTGGCTCCAGGCGTCGCCGTCGGTCGATCCTGCCGGAACGCCGGTGAATTCATACCAGCGGTGGTTGTAGTAGTCGTGGTATCCGTCGGGCAGTGTCGACCAGATCATCTGGTCAATGAAATCGGCGATGGCGTGGAACTTTGCCTCGCTTTCAAACAGTTGGCGTTCGCCTTGCTGCAATTTTTCCATGTGACCGCGGGCGTCGTGCTGGCGGCTTCTGGCGGTCAGGGCCGAGCGCACCGCCCGGATGAGTTCTTCGGCATGAAGCGGTCGAGACAACAGAACCGCGTTGCGCAGGGAATCCATCTGCCGCGTAGCTCTGGCAGACCTGTTCGTGACGGAGCCGTTGGACAGAACGACAAACGGCACATCAGACCATGATGGCTGGTTATCTAGCGCCTCGTTGACCGCTTCGCCTCCCACTCCGCTCAATGCCTCTTCGGTGATCAGAATGACGCCGATCCGCCGCTCGATAAGCTCGGCCAGGGCCTCGAGAGAGGGCACGGCAATTGCGGTGATGTCTTCCTTTTTCAGCAGGTGCCCCGCGACGGCGGCATCCCGGCCCCGGGGCGCCAGGACAGCCACTGCGGACGATATATCTGGAGGGTCGCCCTGATCCGGTGCAGGGCGCGTCAACCGTTCGTTCACCTCTCCACAGCCCCTGCATGGTCATCGAGTGGCAGCAATTCGCCATTCGTCCGGTTATATACCGGAGATCCGGACAAAATTCCCGAGAAGCTGCGGATCGGCTCACCGATCGAGATGCCGTTCTTGTCAATCCGGAGCTCACGAATGCTGTGTTCGTGATCAGATGTCCGGGTCTTGATAACCGAGATTGATTTGCGGACCTCGCCATGTGCCTCGAAGAACCGCAACAACAGGACGGTGTCCGCGAGGTAGCTGATATCGATGTCCGACCGCAGGTCACCGGTCACCCCGTGCTGTCCGAGGATCATCAGCGAAACAACCCCTTGCTGCGCAAGGTAGCTGAGCAGTTCATGCATCTGCAACACGAGAAAATCGTCGCTGGGCATCGCGTGAAGGTAGGCATTGAGACTGTCGATCACGACGACGCTGACATCGTCTTTTTCCACCGCGATGCGCACCGCGCTTGCGAATTCTCCCGGCGACAGCTCGGCGGGATCGATTTGACGGATCTCAAGCTGACCGCTGTCAACGTATGGCTGCAGGTCCATGTCCAGCGCCCGCGAGCGGATCAGGAGCGTCGACAGCCGTTCATCAAAGAGAAAGTAGGCCGCTTTCTGACCGCGTTTCAGGGCCGCGATCATGCACCGCACCGCCGTCGTCGTCTTGCCGACACCCGCTGGTCCGGCAAGCAAGGCGTTGGTTCCGGGAACAAGTCCGTCGCCCAGAAGGGCGTCCAGTTGCGGCAACCCCGTGGTCACCGGCTCGATCGAATAGTCGCGGTGATGGTGCGCGGCGATCAGCCGGGGATAGACGCACAGGCCGCCGCGTTCGATGGTAAAGTCGTGATAGCCGCCATGATATTTCAGCCCGCGCATCTTGACCACACGAAGGCGCCGGCGTTCCGATCCATAGTTGTTGGCCAGCTGTTCCAGCGAGATGACACCATGCGCGATGGAATGCAGTTGCAGATCACCAGGCTCTGCCGTGCGATCATCAAGCATCAGAACCGTGCACTTTCTCCGGGCGAAAAAGTGCTTCAGCGCCAGAATCTGACGGCGATAGCGCAGCGCATTCTGCGCGAGCAAGCGCAATTCGGACAGGCTGTCGAGCACGACCCGTGTCGGGTTGGTCTTTTCCACCAGCTCGATGATCCCGCGCACCGTTTCGCCCAGCTCGACTTCGCTTGGATGCAGAAGTGACTGTTCGTGGTCCGTGCTGAATTCGTCTTCGGGCACCATCTCGAACAGGTCAATTCCCGACAGTGTCCAGTCATGTGACTGTGCCACGGCTTTCAGCTCGTTGACGGTTTCGGACAGGGTGATGTAGAGGGCCGGCTCTCCCGCGTCCCTCCCCACCATCAGGAACTTGAGCGCGAGCGTGGTTTTTCCGGACCCGGGAGTGCCTTCCACCAGATAAAGCCGATGCGGGGTAATTCCGCCCCGAAGCACCTGATCCAGGCCCCACGTTCCTGTCACAAGCCTTTGCTGCGGGTCTGAAGATCTGATGTCGTGCATAATACCCATCACTGTGTTGCACCCTCAAAGTAGCGCTTGATGCGCGGCGACGACGTCCGTGAACCGACCTCGACATACCGTAGCAGATAGCGCTTTGGCAATTCAGGCAAATAGTGTGACCCGGCATTTTTTCCAAGTTGCCGACAGGGAAATTTCTAGCCGAACCGGTGTCATGCCTGTCAATCGGCCCGCAACTTTGACCGGCCAAATGTGACGCAATGTGCTCCGTTGCACACGGTTTGGCGGCGCGCTGCGGCGCAGACCCGATCCAGAGCCGCCGTAACGGATCCGCGGGCCGGATGGCGACACTGCCGGGTTTCGGACAGTCGGCTCTCGTTGCCAGATCCGACGATGTCACAAATCTGAGTGTGGCGCTCACGCCGCCCCCGTCCCAGAGCTTGCTGGATGAATCCGTCCGGGCATCGGCGATGTCTGTCACCCGGTTTGTGCATCTGGCCCCCGGGAGCCCGACAACGCTTCCATCAATAGAAAGTCCGCCTTGCGCGGCGGTTTGTGATGCATGCGCTGGGGGGCGTGGCGGATGCGTTTCAGGCCAACTGGCGGCGGGCGGGCGGTTTCGGGGCGGCAGCCAGCAAAGCCTTTGTATAGGCGTTCTGCGGGTCGGTCATAACCCGAGTCACCGGACCCTGTTCGACAATTTCGCCCGCCCTCATCACGATCACATGGTCACAGAGCAGCGCAACGACGTGCAGGTCGTGGCTGACGAATAGGTAGGTCATGCCGAGTTTGGCGCGCAGGTCGACCAGCAGGTTCAGAACGACGGCCTGGATCGAGACGTCGAGGGCGGCGGTGGGTTCATCGAGGATCAGGAACTTCGGTTCCAGCGCGACGGCGCGGGCGATGCCAACGCGCGCCTTCTGCCCCCCGGAAAGCTGGTGGGGAAAGCGGTCGAGCAATGGCAGGGGCAATCCGACAAGCGTGGCCAGTTCTTCGATCCGTGCCGCCAGCGGCGCGGCGCGCAGGGCGCCCAGACGCCGCAGCGGTTCGCCGATGGCCTGACGCGCAGTGTGGCGCGGATTCAGACTGTCGGTGGCATCCTGAAACACCATCTGAATCTCGGCGCGGCGCGGGTTGCGGGCAAAACCCTGAGCGGGGATGCCGGCGATGTCCTGCCCGTCAAAGATGATGTCGCCGCTGGTTGCATCCATCAGCCGCACGAGGATTTCCGAGGTGGTGGATTTGCCGCATCCGCTTTCGCCAACCAGACCGACACTCTGCCCCTGCCTGATGCTGAAGGAGATTCCCCTGACCGCATGAACCGGACCGGCCATGCCCTTGAAGGTCTTGGTCAGGTTGCTCACCTCGAGCAGCGGACGGTCGTGCACCTGATGCGGCAGTTCCGCCTTGCGTTCCTCGGGGGGCAGCAGGCTGCGGATGCCTTCGCCCATGCGCGGCGTCGCATCGACGAGCTTGCGGGTGTAACTGTGCTGCGGATCACTGAATATCCGGGCGGGATCGCCCTGTTCCACGATCAGCCCGTCCTTCATCACCATGATCCGGTCGCAGTATTGTGCCGCCAACCCGAGGTCATGGGTGATCAGGATGCTGCTCATGTTGCGGGCGCGGATGAGGTCGCGGACAAGTTCCATCACGGCCTGCTGTGTGGTGATGTCGAGTCCCGTGGTCGGTTCGTCCGCGATCAACAGCCTGGGATCGCAGGCCAGGGCAATGGCACAGACGACACGCTGGCACATTCCCCCCGACAGTTCAAAGGGATAGGCGTCATAGCGGGCCTCGGCGTCGTTGATGCGCACATCCTCAAGTGCCTTGATTGCCTTGGCCCGCGCATCGTGACGGGTGGCCCGGGCATGTCGGCGCAGCACGTCCTCGATCTGGTGGCCGACCTTGCGGATCGGGTTCAGCGCGGCGCGCGGGTTCTGGAAGATCATCGAAATCTCCCGCCCGCGGATGTCGCCCATATCCCTCTCGGCCACGCGGCGCAGGTCGATCCCGGAATAGGTTGCCTCTCCGGCCTTGATCCTGCCGCCGGCATCGAGAATGCGCATCAGCGCATAGGAGGTCACGGATTTGCCCGAGCCGCTTTCGCCAACGATTCCCAGGATCTCACCTTTGGCCAGATCAAAGCTGATGCCGCGCACCGCTTCCACGGTGCCACGCCGGGTCTGGAACGACACGGCCAGGTTCTTGACGCTCAGCATGGCTCTCAGGTCCTTTTGCGGGGATCGACGATGTCGCGCAGACCGTCGCCCAGAAGGTTGAAGGTAAAGACCGCGATCATCAGCCACAGGCCCGGAAAAACCGCCAGCCACCATTCACCGGACACGATGAAGTTTGCGCCCTCTGCCACCATGATCCCCCATTCCGGTGTCGGGGGGCGCACGCCCAGCCCGATGAAGGACAACCCCGCCGCATTCAGGATCGCCCAGCCAAGGTTGAGCGAAACCTGCACCATCATCGGCGGCAGCGCGTTGGGAAAGATGTGCATCGCCAGCACGCGAATGTCGGAATTGCCGGTCAGCTTCGCAGCCTGGACAAAGCCCGCGTTGCGGCGAATGTTGACTTCGGCGCGCACAAGGCGGGCATAAAACGGCACGTTGATGATGGCGGTGGCGTAGATGATGTTCTCGATCGTATTGCCAAGCGCGGCGACAATGCCCATCGCCAGCACGAACAACGGAAAGGCCATGATCGTGTCGAGGAGGCGGTTCAGCACGATATCGAGCCATCCACCCCAGTAACCGGCAGTGGCCCCCAGGACCGAGCCGAGGACAAAGGACAACGCGACGGCGGCGACCGAGATTGCCAGGTCCAGACGGGTGGCGACGATGACACGGCTGAACACGTCCCGCCCGACGTTGTCCGTGCCGAACCAATGCGCCCAGGACGGCGCCTGAAGGGCGTTCTTCGCATCGGTCTGGAGAGGATCGTAGGGCACCAGGGCCGGGCCGAAGACCGCGGAAAGCACAATCATTGCGAACATCGCAAACGCCAGCAGGGTCACCGGGTTGGCGCGCAGGACATAGATCAGATGATCAAGGGTGCCGGACGTTCTGGTCAACTTTACCGGGATATCAGTCATTTTGCAGCAAACCCGAAACGTGGATCGATCACGGAATACAGCAGGTCGATCACCAGATTGAGCGCAACGAACAGCAGCGCCATGGCCAGCACAAACCCCTGCACCGCGGCATAATCCGACACCACCAGCGCCTCGACCGCATAAGAGCCGATGCCGGGCCAGGCAAAGACCTTCTCCACCAGCACATTGGCCCCCAGAGCGAAGGAGAATACCATGCCCAGCGTCGTGACCACCGGCAGCAGGGCATTCCGGAAAGCATAGGCGTATAACACCGTGCCGCGGGACAGGCCCGCCGCGCGTGCCGTGCGGATGAAGTCCGACGACAGAGCCGTCAGCATCGCCGCCCGCGTCATCCGCGCGATCGGAGCGAGCGTGAACAGCGCCAGCGTGGTGGACGGCAGGATCAGCTGTTTCGCGGCCCCGCGCCAGGTTTCCCAGTCGCCGGTGAGGGCGGCATCAATGAGGTAGAAACCCGTGACATGGTCGGGCGCGAGGTAGATGAAATCCAGACGTCCCAGCGGCGAAGGCGCGACTCCGAGCAGGTAGTAGAAAATATAGATCAGCAGGATGCCGGTAAAGAACGTCGGCAACGAGACGCCGGCCGTCACCAGCACCCGGCACAGGTGATCGACCCAGGAACCGGGGCGGGTGGCTGCCAGAATGCCCAGCGGAATGGCGAGGCCGCAGGACAGCACCAGCGCTGTAAGCGTCAGTTCCAGAGAGGCGGGCAGGCGGCTGACCAGGTCCACCGCCACCGGCCGACCGCTGGAAATCGACTGACCAAGATCGCCATGAGCAAGGTCGGTAACATACAGAAGGAACTGCTGTAGCAGCGGCTTGTCCAAGCCCAGGGCTTCGCGCACTTCCTGAATCGAGGCTGCGTCCGCCGCCGCCCCTGCAAAATAGGCTGCCGGATCGCCGGGCAGTGCACGGGTGAGCAGAAAGCTGATCACCACGACACCGAGGACGACCGGGATTGACTGCGCGACGCGAAAGGCGACGGCGCGCAGCCGGGAGTATGCGGCGGCGGACATGATGTTCAGACGGCCGACAGAGGGCGGACGTCAAGCTGGCGATGGAACCAGAACTCGTACCCCTCGGCGCCGTTTGTCGCGACGTTGAGCGCCGGCTGATACAGGGGAATACGCGGCAGTTCCTCGAGCACGATTTCGAACATGCGCTTGATCTTGGGGGCATATTCGGGGTCGTCCATCGGCATGTGCAGGGTGGCGCTTACCAGCTCCTCGATCTCGTCATTGCGGTAATTGGACGAATTGAACAGGTGCCCCTCCTGATAGGCCCAGAAAAAGTAGTAGTCTGGCGTGTTCAGCCAGCCGCCGAAGTTTTCCAGATGCAGCGGCAGGCGCTTTTCCACCAGAGCCGCGGTGCGCCAGTTGGCGCCGGGTATCTTTTCGATCTCCGCGACGATGCCGATCTGGGCCAGGCTCTCCTGAATGAGAAGGGCCGCCGGTTCCATCCAGGAGGCCAGGTCGAGGCTGATCGACAGCGGCACCTCGAACCCGTCGGGGAAACCGGACTTGGCCATATGCGCCTTGGCCTTGTCGATGTCGGTGTAATACTGCGTCTTGCGCGGCCAGGCCGTATCTCCGATCGCCGCTTCGCCCCCCCAGAGTGGCGCGCCGCGCCCGTAGGCCGCCGCCTGAAAGATATCCTCGTAAGGCACCGCATAGGCGACAGCCTTGCGCACATCCGGATCCTGGAATGGCTCGAAATTCGTGTTGCAGCACAGGCAGTGAATGCAGTTCTCGACGGGCGTCGAATAGACATCCACAATCTCGGCCAGTTCGGCGGCATCCTTGTCGGGAATGTCGAACGACATATGCACATCCCCCCGTTCGATCAGGGCGCGGCGGGTGGCGGGGCTGGGAACTTCGCGCACGACAATGCGCTTGACCGCCGGGACAGGGCCGCCGACCCAATCGTCGTTGCGCTCATAGACCAGCTGCTCGCCAGGGGTCCAGCGCAGCACCTTGAACGCGCCCGAACCTGCCGGTGTCGTGTGCAGGTATTCCATGGCCCAGGGATCGTCCGCGGTTGCATTTGCCTTTGCCAGTGCCGAGTTGATCACGAAGGGCACCGGCACGGCCAGATCGGGGATCGCCAGCTTGGACGGACGGTCCAGCGTGATGACAAAGGTCTCCGCATCGGCAGCTGCGAACTGCTCGGGACGTTCGAGCCCGCCGGCCTTCATCTGCACGGTCGGAAATCCGCCGACCGAAACCGCCCTGTCAAAGGACCATTTCACATCCTCGGCCGTCACCTTGCTGCCGTCCCAGAAGGTGGCGTTCGGCTTGATCTTGAAGGTAAGCGTCAGCCCGTCTTCCGAAACGGTCCAGCTCTCGGCCAGTTCCGGCACAACCGTGTCGTAATCGTAGGAATAGCCGCCACCGGGTGCTTCCTTGGTGCCAAAGGACACCAGCCTGTCATAGCAGTTCACCGCCACCTGGTAGGAGGCACGGTTGGTGCCGGTGCGGTGCAGGTCCAGCGAGTTGATTGTCTGCCCGGTGGCGACCACCAGAGTGTCCGCACCCTGTGCGGCGGCGGGCAAAACGCGCAGAAACGGCAAGATCGACGCCCCTGCCATGCCCATTTTCAAAAGGTTGCGTCGTGTCGTTTCGGTCATGGCAAAGCCTCTCGTTGCAGTTTGCGAATCCGTGCATTCGGCACTTGAGGGAAAGGGTGCGCTGGACCAGCGTAAACTTCTATTGCTATATTTTCAGTGTGGCGGTGCATTTTTTGCATCGCACGCCCGGCTGGCGATGATTGTGAACCATTTGCGGAACATCGACTGGATACCGGCAGGGGCGCGAGTGCCCGATGACAGCGTGAGGGCGCAAATGACTTCTGGTAGCATGAACCACCTTCACGCCTACTTCGAGGCTGGCTACGCGGAACCGAGCTTAGCGAGGCTCAAGCCTGCAGTCTGTCAAATATCGTATTTGGGTAACTTCTGGATTTCCCGCCAGAGCACCTTCAGGGTCGTTTCGCCGTAGTTGGTGCTGGCTCTTCCGTCCTCGTGTCCCGTGAACGCGTCACTGTATTCCGGCGCTATATCGACCTCCCGCGCGATGGTCTTGAAGCGATGCCGCCAGCCATGGCTGGGCCAGACGCCGGGGTCGGACACGCCAGCAACTTCCCGGACCCAGATGCCGACTTTCTTTCCTGCGTTCTTGGCGCGCGTCACCAAGTCCTCGCCTGCTTTTTTCGCGGCATAGAACAACGGCCCATCAACTTGCGACCGAATGAAGCCGGGAAGACCCATTTCGATCAGGTGCGGATGTGACCTGCGACCCAGCTCTCCTCCAGTCTTTGGAAGAATCCGTGTATTGATTTCTGACCTCATGCGGCCTGCTGTTG
>NZ_VOJI01000037.1 GCF_007923445.1 Puniceibacterium confluentis | reverse complement strand
CGCCACCATGCCAGCGGTCTGGCGCAGCGGCAGCTTGAACAGGATCTTGATCGACAGGCAGAACTGGATAGCCGCATCGGAAAACACCGCTGGCCGTCCGGGTCGCCAGTCACGTGGCGCGCGCCAGGTCATGTCCCTGTCGACCCGGATCAGCAGCGATCCCCGCTTCCGCAGCGATGCGTTGTAGCTGGACCAGGTCGTCGTGCGACAGCGGATGGGAGATGGCTTGCTCATACCGCGCGTCTAACGCCATGGATTCACGAAGTGAATCCTCCGTCGTCAGACTTGTGCAACAACGCCACGCTGCTTAAGGTGCCGCAGCACCGTGTCATCGCTGACACCGATCCCCAAACGGCGCAAGAGCCGCTCGGCAGGCCGCCCATCCGTGGCGTGCCCCAGATGACCGACAATCTGACCAGCACGCGAAGTTCGACGTGCAAATGGGCGTGCAATTGTTGAGGTGTAGTCCGATAACGTCCGCCGCGGGCACGTGGAAGCGGGACATCGCCATCTGCAGACCCAGAGTGCGATTGTGACCCCGTCTCCATGTGCGGGTAGATCCTGCAGTCGGCGTTGTCGCCACCCGTGACGTCGCAGCGATCGCGATCCACAATCCGGGCAGATGCCTTTCGGTGCCAAAATGCCAGATACAAGCCACCCGCCGGTATCACGCCGCTCGACGCCTTGAACGGAAACATCGCGCCCAGGCGACCAGTGCTTCTTTGAGCTCACAACTATCCCTCCTGAATTTTCGAGTCTCAGGATAGTTGCGCCACACAGATTGAGGCAGAATCCAATTAAGGACTACTCGACATCTGGCGACACTGCCGTTCGACACGTTCCACACCTATGGCCTTGGTCTGGATATGCGCGACCCAGCCCCGCAAGAGTCACAAAATGACTGTCTTCGCTCCGTTGACGAACACCCGGCCTTCGAGATGCAGCTTGACGGCCCGTGCCAGAACGCGGGATTCGATGTCCCTGCCAATGGCGACCAGATCGTCGGGGCCAGAGGCATGGCTCACGCGTTCGACATCCTGTTCGATGATCGGTCCCTCATCCAGATCGCCGGTGACGTAATGCGCCGTCGCCCCGATATGCTTGACGCCGCGGGCATGGGCCTGGTGATAGGGCTTGGCCCCCTTGAAGCTGGGCAGGAAGGAATGGTGGATGTTGATCGCGCGGCCCGAAAGCCTGCGCGCCAGATCGTCCGACAGGATCTGCATGTAGCGCGCCAGCACGACGAGATCCGCCTTTAGCCTATCCGCCAGATCGACAAGCCGCGCCTCAATCTCGGGCTTGGTTTCGCGGGTGGCGGGCCAGTGATGGAACGGCACGCCTTCGCGCGCGGCGATGCCTTCGGCGTCGGGATGGTTCGACACGATGGCGCAGACCTCGGCGTTCAGCCAGCCGATGCGGATCTGGTAAAGCAGGTGCAGCAGCGCGTGGTCGAATTTCGACACCATGACGATCAGCCGGGGCTTGCGCGCCGCTGGCGTCAGGTCAAGCGTCATGTCGAAGGCATCACGCGCCGGGGCCAGAGCCTCTGCGATCTCGGCCCCCTGGGGCGCTATGAACCCGACACGCAGGAAAAAGCGGTCGCTGGTCTCGTCCCAGAACTGGCTGCTTTCCACGAGGTTCGCGCCCTTGGCCGCAAGCGCGGTCGAGACCGCCGCGACGATACCCGGGCGCGCCGCACAGGACACCCTGAGGACATGGCGTTCGACCTCGGTGGGGCGAACCGCACCATCAGCATTCGGGTAGGTTGACTGCAAGGCCTCCAAGGCTTGTCTCCTTGTATTTGGTGTTCATGTCTTCACCCGTCTGGCGCATGGTCTCTATGCAATTGTCCAGAGGCATGAAATGTGTGCCGTCGCCGCGCAGGGCGAGGCTTGCTGCACTGACGGCCTTGATCGCACCCAGCCCGTTGCGTTCGATGCAGGGCACCTGCACCAGCCCGGCGGCGGGATCGCAGGTCATGCCAAGGTGATGCTCCAGCGCGATTTCGGCGGCGTTCTCGATCTGCTCGTTGCTGCCACCAAGCGCCGCACACAGCCCCGCCGCCGCCATCGCCGAGGCGCTGCCCACTTCGGCCTGACAGCCACATTCCGCCCCCGAGATCGACGCGCGGTGCTTGATCAGTCCACCAATCGCCGAGGCCGCAAGCATGATCGTCTCGACACCCTCCTGAGTGGCGCCGATGCAATGATCGCGGTAGTAGCGGATCACCGACGGCACGACGCCTGCCGCCCCGTTGGTGGGTGACGTGACAACCCGACCGCCGGCGGCGTTTTCCTCGTTCACGGCCATCGCATAAACCGACAGCCAGTCGTTCACTGCATGCGGCTGGCGCTGGTTGGTTCCGCTTTCGGCCAGAAGTTGCTCGTGGATGGCCCTGGCACGGCGTTTGACGCTCAACCCGCCGGGCAGGATGCCCTCCATCCGCAGGCCACGGTCGATACAGTCGTTCATCACATCGCAGATACGGGTGATCTGGCCCGACAATTCGCGCGGCTGGATTTTCTGATGCACACATTCATTCGCGCGCTTCATCTCGGCAATGCTCTTGCCCGACGTGCGTCCCATCTCCAGCATCTCTGCCGCCGACCCGAAGGGATAGGGATAGCCCATCGCGGCCTTTTCGGCATGAAGCGTGCGGGACTTCGCGGCCTCAAGCTCGGCCTCGGTCACGACAAACCCGCCGCCGACCGAATAATAGGTCTGCGTCATGTAGGGGTTGCCGCCCTCGTCAAAGGCGCGCAGCACCAGCCCGTTGGCATGGCCGGGCATGGGCGGGCCATAGTCGAAAACCAGATCGGCCTCGGGGTCGAAATCGAGCGTGCCCAGCCCCGGGGGGCTGATGCGTTTGGTGCGGCGCACTTCCGCCTCAAGCTCTTCGGCCTTGTCGGGGTCGAGTGTTGCGGGCTCGTAGCCGATCAGCCCGAGGATCACTGCGCGGTCGGTGGCATGACCCTTGCCGGTGAAGGCCAGCGAGCCATGCAGCGACGCGCCCAGCCGGGTCAGCCTGCCCGCGCCGGGGATGATCTCGGCCGCCCCGCGCAGATCATTCAGGAACCGCGCGGCAGCGGTCATCGGCCCCATCGTGTGCGACGACGAGGGGCCGACGCCGATCTTGAAGATCTCGAAGACCGACAGGAACATGGCTTACCCCAGTTCCGCGTAGATCGGATGCGCGGCGCAAAGCTTGCGCACTTCGGCCAGCACGTCGGCTTCGACCGCAGCATCGCCTTCCGGATTGGCGGCCAGCCCGTCAATCACGCGCAGCGCCAGTTCACCGACTTTGCGGAACTCGGCCTCTCCGAACCCGCGTGTCGTGCCTGCCGATGTGCCAAGACGCACGCCCGAGGTGACGAAGGGCTTTTCGGGATCGAAGGGAATGGCGTTCTTGTTGCAGGTCAGCCCGGCGCGTTCCAGCGCTGCCTCTGCCGCCTTGCCGGTCACACCCTTGGGGCGCAGATCGACCAGAACCATGTGGCAATCGGTGCCGCCCGACACGACGCCCAGACCACCCGTGATCAACACTTCGGACAGCGCCCGCGCATTGGCGATGACGTTCTGGATGTAGGTCGTGAAAGCAGGCTCCAGCGCCTCGCCAAAGGCCACGGCCTTGGCCGCGATGACATGCATCAGCGGCCCACCCTGGTTGCCGGGGAACACAGCAGAGTTGAACTTCTTGGCCAGTGCTTCGTCATTGGTCAGGATGATGCCGCCGCGCGGGCCGCGCAGGGTCTTGTGCGTGGTCGATGTCACAACATGGGCGTGCGGCACCGGATCGGGGTATTCGCCCGCAGCAACGAGGCCAGCATAATGCGCCATATCGACCATCAGGTACGCGCCCACCTCGTCGGCAATGGCGCGGAAGGTGGCGAAATCCATGTGGCGCGGATAGGCCGAGGCTCCCGCGATGATGATCTTGGGCTTCGTCTCAAGCGCGACTTTACGCACGTTGTCCATGTCGATCAGGTGATCGTCCTCGGACACCTCATAGCTTACCACATCGAACCACTTGCCCGACATCGTAACCGGCGATCCATGCGTCAGGTGCCCGCCATGCGCGAGGTCCAGACCCATGATCCGGTCGCCGGGCTGCAACAGCGCAAGGAACACCGCCTGATTGGCCTGCGCGCCGGAATGCGGTTGCACATTGGCAAAGCCCGCACCGAACAGTTTCTTGGCGCGGTCGATGGCGATCTGCTCGACCGTATCGACATGCTCGCAGCCGCCGTAATAGCGGCGGCCCGGATAGCCTTCGGCGTATTTGTTGGTCAGCACCGACCCTTGCGCCAGAAGCACATCGCGGCTGACGATGTTTTCCGAGGCGATCAGTTCGATCTGGTTCTGCTGGCGGTAAAGTTCGTGGCTTATCGCATCTGCGATGGCGATATCGGTCAGGGCGTTGCGGTCGATGGTCTTCAACATGGGATGGTCTCCGGCATGACTGGGGTTGCACGCCGCGCAACGGGCGCGGCGTCTTGTCTAAAATGAATGATTGGCAGGCGGTCAGAGGCCGCTGGCAAGCTCGCGCTGCGCGGTGGTCAGAAGCGCCTCGACATGCGGCGCGAAAGAGCGCCAGACCTCAAGCCGCCACTCGTCTTCCGCGTCGCGGATCAGGACGACCTGCGCATAGTCAAAGACGGTCCGCTTGGCATTGCCCACCTTGATGCGGCCCAGATCAATGGGGCATCCGGTGGTCAAAAGCTCGGTCGCGCGCGGGCCGCTCAGCCCATAGGCGACCTCGCGGTCCGAGATCACGACGAGGCTGTGCGCCACCTTTTCGCGGATCGCCGCGAAGGCATCGACGATTGTCCCCTGCTCGGCCTCGGGCGCGTGCAGCAGCCATTCGTCCGGCCCAAGGCACCAGGCGGAGCGGTCGCCCTCATGCGCCCCCTGCCCCACCTTTGCCGGCAGATCGAGTCCGAAAGCTTTCGACGCCGCCTTGAGATCGCCCGGCGCAATGCGCAGGTTGAACCGTGCCACGGGCGGCACCACCGCCAGGGTCACGTCACCCAGATTTGAAACATGTGCAGTCATGGATCCGTCCTCCCTCTCATTCGACCAACAGGCGTTCGCCCTTGGGGTCATAGAACATGGTCGTGCCGATCTTCGCTTTGATCGGCGCGCCGTCGGCCTGCGGCACGAAGATGGTCTGATCCATCTTGTCATGCCCGCCTTCGATCACCGCCATCGCTACCGACCGGCCCAGGGTTTCGGACCAGTAGGACGAGGTGACATGCCCGATCATCTTCATCGGCTTGGGCTGGTTCGGATCGTCCACGATCTGCGCACCCTCGACCAACACCGCCTTGGGATCCTCGGTCAGCAAGCCCACAAGCTGCTTGCGGTTGGGGGCCACGATGTCAGGCCGGTCCAGCGACCGCTTGCCGACGAAATCGGGCTTCATCTTGCCGATCGCCCAGCCGATCCCGGCATCCTGCGGCGTCACGGTGCCGTCAGTGTCCTGACCGACGATGATAAAGCCCTTCTCGGCGCGCAGCACGTGCATCGTCTCGGTGCCATAGGGGCAGATGTCGTATTGCTTGCCCGCTTCCCACAGCTTTTCCCAAAGCGCGCGGCCATGTCGGGCGGGCACGTTGATCTCGAAACCCAGCTCGCCGGTAAAACTGATACGGAAGAGCCGCGACGGGAAGCCCGCGACGGTGCATTCGCGCACGGACATATGCGGGAACGCCTCGTTCGACATATCGCAGCCCTCGACAAAGGGCGCGAGCAGCTTGCGTGCGTTGGGGCCGTTGAGCGCGATGGTCGCCCATTCCTCGGTCGTGGAGGTCAGCCAGACCTTGAGATCGGGCCATTCCGTCTGAAGGTAATCCTCCATCATGTTCAGCACCCGCGCGGCACCGCCCGTTGTCGTAGTGACGTGGAACAGATCGTCGCGCATCCGCCCGATGACACCGTCATCGCGGATGAACCCGTCCTCGCCCAGCAGTAGACCGTAACGTGCGCGCCCGACACCCAGCTTGGTCCAGGGGTTGGTATACATGCGGTTCATGAACTCGGTCGCGTCGGGGCCGGAGACCTCGATCTTGCCGAGCGTGGAAGCGTCAAAGATGCCAAGGCTCTCGCGTGTCGATTTGCACTCGCGCGCCACGGCCTTGTGCATGCCCTCGCCCGCCTTGGGGAAGTACCACGCGCGCCGCCAGAGCGCGACCGGCTCATAGACAGCGCCGTTTTCCTCAGCCCAGCTGTCGATGGGCGTGCGGCGTGTCACTTCGAACTGCGCGCCCTTGTGATAGCCGCAGAACGCGCCGAAGGTGGTGGGCGTATAGGGCGGGCGGAACGTGGTCAGCCCGACTTGCGGAGGTTCTTTCCCAAGCGCGTCGGCCGCGATGGTCAGGCCGTTCATGTTGGACAGTTTTCCCTGATCGGTCGCCATGCCGTTGGTCGTGTAGCGCTTGACATGTTCGATGGATTTCATGCCCTCGCGCACGGCAAGGCGCAAATCCTTGGCGGTCACATCGTTCTGGAAATCGACAAACGCTTTGGCCTTGCCGGGGCTGCGGTCGGTCGGCAATTCCTTGTGGAACACGCCGGTTCCGATACGGTCTTTCTGCACCTCGTAGGACGGCACGGAAGCAGACTTGCCCAAAGTCTTGAGCGCATCCGTGCCGGCCTTGGCCCCGTCATCCAACGCGGCCCCGATGCCCCAGAGGCCACGGCCCGCGCCCGCGATCTGCACCGCTTCGGACTTGCGCCCGGGCAGGTAGACACGTGCGTCAGCGTCCCAATCAAGCGCGCCTTTGGTGTGCGAGAAAAGATGCAGCGTTGGCGTCCAGCCGCCACAGGTCAGCAGCGCATCGCAGAACACCCAATGGCCCGAGCCAGCGGACCCGGCGCGCACCGGGTTCACCCGCACGCCCTTGATGCGCAGACGGCCCTTGGTGGCGGTCGCGGTGTGACCCAGCTTGACCGGGATACCCAGTTCCTTGGCACGGTCCTGAAGCCCGATATCCACGATCTCGCGTGTATCAACGATGGCGGCGACCTTGGCACCGGCCTCGGCCATGTCAAACGCGGTGTGCCAGGCGCTGTCATGGCTGGTCAGCACGGCGGGGGTCTTGCCCACCAGCACGCCGAAGCGGTTGAGGAAGGTCTGCGCCGCACCCGACATCATCACGCCGGGCACATCGTTGCCGTCGAATACCAGCGGGCGTTCGATGGCGCCCTGCGCCAGCACCACTTCCCTAGCGCGCACCCGCCACATGCGTTCGCGCGGCGCGTCCTCGGGCAATGTCGCCAGATGGTCGGTGATGCGTTCCACCATGCCGATCATGTTCTGGTGGTAATAGCCGATGGCAGTGGTCCGCGTCATACGGCGCACATTGGGCAGCGCGTCGAGTTCCGACACCGCACCGGCAAGCCATTCCCAGGCCGGGATGCCGTCAATCTGCGCCTGCGGTTCAGAGAGCAGTGTGCCGCCCATTTCCGAATTTTCGTCCACGATCACCACATCCGCGCCTGCACGACCAGCGGTCATCGCAGCGGCAAGACCCGAAGGCCCGGAGCCCACGACAAGAACGTCGCAGTGCAGGTAGCGGCTGGCATAGGTATCGGGATCGACCTCGGTCGGGGCCTTGCCCAGACCTGCGGCCTTGCGGATGAAGGGCTCGTAGACCGAATCCCAGAAGCTGCGCGGCCACATGAAGGTCTTGTAGTAGAACCCGGCGGAAAACAGCATGTAGAGGCGGTCATTGATCGCGCCCAGATCGAAGGCGAGCGTCGGCCATTTGTTCTGACTTTCCACCTTCAGGCCCGGATAGACCTCCTGCATCGTGGCGCGGGTGTTCGGCTCGAACCGGCCCTTGCCACGGGTCACACCGACCAGCGCGTTCGGCTCTTCCGAACCGGCGGTGACAACGCCGCGCGGGCGGTGATACTTGAAGCTGCGGCCCATGAGGTGCTGACCGTTCGCCAGCAAGGCCGAAGCAAGCGTGTCGCCCTTGCAGCCTGTGATGGTCTTGCCGTCAAAGCTGAATTTGACAGGCGTGCCCTGATCGACACGGCCCCGTCCGGTAACGCGATACTGGGTCATTCTGCTGCCTCCAGCGTCTTGGGTTCGGGACGGGGCTCACCCGCCTTGTAGGTGGTCACGAACTGGTCGCTCACCGTGTCACGCAGCGCGTTGAAGAAGCGTCCGCAGCCATTGATGTGCCGCCAGCGTTCGGCATGAACACCCTTGACGTTGGTGCGGATGAACAAAAAATCGCGCCATTCCTCGTCGCTGAGTTTCGACGGATCGGCAGGGCGCGCGATATGCGCCTCACCGGCATAGGCGAACTCAAGTTCGGGCAATGTGTCGTCGCAATAGGGGCAATTTATCAAAAGCATCGGTAATCCTCCCTCAATGCGCCACGGCGGCGGCGGCGGCTTCGTCGATCAGACGGCCAGTGGTGAAACGTTCCAGCGTGAAAGGCGCGTTGATCGGGTGCGGTTCGTCCTTGGCGACGGTCCAGGCCAGCGTGTGTGCCGCGCCCGGTGTCGCCTTGAAGCCACCCGTTCCCCAGCCGCAATTGACATACAGCCCCTTGACCGGCGTCTTGCCCAGAACGGCAGAACGGTCGGGTGTCACATCGACGATCCCACCCCATTTGCGCAGCATCCGCATCCGCGTGAAGATCGGGAACACCTCGCAGATCGCTGCGACGGTATGTTCGATCAACGGCAGGCCACCGCGCTGCGAATAGCTGGTGTATTGATCCGTGCCCGACCCGATCACCAGTTCGCCCTTGTCGGACTGGCTGATATAGGCGTGCACGGTGTTCGACATGACAACGCAGGGAAAGACCGGCTTGATCGGTTCGGACACAAGCGCCTGAAGCGGGTAGCTTTCCAGCGGCATCCGCACACCCGCGCTGTCCATCACGACCGACGTGTGACCGGCGGCGGAAACGGCAACCTTCTTGGCCTTTATGAAACCCTTGGCGGTATCGACGCCCTCGACCGATCCGTCAGCGGCGCGGCGAATGGCGATCACAGGGCAGTTCTGAATGATGTCCACACCGCGCTTGGCCGCTTGCCGCGCATAGCCCCAGGCCACGGCATCGTGCCGGGCGGTCCCTGCGCGTTGTTGCAGCGCCGCGCCCATCACCGGGTAACGTGCATCGGGCGAGATGTTGAGCGGCGGGCAGAATTTCTTGGCTTCCTGCGGCGTCAGCCACTTGTTGTCGACGCCGTTCAGACGGTTGGCATGGATATGGCGCTGGAAGGACTGCACGTCATGCACGTTATGCGCCAGCATCATCACGCCGCGCTTGGAATACATGACGTTGTAGTTCAGCTCGGTCGACAGGTTCTCCCACAGATCGAGCGCGTGATCGTAAAGCTTCGCGCTTTCGTCATAGAGATAGTTCGAGCGGATGATCGTGGTGTTGCGGCCCGTATTGCCGCCACCGAGCCAGCCCTTCTCGATCACCGCGACATTGGTGATGCCGTGCTCCTTGGCCAGGTAATACGCCGCACCAAGCCCGTGCCCACCGGCACCGACGATGATGACATCGTATTCCTTCTTGGGCTGGGCTTCAGGCCATTGTTCAGGCCAGTTCTTGTGTCCGGTCAAGGCGTTCTTGAGCAGCGACATCGCGGAAAAATGGGTCATGTCAGAGCCTTCCTGCACGGGCGATTTCATCTGCATCCTTTTGCCTTAACGAAGGCGAATCTGCACTGTAGGATTGCGGCATACCCATGTTACGATTGCGCCATGACCGAATTACCCGACACCCCTGATCCGCTGCGCCTGAAGGTCGGTATCGTCCTGACCCGACGGTTCACCATCTGCGCCTTCGCCAATTTCGTCGATGTGCTGCGTCTTGCCGCCGACGAGGGCGACCGATCGCGCCCGATCCTGTGCCGCTGGCGGGTGCTGTCGCATGACATAAACGCCATCGAATCCTCGAGCGGGCTGTCGGTGCAACCCGACGAAAAGCTGGGCGATCCCGCGCGGTTCGATTACATTGTCGTGGTCGGCGGGTTGATGGAAGAGCTTGAACGCGTGCCGCCAGAGGCGACCGAATTCCTTCGCCGTGCGGCACGGGCGAACGTACCCCTGGTCGGCGTCTGCACCGGGGCTTTCGTGCTGCACCGCGCCGGGCTGATGAATGGCTATCGTTGCTGCGTAAGCTGGTTTCACCACAATGATTTTCTTGAGAATTTCGAGGGGATCACCCCGGTGTCGGACCAGATCTTCGTGGTCGACCGCGACCGGCTCACCTGTTCGGGTGGCACCAGTTCGGCGCATCTGGCCGCGTTCCTTGTGGATCGGCATGTCGGCCGGGCCGCCGCGCGCAAGAGCCTTGCCATCATGATGATCGACGAGGCGCAGGCGGCTGAACGTCCGCAACCGGGGATGCCGCTGGAACTGGCAACCCGCGACGCGCTGGTGCGCCGCGCGCTGCTGGCGATGCAACAAACCATCGACACGCCTCTCACGGTGGCCGCATTGTCGGCGCGGCTCAAGGTCAGCCGTCGCAAGTTGGAGCGGCATTTCACCGAGCATCTGGGGACCAGCCCGTCCGAGGCGGGCAAGGTGCTGCGCCTGACCCATGCGGAATGGCTGCTGGTTCGGTCGCAAAGGACGATCACCCAGATCGCGCAGGATACCGGCTTCACCGATGCGTCGCATTTCATCCGCATCTTCCGGGAGCGCTATGGCCAGACGCCACAGGTCTGGCGCGGCGCGCAGGGTGCCGGGCAGGCATGAAAAAGGGGCGGCCCGCGCGGACAAGCCCCTTACCAGATGTGTTGTAGAAAATTCTTCGGTTGGCCAGAGTCTGGCCAACCTTTCCTATAAAGGACTGGCTTGACGCAATCTCACGATGGAGGTGTCAGGTGAAGTCTGTCTCGCAAAAATCTGCGACAGCCAGGAAGCGGCGTCTTCCACTCCCGTTTTTCGGGGTCGATGTAAACTTTTGCCGAAACGCGCAATGCGCCCAGTTCGGCATTTTTCCCGACCCGCGCGATGGGCGTGGGGGCGGTCACCCGTCGGCGACTACCAACTTCCCTCGCGGGGGAGTCGGCGGATCAGGCGACAAGAAAGCCTTCACCTGTGGCTCGTGCGGACAGGAGTCCGTGGTCAAAAACAACCGGGCCATTGTCGAAGAATACACACGGCTGCGGCGTTTGCAACGTCCCGATGGCACAGGTAAATCGTGTCGGAAGGCCGAGTGTCCATCCCGCTGGAAGTCGGTTGATGATCGCCCAGAGCTCTATCGCAAGGTCGGGCGGACCTCAGCTGGCCATCAGCGCCATCTCTGCAAGCACTGCGGCTCGACATTCACCGTCGGGCATCCGGCGTGGAACCACCGACGGCAGTCGAAGAATGGTCATGTCCTGAAACTCCTCGTCCATGGCAACTCACTGTCGAAGATTTCGGAGATTGCCGACCTCGCTCCCCGGGATGTCTACCGGAAGCTCGACTTCATCTACGAGCGCGTCAGAGAGTTCACCGCGCGCCGCGAGGGTGATCTCCGCAGTGCGGACTGGGAGCGATACGGCCGCCGGTTCGCCACCGACAGCCAGACCCTGACGCTCAATTGGCCGAACCGCAAAAAGCGCGCTTCGGTTGCCTTTCAGCATCTTTGCACCGCGCACGCCAACTCAGGCTACATCGTCTTGGGCCACCTTCAGTTCGACTCGGCGGGTGATATGGAGAGGGTCGAGATCGACATGGCGCTCAACGGAGACATCAAAAAGGCGCGCTGTATGCGGCGCCACGGGCGCCTATGGACAGCGGCGGAGTTCAAGAAGTATCTCGACGACATCACGGCGAAGGTCGTTCTGGACCCGGAGATCGCAGCCGATGTCGATCTGGGGCTTCAGCTCCCGCACGAAGGCGGCCTCGTGCGCCAGGATATCCAGCAGTATGCCCACGCGCTGATGCTCAGACGGATGGTCTCGCAGTCGGACTGCCGTTTCTACTTCGTCCAGGATGGGGATGCGGGTCTCAGCAAGGCGTTCCTGGCGGTCGTTGCCCCAGAAGTTCATGCCGGCCGCGTAGATATCGCCACCGTCGCCTTCGACAAGTATCAGGTGAACGATGTCCGTGAGGCGCTGTGGGCCCAAGGGCGCCGCGACCTGCGCAACGACTTGGGTCTCTCGGCCCATCAACTCGACAGCTTGCCCGAGGAGATCGACCGGGAGATCGTGAAGCGCCTTGCCGGCCATCGGCTCGGCACCGCGTTCGCCTAGCATACCATACGAAATCCGAGCCCTCGCGGGTCGTCGACTTAAAGACCGACCGCCCCGAACTGACCACGGAACGGTGCGCGAGGCTGATGCGACTCGCCACCCTGCGCAGCGTCGACAGCTACTTCCACAAGATTCGCAGCAATGTCCGCCCCGCATCCCGGCCTGTGTCGACTCCGAGCAGCAACGGCCGCACCTGGGATCGGCATTTCCTCTACCGGCCAGAGATGCTGGTCAAGATCATCGAGATCTATCGCTTCCACCACAACTGGATGGGAACCCGCCAAACCAAGCAGACGCCAGCGATGAAACTGGGACTGGCAAAGGGGCGGATCTACGAGCGGGATCTGTTCGGTGAATAAAAGAAGTGAGTGCGGTCAAGGAGATCAGTTTGTGATCACCATGTCAGAAAAGCCGTAGACCGCAGGCTCTCGCAAGAGCAGCAATGAGCCATAGCCCGCGAAAGCCATGCTTGTGAGGAATAGGAGAAGCTGAGCGGTTCCACGCCAAGGGTGGAGCCGATTTTCAACTGCGGTCGGTGCTGGGTTGGGTCTGCGCCGAAAACTGCTTGCCATGAGCGCCGCTGATCCCGCAAAAATCCAGAACATGACCGCAAAATGCGCAGGAAACACACCAATTCCGGACGGATTATGACCGCGCACTGGTGTTCCCAAGAAATTCATCCAGCGGACCTGAACCAGCAGTAAAATTGAGAAGCTGATCCTCAAGGTGAACTGACCGCGTCCTCCCGTCTTCCACGCGAAGATGGTGAAAACCGACAGAATAATCACATTCGCCGCGATAACGGTAAGAAGGAAGCTTTCGAAATCCATTTTCCATCCTGATGCTTCGCGCACTCAGGTTTGGACGTAGGCGCCGATGCCGCCGGTCAGGAATCGCAATGCGTTATCCGCTCGTAAGCTCGGAGGAGGCGGCGCGGTCTCCGCGCCGCCTCCGGTGCAACACATCTGGTAAGGGGCTTGCCGCGCGGAGCCGCCCCCTCTTGCAATATCGCATTGGTTCAGGCGTTTGCGATGCGCGGGGATAGGCCCGCCGTTGCAAGGCTCACGCCGACATAGAGCGCGGTCGAGATGACGCAGCCGACCAGCGGCCCAACGACCCAGCCGGCATCGGTCCAGACCAGCAGATAGCCGGAGGTGCAGAACCCGCCCGCCATTGCCGCCAGCGCGCCATAGGAATTGCCGCGCCAGAAGGCCGACACGAACACTGGCCCGACAAGTGCGGCAAGCAACGTGCCAGTGCCAAGAATGCCCAGCCAGGACAGGAAGAACGGCGGCGCGTAAAGCATCATGACCAGACCGAAGAGGCCGAACACGGCAACGGCGGCACGGTTGATGAACAACACCGTGCGCGGGTTCTCGTGGGCCGGGAACAGGGCAAGGCGCAGATCGTGCGACGCGGCGGACGACACTGTATGCAGAAGCGAGTTGGCGGTGGACTGCATCGCGAAAAGGATGCAGAGCGTGATGAACCCGCCCAGTGCCGGGTGCAGGAATGTCTGAAGGTAAACCGGCATCGCCTGATCGGCTTCGGCCAGTTCGGGCATCTTGATCCGCATGTAGAGCCCGACAATCGGGATCAGCGACAGGATGCAGGCAAAGGGTGCCGTCCACAACGCCACAACCGAGAATTTCACGTCCGCCCGGAAGGCCAGAAAGCGCACCGCCATGTAGGGCAGCACCGCCGAGAACATCAGCGCATAGGGCAGGACAAGGAACACCGACCCTTTGCCGGGGCCATAAGGATCTGAGGTTTCGGGGTTCACCAGCACCGGGTCGATCGCCTTGAGCTGCGCAATCATCTCGTTCAGGGGAATGTCGCTGAACACCTGCACGCAGATGATGGCGGCGGCGATCATCATGCCCATCAGCATCAGCGTGTCGGTCCAGGCCACGGCGGTCAACCCGCCCAGCATGGTGTAAAGGATGATGATCGCGATCATCAGCGTCGCCCCCCAGGCCTGCGGCAGATCGAGCCAACCGGCGGCCAGAATGCCGACCGCCTTGATCTGGCTGGTCAGGAACACCAGCAGCAGGACGATGGTGACAAGCGCCGCAACACCCTGCACCAGACGGGCCATGTTGCCGGTGCCGTGAAGCTGAGCAGCATATTCGGGGATCGTGTTGCTGCCCAGAACCGAGGCGCGGCGTGCAAGGAAACGGGCAAAGAACAGGACCGCGATTACCATTGCGGGCGCGAACATGAAGTTGCCCAGAAGCTCGACAGCGCCGTATTGGTAGGCCACGCCGGGCGAGCCCATGAAGCCCCAGCCGGAATAGCCGGTGGCCACGATGGTCGAGGCTCCCACGAAGGGGCCAAGCGACCGACCGGCCACCAGAAAGCCGGATTCGTCGTCATTATTGGCGTGAACGGTCGTGCTGGATTTCCAGCCAAGCCAGATCAGCACGACGAATGACGCCGCCATGATCAGCCAGTTGATGTAGGGAATGGTATCCACCTGTCACTCCTCCAAATTTGGGTGGAAGCGCGCATGATGCGCGCGAAAAACCGTCAGGCCGTTTATTTTGGCGTGGCGCGGTCGAAAATCAGGCCGATCACGGCCAGGGCCAGCGTGGCGATGTTCAGGACGGCGAACCAGTCGAGAACCCAGGAATCGAAGAACATGTTTCCTCCCTTCGATCTGCAATGAACTGCATTGAAACGACACGCGCCCCGGACCGTATGGCGGGGCGCGCTTTGGCATTCGGATCAGGCGGCCTTGGCTGCACCTTTCACGATCAGATGTTCGGGGCCGTAGGGGAAGCCGGTGATGTTCCGGTTGCCCGCCTCTTCGATCACGAGAATATCGTGCTCGCGGTAACCACCGGCACCCGGCATGTTTTCCGGGATGGTGATCATTGGCTCCATCGACACAACCATGCCTTTTTCCAGCACGGTATCGCAGTCTTCGCGCAGTTCCAGACCGGCTTCGCGGCCGTAGTAATGGCTCAGAACGCCGAAGGAGTGGCCATAGCCAAAGCTGCGATATTGCAGCAGATCGGCCTCGGCGTAGATCTCGTTCAGTTCCTTGGCGATGTCGGAACACTTGTTGCCCGGCACCAGCAATTCCTTGCCGCGATCATGCACCTTGCAGTTCAGTTCCCACATGGCGATATGCGCATCGCTGGCATGCTCGGCAAACAACGTCCGCTCAAGCGCCACATAGTAACCTGCCACCATCGGGAAGCAGTTGAGCGACAGGATATCGCCATGCTTGATCTTGCGGCTGGTGACGGGGTTATGCGCGCCGTCGGTGTTCACACCCGACTGGAACCAGGTCCACGTGTCGAGCAACTCGCCATCCGGCCAGATCTTGGCGATCTCGCGGACCATCGTGGCGGTGGAATGCAGCGCAACCTCATGCTCGGGCACGCCCACGGCGGTTGCCTCGACACAGGCCGCACCACCGATATCGGCGATGCGCGTCATCTTTTCGGTATGCGCGATCTCTTCGGCGGATTTGATCATGCGCAGGCGCATGGACGCCGCCGCGATGTCGACGAACTCGACCTGCGGGAATTCCGCTCTGAGAAGCGTCATCGTATCAAGGTTGATGTGATCGAATTCGATCCCGATCCGCTTGGCCCCGCTGGGCAACAGGGTGCGGATGGCATGAAAATAGTTGTCCTTCTGCCAATCCGTGTAGGTGACATTCTTGCCACCGAAGGTGCGCCGCCAGGGCTGACCGCCGTCGATGCCCGCGCTGATCGAGGTTGCGATGTCGTGATCGACAAGAAACCCGTAGCGGCGGCCAAACTGGCAGTAGATGAAATCGGAATAATAGTTCACGCAATGATAGCTGGTGAACAGCGCGGCATCTATGCCTGCCTTGGCCATATGCGCGCGAATGCCGTCAAGGCGGCGCTGCATCTCGGCATCGGAAAATGTGCCGTTGCCCTTGTCGCCGTTGCCGACGTAATTCTGTAGACGTTCGCGTTCCATGAAAACCTCCATGTGATCCATCGTGACCGCAGGGCCACCTCTGGCGCGAAAACAGCATTCCTTGCCTGCTTTGGTCAAACGATGTTACGTCACGCTAGGTTTAGTTTTTCTCATCCACAGGCGATTTCATGGCTTTGCCCCCCCTCAACGCATTGCGCGCCTTCGAAGCGGTGGCGCGGCTTGGCTCTTTCAAGGCCGCGGCGGACGCGCTTTTCGTCACGCAATCCGCGGTCAGCCACCAGATTCGCAACTTTGAAGCCTGGCTCGGAGGGCCGCTTTTCATGCGCGAGGGCAACCGGACCATCCTGTTGCCGCATGGTCTGGAACTGGCCAATGCGCTGTCGCGCAGCCTGTCCGAGATCGACGCCGCCTGCCAGCTTGCGCGGGTCGGTCCCGGCAATCAACCACTGGTGATCGCGGCCATTCCGTCGGTTGCGATGTGCTGGCTGATCCCGCGCCTGTCGCAATTTCGCGCCGATCATCCAGAGATCGAAACGCGCATCGTCTATGCCATGCACGGCTATGACATCAATTTCTCTGATGTGCATGTCGCGTTCAGCTTTCTGCCCGAACCGCCAGTCGGGCCGACCATCGACGCACAGCTTTTCCTGCGCGGCGATTCCCTGCCTGTGTGCAGCCCTGCCCTGCTGGCGCAATCCGACCATCCACGCTCAGCCGAGGACCTGAAACGGCTGGGTCTTTTGCACGATGCCGACACGACCGGCTGGCAGCGCTGGTTTGCGCATGTCGGCCACGCAACGCCCAGTCCCCTGTCTGGCGCGACATTCGAGGATTTCAACCTGCTGCGTGCAGCGGCCCTGTCGGGACAGGGGGTCGCGCTTTGCCCGCGCGCGATGATCGAGGCGGATCTGGACATCGGTGCCCTTGTGAGCCTGGCGGAGGAACCGATGGTCTATGGCTCGGATTATTACCTCATCACGTCCAAACGCACACCCCTGGCCGTGCAGGCGCAGATCCGCAAATTCTCGGATTGGGCAATGTCACAATCGCAGACCGCACTTGCATGAAAAAAACCGCGCCCGAAGGCGCGGCAGGTTGGGAGCTATTCAAAGCGTGAGGCGTCAGAGATCCTCGCGCCCTATCGTGCGGCCCTGCGCCTCGGCCTCGGTCATGCGGGTGAACTGGCCCTGGCCCATATAGACCCAGCTTTTGCCCTCGGAGGTCGCAAGGTATTCGTTGGAATAGCCGCTCTCGATCTCCTGTTGCGGATGGGAACCCAGCACCATAACCTTCATCAGGACCAGGTAGATCACCAGCCCCATCGGAAAGCCGATGATGAAGGCATATTGCGAATACCACGCCGCGACACCCCCCGCGACAATCCAGGCGATCAGACCGGCGGGGTTGAAGCCACCCATGTAGCGGAACTGGCCGTCGAGCTTGTAAAGGTCCGGCACGTTGATCCGGCGTTTGCGCAACAGGTAGTAGTCCGCCACCATGATCCCGCCGACGGCCGACAGGAACGCGCCGTAATAGCCCAGGAACACAAACAGGTTGTTCAGGATCTGCCACGGGAAGCAAAGCGTGCCGACGATGCCCGCGATCACCACCGCCATCTTGTAGTTGATGAGCCGCGGCGCAAGGTTGATGAAGGTCAGAGCGGACGGGATCAGGTTGGCCGAGTTGTTTGTCGACCATTGCGCCAGAACCACGAGCGCCAGCAGCAGAACAAGGGCAAATCCCTGTTCCTGACCCTGGATCACCTCAACCGGGTTCCAGTTGCCCGTCGCGATGAAGGACACCGCACCAAGACCGGCGATAAACGCCTGAGTGATCGGAAGCGCCAGAAGCTGACCGGCAAAGATATTGCGGTTGCGTGCCATGAAGCCGCGCGCGCCCGCCTTCGTCCTGACGAAACGCGTGAGGTTCGGAACGTCGATTGCCATCGTGGACCAGAAGCCCAGATTGGCGATAAAGAGCACCAGAAGCGACATCTCGCCGGTGGCCTGGAACGTCCAGATATTGATGCCCTGCGTCTCGGCCACACCTTCGAGCGTGAAATACATCCAGACCGAAATCGCGATGATCGCAGGCGCGGCCAGCGAGGCAAGCCGTTCCACGGATTTGATGCCCGAGGCGGTATTGGCGATCTGAACCAGCGCAAAGACGCCATACCAGACGGCCCAGCTGTCAAAGCCAAAGAAATACTGACCGATCCCGTTCAGCGCTAGCGCGCCGAGATAGGTCTGGATGCCGAACCACATGGCCGCCACCAGCCCGCGCGACATCGCCGGAAGGTGTGTGCCATGGACGCCAAAGGGCGCGCGCAGGTAGACGGCAAAGGTCAACCCGTGCTCGGTGCCGATATCGGCGGTCATCAGCATGACGGCACCGATGCCGATATTGGCCAGCAGGATGATCAGGACCACGGTCGAGAGCGGCACGCCGCCGCCGACCCCTGCCGCGCCCAGCGAATAGGTCGCGATGATGACCGCGATACCCACCCAGATCCAGGCATAGCCCAGCATCCCGATAGGTCGTTGGCCCAAAAGCGTGGGCAGGATGGATTCCTCGACAAGCGCGCTGCGCTCGTGTTCGACGTCTCGTATCTGATCTACGGCGGTCATTTTTTGTCCCCTGTTGTAATTGCGTATGCTGCCAATGAAAAACCCCGGCGCGTCATGCGCCGGGGCTGTGTTCAGCTTGCGGCCTTCATTTTGGCGCGCAGCTTGTTGGTGGCGTCCAGATCGACGGTCTCCTCCTCAAGATCGACGATCACGCCATATGCCTCGCGGGCATGGTCGACGCTGCAAAAACCGTCGAGCACATCCTCCAGTACCTTCTGCGCCCGGCGCTTGAGAGGGTCACCGAAGCCGCCGCCATTGGGGCTGTAATAGGACATCACATCATCGGCCTTGACCTCCAGCCCCGAAAATTTCGAATGCATCTCGGTCACGTCATCGGGTTTTGCCGCGTTATAAAGCAGGCACTTGCCCACCGCCCCCGCATGGCCACCGAAGATGCCCCAGGGCGCTTCGGTGTGGCGCTCGCTTTCATGAGTGATGAAGCCCGGCGTCAGGATGCGCTGCGATTTGACCACACCGATCCCGCCCCGGAACTCGCCTGCACCGGGCGGCACATCATCGCGAAGTTCGTAGCGGTCGCAGATCATCGGGATGTGCATCGCCAGATCTTCAAGCGGGTTGTTGCGCGTGTTGGCCATCAGGTTGTCGATCGAATCCGGCCCATCCGACCGGGGCCGCCCGCCATAGGCACCCTCGTTGACCTCAAGAAACACCCAGTAATCCCCCGAGGGCCGCACGCCGGAATAGGCCGCAAACGAGATCGAGGCCGAAGAACCGGCGATCACCGTTTCCGGCATCACTGGCGCCAGCGCGCGGATGATGAGGTCGATCATCCGGTTGCATTGGGTGAACCGCGCTTCGGCAGAGGCCGGGAATTTCGGGTTGAAGATCGACCCCAGCGGTGCCGTCACCTTGATCGGGCGGAAGGAGCCTTCGTTCGATGGCACCCGCATGTCCGATGTCGCGGTATCCAGAAGCAGCTTGCGGAAGGCAGCATAGGCCGCAACCTTGGTCGACCCCTCGAAGGGCACGTTATAGGCGGTCGGTGTCTGGTCTGCCGATCCGGTCAGATCGACCTCGACCTCGTCACCGCGCACCTTGACCGTCACCTTGACACGAAGCTGCTTGCCCCGGTTGCGGCCATCGTCATCGAGCCAGCCTTCGGCTTCGTAATCGCCATCGGGAATCTCCGAAAGGCGCTGACGGGTCATCCGTTCGGAATAATCCATCAGCTGATTGGCCGCACCGAACACGACATCCTCGCCGTATTTCTCAAGCAATTCGACGAACCGCTTTGCCCCAAGCCGGGCCGAAGCGACCTGTGCCTCGATATCGCTGACAAGCTGCTGCGCGGCGCGGCTGTTCATGCGGATGTAATTCCACATGCCGGTGTTCGCCTTGCCCTTGCGATAAAGCTTCACGCCTGCAAGCAGCATCCCTTCGGCGAACACGTCTGGCACGTCAATAATCAGCCCTGGCGTTGCGGCACCGATATCGACGTGATGCGCAGTATTGCCCGCGAACCCGACAAGCCTGCCCTCGTAGAAGACCGGCACAACGATGGCCAGATCGGGCGTGTGCGAGGCACCGTAATAGGGGTGGTTGTGGACGACAACATCGCCCTCGTACCATTCGCCATCCTCGATGGTTTCCGCGATGCCGCGCAAATAGCCGGGGATCGAGCCGATATGCATCGGCGTCGATTCACTTTCACACAGCGTATTGTAATTCGTATCGAACAGCCCCGCGCCCAGATCCTGGCTTTCGCGGATGATCGACGAAAAGGACATGCGATAAAGCACATGGCCCATTTCCTCGGCGATGGTCTCGAACGAGCCGCGGATGACCTGAAGCGTGATCGGGTCCACCTCGGTGACTTCGGGTTTTGTCATGGCGTTCATATTTGTCTCTCCCTGTCTCACGCTTCGCCAACAAGGCGGATGCGGGTGTTGCCATGTGCCAGCGTCTCGGCGGCATATCCGGGCGGGATCAGCGTGGTGGAATTGTGCTGGATGAGGATCGCCGGGCCATTAACCACATCGCCCGCATAAAGCTTTGTGCGGTCATAGCGCGGGGTTTCCAGCGTCTGACCGTTGTCGAAGGTGGTGGTACGCACGAACATCAGCGCCCGGTCCACCGAGCTTCCGTCGGTCTTTTGCACCTTGGGGATCTCGATCTTGCGGGCCGACGCAGAGCCGATGGCGCGCAGGGTGATCAGTTCGACTTCGGCATCGCGGTAGCTGTAGCCGTAATCAAGCTGATGCTGATCGTGGAAGCTGTCGGTGATGGTGCGGTAATTATCGGCTGTCACGTCGCCCTCGGGCATGGTCGCGCGCAGCTCGAAGCCCTGACCGTGATAGCGGCATTCGGCCACGACCTCGATCTTTTGCGCCGCCTGCGGGATGCCGTCAGCGGCAAGCTCTGCCGCCACCTTCTCGCGCAGCGATGTCACCGCGTCGGTGATCCGCGCGTAATCGGACGCACCCGCCGCGTTCAGCTCGATGATAAGCGCCTCGGTGTGCTCGTATTGCAGATCGGTCTTGAGCAGACCCACGGCAGCGGTGATCCCCGGCGCGACCGGCACGATCACATCCTTGGCCGACATCGCTTCGGCCAAGGCCACGCCATGCAGCGGACCGGCACCGCCAAAAGGCATGATCGAGAACTCGCGCGGATCGACGCCGCGCGCCACTGAATTGGATCGGATCGCCAGCGCCATGTTGTTGTTGATGATCTTGATGATCCCGAGCGCCGCGTCGATCACGCTCATGCCCAGAGGCTTGGCGATGTTCTCCTCGACCGCCTTGCGCGCCAGATCGGCGTCGAGTTGCAGATCGCCCCCCAGCGCCATATCCGGATCAAGCCGCCCCAGCACGATCTGCGCGTCGGTCACGGTCGGTTCGGTCCCGCCGCGCCCGTAGCAGGCCGGGCCGGGCTCCGATCCGGCCGAACGCGGACCGACATTGAAGCCGCCCGCTTCGTCGATATAGGCAATGGAGCCGCCGCCCGCGCCGATGGTGACGAGGTCGATCATCGGCGTCAGCACCGGATGGCCCGAGACATAGGTGTCGCGCGGGTTCATGATCTTGATCTGATGGGCGGGAATGGTGCTGATATCCGCCGATGTGCCGCCGATATCGACGGTGATGATGTTGCCGCAGCCGACCATCTCGCCCTCGGACGCGCCGCCGATGACGCCGCCCGCAGGCCCCGACATCAGGATGCGCACCGGACGCTTGGCGCAGGCATCGACGGTGGACAAGCCGCCATTCGACTGGATGATGCGCAGCTTCGATCCGACGCCGGCCTCGCGCAGCCGTGCCTCAAGATCGCGCAGGTAGAAGGCGGTTTTCGGCCCGACATAGGAGTTCATCGCGGCGGTCGAAAACCGTTCGTATTCGCGCATCACATTGGCCACTTCCGAGGACAGTGTGACATAGGCGTCCGGCATCTCCTCCAGCACGATCTCGCGGGCGCGGCATTCATGGGCATCATTGAGAAAGGCGAACATGAAGCCGATCACCACGGAGTCGATGCCGCGTTTTTTGAACAGCTTGCAGGCATCGCGCACGGCCTGTTCGTCCAGCGGCGTCTGCACCTCGCCGGTGGGCGGCACGATCCGCTCGGCCACTGAAATCCGGTTGCGGCGCTTGACCAGCGGCTGGCTTTGCCACGGCACGTCGAAATGCAGCGAGAAGTTATGCGGCCGCTTGTGCCGCCCGATATGAAGGATATCGCGGAACCCTTCGGACGTGATCATCCCACATTCCGAGCCGTTATGCTCGATGGTGATGTTGGTTGCCGTGGTCGTGCCATGCACGATGGTCTCGACCTCGGATGTTGCGATCCCGGCCATCTTGCAAATCGTCTGCACCCCATCGACCACGCCGATGGACTGGTTCTTCAGCGTCGTGGGCACCTTGTGATAAAACACCCCCGCCCCTGTTTCGAGCACGAGATCGGTATTCGTGCCTCCGACATCCACACCTATTCTAGCCATGTTCTCTCCTCCCGGATTCACGAACGAAAAAAGGCGCCGCTCTCCCTGGCGGCGCCTGCTTCCTTTATTCTGCTGCCGTTGCCACGGCGCCAAGCCCGTCGATATAGGCGACACATTCATCCACCGACTTCACGTCCCCGAACTTGGCGTCGATGTCGAAAAGGTTCCAGGCCACAGCGCCCGGCACCCGATCACCGATTGCCTCGCGCACCGCGATGGGGCGGAAGCCGTCGGCGATGCCGTCGCAGATCGTCTGGCGCACACAGGCGCAGGCGGTTACGCCGGTGACAAGGATCGTGTCGACATTGTTGGCGCGCAGTATTCCGGCAAGTTCGGTGCCGTGGAAGGACGACGCGCGCTTTTTCAGAAGCGTATATTCGCCTTTGACCGGCGCGATGCGGCTGTCGATGGCCCAGAGATCCTTGTTGGCCAGATCGACCACGTCCACCGGGATCTTGTCGTGCCACAGACCCATGTCGGTGAAGGGCGCGTTGCGGTCGGTGATCTCGTAGGCGGTCGTGACATGGATGACAGGCAGGCTCTGGGCGCGGAACGCACGGAGCAGTTTCTGCATGCTTGGAATGATCTCGTTGTCCATCTTCTCCTGATCGCAGGTGAAGGGGTTGCCCGGGCGGGTCCAGGCGTTGGCCAGATCCACACTGACTAGCGCGGGGCGCTTGCCGAAACCGACGCGGCGCTGAAAGCCGCGCTCCTGATACAGCTTGGTTGATGCATCAAATGCAGCTTGCAGCATCTGGTCGAGTTCTGTGTTGTTTACGTCGCTCATAAGTCCTCCATGCCCGAATACCGGGATCTTGCAGATATTTGACGGTCTCAGAGGCACATCATCGCGCTCTTTGACTGAACAAGGCCTAAGTTGGTCGATCCAAAGAGAAAGCGGAATTGACGAGGTAACAAATATTGATGCACAGTATGCATCAGATCTTTTTCCATGCCTTGGGAGAGTGCCAAGTGCTTGTTCTGCCCGATGTCTCGTTGTTGCAATCCTTTGTCACGGTCGCGCAGGAACTGAACTTCCGGCGCAGCGCCGAACGCCTCGCGCTCGATCAATCGGCGCTGAGCCGCCGCATTCAGAAGCTCGAATCCCAGCTCGGCTATGCCCTGCTTGAACGCACGACGCGCGAGGTCCTGCTGACCCAGGCGGGCCAGACCTTCTACGCGGCGGCGCTTGGCCTCTTGGACACTTACACCCAGTCGATCAACGAATCCCGGCGGATTGCCCAAGGTCATACAGGCCATGTCCGCGTCGGTTACATGGCCTTCGCCGCGACCGAGCTGATGCCCCAGGCCGTCGCGCGATTCGAGCGGCTGCATCCCGCCATCTCGCTCTCGCTGCGCTACATGCGAACGCAGGGCCAGAAACTTGCCATCGCCAATGACGAGATCGATGTGGGCTTCATGATCGGCCCCTAT
Source organism: Puniceibacterium confluentis (assembly GCF_007923445.1). Lineage (GTDB taxonomy): Bacteria > Pseudomonadota > Alphaproteobacteria > Rhodobacterales > Rhodobacteraceae > Puniceibacterium > Puniceibacterium confluentis. The sequence goes on along the minus strand of NZ_VOJI01000037.1, from coordinate 816 downwards.
GACAACAGCGAATGCCACAGCGTCCTGTTGTCAAGCGAGGTGCTTTACGTCGTCACGCCCCGCGCGCATCCGCTCTTGCGCAAGAGCCAGATCGAACCGAAGGACTTGATGGATGAAAACCTCATCCTTGGCGATATGGCGGAATGGGGAGAGTTCCGGTATCGGCTCAACGATCTGTTCAACAGGGAAGGCATCGCGCTCAGCCCCAGGCTCGAAGCGTCCAATACTCTGGCGCTGATCGGTCTGGTGTCAGCCGGTCTGGGGATCACCGTTTATCCCGAAAGCCTGATCGGTTTTCTGGGAAACAATGTCGAGACCCGGCCGATCATACATTCCGATTTCCGCAGTCGCACGGTTCTGGTCTGGAAAAGGAACAACCGGTCCCGGTCTGTACTGAATTTTGTGGAGATAGCGAAAAAGCGCGGGGTTGGTGGATGAAACGTCCAACTGCCGCATTCGAAACCGTCTTTGCCGGGTCGTGTGTCGGGTCACGCCGAGCCACGCCCAGTTCGAGGCCCTGTTCTCGGGGCTAGACTGGCGTCGCGTCCGGGCCATCGAAGCTCGCGCACCCTGATCCCAGGCGGACTGCCGACCGAGGCAACGGTCGCTCATGTGCCGGTCAGCAAATACGCGGACCAACGTGTGTCCTGAGTACCAACATGGAAAGGAGGTACGTAACTGCAAGAGAGATGAGGGTAGGCCCCTCGGTAATCCTCCCCAAAAGTAAGGGTATGCGGAATGACCTGCGACCCAGCTCTCCTCCAGTCTTTGGAAGAATCCGTGTATTGATTTCTGACCTCATGCGGCCTGCTGTTG
>NZ_VOJI01000036.1 GCF_007923445.1 Puniceibacterium confluentis | reverse complement strand
TGCCGCAGGTGATCCGCGGGCAGATCAACGCGATCCGGGGCGATGTGCGCGACGCCGCCCTGATGCGGCGCGTGGTCTCGCGGCAGGACACCGTGTTCCACCTTGCGGCCCTGATCGCGATCCCCCACTCCTATGTGGCAGCGCAGTCCTATGTGGAAACGAATGTCATCGGCACCCTGAACGTGCTCGAGGCCGCCCGCGAACACGATGTGCGGCGCGTGGTCCATACCTCGACCAGCGAGGTCTATGGCACCGCGATCACGACACCCATCGCCGAAACCCATCCGCTGCAGGGGCAGTCACCCTATTCGGCATCCAAGATCGGGGCTGACATGCTGGCCGAGGCCTTCGTGCGCTCGCACGATCTTCCCGTCGTCATTCTGCGGCCCTTCAACACTTTCGGACCCCGCCAGAGCGAACGGGCGGTGATCCCGACCATCCTGCGCCAGGCCCTTGATCCCGAGGTGAAGTCGATCCGCGTCGGAGACCTGACGCCGATCCGGGATTTCACCTATGTCGAGGACACCGCCGCCGCGTTCATCGCGGCCGGCAGATCCGGGGCGGTCTCGTTCGGGGTGCCCTACAACGCGGGCTCGGGGACGTCCGTCACGGTCAAGGATGTGGTCAACCTGGTGCTGCGGCTGACGGACTGCACCAAGCCGGTGGTGCAGGATGTCGGACGCGTGCGCCCCGCGAAATCCGAAGTGAAGGAACTGCTTGCCGATTTCAGCCGGTTTCACAGGGCCACCGGCTGGAAGCCCCAGGTCGAGTTCTCCGAAGGGGTGAAGCGCACCGTGGCGTGGTGGCGCAGCCAGTTTCAGGAAGGCCGCGTGCGTCGCGAAGTCAGCTATGCCACGTGAGACGACCCGCCGCCGCACCCGGCTGTGGCGGGCGGTTCTCACCCTTGCCGCCGCCTTTTCGCTCGGCCTGCCCGGCCCGGGCGCCCGGGCCCAGGAATACCGCCTTCAGGCCGGTGACGTGATCGAGATGTCCGTGGTCGGTCTGCCCGAGATGGCGACCCGCAGCCCGGTCCAGATCGACGGCAGCCTGAGCCTGCCCGCGGTAGGGGACATCGCCGCCGCCGGGCGGCCCCTCTCCGAGGTCCGCGAACTGATCCGCACGTCTCTCGCCAGCAGGCTGCTGCTGGTGTACCTGCCCGACGGCAGCCAGGTGACGCGCGCGGTGGACCGCGACCAGGTGACCGCTTCGGTTGTCGAATACCGGCCGGTTTTTGTCAGCGGCGATGTCGCGCAGCCGGGGGAACACCCCTTCCGGCCGGGGATGACCGTGCGCCAGATCATTGCCGCGGCGGGGGGCGTGATGTCCGTCTCTGCCAATGTGCCCGGATATGACCCGGCCGCGTTGCGTGCCGATTATGCCGGGGCATGGCATGCCGCCGCCGCCGCGGGCGCGCGTGTCTGGCGTATCCGGCGGGAGCTTGGCGAAGATCTGGAGTTCGACCACAAGGCCTGGCCTCCTGCGCCGGAAGCGGGCGGGGTTCTTGACGGGATCCTGAGCGTCGAGACCGACATCCTGCGGACCCGGGCGCAAAATTACCGGCACGAAACCACGTTCATGGCCGAGCAGCTGAAACAGATCGAGGCCCAGTCCGGCGTCCTGCAGCGCCAGCTGGAGGTCGAAAAGGTGGTCGAGCAGTCAGATGCCGAGAATTTGCAGAAGGCCACCAAGGCCAGCGAAAGCGGCATTCTCACGCAATCGCGTCTTCAGGACGTCCGCAGCGCCGCCCTGTTTTCGTCCACGCGGCGTTTGCAGACCGAGGTCAACCTCATGCAGCTTGAGCGACGGCGCACCGAGGTTTCCCGCGAGGCCGAGCGTCTGGACGAAGGGAACCGCCTGGATCTGCTGGACGAGCTGCAGAAGGCCAAGATCGTCGAGGGCCGGGAACGCGCCCGGCTTTTCGGAGCTGCCGAACAGCTGCGCGCGGTCGGCATGGCGCCTGCGATCACCCCCGACGGGGTCGGCATTCCGCAGATTACGATCATTCGGGGCGGTGCCGCGGCCGCGCGGCCGGCGGCCCTGGACAGCCGGATCGAACCGGGTGACGTGATCGAGGTCAGAAGAACCAGCGATGAGGCGGCGTTCACGGGGCGGGTGACGCCGGGCGCGCAACAAGGCGCGCGCACGACCACGGTCATGCAATAGCCCGGCCGGACGCTGCAAGGGACGGTTTTGGCCCGTCAGGGAGTTCGCCGCAGGCGGGCGCCGTTTCGCCAATCTTTTGGAGGACAAGATGTTCGATGTATCCCGAAACCCGCTTGCCGTCGTCATCCTTGCCGGAGGCACGGGTGGGCGGATGAATTCGAAACGCCCCAAGCCGCTGCACAAGCTGGCCGGGGCCTCGCTTCTTCAGCATGCCCTGCGCACCGCCAAGGCGCTTTTGCCGCAACGACGTGTGGTGGTGGTCGGTGCGGACGCCCCGGACGTGGCCGCCATGGCGCGCAGGCTGGATCCCGAGGCGCAGATCGCCGTTCAGCCGCGGTCCTGCGGAACCGGCAACGCAGCGCTTTGCGCCCTGCCCGCCCTGACCGGGTTCCAGGGGCGGGTGCTGGTGCTTTATGCCGATACGCCGCTGACCCGCCCGGAAACGCTGAAGAAACTTGTCGGGGCGCCGGGGGTGGTCGCCGCACTCGGTTTCGAGACGCCGTGCCCGTTCCGCTATGGCCGGCTGATCCTGAACGACAGCGGCGGGCTGGAGCGCATCGTCGAATCGGGCGACGCCACCGAGGCAGAGGCTGCCGTCACGCTGTGTAATTCCGGTGTGATGGCCTTTGATGCGGAAGGCGCCCGGCGCTGGCTTCCGGCCCTGACCGACGACAACTGCCGCAACGAGTACTTTCTGACCGATGTCGTGGCGCTTGCGCGGTCCGAAGGGGGCGCTTGTGCGGTCGTGGTCTGTGACGCGGACGAGGCGCTGGGCGTGAACTCCCGCGCCGAACTCGCCGCCGCCGAAGCCGCATTTCAGCGCCGCGCCAGATACCAGGCGATGGAGAACGGCGTCACAATGGCGGCGCCGGAAACGGTGTATTTTTCCTATGATACCCGGCTGGGGCGTGACGTGACGATCGGGCCGCATGTGGTCTTTGCCCCCGGCGTCACGGTCAGGGACGAGGTCGAGATCACAGCCTTTGCCTGCCTTGCGGACTGCGTGATCCAGCGTGGCACCCGTATCAAACCGTTCGCCGGGTTGCAGGGTGACGCCGGGAATCTGCCAGGCTGGCCCGGCATCGACCAGGGCGAAATCCGGAACCCGATCCACCGTCCGGGCGCCCACCGAAGTTCCTGAGCGCACGGAAAGACACGCCCGACCTGGCGTTTGCGAGGGTCCGAAGGATCAGGATTTCGTCAAATGCACAAAAGTCACTGGGGTAAACTCAACCTGAAAAAGATCATAAGGAGCAATTGGCAACTTTTCCGTGTTTCTTGCATATCAAACGGCGCTGCTGCGGATGGCCGGTCTATATCCAGGATCCACATCACATTTTCACAAGGATAGCGGAAATAGAAATGTCGTGATTCAACTATGAGAGGTAAAGTATATCACCCGTTCAGGGTAAGCCGGTTTCCAGATGCTGTACAGCCTGTCATTTAGGGGTTAACGGTTTAAATTTTCCATGATCCATGATAGTATCCAATAACTAACTCTTTGGTTGAGTGTATTTTTTAGCCGAGTTTGCGTCCGGGGGATGCGTTATTTATGGGTAAATTATTATGAAGCAACCGCTCTTTATATCTGTTGTCGATCCGAATTCATTGTCCTGCGAAGGGCTGAAACATGTGCTGCCCAGCCGAAACTTCAAGATTGTCAACACCTGGGCCAATATCGAAGACGCCCTTCAGGCGGTGTCTTGCGATGTCCATCTCGAAGCGGTCCTGATCAATCTTTCGAAACAGGCCCTGCCGTCGCCACAGGTCATGGACCAGTTGCGCAAGGCTTTTCCCGATGCCCGGATCGTGCTGATCGAGGAGGTTTTCAATCCGGAACGGATCCGGGACGCAACCCAGTTGAAGGTCGACGGGCTTCTGCTTGAAACGATCAACACAGTCGCCTTCTCCAAGGCGGTCGAACTGATCATGCTCGGAGAGCGGATCTTTCCCGTTCTGCCGCCTGAGCAAAAGCCCGACAAGGTTCCAGTGACCACCCATGGATCCGCGGCCGAAGCCTTGAAAACACTCTCTCCGAGCGAACTGCGGGTTCTGGCACTGCTTGCGCAGGCTCTGGCGAACAAGGTCATTGCGCGCGATCTCGGAATTTCCGAGTCGACGGTAAAGGTTCATGTCAAGTCGATCCTGCGCAAGACCGGGTCGCGCAACCGCACGGATGCCGCGCTTCTGGCCCGCGATGTCGAGGCCATGGCCGTTCTCGAGGAGGTGGCGTTGAAGCAGCCCGACGACGCGCCCAGGAGGGTCGGGAAATCCCTTAACCGAAGCGAAAGGGCGTATGGGAAGGCCATTTCGCAGAGTCTCCGCCTGAGAGGTCACTTCCCCGTCGCCCACTGAATTCATGTCCCAGGCGGCGGCTTTCCGTCAGCACGAGCCAGGCCATCTCCTGGAGCCGCCAGGCGGGCAGGAAGTCACACCTCCTCAGCGCCGCCCCCGGTCGCGCCTGATTGCCAGGCGGTGGGGCTCTGTGCCGATCGGCGCCGGGCTTGGTCATGGTCAGATGCAGGCCCCCTACCCCCACATCCTCGCCGCGATGTCCTGTTCTTCCTTGCCCACCGCATCGGCATAGATCGCCGTGGTGCTGAGCTGGGCGTGCCCCATCCACTTCTGCAGCATGTGCAGGGGGATGCCGTTCACCGCGGCATTGATCCCGAAGCCATGTCGCAGCCCCTTCGGGCTGCGCTGCGGCGCGTCCGGAAGATCCGCCTCGATCATGATCCGCTTGACGATCTGCCAGACCCGGACCCGGCTGAGCGGCCAGATCGGCGCATTGGCCTGCCGACGGGATTTCTGGGCCTCCCGGAGGTCAAAGGCGGTGTTCAGGGTGTCCAGACAGGCGGCGGGCACCGGAACGCTCCTGTAGACGATCATGGCGCGCCCTGCGGCGTCCTTGCGCTTCTTCAGGCTGCGCAACACGATCGTGCCGCCGGAGAGGTCGACCCGGGCCGGGGTGATCTCCAGAAGTTCGGAGGGCCGGCAGCCGGTGAAGTGCAGCGTCTCGCAGAGGGTGCGGTCGCGGGCGGGCTGGCGCCGGGCCACCGCCAGGAAGGCCGCGCGTTCCTCGGCGTTCAGATAGAGCCGGTGTCCGGCGGCGTCATGGAGGCGCATTTCGCTCATGTTCAACACTATGCCCGAAATCTGTTAAGCCGCGAAGCCCGGTCAGACCCGCCTGCCCGCCTGTCTCCCGGTTCGGCGGCGGGAATATTTAACAGAATTACCAATAGTGTTAAACATATCCCGGCACGTTCCTTTTCGCTTACCGAAGCAGAGACGGAAGCAGGAACAGACACTGTGTCCGGCGCTTCATTGCGCCGGGTGCGCGCAGGTCCGCACAGTCCGCGCCATCGCCTCGCCCCGGCATTGGCTTGTCTTCAATCGGCCTTCCTTCTGCGCGCAACCTGGGAGGGCGAGCTTGTGGCAACATTATCTCTAACTTTATAGTTGGAGATAATGTTGGAATTAAAGTTAGAGATAACGTTAATGTTGACTTTATAAATATTCCGTGCAGGGTGGCTGGCATGTATGTCATCACCTTCGCCAATCCGAAGGGTGGTTCCGGCAAAACCACCTCCGCCATGCTCCTGGCCGAGCAAATCGCCTTGTCGGGAGGTCGCGTCGCCATTCTCGATCTCGACCCGAACGCCAACATCCTGGCCTGGTCGGAGACCCGGAAAGCCGGGGGCCAGGCTGTGCCTTTCGCGGTTCTTGCGCGCCCGCAGGCAGAAGAAACCGTCGAGTTGATCGACAGCCTCGCGGACAGCACCGATTACGTGATAATCGACCTGGAGGGCTCGAAGGATCAGATCGTGACATTTGCCCTGTCCCGCACCGATCTGTGCATTATTCCCCTGGACGGCTCGCCGATGGAGGCCCGGCAGGCGGCAACCGCCGTGCGTCTTGTGCAGACAACCGCGAACATGATCCGGACGCCGATCGACTACATCCTGCTTTTCACACGTACCAACGCCGCCTTCCAGACGACGGACGAACGCGATGTCCGGCAGGAAATGGACATCAATGCAATCCCGACTCTGCCGGTGCGGATCGCCAAGCGCGCCCCCTACACGCGCATATTCCGCGACGGGGTGTTGCTTGCCGAATTGCCGGACCTCGTCACCGCCGAGCACAAGGGCAAGACGGCATCCGTCACCGGAAAGGCCCTGAAACAGGTCGCCAGCGCAATCGAAAACGCCCGGGACTACGCCCAGGCCGTGATCCACACCCTCACGAAAGCGAGGCGGCCATGAGCAAGTATGGATTCGGGCAGGGGATCGAACTCCCCGAAACCACCGCTCCCGCCAGGCCCCGCCCGAAAATCGGAGCCGAAAGCGTCAAGATGGCCGTTCAGGCCGGGTCGGAGCTCGGCTTTATCAACCGGGAACCCGCGACCAGGCTGAAACCAGGCCCCAAGCGCACCGAACCGCAGGACAAGGTTTCGATTCCGGGGCCAAAACGTGTGGTCGACGATTTTCGAAACTTTTGCCGGTCACGCAACCTGACCCTCTGGCAGGGGCTGGCGTACCTGCTCGACGCCGAGAAGGGCAGAGACGGCTGAGGCGCTTTCGGTCTAGGGCGGGCCACGCCTCTCAAACCACTTGCGGCAAAAGCCGACGAAGGCCGCATCCGCATCCCGGGGCCGCTCATCCATCCACATGCGCCACTCATGTTCCAGAAAATGGACATCCCAGCCCGGTGCGGCGTCTCGCGCCCTGTCATAGACCGGGGCGGACAAGCGAACAGCCGTGTCCGTGCCAAGCAAGGGCTTGTCGCCATATGCCTCGAGGAATTCGGATTTGGGGGAGACTTCCAGGACATTATGCAAAAGCCTGAAGCTGTAATCAGGCATATGCGACTGTTCCTCGTCCGTCCGGCAGATCGCCTTGACCAGACGCTTGAACTCCTTCTCGGTAGAGGTCGACCCGGTCTTGTGCTTTAGTTTGTCGAGGCCGATCCGCCAGACGGACTGCATGCCGCAATGTTTCCTGGACAATTCGTACAAGCGGCGCTCGAGTGGCTTTCGGAGCTGAAAATAGGATCTGTGCAGAGTCAGGACGTTTTTGTTTTCGATCGCCTTGATGAGCCAGTCCCCCATCTCCAGCTCGACGCTGAGCAGGCGACCGGTCGAGTCCTCCTTCACGATCCTGGCTTCGGTGATGAAGGAAATCGAGCGCCACTCCCCAAGACCATGGTCGTGGATATTCGTCTCGATCTGGGTGAACTGCAGTCGGGTGAGAGCCCGTCTCAGCGTGGCGTAGGCCTGTCCGGTTGTATGACGGTTCGTCGCCTTCAGTAAGTCGTGCGCCGAAATCCTGACCCGGCGCCCGATTTCCTGTCCTTCGTTCTTGGCAGCCATGAGCTGACTGAGGACGTAGATGAGGATGTCCCGGTCAAACACATTGGCGCGGCCCTCCCCGGCCGCGGGGGTGATCCTCACCTTGACGTTGCCCTGTTCGTACTGGAACGGCGCCATGTCCTTCTTCACCGAAAGCGAGAACAGCGGGTGCTCCATCGAAGCCCGGTCACTCTTCGGAGTCGCATCCAGAATGTCGCACACGAAGAGATCAGGCTCCGGGTGCCGCTGGGGGAGAAGGGTCGTTCTTTTCCTGGGTCGCGCCATTTTTCGATACTCTGCCCACCATTGCCGACGGTCTCATCGCCGGCAGGCTGCGTTATTCGATACTCTACCCACCGCAGGCAGACTTCGCCCCGCAGGAGGTCACATTCTTCGACACTCTACACACCATTCTTCGCTAGTCTACACACCATTCTTCGCTAGTCTACACACCATTCTTCGCTAGTCTACACACCGGGAGGTCAAAAAAGAGCGCTTTAAGTGTTCCATATCAGTGGCTTGAAGGGGGGGGCGATTCGCGTAACACAGTATTTAACACAGATATAACACCCGGGACCTGTGGATAACTTACGCGGACGATACCGACCGTTCCCTCGGGGTGACACCGAGGGGCTGCAGAAGACCGGATCGGCAAGCGCCCGGAGCACAGCAGCCAGCGCCAACACCAACCTGAATATCCATGAAGCAAGAACGGTCTTCAACGAAGTGCCATGAGCCGCGCCGGAAGAGACATTCCTGCGGATTGGGGTGTGGGCCTTCAGAGCGGTGCGGACACCCGGCGACCGGAGATGGCAACCATCCTTCCATCCGGTGCATTTCATCCCCCAGGCAGACCAGCGGGAGTGTCAGAGGCCGCGCCACACCGCGCGCACGACATCCGAAACCGACTGTTCCAGCGGCACATCGGTGTTGATCACGGCAACCGGAATTTCGGGAAACTCGGCCATGGTTTCGATGTCGCGCCGTCTTTGCACGCTGTCGGGATCGGGCCCGTCGGACTTGTTTCTCGAGGCATCGCGCAAAAGCGTCGTCTGGATCGGGGCGTTCAGCCGGATCACCAGGTCGGGTTTGGGCAGATCCCTGTACAGCCTGCCTTCCAGCCGCATCAGGGCCCGCTTCCACCGTGACCCGCAGGCTGCAATCGCCGCGGCCCCGAACTGGCTGCCGTCGATTGCCCCGACCCCGAAGGACGGATACCGATCGGCGATCACGATCGCACCCTCCGTGGCCGCCCGCCGGGTTCTGAACAACAGCGCCCGGCGATCATGGGCCAGCAGAACCATCCGCACCAGATAGGGATAGGAGAACGTCATGTTCGCCCGGCGTTCCGGTGTCTGGTACTGGCCCGACCTTTCGCCCGGAAGCAGGCGGCGCAGCAGCGGCAGAAACACCCGTACAGGTGCGGACAACAGGGTTGCAGGCGGCTTTCCGACATGGATGCGGCGCAGATCAAGCTGCGCGCCAAGCCGGTCGCCCAGAGCGGCCCCAAGGGTCGACTTGCCGCTCGCCTTCGGGCCGACCAGGGCGACAAGCACACCGCCCGCCACGAGCCGCACCGACCTGCGGCGCCGCAGCCGGGATCCGACCAGCAGGCCAAACCGGCGCAGACGCGAACCGGACGCAGCCCAGAACCCGATGCGGCGCCATTCGCGCAGCCGCCAGGCCAGGCGCAGGCCGATCCCGAGTCGCGCCCCCACCCGCGCCGGATCTGCGACAAGGCGGATCAGCGTGTCGAATTCGTCTTCCCGGGCACCGGGAACGTGCTGCATCCACAGCTGCCGCGCGGCGGCTTCGTCCGCGTTCTGCCGCAGCCAGGCCAACTCTTCGGGAACGGCCCGGTAATGCCGGTTCACCATCCAGAACTCCAGCGGCCCGGTATGCTTGAGAGCGATGCGCAGCAGGAACACCAGCAGCTCCGCCTCGACGGGCGGTACCGGCAGACCCATGCGGACCCCGACATCCTCCAGCAGGATCCGCTCGAACGGCAGATGGTAGGACTTCACCAGGCTGTCGCCGGTCACCACCTGGAAATAGGCATGGACATGCACCAGCCGAAGGCTGCGGGGATCCAGCGCGAAGGCATGCAGAACCCCCGGATGGCCGCCGCCGTCCCGCGACCGGGCAAGCTTGAATCCCGCATCGGACAGGGCCGCAAAGAACTCTGTCGCATCCGAGCGCCGCACCAGCAGGTCAAGATCCTCCTTGCCGCTCAGGCTGTCGGCCAGGCGGACATTGCTTTTCCAATGGCAATAACGCACCCCGCGCCTCTTGAGCGCCGCCACCAGATCCGGAATGGGGGCGCTGTCCCGCGCATCACCGACCGTCGCCTGTGCCACCTGCCCTGGGGTTTCCATCACCAACGCTTCTTTCATGACTGTCCCTTCGGCTTCCAGACGGCCTTGCCCCATCTCGAAAACGCCGATGCCGCAGCCTGTCCGGGATTTCCCCAGCAGGCAAGGCCGGGACGCAGGCCGAGCCGCCGCATCAGGAAGACAGCCATGCCGACATTCCAGCCGATCATGCTCAGGGTTGCCGCAGCGGCGACCCCCATCATTCCGAAGGGGATGCACAGCAGGGCACCGCCAACCACCGCGCCCGCCGCGGCAGAGGCCATCAGTACCGCGCCCTGACGTTCGTGGCCGGTCATCGTCAGGAGATGCTGTTGCGGTCCCGCCGCGGCAGAGGCCAGCTGTCCGACGACCAGAACCGCCAGAACCGGCGCCGCTGCCAGGAACTGGGGGCCGAACCAGGGCAGAAGGACCGGCGCCCCTGCGATCAGCGGCACGGCGACAACAAACGTGGCCGCAAGCGACAGAACCGCCGACCGGGCCACCAGTCGTTGCAGTCCGACCATGTCACCTCTGGCATAAAACGCCGAGACGGTAGGGGCGAACAGGGCGGACAGCGCCATCCGGGGCAGGGCAGAGAGCAAGGCCAGACTGAAGGCGACGGCGTATATTCCGGCCTCGAGCGTATCGCCCCGCAGCCCGAGAATGAGAACGCCCGCGCGCGACATCAGGGTGTCGGCCAGCATGATCAGGGTCAGGGGCAGGGCAGGGCGCAGCCAGTCCCGCCGCGCGTAGAGCGGCACCGCGGATGCAAGTTCCGCGGGCCTGCGGGCCGCGAGGAAGTGCCGGATGAAGAGCAGGGCAAGGATCGCGGCCGCAAGGGCCGCCACCATCGCACTCACCGCGTCGGGGGGGGCAAAGCCACCAAGCACCAGCACCGCAAGGATCGCGAAGGTGAAAGAGTCGCGCAGGATCCGTTCGGGAAGCATCGACATGATGACCCCGCCGAAGGCGCGGACCGCCGCGGCGCCGACCAGCCGCAGTGTCATCAGCGGCACCGCCAGCGCCCCCACCAGCAAGGCGCGGGCAAGCTCGTCCTCGGCGCCATGGGCCAGCAGCGTCGCCCCGATCGCCAGAACCGCCACCGCGGCCCCGGTCAGGGAGGCGCTGCGGAAGGCAAAGCGCATGGCGCCATGCGCCCGGGCCCAGTCACTGCTGACCCGATAGGCCGGCAGCAGCCGCAGAAGAGAGGTGTGAAACCCCAGCGTCGCCACATAGGCCAGCACCGTCACCCAGGCGATCACATAGACATATGTTCCGAAGCTTTCGGCGCCAATAAGCCGCACGGTTCCCAGCTGCACACCAAATCCGATGACCGCCCCGGCCACGAGGACCGCAAAGGCCCGCGACCCTGTCGAGAACAGCCGGGCACCCGCGATTTCGGTTTCGGAAGGGTCTGGCGTCGGCGTTCCGGTCCGCTTCGGGTCCGGAACCTTCTGGTTCGGCGGGCATGTCATGGGACGGCGTCCCCGTTCCGGCAAGCGGGCCAAAGCGCCAGAACCGCCGCGACGATCAACGACACCGCCGCGTCCAGCGCGTCCCGGTCCCGCCCCGAGACCCGTAGCAGGCAAAGCCCCTGGTGCTCCAGAATGGCGCCGATGGTATCGAACACCTCTTCGAGACGAGTGTTGTCCGCAGCCGGGCGTTCAAGCAGCCGCGCCGCAAACCCCTGCCGGGCGTGTCGCTGCCCAAGCCGGGCTCCGGCGATGTCGCCCGGGACGCCTATCCTCACCGCGATCCTGGGCAATGCAACCAAAGCCAGCGCATCGGTCAGGGCCTGTGCATCGACACGCCCGGAATCAATTGCCAGGCCCGCGATGGCACAGAGATAGCCCTGGTCCTGTACCAAAAGGCTGTCGGCCTGCCCGGCTGTCTGCCCGGCCTTCGCCAGGGCGGCGAGATAGCGGCGGCGGCGCAGGGCCGCCAGCGGAGGCGTTATCGGCATTTGCCGCATCAGGGCGCTAGTCACCGGATCCGTCCGCACGGCCCGGTAAACCGCGTCAGCCAGCTTGGCCAGCCTCGGCACCCGCGCGGTGAGGAACGTCCGGGGGGATTCGTCCGGGCGGGCGCTGACCGCAAGGCGCACCGCGATACCGCGCCGCTCCAGCTCTGCGGCAGCCGCGCGGGCCAGCGTGGTCTTCCCGGATCCCGGTGGGCCGACAAGCTCGACCGCGAAGCGCCCGCGCAAAGCGGCGGAAGACTGCGCGGCACGGATGCCGCTGTCTTTCGCGGGCGGTGCCCTGCCGTGCCTTGCGGTCGGATACAGGTCCTGATCCTGCGCGCTTCTGGCGAACCCCATCGCTGTCACCGCGCGGGCCGGGGGCTGACCGACCGCCTCCACCCGCGCCCGGCACGGGCGCCGGGCCCGCAATGCGCCATCGGCACCGTGTCCTTCGGGGCAGGCTGAGATCCGCAAAAATTCATCGGGCCTTCCGGGAAATTCATATGCTTGAAAAAAATCTGACCTGGCACAGGCTAGCCTTCCGCAGGCTGGCGATGAATGGACTCTTAAGGGTTCAGCCTTTCGGGTTACAGGGATCCCGGCCGCAGCGCACTTAGCCCGGAAGAGTTACACTTCACCCGCAAGATCACTATCGGGCCGGGGGCAGACGCGGGATGCTGCGAAGGCCGGGCCAGATTAGGACACGGCAGAAATATTGAGAGAAATGAACTTTGGCTCAAAGCTGGGGCCTGTCCGGGTGCAAGATCCGCTGCTGATCGCCGTTCCTCGACGCCGTTGGGCAGAGGGCGGCATGCAGAACCGCCCATCGGACGGAAGCTCCGCAGAATTTGTCGGCAACAGCATTCAGTCGATAGTCATTATGGAGACTGCCATGCGCCATTCCGCGTCAAGCCCCGATCCGGACCTGCCCCCCGCCGGACGGCGGACCCGGACCGCGTGGCCACTGGCGGTGACCGCCCTGCTGATCGCGGGGGCGAGCATCGTGACCTGGTTCTGGGAAGCATCGACAGGCCGCGCCATCGGTGACGGCACCCAGCTGCATTTCACCGTCAATCACCGCAAGGAATTTCCCGCCGCCGCCGCCGTCGGCTTCAATCTTGCCGACGTTTCGTCGGTGGCGGCGCTTGACGAGCTTCCGGACGGGGCGAAGGGCATCCTGTGGATGCGCAACGGATACAACACCGTCTGCGCGTGGCAGAAAAGCGATGAGGAGACGGCGGAAATCGCCCGCGCGGCACACGGCCATCCCAAGTTCAGCGGCATCTATTTCATCTCGGACACGCCGCATCCCTCGATATGTCCGGAGGGCCCCCAGCGCATCGCCGAGCGGACGGCGCTGATCCACAAGAACGACCCTGACGGGCGGACCTTCATCGCGGTGAGCGGCGGGCACAAATATCAGGAAGAGTTTGCCCAGCTTGCCAATTCGGCCGATCTGATCGGCGTGGTCGTCTATCCGTGCAACTCCCGGAAACCCCGGTGCGAGATCGACAAGATCGCCGAGCGGGTCGGCCGCGCCTTTGCCGCCGATATCCCGGTGGAACGGCTGGTGCCGGTCTTTCAGGCTTTCGGGCAGGACTGCTCGACCAACGAAACGAAATATTACCGGCTGCCTGCCAAGGACGAACTGCTGGAAATTTTTGCCGCCTGGGACGAACTGCTGCCGCCGCAGACGCGCCCCTTCGACATGACGTATTCCTGGGGCGAGCAGGAGCGGCACGCCTGCCCAAGCCTTCTGACCGCCGATGGCACCGATTATCCCGATCTTCAGACGCTTTATGCCCGATATTTCGCCTCGATGGGGTCCGGGGGATGATTGTGCCGTTCGTCCTGCCCATGCTCAAGGAAACGCCTCGATGACCGCCCACGTCCTGTTCATCGCCGGCGAGGATGCCAATCTGCGCCTGCCGTTTGTCCGTGCCGTCCGCGATCTTGGCTTCCGGGTCAGCATGGCGGCCAGCGGCGGCCGCCCGGCGTTCGAGCAAGCCGGGATCGGGTTCGTGGACTTCCCCTTCGACCGTTTCATCTCGCCGCTGAGCGACCGGCGGGCGATCCGCCGTCTCGGGGGCATTCTGGACCGGCTGCGCCCCGACCTTGCCCAGGGTTTCGACACCAAGCCCTGCCTGATGCTGCCCTTGGCCGCGGGCGACCGCAGCACATTGGTGATCCGCACGATCTGCGGGCGGGGCTGGGTCTATTCCTCGCGCTCGCCGGTGGCGATGGCGGCGCGGCTTGCCTATCGCGCCCTGCACGGGCGCGCCGCGAAACGGACCGACGCCACGGTGTTCCAGAACGGGAGCGACCAGGCCTTTTTCGACCGCCACGGCCTCACCGGGACATACGGCACCGTGATCCCGGCGGGCGGCGGCGGCATCGACCCCGACACCTTTGACCGGGCGCTCGAGGGTGCCCCGACGCCCGGGGCGCTGCGCGACGAGCTTGGTCTGGGCGACGCCGAGGTGGTCATCACCGTCTCGCGGGTCACCCGCCAGAAGGGCATCGCCGCCCTTCTGAAGGCCGCGGACCTGGTTCGGCGCCAGCGCCCCGGGGTTCGGTTCCTGCTGGTCGGGCCGCGTGACAGCGAAGGTCCGCTGGCGATCACCGAAGCCGAACTGGCCGCCCATGCGCCCGCGGTGGTCGCGACAGGCCCGCGGACCGACGTGCCGGCCCTGCTGAGAATGGCCGATGTCTTTGCCTTTCCGACCGAATATTCCGAAGGCGTTCCCCGGGTCCTGCTTGAGGCGGCCCTGGCCGGACTGCCGATCGTCTCGACCAGCATGCCGGGATGTCTCGAAGTGATCGAGGACGGTGTGACCGGCCGGCTGGTGCCGCCGGGTGCCCCCGAACAACTGGCCGGGCAAATTCTGGCGGCTCTGGCCGACCGACAGCAAAGCGCGGCGATGGCGGCGCGCCTGCCCGATCTGGTGCGCCGGAGCTTTACCGTCGCTGCCGGCGCCGAACGGCACGCGGCGCTGTATCGCGAGCTGCTGGCGGACCGGACCGCCCGGGCCCTGCGCCAGTCGGCCAGCGCAGGCGAATTCTTCGCGCCCGCCCGGCCGATGTCCGAGATCGACGGATGAGCCCGCCATGATCCCGACGGTTCTGACACTTGGATTGGTGGTCACCGCAGCGACGCAACTGCGCTTCGGAGAGTTTCCGGTCGGGCCGGGCGAACTGCTGCTGCTGCTCTGGCTGGGGCTGGCGCTCCTGCGTCAGATCCTGTGCCGTCCGATGCTTCTGAACCCGGCGCTCACGCGCGTGGCGCTGTTCTGGTTCATCATGGGCGTCACCCTGTGCATCGGGATGATCGTGGGCCTGGCGGTCGAGCCCTTTCATTACTACTCCGGCATGTTCCGCGATACCGTCGCCTATGCTCTCATGTTCTGTTTCAGCATCATGATGGCGATCAGCCTGGCCGACCCGACCGAGCGGCGTCAGGTCTGCTGGCGCATGGCCGTCATCGGCAGCCTGTCGCTGCTGCTGCAGATCGCCGACGCCCTTGGCGGGTTGCCGGTGCCGGGCATCGACCCCTGGTACTGGGACCGGTTCCGGGGCTGGGCCGAAAACCCCAACCAGCTTGGCTTTTTCGCCCTGGTCATCACCCTTTTGTGCCTGGATCTTTCCGAACGGGCCCGCACGATGTCGGGCACCGTGCTGGCGCTCGGGTGCGGCGTGCCGGCGCTGGCAGCCGGGTTGATGAGCCACAGCGACAGCTTCGTCATCGGGCTCATGCTGTCGGGCACCGTGTTTGTTCTGCTGAAATCCGTCGTCTGGATCCGGAATACCGAAATGGCCCCGACGCTGCGCGGGGCGGCGGTGGTTCTCGGTCTCATGGCGCTGCCGCTGGCGGTCGCCGTCGCCGCGCCGTTCGCATCCGAAGCCTTCCGAAGCATCGCGCGCGGCTCGCAGCAGGTCTACAATGACAACGGCCAGGGCGAAACCCGATTGAACCTCTGGACCGAGGCGATCGAAAAGGGGGTTGAATCGGGACTTGTCGGTTTCGGTCCCGGCCCGCATCTGACCAGCAAGTCCTACAAGCGGCCGCCGCCCAGCAAGTTCGAGGCCCACAACACCCTGCTGGATGTGTTCACGCAGGGCGGGATCGTCGCGGTGACCGCCTTTGTGTGGATCTCGACGGCGGCCCTGGTCGGCGTGGCCCGGACGGGGCGCCCGGCGCTGGCGGGGCTGGTCGCGGGGCTTCTGGTCTTCAGCCTGTTCCATTACGTGCTGCGCCAGCCGATCTTCTGGTTCGGGATCGTGCTTTGCCTTCTCGAGGCGTCAGCTCCGTTCAGGAAGACGCCTTCGCCGCGGGCGGTCGGCAAACCCGTCCCCCTGGTTCTGCGGCAAAGGGTCGGGGGGGCGGTCTGATGTGCGGAGCACGCCCGGAACAGGGCCCGGCCGACCGTTTCCTATCCTTTTGGGGTAGGTGTCTCACTCTGGATGGAACTTCGTGTGGACCGGTGCCTGTGGGACACTGGGGCATTATCCGCGGCAAAGAGTGTGACCGGGCGAAACACCCGCTGGGCGATGCCGGTGGCCGGGGCTGTGAAGTGGCGGCAAACGGACCAGCGCTGTCGATTTCGACGGCGTCATTACGCAGTGACCCGGGCGCGCGCCGCCTGACACCAGATTGGCCTTCAGGCCCTGAAAGTATTTTTATATGATTCATCGCAATTCCAACGACCTGCATTTCCATCAGATCACCACGTTGCTTCGGCGGCGCTGGTCGTTTCTGACGCTCGTCGTGCTTCTGGGCGGCGGCGCGGCTGCGGTCCTGGGCTACAGTCTTCCACCCAGCTATACGGCAAAGGCACAGCTTCTGTACCAGATGGAGGCGCAGGACGGCAGCGAGACGATCGACGAAGCGGCGGTGGACACCCTGGTCGAAATGCTGATCTCGCCCAGCCATCTGCGCCGCCTGACCAAAAGCCTCGAAGAGGATCCGGGCGAGGGGGGCGTCGTCCCGCCGCTGTTACGGGAGTATGCATCGCTCGACGAGGGTCTCAACGTCTACAAGGAGCGCAAGTCGCGACTGGTCGCGATCACGTTCAAGAGCCCCGACCCCGAAGCCGCCGCTCTTGTGGCGAACCGTGTTGTCGAACTCTATCTCGATCTCGAGGCCAGTCTTCAGCGTGAGGCGCGCACCCGAGCCCTGGACTCGGTCGCCGCCCGGATCCCGGACGCGCTGGCCAAGATCGACCAGGCCGAAGGGGCGCTGCGGGAACACAGGATAAAATACGGCCTGAACAACACCAGCGGGTCCGATCCGATCGACCGGCAGATCGGGGAACTTTCCCGGCAGTTGTCGGTCGCACAGTCCGATCTGCATCTGCACGAGGCGCAGCTCGACGACCTCAGGGGGCGGCGGTTCGTGGACTCCGGCGGCGCAAACGGGAACCTCGGCGATCAGGTGCGCCTCGCGGCGCGGGCCGACTCCGAGGACACGGAAAATGATGCGCTTGCCCTCTTCAGAAAGACCCCCGACCCGGAAACCAGACGTGCAACCCTTGACCGGGATGCGGCGGCCGCCCGTCTGGGCGATATCGAAAGACGCCTTGCCGCCTTGCAGGAAGCGAGCGCCAAGATGACCGGTGCCTGGATCCGCCTGCGTGAACTGGAGCGCGAGGCCAGCGCCGCCGGCCTTGCATACGAGAACCTGCTGCGCCGCAAAGCCGATCTTCAGGCCCAGAACATTGTCCGCCCCGCCGCCCGGCTCGTTACCTCGGCGGTGGTGCCCAACAGCCCGAGTTCGCCCAATCCGCTGCTCTTCGTGGCACCCGCGGTCATCGCCTCGCTGCTGATCGGCGGCATGCTTGCCATTCTGTTCGAACGGCTTGACCGGCGTCTGCGCAGTGAGCGCAACGTCGAGGAAAGCCTTGGCACCATCTGCATCGGGCTGGTGCCAAGGATCTGGCGCCGGGAGATCGCGGCGCTGCCGCGTCTGATGCGCACCAAACCCTTTGCGCCCTATACCGAGGCGATCCGCTCGGTTTTCGTCGCCGCGACCCAGCGGTCGGCGCAAAGCATCCTCGTCACCTCCAGCGTCCGCGGCGAAGGAAAGACCACGCTCGTTCTTGGTCTGGCGGTCTTTGCGGCCGGGCTGGGAAAGCGGGTTCTGGCGATTGACCTTGACCTGCGCGACCCGCAGTTGCTGCGCCTGCTTGACGGGGGTGGGCAGAAGACGCGCTTTGCCTCCGGAGGCGCGGCGCACAAGAATGCGCGGGAATCGATGATCCGCAGATCGGAGAAATACGGCATCGACTACCTGTCCCTGCCGCGCACCGGACGGGACCCGCTGACGGTGCTGGCAAACGAGGATTTCCCGGCGCTTCTCAAGCAGCTGCGCCAGACCTATGACTGTATCCTGATCGACAGCGCGCCGGTGATCGGCGCCACCGAGACCAGGCTTCTGGCCTCGATGGTGGACCGTGTCCTGTTCACGGTGCGCTGGGGTGTGACCGAGGCGGAAACAGCCATTCCGGCAGTGCAGTTGCTGCGCGCCACGGGAACGGAGCATCCTGTCAGCATCTCGACGGTGGTGACCCGGGTCAAACCCGGGGCGCACCGGCGTCGCCGCTACAGCGAACCCGCCCCGATGTTGCCGGTTGCGGGCTGAGGAGGGGGATCGACAACATGGCCGGTGAGTCCGGAGCTGGCCCGGAAGCGCAGGATCAGATCGGGCCGGGCTTATCCCGATGATCAGGGAGCATACCCAGAAATGGCCGGTCGCGATACGGCCAGAACATTTAAGATCGTAGGTGCTGTTTGACACTTGGTGTGAACGGAATTTCCCACCCAAGATATTACAAAAGGGAATTTTAAAGTGAGCAATAGCAAGATGATACGTCTGATATCTGGTACAGGCCTGGACGACGATGTGATCGGGTCCCCCCTGGCCGAGCGGATATGGGGTCTTGGCGGCAAGGATCGTCTTTATGGAAGAGACGGTAACGACGAGCTTTACGGAGGCGATGGCAACGACCTGCTGGATGGCGGCACGGGCCGGGACCTGATGTTCGGCGGATCGGGTGACGACAGCTATCGCGTCGACAACGTGGGCGACTTTGTGAGCGAGACCCTGGTCACCGGTCAGGACGACGGCGGCACCGACACCGTGACCAGCACCATCAGCTATTCGCTTGGCGCCTTCATCGAGAAGCTGGTCCTGTCGGGAAACGCCGCCATCAACGGCTCCGGCAACGATCTTGACAACAATATCAAGGGCAACGACGCCGGCAACGTGCTGTTCGGTGCCGGCGGCCGGGACACGATCAATGGGTATGACGGAAACGACACCCTGATCGGCGGGGCCGGCAGGGACTATTACACCGGGGGGGCGGGCGCCGACACGTTCGTGCTGAAGAACGAAGCGGGTGAATGGGACCGGGTCTATGATTTCACCGCCGAAGACAGGTTCGGCATTGTCGCCAGCGATTTCGGTCTGTCCGAAGGCGCCGGACTGAATGGCGGGGTGCTGGACACGGACTATTTCGTTTCGGGCACTGCGGCGACAGCCGCCGGACACGGGCAGCTGATATTCAATTCGGCAAAGTCCGAACTGCTGTGGGATGCGGACGGCACGGGCGCGGCAAAAGTCTCGAGGGTCGCGCTGATCACCACCGATACACCGCTGATCGCCAGCCATTTCACCGCCTTTGGCGAAGCCGCGGCCACGGTCGCGTCCGTCACGGCGTCCGAAGCCGGGGCGCGGGAGGAAAACGGCGGGCCGGTCTATTTCACCATCGGGCTTTCCCAACCCGTACACCAGGACGTCGTCCTGACCTACAGAACGCTGGACGGAACCGCGACCGGCGGTCAGGACTTCGTGTCCGTCTCCTCGGCCCAGGTGCTGCTCAAGGCCGGTCAGATGTCGGTCAACGTGCCGGTCGCGCTGATCGACGACAGTCTTGCGGAAGGGACCGAAAGCTTCTCGGTCGCGCTTCAATCCGCACATTTCGCCGGAAGCGGTATCGCCCTGCCGGTCAGCGCGGTCCAGGCCACGGGCCAGATTGTCGATGAGGGTCCCAGCGTGGTGGCCGAACACAACACCGCGCCCCTGGGAATGACCGATCCTTCGGCCCTGGCGTACAATCCCTTCACCAACACGCTGTTCATGGCGGATTCCGAAGTCGACGAGGCGCCGTTCTTCCAGGCCCAGAACCTTTTCTCGGTCCAGCTTGATGGCGGCCTGACATCCAGTGTGGCGTTGCCATTCACAACCGAACCGACCGGCCTGGCGTACGACGCCTCCGGTGGCGTTCTCTACATCACGGATGACGATCTGTACCGGGTCTTTGCCGTGGACGGCGCAAATCCCACCCAGATCCTGTGGTCGTTCGACACGATCAGCCTGGGCGGCAACGATCCCGAAGACATCGCCGTGGATACAAACACCGGAAACCTCTTCATCGTCAACGGGATAGACCGCACGATCATCGAGGTTGACAGCACGGGGCAGACCCTGATCGACAGTTTCGTGCTCGCGCCCGAGATCATCGACCCCGAAGCCCTTGCGTTCGATTCCACCGAAAACGTGTTCTATGTCGGCGGCGGGTTCAGTGCCAATATCTGGAAACTTGACCGCAGCGGCGACGTGATCGACGTCATCACGGTGCTGGAGGATGCACGGTCCACCGATCTGAACCGCCGGGTCAACGTCAAGGACATCGAACTCGCTCCGGCCAGCGATGGTTCGGGACACACCCATCTCTATGTGGCCGACTATGGCTGGAGCCATGAGGCGGACGGGCGGCTGATCGAACTTGATCCGGGCGACGGAACCGACATCTGGATTGCCTGACACCGCGGGTTCGTGACCGCGGCCGACAGGCCGGTGTCACGAAACGGCTGACCTCTCCCTGAGATCTCTGCGGACCGTTTCCCCGGTCCGCAGAGGTCGTTTCCCATCACCCAAATGGATGATTGCCGGGTCCGGCTCAGGGCTCCGGCTCCTGCGGCTGTCCGCGCCCCGATGCCGGACCGGCAGAAGTTCGCCGAAAAGGCGATCGCGTCGGCGAAAAAAAGCGCAATGCATTCCCGCATTCCAATCCGGATGATCCGGAAGCTGCGGCGTCGTTAACCATTTGACGACGTACACGATCCCGTGACTTTTTTCGCCACGGGATCGTCCATTTTCTGCTCGGTTTCCAGTGTAAACGCGAAGATCTGGGGCGAAAACCTGCCATCCGGCCGACCAGGGTCGTTGACAGTTTTTTAAGCACGCCCTCATTACTTCACGCCAAAGAACACACAAAAAACCACTCATGAGGGCAGATGATATGGGTACGATCACTCTAACCGAAGACTATGGCTATAACGACTACAGGGTCAGCGGACTTGCTCCCGGAACGACCATCGACGCGACCGGAGCCAGCTGGATCCAGGACAACGACAGCAGCGATGGCCAGAGCAATCCCTACCCCTTTGCGGTCTACGATTCTCCGGGGGTGGTACTCGAAGGGGGTACCATCCTCGGCAATATCAACCAGACCGACGCGTGGCGCACGGTGTACGATGCGGGCAACTCGGCCGGCGTCAGGACCGAGGACACGCCGGATGTCGTCATCCGCGACTGGCGCATTACGGACACCTGGGATGCAATCCGCGTTTCGTGGAACAGCTCCGACTTCGTGATCGAGGACATCTGGGCAAGCGACATCCGCGATGACGCGATCGAAAACGACCGGGTGCAAAGCGGCACCATCCGTGACAGCCTGTTTGACGGCGCCTTCGGCGGGATAAGCCTTGATCCGTCCTCGTCCAGCCCGGTCGACGGCAGCAGCGAGACCGTGCTGATCGACGGCGTTCTGCTGCGGCTTCAGCCCTCGCTCTACAATGGCGAGATCACCCATTCCTCGCTGATCAAGACCGACTCGGCGACCAATGGCGCCGTCACGCCTGACCTGGTGTTCGTGAACAATGTGTTCGCGATCGAGGATGTCGATCACCGCAGCTATCGCAGCATGTTCAATGCCTGGGAGCACACGATCGAGTCGCGCGACAACTATTATCTGAACCTGTCCGACGACCCGCTGCCGGACGATTATCCGATGCCGCCGGCCGGCTGGACCGTCCTGCAGGGACAAGAGGCGCGCGATTACTGGGAACAGGCGCGCGACGAATGGATCGCCCGGCACGCGGACGGGACGGTCGCCGTCGACCTGGCACCCGAGGCGGTTGACGACTCTGCGACGACGGAAATGGACATCGAGGTGACGATTGCCGATGTTCTGGCGAATGACGACCACGGGGACGGCCCGGCGGTCATCTCGGGCTTTGACAGCGAAAGCGTCGAGGGCGGCACTGTTACCAGCGATGGCAGCGGCGCACTCAGCTACACCCCGCCCACCGGCTTCACCGGCACCGACAGCTTTGGGTATACCATCGAGGATGCTGATGGCGATCGGTCGAGCGCCAGCGTCTCGGTTACAGTCACCGAAACCCCGCCGACGGAGCCCGAAACCCCGCCGACGGATCCTGTAACTCCTCCGACGGAGCCAGAAATCGTGCCGACGGAGCCAGAAATCGTGCCGACGGAACCAGAAATCTTGCCGACGGATCCTGTAACCCCTCCGACGGCCCCAGAAATCGTGCCGACGGCCGATCCCGATGTCCTGCCGATCGTGTTCGAAACCCGCGTCGCGTCGGGTCGGGACGACGTCGAGGAACGCTCGTCCGGTTCGGTTCAGAGCGGCAGCACGGACCTGGAACTGGTTACTGACGGCTCCAAGGATGGCCGCACGATCGGCATCCGCTTCACCGACATCGACGTTCCCCAGGATGCCGTCATCACCAATGCCTATATTCAGTTCCAGGTTGACGAGATCGACACCGAGGTCACGTCCCTCATGATCCATGGCGAGAATGTCGGCGACTCCGCCGCTTTCTCCACAACCAGGTTCGACGTATCGTCACGGTCCACAACGGATGCCTCTGCATCTTGGCAGCCGGAGATCTGGACCACGATCGGCGAGGCCGGCATCGATCAGCGAACCCCCGACCTGAGCGCCATTGTGCAGGAGATCGTCACCCACAGCGACTGGGCAGAGCTCAACGACATGGCCTTCTTCGTCACCGGCACCGGCGCGCGCACCGCCGAAGCCTATGATGGCGACCGCAGCGGAGCGCCGCTGCTGCATGTCGAATACGTCATGCCGACAGGCGTCACCGCCTCGGCGGAGTCGACCGCTGTCCTGACCGCCGACAGGTTCGTCTTTGCCGTAGGCTCTGAGATCGACACGATCAGTGACTTCACCGACAACGTGGATGAACTGCATCTGGACGATGCCCTCTGGGGCGGCAATCTCACCGCGGAGCAGGTCATCGCGACCTATACCTCCTCCTCGGACGGGAATACGCTTTTCCACTTTGGCGGTGCCGACGTTCTGACCGTCGAAGGCATCTCGGATCCGAACGTTCTGATCGACGACATCTTCATCTACTGATTCAGGCAAGATCGCGACAAGCGACAGTGATGCAGGCCAGCGGGAGAGGGGAGAAATCCCCTCTCCCGTCCGGCTGCGGGCAGGTTCCGGTTCAGCACGCCGGGCAGCTGGCCACGATGTCCGGTTTGTCCGGTATCGGACCTTTGCCGATGTGATGTGCGGCCCGCCACGTCCCCGGCCCCGGCCGGTGACGGACAGCCCGGAACCGGGGGCGAAAGGGTCATGCGATTAACCCTTTTGCGCTCACCCCTTTTTGATCTGGGCTGGGACCAAATTTCCAGCGCGGTTTGCAATATGACTGTTACAAATTGTCATATGGCTGTCAAAATTTGTTGCAGATGCTAGAATCTTTCGCAGATGCCTGAGTTGTCGAACATCCAAAATGCCTCCTGCATGCATTCTGCAGGGTTCATTCTGTTTACGAGTAACTCGATATAAAAATTTGATTTTTATTGAATTAGTACTGGGGGACTAAAAATGAAGGCTGTTATTCAGTGTGGCGGTAAAGGTACCCGACTTCGCCCATATACGATGGTTCTGCCCAAACCTTTGATGCCCATTCAATCCAAGCCGGTTCTTGAGCTTCTTATCAAGTGGCTGCGCCGGAACGATATCCGCGAAATATACATCACCACGGGCTATCTCAGCCACCTCATCAAAAGCTTCTGCGGCGACGGTCAGCAGTGGGACATGAAAATCACCTATACGAATGAAATCGAACCCCTGGGCACGATCGGTCCGATCGCCATGCTGCGGGACGAGATCGACGCGACATTCATGGTGATCAACGGTGACATCCTGACCGACCTGAGCATCGGCGCCTTTGCGAACTGTCACGCCGAAAGCGGCGCGATGGTGACCGTGGCGACCGCGCAGCGCGAGACGGTGATGGATTTCGGAGTGATCGAGTCGGTCGACGGGCGCGTCACCAGCTTCAAGGAAAAACCGTCGTTCACCAATCAGATGAGCATGGGGATCTATTGCATGGAACCCGCGGTCCTGAAGCATATTCCCCGCGGCATCCCGTTCGGCTTTGACGATCTCGCCCATTGCCTGCTTGGCCTGGGTGAGCGCCTGCAGACCTATCAGCATGACGGGCTGTGGCTTGATATCGGGCGGGTCGAGGATTTCCAGTCGGCGCAGTCGCTAAGCTGGGATGAACAGGCGCCGGCACACGAACGCATGGAGTTTGTCGCCTGAACCCGAACCTGCTTTTTCGCAGGTCCGGCTGAAGTCCCTTTTTTACGACGCTGACGATTTGAAAGGATTTTTTTATGCTGCTGGTTGCAGAACCCGTTCTTGGTCCCGAAGAGCGCGCCGCGGCTGTTGCTGTTCTTGAATCCGGTTGGATCACCCTGGGCGAGCAGGTGCGGAAGTTCGAGCGCGCCTTTGCCGAGCGTCACGGCGCAGAGGACGCCGTCGCGGTGGATTCCTGCACCGCCGCCCTTCACCTGACGCTGAAAGCGCTGGGGATCGGTCCGGGAGACGAGGTTCTGGTGCCATCCATGACATTTGTGGCGACCGTCAACGCCATTCTGTATGTCGGCGCCGATCCGGTGATGGTCGACATCGAGGCGCTGGAGCGGCCCCTGATGTCGATCGACGACGCGGCGTCCAGGGTCACGCCGCGCACGCGGGCGGTGATGCTGATGCATTATGCCGGACATCTGACAGACGCCGGTCCGTGGCGGGCCCTGTGTGCCCGGCACGATCTGCTGCTGATCGAGGATTCAGCGCATGCCGTCGGCATTCCCGGCGTCGGACAGTATGGCGACGGCGCCGCATTCAGCTTTTACGGCAACAAGAACATGACGACGGCCGAGGGCGGGATGGTGCTGATGCCCAAGCCCGAGCTGCTGGAGCGGGCGCGGCAGATGCGGGGCCATGGCATGACGCGCAGCGTGTTGCAGCGCCTTGTCGCGCGCACGCCGCATTACGATGTCGACATGCTGGGCCACAACTATCGGATGGACGAGATCCGGGCCGCGATCGGCCTGGTGCAGCTCGGGCGCCTCGACGACATGAACGCGCGCCGCGCGGCGCTTGTCGGGATGTACAATGAACGGCTTGCCCCGTTGGAGCAGCGTCACGACGGCTTCCACGTTCCCCGCCCCCGCAGCGGTATCTCGGCCCATCACATCATGCCGATTGTCCTGCCTGGCGGCGCCGACCGCGACCGGATCGCCGCCGAGATGCACGAAGCCGGTGTCCAGACGACGATCCATTATCCGCCCGTTCACACCCTTTCGTATTACCGTCAGCGCGCTCCCGGCATCCGCCTGCCGCTGACCGAGGAATTCCACCGTCGCGAGCTCACGCTGCCGCTGCATCCGAACATGGAGGAGTCGGACGTCGAACTTGTGATCGGCACGCTTGAGAACGTTCTTGAAAGCGCATTTGAACCCAGTTGAAGAGGAATGCCCCATGCTGCGATTTCCGACATTTCCTCAGGCATTTGTCCGCCGAACCATTGATGTTTCCCTCGCCGTTCTGGGGCTGGCTCTCCTGAGCCCGCTTCTGTTGCTGGTGATGATCGCGATCGTGATCGAGTCGGGCTTTCCGGTCTTCTTCGCCCAGACCCGGGTCGGGCGGGACGGCCGGACGTTCCGGATGTACAAGTTCCGCAAGTTTCCCGCCACCTGCGACGGCGGCTGCCCCCTGACGATGAAGCAGGATGACCGGATGACCCGGGTCGGACGCGTCATGGAGCGCACGAAGCTGGATGAGATGCCGCAACTGTTCAACATCATCCGTGGTGACATGGCGATCGTGGGGCCCCGGCCCGAAAGCATGGCCTTCGCCGATTGCTTCACCGAAAGCATGCAGCCCCTGCTGCGCCATCGGCCGGGCATCTTCGGACCAAGCCAGGTCGCCTTCCGGAACGAATGCGACCTGTATCCTGCGGGCCAGAATCCGGTGTGGTTCTATCGCAGGACGCTGTTTCCGGCGAAAACCGCGCTTGATCTCGATTACTACGCCGGGCGCACGGTCTGGTCGGATCTTATGTGGATCTGGCGCGGCATTCTTGCGGTTTTCGGCAAGGTGCCGGACCACGACCTGCCCGCCGCAAGGCCCATCGGCAGCCGGCAGATGGATTTTCTCATACCGGGTGAATGAAAGGATCCAGGATGTCGTCTTTGCTACATGTCAACGCGTGCGACTATAAGGGGCGCAATGTGCTCGTGACCGGTGCGGACGGCTTCATCGGGTCGCATCTGGTCGAGCAGCTGGTCGAGGCGGACGCGAATGTGACCGCGCTCTGTCTCTACAACTCCTTTGACTCGCTCGGGTGGATTGACCGGCTGCCGCAGGTGATCCGCGGGCAGATCAACGCGATCCGGGGCGATGTGCGCGACGCCGCCCTGATGCGGCGCGTGGTC
>NZ_VOJI01000035.1 GCF_007923445.1 Puniceibacterium confluentis | reverse complement strand
ACGAACTTCTCCCATAGTGCTTCCTTCCATTCCTGCGAAAGGATCACACCATCAAACCGTGGGATCAAACACCTAGCCTTCGCGCGGCCGTGGCCGGGTCGGAATTTCCTTGAGCAGCCCGCCGACGCCCATCCCGGCGATGTCGCGCGGTGTGACCGGCACGCCGCAGAGCAGCCGCTCCATCACCCAGTCCGCACCGTTCAGCGCAGGCGACCGCGCGCACCCCGGCAGGCCGATCACCGGCGCAGCGCGCAACGTGCCGAAAAACAACAGGTTGCCCGGGTCGACGGGCATGCCGTAGTGCACCACGTCCCCGCCTGCCACGCGCAGCGCCTCGGGCGCCACGTCACAGATATCAGACGTGGCCGACGCCGTCAGAATCAGGATGGCCTGGGCGCGTGACGCCATGATTGCCGCCGCCAGTGCCTGCGTGTCGTGGCGCACCAGGCAGATGTCGTCCAGAGCGACACCGAGCCGGTCAAGCCGGTCACCGATGGCCTTCTGGCCCTTCACGCCGTCCTCCGGCTCCACGAATGTCTGGATCAACCGAGCCCGCGAGACCGCAACCCGGCGCATCCGCAGCGCGTCCTGCCCCAGCACACAGGTCCGCTCCAGCGCGGCGCCCGGAACGGCATAAGAGATGATCTTGACCGTCGCCACCATGCCGCGCAGCCCCATCCGCTGCCATTGCGGCACCGTGGCCACGGTGATCATCGGATGCACCGCGTTGATCGCGTCGATCTTGGCCGCCTCGATCTCGGCAACCCCGAGACAGTCGGCAAAGATGTTCACCCGCCCGGTCGCCGCCTTGCTCAGGCGCAGCCCGGCCGCTGCGGCATCGGGCACCAGGGCCCGGGCCAGCTGCTCGGCGGCGGCATCCTCGCCCACATCGCCGGTTTCAAGCCGCGCAACCAGAACCGTCGCGACCCCGGCATCCTCCAGCCGCGCCACATCCGCCGCCGCCAGCACCTTGCCCTTGCGCAACCGCCCGTCCGGCAACGGCACGGAATGCGCCAGCACCGCGCCGGTCGCCTGGTTCACCGGAACCGGGCCAAAGATCACGCGCCCTTCCTCAGCACCCGGGTCATTTCGGCAATGACGGATACCGCAATCTCGGACGGGCCCGAGGCGCCGATGTCGAGGCCGATCGGCGCATGGATCCTGCCTATCTCGTCGCCGCTAAAGCCCAGCGCCTCCAGCCGCGCTACCCGCTTGGCATGGGTCCGGCTCGAACCCAGCGCGCCGATGTAGAAACAAGGTGAGCGCAGGGCCTGCTCGAGCGCCGGATCGTCCAGCTTGGGGTCATGCGTCAACAGCACAAGCGCCGTGCGGGCATCCAGGCCCTCGGCCGTCACCGCCGCGTCGGGCCAGTCGTTGAGCAACCGCTCTCCCGGGAACCGTGCCTCGGACGCAAACGTCTCACGGGGGTCGACCACCACCGGATCATAGCCGGCAATGCGCGCCATGGGCACCAGGGCCTGGGCGATGTGCACAGCCCCCACCACGATCAGCCGAAGCGGCGGATTGTGCACCGCGACAAACGTCCGGCTGCCCTCTTCGAAACCGGATCGGTCCATTCGGAAACGGGCCTCGTGACCCGTCGCGTCCAGGTGGCGCTGGCCACTGTCCAGATCGACCACATAGGCCACGGACCGCCGCCCGCGCCGCGCCGCCACCAGATCGGCCAGAAGCGGTTCGGACAGCACGGCACCGACCGGCTCGACCAGAACCCGGATCGTGCCGCCGCAGGCCAGGCCGACCGCAAAGGCATCCTCATCGCTGACGCCGAATTCCAGCTCGCGTGCGCCGCCGTCCTGCAGCGCGTCCAGCGCCTCGACAATCACCGCGCCCTCGACACAGCCGCCGGAGACCGAGCCGACAATCTCGCCGCTGCCGGAAATCGCCAGTTGCGCCCCGACCCGCCGCGGGGCGGATCCCCAGGTTTCGATCACCGTGGCCAGCGCTGCACCCGTGCCCGCCCGATGCCAGGCCAGCGCGGTTTCGGGGGCGTTGTCAAATCTGTCCATGCTAAATCCTCCGATGGCCTTCTACCACGGCCGCACCCTGAGTCGCCCCCCTTCCTTGGTGCAACATCACCAAGGCGGAAACCTGTGTGATTACATGTTCATACCGGCCACACAGACCAGAAACCAGCGCGCGCCGCAGGCGTGCTCCATGGGATCACTTTCGCGCCGGATCGTCGCGAGTCACGTCAAAACCATACAGCCAGTCAAACTGGTGCACCATCCGCCCCGGTGCCAGCCGTCCCGCCGCGCGCAGCGCCAGGTGCGCGGCGCCCCGCAGCAGCGGGTTGCGCAGATGATACTTCCAGGCGTTGCCCTGCGCGGCCGCGATCACCCGCGCCACCCTGGGACGTCGCAGGGACTGGTACCCTGTCAGCCCGGGCACGACGCCACGCTGGTCGAGGCAGGCCGCCAGAACCCAGGCATCCTCGAGCGCCAGGTTGGCCCCCTGGGCCAGAAATGGCAGGGTCGGATGCGCCGCATCCCCCAGGAGCACCACACCCGCACCGTGCCAGCGTGCCGCCACCGGATGGCGGAACAGGCCCCAGAGGCCCGGATCCGCGACCTGCGCCAGAAGGCCCGGGACATCGCCGCCGAACCCTGCAAAGGCCCTGCGCAGATTTGCGGGATCATCGCGGTGGCTCCACCCCTCGGCGGCCCAGTTGTCGCGTTCCTCGACCGCCACAAGATTGACCAGGTGCCCGCCGCGCAACGGATACGTGACCAGATGCCGCCCCGGCCCCATGTGCACCCGTGCCTCGGGCGGATGGGCGCAGGTGTTCGCCACCACCGCCCGCCAGGCCACCTGCCCGGTGAACCGAGGGCGCGCCGCGCCGTTCAGTACCCCGCGCGTCAGCGACTTCAACCCATCCGCAGCGACGATCAGATCGGCGGTCCAGACGGTGCCATCGGTTGTCACCGCGCTGGGCGCGCCGTCGTCCCGCACCTCTGCCACCGTCTGCGACAGGCTGATCTGCACCCCGGCGTCGCGCGCCGCCGTCAGCAAGAGCGCAATCAGATCGGCACGGTGCACAAAGTGATAGGCCTGCTCCGGGCCCAGCCGCGCCAGATCCAGCCGCAGCACCTCGGTGCCCCGGCGGCCATCGCGCAGGCTCACGGCCCTGGCCCGCATCGCTCCGTCGAGGTTCAGACCCAGGGCGTCCAGCACCCGCTGGCCGTTGGGCGAGATCTGCAATCCGGCGCCAACCTCTGAAATCTCGGCCGCCTGCTCCAGCACCCGCACCTCGGCGCCGCGTTGACGCAGGGCAAGCGCCGCTGCCAGCCCCCCGATGCCACCGCCGATCACCGTGATCCGCTTGCCCTGAAGTTCCATCCGCCCCCGCTTTGGAATGCAAAACGCCGAGGCACGGCCCCGGCGTTCAGGATTTTCTCGCATGGTCCGGGGATCAATCGTCCCGGTGCACTTTTTCGCGGCGTTCGTGACGCTCCTGCGCCTCGAGGCTCATGGTGGCAATCGGACGCGCGTCCAGCCGCTTCAGACTGATCGGCTCGCCGGTCACCTCACAGTAGCCGTATTCACCTTCGTCGATGCGGCGCAGCGCGGCGTCGATCTTGCTCACCAGCTTGCGCTGACGGTCGCGGGTGCGCAGTTCAAGGGCACGGTCGGTCTCTTCGGACGCGCGGTCGGTCACATCGGGGATATTGCGGGTGCCGTCCTGCAGACCTTCGATGGTGTCCCGGCTGTCGGCCATGAGGTCCGCCTTCCACATGAGGAGCTTGCGGCGAAAGTACTCCATCTGCCGTTCATTCATGAACGGTTCGTCGTCTGCCGGACGGTAGTCGTCGGGAAGAAAGGATTCTGCTTTCATCTTGGCTCCCTCATAAACGCCTATATCTGTCATGGTAATTTCCTCAGATATCTGGCACCCCTGCGCGCAGCACTTAACCCAAGCCCCCCGGGATGTCACTACACAATAGCGACCGTTTCCGGCGTTTTTGGGGCTTGGGGACGTCACCGCACAAGGAGCACGCAGGCATGAAATTCGAGGGTACAAAAGAATATGTCGCCACTGGCGATCTGACCATGGCCGTCAACGCGGCCGTGACCCTGGAACGCCCTCTGCTGGTCAAGGGAGAGCCGGGAACCGGCAAGACCGAACTGGCCCGCCAGGTGGCCAAATCGCTGGGTCTGCGGATGATCGAATGGAACGTCAAATCCACGACCCGTGCCCAGCAGGGGCTATATGAATATGATGCCGTCAGCCGGTTGCGTGACAGTCAGCTGGGCGATGCGCGGGTCAACGATGTCTCCAACTACATCCGCAAGGGCAAGCTCTGGCAGGCGTTCGAGGCGGATGAAAAGGTCGTGCTGCTGATCGACGAGGTCGACAAGGCAGATATCGAATTCCCCAACGACCTGTTGCAGGAACTCGACCGGATGGAGTTTCACGTCTACGAGACCGGCGCCACAATTGCGGCGCGGCACCGCCCGATTGTGATCATCACCTCGAACAACGAAAAAGAACTGCCGGACGCCTTTTTGCGCCGCTGCTTTTTCCACTACATCCGGTTCCCCGAGCCCGAGACCCTGCGCAAGATCGTCGAGGTGCATCACCCCGGCATCAAGGAAGCCTTGCTGACCACCGCCCTGACCCAGTTCTATGAATTGCGCGAACAGCCGGGCCTCAAGAAAAAGCCCTCGACCTCAGAGGTGCTCGACTGGCTCAAACTGTTGCTGGCCGAGGATCTGAGCCCCGAGGACCTCAAGCGCGACGGCGCCAACGCCCTGCCGAAACTGCACGGTGCCCTGCTCAAGAACGAACAGGACGTTCATCTGTTCGAACGACTCGCGTTCATGGCGCGGCGTCAGGGTCGCTGAGCAGGCGTGGGGGCCGGGTCGTCTTCGTCCTGCGCCCCGGCCCGCGCCAGAGGCAGCGGTTCCTTGAAGGTGAGCGTGCGGTAGGGGAAAGGGATTTCCAGTCCCGCCTCGTCCAGCGCCCGCTTGACCGCCGTGATGACCTCGTCCCGTGATGTGCGGATGTCGACGGGCTTCGAGCCGGTCCACCAGGTGACTTCGAAGTTGATCGACGAATCCCCGAATTCCTGCGCGAAGATCTGGATCGGGTGGTCTGCCGCGGACACCGTTGCACACCCCCTGACCGCCTCGGTGATCACCTCGCGGGCGGCGTCAAGATCGACATCATAGGCCACGCCACAGATCACCGTGACACGGCGATGGCTCTGATCCGTCCGCACCGACACCGGGTTCTTGAACAGGATGGAGTTGGGCAGGATCACCAACTGCCCGTCGGTCTGGCGGATGTGGCTTTCACGGATGGCGATGCGCGCCACCTTGCCTTCGATCCCTTCGCATTCGATGTAGTCGCCGATCCGCATCTCACGGCGGAACAGGATGATGATGCCGGCCAGGAAATTCTCGAACACATCCTTGAAGGCAAAGCCGATGGCGACGGAGCCGATGCCAAGCCCCGCCAGAATGCTGGCCGGTGTAAGCCCGGGAAACACGATGACCGCCGCCACCATGATCCCCAGCACCCAGACCAGAATCGTGCTCAGCAGCAGGAACAGCTCTTTCAGGCTGGGCCGCAGGCGGCTGCGATCGAGAGCCCGGGACATCAGCGCACCGACGGCGCGGCTGATGAGCCAGGTCAGAACCAGCACGACAAGTGCCACGGCAAGCTGGGGCAGGATTGCGATAGAGGACCGCAGGAGGGCGTTGAGCTGGGCCATCAGGATGGTGACTGGTTCCAAAGCGATCCTCCTTGCCGCGCCGCATCCCGTCCGGAACGCGGACAGGTCACAGACAAGCAAGCGCCGCACGGCAGAAAGTCAAGCCGCGACCGCCCTTCTCTGCCGGTTCGGTGCCCCGGGGCGGCGCATCAGCCCAAGGGAACGAAACCGAGTGTCACGTGTTCTCTGCTTACTATTCATCATGCCCACTAGAAAGGTGCGACTATGAAAACCATGCAGGACGCCTTCCACCACACTCTCAAAGACATCTACTACGCCGAAAACGCCCTTACCAAGGCGCTGCCCAAGATGGCCAGCGCCGCGACCGGCAAAGAGCTGAAGTCGGCCTTTGAACACCATCTTGAAGAGACCAAGGAACAGATCAAGCTGCTGAAATCGGTCTTCAAATCCATCGACGCCAAGCCCGAAGGCGAAAAGTGTGATGCCATCGAAGGCCTGATCAAGGAAGGTGAGAGCCTGATGGAAGAGGCCAGTGGCAAGGCCCTGCAGGCCGGTCTGATCGGTGCGGCGCAGGCGGTCGAACATTACGAGATTGCCCGCTACGGCACGCTGCGCCAGTGGGCCAAGGAACTGGGCAACGACGAAGCTCACGACCTGCTTTCGCAGATCCTCGACATGGAAAAAGCCGCCAATGCCAAGCTGACCGGTATCGCCGTCTCTTCGGTCAACGCCTGATCCACCGCTTCAGAGCCTGAACTGGGCCAGCCATCGCGAGGGCTGGTCCTACCTGCGCCAAGTCGCTAGGTTTTCGCTGCCACACATGCGCCGAAGGTTCAGGAACACCGATCATGACCACAATCCGCGCGCCGCGATCCGGCGTCACCATCCGCCCGTTGCGCTCTGACGACAAGGCGCAGTGGTCCGCGCTCTGGACCGAGTACCTGGCCTTTTACGAAACCGACCGTCCGGCAGAGATCCACGATCTGTACTTCGCCCGTCTGCTGGGCGACGATCCGCAGGATTACAACGCGCTGGTGGCGGAACAGGACGGTGCGCTGGTCGGCCTGACCCACTACCTGTTCCACCGCCACGGCTGGTCTGCGGAAAACGTCTGCTACCTTCAGGATCTGTACGCCGCGCCGACCGCGCGGGGTACCGGCGTCGGCCGCAAGCTTATCGAGGCGGTCTATGCCGCCGCGGATGCCGCGGGCGCACCTGGCGTCTACTGGCTAACCCAGGAATTCAACGCCACCGCGCGTCAGCTTTATGACCGGATCGGCACCCTCACACCCTTTGTGAAATACAGCCGCCGCTGAGATACCCTTACATCCCGGGCGCTGTGGCCGTGACCGGCCCGGGTCCTGCGTCAACCGCCCGGGGATTGTGCAGGATCTGGCAATATTGACAGGGCAGGTCGCGGCATGTTGCCTCAAATCGGCCACGGTCATAAACGCGCCATCACCGGAAAATTCCGTACGAACACTTCAGATTGTTGCTTAACTGCACAGGCCAATCGCCTGTTTTTCAACCTATTTACCGCTTCGGGCGGGGCGGTTCTCGAAAAATGCGGTCGCCACCGACTCGCGCATAGGCAGAAACCTTTGTTTCGCCGTATAGTATCCCAAGCGCGGACAAAAAAAGATCGGATGCTCTGGCATCTGAAATGAGCAGGCAGGCGAAAACAGTGTCCCACGTACGAACCTTTGCCGCGCGCCCCGCGCGGGCTGACGGGACTGCGCCGCTGCGCATTCCGGCCCCCATGCACACGGCCCGCGGATTGCGCCGCCTGATTCTCCCGTTCTGTCTGCTTCTCGGGGCCTGTATGCCCGTCTCGCCCGGTGACACGCCCAGCCGCGCCGCATCGGTGAGTGTCGAAAGCAGTCTGCCTGGCATCAAGGTGTTCTCGGTGCCGCGCCCGGTGCCGACCCGGGCGTCGAACATCGACATCGCCCGCGATTTCCTGGACCTGTCGCTGCAACTGGAATCGGGCCGCGACCTGCCGATGCTGACCCGCTTTGAGGGTCCGATTTCGGTGCGGGTCACGGGTAAGGTGCCGACGTCGCTGGCTACCGATCTCAACCGGTTGCTGCACCGCCTGCGTACCGAAGCGGGCATCGACATTGCCCTGACCAGCGGTGCGGCCGCGAATGTCACGATCAACGCGGTGCCAAGGTCGACCATCCGCAAATACCTGCCGCAGGCGGCCTGTTTTGTGGTTCCCAACGTCTCGACTCTGGATGAATACCGCTTCGCGCGGCACACCCGCGTCGTCAACTGGACCCGTCTGACCCGCCGCGAAAAGGTGGCGATCTTTCTGCCCGTGGATTCAAGCCCGCAAGAGGTGCGCGACTGCCTGCACGAAGAGCTGGCGCAGGCGCTGGGACCGTTGAACGACCTCTACCGCCTGCCGGATTCGGTGTTCAACGACGACAATGTCCACACCGTCCTGACCGGTTTTGACATGCTGATCCTGCGCACCTATTACGACGGCGCGCTGCGCAACGGCATGTCCCGGTCACAGGTCGCGGCCCGCCTGCCTGGCATCCTGGCGCGCATCCATCCGCAGGGCGAAGGCCAGCCACCCCGGCATCTGGCGTCGACACCGCGTGCCTGGATTGACGCGGTGCAAGAGGCGCTTGGCCCCGGTGCCAGCCCGCCGCAACGGACAGCGGCTGCAACCCGGGCGCTGCAGATCGCATCGGCGATGGGATGGAGCGATCACCGCCGCGGCTTTTCGCACTATGCCATGGGACGCTTGCTGCAGTCCAGCGACCCCAACGGCGCTCAGCAGCAGTTCAGCCTGGCCGACCGCTATTTTGCCGCCGCGCCGGGCACCGAATTGCACCGGGCTTATACCGCCTCGCAAATGGCTGCGCATGCCATCACCCAGAACCAGCCGGATCAGGCGCTGGAGATCCTGCGCCCGGCGCTCGAGATTGCCGCGCGTTACGAGAACGCCGCGCTGCTGTCGACGCTGATGCTGCTCAGCGCCGAGGCCCTGGACCTGTCCGGCCGGGTTTCCGAAGGCCGCGAAGTGCGCATGGACTCTCTGGGTTGGGCGCGCTACGGCTTCGGCCCGGACTGGGCCGTCCGCGCCAAGGTGCGCGAGATCGGCGCGCTCAATCCGCTGAAGGGAACCAGGAGCCAGATATGATCGTGATCGCAGGGGCCGTTTTGGGTGCATTGACCGGCGGCTTCACCGCCCGACGCCGCAAGGGCAGTGCCGCCGATATTGCACAATATGCTGCCGGGTTCGGCATCTGCTTTGGCCTTGCCGGGCTGATCCTGACGATCGCGCTGGACAAGATCCTGCTTTAGACGGCACCACCCCCGTCCCGCGCTCTGGCCGAACGTCCACCGACGCGTCGGACTTCACGCTCCTGCCCGCGACTGTCGCGCGCAGATTCCCGTTCAGTTCCGCCGCGATCCGCGCTAGACACAGCGCATGTTTGTCCCCTTCTTCGAAAACCTGCGCAACGCCGCCGTGCCCGTGTCCCTGCGGGAATACCTCAGTTTTCTCGAGGGAATGCGCGCCGGGCTGGCCACATATGACCCGGAGGCGTTCTATTACCTTGCCCGGACGGCAATGGTAAAAGACGAACGCCACATCGACCGCTTTGACCGCGCCTTTGCGGCGAGCTTTGAAGGGCTCGACAAGATCCCGATGCAGGCGGTTATGGAGGCCGTCGACGTCCCGGCCGACTGGCTGAAAAAGATGGCCGAAAAGCACCTGACCGCCGAGGAAAAGGCCGAGATCGAGGCCCTGGGCGGGTTTGAGAAGCTGATGGAGACGTTGAAGGCGCGGCTAAAGGAACAGCAGGGACGTCATCAGGGGGGCAGCAAATGGGTCGGCACGGCCGGCACCTCGCCGTTCGGCGCCTATGGCTACAATCCCGAAGGCGTGCGCATCGGACAGGACGGCTCGCGGCATCAGCGTGCGGTCAAGGTCTGGGACCGGCGCGAATTCCGCAATCTCGACGACTCGGTCGAACTGGGCACCCGCAACATCAAGGTCGCCCTCAAACGGTTGCGAAAATGGGCGCGCGACGGCGCTGCCGACGAGCTGGATCTTGACGGCACCATCCGCGCCACCGCCGAACACGGCTATCTCGACGTGCAGACCCGACCCGAGCGGCGCAATGCGATCAAGGTGCTGCTGTTCCTTGACATCGGCGGCTCGATGGACCCGCATGTCAAGGTGGTCGAAGAGCTGTTCAGCGCCGCCCGCGCCGAGTTCAAGCACATGGAACATTTCTACTTTCACAACTGCCTTTACGAAGGCGTGTGGAAGGACAACCGCCGCCGCTGGGATGCGCAGCTGCCGACGGGCGAGATCCTGCGTACCTACGGGTCCGACTACAAGTGCATCTTTGTCGGCGACGCGTCGATGTCGCCTTATGAAATCGCCTACCCCGGCGGGGCCAATGAACACTGGAACGCCGAGGCCGGCGAGACCTGGCTGCGGCGCTGCCGCGCGCAGTGGCCCTCCAACGTCTGGATCAACCCGACCCCCGAACGGCACTGGCAATACACCCAGAGCATCAGCATGATCCGGGAAATCTTCGAAGACAGCATGGTGCCGATGACGCTGTCCGGTCTGGAACGGGCGATGAAGTCCTTGACGCGCTGAACGTCGGCCCCGGGCCGGTTCCTGCCGCCGTCGCGGCCTGTGCCTGCGCTTGCGGTCGCGAAGGCCGCACAGGCGGAAAATCCTGTGGTTCCCTTCGCCCGCATGCTCTGTCATTCAGGCAGCGACCCCACTTGAGCAGAGTTGCGCATGACCCGCCCGCTACCGCCCCTTGCGATGATCCTGCTGCTCTGGGCTGCCGGGCTTGGAGCTGCCGGGCAGTTTGCCAAGCTTTCCGTCGCCTTTCCGGCACTGCGCGATTCCTACCCCGAGGCCGGCGCGTCGCTGGGCTTTGCCGTGTCGCTGATCAGCTTTGTCGGCCTGATCCTGGGGCTTGTGGCCGGGATGATCGTCGCCCGGCTGGGATATCGCAAACTGCTTCTGGCCGGATTGCTGCTGGGCGCGGCGATGTCGGCGGTGCAGGCCGGCCTGCCGTCCTTTCCGGTGTTTCTGGCCTCGCGCCTGATCGAAGGACTGTCGCATCTGGTGATCGTTGTCGCCGCCCCCACCTTTATCGCCGAGCTGGCCCCCGACCGGCTGCGGGCCTCTGCGATGACGCTCTGGAGCACATTTTTCGGCGTCGCCTATGCGCTGGCGGCCTGGGGCGGGCTGCCGCTGATCGCGGCCTTCGGCCCGGGCGCGTTGTTTGGCCTGCATGCCGCCTATATGACGCTGATGGCCACGGTTCTGTGGCTGTATCTGCCCCGGCTCGATGTCCGGGCGGCGGCGACGTCTCTGGCTCCCGGCGCCCTGCTGCGCCAGCATCTGCGCATCTACAGCAACCCGCGTCTGAGCGCCGCCGCGTTGGGCTGGTTCTGCTATACACTGACCTTTGTGGCCTTGCTCACGGTTCTGCCACTGGTGCTGGGACCAGAGGCGCCGGGCTGGCTGCTGGGGGTTCTGCCGCTCACCTCGATCGCGATTTCACTGACACTGGTGGTGGCGCTGTTGCGGTTCGTGCCTGCGGTGCGGGTGGTGATGCTGGGCTTTGGCCTGTCGGCCATCGCCGTGGTGCTGATCTGGGCCCTCCCGGGCGCCATCTGGCCGGTGGTGGTCCTGTTCGCCGCCCTTGCCCCGGTGCAGGCGGCAAGCTTTGCAGCCATCCCGCAGCTTAACGCAGAACCGCAGGACCGGGCGCTTGCCAATGGTGCGGTGGCGCAGATGGGCAACCTTGGAAACCTCAGCGGCACACCGGTTCTGCTGGCCGTGCTTGGCGCCTTTGGCCCGTCCGGCGGGCTGGCGGTGGTGCTGGTCAGCTACCTGCTCGGCCTTGCACTGCACCTGATGACCGCGGCCGTCCGGGCACGGTCAGCCGTGCCACCGACATGAACCCAGCCATCCGAAGACGCCCCCGTCACGGGGCTCAGGACATCTCGGTCAGCCGGGCAACATAGCGCGCCAGCGTGTCGATCTCGAGGTTCACCCGGTCGCCCTCCTGCACATCCCCCCAGGTGGTCGCAACCTTGGTATGCGGGATAAAGTTGATGCCGAAATCGCAGCCATCCACCTCGTTCACTGTCAGCGACGTGCCGTTCAGCGCCACCGATCCCTTGGGCGCGATGAAGCGGGCCAGCGGTTTGGCGGCGCGCAGCACCACACGGGTGCTGTCGCCTTCCTGCCGCACCGAAATCACCTCGGCCTGACCGTCGACATGGCCGGAGACGATATGACCACCCAGTTCGTCGCCGACCTTCAGCGCGCGTTCCAGGTTGACGCGGTTCCCGACCGACCAGGCGGCAAGATTGGTCTTGCTCACGGTTTCTGCACTGATCTGCACGTCGAACCAGTCCCCGCCCAGCGCCACCACGGTCAGGCACACACCGTCACAGGCGATCGAGGCGCCGATGTCAATTGTTCCGGTGTCATAGCCGGTGGCGATCCGGGCGCGCAGATCGCCGCGCTGTTCCAGTTCCCGCACTTCGCCAATATCGCTGATGATCCCGGTAAACATCTGATCCCGAGCCTTTCCCCTGCGCAGGCGCCCAAGCACCGCGTCGTTTCCTGATGCGCCTTACTTTCGCCGGACTCGGGCGATAGACATGCATATTGTGAACAGTGGATAGTGCCCCCGCATGAGCAACGCAACCGGTCAGAAACGCACCTTTGTCTTCCTGCAGGGGCCGCATGGACCGTTCTTTCACCGGCTTGGCAAAATGCTGCGCAAGACCGGCGCCGCAGTCTGGCGCGTGGGATTCAATGCCGGGGACCGGGCGTTCTGGTTCCATCCGGAAAGCTATCTGCCCTACACCGGTTCCGCCGAGGACTGGGCGCCATATTTCAACCGGCTTCTGAACGACAAGGGCGTCACCGACATCGTGCTTTATGGCGATACGCGGCCGATTCACGCCCAGGCCGTGGCCGAGGCCAAGGCGCGCGGCATCACCGTACATGTCTTTGAAGAAGGCTACATGCGCCCGTATTGGGTCACCTATGAACGCGGCGGAGCCAACGGCCATTCACGGCTCATGCAGATGTCGGTTCCCGATATGCAGGAGGCGCTGAAGCTGTCGGACATGGAGGCGCCGCTGCCGCCGGCCCATTGGGGTGACATGCGCCACCACATCTTTTACGGCGCGCTGTATCATTGGTTCGTGATGTTCCGGAACGGTGACTA
The DNA here is from genome assembly GCF_007923445.1 of Puniceibacterium confluentis. Taxonomy (GTDB): domain Bacteria; phylum Pseudomonadota; class Alphaproteobacteria; order Rhodobacterales; family Rhodobacteraceae; genus Puniceibacterium; species Puniceibacterium confluentis. Next base: position 15,035 of record NZ_VOJI01000035.1, on the reverse strand, counting down.
CCGCAACTTCCGCCCGCACCGCGCGATCCCCGTCACGACGGAATTCCGCCTGTATATCAAACGGCTGCTGCTGATGCCTGCCTCGGCGCTGGACCGGATCATCGCCACGGCCCGCATCCGCTTTGGCGGCTTTCCGTATCATCTGGCTTTGTTGCAGCTGGAACACGACAGCTCGTTCCAGATGCATTCGCCCTTTGCGACCCTGCCCGAGTTTCTCGAACTGGTGATTGCCGGTTTTGCCAAGGGCGCGCCCGGGCATCATCATCTTGTGTTCAAGGCCCATCCGCTGGAAGACGGCCGCGTCAACGTGCGGCGCACGATCCGCGAACACGCCGCCAGACTGGGCGTCAGCGACCGGGTGCATTATGTGCGTGGCGGCAAGCTGGCGCAGCTTCTGAACGATGCGCGCACGGCGGTCACAGTGAACTCGACCGCCGGGCAGCAGGTGCTCTGGCGCGGCATCCCGCTCAAGGTGTTCGGGGATGCGGTCTATGCCAAACCCGAGTTTGTGTCGGATCAGCCGCTGGCGGAATTCTTTGGCGCCGCGTCGCGGCCCGACAACCGCGCCTACAAGGATTACCGCCGCTATCTGCTTGAAACCTCGCAGCTTCCCGGCGGGTATTATTCGGCCCGCGGCCGCCGCCAGTTGTTGCGCCAGGTGGTGGACATGATGCTGTCGCCCGATGATCCCTACGATGCCCTGCGGTCCGGCACCGCGGCCCCACGGCAACAGTTGCGCGTCGTGCGGTAAAGGCGGCGAATCGAACGTATGGCTTTTGCCCTCGGATTCCCGTAGCTTAAGAAAAAAATATCTGAGGCAGAATAATAACAGGTCGAGGAGACCGAGCAGTGAAACCCACTTCCTCCCGTTGGGCGAAGTCCGTCGCGCTTCTGGCTGCGGCGTCGATTCTGGCGTCCTGCGGCCTGCCGCGCGTTGGCCCGAACAAATCCGAAATCTTTGCTGGCTCGGTCCAGCGTCAGGGTGATGCCTTTGTCGTGACGGTGAATGATCGCGTGACCCGCGCCACCGCCATTGTCCCCTCACTCGGGTTTTCCGAAGCTTTCCAGAACGCCGGCCTGGTTGGCTCGGACGTGATCAACCCCGGCGATACCCTGGGCCTGACCATCTGGGAAAACGTCGACGACGGGCTTCTGGCCGGTGAGACCAGCAATTCGACCATCCTCGAAGAGGTGCAGGTCGATGGCTCGGGATTCATCTTTGTGCCCTACGCGGGCCGCATCAGGGCTGCCGGGAATTCGCCGGATGCAATCCGCCGCGTGATCACCGAACGCCTGGCCGACCAGACGCCCGATCCGCAGGTGCAGGTCCGCCGTCTCGCCGGTGACGGATCGACCGTGTCGCTTGTGGGTTCGGTCGGTGGGCAGGGCGTCTATGCGATCGAACGTCCCACCCGCACCCTTTCGGCAATGCTGGCGCGTGCCGGGGGGGTGACGATCCAGCCGGAAATCGCCCAGGTCACGGTTCTGCGCGGAGGTCAGCAGGGCAAGATCTGGTTCCAGGATCTGTACAAGAACCCGCGCATGGACATCCCGCTGCGCGGCGGCGACCGAATCCTGGTCGAGGAAGACACCCGTGCGTTTACCGCGCTTGGCGCCACCGGCACCCAGGCCCGGGTTCCGTTTGAATCCCAGACCCTGAGTGCGGTCGAGGCGATTGCCCAGGTCGGCGGTCTGCTGTCGGCAACGGCGGATCCGACCGGCGTGTTCATTTTCCGCAATGAACCGGCGGACATCGCCAATCAGGTGATGGGGCGCAGTGATCTGATCGGCGCGCAGCGGCTGGTCTATGTTCTCGACCTGACCGAACCCAATGGCATGTTCATGGCCCGCGACTTTGTGGTGCGCGATGGTGACACGCTTTATGTGACCGAAGCGCCCTTTGTGCAGTGGGACAAGACGATCGCCGCGCTGACAGGCTCGCTTTCGACAGTCGGAACGCTGGCCACGGTGTCGACCGCAGTCAGCGGAGGCTGAGACCATGCCCGGCGACGGGCCACTTCAGGACGCCGGGGGGCCCTCCACCCTCCGGCGTCTGTGCGTCTACAACGGCGGATTCCTGACCCAACCGCGTCTGCGCCGTATCCTGGCGCTCGCCGGCTACCGGGTCAGTCTGGGGCTGCCGCGCTCCGGCGATCTGGTGGGGGTCTGGGGCCAGTCCCCCACCGCCCACCGCGGCGAGACGATGGCCAGGCGCCACGGCGCGACGCTGGTGCGGATCGAGGACGGGTTTCTGCGCTCGCTGCTGCCCGGCCGCGACGGCGAGCCGCCGCTGGGGCTGATGGTCGACCACGCGGGCGTGCATTTCGACGGACGCAGCCCCTCCGTTCTGGAACAGCTGCTGGCGACGCATCCGCTGGACGACAGCGCCCTGCTGGACCGGGCGCGGGGCGCGATGGCCTGGATGGCCGAGGCCCATCTCAGCAAATATGCGGCTGTGGACCCGGCGCTGGAACCGCCCGATCCGGGTTATGTGCTGGTGATCGACCAGACCCGCGGCGATGCCTCTGTGACCGCGAGCCGGGCCGACCGGGCGCGGTTCCTGGAAATGCTGGTATTTGCGCAGGAAGAGCATCCCGGCTGCCGGGTCGTGATCAAGACCCACCCGGAAACCGCTCGCGGACACCGTGCCGGCCACTTCACCGCGGCCGATTGCAACGAGCGCATTTCGCTGCTGGACACGCCGCACTCGCCCTGGGCGCTGTTCGAGGGCGCCGTGGGTGTCTATACCGTGTCCTCCCAGATGGGGTTCGAGGCGATCCTCGCCGGCCACCGTCCCCGGGTCTTTGGCCAGCCGTTTTATGCCGGCTGGGGTCTGACCACCGACGAGGATCCGGTGCCGCGCCGCGAACGCAGGCTGACCCGGGCGCAGCTGTTCGCCGCCGCCATGATCCTCTACCCGAAATGGCATGATCCCTACCGCGACCGCCTGTGCGAGATCGAAACCGTGCTTGCCACGCTCGAGGCCCGCGCCCGCGCCTGGCGCGAGGACCGCCGGGGCTGGGTGGCCTGTGGCATGCGGATGTGGAAGCGCAAACCGCTGCAGGACTTTTTCGGCGCACACAGGCGCATGGTATTTGACAACGACCGGTCAAGGGCGGCGCGGCGTGCCGAAGACAGCGGGCGCGGGCTGATGGTCTGGGCGGGCAAAGCCGATCCCGGCGAGGCGGTCACCCGGGTCGAGGACGGCTTTCTGCGCTCGCGCGGCCTGGGCGCGGCGTTGATCCCGCCGCTGTCGCTGGTCTGCGACGACCTCGGCATCTATTATGATCCCGCCCGCGCGTCGCGGCTCGAATCCCTGATCAACGCCACGGACAGTCTGCGCCCCGATCAGATCCTGCGTGCCGGGGCGCTGATCCGGTATCTGACCCGCAGCGGGCTGACCAAGTACAACCTGTCGGGCGCGGTGCCGTCGCTGCCGTCCGGGCACCGCATTCTGGTCACCGGCCAGGTCGAGGACGACGCGTCGATCCTGCGCGGCTGCGCCGATATCCGCAGCAACCGGGCGCTGCTGGAAAGGGCGCGGGCCGACAACCCCGACGCGGTGATCCTGTGGAAACCCCACCCGGATGTCGAAGCCGGCCTGCGGACCGGCGCGGTGGACAGGCCGCAACGCTGGGCCGACGCGGTTCTGGGCGGGGTCGATATGGCGGCGCTGCTGTCCTGCGTCGACGAGGTCTGGACGCTGACATCGCTGGCCGGGTTCGAGGCGCTGCTGCGCGGCCGTGAGGTGGTGACGCTGGGGGTGCCGTTTTACGCCGGCTGGGGTCTGACCCGCGACCTGGGCCCGGTGCCGGCACGCCGCGCTGCGCGCCCCACGATCGAGGCATTGGTCCATGCCAGCCTGATTGCCTATCCACGCTACCGCGACCCGGTGACCGGCCTGCCCTGCCCGGTCGAAGTCGTGGCCCAGCGGCTGGCGGATGGCCAGGGACCGCGCCCCGGCCCTTTCAACCGGTCGCTGTCGAAGCTTCAGGGCCTCTTTGCCAGCCAGGCGAATTTGTGGCGGTCGTGACGCCTCTGGCCCGGTTGGTTATTTGAGTATTTGGAAAGAGAAGAAAGCAGTCAGCCCGGCGCGCGGTTCCAGCGGTGCAGGATGTCCTGTCCCACGGCGCGGGTTTCGGCAAGGGCGAAGCGCGGCGCCTTCGAGAGACGGCCGATGCCCATCGCACCGATCCCCGGTGTGCCTTCGGCACCGATGGCGACGCCGGCGGTGAAGCCGATCAGCGCATCCACCAGATCCGCCGCCAGCAGTGTCGCGGCAAGCGTGCCGCCGCCTTCGCAGAACACCCGTGTCAGACCGGCCTGGCCCAGCCCGCTCAGGACGGAGGCGGCGTCGACCTGACGGCCGGACAGGGCACAGGGAATGAGGGTCGCCCCCAGTCCGGACCAGGCCTTGCGGAGTTCCGGCGGCGCATCCGGCCCGTGGCAGATCCAGACCGGGACATCCCGCGCGCTGCGCGCCAGCTGGCTCATCAGCGGCAGGTCGATCAGCCGCGAAACCACGACGCGAACCGGCTGAGCCACCGCGCCGAACCCGCGCACCGTGAGGGCGGGGTCGTCGATCCGCGCCGTGCCGGCCCCGACCATCACCGCGTCATGTCGCGCGCGCATCCCGTGCACCATGTGGCGGGCCTCTTGCCCGGTGATCCACTGGCTGTCGCCGCTTGCGGTGGCGATGCGGCCGTCGAAACTGCTGGCCAGTTTCAGGGTGACAAACGGGCGGCCCTGTTGCGTGCGCAGGAAAAAGCCGGCATGGTCCTGCGCCGCCTCTTCGGCCAGAACCCCGGTGGTGACGGCGATGCCCGCGTCACGCAGCTGGGCAAATCCCCTGCCCGAGACGCGGGGATCGCTGTCCTGCACCGCCGCCACCACCCGCGCGACTCCGGCGGTGATCAGCGCCTGTGCGCAGGGCGGAGTCGCGCCGTGATGGGCACAGGGTTCCAGCGTCACATAGGCGGTGGCCCCGCGTGCCGCCGCCCCGGCCTGTGCCAATGCGACGGTTTCGGCATGCGGGCGCCCGCCGGGCCGGGTCCAGCCACGGCCGACAATGCGGTCGTTGGCCACGATCACGCAGCCCACCGCCGGATTGGGCCAGCACCGCCCCATGCCACGCCGCCCGAGGGCGAGAGCGTGGGCCATGTGGCGCTGATCCTGTCCGGGTGACGGCGGCACGCTCACTTTTCCGGAGGGGCCTCGGGCCGCAGTTCGCTCACGAACTTGTCAAAGTCGTCGGCAGCCTGGAAATTCTTGTAAACGCTGGCAAAACGCACGTAAGCCACGGTGTCGATCCGCGCCAGGGACTCCATCACGATCTCGCCGATCTGTTTGGACGGAATGTCGGTTTCCCCCATGCTTTCCAGCCGCCGCACGATGCCGCTGATCATCTGATCCATGCGCTCGGGTTCGATGGGGCGTTTTTGCAGCGCGATGCGGATCGAGCGTTCGAGCTTGTCGCGGTCAAAATCCTCGCGTCGGCCATTGGTCTTGATCACCACCAGATCGCGCAATTGCACCCGTTCGTAGGTGGTGAAGCGTCCGCCGCAGGCCGGACAGAACCGTCGCCTGCGGATCGAGACGTGATCCTCGGCCGGGCGTGAATCCTTGACCTGCGTATCGATATTTCCGCAAAACGGGCAGCGCATGTGCCGTCCCCCTCGTTCTTGTTCTGCCTCTGGAATGGGGTTGGTCCCCACTTATCCACAGCCACTATAGGAGTTCCGCCAGAATTTGGGTAGCGGGAAATTGCCACCCCCAGATGCTGCGCCTGCCGTGTCGTCACTTTGCTGAAAATCCGGTCCCGACAGCCCCGGGATGCGGGTCTCAGCGGCTCAGATGGGCCACCACCTGGCGCCGGTGCGGCACCGTGCGGTGTTCGAACAGGTAGATGCCCTGCCAGGTCCCGAGGGCCAGCGTGCCGTCACTGACCGGGATCGAAACCGACACCGGCAACAGGGCAGCCTTGATGTGACCGGGCATGTCGTCGGGGCCCTCATAGGTGTGGGTGAGGTAGGACATCGAGGCATCGGTCGTCGGCGGAACCAGTCGGTGGAAAAACGCCGCGAGGTCGGCGCGCACCTCGGGATCGGCGTTTTCCTGAACCAGCAGGCTGGCCGACGAATGGCGGATGAAAAGCGTCAGAAGCCCGGTGCCCCGCACCCACCCCGCCACGTCCCGGGTGAACTCATAGAGGCCGGGCCCCTCGGTCGAAAGCGTGAAGGTCGTCTGCATGTTTGCCATCTGTCCCAAAACCTCGCGCTGGTGGCATCGCCTGCGACGCCGGACCGTTGCGGCGCGGTGTCGGCCGGGGAATGCGCCCCTGAAGCAGATGACACCACAGTGGCGGCTGACAGCCAAGGGTTTCGATCCCGGCCTGCCGGAACTCCGGGACATTTTCGCTCCTGCTCGGATCAAGCGCCGGGAATTTCCGGACCGCTTCGGCAAATATCCGGGCGCCGGGCGGTCCGCCGCGCCCCTGCTGAACGCGATGCTGGCCAACCATTCCCTGGCAGAGCAGGTATCGTCAACGGTCTGGGTGGCGAGGTGGCGGACCACAGCACCGCAAAAGATCCGGCATGCAGGGCCGCTCGCGCGGATTGGCGACGGCTGGCCGACCTGTGAAGAGGCGCTGGAAGAGACAGGCACGACCAAACCGCACATATCCACAAGGGCGCCGATCACGGCTTTTTCATCGAGTTCACAGCCCGGCAGGTCAAAGCCGCCACCAACCCGGCTTGGGAGCGGACCCTGGGATTCTTCAATCGGTCTCTCGCGCCGAGTTCCTGCGCGAATCACAAAAGCCGCCCGGTTCCGGGCGGCTGGTCAGTCCTGTCGGCGCATTTCTGCGGGAGACGCCGGATCAGCGCACCACACAGGCAACCGAGGGCAGGTCTTCATTCACGCCGAAGAGGATGGGCGAGCCGTTGTCATAGACCGCCGGCATCTGGGAGACCTGCGCCAGGGTGTCTCGGCACTCGGCAAGCTTGTCGGCGGTGACTTCAATCTCGATGACAGTTGGACCACCCGCGTCAAGCGCCTCGGTTGCAGCCCAGGCAGCAGCTGCAAGAGTCATCATGGCGGCCGAGATGGCGATCAGTCGTGTCATATCGTATCTCCTTGCGTGTCAATAGAGTAACGCCCCGAGATGCCAAAAAGTTTCCCGCGCAAGCCAATAATCGCCAGCGCCCCGACAGACGCGGCCCGTAACACCGGTGGAAAATGACCGGGAATCGGGCAGTCCCACTTCGCGCGTCGCGGCGTTCAGGCGGCGAAGGACGGCTTTTTGCCGAAATCTGCCAATCGCACCTGTACCGCAGCGCCGCAGCGGCTAGGGTCTGACAAGAATGCTTGAACAGCTCATCACTCAATACGGTCTGATCGCGATTTACATCGGCTGCACGTTCGAGGGCGACACCGTCGCCATCGCCGGCGGGGTGCTGGCCCATCGCGGGTTGATGCCATTCTGGCCGGTGGTGTTTGCGGCCATCGGGGGCGGGTTGACCACGGACACCGTCACCTTCTGGCTGGGTCGGCGGTTCCGCGATCATCCGCGTGTGTTGCGTGCGGTGACACATCCGCTGGCGCAATGGCTGACGGCGAGGTTTCTGTCGCGCCCGCTGCTGCTGGCCTGCATTTTCCGGTTCATCCCCGGCGCGCGGACGATTGCACCGGTGATGCTTGCGACGGCGACCAATATACGCGGCATTCCCTATACAATCGCCACAGCGGTCTCAGCCTGTATCTGGGGCTTGCTGATGGTATCCGTGGGCACCGAAATCGGCGTGGTTCTGGCGCGGATTTTCGGCCATCTGACCCGGGTCGAGATGGTGCTGCTGGTGGCGCTGCTTGTGTTGTCGCTGTTCCTGCTGCGCGCGGTCTGGCGCTATTTCCGCGCGGATCCTCCCAAAACGTAAACGGGTCCGTGTTGACGGACCCGTTCAAACTTCGAGGTTGTGGCAAAGCTTATTGGTCGAGGAATGACCGCAGCTTGCGCGACCGGCTGGGGTGCTTGAGCTTGCGCAGCGCCTTGGCTTCGATCTGGCGGATACGTTCGCGGGTCACGCTGAACTGCTGGCCGACCTCTTCAAGCGTGTGGTCGGTGTTCATGCCGATGCCGAACCGCATCCGCAGCACACGTTCCTCACGCGGGGTGAGCGACGACAGCACGCGAGTGGTGGTTTCCTTCAGGTTCTCCTGAATGGCCGAATCCAGCGGCAGGACGGCGTTCTTGTCCTCGATGAAATCGCCAAGCTGGCTGTCTTCCTCGTCGCCGATGGGCGTTTCGAGAGAGATCGGCTCCTTGGCGATCTTCATCACCTTGCGGACCTTTTCCAGCGGCATCTGCAGCTTTTCGGCCAGTTCCTCGGGTGTCGGCTCGCGGCCGATCTCGTGCAGCATCTGGCGGCCGGTGCGCACCAGCTTGTTGATCGTCTCGATCATGTGCACCGGGATGCGGATGGTGCGGGCCTGATCGGCGATCGAGCGGGTGATTGCCTGACGGATCCACCAGGTCGCATAGGTCGAGAACTTGTAGCCGCGACGGTATTCGAACTTGTCCACCGCCTTCATCAGGCCGATGTTGCCTTCCTGAATGAGATCGAGGAACTGCAGCCCGCGGTTGGTGTACTTCTTGGCGATGGAGATCACGAGGCGCAGGTTGGCCTCGACCATTTCCTTTTTCGCCTGACGGGCCTCTTTCTCGCCCTTCTGGACCTGCTGCACGATGCGGCGGAATTCCGAAATGTCGAGACCGACGTACTGGCCGACCTGCGCCATGTCGGCCCGCAGCTCTTCGACCTTGTCCGCCGAGCGTTCGATGAACATCTGCCAGCCGCGCCCGGCCTTTTCGGCCATTCGCTCCATCCAGTTCGGATCCAGCTCGCGGCCCCGGTATTCGTCGACAAATTCGCGGCGGTTGATGCGCGCCTGATCCGCCAGCTTCACCATGGCCGAATCGATCGACATGATCCGCTTGTTGATGCCGTACAACTGGTCGATCAGCGCTTCGATCCGGTTGTTGTGCAGATGCAATTCGTTCACCAGCAACACGATTTCCGAACGCAGCTTCTGATAGCGGCCCTCGTCATCGGCACTGAAAGATCCGTCTTCGTTCAGCGTCGCCGAGATCCGGCTGTCCTGCATCGCGGCCAGCTCTTCGTAATCGCGTGCAATGATGTCGAGCGTTTCCAGAACCCGCGGCTTCAGCGCGGCCTCCATCGCGGCCAGCGACATGTTGGCCTGCTCGTCCTCTTCCTCGTCATCGTCACTGCTGATCGGATTGCCGTCAGCATCCAGTTCCTGTGCGCTTTCGCTCGACCGGGACGATTCGGAACTGACACCGGTGGCATCCACCACAGGCGATTCAAGTTCGCCGTCTTCGCCCAGCTGATTGCCGAATGTGGTCTCGAGGTCGATCACATCGCGCAGCAGAATGTCTTCGGACAGAAGTTCTTCGCGCCAGATGGTGATCGCCTGAAACGTCAGCGGGCTTTCGCACAGGCCCGCGATCATCGTGTTGCGCCCGGCCTCGATCCGCTTGGCGATGGCGATCTCGCCCTCGCGGCTCAGCAGTTCGACCGAACCCATCTCACGCAGGTACATCCGCACAGGATCGTCGGTGCGGTCCAGCTTTTCGCTTGTGCCCGACGACAGCGCGACGTCCTTGTTGGACGAGGCATCCACCAGATCGGTCGAGCCCTTGTCCTCGTCTTCGCCTTCTTCGTCGTCCTCGGTGACCTGAATGCCCATTTCCGACAGCATCGACATCACGTCCTCGATCTGGTCGGAACTGACCTGATCGGGGGGAAGCACTTCGTTCAGCTGATCATAGGTGATGTAGCCACGTTCCCGCGCATCAGCGATCATCTTTTTGACGGCGGCCTGGCTCATGTCCAGAGAGACTTCGTCGTCCTGGACTTCCGGCTTGGCGTCGTCGTTGTCTTTGGCTGCCATATGGTGCTCCTGTCAGGGACGAAGATAGGGGGCGCAGATGCGGCGCAGTGATTCGCTTAAACCGAATCAATAGCGCGGTATACTGATTCGCACACCCGTCTACCCTGATTTCTTTACTAGTTCCTCACCAAACTAGTGAGATTTCCTTGGTTTGCCACCACGTGTGACATCTATTGATTCGAACAGCGCCCGGCTGCGCTGCAACTGCTCCGCATCGAGCTGCACTCCGTTTTCGGCCGTGACGTAGTCGGCACTGTCTTCCTGCTGCGCCCGTTCGGCAAAAGAGCGTGCCTCTGCCGCCTGCCCCAGGCGCCAGGTGACGGATTCATCTGCAAGGTCTCCCTGCAGATCCTCGACCCCCTCGGCAATGCCCAGAACCTGCCGCCGATGCGCCTCCAGCTTGGCCAGCTCCTCTGCCACTGTCATCCGTGCCAGCTCGGTGTTGCCCGGATTGCGCACGCAGGGCGTGATCGCTACGTGGCGTGCCGCAAACAAGGTTTCAAGGGCCTGACCTCCGATTGCCTGTTCTGCGTGATGGCGCACGGCATCCGCAGGCTGGCCCAAGGACCGCAGCAGACAGTCGCGCAGATCGCGATGCATCGGATCACTGCAGGGCATCGCTTCGAGCTGCGGCTCGAATGCCTCCACCAGTTCGGGCGCCGACAGCAACGCCGCAAGGATCACAGCCTCGCGCAACTGAACCTGAGCCTGCTCGTCGGCCGACACCAGAAGCGAGGCTTTGGCACTGGCGCTTGGCGGCTGCGGTGCGTTCCACGCGTTTTTGCCCCAACCCGCCGGACCGCGCGGTTTTGTCGGGCGCTGCCGGAACAGGGTCCAGCGCAACTGCTTGATATCCTCGCCGTAGTGACTGCGCAGGCTCGGATCCGGAATCTGCTTGATGCGGTCGCGCAGCACCTTGTCCAGCGCCGCCTTGCGCTCCGGGCTGTCAAACACCCGGCCTTCGGTTTCGCGCTGCCACAGCAGCCGGACCATGGGCATCGCATTGCTTAGTACCTTCTGCACCCCCCCTGCCCCCTCGGCGCGGATCAGGTCATCGGGATCCTTGCCCTCCGGCATCAGGGCAAAACGCAGAGACTTGCCCGCCTCCAGCAATGGCAGTGCCGTGTCAATGACCCGGTAGGCGGCCCGCAGACCGGCCGTGTCGCCATCCAGCGCCATCACCGGCTCGTCCGAAATCCGCCAGAGAAGCTGGAGCTGCGTCTCGGTCACCGCCGTACCCAGTGGCGCGACCGCTGCCCCGAAACCGGCCTCGACCAGGGCAATCACATCCATATAGCCTTCGGCCACGATCAGCGGCTGCCCCTTGCCCGCCGCTGCCCGGGCAGGTCCGTGGTTGTACAGGTTGCGCCCCTTGTCAAACAACTCCGTCTCGGGCGAATTCAGGTACTTGGCGGTGTCGTCGGGGTCCATCGCCCGGCCACCGAACGCGATGCAGCGGTCACGGGCATCGCGGATCGGGAAAATGATCCGGTTGCGGAAAACGTCATAGGGCTTGCCACCCTTCTGCGACGCCCTGGCCAGTCCGGCACCGAAGATGAGGTCCTCTGCCACCCCCCTGCCGCGCAGATGGTCCCACAGCGACTGCCATCCGTCGGGCGCGAAACCGATACCGAATTTGTCGCGGGTTGCCTGCGCCATGGCCCGGCCGTCCAGATAGGCGCGCGCCGCGCCGCCCGCGCCGGTCTTCAACTGCAGCGCAAAATAGTTTGCGGCCATCTCCATGACCTCGACCAGCAGCGTGCGCCGGTCGGCCTTCACCTGTGCCTGCGGATCGCGTTCCGGCATCGGCATTCCTGCCTCGGACGCCAGAATCTTGATCGCCTCCATGAAGTCGACATTCTCGGTCTCGCGGACAAAGGCGATGGCGTCTCCCTTGGCATGACAGCCAAAGCAATAGTAGAATCCTTTGCGGTCATCTACATGAAAAGACGCGCTTTTTTCCTGATGAAAGGGACAGGGCGCCCACATGTCGCCCTTGCCCTGGTTGGATTTGCGCGTGTCCCACATGACTTTGCGCCCCACGACCTGGGACAGGCTCGTGCGGGTGCGAAGTTCGTCAAGAAAACCAGGGGGCAGACTCATACCCTATTATCCCAAGCGCCCGCAGCAGAGTCCAGCGGCGCCGCAGCCCGGCACAGCGGCAACGACCGGCCCCGTTCAACAGGGCGTTCCGATCCGGCACGAAGGTTCACAGCTGGCCAGTCCCGGCGTCCGGTGACCAGGATCGACGAGGGCTGTGTGATCACCCCGGCCAGGACACACAAAGACGGCTGCGAAACCCCGCGACCGCCTTGCCGCCGCAACGTCGGTCCGCGCTCTTCACATTTGACCGCGAAAACTGAACTTGAGCCCTTCCGGGAGGAAATCCATCTTGGTCTCGCCCTTGAACTCGGCTGTCAGCAATTTTTCGATCATTATTGACCCGAAGCCGCTTCTGTCCGGCGGTTTGGTTGCGGGCCCCCCGGTTTCGGTCCAGGTGAGCGACAGCCGGGTGTTTTCCGGCCCGTCCTGCGACCAGCGTATCGAAACCCTGCCGTGGTCGTCGGAAAATGCGCCGTATTTCAGTGCGTTTGTCATCAGTTCGTGAAACGCCATCGAAAGGCTTTTGAAATGGTTGGGGTTCAGCATTACCTTTGGCCCGTCAAAGGTGATCCGTCCGGGGTCGTCCAACTGCGCCTGCAACGGCTTGATAAGCTCGGACATCTCGGCATTCTGCCAATAGTTGGATGTCAGGATGTCGTGTGACGCTGCAACGCTCTGCAAACGCTCGATCAGTTTTTGACGCTCTTCCCGGACTTCCGGCCGACGAAGCGATTGCCTGATCAGCCCCGACACAACCGCGAGCGTGTTCTTGACCCGGTGGTTCAGTTCCTGAACCATAAGATCAAGCCGCGTACGGTCGAGGACCTGGCGGGTGACGTCCCTCAATATGATCGAATAATCAGACGCGGCGAATGGATCTACCCTGTTCACGATCTCTCCGACCGAAATATTCAGGTGTATCTCGGCGTCGATCTGCGCCTCGAATTGATGCTCCCCTTTCCGGGTGATCTCCTCTTTCGCATCCTGGAACCAGGTGTTCGCGGTGTTGTCCAAGGCCACAACCTCGGTGATCGACTTCCCCTCAGGTGCGGCACCTTTCCGCCGGAATATGGCCTCGGCTGCCGCGTTCCACCGCTTCAGGCGACCTTCATGATCTACCCGAACGATGCCCACGGTGGCGTTTTTCACTATGGCCGCGAGTTCCTCGGCCTCGGAACGGGCCTCTTGAAGTGTCGTTTCGAACCGAAGCCGTTCGGTCGCGTCGAAAAAGACGAAGTCCATTCGTTCGGGGATTGTGCCGGCCGACGGGCGAAACTTCACATTCATCAGAACCGGTCGGCCTGGTTTGCCGTCCTGCCCGGCGAGATGGCAGGAAATCTCGCGCGCAAATCCCTGAAGCTGGATCATCGGCAGAATCTGCGCGTCGAAGTACAGTCCGCTGGATTTGGCAAAGACGTCCAGAAACGTGAACCCGTCGGCAGGCAGGCCGGTCTCGTACCCCAGCCACCGCGCCAGCGTCAGGTTGGCATAGATGATCTTGCCGTTCGGGCCGGCTGACAGAAAACCGCAGGGCGCATCATCTATCAGTCCCGCACTCAACGCAGCCGCGACAAAGGAAGACCGCGCCACGTCTATTTCATCGCCGTCAGGCAGTCGCGGATTGCGGCGGTCGTTGCCTCGGGTTCCGTCATGTGCGGACAGTGGCCGCTGGCCTGGATGATCTTCAGCGTGCCATGCTTCATGTTTTCGGCCAGCCAGGCCCCAACGTCGACCGGCGCCAGCGCATCGTGCGAACATTGAATGATGACGGCCGCGGTCTCGACCTGTTTCATGTCTTCGCGGTGATCCGCCAGAAAGACGAGGCGCCCGAAATGTTTCGCGATGGCCGGATCGGTGCGGCAAAAGCTCTGGGTCAGCTCGACGGCGGTTTCGCTGTCCTGTCCGTCGCCCGCAATCGTCGGCATCACCTGGCTGGTCCAGCCAAGGAAATTTTCGTCCATCAGGGTAACCAGACCTTCCAGCGTTTCCCGGTCAAACCCGCCGATATAGGACTCATCGTTCAGGTAGCAGGGCGAAGGTGCGACAAGGGCAAGCGCCGAAATGCGCTCCGGGCAACGCAGCGACGCCAGGCTGGCGATCGTCGCGCCGACGGAATGCCCGATCACCACAGCGCCGGTCACGTCGAGCGCCTCAAGGAGGGCGACCAGATCATCCGCGTGCCGGTTCAATGTCCGGTACTCACTGAAATCGTAGGCGTCCAGGTTGGAGTGGCCCATTCCGGTCAGATCGTACAGCACCACACGGTTGGTCTGCTCGAAATGCGGCGCCACATAGCGCCACATGCTCTGATCGCAGCCGTATCCATGAACAAAAACCAGGGTCCGGTCACCGCCGCCGGATATGCTGACATTGTTTCGTTCGAGAATTGTCATAGTCGAGTTTCAACCATCAGTTGCAACACACGCTCAGATCCGAATTTCGGCTGTTTCCCACCATACGTACAGGTCCGGTTCCAGTCGAATCAAGGGGTAACTCGGCGCAAGTGGCCCCGGTGCCCCCGGTTGGATTTGGGCCAGGGCGATACCGCGCTTCTCAACCCAAGTCAGTAGCTTGTGGCCGATATACTCGGGACCGATATCCGCGCCATGGTGCAGGCGGAAGTCGAGGCCGCAGAACGCGCGGTCACGGCCGGAGTTTCCGAGGGAGTTGTTGCACAAGTCTGACGACGGAGGATTCACTTCGTGAATCCATGCCGTTAGACGCGCGGTATGAGCAAGCCATCTCCCATCCGCTATTGCACGACGAACTGGTCCAGCTACAACGCATCGCTGCGGAAGAGGGGATCGCTGCTGATCCGGGTCGACAGGGACATGACCTGGCGCGCGCCACGTGACTGGCGACCCGGACGGCCAGCGGTGTTTTCCGATGCGGCTATCCAGTTCTGCCTGTCGATCAAGATCCTGTTCAAGCTGCCGCTGCGCCAGACCGCTGGCATGGTGGCG
>NZ_VOJI01000034.1 GCF_007923445.1 Puniceibacterium confluentis | reverse complement strand
CTGGCCGGGCTGGGCGGGGCGTTCTGGCTGCTGTTCACGCTGCTGCGCGATGCGCTGCGGTGGCATCCGTGAGCCGCGCGGTGCTGTCCGTCCGGGCGCAGGCGCTGGCCTATCGCATCTGGGGCTATGCCAGCCCGCTGGGCTGGGATGTCACCGCCGGACAGATTGCCGAGGCGCTGGGTGTCGATCCGCGCCGGGTCGGGCGCGTCGTCGCTGCCAGGGGCTGGGGCACCCGGCTGCGCGCGTCGCCATCTGTGCGCGGCTCCGAAGCCATGGTAAGCTATGTCGACGACTTTCTGGAGGGTGCCTGATGGCCCTCCGCGGATCATGCACGGCGGGGCTCTCCTCTTCCTCCCTGAGCCACCTTTCCGCCCGTACCGTGGGGGCGCGGGTCGCCGTGCAGAGTGCCCCCGACCTCCCTTGTTGGAAGACTTCCCCGGCAGTGGCCTCCGGCCTGCCGGGGATTTTTGTGAGGATCCCGCAATGAACAAAAGTCCGACACCCGGGCGCGCAGATGATCTGCGCAATCTTGAAATCCTGCACCTTCTGAATGTCGAACAGCAGTCATCCGGTGCGGTGGCCAAGCGTATGGGCCTGTCCCGGAATGCGGTTCTGGGCGTCCAGTTCCGAACCAGCGAGCAATGCGCCAAGCACCCCTGCGCCTGTCGTCGCAAGGCCAACCGCGATGGCGGGATGCCGGCGCGCTGGTGGGCCCGGACATGACGGCACGGCTGACGAAACAGCAGATTGCCAAGCGCCGCCGCGGTGTTGCCGCCGGATTCAACGCGGGCCGGTCCGACGCCGAGATCGCCGCCAGTCTCGGGCTGTCGCAGGAGAGGGTGGGCAACATCCGCCGCGCCTTGGGCCTGAAGCGCAGCAATGAGGCGCAGGTAGAGGCGCGGCGCGAGAAGGTGGCGAGGCTGCATTCCGAAGGTCTGCCCGATCCCGAGATCGCCCGGCGGACAGGTCTGTCGATCTCGACGGTGCGCCACTGTCGCGGCGTTCAGGGGCTGGCGGCACACGCCGCCGCCGTCTGGCACGAGAAACAGCGCCTTGCCGTGGTCGCCGCCTGTGTTGCCGACGGGTTGAGCGATGACGAGATCGCGGCGCGCGTGGGGCGGCATGTCAGCGGGGTCAGACGGCAGCGCGCGACCCTCGGGCTGGCCGCGAACAGGCCAAAGCCGCCGCTCCAGCCGCAGCGGCCGCCGGAGGCGCTGAACCAGGCCGAGGCGTTTGTGCTGCGGGCGCTGCAGCGGCTGTTTGTCGATCCCCGGCCCCGGGTGTCCGAGGATCTGGCCGGGCGCATCATGGCGGCCCGCGTGGCGCAGGAGCCCCGGGCATGAGCGCGCATTCCGCCCGGGCGATAAGCCGCCACCCCGAGACCACCAGAGTGCAGCGCAGGGTGTTCCGGCTGGGGCATATCGAGGTCGAGGTCATCGACCACCCGGACAACGGCGTGACCTACGGGCTGCGCGCCGCCGTGCCGCTGGTCAACGGCCAGCGCCCGCCGCTGCTGTTCTCGGGGCATCTGGAAACGGGAATGGGCACCCAGGCGCGCAGGCTGGGCCATCACTTCGACCAGCTGGAGGGCAGGCTGTGAGCCTCCGCGCCGACATCCTCGATGCGGCCCGGCAGGCGGTCACGGTCGATCGCGCCGCGACCCATGGCGCGCCAGAGGACACCTTTGGCGCCATCGCGGCGGTCTGGTCGGCGCGGCTCGGCCTGGCCGTGACCCCGGCGCAGGTCTGCATCCTGCTGGCGGATCTCAAGACCTGCCGCGCCTGGGGCAACCCCGGGCACAGCGACAACTGGGTCGATCTGGCGGGCGATGCGGCCTGCGGTGGCGAGCTGGCGGCGGGGGGTGGGGCGTGACCCAGCCTCATCTGCGCCCCGTTGAAACCGGCGACCTTCCGGAATACCCGATCTCGTCCTCGGTGCGACTGGACAGTCACGAGTTCATCGCATGGGAGTTCAAGCGATTCCTGCACAGCGAGTTTCGCTATGAAGCCGATCACCAGGTCAAAAGCATCTGGTTCGACCTGGTGCAGCAGGCGCATGAACAGACCCCGGTCGGCACGTTGCCGGTCCGGCTTGAGCGGCTTGCAGGCATGGTCAAGCCGGCGGTCGACCCGATCCTCTTCAAGGGTTTGGCAGAGCAGGAATTTGGCGTGCTCTACGGCTGGTACCGGTGCGTCTGCGACAACGGCGACGTGCGCCTGATGCACGACACCGTAACCCGCGTGGCCATCAACGCGCTGAGCCGCAAGGAATTGAACGCCGCGCGCACGGACGGCGCCTCGACCCAGAAGCGGCTGGTGCGGCTGGCCGAGACCCTGGCGGGCATGGCACCAGCGATCGCGATGGACCCGGCACAGGTGCGTTGGGTCGATGCCCATATCCGGGACGCCATGGAAGCGGACGGCAACAAGAAGCGCACCACCGAACAGCTGCACGCTGCCGTCCAGGCCTGTCTGGAAAAGGTCTGTGCGGGGTTCTTCCGCAAACCTCCAAAATAGCCCGGATGTGTCCGTATGTGTCTGCGGACAGATACGGACATGTCCGGACAGATAACACGACATCTGGCGGACATTTGAGGGCTATCTGTCAGCCACCACAGGAAAAGACATGAAATGGAAAGACAGGTAGCGGCGCCCGGACACAAAGGCCGCACGCGACGGAAACCGGGGAATGCTGAGAAAAGGGGACAGGCCATGACGGACAGGACAGAGACCAACCGAGGCAGGGTGCGCAGGCTGCTGATCGATCCCATGAATGAACTCGGCTACCAGCGCCCGGCCGGGGTCAAGGCCGATCCTTGGTCCGCGGAATTGGACAAGCTCTGCGATGACCTGGCCTACATGGGCGATCACGATCTGGTCGTGCTGTTCCAGATGATCCGCACCAAGGGGCAGGGCAGGTTGCGCAAGGAATGGCTGCGGCGCGGCGCCATGCTGACCTTCGCCCAGATCGTCCAGCCGCAGCCGGTCGAGGAGTTGCGCAATCTGGTCAGCTGGTTCCGCTCGATCGAGGGGCCGCGCGCCGAACGGCAGGGTGTGCTGGTGCAGGAATTCGAGTTCTTCGCCCGGCATCACCGCCCGCCGCTGAATGACGGCGAGCGCCGGGTCATCGCCACGCGGGCGGCGTCCGATGCCCGACTGCGCCAGTTGCGGGAGGAAGGCCGGGTTCTGGATCACGATGACAGCGCCCGACTGGCACAGGTGGCGGCAATGGCGGAGCGGGTGGCGATGATCATGACGGATCAGCAGGGGGATGCGGCATGATGCACAGCGTGGTGACCCGTCCCGTCCGCCCCGGCCGTGGGGCACAGCGCACGGCGGCCTCAATCTGTGAACTGCTCGAATGGGCCTTCCAGCGCGAGATCGCCACGCTCGACTTCAACGAGATCGAGACCCTGTCCGGCGCGCGAACCGGAATCGGGATGGAATACATCATGATCGAACGCGCCCGGCTGGGATGCCGGGTCGATGGGGGCGGGCGCTCCTTGCCGCATCCGGACGCGGATGTGGTGGCCTCGGCACTGGCAGCCCTTCCCGAGGGACATGGCGGGCGCCGAATGGCGCTCTGGATCGCGGAACTGGCCCGCGCCGGTCGGACTCCTGACTGGCGGACAGATGATCGGGCAAAGTGCATCCCGCAGGACTGGCGGCAGAGCAAGCATGGACTCTTTGCGCGGACCGAGGTCATCGGGCAAATCATGGTCGCGGGGCGAAAGGGCGCGCGGCGCATGGACGTGACGATCTGCCCGGTGACCTATATCAACACAGGCCGGGAGATCGCCGCAGCGCGCCGCGCCTACCTGGGATGGTGGGGCGCACTGCTGGAATTGCGCGACACATTCCGGCTCTATGGCGGGCTGTCTGCCTTCGAGGTATCGGATGCCATGCCACCGCGAACACCCTGGGCAACACAAAGTGGCTTGACGAATATCTCAGCCTGTTGACATATTGGCCTCGAGCGAATTGCGCCCGGCGTGGACCACACCACTGCCGGGCTTTTTCATGTCCCACCCTTTGCGCAGGTGCAAACCCGGGGCCAGCGCAGCCGCTTGCCTGTCAGCCCGAGCCCGGGACGAAAAGGCATGGCGCCGCGCGATGACCCGCCACCGCGATCCAGGCGGGCGGAAGCCTGCGCCGTCGAATTCGCGGGTCCCTCCCGGCGAGCGACCGTATACGGGGCGGCGAAGCGCGTGGCTTTTGACAGGGTAAACCAAACGGAAAGCCTAAACCATTGGGCGCTAAACCAGAGGGCCGGGTAAACATCTTCGGCGGGACGCCATGAACACGACGGAATTGGCAAAGGCGCTTGGCCTCTCAAAAGGCCGGATCAGTCAGTATGTCTCTGCCGGGAAACTTGACGGGTGTTACAGCGGCGACGGGCGTGCCCGGCGCTTCGACCTTGGCAGGGTCAAGTTCGCGCTGAAGCAGGGACTCGACGCCGGGCAGCTGATGGGCAACGGCGCGGAGACGCGCAAGCGGATCAAAGATGCGGCCACGGAAGGGCAAGCGTCACGGCGCGACGGAGAACTGCCGGCAAGGGATCCGGACCGGTACGAACTGGCCCGGACCCAGAAGGCCGAAGAGGAAGCCCGCAGGCTGCGGCGGCAGAACCAGGTGGACGAGGGCACGCTTGTGCTGGCGGACAAGGCGGCACAGGCGACGGCCCGGGCTCTTGCACAGGAGATCGCGGAGTTCGAAAGCGTGATGCGGCGCGGGGCCCGTGCGATCGCGGATCAGCTGGGGGTCGATTTCAAGACAGCTCGTCAGATTCTCGTGACGACCTGGCGCGAACATCGGCAATCCCGATCTGCGCTGCTGGCCGAGGCCTCGGACAGGATGCAGTTGGATCAGGACGAGCGGGACGCGGATATCTGAGATGGGGTTCCTGACATCGGCTGAGGGCATCGTGCAGGCTGCGATGGCCGAAGCCATGGCGCCGCCGCCGCCGCCGGACATCACCCGCTGGTGCGCGGAGAACATCGTCTTCGATGCCCGCTCGCCGATGCCGGGACCGTTCGACATCGCGCGGTTCGCGTTCCTGAAACAGATTCACGACGTCCTGTCGCCGGAACACCCCAGCCGCGAGGTGACGATCCGCGGCTCGGCACAATGGGGCAAGACGGTCTCGATCATTCAGCCGACCCTGGCGGAATGGCATGAATACACCCCGCTGGATTCACTGATCGTGCATCCGACGGGCAGTGCCGCCTCGGAATGGGTCAACAACAAGTGGATGCCGATGCGTCGACAGGCGCCGGGTCTGCTGCGCATGTTCGGGGCAGGGCGCGGGGAAAACCGCGACAATACCTTCAACCAGGAGACTCTCGATCGCAACGGCTCGCTCAAGGTCGCGTCCGCCGGATCGCCGGCGGATCTGACCGGCACCAGCAGGCGGCTGGTGATCATGGACGATCTGTCCAAGTTCGAGCCGTCCGAGAAGGGGGATCCGGAGAAGCTCGCCGAAAGCCGGGCCTCCGGCTACGAGGATGCGAAGATCCTGCGCGTCTCGACGGCGATGATCAAGGGTACCTGCCGGATCTCGCTGGCCTATGAGCGCAGTGACCGGCGCGAGTACCATGTGCCCTGTCCGCATTGCGGTTTCGAGCAGGCGCTGACCTGGGAGAACTTCCGGGCCAACATCGACCCGGAGCGGCTTCATGCGGCGCATTTCACCTGCGAGCGCTGCAAGGCGGCGATCCGCCATGCGGACAAGGAACGCATGGTTCGCGGGGGGCGGTGGGTGCGCCAGAACCCGAACGGCGATCATCCGGGGTTTCACCTCTGGCGCGCCTATGCCCCGCAGCGTGACTGGACCTCGATCGCGGTGGAATTCGCGCAGATCATGGGCTGGACGCGGATTGAAGCAGGGCGCAGCTTGCCCGCCGCCGGTGCCGCGAAGGAAGACGATGCTGAAATTGGCGCGGACAAGCGATCAGGACCGGCGACGTCGGCTGGTGTCAGCGCTGCGGTGGAGCAGGTGTTCTGGAATGATGTTCTGGGGCTGCCCTATGAGCAGGCGACGGGCGCGCCGGACTGGGAGCAGCTTCGGGACCGGACCGAGAATGCCGAGCCGGGATCGGTTCTGGACATCGGCACGTTGCCATCGATCGGTTTCATCTTCGGTGCGGGCGTCGACTGCCAGGATGACCGGGTCGAAGTGCAGCTGGTGGCATTCGGGCGCAATCGGCGGCGCTGGGTGATCGATTACCGGGTGATCCCGCACCATATCGGCAGCGACGAGGGGCGCGCCGCGTTGAACGCGCTGCTGAAACAGGAATGGCGTACCGAGCTGGGGCTGCGGTTCGGCCTCGACATCCTGGCGATCGACGGCGGGGCCTATACCGATGATGTCTGGAGCTGGGCCAGGACACATCCCTGGAGCCGGGTGATCATCGTCAAGGGTGGGTCGACGCAGAACGGCCCGCTCATGGTGGCGCAGAAGTTCGAGCGTCGGCGGGATGGCAAGGTCAAACGGGCGCAGAAGCGCGCCTTCAACCTGAATGTGTCGTCTTTGAAGGCGGGCTTTTACAGCCATCTCGAAAAGGTCGATCCGGAGGCGCGCGGATAAACCCGGTTCGCACGGGATCTTGGTGATGAATATTACCGAATGATTACTTCGGAGACCCGGGTCGTGCGGCGCAATGCGGTCGGCGTGATGACCAGTGCCTGGGTGTTGGTTGAGCCGACCCGGCGCAATGAAGGTCTCGACACCATGAACTATGCCGAGGCCGGTGCGATGCGCAGGGGCTGGACCTCGATGACCGACGATCAGTGGGATGCACTGGATGTGGAGCGGGGCGCTGTGCCGAAAGACGGGCAGGGTGACCTCTTCGATGCTGAACTGCCGCTGGCCGCCGCTGCCAACGCAGCGGCTCAGCGACCGAACAAGAAACACGGTCAGGCTGCAGATGCGGCCAGCCGATTGATGAAGGCGATCAGACCCGATGGCGATTGATACGGCCACTCTGGAAACTCAGCTGAGTGAGGCAGAGGCTGCTCTGCACCGGGTGATGACCGGGGACTCGGTGACCGTTGTTGGATATGAGGGGCATCGGACAGAATTCACCCCGGTCGATGAAAGCCGTCTGCGTCGGTACATCCAGAGCCTGAAACGTCAGCTGGGTCAGTCCGGATCCGGGTCCGGATCACGTCGGGTGATCTTCTGATGGCGCGTTCGCAGTGGACGGACGTTCCGATCATCTCGCGCAGGGCACGTGCCGGTGGCTTGCGGGATGCAGGCTTCAACGGATCGACGCCCTACGCGGCGGCCGATCCCGGCATCGATACGCTGGCGGGATACCTGCCGCAGAACCGCGCGGCCGATGCCGAAGTTCTGCCGGGACGCGACCGCGTCACCGCCCGGGCCCGCGACCTGGTGCGCAACAACGGCTGGGCGGCCGGCGGTGTGTCCAAGGAAGTCGACAGCGTCATCGGGTCGAACTTCCGGCCGTTGCTCAAGCCGGACTGGCGGGCGCTCGGGCTGACAGCTGGATGGGCACGGGAGTTCAAGGAAGTGGTGGAGGCGCGCTGGCGGCTCTATGCGGATGATCCGCGGCGTTTCGGGGATACCACGAGATCGCAGACCCTGCCACAGATGTTCGGGCTGGCCTACCGGACCTACATCATTGAGGGCGAGGCGCTGGGGCTCGTGAACTGGCGTCCCCACCGACCGACCAGAACGACGCTGCGGCTTGTCGATCCGGATCTTCTGAGCAATCCTGATGATGGTGCAGATGAAGCCCGGTTGCGTGGTGGCATCGAGATCAGCCGGGACGGCGCGTCGCGCGCGTTTCATTTCCGCCAGGGGCATCGGGACACGTCCTGGCCTGACATCACCGCCAGTTTCACCTGGAAGCGGATCGCACGCGAGGGCCGGAACGGGCGGCCTCAGGTCATCCATTTCTTCGACAAGGTGCGGGATGGACAGACGCGGGGCATCAGCCGGATGGCACCGATTGTCGAAAAGCTGAAGATGGAGGATCACTACAGCAAGGTCGAGCTGCAGGCGGCGGTGATCAACGCGGTGCTTGCCGCCTTCATCAAGTCGCCGATGGGCCCGGACGTCATCGATGATCTGTTTGCCGACAACGGCGGCGAGGGATTCCTGAAATACCAGGGCGCGCGTTCTGCCTTCTACGGCGATGGCAACGGGATCCGTGTTGGTGGCGCGCGGGTGCAGACGCTGTATCCGAACGACGAGATCGGCATGGTCAGCACAGCCCGCCCCGCGGCGCAGTTCGCGGATTTTGAATCCGCAGTCCTGCGCCAGATCGCCTCGGGCATGGGCATCAGTTACGAGCAGCTTGCCTCGGACTGGTCCAAGACCAACTATTCGTCGGCGCGCGCGGCGATGATCGAAATCTGGCGCGGCTGGACAGCACGCCGGACAGCTTTTGCTCAGGGGTTCTGCCAGCCGTTTTTCATGGCCTGGCTCGAAGAGATGGTGATGGACGGCCATATCGCGCTGCCCAGTGGCGCGCCTGATTTCTACACCTTCCTGCCCGCCTATTCCCGGGCAAAGTGGATCGGCCCCGGCAAGGGTTTTGTCGATCCGGTCAAGGAAGCCCAGGCCGCGGCGATGCGCGTCGCGCTGGGGCTTTCGACTCTGGAAGAAGAAGCCGCCGAACTGACCGGCACCGACTACGCCGACAACATGGAACAGATCAAATCCGAGATCGACGCCATGCCCGAAGGCACCCTGCACCCGATGCAGGAAAGCTTTGCCAAGTTGCTGGGCCACAATGGCGGTCCGCAGATGACACCCGAGGACTGACAAATGCGACATCCGCACATCGCGGCGCGTGTGTTTCACACGCCGCTTCTGGCTGCGCCCGCGAAGGCTGCGGCCTTCATCATGGGTCTTGGGCCGCGCATCACAGGCGCCGAGGTCGAGGTTCGTGGTGCGGAGCCCACAGCCGCGGCCAATCTTCCCGCCCGTGCGTCCCTGCTGGATGACCGGCTCGAGGACGACATCCGGGCCGGACGGCGCATGCCGTACCGCGCTGTCGACGGGGTTGCAGTCATTTCGGTGACAGGAACTCTGGTGCATCGAGGAGCATGGCTTGGCCAATCGTCGGGGGAGACCTCTTATGAAGGGCTGGCGGCGCAGATCGAGGCAGCGGCCAGCGATTCCCATGTGCGCGGCGTGGCATTGGAGATCGACAGCTTTGGTGGTGAGGTTGCGGGCTGCTTTTCTCTGGCGGATCAGATCCGCAGGCTCCGGGACACCAAACCGGTCTGGGCCTTCGTTTCGGACCACGCTTTCTCGGCAGGCTACGCCATCGCATCTCAGGCCGATCACATCGTGCTGCCGCGCACCGGCGGGGTCGGTTCGATCGGGGTGATCTGCATGCACGCAGATTACAAGGATCAGCTGGAGATGATGGGGGTCAAGGTGACCGTCATCTCTGCAGGGGAGCGCAAGGCGGATGGCAATCCCTACGAGCCGCTGCCGGAAAGTGTGCGGAACGATCTTCAGGCGGAGATGGAGCAGCTGCGCCTGATTTTTGCTGCGACCGTCGCCGAAGGGCGAGGCGAACTGCTGGACACGGAGGCGGCGCTTGCGACCGAGGCGGCGTCCTTCATCGGGGCAGCGGCTGTCACCGTCGGCCTTGCTGATGAGGTCGCCAATCCGCGCGACGCATTCGAGCGCTTTGTCGCTCAGGTCAATGGCCGCGCCGGTGCGACGGCCACAACTGCAACCAGAAGAGAGGGCTCGACCATGAGCGATCAGACCACAACCCCCAAACCCAAAGGCACGGCGACGCCTGCGCAGGCTGCGCCTGCAACGCCGCCGACGGCATCGGAATCACCCGCTGCGCCCCCTGTCGCCGAGAACCCGGCACCGGCGGCAGCTGCTGTACCGGCCACATCCGGCAGCGCCGCAGATGAACGTGTCCGGATTTCCGCGATCCTGTCGCACCCGGACGCGAAGGGGCGCGAGGATCTGGCGCAGAGCCTTGCCTTCAACAGCACGATGTCCGCCGAGGAGGCTGCGGTGCACCTGAAGGCGGCACCGAAGCGTGCTGCGTCACGAAGCCTCAGCGCCTCCATGGAAGCCGAAGCGACCGAACTGGATGCGCCCGGCGCAGACGCTGACAAGGGTGCGCCGAGCATGGCCGCCCGGATGAAAGAGCGCTTCGCAAACTGATCCGGTCCGGCAATCAGGCCGGGCCTTTCCTTCTCAGGCATCCTCAAAAGGAGATTCTTCATGCCGACTCTGACAGAGGGCAAGACGCCCGGCGACTTCCTGCTTTACGAAGCACCCAGCCAGTACAGCCGCGACCAGGTCACCATCGGGACCGCCGCGGACCTGGTGCCCGGCACCGTGCTCGGCAAGATCACCGCCTCGGGCAAGTTCATCAGATCCGTGCGGACGGCCGTTGACGGCTCCGAAACTCCGGTGGCGATCCTGATGCAGGAGGCGGCGGCGGCCAGCGCGGACGTCACGGGCGCCATCGTTCTGGCGCGCCATGCGCAGGTGCGCCGGTATGGTCTGACATTCGACGCCTCCTGGTCCACGGAAGCCTATCGCGACACGGCCTGCGCCGCGCTGCTGGCTGCAGGCATCAAGTCCATCGCGGGCTGATCCCGCCAATCCCCTGACGCGCAAATCGCGCATTTTCGAAAGGAGAGCGTCCCATGGCGCATATCGATATCTTCAAGGGCGATGCCTTCAGCGCCATGACGCTGGGCGAAGCCATCCGCATCGTCCCCAACCAGTGGGGTCTGATCGGAGGGATGGGGCTGTTCGGCGCCAAGAGCATCCGTGGCACCAGGTTTTCGGTCGAGATGAAAAACGGCGTCATCCAGCTCGTGGCGGCCAGCGAGCGCGGCACCACGCTGCCCGGGCAGGCACGGGGCAAGCGCAGCATGGTCGATTTCCGGACGGAACGATTTGGTCTGAAATCCCGCATCACCGCCGACGACATCGACAACATCCGGGCGTTCGGTTCCGAGACCGAACTGAAGCAGGCACAGGACGAGGTGATGGACCGGCAGATCGATCTGCGCGGCTCGATCGACATCACCCGTGAATACCACCGCGCCGGAGCGCTGCAGGGGATTGTTCTGGATGCGGACGGCTCCGAGATCGTCGATCTGTTCGACAAATTCGGCATCACCCGGAAATCCGTTGATTTTGTGCTCGGCACGTCGACCACGGATCTTGGCGCAAAATGCAAGGCAGTGACCCGGCACATCAAGACCAATCTGTTGGGCGATGTGAGCATGGGGGTGATGGGGCTGATCCACCCGGACTTTACCGACAAGCTGATGGGGCATCCGGACTTCAAGGACCGCTACAAATACTTCACCAATCAGAACGGTGGCGATCCGTTGCGCGATGACACGTCCGACGGCTTCGATTTCGGCGGGATCAAGTGGAAGGAATACCTGGCCGAAGCATCGGTGCCCAACGAGGACGGCACCACCGACACCCGCGAGTTCGTTCCGGCGGCTGAAGCGATGTTCTTTCCGATGGGCACACGCACCACGTTCCGTCAGTTCAACGGCTCTGCGGATTATGTCAGCATGTCGAACCTGCCGGGTCAGGAGTTGTATTCCGCCGTGTTCCCGGACCGTCAGGAAGACCGGTTCGTGGATGTCGAGGCGATGATGCAGACGCTTCCGATCTGCATGCGCCCCGGCGTCCTGGTGCGTGGCCACACGTCGAACTGAGACCACAAGGACCTCTGACCGGCAGCTCCTTCGGCTGCCGGTCTTTCATTTTCAGGAGAGTGAGATGCCCAGATCTGCAACGCATGTGACCCTGGCCGCGGCGCACACCTACCGCACCAGCACCACGACAAGGCGCACCCTCCCGGCCGGATGGTCGGGTTATGTGCCGACCACTGTCGCCACCGCGCTCGTCAGGGAGAAGCACGGCGTGAAGACGCCTGCCGCGGACCTGCCCATCGAGGACGATGCGGCCGACAGCGGCAACTCGGATGCAGCCGGGGGAGGCAGCGGCAAGGTGTCCGTCAAAGCACCTGCCGGCAGCGGCACCAGCTGACGATGGCGGATCCGTTTGTCAGGGCTGTGGACGCCGCCTTCGGACGGCTGGGCATCGACGGCATCCTTGATCCGGAGGGCGCCGCCCTTGCGGTCCGGCTCTTGCCGATCTTGCCGGATGATACCGTGGAGTTCGGCAAACTCACCCTGCAGTCCGAAACGGTTCAGTACGAGATCCGCCGCAGCGAACTCGGGGCCTACGGCAAGGGCGCAGTGATCGAGGTCGCGGGTGATCGCCGCAGGATCCAGGCACTTCCCCGGTCCGGTGACGCGCGGCGGCTCAAGGCAACCCTGAACACCGTTGCGGTCTGAAGGGCGGCGCCCGCACATCTGCATTTCAATTGGAGCAATCCCATGGCACGCAAGAAACCCGGCGCCGCTGGCGTCGAGATCGAAACCACGACTGCCGCAGAGATCGAGGTGGCGCCGGGACGTGTCCGGCGGTTTCCGGCGGGCTGGACCGGGGTCGTGATGCCGGACATCGCCAGCGCGTTGGCGCGCAGGCGCGCGCTGCGCAATGACGGCATGCCGGAAGCTCCGTCCGTCCTGCCGACCGAAGAGGCGGGCGTGGCGCAATGAAGGCCACCCGGATCGAGGCGGCGCTTGTGGGCAATCTCGAAGCCTACATGGCCGAAGAACTCGATCTGGTGAAACGCGCCGTGACGGCTGGCGTGCGCACCTCCGGCACCCGCCTGAAGAACGCGCTGCGCCGCGATGTCGTGGCCGGTGGCCTGGGCAGCAAGCTGTCCAAGTCCTGGCGGCAGGCGAACTTCCCGAAACAGGGGGCCTCGCTGGGGGCGGCCACCACGGTCGAGACCAAAGCGCCAAAGCTGATCCGGGCCTTCAATGAGGGTGCCACGATCCGGTCGTCGGAAGGGTTCTTTCTGGCCCTTCCGACAGAGGATGCGCCGAAAAAAGGCGTGGGCGGCAAGCGCCTTACCCCTGAAAACTTTCCCGAACACCGCTTCGGGCCGCTGCGGTTCGTCTACCGGCAGGGCCGGGCGTCGATGCTGGTGGTCGACAACCAGCGCCAGCGCAAGGGCAAGAGGGGCGGTTATGCCCTGTCCCGCAACAAGCGCGCGCTTGCAACCAGCCGGGACCTGATGACGGTGCCGATGTTCATCCTGGTGCCGCGGGTGCGTCTGCGCCGACGCCTGAACGTCGATGCGGTGTCTGCGGCGGCCCTGGCCGGACTGGCTGGTGATATCGATACGGCCTTCCGTGCGCTGCGCCGAAGAGCGCAGCCTTCTTCGAAACGGAGCGGCCGCTGATGCCAAGCCCGCATGAATCCGCGATCGCGGCGCTGCTGTCAGCGCTGTCCGGGCATGCCGCCACGGTGATCCGCGAATCCGATCTGCCGGTGGACTGCCCCGACGCCGGGCTGGTCAACGTGGTGCCGGAGGATCCCGAGGACGTCGGTCAGCACCTGGGCACCGGCACCCGGGAGTGGGAGCGGCCTGTCGATCTGGAAACGGTGGTGCGGGGGCCGGACGCGGCCACCCGGGATGCAGCGCTGGATGCGGCGCTGGTGTCGCTGGCGGCGCTGCTGCTTGCGGACCGGACGCTGGGCGGGGCGGTCGACTGGATCGAGGTCGGCGCGCCACAGGAAAACGAGGCCGTCCCGATGATGGGGGCGGAGACGCTGAAGGGGGCGGTCCTGCCCGTGACCCTTTTCTACGAAACCACCGACAACCCTATGGAGTGATCCCATGCCCAATGCCCGCGGAAACGAGGCCAAGCTGCTGTCCCGCCGTCAGACCACCTTCGGCACTGCCGAGAGCGCGGCGGACGGCCTGTTTCATGCCCTGCCGTTTTACAGCTACAACGTCACCCCCAGCGGTGAACTCGCCAACGACGACGCCAACTATGGCGATGCCTATCCCGGTGACGTGATTGCGGGCCTGCGCAACCTTGCCGGTGCGGCCGTGGTGCCGATGGGGCTCGACAGCATCGGCTGGCACCTGTCGCAACTGCTGGGCACGCCGACCACCACGGGCACCGGTCCCTACACCCACAGCTTCGTGGCGGCGGCGCAGCCCGCGATCCTGCTGGCCACCCACGGCATCAGCCACGCCGGTGTGGCCAAGCACTTCACCCAGGACAGCCTGTTCATGACCGGGATGGAGATCCAGGCGCAGAAGAACGGCCAGCGCCAGCGGGTGACCTTCAACATGGCGGGGCGCGAAGAGATCAAGGCGGGGGCCACCCTTGACACCACGCCGGTGTCCTTCAGCGCGGATCCGGTGCCGGTCGGCTTTCAGGGCACGCTGCTGATGGATGACAGTGTCGTCGCCTCCGTGACCCAGGCCAGCCTCACGCTGAACACCGGGCGCGAGGCGGATCAGGAAACGCTGAACGGCCTGGCCACGGCTGCCGCAGCCGATCCGGGGTTCTGGGACCTGAACGGCGCGCTCACCGCCCGGTTCCGCGATACCACGCTGTATGATCTGGCGAGTGCCGGCACGGCCTTCGCGCTCAAGATCAAGTGGACCATCAGCGCAGGTTACGACCTGCAGATCGAGGTGCCCTCGGCGCTGCTGGAGCGCACCGGCCACGCCGTCGAGGGCCGCGACATCATCTCGTCGTCGTTCAACTGGCGCGCCAACCGTCCGGCCTCGGGGGTTGAACTGGTCGAGATCACGCTGATCAACGCCACCGCCGATTACGCCAATCTGAGCGTCTGATGGTCCTGCGCCTGCAGCGCCGCCTGGGCGGCGCGCGGGAGATCCCGCTGGGCTACGGCGTGACCGTCTCGCACCGGGTCTTCGGTTATGCGGATCTGCGCGAGGCCGAGGCCACGGCCATGCGGCTGGCGCGCCAGACCCTGCCCGCGGCGCGGGCATTCGATGCCGAATGCCTGGATGACGAGGATCTGGGGCCGGAGCATGACGAGGCGCTGCGCGGCCAGGCCGCCCGGCACCTGGTCAAGCTGCTGCTAACCCGCTTCGGCACCGGCTGGAGCGGGGTGGAAACCGAAGATGGCGCCGCTGCCCCGCTGACTGCGGATTATCTCGATGCCTTTCTCGACACCTTTCCCGGCGTCGCCTCGTCGCTGCATGCGGGCCTGTTGTCGCCCTGGGTGGCGCTGGAGCAGGAGGGAAACGTCTCCGCGCCCTTGCCAGGTACCGCCACAGCGGAGGGCTGAGCCACTGCGCAGGCTGCCGGGATGCCACCGGCTTTGCCTGCGACCGGTTCGGCGGCAAGGGCGCATGCCCACAGGACATCCATGCGCCGCTCTCGACCGAGGGCCGCGCGCTGGCGGCGGCGGACTGCGAGATGTTCCACCAGCGCCGCATCGGGCCCGGCGGTTATGCCGGGCTTGATATGCCAGCCTGCCTTGCGCTGCTTCAGGCGCAGGGCATTCCACCCGACATGGCAGTCCTGCTGCTGCCGCATTGGGAAGCGGGCCTGATCGAGGCCATTGCCCTTCGGCGCAAGGAAGAAGACAGCGAATGAGCAGCACCACCCGCAATTACACCATCCGCCTGTCTGCCTCGGGCAAGGCACAGCTGGAGGCGGACCTGCGCGCCCTCGGCGCCAGTGGCGAGCGCAGCCTGCGCCGGATCCAGCAGGCCGGGAAACCGGCCAGCGCCGGGCTGCGCGAGACGGACCTGGCCGCGCGCCAGCTCAAGGGCTCGCTGGGCGCGATCGGGCAGGAACTGCCCGCACTGCAGCGTCTGGCGCGGTTCATGGGCACCACGGCGCTGATCGGCGGTGTGGTCGCCTTCGGCAAGGGGGCGCTGGATGTGGGCCGCGAATTCCAGGCGATGATGCAGCGGGTCGAGGCGGCGACCGGGGCAGGTGAAGCCGAGATGGCGCGGCTGGCGGGGGCGGCGAAAGAGCTTGGCGCAACCACCGCCTTCACCGCGATGCAGGCGGCGGAGGCGATCGAGGTGCTGGCCAAGAACGGCGTTGCGGTGCCGAAGATCCTGAACGGGGCGCTGGATGCCTCGGTGACGCTGGCCAGTGCGCTGGGGGCCGAGGTTGCCCCCGCGGCGGACCTGGTCACCGACCTGATGGCGCAGTTCGGACTGGAGGCGTCCAAACTGCCCGAGATCGTCGACCGGGTGACCGGTGCTGCGCTCACCTCCAAGTTCGGTTTCGATGATCTGCGCGGCGCCATCGGCCAGGCGGGCGGCGTGGCCGGAACGGCGGGGGTGGAGATCGAAGATTTCCTGGCGACACTCTCGGCCACGGCCTCCTCTTTCTCGTCCGGATCGGATGCCGGCACCTCGTTCAAGTCCTTCCTGCAGCGGCTGACACCGGACAGCAGGCAGGCGGCGGCAGTCATGCAGGACCTGGGCCTCGAGTTCTTTGATGCCGCGGGCAACATGAAGTCGATGGAGGCCATCGCGGGCGAGTTGCAGGACGGGCTGGCCGGTCTGTCCGAAGAGGCGCGCAACCAGGCGCTCAAGACGATCTTTGGCACCGATGCGATCCGCACGGCGGCGGCTCTGGCCAAGCAGGGCGCCGACGGGTTCCGCGACATTGCCCGGGCGATGTCGGAGGTCTCGGCGCAGGAACAGGCCGAGGTCCGCATGAGCGGGCTGGACGGCGCGCTGAAAGAGGTCGCGGCGGCCTGGGAGGCGCTGCAGCTCGAGGCGGCACAGAACGGCGGTCTGGATGTCGCGGAGCAGTTCGTGCGCCGCCTGACCGACGCGCTGCGTTATCTGACCGAGAACTTCGCGGAAGTGGAGGAACTCGCCGAGCGGGTCGCACAGGCCCTGACCGTCTATCTTGTCGGCAAGGGCATGACGCTGGCCATCGCCAAGGGGGTGGCCCTGCAAGCGGCCTTGATTGAGATCGCCGGGGCGGCAACCGAAGTCGGCACCGCCGCCACCCGTGCGACCGGACCGATGAGCCGCATGGGGATCGCGGCCCGGGCTCTGACCGGCGTGCTTGGCGGCCCGCTGTCGCTCGCTCTCACGGTGGCTTCCCTGATCGCCTTCCGCATCGACACCGACACGGCGGCGGATGCGGTCGGGCGGGCGGACGCGGCGGCGCTGAAGGCGGCTGATGCGCTTGGAGCCTATCAGGAGGCAGCACGGCGCGCGGCCGAGGAGCAGAAGTCGCTGGGCGGCGAGGTCTCGGCGACGACGCAGAAGATGCTGGACCAGTCGCGTGCGGCGCTGGAGCAGGCGAAGGCCGATCTGGAGCGGGCCTATGTCGAAGCGCGCTCCGCGTTGTCCGGGTCGATGTTCGATGGCGACGGGATCGACGACTTTGTCGTGTCTCTGGAGAAGTACCGTCCGAAGTCGGATCTGCCGGATTATCTGAAACCGCTTGCCGAGGAATTGCGCAACGATTTCCTTGCCGTACTGGCCGAGAGTGCGGAGGCGGTCGAAGAGGGTACGAAATCAGTTTCCGACTTTGTCGAGGAATTTGACCGCTTGCGTTCTGTCGGCACCGTGCTTGAGGATGTGCGCGACAGGATAATCGGCATCCTGGAAACCGGCGGTCCCCTCAGCGAAAACTCCACGCTTGCGGCGCTTGTCGACATGGCCCGAAAGGCCGGTCTCTTCGCAGATGAAATCGCCGCCATCGACGCCGCAACCACAGAGGCGGACCTGGGTACAGCCTATGGCGCCCTGACCCGCGCGCTGACCAAGGCGCTGGAGGCCGGCACGCTGCTGCGCTCCGAAACCGTTGCCGGGTTCCGGGAGAACGTGACGGCCGTCGGAAAACTCGAAGAAAAGATCGGCGCTGTGGACGGCCAAATGCGGGGTTTCCGGGATCTTTCCGAGGAGATCAACGGCAACCGGCCCTTTGACGAAGCGGCGGACAGTGCGGCCAGGGCGACGGCGGAGGTCAGGCGGCTCAATGACATCTACGGAGAATACCAGCGGACCCGGGCGCACAGCGATCGGGTGACCCATGCGCGCGGCGCCGCGGATGCCGCCAGGAAAGGCCTGCGTGATCTGATCGGCTTTGCCGAGGGCACCGACAAGGGGCGGGGCTACAACGAGACCCTGGGCTACGGCGCCTTCACCGGGGGGGACGTCAACCTCGTCGCCATGACGGTGAACGAGGTCCTGGCGCTGCAGAAGAAGATGCTGGCGCATCCCGACAACAGCTACAATTCCTCGGCGGTGGGGCGCTACCAGATCGTGTCGCAGACCCTGCGCAGCCTGATGGGCGAAATGGGGCTGTCCGGAAACGAGGTGTTCTCGACCGACCTGCAGGACCAGATGGCGGACCGCCTGATCGACCGCCGGGGCCGCAACCCGGGCGCGCTGCGCAACGAATGGGAGGGGCTGCGCCGGGTTTCGGATGACAACATCCTGACAGCCTTTGACGGCGGTGCCGGGGACCGCGCCACCGGCCGCGCCGAGACGTCCAGGAAAGAAGCGGACGCTGCCCGGGACCGGGCCGAGGCATTGGCCAGGGTGCTGTCGGTGGGCCGTGATCAGCTTGAGCAGCTGCGCCTCGAGGCCCAGCTGGCGGGCCGCAGCGTCGAGGAGCAGGCGCGGCTGACCTTCCAGTATGAGGCGCTCAAACGCGCCAGGGAAGCCGGGATCGATCCGGAGAAGACACTGGCGGCGGACGGGCGGATTCCGGCCGAGGTGATCCTCGAGCAGGCGGCGGCCTATGGTCAGCTGCTGGCGGCCAGGGATGCGGATGCCAGGGCGCGCGAACGCACCGAGGATCAGACCAAAGAGCAGACCGAGAGGCTGCGGGAATACAAGAGCGAGATCGCCGGTCTGTTTGACAACCTCAAGCCCGGGGGCGGCGGGCCGGAAGGGTTCGTCGAGGACTTTGCCTCGATGATCCTCGACAGGCTCTGGCAGCTCGCCATGGATCCGGTCTGGGATTACCTCGCGCAGCTGATGGAGGGGCTGTTCTCCGGCATTGGCGGCATCGGAGGCATCAGCCCGGGCGCCCCCGGTGCCGCGCCCTCGACGGCGGGGCTGGGCACGGGGGGGCTTTATGCGAGCGGCGGCCCTTTGCCGAAGCGGGCCGGGGGCGGCGGGTTCAGGGCGGTGCCGCGCGCGGCTGGCATGTTGCAGGGGTCGGGCGGCAAGCGGCAGGACAACCTGCTGTTCTGGGGCTCGCGCGGTGAATTCATGCAGCCCGCGGCGGCGGTGGACTTCTACGGCGTCGAGTTCATGGAAGCGCTGCGCCAGCGCCGCATTCCCAAGCTTGCCGATGGCGGCAGCCTGGGCGGCCTGCCGGCCGCCTTCTCCGGTACCGGATCCGCGCCGCCGATCACCTTCATCGACCAGTCCGGCCGGGGCGTGGATGTCGAGACCCGCGAACGCGTCGAAGGCGGGCAGCGCAAGATGGAGTTTGTGCTCTCGGACGCGGTCTCCAGCGGGCTGACCACACCAGGTGGGAAAGCACGGCGCACCATGCGCACGGAATTCGGTCTCACCGCCCGGAGGCCGCAGCGATGAGCATTGACGTCTGGCCCGCGGACCTGCCGCTGCCCGGTCGCAGCGATTATTCCCAGTCCTGGCAGGAGGCCCGGCTGGCCCGTCCGGCGGATGCCGGGCCGCCGAGTTATCGCCGCCGCACCTCGGCGGTTGCCAGGCCGGTCACGCTGTCGATGCGGCTCTACCGCTCCCAGAAGGCGGTGTTTGACCAGTTCTACGCGGACACGGTGTGTTACGGTGCGAAGCCCTTCACCATGCCGGACCCGACCACGGACGGCTGGCCCCTGCTGAGCGCAGGTGGAGTGCCGGTGCTGACAGAGGAGGGCACGCCGATCCTGCTCTCGGCGCAATGGCTCTGCCTGTTTGGCGATACGAGTCCGCAGGTGCGGGTGGATGGGCTGCGCTTCCGTGTGAGCTTCAGCATCTGGGTGATGCCATGAGGCTGGTCTCGGTCAACGCCCGCCGGGCGCATGACGATCCGATCACCGACGAGGTCCATGTCGCGCTGTTCCAGTTCGAGCATCCGGATCTCGACGCCCCCGTGCGCCTGTCGACCGACCCGGGTGAGCGGATCTCGACCGACCCGCTGCGCTACGGCACCCGCTCGCGCTGGAACGGCGCCGATCCGGCAACAGAGCCCTACTGGTTTGTGCTCGTCTCGGCCGAGATCCCGGGCGACTTGGAAGATGCGCCCGCCTCGGCCACGCTGGTGCTGGAGAATGTCAGCAACGACATCGCCGCGACGCTGCGCTCGTTCACGACCCGCCCGACGGTGCACATGGCCGTGGTGCTGGCAGCCTCCCCGGACATCGTCGAGCAGGAATACCGCGGCATGGTGGTGCCCGGTGCCGAAGGGGACGCGGGCCAGGTGGTGATCTCGATCTCGCGTGACCCGATCGAACAGGAGCAGGTGCCCATGGACCGCATGACCAAAGACCGCTTTCCGGGGCTGCACCGATGAGCTGGGCCTCTGCCTATGTCGGGCTGCCCTACGCCGGGCGGGGATCGGAAGCGGAAGGCCATGACTGCTGGGGGCTGGTGCGGCTGGTCTATCGCAGCGAGTTGGGAATTGAGCTGCCGTCCTATCAGGGCCGCGCCGCGGGCGGAGTCGAGCTGGCCGAGATCGACCGGCTGATCGCTCTCGCCTCGGACAGCGACTGGTGGGAGCGCCGCGCCTCGGTGTCCCCCTTCAACGTGCTGACCTTCCGGCGCGGCCGTCTGTCGTCACACGTCGGTGTGGCCGTCACCGCGCGGCAGATGCTGCACATGGATGAAACCGGCTCGAAGATCGTGGATCTGACCCATCCGGGCTGGCGCCATCGCTTTCAGGGGGCCTGGGCGTTCCGGCGGGCCTGCGCATGACGCGGGTCATCACCGCGCCGCTGTTTGATCCGGGGCTGGCCCGCACCGACAGGATCCTGAGCGAAGGCCTGAGCCTGGCGGAGATCATCACGGCCTCGCTGCCGGGGCTGAGTGACCACGACCGCCTGCACCTGCGGGTGACGCTGGTGACGGACCGGGGCGTGATGGTGATCGACATGGCGCACTGGTCGCGGGTGCGACCGAAACCGGGTGTCCGCGTGGTGCTGCGGCTGGTGCCGGGGAACAACGGCTTCCGCTCGGTGCTGCTGGCAGTGGTGTCGATTGCGGCCCTGGCGCTGGCGCCGATGCTGGCGCCAGCCATCGGGCTCGGCACCGGCACGCTGGCGACCAGTGTTGTGGCGCTGGGGCTCAACCTTGTGGGCTTTGCCCTGGTCAACGCGCTGGTGCCGATCGAGGTGCCCGACCAGGACAGGGCGAAAAACCGCTACACGCTGTCGGGCTGGAACAACACCGCCCGTCCCGACGATCCGGTGCCCTGGCCGGTGGGGCGGCATCGCTACGCGCCGCCCTATGCCGCGCTGCCCTACACGGTCATTTCCGGCGATGACCAGTACATCGTGGCGCTGTTCTGCTTTGGCTACGGGCGGCTGGACATCTCGGATGTGAAGATCGGCGACACCTCGATCGACGCCTTCAGCGATGTCCAGATCGAGCTGCGTGAGGGGGTCGAGGCGGATGATCCGGTCACGCTCTATCCCCGCCAGGTGCTGGAGGAACGCGCGGGGGTGGAACTGCTCCGGCCGCTGCCGCGCGACGACGCCGGTGAGCTGACCGGGGGTGCGGCGGAGGAGGTCCCGATCGTGCGGGAAACCGCGCTCAACACCCAGATCGTCTCGCTGATCTTCTTCTTTCCCGCCGGTCTGGTCCGCTACACCCGCGAAGGCGACGCCCGGACGCTGGGGGTCAGCCTGCGGATCCGCCAGCGCCTGAGTGACGCGGACGACTGGGCGGAGGTCGAGACTCTCGACTTCCTTGCCAGGAAGGAAGAGCCGTTCTTCCGGCAGTATTCCTGGCAGCCGCCCAGCCGGGGCCGCTGGCAGGTCGAGGTCACGCGGATGACCGACGAGCGGACCAACAGCCGCTATCAGGACCGCGTCATCCTGACGGCCATCCAGTCCGTCCGGCCGGAATATCCGCTCAACATCGACAAGCCGATGGCCCTGCTGGCGATGCGGATCCGGGCCAGCTACCAGCTGAACGGCCAGCTCGACTCCGTGAACGCGATCGTCCGGCGTCATGTGCAGGACTGGGACGGCGAGGTCTGGGCAGAGGCGCTGTCGCGCAACCCGGCGGCGGCCTTTGTCGCGATGCTGCAGGGGCCGCAGAACCCGTTCCCGGTGCAGGACTCCGAGATCGACTGGGAGCTGATGCAGGACTGGCATGCGTTCTGCACCCTCAAGGGCCTGAAATATGACCGGATCCACGAAGATGCCCAGGGTCTGGGGGACGCGCTGCGCCAGATCGCCATGGCGGGCCGCGCCACCCCGCGACACGACGGTTTGAAATGGGGCGTGGTCATCGATCGCCCGCAGGACCTGGTCGTCGATCACCTGAGCGCGCGCAACAGTTCCGGTCTGACCTGGTCGCGGCAGTATCTCGACCCGCCCGATGGCATCCGCGTGAAGTTCAACGATGCCAGCAATGACTTCGAGGAGGCGACCCGCATCATTCCCTGGCCCGGCAACGAGGGGCCGATCACCCTGACCGAAGAGATGACATTGCCCGGCAAGACCGACCCGGACGAGATCTGGATCGAAACCCGGCGCCGGATGTACGAGATCATGCACCGGCCCGACACCTTCACCGCGCTGCAGGACGGCGCGGCCCGGGTGGTGACCCGTGGCGACCTGATGATCGCGGCGCATGACGTGCTCGACAGCACCCAGGTGGCGGCGCGGGTGACGGCCGTGGAAGGGGCACTGGTCGAGCTGGACGAAGCGGTCACAATGACCGGCGGCGAAAGCTACGGGCTGCGGTTCCGGGTGTTCGCGGATGACGACGACAGCATCGGATCCTCGATCGTCGCAGGTGTGGCCACCGTTACGGGGACGTCCCGGCTGCTGCGGCTGAGCGGCACCGCCGCCCGGCCGCGGCTGGGGGAGATCGTGCACTTCGGGGCCAGCTCCAGCGAGAGCGTGGCGCTGCGGGTGACCGGCATCGAGCCGGGTGAGAACTTCGCCGCTCAGATCACGGCGGTGGCCGCCGCACCGATCATCGATGATCTGACCGACGCCGAAGTGCCACCCGCCTGGGATGGCACGGTCGGGAGTGTGATCGCGCTGACCCTCGATCCGCCGCTGGCGCCGCGGATCACCCGCATCGACAGCTCGGTCTATGGCAGCGTGTTCACACCCGCCGGGACAACCGGCGTCGCCCTGACCCTGATCGTCCAGGTCGCGCCTGCGCTGGCCGAGACCGGGTATCTCTCGACATTCACCGTCGAGAATCGCCTGCAGGGGGAGTTGCCCTGGTCGTCGGCAACCACCTCCGTCGCCAGTGGCGGGCTGGAGATCACCGGCTATGCTTCCGGCGACACGGTCGAATTGCGCGCCTTCGCCACCGGCGTCGACGATACCGACGGCACCACCACGGCTGTGGTCACACATGTTGTCGGCACCGGCGCGGCATCGCTGCCCGGCGAGCTCGATGCCCAGTCGATCACGGCGGCGGGTGGTCTTGGCCACGCCGCTGTGTCGCTGGCAATCCCGGCCGGCGGCACAACCGAGGTGCAGCTCTACCGGGTGCCGTCCGGGGATGCACTGGACACCGGCAGTCATGCGCTCGGCGCGCCCATCCCGGTGAACGCGGGCACAACCACAACCGTGATCGACGGCGATGCCACGCGGCAAACCCTGGTCGACAACGGCTATTTCGACGCCGATGCGGACTGGACCAAGGGCACCGGCTGGAGCATCGCCTCCGGTGTCGCTCAGGCGAGCGCCGGTCTGCCATCCTCGCTGAGCCAGGCTCTGAGCCTGACGGAAGGCCATGTGATGCGGCTGGCCTACACGGTGTCGGGGCGCACGTCTGGCGATCTGACACCGCGCCTGACCGGCGGCACGACGGTGACGGGATCCGCGGTGACCACCAACGGCCGCCACTACGTCGAGCTGACGGTCGCCGCGGGCAACACCGAAATCGACTTCCTGAAGAGCAGCGCCTTCGACGGCGCCCTGGACGCGGTCACGGTCTACGTCCGCACCGCCGCCAGCGCACCGCAGGGGGTCTGGGACTACTACGCCGAAACCCGAAACATCGATGGGGCAACAGCCACTGCGGCCGGGCCCATCGCCACTGAAATCGCATGAGGAAAGAACAACATGCCTGAATCCGGCGTTCGCACGACGACTCTCACGACATCACCAATGACAGATTCAATTCTGGGCAACCGCGATGGCATCAGTGTGCAGCAGCTGGTTCCGGATCTCGCCACCCAGATGTTGTCATCCGGTCCGCTTTCGGCCGCTCTCGACAAAAAGGCGGACACGTCGGTCACGGATGCACTGGCGGCGGGACAGACCAACGGACTTTTGACCGCCGCAACCTGGAGCGCTCTTCTGGCCATCGCGCCAAGCGTTGACGCAACGGGCGCCGAAGTGCAGGACGGTGATACCGGCACACACCTTGCGGCCTCCGGCACCGGATACAACGGCGCCAGCGTCGCCAACGCCGGGCGCTATTCCTGGTCCCAAACATGGGGCAGGTGGGTGCGCCTCAGCGATACCGGCCTGTCCGGCAAACTAACCGCGTCTGCAAACCTGTCCGACGTTCTGGATGTGACGTCCGCGCGTGCCAATCTCGGCGTTCCGGCTGCAGCTGCGCTGGCGGTCGAGGTCGAAACCTCAAAACTGACTCTCGGACCTGAGGGTGAAGCGGGCCGTCCGGGCATCCTGCGGACGACAACGGGCGGGGCCTTGATCGTCAGCGCGGACGGGATCGAGCACCTGGGGTTCGACGTGGACGGCGCGGCGCGGCTCAAGCTGGCGTCCCCGGCGATTCTGCAACTGCGGCAGTCTCTTGGAATCGGAGAAGTCCCGGCGCAGGTGACGAGGATCCTCGGGCTGGGCGACAGCCTGACCGCCGGCGCAGGGGCGGCGCCGGGGGAGACCTACCTCGATCAGCTGGAGAGCGTTACTGGCAGGGCAACCACGCGCCTTGCCTATGGTGGCATGACATCGAGACAGATCGGCGCTTTGTGGGGCAGTGAGCGGGTGCACCTGAGTGTTTCCGGCGGCAGCGTCCCGGCCAGCGGCGGCGTGGCGGTCACGTCCGATGTGGATATCCTGGTGAACGGCGGGGCCTATCAAGCGGGCTACACCGCACGTGGGACCATTGCCGGGATCAGCGGCATCCTGTCCACAGATGTGAGTGGAAACTACACCTTCACGCGCGCCACCTCGGGCAGCGTGACCGGGATCACGCCTGCCAACAACCGCTTCCTGCTCGACCCCGCCGGGACCGCGTTCATCCCGGGGCGCGGCGCCTATTCCGACCACACTGTTCTGATCGGGGCCGGGCGAAACGATCCGAAAACCAGCTCGGACGAACGGTCGGGGATCGTGGAGAACATTCGCCGGATGGTTCAGGCCATGACGCCGCGCTATCGCAACTTCTTTGTCCTGTCGGTTCCCAACACGACCGCAGAGCCCGCGGGATCGGACGGCTACAACAACGTCATGGCACTGAACGCAGACCTGGCCGACGCCTTCGGCCCGCGGTTCATCGACTGGCGCGCCTACCTGATCCGATACGGGCTTTACGACGCCGGGATCACGGCGACCGCGCAGGATCTGGCGAACATCGCCGACGACATCCTGCCGGACAGCTTTCTCTACGACACCGTGCATCCGAATGCCGACGGCTACGCGTGGAAAGCCCGCTTCATCGCATCGATCATCCGCTAAAGGAATCCCCCCTGATGTCTTTCCCGACGATGGTGCTTGGCGCCACGATTTCTGACGCCGACCTGCCAGGTTTGCAGGCCGCACAGGTCAACCCATATGGCCCGCTCCTGCCTCGCACGGTCGCAGCCTACGAGTTCCAGGCCCTGACGGGGGATCTTGCGATCAGCGACACCGTTGCGAGCCAGACATTCCTGGCAAACCCGGCAACGGTTTCCGGCGCCTTCGCAAACTGGTCAGCCGGTGACAAGGGGCTGCGCCTGAATGTTCCTACCGGGGCGATCAACGAACAGAAGATCGAACTCCCGGCGCAGTTCGACCTGAACGATCCGTCCAACGGTGCCGATGATGCGAACCTGCTGGTCACCATCTGGATCACCCAAAAGGCCGCCGCGGGCAGTGGGCTGCATGCCATCGCCGGATACGGGGTGCAGGTGGGGGAATTCGCCCAGTGGTATCTCGACTTCAACGCCGCAACGCCCGGCTATCGGTTCTACGTGATCGGCACGCCCTACACCGTCCAGGCTCAGATCCAGTTCGGGCCTCTGGCGGACGACGTGCCAACCCTCTTCGCGGCGCATATCCATCCCGACCCTCTCGAGCCGGGCTGTTTCCTGGTGGACGCGTACCTAGACGGGGAATTCTTCGCCACTTCCGCCGTATCGCCGGACTATCCCTTCAACGCGCCTGATGGCGCCAGCTGGGGCGGCTATCCCGAAGCGCCGGTCCTGGGGCGGCGCACCGGCTACGGCACAGGGCACGATGTCGTGGTCCACTCGCTGGTCCTGTCCCGCGTCGTCGCGTCAAATGATGTCCCGACATACCTGTCCGACCTTTACACCGCAGTTTCTGCGGATCTGGGAGCCTGAGATGAGCAGATCTGAGTACCGGCCGGGAGAGGCCACACTTTCCGAACTTGGCGGTGTTCTCGGCGTCCCGTCGCTGAGCGAGAAATCCGACCTCCTCACCCTGGTCGCAGGCACCACGGCCCGCGTCCTGGGCGAGGATGGCCGGTATGACCGCTCTGGCGTGGATTACGCAGAACTTGGCTCTAACCGGAAGCGGATCAGGCACATCGAGAACGGGGGCATGGTCTTTGACATGCCCGTCACCGGAACCCTGAACGGTGCAAGTGCCATGCCTGAGCCTGCAAGATGGGCCCGGGCACTTGCGTCGGGCAGTGACGCTGTGTTCGTCGGGGAAAACCGGCAGGTTGTCCT
Source organism: Puniceibacterium confluentis (assembly GCF_007923445.1). Classification (GTDB taxonomy): domain Bacteria; phylum Pseudomonadota; class Alphaproteobacteria; order Rhodobacterales; family Rhodobacteraceae; genus Puniceibacterium; species Puniceibacterium confluentis. Next base: position 2,667 of record NZ_VOJI01000034.1, on the reverse strand, counting down.
GAATCTGCTTGATGTGGCTGCACCTGCTGTGGCCGCGCCACCGACCTATCACCCGTGGTCGGACGGCACCAACGTCTTCACCGACCGCGCCGATACGGGAGAGACAGTCCAGGTCAGCCAGGGCGGCGGCAACAACACCGATCCGTTCCTGCAGAACGGGGTGGTGATCTGGACGTCCGACCGCGCGGACAACGGCACATTCGAACCCGCTGCCCTTGGGGGGCGGTACTTCTCGGCGCCGGATGTGGCTGACGAGCATCCGGTCATTCCCCTGTACTGGCTGGCCTGCTTCGGGGACAGCACGACGGCGGGATCCGGCGGCTGGCCGTCGTTCCTCAACCGCTTCGATCTGGACGCCGCCCTTGACTGGACCATCCCTGTGATGAACTTCGGGCGCAGTGCCAACACCGCCAAGGGGATTGCATCCCGGTACTGGGCAATCGAGGTCAGCTATGACTGCCCCGAGATCCCCGGCGATACAACGGAGGTGACCTGCACCGAGAGCAGCACGAACGTCGGCAACATCGTGGAAACGCGGGGCGACGACGATCCAGTCACGGGGCATGGCTATGCCGTGACCGATCCGACACAGGATCCCATGACCGGGACGCTGGTAAAGATCCGATGGGACGAGGTCGGCCAGGACTTCTACATCAGCCGCTATGCTGTCGGATCCGCGCTGGCCGCTGGCAAGTATTACATCTACGCCCAGCCCGGGGAGATCCTAGCAGGCGTGAACCCCGCCCCGACCGACCCGATGGCCCCGAACTTCCAGGACGCCATTCTGGCCCTGTTCATCGGGCGGAACAGCAGCGAAGACCCCTATGACGTGTTCCTGCGGGCGCAGCAGATCGTTGCGGCCCACAAGCCTCTGTCCAAGCGCATGATCCTCATGCCCTGGCTGCAGGGGCAGGACGAGATCAAGGGGACGCAGGGGTATTACGACCGCGCGCTTGCCCTGCGCCTGTTCCGGGAGGAATGGCCGGACAACACGCTCGACATCGTGCCGTGGATCCAGGGTGAGAACGATGGTTCCGGCCCGGACCTTGCCGCCATTGCCAACGACGTTCCGCCCCCCAGCACAATGACGGACAACGTTCACCCGAACAACACCGGACGGGTCGGGATCGCCAAGGGCGTCGTCGACTTCGCCACATCGAAAGGATGGAAATAACATGGCCTTCATTCAGAAACTGCCCGTCACCGGCACCGGTGCCAAACTCTACCCGGATGCGGCGATGGACGCCGGAACACGCGGGTTGCTCGACATGCTCGACCCCTGGTCCTGGGGCGGGACGGTCCCGCCGGATGGCGCTCTGGCCGTTGATGCCGGCCCGCGGAATTACGCGCTGGCAGAGGATGGATGGGTCGAGGATGCCGCCCGCGCCGTGACCTCCACCATGCTGACAAGCGATGGCGCCGTGCAGTTCGTGGACACCGACGACATCCTGCGCCTGCCGGTCGGGTTCCGGCAAAAGGTCGATGACACCCACCTGGGCCTGATCTACTGGGCCAAGAATATCCCTGATCCAGCAGGGGCCGGGTCCAGCAACACGATCTTTGCCTCGGCGACTGCGGCCTCGGTCAACAACTTCTCGATCGGCGCGGCCTACAGTTCGCCCGGGGTGATTTCAGCCGCCCGAGTCCGGTGCAACTACACGAACGCATGGGTTGTCCCGGCGGCGATACAGACGGCGATGTTCGACGGAGCCTTGCATCAGCTCGGCTTCGAGTTCGAGTTGGCGAGTGACGGTCTTTCCGTGACCTACCGGGTTTACCTTGACGGCCTGTTCGTCGCGTCCACGTCCCTGTCAGTGAACGGCGTTCTCTATGCGCCCACCGTCTCGGAATACGCGGCATTCGGGCAGCATCCGGTCGGGGGCAGCACGCTCAGAGGCACGCTCTGGCGGGCGATGATGCAGGAGCTTGAGGTCGAAGGCGCGCGGGCCTTCGCGGACACCGTCGCGCTGGACTACGAGATCAACAAGGCGCGCATTCTCGCCGTCTCCGGCTGAACCCGCAGCGCGGGGCAGGGCGGTGACCTTGCACCGCTGTCCCATCTGTCCCGGCCAAAGTCTGACCATGTCCACAAACAAAGCCTTCGTGCATCTCTCGACCATCGAATACGCCGCCGCGGGCGGCATCTTCGGCTGGGGTCTGTGGATCCTCGCCTGGGGGCCGGGGGCGGCGCTGTCGGCGCCCGCCTTTGATGCCCTGCGCGCCATGGCGCAGCCCTGGCCGCCGTTCCGGGTCTACGGGGCAGGGTCGGTGCTGATCGGCGCGCTCTACGCCATCGCCATCGCCATCAACGGGCGCGGGATGTACTGGACGCCGACGGTGCGGCTGCTGTGCTGCCTGTTTGCCATCCTGTTCCTCGCCAACCTTACCGCGGCCATCGCCCGTGTGCAGCCCAGCTCCACCGGCGTCTATACCTACGGCGCCCTGACGGTGCTCTACACGGCGCTTCTCTGTGCCAATCTCAACCGCTTCTCGCTTTCCGTGCACATGATCTGGGGCCGTGTTCGTGACCGGACTTCCTGAGACGATCGAGGCGATCACCGACGCCTTCCTGCGGCTCGGGCTGTCGAACTTCATCCTGATTGCCTTCGTGCTGGCGGTGGTGATCGCGGTGGTGCGCGGCCGGGTGGCCGGGGTCACCGCCAAGGA
>NZ_VOJI01000033.1 GCF_007923445.1 Puniceibacterium confluentis | reverse complement strand
ACCGAGGCCGACGGCTTCAACACCCGCGACGTCCTGCTGGAGCTGTTCCGCGCCATGAACCTCGACCCGCGCAAGGGCGCGGCCGGGGTTTGCGGCACAGCCTGCGGCACGGCCGCCCTGGCCTCGCGGCTGCGAAACCCCGTGGCCTCTGCCGCCCGCTGCGCCGTGCCGGTTTCGGGCCGCCGCGGCGGCGGCGCGCCGACCGCCCAGTCCGCCGGGTCAAAGCCATCGAGATCGTCGTCAAAGCCGATGTCGGCGCGCGCCCGGGTCATCATGCGGCCCCCCGCGTGGTCATCGCCTCGCGCAGCCGGCTCAGCACCTCTGCGGTGAAGGCGCCGGCGTTCTTGCAGGCGTTCTCGAGGTTGGACACCTGCGCCGGAACCAGATCGCGCAGCAGCCCGCCATAGTCAAAGATGTCGCGATAGGCCGCGCGTTCGACAATCGGCGTGCCGAACACCGGAATCCCCGCCTTGTCGAGCTGGGCGCGCACGTTCTTGAGCGAGCGCGAGGCGACCGCCGCACTGGTCCGGGTCATCAGCACCCCATGCGGGATCGACCGGCGCGCCATGCGTTCCTGATTGCGGATCAGCCGGATCATCTTGGCCGCGCCCTTGGCATCCATCGAGCCGCCCTGGGTCGGGATCACCACCAGATCCGACATGCCGATGGCATTGGCCACCATCAGGCTGGCGGTGCCTTCGAGATCTATGATCACGAACTGGGTCGTGGCGGCGGCGGCGTCGATCTGATCGACAATGCTGTCCTCGGTCACATCCGAGATGATGCGGATGTTGTCGGGCCGGCCGGGCAGGTCGGCCCATTGCGAGATCCAGCGCTCGGGATCGGCGTCGATGATCACGATGCGGGCGTTCCGGCTGGCCAGTTCCGACGCAAGCAGAAGGGCGGCCGTGGTTTTGCCGGCCCCCCCCTTGGGGTTCGCGAATGCAATGACGGGCAAGGTCTATCCTTTCGTTGTCACCTTGAGGGCGACGCGCAGAGACGTCGCTGTACATGGCGGCTGGCAGACCGTGCGGAGAGTCTATTCAGATCGGTGCAGGGTGTAAACCGCTAGCTTCCGGCTAGCTACCCAATAGCTATCCGGAAGCTAGCGGCTAGCGAACGGGAAACCCTATGCAGCAATCAATCCACTGGCTACCACCACCTGTAGTGGTAGCTATCCGGAAGCTACCGGATAGCTACCGGATACCGCTTTTCGAATGAACTGACCTTCGATCTCTGCTGCCAAGGACGCGGGCCGTGTCCGTTGCAGCATTCGGCCGGTCCCGGGGGGCCGGCATGGCGCGCGCATGCAGGCAGAGCCTCCCCCGCGGGCAGGGGGCGGCGTCCGTGTGCCGCGCCGACGGCGCGCGGGCCGTCGTCTGCGGCGGCCTCGGGTCGCCAGAGCCTCAGCTGTGATTGGCGCCCTTCATCTGCCGGACGGCGGCTCTGATCGCCCGCCAGGTTCTGGCCTGGTCCTCGTCTCCGGCAGCTTCGTGTTCGTGCTGGCGCTGCGCGGCCTCAAGTTCGGCCTTGTCGCCATGCGCGCCGTAAAGCGCGTGGGCATATTCGCTGACTTTCGTCATCTCCATCGTGCATTCTCCGTTTACCAAAGGCTGCTTTCCGGTCCTGCGGTCCACAACTCATGCGTGAACCCGCGAGGCTGCCTATAGCACATTTCAGCGGAAAATTCGATCTGCGCCGCGGGGCAGGGGCCCCCGCAGCCCGGTGACAGGCCGCCGATGGCAAGAGCCGGAGGGGCGCCAGGTCCCGTCAGCCGCGTCAGGGCTCAGAGCACCGCCAACTCCCGGTTCGACAGGTTGCCCTGGCTGCCCTCCCGCATCTCCAGCTTCTTTTCCAGCGACTTGATGACCGTTTCGGCAAAGTCCACGCCTTCCAGGTCACAAATGCTCCACAGGCCGCCGGGCGTGAACACGTTGATTTCCAGGATCTTGTCACCGACGATGTCCAGCCCGACCATGAACAACCCGTCATGGATCAGCTTGGGGCGCACCAGCTCGGCCACGGCCAGGATTTCGTCGGTCATCTCGACCTTCACGGCGGTGCCCTTGGCGTGCATGTTCGAGCGCACATCCCCCTTGGCCGGCACCCGGCGCAGCGCCGCATATTTGCCGTCGCGCTCCAGCGGGGTGCCGTTCATCACAAAGACCCGCACATCGCCGTCCTTGGCCTTGGGCATGAAGCCCTGCGCGATCATGTAGCCTTCCTCGCTCACCGCCTCGAAAATCTGGTTGATGTTGGCATCGTCCGGCCCGTCGATCTTGAAGACGTTCTTGCCGCCCGATCCCTGCAGCGGCTTGATGATGACGCCCTTGGGCTGGGTGTCGATGAAATCGCGGATCTCTTCGAGGTTCTTGGAGATGAGCGAGGCCGGGCGGGCCACCTCGGGGAACCCCTGCAGGTACAGCTTGTTCTGCGCCAGCGCGAGCCCGTCGGGGTCGTTGACCACCAGCACGCCCCGGTCCGCCGCAAGGCGTCCGAACATCGGCCCGGCCTGGGCGGCCCAGGGATGGGTTTCGGCATCCTGAGAGGGATCGTTGCGCAGCATCAGCACGTCGATTTCGGTGATGTCGATGGTTTCGCGGCGGGATTCGTCCGACTGCAGCGCCTTGTGCAGGGTTTCCACCTTCTGGAAGGATTTTGTCGGCAGGTTGAGGACATTGGCGTGCAGGGTGTCATCGGCGCGCAGGACAAAATCCCCGGGGGTGATGTAGCAAACCTCGTGCCCGCGCGACAGGGCCGCAAGCGCGAAGACCGTGGTGGTGAAGTGGGGATATTCATCCTTGATGGCATTGACGAAGAAGGCGATACGCATGGCGATTTCCTATTCTGAAACAAGGTCGGCGGGCGACAGACCCGCGGCGGCGGCAGCAAGGCGGTCTCTGGCGGGCCCGCCATTTAGAAACGCGGGGGTGATCGGGGGGGTGGTCAGCAATCCGCGGGCGGCCAGCTCTTCGATCTGCGGGAATTGCGCCTTGGCGAATTTGCCCAGCCAGTAGGGGGTGAGCGAGCGGCCCGCCGCGAGGTGGTCGAGGATGTCGCGCAGGCCGCGCAGATAGATTGCGTCCTTGGCCAGACCGCCCGAGCGGTAGAGCCGCACCGTCAGGTTGAAGGCGGCACTGTCGGAAAAGCCATGGTCCCGCGTCAGCATCCGGTAGGTTTCGACAAACTCGGCCCCGTCCAGCATCGCCGCACAGCCGACAACCCGCGCCGCCAGCAGCCGGAGACGGCCCGCTGTCAGCCCCCCGGTCAGGTATTCCGCGAAAACCGCCAGCCCCTCCTGGATGCTCTCGTAGCCCGCCAGCCCGGTGCGGAAGATCCGCAGGCCCTGGGCGTCACCGGTGAAATAGGTCATCAGATGCACGCCGATCTCATGGCTCAGCAATGCCTGCACCCGGTCGCGTGTCATCCGGGTGCTGCGTGAGATCATCAGGCAGGGCCCCGAGACCATCATGCCCGCCGGCAGGTCGTCGCGGATCACCACCTCGGCCTCGAACCCGGCATAGGCCGCACGGTAGTCGGCGATCATCTGACGGGCGGCATCGCGCAGCTCGTAGCAATCGACATGCCCCTCCAGACCGCCCTGTCCCCGGGACGCCTGCCCATTGCGGCGGGGCAGTGCCAGGATGTCGTGGGCCGCGCTCAGAAGCGCCTCTTCGACCGGACCGTAGAGCAGTCTGCCCGCCTCGCGGAAGCGGGGCGTGTCGCGCAGGTCGATCGCCGTCAACTGCAGGTCAAGCTCGCGCTGTCTGTCGCGGTAGATCCCCGAGAGCAGGGGATCCTCGAGGTTTTCGAAGGCGATGGAATGCAGCGCCGCCTTCTGGGCGTCGATCTCCATTGTCAGCGGGCGGTAGAGCAGCTGCGGCGCGCGTTCCTCTCCCTGCTCCCGGAACCTCTGCCAGGCGGCCGTGGTGTTGATCGGCGTCACCGCCATCAGGAAATCGAACGCGTTGCAGACGGCGTCCATCTGCCGGTCAAGTTTGCGGACCGCATCCACAAAGGCGCGGCGCCCGAGGGCGCGATGGGTCTGCGGGCACAAGGCGCCGCTTTCACGCGAAAATGCCGCGGCCGCCTGCAGCAGGGCGTCAAAGATGTTTTCGATCAGCCGTTCCCGCAGCTCGGTATAGACCGCGTCACTTTCAGGCTGCCGGTAGATCGGAGCGAACCGGATCGACAGCAGCCCGATCTCCGGAGACAGCCTGCCAAGAGCGCCGCCGTCCGGGCGCTCGGCCACGGTGCGGGACAACACCGGTGAGCGGTATTTCACGGTGACACCCTCGATGGCACTTGCCGCCGCCTCCAGGGCGGCGCGGGTCTCGGCGCGCGGCTCTGCCCTCAGGGCGATCTCGAAGTCGGGCAGGCTGGGGCTGTCGTCGGTCAGCAGGGTGTCCCGCTCGAACTCCGCGACCTCGATCACCAGAAACGCGCCGAACCGTTCGATCATCGCCTGACCCACCCGGTTCAGCGCCGCCGTATCCGCGGCCAGGTCGGGGGAGACGAGATAGGAGGCATGTGCCGCGGCAATGTCGGAGGCCGCCTGCCGCGCGCCGTCCTGTTGGTGATGCACGCATATGAACGGCAACGGCCGGTCCATGTGAAGCCGCCCGCCCGAGGGCAGGGTCTCGCGCACCGCCTGCGCGTCCCCGAGCGCCGCAACGATGGCTGCGAGCGGGTCACTGCTCTCTGCCGCCTGTGTCATGACATCTCTGCGACGATGCCCTCGAGCAGTGGCAGCGTCGAGCGGATCATGCCCCGCATGGCGACAAGCGCTTCCCGGTCGGGTTTGCCGCTCCATTCATCCATGAAGAACTTCTTGAACTCGATCGCGATGGCGCAGCCGGTTTGCGGAAAGGTCTCGTGAATGAACCGGGTCTGTTCACCCTTGCCCTGGAAGGCCACGTTTTCGCGCACGTCCATCCTGTGGCCGCGGAATTCGAACGTCCGCAGCTTTTCGATGAAGGGGTCCACGACATGCGCCCATCTCCCGCGGTCCATCGAGGCGGTGCCGATGTTGATCTCGGGCATGGTCTCGGGGTCGGCCGCAGGCGCCTGCGGCCCGTCGCGGCGGTGGTTGTAGCTGTGGATGTCCAGCACGATGAAGTGCCCGTACTGCTCTTCGAGCTCGCGCAGCATGGTCCTGAGCATGATGTAGTAATGGTCATGCATCTGCAGCGATTGTTTCACCACCTCCTCCGAGGGCTCGGTTTCCCAGACCTCGAGACCCCAGGATTGCTCGGGCGACAGGTACACCGCCTTGTCACGGGCGCGGTTGAGGTCGACGGCGAACCGCGACCGGTGAAAGGCGATGCGGTTGGGCAGGTCGCGAATGGTGAATTCGGTGAACGGATCCTCTTCGCGCAGCCGGTCCTCCTCGGGCAGGGCCATCTGGTCCTCGAGGTCCGGGCTGACCTCGTGGCCGTTGTGGATCGCGGTTCCCAGAACCGGAGAGGCCCCGCGGTGGATCGTGAACCAGTCGCGGTCATCGGTTCTGAGCGCAACTCCCTGCTCTGTGGACATTGTCGTCTCCTGCACTGCACGTGGGTTCGCCCTCAGCGGGCCGAATGTTGTGGACCGGATGCTCTGGAATGACCGGAGCACCGGGCGCAACCGGACGCGGCCCCGGGGTGGGGCGCGTCCGGACTTCGCGGCAGGATCAGAGCCAGTACATCGGCGCGCCATAGTGGTTATGGGCGCGCTTTTCCCAGTCGCGGTCGCCATGCCAGTTGTCCCGGTGCTCGGGGGCGTCCTTGACCTGCTGTTCGGTGATGTCGGTCACATAAGCCGTGCCTGCGGGTGTCGTAGCGCAGCTTGCCCCAGGGGACAGGACGGTGCTCTTCCCCCAGGCCGAGAAACCCGCCAAAGCGCATCACGGCGTAGGCGACCTTTCCCGACAGCTTGTCGATCATCAGGTGATCGATCGAGCCGATGTGCGACCCGTCGCTGCCGTAGACTTCGGTGCCGGTGACGTCAGACGATGAAACCAGACTTCCGTGTGTCGAATGATCCATTTCCGTTCCTCCAGAGTGATGGGAAGACAACGGTGAATCGGGTCATCAGTTCCGCCGGTACAGCGCTGACGGCGAGACCTTGCCAGTGGGCCCGGGTTTCCGCCAGCACCGCCCTGGGGATAACAGCGATGTTTGCCGGCCAAGGCGCATGGCTATTTCTTCAAAGCCTTTGAGGCCAGGTCTGTTTTTGTCCCGGGGTTTGCCTCGGGGTGCGAATCGCGGATCCTCGCGACCGCTTTCCTCAGCCTGCCAGCCGATTCGTGATGCCTGCAATTCCGGGGGGTGTGTTTATTTGTGTTTAATATGTGTTTAGGGTCCAAAAACACCCGGCAACCCTCTGATCATAAAGGGTATCATGACACCTTCGGTTCCTGATACCCCGAATCTCGGTTCCTGTTCTCCGCGATTCGGTTCCTGTTCTCCGCGATTCGCATTTAATTCGAATCGATTCGAATCGGCGCCATTCAAAACCCCGGGGCGCTGCCGAAAACACCTTTGTGAAACGCTCCCGGCGGATAGCGGTTCCTGAAACCCCGAATTGGCTTGACACCCGGTTCCTGATACCCCGAATATGGGCCATGGTTCCTGATACCCCGAATATCCTCGATCAGCTTCTGCCCGACCGCCATCCGCAGGCGGACTTCTTCATCTGCGATGTCGCGGACGCCATCCTCAAGGACCTGATCCCGCAGATGGAACACCCGTTCTATGTGCTGTCGAAAAAGCCCGAGACCGCGGTGCGCCGCTATGAACACGGCGACAAGTGGCTCGAGGTGATCCCCTCGGCCAAGGGGCAGGCGACGATCTACGACAAGGACATCCTGATCTATGTCGTCAGCCAGATCATGCACCGCATCAACCGCGGCGAAAAGATCGAACGCCGGATCCGCTTCAACCCGCGTGACCTGCTGATCTTTGTGAACCGCGGCACCGGCGGCAAGGATTACGATGCCTTCTGCGAGGCGCTGGACCGGCTGATGGGCACGGTGATCAAGACCAACATCACCACCACCGGGGGGGATCAGGACGACGTGCCGCTGGGCGACGAGGAACGCCTGGGCTGGTTTCACCTGATCGAGAGCGCCCATATCAACCGCAAGAACAACGAGGCGGGAGGACGCATCATGTCGGCCGAGATCCAGATCAGCGAATGGATCTTCAACGGCATCCGGCGCAAATCGGTGCTGACCCTGCACCGCGACTATTTCCGCCTGCGCAAGCCGATCGAACGCCGGGTCTACGAGATTGCCCGCAAGATGTGCGGCGCGCGCCCCGAACTGGAAATCGGTCTGGAAAAGCTGCTCAAACGCACCGGTGCGCGCACCGAGCTCAAGCGGTTCCGCCACACCATCCGCGAGATCGCGACCCACAACCACCTGCCCGACTACCTCGTCGCCTTTGACGAGGTGCGCGATATGGTGATCTTCAAGGGGCGGGGCACGGTGGTGGCGATCGACCCGGCCGAAACCGTGCGCATCCCGCCACTGGATCCGGAAACCTATGCCCATGCGCGCCGTGCGGCGCCGGGCTGGGATGTGCGGGTGCTGGAGCAGGAATGGCGGTCCTGGGCCGATCAGATCCCCAAGAATGCCGATGCGGCGTTTCTGGGCTTCTGCAAGCGGCGGTTCGAAAGCGCCTCGCTGCGCTGATCCCTCCGCTGCCGGGCGGGACTCAGGCCGGTTGGGCCGACCCCTGAGGCGCGGTCCGGGCCGGGCGCTGCCGCTGGATGGCGACAATCATCACCAGCACGGTCACCGGCCAGGCGACACAGGCGGCAAGGCTGGCACCGGCAAGGACAACACTGGTGTTGCCGCTGCGCTTGCGTTCGGCGCGGGTCATGCCCAGCGCGAAGACTGCGACACAGATGTAAAGGGCGATCAAAAGGGTCATCATGGCCGACGTCTCGCTTCCTGTTGCAGGTCTGAAAGAGTGGCTCCGGTCCGGATCTGGCCGCGGGTGCTCTTTCCTTGCCCTACATTTGCCGGATAAAAAGGCAGAATTGTGCCGTCGCCGTGGCAGGGCAAAGATTATCCCGGCGGATCAGCCGCGCCGGGCGACAGGCGCCGGGCGCAGCAGGGCCAGCACCGCGCCGCTGAGGAAGCCGCCGGTATGGGCCTGCCAGGCGACCGGCGTGCCGATCAGGAACCGCCCGCCGATGTCGAACAGGATCAGCGCCCCGGCGCAGGCCAGCAGCCGCAGAAGCTGGGCCAGGGGCCGGGGGGCGGCCTTGGGGCCCTGCGGACCCAGCAGGCCGGAATCGACGCACCAGGCCCCCAGCAACCCGAACAACGCCCCCGAGGCGCCCGCCATCGTGGCGTGCGGCGGACCGGCCAGCGCAAACATTCCCGCCGCGCCGAGGCTGGCCAGCAGATAGATCGCCCAGAGCCCGGCGGCCGGGCGCCGCTCAAGCGTCAGCCGTCCGAGATAGAGCAGCGCCGCCAGGTTGCCGGCAAGGTGCACTGGACCGGTGTGCAGCACGCCATAGCTCAGGAACATCAGCACCGGCTGGGCGGCAAAGACCGGCTGCGCGGCGCCGGTCAGCAGGTCGGGCTGGAACGCCCCCAGCCGGTAGGCCAGCAGCCGCAGATAGGGCGGCCCGGCCAGACCCAGGTCCGCCAGCAGCAGCACCAGCCCCGGCAGCAGGCTGGCCAGCAGCAGCACCAGCAGCGCCGGCGGCCAGGGCAGCCAGCGCGAGGGATGTCTGGGAGGGGGCGGGGCAGGGGCGCTCATGCCGTGGGTGCGCCCTCAGGCGCGGCGGGGATGCAAGCCCGCGGCCGGGCCGGCGGAACCGCGCGCGGGGCTCATTCCGGGATGAACCGCGGCAGGCGGGGCAGCAGTTCGCCCATGAACCCCTGCAGGCGGGCGTCGGCCTCGGCCTCGGCCTCGCCGCGAAGGATCGGCGTGACAAAGCGCACCAGCGCGCCATCGGTGCGCCCGATGGTCAGGCTGTCCCAGACCACATCCGCCTTGGCCAGATAGTCGTTGGTCATGCGTTTGCCGCGCTGTTCGAACCAGTAATAGACCAGCTGCCGCGACAGCCCCTTTTCGATCACCGCGCGGTTCAGGGTGAAGCTGCCATAGACGGTGTCGCGGACCGTCACCTCGGTCGGGTCGATGGAAAACACCTCCCAGCCACCGACCGGCAGGCAGACTTCGGGGGAATGGATGCCCGAGCCTTCGGTCTGCTTGTCGTAATAGGCGGCAAAGAAGTTCACATAGGCCTCCGGCTGGCCGGGCCGGGCAAAGACCGCGTTGATGTGATCCGAGGCGTTCAGCACCTTTGCGGTTTCGGGCTCCAGCGGGATGGTGAAGCTGTTCCAGTCGCCGATGCCGCGCGGAAACAGGGCAAAGCTGTCGCGCCCGGGCAGCACCCGGTCCGGGGCCGGGGTCAGCAGAAAGGCTGCCGTCACCGCAAGGCTGGTCAGGGTGGCGATGACGATGCCGCGCGCCGGGGCAATCGACAGCACCCGCGCCGCCTGTGCCCCGAGCCCGTCGAAATCCATGTCGATGGTGTCGCGCAGCGACAGCGGGCTGGGCGTCAGCCGCTGCAGCAGCACCGCCGTCAGAAACAGGATCGCGATGCAGGCGCCGAAGATCACCCAGCCTTCAAAGAAATGCAGAAAGCCTTCGGCCTGACCAATGCCGTAACTGTTGACCAGCACGCCGATCATGCCGATCCGGAACGAGTTCATGAACACCGTCAGCGGCGCCGCCATCGCGAACATCACCACCTTGTGCCAGAACGGCCCGCGGTAGAGGATCGCGAACAGATAGCTGAACGACAGGATCGGGAACAGGTAGCGCAGGCCCGAGCAGGCCTCGGCCACCTGCAGCTTGTAGACGCCGAGGTCGATCACGTTGCCCTCGAGGAACACCGGGATCCCCGCCAGTTCGATGAACCAGACCCCCAGCTCGGACGACACCAGCTGCAGAAAGATCGTCAGCTGCCAGTAGACGAACTGCGGCAGCGGCAGCATGAACACCAGATGCAGCACCGGCAGCTGGTGGGTCTTGCCGCGCTGCCAGCCAAAGCCGGTCAGCACCACGCCGCCCACCCAGACGATCAGCGCATAGGTGACCACATCGGGGATCTGCACCAGGTTGCCGAAGATGCCCAGCACCAGCCCGGCCGCGATCACCAGGATGCCGGGCCAGCGGTTCACCCGCGCACCCGGGTCGTGCGGCGGTGCCTGGCGCAGCTCGCGCAGGAACAGATACAGCGAAATCAGCGGGATCAGCGGCCCGTGGCTGTATTCCGGCGTCAGCCAGGCGGCGCCCAGCGACTGGAACCCCAGCCAGAAGATCGGCAGCGCCACAGCGATGAGGGCTGCGAACAGCACTATCCCGAGGGGATTGACCGACCGCTGAAAGGGCAGGGCGAGGCGGCGGGGGCTGGTGGCATCTGACATCGGGCGGGTCCGGCTCCTGGCAAACATGAACACATGCGGAACGGATTGGCCGCACCTGCGGCTGTCATACCAAGATCCCCGCAGGGAAGCGAACCTCGGGCGCCGCGAACGGGCCAAGACTGCGCGGCTGTGTCCCCCGGGCCGCGCATCGGCCGCCAGAGGGCGGCGCACGCCCCTGCCGCCAGGCGCCCGTACCCGTCGGCGCGCGGCTTACGGCGCGCGCCGGCGCCACCACAGGGCGCGGGCCAGCGCAAACCCCGCGATCACCCCCGGCGCGTTCAGCAGCAGATCGTCGACGTCGAACTGCCGCCAGGCGCAGGGCCACAGCCCCCAGAAGCCGGTCAGCTGCGTGAGCTCGACGCTCAGGGTCAGCAGCACCCCGAACAGCGCCGCCGTGCGCAGCCGGCTGGCATGGGCGGCCAGCGTCATGCCGATCACGCCGCACAGCAGGAAATTCATCGCCGCCGCCGCCAGGGTCCGGTTGCGCACCATTTCGAGCCAGCCGGCGCCGCGGCGTTCGAGCCGGGCAAAGGTCTCGAGGAAATGCATCGGGATCAGCTGCGGTGTGGCGCCGGGCACCGGGCAGCTCATCGTCGCCGGATCGGGAAACGGATGCTGGGTGAGAAAGACAAAGGTCAGCGTGCTGAACAGGAACGGCAGCGCCCGCCAGCCGGGAAACCGCCCGCCCAGCCGTGCCAGCCCGAGCAGCACAAGGCTGGCGATGCCGCCATACAGCAGGGCCAGCCCGCCGAACCCCAGAACCCAGGCCCCCATGACGCTCAGTCGTCCGCCGCCGGGGTGTCGGCGGAGGCCCCGGCGGGGGTGCCGCGCTCGGTCATCCGGCCGAAATTGGTGGTCATGATGCCGGTGCGGATGACCCGGGCCGGGTTGCCGGCGACGATCGACCGGGACGGGACGTCTTTTGTCACGATGGCCCCGGCCGCGACGATGGCGTGATCGCCGATGGTGACGCCCGGCATCACGATGCTGCGGGCGCCGATGCCGCAGTAGCGCCCGATCCGGGTGTGCAGGTGTTTGCTGGCCGCCATGTCATGGGTCAGGATCACCGCGTCGAAATTCACCGCACTGCCTTCGCCGATGTGGATGCCCTGCGGATAGGTCCGGTCCAGCACCGCCTTGAGCGAGACCAGCGAAAACGGGTGGATGTCCATCTTCCAGACCTTCACCAGATACAGCCGCCGCACCAGCAGGAACACGTCGCGCAGCCGGGTGCGGCACGTGGCCAGAAGACCGTATTCGCGCATCGCCTCAAGGAAGGTATCCTTGGTCTTGCCGGTGTACCGAAACGCCATCTGCCTGAAACTCCCTCGTTTGCCCTGATAACCCTGCTCCGGCCCGCGCGACCAGTGTCGGCGCAGGCCGGTCCGCTGTCTAGATCCGCCCGCCCAGCGCCTGCCACAGCATCCAGCCACAGCGCTGCAGCCGCTGCCGCGCCAGCGTGCCAAGCGCGGCGCCGCGTTCGCCCGGACCCCGCAGCCCGGGCGCGCGCAGCACCCGGGGGGCATGGGCGAGGATCGACAGCGGCATCATCAGCGCCCGCGCGCCCCAGCGCAGCCGCGCCCCCGGGCTGCGCCCCTGCAGCCCCCAGAGTTCCGCGGTCAGGCGGCGCCACTTGCGCTGCAGCGCCGGCCAGTCCGAGCGGGTGGGATGGGCGACGCGCAGGCTGTCCTCGTGCACCAGTGAAAAGCCCCGTGCCGTGGCGCGGCGGCACCAGTCGAGATCCTCGGAACGCCCGGCCGAGAACGGCCCGACGGCGGTGAACACCGCCCGGGTGGTGAGCAGGTTGGCGGTCACCGAAAACCCCTGGGTCTCGATATAGCCGCGGTTGTCGAAGGCAAAGACCGTCTCGAAGGCCTCGGCGCCCGAGCGCGGCGGCGGGGTTTCGTCAAACACCGTCACCGTGCCGCCGGTCACGTCGGCCCGCGCCGCGACCTGCTGGGCCACCGCCAGCCAGTCGGGTGCGGGCACACAGTCGCTGTCGAGAAAGAACAGGTGCGGCGCCGTGGTTTCGGCCACACCGCGGTTGCGGGCCATCGCCGCCCCCTTGAGCGGCTCGGTCACGATCCGCAGCTCCGGCCAGGCGGCGCGCACCGGATCAAGCGGCGCGCTCGAGGCATTGTCGACCACCAGCAGCTCGACCCCGGCGCCCAGCTGCGGCATCAGCGCGTCCAGACAGCGTGCCAGCCGGGGGACGTCGTTGAAATGCGGGATGATGACCGCGACACGGGGCACCGGGGTGCTCACGCCGCCCGGGCCAGCAGCGCGCGCAGGGCGTCTTCGTAGACCGCCAGCTTTTCACGTCCGCGCGCCAGGGCTGCGGCGGCTTCGGCCTGCAGTTCGGCGCGGTCCTCGAAGCCCTGCACGATGGCGTCGCGGATGGTGTCGGCGGATTGGGTCGTGCAATCGACGGTGCGGGCATAGCCGATGGTGCCGAACAGCCCCTCGAACTTGCGCGAATAGGCCATCGGCACCACCGGCACACCCGAGGAAAACGCGGCGATGCAGGCGTGCATCCGCGCCCCCATGAAGAAATCGAGACCGGCGATATAGCTCTTGGCCTCCGAGGGCGAGTCGAAGGCCGGGGCCAGCACGCTGCCGGGAAACTCTGCGGCCAGCGCCTCTGAGGCGCGGTAGTCATCCTCGCCCACCATCGGACCCGAGCGCACGATCACATGCGGCACCAGATGCACCTCGCAGCCCGCGGGATGGTTCTGGAAATGGCGGATCAGATCGCGGATCAGGCCGGGATAGTCCATCGTCAGGCCGAATTCGTTCCTGCCGGTATAGCCGCCGCCCATCAGCAGGCCCGAGACGTTGATCCCGACCTTGACGGGCCCGCCGGGCACCCGCGGGGCCGGGGCGTCATAGGGCAGGCGCAGCGCCACGTCCGAGGCTTCGATCACACCGCCGCAGCCCAGGGCGCGGGCGGCCTCGGTCGAGAGCCGGTCGCGCGAGGCGACGACGGCACAGAGCCGCATCGACAGCCGCGCCAGCGTCTTGGACCAGCCCTTGGTAAAGGGGCCGACGGTCTGCGGCGCCATCACCAGCGGGGTGCGCGCCAGATGGGTGAGGTATTTCAGCACGAACATCCGCTTCAGCCGCCCGCCGCCGTAGATATCGGCAAAGCTGTCGCCCGCGCCGATGTCGATCACCAGGTCCGAACGCCGGGCAATGGCAAGGAACCCCGAAGGACTGCGCATCATCCGCCCGTCCATGTCGATCACCGTGACATCCGGGCCGCCGACGTAGGGCGCGCGGGCATCCTTCCAGTCGAGCACGGTGATTGCGATGCCGCGCCCGATGTCGCGGGCGATGTCGCGCAGGATCTCGATCTCGGACACGGTCAGGGCGCCGACGCCCAGATTGTCGGAGCGGGTCGAATGCATGATCAGGCAGATGCGCAGCGGGGTCTGGGTCACGGTATTTACCTGTTATGACAGTGGATTAAGCAGGAAAGTTAACGTGCGCTCGGGCGCAGGGCGCGGCGCAGGGTGCCGAGAAAGTTCTTCACATTGCGCGCCAGCGGGTTCTGTCGCGCGGCGGCGGCGATCTGCAAGCCGCGGTAGCGCGGCACCGGGCGTGCGGTCAGCCGCAGCGCCAGCAGGCGGGCAAACAGCGCGCGGCGGCGTTCGCGCTGGCCCGGCTGGATCGCGGCCAGGGTGGCGATGTCAAAGGGTCCGGTGGTGATCTGTCCGGCGGCGCGGGCCTCGGCCAGCAGCCGCGCGCCCAGTTCGGTGCGCGCCACGATCAGGCTGACGCCCTCGGCCTCGGCAAAGACCGGATAGCCGGCGGCGTCGCTTTCCCAGGCATCGGCGCAGACGATGTCGGCGGCGACCCCGGTGCCGTCGGCGCAGATCTTGCAGCGGTGCTGGACATGTTTCGACAGGATCCTGCCCCAGCTGTCGTGATAGCTCATCGACCGCTCGTGTCCGGTGCGGTCGGTCGCGGTGGCACGCCCGGGCCAGCCGTTGCCGCGGAACCGGAAGGCGGCGGTGTGGTCGAGATCGGTGCCCAGCGCCGCGAGGATCTGCGCGCCGCCGGCATGGGACGGCACCCCGGCGCAGAAGAACGACAGGATCACCGGAAAGGCCGCGGCCACCGCGGGGTCGCGCCGGCACAGGGCGCGCAGGGCGGCGGCGTCGCAGGGCTTGCCGACAAAGGCAAAGCGGCGGCCGGTGGCGGCGTGTTCGGCCATCCGCGCGGGCAGGTCCGCCAGCGGCGCCGAGGGCGCATACCGTGACCCGGCGGCGCGGGTGATCGCGGCCAGATCGCTGCTGACCACGGTGGCATTGCCGATGGGAAGGTCGGGGTCGGCGGCGACCTGCACCACCGCCTCGACGGTGCCCGAGGTCAGCAGATGCGCCAGCATCATCGACAGCGCCCCGCCCGAGGCGCCGGCAAAGCGCAGCGCCGGATCCCGGGCCCAGCCGGTCACCATCTCGCGGTAGGGGCCCCAGAGCACCGGATCGGGGCGGCCCTGCGCCGCGACGCTCTGGCCCAGCCCGGGGCAGACGGCGGCGATGCCGGCCTCTTCGCTGTCACTCAGCGGCGCGCTCTGTTCCGGGCGCAGGTAACCCGGGGCCACGGTGGTCATCGACACCTTGCCCGGCGCCAGCGCGGCGCAGGCCCCGCAGCCCGCGCACAGGCTGCCCCGGGCGACCCGGGCAAGGGCGGCGCTTTGGGCGGGCGGGAGGGTGTCGGGCATCGGAAAGAACGGTCCTGGTCGGATGTGTCAGAGCGGCGCTTTTGTTAAGCAGGAAATACCCATAGGGCACCAGCCCTTATGCATTGATCTTGACCTGAGCGGACCAAACGGAAAGAAGCGTGGCAATTCTGCAAACCCGCAGGGGGTGTCCCCCGCCCGTCTTGTCCGCCAGGAGACGCCCGCGCGCCATGTTCCGATCCGCCCTGCTGATCCTGTCCGGCAATGCCGCCGCCGCGCTGCTGCTGCTGGCGCGCAACCTGATCGTGGCGCGGCTGATCCCGGTGGCGGATTACGGCGTGGCCGCGACCTTTGCCATCGCCATGGCGGTGGTCGAGATGATGTCGCAGCTGGGCCTGCAGCAGCAGATCGTCCAGGCGAAGAATGGCGAGGATCCGCGCTTTCAGGCGGCCTTGCAGGGCTTTCAGGTGCTGCGCGGGGTGCTTGCCGGGGCGGCGCTGTTCGTGCTGGCGGCCCCGCTGGCCGATTTCCTCAACGTGCCGGGGGTGGCCTGGGCCTATCAGGTCATGGCGCTGGTGCCGGTGGCCAATGCCCTGACCCATTTCGACGTGCACCGGCTGAACCGCTCGATGGTGTTCTGGCCGGTGATCCTGACCGGGGCGGTGCCGGCACTGCTGTCGGTGCTGGCGGTCTGGCCGCTGGCCTACCTCTATGGCGACTACCGGGTGATGCTCTATGCCATCGTGGTGCAGGCGGTGGTGACGGCGCTGACCTCGCATCTGGTGGCCCGGCGCCCCTACCGGCTGCTGCTGGACCGGGCGGTGATGGCGCAGTCGCTGCGCTTTGGCTGGCCGCTGCTGGCGAACGGCGTGCTGCTGTTCGCGGTGTTCCAGGGCGACAAGGTGATTGTCGGGCGGGTGCTGGGGATGGAGGTTCTGGCGATCTTTGCCATGGGCTTTACCCTGACGCTGACGCCGACACTGGTGATGGCGAAATCGGCGCAGAACTTCTTTCTGCCGCAGCTCTCGGCTGTGGACCGGGACAGCCCCGAAGGCGCGGCGCGGTTCCAGTCGCTGGCGATGGTGGCGATGCAGGTTCACATGCTCTGCGGCGTCTCTATCGCTGTCCTGACGGTGTTGTTCGGCCCGCCGCTCGTGCATCTGCTGCTGGGTCCGCGCTACGAGGCGGTCATTCCGATCCTGACCTTCCTGGCCGTCATGCAGACGATCAGGGTGTTCAAGGGCGGCCCCTCGACTATCGCTTTGGCGTGGGGAATGACCGGAAATGCCATGGTTGCCAACCTTGCCCGGGTTGGGCTGTTGCCTGTGGCCTGGTGGATCGCGCTGCGCACCGAAGATTTGTATCTGGTGATTGCCGTGGGGGTTGCGGGCGAATGCATCGGCTTTGTGCTGGCCTTTGCGCTGGTGCGCTGGCGCGTTGGTCTGTCGATGCGCGCCATGGTCCTTCCGGTGCTGACGGTGCTGGCGCTTGTGGTCTTTATCTGTCTGGATGCCTGGATGCGCCAGGGTGCTCAGGGCACCACCCTCGGTCCGGTCTGGACGGGAGGGGTGATGGCGGGGCTGCTACTGCTGTCCCTGGCCACCATGCGGGACTTCCGCCAGTATGCCGCACGCGGCCTCGGGCGGCAGTGATGCCTGTCCGGGTCGGGCCAAATCCCATGACGCCGACACCCCGGAGGGACGGACGTTCAACTCGACAAGGAGCCCGCCGGTGATCAGAGCCATTCTCTCCGCAGGCATGCTGCTTGGGCTGCTGGCCGGATGTGCCACGGCGCAGAATGCGCCCAAAGACACCTTGCAGAATGCGCCCGCAGAGACCGCGCAGGGGGTGCCCGGCGCGACCCTGCATCCGGCGCGGGCCATAAGTTCGGCAGCGGCGCTGCAGGAGGCGCTGGCGGCCACCCCCGGGGGCGGGCGGATTGTGCTGGCGGGCGGCGTCTATGGCGTGCTGGCGCTGCGCGGCCGCAGCGCCCCGGACTCGGCACCGCTGGTGCTGCGCTCGGCGGACCCGGCCAACCCGGCGCGGTTCTCGGGGCTGGAGCTGCGCGACATGCGCAACGTGATCCTCGAGAATGTGGTGTTCGACTACAGCTTCCGGCCCGGCGACATGCTCCACCTGCGTCCGTTCCAGGTGCTCAACAGCCGCGGCGTGACGATCCGCGGGGCGCTGTTCGACGGGGATCTTGCCCGGGGCCGCTCGGCTGTGGACGACGGGTTTGCGACCGGCTTCGGGCTGGGGGTGACCGGGTCAACCGGGGTGACGCTGGAGAACAGCGAGATCCGCGGCTTTTACCGCGGTCTTGTGGTGCACGACAGCCGGCAGGTGCTGGTGCGCGGCAATGACCTGCATGGCCTGCGCATGGACGGGATGAACTTTGCCCAGGTCCGCGACCTGCGCATCGAGGCCAACCACATCCACGACTTTGCCCGCGCGCTGGACTCCGGCGATCATGCCGACATGATCCAGTTCTGGACCAACGGCACCACCGCGCCGTCGCGCGACATCGTGATCCGCGGCAACCTGCTGAATTCGGGGCAGGGCTGGTACACCCAGTCGATCTTCATGCGCAACGATCTGGTCGACCGGGGGCTGGCCGGGCCCGCGATGTTTTATCGCAATGTCCTGATCGAGGGGAACATGATCCTCAACGCGCACCTGCACGGCATCACCGTGGGCGAGACCGACGGGCTGGTGATCCGCAACAACACCGTGGTGCGCAATGCCCGCTCGGAAGGGGCGGCGGAGAATCCGGCGCTGTGGACGCCGCAGATCCGGGTGGCCGAAGGGTCGCGCGACGTGGCGATCCAGCGCAATGTCACCGCCAAGCTGAGCGGCCCCGGGAGCCAGCCCGACTGGCAGGTCGCCGACAACCTGTTCGTGCAGGATCGCGACCGGATGGGCCCGGGGTTCTATGGCACCGTCTTTGGGCCCGAGGCCCTCTCGCGGCCGGACCGGCCCGCCTCGTTTGCGCCGCACCCCGGTGGTCCGCTGGATGGCAGCGGCATCGGCGCCGCCGCTCTGCCGGGAAACCTGTGACCCGAAGGCCCCGGGGCGGTGTGCAGACAGGTGACAGGTGGCGCGATGTGCACCGGGCCGGGGCGCAAAACCGTCGCCTCTGGCCGGTGTCTGTTCTAGACAGGCCGTGGGAACATCGCTTCCGAAGGATCCTGAAAGCTTGACTGTCACCGATCAGATCCGGGGTTTTGCCAGACCGGGCCCGGCGCCGGCCACGCCTGCGGGCGCCGGTCTGGCGCAGGGCACCGCCCTGAAGGCCAGGCTGCCGCTGCCCGCGCTGGTGTATCTGCTGACGGTGGTGCTGACCATCGGGTTCCGGCTGGGGCCGCTTTACATGACCACCCTGCGGCTGTTCCTGATCGTGATGATCGTGCCGCTGATGCTGCGGCTGCTGAGCGGCGCCTATGGCCGGGTGTTTGTCACCGATATCCTGTTTGTGCTGCACATCCTCTGGGCGGCGGCGGCGATCGGCGTGAACAACCCCGACCAGGTGGTCCAGCAGGTCGGATCGGTCGGCATCGAGTTTCTCGGCGGCTATGTCGTCGGGCGGGCCTATATCCGCACCCCCGAGACCTTTGCCGCCCTGTGCCGGATCCTGATTGTCATGGTGCTGTGTTCGGTGCCCTTTGCCCTGCACGAGACGCTGACCGGCCGGCCGCTGATCGTCGAGCTGCTGCGCAAGCTGCCGGGGATGACCAGCGTTGCCATTGTCAGCATTGAATCGCGGATGGGGCTGGAGCGGGTACAGGCGGTCTTTGCCCATCCGATCCACTACGGGCTGTTCTGCTCGGTGGCCTTCTCGCTGTGTTTTGTCGCCCTCAGGGGGGCGATCAGCGACGCGCGCCGCTATGTCACCAGCGCGGTGATTGCGGCCACCGGCTTTCTGGCCCTGTCAAGCGGCGCGCTGACCGCGATCGCGATGCAGATCGGCCTGATCGCCTGGGCCTCCATGTTCCGGGAGGTCAGACAACGCTGGTGGCTGCTGATCGGGCTGTTCGTGCTGATGTATCTGGCCATCGACCTGCTGTCGAACCGCTCGCCGCTCCAGGTGTTCATGAGCTACGCGACCTTTTCGGCGCACAATGCCTATTGGCGGGCGCAGATCTTTGAATGGGGTCTGGCGAATGTGATCGGCAGCGCCGAGAAGGACATCGTCGGCAGCCCGCTGACCGGGATCGGCCTGAACGACTGGGTGCGCCCGCACTACATGTATTCCGGCAGCATGGACAATTTCTGGCTGGTGATGACCGTGCGCTACGGCCTGCCGGGGTTCTTCTTCCTGGCGGTGGGCTATGTCGTGGCCATCGCCCGGATCATGCGGCGCGACTTTGAACAGGATGCCCGCCTGACGCTGTTCCGCCGGGCCTGGGTCTTCACCTTCCTCGGGCTGACCTTCACCCTGTGCACGGTGCATGTCTGGTCCAACATCTATTCGTTCATCTTCTTCATGTTCGGGGCCGGCATGTGGCTGATCACGGTGCCGCCGGGGGCAGGCGCCGACCAGCCCACGGCGCCGGTTGCGTCCTCCGCGACCCGGTTCGCGGCCCGGCGGGGGGATGCCCCGCGGACTGCGGACACCCCGGCCCCGGCGCGGCCGGACGGTCAGACCCCTGCCGGGGGGATGCCCTACAGCCGGTTCCCGCCCCGTCACCCGCCCCGGGACAGATCCTGACAGCGTTTCATATTTTCACATAAAGACAGATCCATGACCCATCCCACCCTCGGCGTCGTTGTCGTTGCCTTCAATGCCGCCGATGTCATCCTTGACTGCCTCGAAAGCCTGCTGGCCTCGCGCGGCGTGACCCTCGAGATCGTGCTGGTGGACAACGCCTCCAGCGATGCGACGGTCCGGACCCTGCGCGACTGGGCCGCGGGCGACACCCCCTACCAGGTGCCGGTGGACATGCCCTTTGCGCTGCAGCCCAGCGCCAAACCGCTGACACTGCACCCTGCGGGCCAGCCGGCAGAGCCGGGGCCGGAGCGGGGCCACCGGCTGACGCTGATCGAGACCGGGGTGAACGGTGGCTTTGCCGCCGGGGTCAACCATGGGCTTGCCGAACTGGCGGGCCGGGCGCAGATCGACCGGTTCTGGGTGCTGAACCCGGACAGCGCGGTGCCGCCCGACACCGCGCAGGCCTTTGCCACCTGCGAGGCCGGGGACTTTTCCCTGCTGGGCGGGCGGGTGCTGTACTACAGCACCCCCGACATCATCCAGATCGACGGGGGCACGATCGACCGGCGCAGCGGCGTCACCGGCAATATCGGCCTGTCCCGGCGGTCCGCGGAGATGCCGCCCCCCGACCCGGCGGCGCTGGATTTCATCACCGGCGCCAGCATGGTCGCCAGCCGCGCCTTTTACGAGGCCGCAGGCCCGATGCCCGAGGATTATTTCCTGTATTACGAAGAGGTCGACTGGGCCCAGCAGCGCGGCGCCCGGCCCCTGGCCTACTGTCCCGGCGGCCTGGTCTATCACCGGGCGGGCACGGCGATCGGATCCCCGACCCTGAACCGGCCGGCCTCACCGTTTTCGCTCTATTTCAAGCACCGGGCGCGGATGCGCTTTGTGCGGCGGTTCCATCCGGCGCGCCTGCCGCTGGCGCTGGCCTATTCGCTCGCCAAGGCCGGCCAGATCGCGCTCAGGGGCTATCGGCGCGAGGCCTGGACGCTGCTGCTGGGCAGCCTGAACCGCCCGCCCCCCGGCCATGTGCGCGCCATCCTGTCAGAGGATGCCGCACGGCTGGCGCTTCCCGAGCATTGCGGGCGCGGCTGACACCGGCCGCGGCGCCTGCAAGTTGATATGCCCGGTCCGCGAGACCTATCCGATGGGATATTCCTGACGCCAACCGTGCCGTCAGCGTATCCCTTGTCGCCCGAGACACCCGAGGGTGAGGCTGTCATGATACCTCAGGCACTTGAAACGTAGGATAGTAAAATGAACGCCAATCAGCTCTTGATGAAAGCCCGCGAGTCCCGAATTCTGGCGCTCAGAAGCCTCGAAGTCTCGCCCCGGCCCGGGCGCCAGCGCACGAACGGCATCATGTTCCAGACCCGCCGCACCGCTGGCGGCCTCTAGGACAGAACCCGGATTGTGCAAGCTCTCGGAACTCTTTCTCTCTGTGGCCCGAGCGACGTTCGGAGCGTCCGCAGTCTGCTGGAATGCCAGAGAACCTGGCCTCTCTCGCCCGGTTCTCGGCATGCAAACCGGCTTTTGGCCAGGGCCTGGCGCCGGGGTCCGTTTGGGGGGCTGACCCGGGCAGGCCCTTTTGCGCGAATCGCGCTCGAAAGCGGCGCTGCCCCGGAAACAATTCCCCCGGATCAAAGGTATTTCACCGCGAAATAAATCGGCCCCCCGTCCCATTGACTCTATGCTGGAGACAATTCCTCCAGTATACCACAGGTTGTGTCGAGTCTTCCAATTGTGGGCGAATTCGTTCGGCTTTGAGGCAAAATCATGGCTTAATTGAGGCCGGAATTCTGCTTCCCAGCCTGGATGGCATTTTAACGGTATCTCCGGCCTGACAGTCGTCCGGCCTCTCTCAACCTGCCAGATTGCCCGGTCTCGAACGGACCGGGTGTCACGCATTCCTCTTTTCTGCACCGGAGCCCCGCATGCCGAGCACGATCACAGTCTCTTCGCTGTCCGACCTTCACACCGCGCTGGCGCAGGCGCAGGGCGGAGAGACCATCCTGCTGCAGGGCGGCAGCTATGGCGATCTGTTTCTGGGCGCGCGGTCGGGGTATGACCTGACCTTCCCGGACACCGTGACCATCGCCTCGGCCGATGCCGCGAACCCGGCGGTCTTTTCCAGCCTGGATGTGCGCGATACGACAAACCTGACCTTTGACGGCCTGATCTTCGACTACACCTTCGCCTCGGGGGATCCGATCTGGAAACGCCCGTTCAGCCTGTCGGATTCCAGCAACATCACGATCCGCAACGCGACCTTTGACGGCGATCTGGCCAGCGGCGTGTCCGCGGTGGATGACGGCCAGGGCTATGGCATCGGCCTCTCGGTGCGCAACACGACCGGCGTGACGGTGGAAAACAACACGTTCTTCGATTTCACCCGGGGCCTGGTGATCACGGAAAGCGGCGAGGTGACGGTACAGGGCAACGATCTGTACGCGCTGCGCATGGACGGGATGAACTTTGCCGAAATCACCGGGGCGCTGATCGAGGGCAATCATATCCACGACTTCCGCGGTGCGCCGAACTCGGACGATCATTCCGACATGATCCAGTTCTGGACCAACGGCACCGATCTTCCCAGCACGGACATCACCATCCGCGGCAACAGGCTGGACATCGGCGCCGGCACCGCCACCCAGACCATCTTCATGCGCAACGATCTGGTCGACCGGGGGCTGGCGGGCCCCGAGATGTTCTATCGCGACATCCTGATCGAAGAGAATGTGATCGTGAACGCCCATGCCCATGGCATCACGGTGGGCGAGACCGACGGGCTGATCATCCGCAGCAACTCGGTGCTGCATGCCGATGGCGCCAATGCCGATGGCCGCGATGCTTCGGTCGAGATCCCGAAGATCAATGTCGCCGCGACCTCTGCCAATGTGACGCTGGCCAACAACGCCACCGCCGCCATCACCGGCTGGTCCGGTCAGGCGGGCTGGTCGGTGGCTGACAATGCGCTGGTGCAGGACCAGAACCGCGCGGGCGCGGGGTTCTACGGCGACGTGTTCCTCAGCTCGACGCTGAGCCCGACAGAGGGCGTGCATGATTTCCGCGCCCTGGAGGGCAGCCTTCTGGATCAGCTCGACGCCGGCGCGGCCATCACCCGCACGCTGCCCAGCACCGCCGAAGCCTCGGCCGAGTTCCAGGTGGTGAATGTCGCCGGCAACGCCGCACTCTATCATTTCGACGCCAGCTTCAGCACCGCCGACATGGGCGCGCTGCCCGCAGGCACACAATACCTGTGGGATTTCGACAAGGGCGTGCACGGCACCGGCGCGGTGGTCGAGCACACCTTCGAGGCCGGCGGCTCCTACACCGTCGAGCTGACCATCGGACTGCCGGACGGGCGCAGCGACAGCCGCAGCCTGGTGGTCGATGTCGAGGGCCCCGACGTTCTGACCTATGCGGCGGACGTCGGCTTTGTCGCCTATCAGAATGGCGCGCAGATCCTGCTGGGGCTGGACACGGACGACAATCCGGACGGGCTTCAGCTGGGCCGGCCGGGGGTCACCGTCTCCGTCGCCCGCGAACATGTGAGCGACCTGCTGGGCGAGGAGGATTTCCGCCTCTCGATGACGCTCACCGCCGACAGTGCGGCCAGTGCCGGCGAGGTGGTCCGCCTGCACGGCAGCTTTATCGTTTCGACCACGGCGGCGGGCGAGGTGCAGCTGCAGGCCTTCACCACCGACGGCACGCTGATCAGGCTGACCAGCAAGGGCGCGGGACTGAACGACGGGGCCGCGCATGACATCGACATCACGCTGGATCAGGGTCTGCTCGAAGTCCGGGTCGACGGCGATTTCATGGCCAGCGCCAAGACCCAGGCCACCCTGGCCTCGACCGGCAGCCATGACCTGGTGTTCGGCAATCCCTGGAACAAGGTCAACTTTGACGGCACGCTGTCATCCTTTGGAATCTTCACCGACGAAGACGACTTTGCCCCGGCCGGTCTGAGCCGGTCGATGGCGTCCGGGACCGACACATTTGTGTTCGCGCCCTCCGGGGCATCCGCGGACCCGCTCGCGGCAGAACTGGCCCTCATTTCCGGGGCGCCGTTCACCGGCGCCCGCGCTGACGATCTGGCCCTGCAGGCCGCGGACAACGCAGCCGGGCGGTTCGACAGCCACCTCGGCGGGGATCTCCCGGACGGGATCTTCGACTTCTTCTGAGCGGGCCTGGGTCAACCCAGCCAGACGGCGCTGCCCAGCACCCGGCGCAGTACGCCGGGCTGGCCGCTGACCCCCATGCGGGCGAAGATCTGTTTTGAGCAGCTGCGCGCGGTCTCGCGGGTCCATCCCAGTTCCTGCGCCGCGTCCTGCAGGCTGAAGCCGTCACAGAGCAGCAGAACCAGTCGCGCCTCGCTGCGGCTGAGGCCGAAATGCTCCGCCACCCGCTCGACCGGCAGCGCGCGGGCGTGCGGCCCCTGCCGCAGATATCCGACCAGCACCTCTTGTCCGGCAAAGGACTCGGCAGAGATCACCAGTTGCAGCGGCGGCGCCTGCGACAGCTCGACCGGGCAGGGGCCGCTCCGCGCCGCCGCCAGCGCCTGGCGAAAGTCCTGGGCCGTGGCCGGGTCGGAAAACTCCAGCCAGCCACCGGGTTGCAGCCGCAGCGCCGGGATATCGGCCAATCGCGCCCGCAGGGCAGGGGCCATGTCGCTCACCCGGCCCGAGGCGGTGAGCAGCAGCCAGAACCCCCCGAGATCCGCCGCGAGCCGACGGTCCAGCGCGGCGCGGGCGCGGTCCTGTTCCAGCGCCTGCCAGCCGGCCATGGCCGGACCCAGATAGGGCGCGAGCCGGGACAGCTGTGCCGCATCGGCGGCGCGGAAATCCGGGGCCTGCCGTTGCAGGATCACCACCCCGTAGCCCTGGGATCCCACCGCCCAGCGCAGGGCGCGCAGCGGCTGCCCAAAGGCCTCGGTGCCGGGCAGGTCGACCTGGGAATAGACCCGGTCGCGGCGCATCCGCTCGAAATTTGTGCGCTCAGGATCGCTCAGCGCCAGCCCCCTGTGCCAGACCTGCGCCACACGCCCCTGCAGCACCAGATGCAGGCTGGCGCTTTCCGCGCCCAGCGCCCCGGCGAGGCAGTCAAGAAAGGCGGGCCAGCGATCCGTGCCAGCCTCTGCCGGCCCGTCCGGACCACTTTCCGCGGCCGCCGCCCCGGCCCCGGGACTCCCCACGGCCGCGGCAAGAAGCGCCTTCAGGATATCGGTTTCCGTGGAAATATCTCAGCCTTCCTGTCAAATTACCCCCCATATGGGAGGTTATCGCAGGCTTGCGCCGGTTTAGATCACAGGTCAACACCCTTCCCGACTAGAGACATTCCCATGAACATGACCCTGACCCACTTGCAGCGCCTGGAAGCGGAAAGCATCCATATCCTGCGCGAAGTCGCCGCCGAAGCCGAAAACCCCGTGATGCTGTACAGCGTCGGCAAGGACAGCGCGGTCATGTTGCACCTGGCCAAGAAGGCGTTTTATCCGGCGCCGCCGCCGTTTCCGCTGCTGCATGTCGACACCACCTGGAAGTTCCGCGACATGTATGCGCTGCGCGACCGCGCGGCCGCCGAGGCCGGCATGCAGCTGCTGGTGCACAAGAACCCCGAGGCGATCGCGCGCGGCATCAACCCGTTTGACCACGGCGCGCTGCACACCGACATGTGGAAGACCGAGGGCCTGAAGCAGGCGCTGGACATGCACGGCTTTGACGTCGCCTTTGGCGGCGCGCGCCGCGACGAGGAAAAATCCCGCGCCAAGGAGCGGGTGTTCTCGTTCCGCTCTGCCAACCACCGCTGGGACCCCAAGAACCAGCGCCCGGAGCTGTGGCGGCTCTACAACGCGCGCAAGGCCAAGGGTGAAAGCGTGCGGGTGTTCCCGATCTCAAACTGGACCGAGCTCGACATCTGGCAGTACATCCACCTCGAGGGCATCGAGATCGTGCCGCTGTATTTCTCGGCGCCGCGCCCGACGGTCAAGCGCGACGGCATGATCCTGATGGTGGACGACGACCGCTTCCCGCTCAAGGACGGCGAGACCCCCGAGATGCGCTCGATCCGGTTCCGCACCCTGGGCTGTTACCCGCTGACCGGGGCGGTGGAGAGCGAGGCCAGGACCCTGCCGCAGGTGATCCAGGAAATGCTGCTGACCACCACCTCCGAACGTCAGGGACGCGCCATCGACCATGATCAGGCCGCCTCGATGGAGAAGAAGAAGCAGGAAGGCTATTTCTGACGCCTCTGCCTCTCTCCGCGGCCCCTACCATTCCAAGCAGGTATCCCCATGACGATCCAAGATCCGAGCTACAAGACCGACGCCCTCATCGCCGAAAACATCGACGCCTATCTCGAGACGCACCAGCACAAGACCATGCTGCGCTTCATCACCTGCGGCTCGGTCGATGACGGCAAGTCCACGCTGATCGGGCGGCTGCTCTATGACAGCAAGATGATCTTCGAGGATCAGCTGGCCACGCTCGAGGCGGACAGCAAGCGGGTGGGCACCCAGGGCCAGGAGATCGACTTTGCGCTGCTGGTCGACGGCCTCGCGGCCGAACGCGAGCAGGGCATCACCATCGACGTCGCCTATCGGTTCTTTGCCACCGAAAAGCGCAAGTTCATCGTCGCCGACACCCCGGGCCACGAGCAGTACACCCGCAACATGGTCACCGGCGCCTCGACCGCTGACCTCGCGGTGATCCTGATCGACGCGCGCAAGGGTGTGCTGACCCAGACCCGGCGCCACAGCTATCTCGTGCATCTGCTGGGCATCCGCCACGTGGTGCTGGCGGTGAACAAGATGGACCTCGTGGGCTATGATCAGGCCATATTCGACCAGATCGTCGCGGATTACCGGACCTTTGCCAGCAGCATCGGCATCACCGAGTTCACCGCCATTCCGATCTCGGGCTACAAGGGCGACAACATCACCGCCCAGAGCGAGAACACCCCCTGGTACAGCGGCACCCCGCTGCTGCCCCACCTCGAGACGGTGACGCTCGAGGACACCGCGGAACAGACCGGGCCGTTCCGGATGCCGGTACAGCTGGTCAACCGCCCCAACCTCGATTTCCGCGGCTTCTCCGGTCTGATCGCCGGCGGCCAGGTGCGCCCCGGCGACGCGATCCGGGTGCTGCCCTCGGGCAAGACCTCGTCCGTGGCGCGGATCGTCAGCCTTGACGGCGACAAGGACATTGCGGTCGCGGGCCAGTCGGTGACCCTGACCCTGACCGACGAGATCGACTGTTCGCGCGGCCAGGTGATCGTGGCGGCACAGTCGCCGCTCGAGGTCGCTGACCAGTTCGAAAGCACCCTCGTCTGGATGGACGAGACCGAGATGGTCGCGGGCCGCGCCTACTGGCTCAAGATCGGCACCCAGACGGTGTCGGCCACGGTGCAGCCGCCGAAATACGAGGTCAACGTCAACACCCAGGAACATATGGCCACCAAGACGCTGGACCTGAACGCCATCGGCGTGGCCAATGTCACCACCGACCGCGAGATCCCCTTTGCGCCCTATGCCGAGAACCGCGACATGGGCGGCTTCATCCTGATCGACAAGATCACCCATCACACGGTGGCGGCCGGCCTCATCAACTTTGCCCTGCGCCGGGCGCAGAACATCCACTGGCAGGCCACCGATATCGGCCGCGATCACCACGCCTCGATGAAGCACCAGAAACCGGCGGTGCTCTGGCTGACGGGCCTGTCGGGCTCGGGCAAGTCGACCATCGCCAACATCGTCGAGAAGAAGCTGGCGCGGATGAACCGCCACACCTTCCTGCTCGACGGTGACAACGTGCGCCACGGGCTGAACAAGGATCTGGGCTTTACCGAAAACGACCGGGTCGAGAACATCCGCCGCGTCGGCGAGGTGGCCAAGCTGATGACTGACGCCGGGCTGATCGTGATCACCGCCTTCATCTCGCCCTACCGCTCGGAGCGCGAGATGGTGCGCGGCCTGATGCAGCCGGGCGAATTCCTCGAAGTCTTTGTCGACACGCCGCTGGATGTCGCCGAAAGCCGGGACGTGAAAGGGCTCTATGCCAAGGCGCGCTCGGGCCAGCTGAAGAACTTCACCGGCATCGACTCCCCCTACGAAAACCCCGAAGCCCCGGAACTGCGCATCGACACCACAGAGATGAGCCCCGAAGAAGCCGCGGACCTGATCATCGCAAGGCTGATCCCGTAAGCCGCCGCGGGGGGGGGGCCGGCGGCGCTGGGGCGCGGCATTTCGCCGTGACTCTGGGTACCAATTCTGCGGTGAGACCTGTTCCCCTCTCTCGAAGAACGGGTCGCGTTCAAACGGATAAATCCGGACCAGCGCTCGCCGCACGCACCTGAAGCGCCTTCCTCACCTCGATGTAGAGCGCCTGGCGCCGTGCCCTGCACCTGTCCGCTCCCGTCACTGCGTGAAGGCATCAGGACAGCATCCCGCAGTGCCGCTAATTTCCGGATACAGAGGGTCCGGAAATCGGCAACACCCTTGCGTTTCCAGCGAACGTTCAATGGTAGTTGCAGCCAGTCAGGCCGGAACAGCTGGCGTTTCCCAACCAGCGCTCCGGGCCATGGTCGGCGGCTTTTTTGATCCGCTTCACGCTGACCATATATCGCCAGGCGCCGACAGCCTGAACTCTCCGGGATTGCGCTCTGCCGATGTGTCCCGGTCAGATGGCGGGTGCGTGAAATTTTGAAGTTAACGTTCCTATTTCTTGGGGGGTAACCGGTGTTCTTGGGGGGTAACCGGTGTTCTGGCCCCACCTACCGCGCGGCTTCCTGATCTGAGATCGGCTCTTTCGGAGTGGATCAGGAAGGAGTTTCTCCATGGATGCTACATTGGAGGTTCTCACGGAGGATGGAGGCCGTCGGCGCAACCGCAAATGGCCTGACGCGGTGAAGGCGCGGATCGTGGCCGAGACGTTGCGCCCGGGTGCGACGGTTGCTGCGGTCGCGCGGCGGCACGGGGTCAAGGCAAACCACCTGTCGGCGTGGCGGACTTTGGCCCGGCAGGGCAAGCTGGTGCTGCCAGTTCCTGAAGACGAGGTGGAGTTCGCGGCGATGGTGATCGCTGCACCCTTGCCGGATGCCGAGCCAAGCGTGGACGAGTCCATCGAGATCACCGTGGGGACGGTCACAATCCGGCTGGCGGCGACGACCTCGGCAACGCGCATCGCGGCGATCGCCCATGCGTTGGCACAGACGGCATGATCTTTCCGTCGAACCGCGTCCGGATCATGATCGCGACGAAGCCCGTGGACTTCCGCAAGGGACACGACGGCTTGGCGGCGCTGGTGAAGAACGAACTGCGCAAGGAGCCTTTCACCGGAACGGTCTTCGTGTTCCGCGCCAGGCGGGCAGATCGCCTCAAGCTGCTGTACTGGGACGGGACCGGACTGGTGATGGCCTACAAACGGCTGGAGGAGCACAGATTTACCTGGCCCGCGATCCGGGATGGTCTGATGACGCTGAACCACGCCCAGTTCGAAGCGCTGTTCTCGGGGCTCGACTGGCGTCGTGTCCGGGCCATCGAAGCGCGCGCCCCCGAGATGGTGGAGTGACTGCGGCAGGATGACTCGGGCGTGGGTTTGCGCGGGCATCCACAGGTCCGATCTGATAGGCCACGACCATGCTGAACGCCGCCGATCTTCCTCCCTCTCGTGACATTTCCTGCGGAAATGCACTGCCGGGCAGTGGACGATATTGCCGCTCTGAAGGCGATGCTGGTCGCCGCAGAGGCGCGCGACCAGCGCAAGGACGACCGCATCGAGCACCTGGAAAAGCTGGTGGCCGCGTTCCGGCAGGCGGCCTTCGGCCACAAGTCCGAGAAGCGCGATCCGGAGCAGTTCGAACTGGCGCTCGAGGACCTTGAGACGGCAATCGCATCGGTCCATGCCGAGGAAGATGCGGATGCACCGGCAAGCAAGCGAACGACCCGTCCGCGTGCTGCCAATCGCGGATCACTGCCCAAGCATCTGCCGCGTATCGAAGAGGTGATCGAGCCCGAGAGCTTGGTCTGTGCCTGCGGGGGCTGCCTGCACTGCATCGGCGAAGACACCTCGGATCGGCTGGACGTCATTCCCGCACAGTTCCGCGTTATCGTCACCCGCCGCCCGAAGTACGCCTGCCGCGCCTGCACTGACGGGGTTGTCCAGGCACCGGCGCCCGCGCGGCTGATCCCGGGCGGCCTGCCGACCGAGGCCACGATCGCGCATGTTCTGGTCAGCAAGTACGCCGACCATCTTCCCCTGTATCGCCAAGCACAGATCTACAGCCGTCAGGGTGTCGATCTCGATCGCTCCACTTTGGCAGACTGGGTTGGCAGAGCCGCCTTCGAGTTGCGGCCGGTCTTCAATGCGCTGATCGCGGATCTGAAACGCTCGACGAAGCTGTTCATGGATGAGACCCGAGCTCCGGTGCTCGACCCCGGGCGGCGGAAGACGAAGACCGGATACTTCTGGGCCTTGGCGCGGGACGACCGCCCCTGGGGTGGCGCGGCGCCACCCGGAGTAGCCTTCAACTACGCGCCCGGGCGCGGCGGTCAGCACGCCGAGCAGATCCTGCGTGGCTTTAAGGGCATCCTGCAGGTTGATGGCTATGCCGGATACAACCGCCTCCTCAAGCCGGGACATAACATCAGGCTGGCCTACTGCTGGGCGCACGCAAGGCGCAAACTGGTGGAAATCACCCGGACGGGCCTTGCGCCGATCGCAGAAGATGGCGTGAAGCGCATCGGTGAGCTCTATCGTATCGAAGCCGACATCCGCGGCTTCGATCCCGCTGCGCGCCTTACGGCAAGGCTGGAGCGTTCGTCGCCCATCATCGGCGACTTTGAAGCGTGGCTCACCCAGCACCGCACCCGTGTTGCGAGAAAGTCTCCCCTCGGCGAAGCTCTTAGCTACATTGCAAAATACTGGCACGGCCTCTGCCTATTCCTGACTGATGGCCGGATCGAACTCGACAACAACACCGTCGAGCGCACCATCCGGCCCATCGCCGTTGGTTGCTCATTATGCACCCCCTTCGTAAGTGTTTGGAAACATTGAAAGCTGGTCGTCGAACTCAGCGCGACAC
>NZ_VOJI01000032.1 GCF_007923445.1 Puniceibacterium confluentis | reverse complement strand
ATCCAAATCAGTATAAGGGGGTCACTTTTGGACGCCGATCACCCCGCCACGGGGTCAAAATTGCATGCTTGTTCACATGACATCGCCCCAAACGGACGCGGCAACCTGCTGCAGCGTGGACTTTCCACAACTGGAGTCCCCGAACAGGTGGAAGCCGCCGCCCTGCATCCGCAGCAACTGCTGAAGCGGCCCACTGAAGGCCTGGGACACAGCCAAAATAGCCAGAGGGTTGCCAAGACAGGGTTCCGCGACCTCCCGCTTCCAAGCAGAGGACGATCCATGCGGACGGATCGCCGCCGCCAGTTCCGGCGAGGCGCCCGTGTAGTAGACCGAAGCATCGCCCAACACGCGGCCATCCGCGAGGGCAAACGCCGAGCATGCGTCATCGGTCCATCCCAGGACATCGACCAGTTCCAGACGACCCTGAGGCCGCCAGGCGCTCAAGAACTCGACGATACCTTCCTTGACTTTCGACCCGCGTGACAACACCAGCCCATGGCGCACCAGACGCTCAACCACCTTGGACGCACTGCCCGACAAAGTTGCTGCATCCAGGAGCACGGTATGCGTGCGGTGATCGTCGTCTTCGAGCTCAATCAGATGGCTCCAGCCGGACCCATCGGCCCGACGGCAGAGCGCGACGACCCGAAGCGGCGAGCAAAGCTTTACAGATTCTTCCTCGTCATCTTTCGTGGTGCGGATCTGCCAGATGCCATCAGGTGCCGCGAAGAAGCCAAAAGGTATTTCGTCCGGAACGACGGAGGCCGAAGTTTGCTTCTGCGGCATCAAGCCGGATCCGGGTAACCGGATGATGTTGGATGTTTCAGGATTGAAATGTTCGGTCATGGTGCGCCTTTCTCTGGGCATAGGAAGATCGGCCGACGCGGATAGCTCGCGACGGGCAGGCAGTGTGAATTGCAACTTTTGGGTGACGAGCAACCGACTAGCGTCAGACGATCACGTTCATGAGCACCGGATCAGGAATGCCGACCGAGCCAAATCGGCGGCTTTTTGGCATGGAACCTTGTTTGCGGGTTCACGCAATTTGCCTTGAATATTTACTCACTGTCTTTCCATTCCGGGAGCGACCACCGGACTTGCTTGTTCAATTGTTCAAGCTTTTTGTGAAGGTTGACGGCCTCTTTCATCGCAGATTTGCGGTCGATAGACTCTGGATTTTCCAGCTCTTTCAAGCGATTTTCGATTTCTTCTTTCTTGTATGAATTCACTATGCCGGCCAACTCGATCGCCGCCGTCAACAGACATCCGACGATCACCTCTGCGCGGCCCAAGGCATTTTCAACTTGCGAGAAGTTATCGCCTTCGGAACTGAGCGCTTCGGGAAAGGCAAACTCGCTCGCGCCACGTTCATCTTCAAAAACCGGCGCCTCAATGCCGATCAGGGCCAAAGACAAATCGACCGCGATGTAATTCGGGTTACCCTGAATCCATTCTGAGAAGGGTGTCTGGAACAGGTCCTGATCATTGATGTAAGCCCTTTTCAGTCTATCAAGTCTTTCCTGTTTTCTACGGTCTCTGAATGCTCGTTGTTTTTCAGCGTTTGTAAGTGCCATGGCTTACCTCTACGGGCTGGTTACTAAAACACCATAACCATAACCGTGACTAAAGTCAAGCTGAAGTTGTTTGGCACGTCAAGAAAGCCAGCCGAAGGCAAGTCGTCAGGGAGCCACTTTCTAGATGTTGATTTTTGAACAGACAGTGATCAACGGTTCAGCGCTGACACAGCAGGGCCCGACTTCAATTTTCTTCGGTGAGAGGGCCGTTCGCAGCATGCTGAGGCTTGTCTGACGCGGCAACATGTCCTGCAATCGAATAGGAGGGTAGCGCATCAACAAGACGGGCCATGGCTTTCAAGGTTGCATGCCCATAGCCGTCGGCTGCCCTTTGCTTCAGAACAGCATGGCCGGAAACCGCATCAATGATACGATCCGACAGGCCCAGCTCCATTGCAACGGTCCGGAAGCGATGGCGCCAGGCATGATTGGGGGCGACCTTAGCCGGAACAAGCCCACTGGCACGAAGCCAATCGGATACTCGTCCCGAAGTCATCCTGGCGCCGGACAGGCTCTGTGTCCCATCCTTTGTGCGATAGAAGAGCGGCCCGGAAGCTGCCTGGGCCACAAAGTCAAGAAAACCCAGTTCCACAATCTGCCGGTGAAGTGGCACGTCGCGATATTCGTCAGTTTTTACAGTTCCGGCGTCTGGTGTGATTTTGATGACATTGATACCACCTTCTTGAAAGACATCTTCCTTGCGAAGTTGAGACATTTCCGTAACCCGGGCACCTGTGAAGGCGCAAAGTAGGGGGATCCAGCGCTTCGCTGCCGTCGTCTCTGGAAATTCCGTTGACGCACGGCCTGCAAGAGGTTTGGGAAAATAGGAAACAGAGAATGTCAGGACACGTTCGGCCTCCTCGAGCGTAAAGCCTTTGGGCCGTGTCTTTACCTTTTTGGGAACCTCTTGCCGGACAGCTGTCGCAGGATTCTCCGGTAGGCGGTCTTCCCTGACGGCCCAACTGAAAATGGTCCTTATAGCAGCAAGGTAAACATCGTTCACTGTTTTGGGCGACAGGCGTTGCATCAGATTGTCACGCCATGCCATTAGGTCCTGCTTTGAAATGCGTCTGGCATCATCATGGCCCAGATGTTTGTGCAGGTGTTTGATTACCGGCGACCAGCGACGTTCGGATTCTCGACCGCGGCCCAACTGATTGCGCGAGGCAATATAGTCCGCGAAGAGGCCCCGCAGCGAAACCGGTGGCAAAGGCAGCTCTTCAGGTTCAGCGTTTCGCAGGAGGGGATGTTCTGGCTGACCTGAGAAGTCGCCATCGTCGCGCTCGAAAACTCTTGCCAGAGCCTCGTATTCCGAAATGCAGATTGCGCGTGCAAGATCACGCCATTCCGTGCTGCCGTAGGCGGCTGTTGTGTTGCCGAGCAGCTGAAAATGAGTGATCCGGTGGCCGACAAGCGCCTCGAGGTCCTTGTCCCGAAGCTTTCCGGCGATGCCGTCTCTTAGTTTTGCGGCATAGCCGTCGTCTATGCCAACTCCGGCATAGTCAGGCGAGAAATTGCGCGCGTCCTCGTCCTGCCGAAGTCGTGCCTGATAGCTGCGCATAGCAATCTGACCAAGAGACAGAGGGTATCTTCCAGGAGTTACCTGTGCCCCGCTTACTTCAGCGAGTTTGCGCTCGGCCAGGGCGATCTGATGCATCAGTTCCGCCAGAGCGACGGGATGCATGCGTGTGGCACTGCGGCGATCCGCTCCGAGTGCTTGGCGCAACTCCGTGCGACCGTCAAAATACGGCCGAAGCTTCACGGGGATGACAAGGCGCGCGAAGTAGCGACCGTCACGATACAGAAGATACTTGATCTTGCCAGACATCACCGAGCCGTTTTGTAACGAGAATTGTAACGACAGAATGTGAAACAGGCCCTATTTGCAAGGGGATCTTTTCATTTCAGGAAGTTAGGATGGTGCTGTGAGAGAGGATTGAACTCTCGACCTCACCCTTACCAAGGGTGTGCTCTACCACTGAGCTACCACAGCACCGGTCGCCTTGTTGGCGTGGCGGGTGATTAGACGCTATTCTCATTCGGTGCAAGGGCAATCTGGACGCTTTTTGCCCTCTGGGTTACAGAGAGGCCATGGAGCAGAAATCCCGCCAGCCGAAAACGTCCAAAGATCACCGTGATGCGCGCCTCAAGGCCGCGCTGAAGGCGAATCTGGCGCGCCGCAAGGCGCAGGCCCGGGCCCGCGACGGCGAAAAACCGCAACCTGAGGGTGCGGAGAAAGACAAAGGATAGACAGGCATGGATTCGATCATCGTCACCGGGGGCGGACCGCTGTCCGGCCAGATTCCCATTGCAGGTGCGAAAAACGCCTGCCTCACCCTGATGCCGGCGACGCTGCTCAGCGACGAACCGCTGACACTGACCAATGCGCCGCGGCTTTCGGACATCCGCACCATGACCACGTTGCTGCAGTCGCTGGGCGCCGAGGTGCAGAGCCTGCAGGATGGTCAGGTCCTCGCCTTGTCGAGCCACAACATCCACAACCACACGGCGGATTACGACATCGTGCGCAAAATGCGGGCGTCGATCCTTGTGCTGGGGCCGATGCTGGCGCGGGACGGGCATGCGGTGGTGTCGCTGCCCGGTGGCTGTGCCATCGGGGCGCGGCCGGTGGATCTGCACCTAAAGGCCCTTGAGGCGATGGGCGCCGAACTGGATCTGCGTGACGGCTATGTTCACGCCAAGGCGCCCGGCGGGCTGAAGGGGGGCGTTGTCGAATTTCCGTCGGTGACCGTCGGGGCGACCGAAAATGCCCTGATGGCGGCGACGCTGGCCAAGGGCACCACCGAGCTCCGCAATGCGGCCCGCGAGCCCGAGATTGTCGATCTGGCCCAGTGTCTGCGCAAGATGGGGGCGCAGATCGAAGGCGAAGGCACCAGCACGATCACCATTCAGGGCGTCGACCGGCTGGGTGGGGCGACACACCGTGTGGTGACCGACCGAATCGAGTTGGGCACCTACATGCTGGCGCCGGCGATCTGCGGCGGCGAAGTGACGCTGCTGGGCGGGCGCATCGACCTGCTGGCGGCCTTCTGCGAAAAGCTGGATGCCGCCGGGATCAGTGTGAGCGAAACCCCCGAGGGTCTGACGGTCGCGCGCCGCAATGGTCGCACCAGGGCTGTCGATGTGACGACCGAACCGTTCCCGGGCTTTCCGACCGACCTTCAGGCCCAGATGATGGCGCTCCTGTGCACGGCCGAGGGTACATCGGTGCTGGAGGAGAAGATCTTTGAAAACCGGTTCATGCATGCTCCGGAATTGATGCGGATGGGCGCGAGGATCGAGGTGCATGGCGGCCACGCCACGGTGACCGGGGTGGACAAGCTCAAAGGTGCCCCGGTGATGGCGACCGACCTGCGCGCCTCGGTCTCGCTGATTCTTGCCGGCCTCGCGGCATCGGGAGAAACCATAGTGAACCGCGTCTACCACCTTGATCGCGGTTACGAGCACGTGGTGCGCAAGCTTTCGGGCGTAGGGGCCAGAATCGAACGGGTGAAGGGTCAATGACCGAGGATGCACGATTCGAGGACGGCGCCGACAAGCCGCTGAACCTGGGCGCGCTGGATGCCGATGATCTTTCGGTGCTGTCGGCGCTGGCG
This sequence comes from Puniceibacterium confluentis, assembly GCF_007923445.1. Taxonomy (GTDB): domain Bacteria; phylum Pseudomonadota; class Alphaproteobacteria; order Rhodobacterales; family Rhodobacteraceae; genus Puniceibacterium; species Puniceibacterium confluentis. Next base: position 28,143 of record NZ_VOJI01000032.1, on the reverse strand, counting down.
CAGGATGCGGTGTTCCCGGTTGCCGAGATGACCTGGCAGCCACGGCACCGTCGGCTGGCGCTTTTGGTCAACCGCGTCCGCTGGGAGGACAGGAAGGCCGGAGTCCATGCACCGGAACGGGTGCAGTCCCTGCTTGTCATCGACAATGTGCTGGGAGTGGACAGCCAGGGGATCGACCGCAGCGATCGCGACACCATCCTGTCGCTGCTGTCCGTCAGCTTCGAGCCGGGACCGGATGCCTCGGGCAACGTGTTGCTGACGCTTGCCGGTGATGGCGCGTTGCGCGCCCGGGTCGAAGCGCTGGAAGTCACGCTCAGGGATGTCACCCGGCCCTATGTCGCGCCGTCCGGCAAGACGCCGCAGCATCCAGACTGAGCGCGCTGCTCATCCGGGGCAGGCGCCGCGGGCCGTTGTTGCAATTGCTTGAGGCCCGGCGCCCCCCGGGCTATGTCGCTGCAAACCAAAGGGGTCTGCCATGCCGGTCTTTCTCGATACCACCCAGCCCGATTTCGAGGCAGTTTTTGTCAGGCTGTTGAACGCCAAGCGTGAGGACAGCCCGGACGTCGATGATACGGTGGCTGCAATCATCGCCGATGTGCGGGCCCGCGGCGATCAGGCGGTGCTGGACCTGACCGCCAAATTCGACCGGCTGACGCTGACGGCGGAGACCATGGTTGTCGGTCGGGCAGAAGTTGACGCGGAAATCGCCGGGGTCTCGCCAGAGGACCGCGCCGCACTGGAACTGGCGGCTGAACGAATCCGCGCCTACCACGTGCGCCAGATGCCCGAGGACGCGCAGTGGACTGATCCCGATGGCGCCACCCTGGGCTGGCGCTGGACGCCGGTCGGGGCGGCCGGGCTGTATGTTCCCGGCGGGCTGGCGAGCTATCCGTCATCGGTCCTGATGAATGCCATTCCAGCCAAGGTTGCGGGCGTGCCGCGGCTGTGCATCACCGTGCCGACCCCGGACGGGGTGATCAATCCGCTGGTGCTTTTGGCGGCACGGATCAGTGGCGTCGACGAAATCTATCGCATCGGCGGCGCGCAGGCCATTGCCGCTTTGGCCTATGGCACTGAAACGATTGCGGCGGTCGACAAGATCACCGGTCCCGGCAACGCCTTTGTCGCAGCGGCCAAGCGGCGGGTGTTTGGCAAGGTCGGCATCGACATGATCGCCGGACCATCCGAAATTCTGGTGATTGCGGACGCTGACAATGACCCTGACTGGATCGCGCTGGACCTGCTCAGCCAGGCCGAGCACGACGAGAGCGCGCAGTCCCTGCTGATCACTACCGACGCGGACTTTGGTAAAAGTGTCGCGCAAGCTGTTGAAAAGCGGCTTGAAACATTGGAACGCCGCAGCATCGCCGGGGCCAGTTGGCGTGATTTCGGCGCGGTGATCACCGTCCGGGATCTCCCCGAGGCCGCGACACTGTCTGACCGGATTGCCCCGGAACACCTTGAACTCTGTGTCGCCGATCCGCACGCTCTGAGCCAACAGATCCGCCACGCCGGAGCGATCTTTCTGGGCCAGTGGACTCCCGAAGCCATCGGAGACTACGTCGGCGGGCCGAACCATGTGTTGCCGACCGCGCGTTCGGCGCGGTTTTCCTCGGGACTGTCGGTGCTGGATTTCCTGAAACGGACCACACTGGCGCAGATGACACCCCAGGCGTTGCGCGCCATCGGCCCTGCTGCCGAGCGGCTCGCCCGGTCGGAAAGTCTCGAGGCGCACGGGCTGTCTGTCACCGCGCGGTTGCAGAAACTCAACGATTAGCAGGCACCGGCCGGTCGTACTGGAAGGGACGTGCGGATTTCGACTGTGCAATTTCGAATAATTTTCTGACGAAAGTCACGGAAATCTGGCTGAAAACAGCAATGAACTTGTCTGAATCGAACATTTTCCGAGTGACGTCACGAATGCCGGGGTCGCGCTGATACACCAAAAGGTGCGATTGCCCCACGCGAGTCGACGCGTTAAGCATCCCCTGGGAGGATGGCAGTCAAAAGGGTCCGTCCATGAGCCGTATTGCACATATCGAGCTGGATGACGCCGGTCTTCCACCTCCGACGCCGGAGATCGAACAGGAACGCCGCGTGGCGATGTTTGACCTCATGGAGCAGAACACCTTCGTGCTGCCGACGCGGGATGACCGCGCTGTGCCGTCCGGACCCTATCGTGTCGGGTTGTCGATCCGGGAAAAACGTCTGGTTTTCGATGTTGCGACCGAAGCGCACGAGAAGGCGGCGGAGTTTCACCTGTCGCTGTCGCCCTTCCGCCAGGTGGTGAAGGACTATTTCCAGATCTGCAAAAGCTATTTCGACGCGGTCAAGAAACTGCCTCCCAGCCAGATCGAAACCATCGACATGGCGCGGCGCGGCATTCACAACGAAGGGGCGCGGATCCTTCAGGAACGGCTGGTCGGAAAGGCGGACATCGACGACGACACCGCCCGGCGCCTGTTCACTCTTGTCTGCGTCCTGCACTTCGGGGGCTGAATGGTGCCGTTACAGCTTCCGCAGTCGGTGCTGTTCTGCTGTGACCACAATGCGGTGCGCTCGCCAATGGCCGAGGGCATCATGAAGAAACTGTACGGATTCAGCAGCTATGTGCAGTCCGTCGGCGTTCTGAACGATCTGGATGTGGATGGTTTTGCCATTGCCGCCTGCAAGGAGATCGAGGTTGAACTGTCGCGTCACACGGCGCGCAACTTCGACGATCTGGAGCAGTATGGCGAGGCGCTGTCGGGCTTTGATCTGATTGTTGCGATGTCGCCAACGTCGCAGCGCAAGGCATTGGAACTGACGCGCTTGTTTCATCTGTCGGTGGAATACTGGCCGATCATGGACCCCACCGGGCTGGGGGAAAGCCGCGAGGCAAAGCTGAACGCCTATCGCCAGACCCGGGACCAGATTTATGAACAACTCAAGGGAAAATGGGGACGCTGATGAGCAACACCACTTTGGAGCGGTATTTCGATGCCTTCAACCGGGGCGACACCGCAGGGATGCTGGACTGTCTGTCCGACGAGGTTGCGCACTATGTGAACGAGGGCAATGTGCGAATAGGCCGCGAGGCCTTTGCCGAGTTCTGCGCTCATATGGAGCGCTGCTATGACGAGAAGCTCACCGAGCTGGTGCTGTTCGAGGCCGAGGACGGCACACGCGGCGCGGCGGAATTCATGGTGAACGGCACCTATCTGGAAACGGATCCGGGGTTGCCGGAGGCGCGTGGCCAGACCTATCGTCTGCCGGCCGGCTCATTCTTTTCGCTGACCGGGGGCAAGATCACGCGGGTGGTCACCTATTACAACCTCTCGGACTGGATCAAGCAGGTCTCGTGATGCGTGTCGAGGTACTGACCGGGGCGGCGCTTGCCGCTGCGCTGGACGATGTGGCGCGGCTGCGGATGCAGGTGTTCCGCAGCTGGCCCTATCTGTATGACGGGGATCTGGAATATGAACGGTCGTATCTCCAGACCTACCGCGACAGCGACCGGGCGGTGCTGGTCGGGGCCTTTGACGGCGACCGGCTGGTCGGGGCGTCGACCGGCGCGCCGATGCTTGAGCATGCCGATGATTTCTCGGCCGCGTTCGACAGCAGCGGCCTGGCGCTGAAGGATCTGTTCTACTGTGCCGAATCGGTCCTGTTGCCCGAATGTCGCGGCCAGGGCATCGGCCACCAGTTCTTTGATCAGCGCGAGGCGCATGCGCGGCGGCTTGGCTTTGCCCATACCGCCTTTTGTTCGGTTATCCGGGCTGCGGATCATCCGCTTCGCCCGACCGATTATGTCCCGCTCGACGGTTTCTGGCGCAAACGCGGCTATGCACCGCTGGAGGGTGTCGTGGCGCAATTCCGTTGGAAAGACATCGATTCGTCGGACGAGAGCGCCAAATCCCTGCAATTCTGGAGCAGGCGTCTGGACGTGGCCACCCATCTCCAAACCGATGCATGAGGCGTCGGCCCGGTCCCCGGGGTTTGAGAACAGGACTGAATCATGAAGATCGCAACCGCCGCCTATCCGATGGATTTTCTGGCCGATTGGGACGCCTACGCGTCCAAGATCACCTCCTGGGTGTCCGAAGCCGCCGGGCAGGGCGCCGACCTGCTGGTGTTTCCGGAATACGGAGCGATGGAATTGGCGACCCTGGCGGGGCGCGCAGTCGCGGCGGATCTCGAATCGTCTCTGCGTGCGGTTTCGGACAATATTCCCCGGGCGGATGCGCTGCATGCGGATTTGGCGCGCGCGCACGGGGTTCACATCCTCGCGGCCTCGGGTCCGGTGTTCGATGCCACCATCGGTCTGCGCCCGGTCAACCGCGCGCGCCTGTTCACGCCGAGCGGCGCGCAGGCGCATCAGGACAAACAGATCATGACCCGGTTCGAACGGGAAATCTGGGGGGTCGTGCCCGGCCATCCGCTGGCGCTGTTCGACACCAGCCTTGGAAAGTTGGGCATCCTGATCTGTTATGACAGTGAATACCCTTTGTTGGCCCGGGCATTGTCCGAGGCTGACCTGATCCTTGTGCCGTCCTGCACCGAGGCGCTGAGCGGCTATTCCCGGGTGCGCATCGGCGCCATGGCCCGGGCGCTGGAGCAGCAATGCGTGACCGTCATGTCGTCCACCACCGGCGCCTGCGACTGGTCCGAGGCGGTGGACACCAACACCGGAATGGGGGGCGTCTTCGGTCCGCCCGATACCGGCTTTCCAGCCACGGGCGTCATCTCCGAGGGGCGGATGAATCAGCCGGGCTGGACCTATGCAGAGATCGACATTTCACACATCGCCCATGTACGTGCTGATGGCGTCGTCCTGAACCGGGCGCACTGGAGCGAACAGACCGGTCGGGACGCTCCTGCACCGATCCGCAGCCTGCGCTGATTTGGGCCTTGAAAATCTGGGGGAATGCGCCCATTTAGTGCTGCGCTCTGCAACGAAGGCAGAGTCGGTAACTTAGGAGAGACCATGGCCAAGGAAGATACGCTCGAATTTCCCGGTGTCGTGAAGGAACTCCTGCCGAATGCGACGTTCCGGGTCGAGCTTGAAAACGGCCATGAGATCATCGCACATACGGCAGGCAAGATGCGCAAGAACCGCATCCGTGTCCTCGCGGGAGACAAGGTACAAGTCGAGATGACACCCTACGATCTGACCAAGGGTCGGATCAACTATCGCTTCAAGTAAGCGCATGATGACCGCTGCTCCGACATTGGGCCGCAAGGCCACGCCGAAACGCGCGCCGGGGCAAGCATGAAACTGATCCTCGGCTCTGGCAGTCCGCGTCGGCGCGACCTGCTGGCCCAGCTGGGGGTTGTGGCGGATGACATCCGCCCCCCCGACATCGACGAAGCACCGTTGCCCCGCGAACTGCCGCGCCCCTATTGCGTGCGGCTGGCGCGGGAAAAGGCGCTGGCCGTCGAGGCGGGAAGCGACGACATCGTGCTGTCTGCCGACACCACCGTGGCGCTGGGACGCCGAATCCTTGGCAAACCCGGCGACGCGGGCGAAGCGGCGCAGTTTCTGCTGGCGCTCTCGGGCCGCCGTCACCGCGTGATCACCGCCATCGCCGTGCGGCGCGGCGCGCGGGTCTGGGAACGTGACGTGGTGACCGCCGTCAAGATGAAGTCGCTGTCGGATGAGGAACTGAACGCCTATCTCGCGACCAACGACTGGCAGGGCAAGGCTGGTGCCTACGGCATTCAGGGGCCTGCCGGGGCGTTCATCCCATGGATTTCAGGCTCTTTCACTGCGGTTGTCGGCCTGCCGCTGACCGAGGCTGCGCATCTGTTGCGCGCCGCAGGATACCCTCTCTGGAAGGAGCAGCCATGAAAGGCCGCACCATCGCGCTCGACCATCTCAACGGTTCCGAAGCCGCCGCTCTCATGGTGGATGGCATTCTTCAGGATCTGCTGGTCGACACCGATCTGCCGCGTCCCGGCACCATCTATCGCGCCATCGCCATGCGGCCGATGAAAGGGCAGGGCGGGATGTTCCTGAACAGCCCGGACGGCCCGTGTTATCTGCGCCAGATCAAGGGCCTGGCGGCCGGACAGCCGCTGCTGGTGCAGGTCACCGGCTATGCCGAACCCGGCAAGGCGATCCCCGTCACCACCAAGATCCTGTTCAAGAGCCGCCATGCCATCGTCACGCCCGACGCGCCCGGCTTCAACATCTCGCGGTCGATTCGCGACGAGGAAGAGCGCGTTCGCCTGATCGAAATTGCCCACGAAGCGATGGACGAGGGCAGTCACGGCCTGATCCTGCGGTCGTCCTGTGCCGGGGCGGACCGCGACGAGATTGCCGAAGACATCCAGGCCATGGCGGATCTGGCAAACACTGTGATGCAGGACACCACCGGCGAGGCCGAAACCCTGGTCGAAGGCGACAGCCCCCATGCGCTGGCCTGGCGGGAATGGAGCGAGTCGGCCGAGATCGACACCGAGGCGGGCAGCTTTGAAACCCAGGGCGTTCTGGATGCCATCGAAGAGCTGCGCAGCGCCAGAGTGCGGCTTGGCGAGGGTGCAATGTTCATCGAGCCGACCCGGGCGCTGATTGCCGTGGACATCAACACCGGCGGAGATACGACTCCGGCCGCCGGTCTCAAGGTCAATCTGGCGGCAATGAAGGATCTGCCCCGCCAGTTGCGTCTGCGTGGCCTTGGTGGCCAGATCACCATCGACATGGCGCCGGTGCCGAAAAAGGACCGTCGCACCATCGAATCCGCCCTGCGCGCTGCGCTGAAACTCTGCACCATCGAAACGACGCTTGTCGGCTGGACCCCGATGGGCAACCTGGAACTGCAACGCAAGCGGGATCGGATCGCCTTGTCGCAGGTCCTGGGATGAAATGTCCGATCTGCAAGCGCGCAACTGATCCGCAGTTCCGTCCGTTCTGCTCGAAACGTTGTGCCGATGTCGATCTCGCCAAATGGATAAACGGCAGCTATGCCGTGCCTTCTGACGATCCTGACGACATCGAAGAAGCTCTGAACGCGGTTCTGAACACGACGGAAACGCCGGGCAAGCCGCACTGAACCGACGTTGACCTGTGCGCGCCCCCGTCAGGCCGTGAAAACTGCGCAAGGGCAGCCCGCAGTCAGTAGGTTGCCGCTGCCCGCGCGGCCTGATCATATTGTCCCGACATCAATCGCAGCAGCGTGGACAGGCGGGTGATCTGCTCGGGTTCGAACCCCAGTTCGGCGACGGCGCCGAGCAACAGGCCGTCCCTGATCTCGCGGTAACGTTCGCAGGCGGCGGCGCCTTCCGCCGTGGCGGAAACGGTTTTTTCCTTGCCCTGACGACCCTCTTTCACCAACCCGGCGCGGGCCAGCTTCTTGATGGCGTAGTTCACCGTATGCGTGTCCTCGATGTTCAGCACCAGACAAAGATCGGCCAGCCGTTTGGGGCGGTCGCGGTGAAAAACCGAATGCAACACCAGCACTTCGAGCGCGGTGAGACCAGGGTGGCCCGCCGTGGCCATTGCCCGCACCACCCAGCGCTGAAAGGCATTGTGCGCAAGCGTCAGGCCAAATTCAAACTCGGATATCTCGGGAAAGGCCCCCCCCGCGAGGTGGGCCGATGAGACGACCGGGCCTAGATCATGCTGTTTCATGCAGCACAGCAAAGACCAACACTGACAATTTGTCAACATTTTGTTGACGAACTGCGATTATGCTTCACAATGCTGGCATGGAATCACTCTGGGATAGTTGCTGTCATGTCGCCCGTTCCTGATCATGTCGTGGTTGTCGGCGCGGGCATCGTCGGTGTGTCGACGGCTATCTGGCTGCGCCGTTTCGGCGCCAGGGTCACTGTCGTGGATCATGCCGACCCGGGCGAGGGCACATCGCATGGCAACGGCGGCGTGCTTGCCGCCTGCGCCATGCTGCCGGTCACGGCGCCGGGGCTGATCCACAAGGCTCCGGGCATGCTGCTGGACCGCGATGCGCCGCTGTTTCTGAAGTGGGCCTATCTGCCGCGGCTGCTGCCCTGGCTGATCAAGTACCTCAGTCACGCCAATGCGGCCGACACCCGCCGCATCGCCGAGGGTCTGGCGCCGATTGTGGTGGACAGCGTTGACCAGCATCTGGCGCTGACCGAAGGGCTGTCGGCGCGCAGCTTTGTCGTGCCCGGAGAGTACGCCTATGCCTATGCCGACCGCCGGGCCTTCGACGCCGAAGCGGGGTCATGGGCCCTGCGGGAAGCATTGGGCTTTGCGCCACAACTCGTCGAAGGCCCCGCCGTGCGCGAATATGAACCGATGCTGGGCTCCGGGATCAACTGCCTAGCGGTGATGAGCGATCATGGACATGTCCGCGACCCCGGTGGCTATGTCAAAGCTCTGGCCCGGGATTTTCAGGCAATGGGCGGCACCATTCGCCGGGCCCGGGTTCTGGATCTGACCCTGACCGGCGGGCGCGTCTCGCAGGTGGAAACCAGCGACGGCCCCATTGCCTGCGACCGGGTGGTAAGCGCGTCGGGGGTCTGGTCGGCGCCGCTGTTGGTCAAGCTCGGGCTGAAGGTTCCTTTGGAGAGCGAACGCGGCTACCATATCGTCTTTGAGGATGCCCGGAACGGGCCCAGAGTGCCATTTATGATCAACGCCGGGAAATTTGTGGCGACGCCAATGGACGCCGGATTGCGCTGCGCCGGGATCGTGGAATTCGGTGGGCTGGACGCAGGGCCGTCACGCGCGCCCTTTGACCTGCTGCGCCGCCAGGTCCGGCGTGCCTTTCCGGGGCTGACACATGGCAAGGAGGTGGAGTGGATGGGGCACCGTCCCACTGTTCCGGACAGTCTGCCGCTGATCGGTCAGGTCCGCGAGACCGGTGTTTATACCGCCTTTGGCCACCACCACATCGGCCTGACCGCAGGCCCCAAGACAGGTCGGCTTTTGGCCGGCCTCATGACGGGACGTCCGTCCAACACCGACCTGACCCCGTACCAACCGGGGCGGTTCTCTTGAAATCCAACATGTGACCTGGGAGATAACGATATGAAATTGATCACCGATACATTGGTCGGCCTGGCCTGTGCCACGGCTCTGACCGCACCGGCTCTGGCCGAGACCTGGGACATGCCGATGGCCTATTCCGGCACCAATTTCCATTCGGCGACCGGTGCCGAATTCGCCAAATGCGTCACCACCGGCACCATGGGCGAAGTCGAGATCGTCACCCACCCGGGCGGCGCGCTGTTTGCCGGGGCGGACATCAAACGCGCCATCCAGACCGGTCAGGTGCCGATCGGCGAACGCCTGCTGTCGGGCCATGCCAACGAAAACGCGATTTTCGGTTTCGACTCGATCCCCTTCCTGTCCCCCAGCTTTGACGATCATGCCAAGCTTTGGGAGGCCGCAAAGCCAGAGATCGAAAAGGTGCTGGAAGAGCAGAGCCTGCATCTGCTGTACTCCGTCCCCTGGCCGCCGCAGGGGCTGTATTTCAACAAGGAGGTGACGTCGGTCGCGGACATGCAGGGAATCAAGTTCCGCTCGTACAACAACGCGACCGCGCGTCTGGCCGAACTCACCGGCATGGCCCCGGTCACCATCGAGGCGGCGGAACTGAGCCAGGCCTTTGCCACCGGCGTGGCGGAATCGATGATCTCTTCGGGGGCGACAGGGTATGACCAGAAGGTCTGGGAATCTCTGACCCACTTCTATCAGGTCGATGCCTGGCTGCCGCGCAACTACATCATGGTGAATGCCGACACCTGGGCCGCCACGTCGGATGCGAACAAGGCGGTGATCGAGGGCTGTGCAGGACTCGCGGAATACGCCGGTCTGTACCGCGCCAAGGAATACACCAACTTCACCTACGAAGGTCTGCGCGCGGGCGGCATGATGGTCACTCCGCCATCCGAGCAGTTGGAAGCCGACCTGCGCACAGTGGGTGAGAAGATGACCACCGAATGGCTGGAACAGGCGGGTGCTGCCGGACAGTCCATCATCGATTCCTACCGCGCGATGCAGTGAACTGACGCTGTCGCGCTGACCGGATGGGCGGCCCCCTGGCGGGCCGTCCTCCTCTGACATTGGAGACTGCCATGACCTTGCTGCGCCACATCCGACGCGGGCTGGATGCGCTGTATCTGGCGGCGGGTGTGCTGGCCGCGCTTTGCCTGATCGCAATCCTGGTGCTGATCGTCGCCCAGATGCTGGCGCGCTGGAGCGGCACGGTGTTTCCCGGCGGGGCGGCCTATGCGGGCTATGCAATGGCGGCGGCATCTTTCCTCGCCTTTGCCAATGCCCTGAATCGGGGCGCGCATATCCGGGTGTCGATCCTTCTCAACGCGGTGCCAGGGCCGGTGCGCCGGGCGCTGGAAATCTGGTGCTTCCTGCTCGGCGCGGCCATCGCGTGGTATTTCACCTATTACGCCTACTGGTTCACCTATTGGTCTTGGAAATTCAACGAGGTGTCGCAGTCTCAGGACGCCACGGCCCTGTGGATTCCCCAGTCCGTGATGGTGCTGGGCGGTGGCACGCTGGCCATCGCCTTGAGCGACCACCTGATCCATGTGTTGTTCAAGGGCGATCACCGCATCACCCGCGATCTTGTCGACCAGTCCCGCGGAGAGTGACATGACCGAAATCTACGCCATCACACTCTTTCTCTTTGTGCTGTTCCTCCTGCTGGGCACCGGCGTTTGGGTCGGCCTTGCGCTGATGGGGGTGGCCTGGGTCGGGATGGAGCTTTTCACCTCGCGTCCGGTGGGCGATGCCATGGTCACCACGATCTGGGCCACCTCGTCCAGCTGGACCCTGACCGCCCTGCCGCTGTTCATCTGGATGGGCGAGGTGCTGTACCGCACACGGCTTTCCGAGGACATGTTCAAGGGCCTGTCGCCCTGGCTGGCCCGCCTGCCGGGAGGGCTGGTGCACACCAACATCGTCGGCTGCACGGTGTTTGCCGCCGTGTCGGGATCGTCGGCGGCGACCCTGTCCACCGTCGGGCGGATGTCGATCCCCGAGCTGCGGGCACGCAACTACCCCGAACGGCTGATCATCGGCACGCTGGCGGGGGCGGCGACGCTGGGCCTGATGATCCCGCCCAGCCTTGCACTGATCGTCTATGGCGTCTCGGTCAACGAATCCATCACCGCGCTGTTCTTTGCCGGCGTCGTGCCGGGGCTGGTGCTGGCGCTGATGTTCATGGGGTATGTGGCTGTTTATGCCACCTTTTCCAGATCCTGGGCGCCGCTGGCAGAGACCGGCATGGGGTTCGCCGAAAAGCTGCGCAATTCGCGGTTCCTGCTGCCGGTGATCTGCCTGATCGTGGTGGTGATCGGCTCGATGTACCTGGGCTTTGCCACCGCAACCGAGGCGGCGGCCTTCGGTGTCATCGGCGCGCTTGTGCTGGCTGCGGGACAGGGCTCGCTGAACTGGCAGACCTTCAGCGCCAGCCTGATGGGGGCGACCCGGACCAGCGCGATGATTGCGCTGATCCTGATCGGTGCGGCCTTTCTCAAGCTGTCGATGGGGTTCACCGGACTGCCCCGGGCGCTGGCCGATCTTATCGCCAGCATGGAGCTCAGCCGGTTCCAGCTGCTGATGGCGCTGTTGGTTTTCTACATCGTGCTCGGCATGTTCCTGGACGGGATTTCCTCGGTCGTGCTGACCATGGCGGTGGTCGAGCCGATGGTGCGCGAGGCGGGCATCGACCTGATCTGGTTCGGCATCTTCGTGGTGGTGGTGGTTGAAATGGCGCAGATCACCCCGCCGATCGGCTTCAACCTGTTTGTGCTTCAGGGCATGACCGACCACGAGATGGGCTATATCACCCGCGCCGCGATGCCGATGTTCCTGATCATGGTGGCCATGGTCTTTGTACTGATCTGGCTGCCGGATCTGGCGCTCTGGCTGCCCGACACCATCCGCGAAGCGCGATGACCTGTGGCCTTGCTTCACGTCTTTGCGCGCCACGCGCGGATGTGCCTGGTGCTGGGGCTGCTGGCCGGGCTGGCGCTGCCGGGCATGGCCGCGGCACTGCGTCCCTGGTTGCCGGAACTGGTGGCGCTGCTGCTGTTTCTCACGGCGTTGCGGGTCGGGCCGCAGGCGGCGCTGGGCGGACTTGCGGCCGGGCGGCGCTCGCTCGCCGTGGTGCTGGTGCTGCAGGTGGGATTGCCGCTGGCCGGGCTGGCACTGTGCGCGGCGCTCGGGGTGCTGGACACCCCCTTCGGGCTGGCGGTGGTGCTGATGCTCTGTGCGCCTTCGGTGACCGGAGCGCCGAATTTTGTCATCATGGCGGGGCAGGATCCCGCCCCGGCGATGCGGGTGCTGGTGCTGGGAACGCTGCTGTTCCCGCTGACAGTCCTGCCGGTGCTGGCGTTGCTGCCACACCTGGGTGGCGCAGCGGCGGCGCTGCGCGCCGTGGTGTGGCTGATCGGGGTCACAATGCTGGCGGTGGTGGGGGGATTCGCGGCGCGACACTGGCTGCTGGCGCGGCCCACTGCGGATCAGATTCGGGCGTGCGACGGGGTGTCGGCACTGGCGCTGGGAGTGATCGTGGTGGGGCTGATGTCGGCCATCGGGCCGCTGGCGCGGACCGATCCGGCCCGTCTGGCACTGTGGCTGGGCGCTGTGGCGGCGGTGAACTTTGGTCTGCAACTGGCGGGCTTTGCGCTGCTGCGCCGCCGCTGGCACGCAGAGGGCTGGGCGGTGCCGGTGGCGATCATCGCGGGCAACCGCAACATCGCGCTGTTCCTGCTGGCCTTGCCGGTGGCGCTGACCGACCCGCTGCTGATCTTTATCGGCTGCTACCAGATTCCGATGTATCTGACCCCAATCCTGCTGAGGCGCCTCTATGACCGATAGCCTTGTCCGCAGCTTTCCCATTGTCCGCAGCGTCGGCACCGACGGGCTGCTGGTCAGCTTTGGCGACAGGCTGTCCGAACCCGCGAACCGCGCGGCGCTGGCGTTCCGCGCCGCTGTGGATCGCGCGGGCTGGGCGGGGGTCGAGGAAACCTCGACTTCGCTGGTCTCGGCCTACCTCCGGTATGATCCGCTGGGGCCGGGGGGCGACGACCTGCGACCGCGGCTCGCGGCGCTGCTGGCCGAGCGGGACTGGAGTGCTGCGGAACTGCCGCAGGGGCGGCGATTTTTCCGCATTCCCACGGTCTATGGCACCCACATGGCGCCGCAACTGTCCGAGGCGGCAGCGGCGGCCGGTCTCACCGCCGCGCAGGCCATTGCTTCGATTTCGCAGGCGCGGGTGCGTGTCACCACCATCGGCTTTGCCCCCGGTCAGCCCTATCTGGGCGAGTTGCCCGAGGTCTGGGACATTCCGCGCCAGAGCGCGCTCACCCCGACGGTGCCGGTCGGGGCGCTGGTGGTGGCGATCCGCCAGCTGGTGCTGTTCTCGGTCACCACACCGACCGGCTGGCGGCACATCGGGCAGACTGCCTTCCGGCTGTTTCGCCCGGAAAGCGCGTCGCCGTTTGTGCTGCGTCCCGGTGACGAGGCACAGTTCGTACCGGTTGCGCCCGAAGATCTGGCGAACATGGAAGCGGACCCCGACGGCGGCGCAACCTGCGCGGTGATCCGATGAGCGACCTGCTGATCGTCCACAGCGCCGGGCCGAACGTCACGGTGCAGGACCGTGGGCGCAGCGGCACGCTGGCCTACGGGCTGTCGCGTGGCGGCGCAATGGATCGGCTGGCGCTGGCCGAGGGCGCGGCGCTGCTGCACCAGTCCGATGACCTCGCTGTTCTGGAAATGGCCGGGGTGGGCGGGCGGTTCGAGGCGACCCGCGATCTGCGCATTGCCCTGACAGGCGCCGAAATGCGCGCCACTCTGGACGGGGCGCGGCTGATCTGGGGGGCGTCGCACCTGCTGCCCAGGGGCGCGGTCCTCGACATCGGACCGGTGCTGTCGGGAGTCTATGGCTATCTGCATGTGGGCGGCGGCATCGACACACCGCAGGTGCTGGGCGCCCGCTCGGCCCATCTGGCGGCAGGTTTGGGCCGGGTGCTGGCGGCAGGCGATCAGCTGCCGCTGGGGGCCGACAGGGGCAGTGCCACCGGGAACATTCTGCCACGCGACACCCGGTTCGGCGGCGGTGTGGTACGCGTGTCGCCCAGCCTGCAAACCGAGCTGTTCCCACAGGACCAGCTCGACCGGTTTGTCCGCACCCGGTTCATCCGCGACACCCGCGCCAACCGGATGGGTGTGCGACTGGAGAGCGCCGGAGAAGGCTTTCACGTCCCCGGCGGGCTGTCGGTTGTTTCGGAACTGATTGTGCCCGGCGACATTCAGGTGACCGGCGACGGCGCCCCCTTTGTGCTGATGGCCGAAAGCCAGACGACCGGCGGCTACCCGCGGATCGGCACGGTGCTGCCCTGCGACTTGCCACGGGTTGCCCAGACGCCCGCCGGGGCGGTGCTGGAATTCCGCTTTGTCACCAGAGAGGTCGCGCTCGAGGCCGAGCGTCGCTACCGGTCCGGGGTCAAGGCGCTGGCCGGACAGCTGAAGCCGTTGGTGCGCGATCCGCACGACATCCGTGACCTGCTGTCCTACCAGCTGATCAGCGGCGCGATTGCGGGCGATGAACTGTAACAGGAGAGAGACCATGAACAGGACCGTCGATCTGAATGCCGACATGGGAGAGAGCTTTGGCCCCTGGGTCATGGGCAGGGATGCCGACCTGCTGCGGGTCGTGACCTCGGCCAACATCGCCTGCGGTTTTCACGCCGGTGACTGGGATGTGATGGCCGCCACCCTGCGCGAGGCGGTGGCGAATGGCACCGGCATCGGTGCCCATCCCGGGTTTCCCGATCTGCAGGGGTTCGGACGGCGGCGGATGGCGTTGTCGGCAGAATCGCTGCGCAACCTTGTCTGTTACCAGCTGGGCGCGGCCCGGGCGATGGCAGCGGCGGCGGGCGGCAGGGTGCGGCACCTGAAGCTGCACGGCGCGCTGGCCAATATGGCCGCCGAGGATGCCGACATGGCCCGGGCCTGTTACGAAGGTGCGCTGGCTGTGGATCCCGACATCATCGTGATGGTGCTGGCAGCCACCGCGCAGCAGCAGGCGGTCGAGGCGCTGGGCTGTGCCTGGGCGGGTGAAATCTTTGCCGATCGGGCCTATAACGACGATGCGACGCTGGTGGACCGCAGTCTGCCGGGGGCGGTGATTCACGATCCCGAAGTCGCCGGGCGGCGCATGGTCGACATGGTGGCAGCGGGCGCGATCGTGTCTCAAGGCGGCAAGCGCATCCCCGCGGCGGTCGACACGATCTGCCTGCATGGCGACGGCAAGACGGCGCTGGAAATTGCGCGTTCGGTCAAGGCCGCCCTGGAAGCGGAGGGTGTGACGCTGAAGCCCTTCGCGGGCCGACGCGGCGCGGTGTCGGGCGGCGCCAGCGCCGGATGATGCGGCACTGTCCGGCGGGCCGAGAGGGCACGCCGCCGGGGCCGCCCCGGGATTCCGTGCTCAGGGCCGGATCAGCAACACCTGCACATCCGCCACATTGGTGCCGGTGGCGCCGGTCATCAGCAGATCATCCGCAGCCTTGAGCGCGGCGTAACTGTCATTGTTCGCCAGCAGCTTCTGCGCATCCTGCCCGGCGGCGGCCATCCGTGCAGCCGAACCGGCGTCGACGACGCCACCGGCGGCGTCGGTGGGCCCGTCCCGGCCGTCAGTGCCGCCCGACAGGAACAGCCAGTCCTGCGCCAGATCCGGTGCCGCAAGCGCCACCCGCAGGGCAAGTTCCTGATTGCGCCCACCACGTCCGCTGCCGCGCAGGATCACCGTAGTCTCGCCACCGAACAGCAGGGCCGTCGGGCGGTCCACCGGGGCCATCAGGGCCAGAACCTCCTGCGCGGCAGAGTCGACATCCCCGACCAGCGGGCGATCGGACACGCGCACGTCCCAGCCTGCGGCCCGGGCGGCATCGGCCATGGCATCCACCGACTGGCCGTTCGAGCCGATCATGACGTTCACGGCGGCGGGCACCGGTTCGGGGGGGCGGGGATGGTCCAGCGCGTCGCGGGCCGCGGCCGGAAGCCTGTCCCACAGCCCGTGGTTCTTCAGGATCGCGCGCGCCTCTTCCACCGTGCCGATCGGGCTGACGGTCGGGCCAGAAGCGATGGCGCGCAGGTCATCGCCGATCACGTCCGACAGGATCAGCGCGGTGACCGGGGCAGGGGCTGCGCGGCGCAGGAAGCCGCCGCCCTTGAGCTGCGAGAGCTGCTGGCGGACAAGGTTCATCGTCACGATATCCAGACCACCGGACAGCAGGACCTGACTGACCGCTGCCTTGTCGGCAAGGCTCAGTCCCGGCACGGGCGCGGGCAACAGGGCCGATCCGCCACCCGAGATCAGCGCGATCACCTGATCTTCGGCGCCACAGCTGTCGAGCAGCTCCATCACTGCCTGACCGGCGGCAGCTCCGGCGGCATCCGGCACCGGATGGCCCGCGTTCAGCACACGGGCACCGGGCACCTTCTGGGTGTTCTCGTGATGGGTCACGGCGAGCGCCTCGTGCGGACCGGTCACATGTTTCAGCGCTTCGGCCAGCATGGCGGGCGCGGCTTTGCCCACGGCAATCAGAACCGTGCGTCCCGCAGATTGCGGCAGCGGCATGCGGGCGAGCTGGCGGCGGACGGCCAGAGCAGGGTCCGCTGCGGTGACAGCGGCGTCGAACAGGGTGCGCGCGGTGGCGCGCAGATCATTGGTCTGGGTCATTGAAGCGCTTCCTTGGGTGCGTGCAGAGAAACGGCCGCGGGACCGGACTGTCAAGCAGGCAGCCCGGTTTAGTTCCAGGGTATCGGGTTCAGGAGCCAGTCATCAGGCAGTCGGCGATCCGGTCCGCAGTGTCCGATATCAGTGTCGGGTAGAACTCCGGGCCTGGTGGAATCGCCGCGCCCATCGGGTCGACTTCGGCGACCCTCAGGCGGGATGCCGGGTCCAGAGCGGTCAGGAACCCCAGCGCCGCGCCGGGTTCGGCCAGCACGCAGCGCACATCGCTTCGGGCCATTACGTCGCGCAGTGCGGCCAGCCGGGAAGGGCCGGGGCTGGTGGCATCGCTGAGCGAGACGGCGCCCAGCGGATGCAGGTCAAAGGCGTGTTCAAAGTACTGATAGGCATCGTGCAGTGACAGGTACTGGCGGCCCGCGGACGCCGCAAGACGGGTTCTGGCCGCTTCGGCGGCACTGGTGACAGCCGCCTTTGCACGGGCGGCGTTTTCTGCATAAGCCGCGGCATGTTCGGGGTCGAGGTCGGCAAGCTGTGCGTGAATGGCGTCCAGCCAGATCAAGGCGTTGCCGGGATCGAGCCAGAGGTGGGGGTCATGGCCGCCGACCGGGTGCGCATGGTCGGAGCCAGCCTCTGTATCGCGTGGCTCTGCGGCTTCGTCCTTGTGGTCGTGGTCCGCCTCGGGGTGGCTGGTGTCGGGATCCGGCAGCGCAAACACCGCCGCTGTCCTGTTGGACAGCAGCAGGCTGCCTGGTACGTCCGAGAGGGTCAGGATCCGGGCAGTGCTGGCCAGGGTTTCCAATGGCTTTGCAAGATTGGGCATGAGGTCCGGACCGATCCAGACCACAAGATCGGCAGACTGAAGCTGTCGGGCCTCGGAGGGGCGCAGCGCGTGATCATGCGGCGAGGTGCCTTTGGGCACCACAAGTGCAGCGTCGCCCAGATCGCCGAGAACAGCGGCCACAAGCCCCTGTACCGGGGCGATGTCCGTCGCGATCCGGGGCACATCGGCAACAGCGGCGCTGGTGCAGGTGATAAAAATGGGCAGGAGCAGGCGGAGCATGGCGGATCCTCAGGCGCTGAAATTCGGTTCGGTCAGGCGGTGCGGGCTATTGGTCCCGGGTCGCCCTGCGCTGTGCGGCGCAGGCGGTCGATCTGGCCCGGGGCGAAACGGGGCGGTGGTGTCATTGATTGCGGTGTCTTGCTGGGCCCCCGCGGGGCGATTCATTTGCCGCTTGATAGGTGTGATATTATAACATATCAACCCGTCAATTGTGAAAACATGCACACAGGAGGCCGCCTTGGACGCCGTTGGATTTGAACACCACGACCACGCGAGCTGCATCGCCTCGAATCTGGAAACGGTTTCGCAGACCTGTTCCGAGCAGGGGTTGCAGTTGACCCCGGTGCGCCGTCGGGTGGTCGAGATCCTGTTGCAGAAACATCGGGCGATGGGCGCCTATGACGTGCTGGACCATCTGCGCGAAGAGGGGCTGGGATCGCAGCCGCCTGTTGCCTATCGCGCGCTGGAATTTCTGGTGAAACACGGGTTTGCCCACAAGATCGAACGGTTGAATGCCTTTGTCGCCTGCGCCCATCCCGGCGAGCACCACGCGCCCGCCTTTCTGATCTGCCGCGACTGCGATGCGGTCGCCGAGGCGCATATCGCCGACGCCGCCCGGACAGTGCGCGACGCCGCAGCAGAGATCGGTTTCGCCGTCGAACGCATGGTGATCGAGGCCGAGGGCCTGTGCCCCGCCTGCCGGGAGGAGACCCCGGCATGAGCGGCGTCGAGGGCCGTCGGGACCGGCCGCTGATCGAAGCGCGGGGCATAAGCGTGCGCCACGGCAAGACCCCGGTTCTGGAGGGGGTGGACCTGGCGATCGCGGCGCGGGAAATCGTCACCATCGTGGGCCCCAACGGGTCGGGAAAATCGACATTGCTGCGGGCGCTGATCGGGGCGTTGCCGCTGACGGCGGGCACGGTGCAGCGGCGCCCCGGGCTGCGGCTGGGCTACGTGCCGCAAAAGCTGCAGGTTGATCCGACCCTGCCCTTGACCGTGGGGCGGTTTCTGGACTTGCCCCGCCGCGTGCCCGAGGGCGAACGCCAGGCTGCCCTGGTCGAGGCCGGGGCGAGTGCTCTGGAACAGCGCCAGCTGGCGGATCTGTCGGGCGGTCAGTTCCAGCGGGTGCTGTTGGCGCGCGCCTTGCTGAACCGCCCTGAAATCCTGTTGCTGGACGAACCGACGCAGGGGTTGGACCAGCCCGGCTCGGCGGCGTTCTACCGGCAGATCGAACATATCCGCGGGCGGCTGGGCTGTGCCGTGCTCATGGTCAGCCACGAATTGCATGTGGTCATGGCCGCGTCGGACCGGGTTGTATGCCTGAACGGGCATGTCTGCTGCGCGGGCACGCCCGAAGTTGTGGCCCAGGCGGCCGAATACAGGGCATTGTTCGGGTCTGGCACGCAGGGGGCGCTGGCGCTTTACCGGCACGAACACACCCACAGCCACGACCATGCCCACCACCACCACGACCACCACGACCACCACGACGCAGCGGCGTCCGAGACGGAGCACAGCCACTGATGCTGGACGATTTTCTGATCCGCGCCGCGCTGGCCGGGGTTGGCGTGGCGCTGGCCGCCGCGCCGCTGGGCTGTTTCGTGGTCTGGCGGCGGATGGCCTATTTTGGCGACGCAACCGCACATGCGGCGATTCTGGGCGTGGTGTTGTCCCTGGCCCTGTCGCTGTCGGTCTTTGCCGGGGCGCTGGCCGTGGCTCTGGCCATGGCGCTGACGGTGTCGTCGCTGTCCGGCCGGGGCTACGGCATGGACACGCTGCTGGGAGTGTTGGCGCATGCGTCACTGGCCTTCGGTCTGGTGGCGGTGACCTTTGTGCCGGGGGTGCGCATTGATCTGTCCGCCTATCTGTTCGGAGATATCCTGGCGGTGTCCCGGATGGATCTGCTGGTGATCTGGGGTGGTGCGGCCATTGTGCTGGCGCTGCTCCGGGCGCGCTGGCAGCCGCTGCTGTTGTCGACCCTGTCCGAAGATCTGGCCTGGTCCGCCGGAATCGATCCGCGCCGCGAGCAGTTGGTGCTGACGCTGGCCCTGGCGATTGTCGTGGCCGTGGCGATCAAGGTGGTGGGCGCGCTGCTGATCGGCGCGATGTTGATCATTCCCGCCGCGGCGGCCCGGGCCCTCAGCACAACACCCGAGCGGATGGCGGTGCTGGCCGCCGGACTTGGGGGGCTGGCGGCGCTGGGCGGGTTGCAGGGGGCATTCCTGCTCGACACGCCCGCCGGGCCGTCGATGGTCTGTGTAGCAGCGCTGATCTTTGCCCTGACGACGGTGGTACGCAGCATACGGCGCGCCTGAGCCCGCGCTGACGGGACACTCAGGGTGTATTTCCCGATCCGGACGTGACCATTGCCGCCAGCCGTGCCGGAAAGGCGCGCAGCCCCCCCGGACGCCAGCCCAGGGCACGGAGCCTGTCCGTGGCCATTGCGCTGACACTTGTGGGGTCTGCGGCAGGGGGCAGTTGTCCGGCCACGCCGGCAAGGCGCGCATAGCGGCGCAGCAGGTCGCGGCGGTCAAGGGGGAAGTCGGACAGGTTGTAGACATCGTGGCCGCAGTTTTCGCGCGGCGTTGTCAGCAGCAGGTGCACGGCCTGGGCGAGGTCCTCTGCATGGACTTCGGTGCCAATGCGCGGGGCCAGCGGTTCCCCGGCCTGAAAACGGCAAAACAGATCGTGCCATTTGTGCGCTTGTCCCGGTGGCGCCGCGCCATACACCCCCGTGGCGCGCAGGCTGATGGTGCAGGGGCCGTCCAGATGTTTCAGCGCGGTTTCCGCGTCGCGTTTGACGCGGCCGTACAGGGTGTCGGGTCGGGGTGGCAAATCCTCGTGCAGCCGGGTTCCGGGCGGATAATCTCCGTACACCGCACGCGACGACAGAAAAATGATCCGCTCCAGCCCCGTGGCGGCCTCGAACAGGCGCAGCGTCGCGTCCAGGTTGCGCCGCACGAAACCCTCCGGGTCGTCGCCTTCGCCTCCGCGGTAATGGCCGGGAATATGGGAAAACGCGGCATGGACAAGCGCGTCACATCCCCCAAGCGCCGGTGGCGGTCCGTCCAGATCGTAGGGCAGGAACGCAATGTCCGGGATCGGCGCAGCTCGACGCCCGAGCGCCACAACCTCATGCCCTGCACCCTTCAGGCCACGGGCGATCCAATGTCCGACCAGACCGGTCGCCCCGGTGAGCGCGACCTTCACCGGGCAACCGTGGGATTGTTCAGCGACGCGGTTTCCGGCACCGCGCCGTCACCGGCATAGGCATGCCAGAGGTCGATCAGAGGGCCAAGCTGCGCCTGCCGGGAGTGCGGTGTCTGCCAGGGCTTTTCATATTGGTAGTGCAGGATATGCACGCTGGGCCAGTCCCACAGGGCGGGCATGTTGAACCAGACATATTGCAAGGTGTTGTAGGTCACCGGCAGCCCGTGCCAGTCGGGGAAGAACGATTGCAGAAACGTCTGGTCGGTGCGCTGCCAGAATGCGCCGGGCTGATCCAGCGCGGCCATCATCCGTGCGAATGTGGCCGGGTCAGGACGTGCCGTGAACACCCCCGAGTTCATCCGGTGGAAATCCGCAAGGCTTTCGTAGACATTTGGCGCGGCACAGAACTCGGGGTAGAGGAACAGCCGGTCGCAGTTGCGCAGCATCAGTGTGTCCGCATCCAGAAACACCACGCGGTCATAGTCCAACTGCCAGAGGCGCAGCTTGGCGAAATTGTCGAGCGGTGTGTGGAATGGCGGTTTGCTCCCCTTGGTGAAGGGCGCGACATGGTGCAGCCTGTCGCGGGCGTGGGCCGTGTTGAATGCGTGTGATGTCGGCAGCAGATCGGTGACAACGAGCCGTGCGCCCAGTGCCCTGAGCGGCGCGAGGTCCGTATCCGCAAGCGCCGCGGTGTGCATCACCACGATATCTTCCCGAGAGCCGCCAAGCCGGATGGACCGGACCAGCGCCCTGGCCCCGCGCGCAAAGTCCGCGTTGGTCACCAGCGTCACATAGGCGTTGCGGCTGCCTGCGGCGGTGTCGGATCGCACCCCTTCGGTCATGACACGGATTTCAGGGCTTTTCCTTCGGGGTCATGGTTCACCGCCCGGGCAAGGTCGCGGGTCCAGGCCGAGACGGCGGGAACCCGGCTGCGGTCGATCCTGTGCGCGTATTTACGGGCGACATCCACCATTTCAGACAGCAATCCGTCGGCCAGCGTGGTCGGCTCCAATCCCAGCTTGAGGAACTGATCGTTGCGCACGATCAGGTCGTTCTCTTCCGCTTCCTTGCGCGGGTTGGGCAGGAACGTCGCCCTGGCTCCGGTCAGATCGCAGACGATGCGGGCCAGGTCGCGAATGCGATGTGTCTCGGTCATCTGGTTGAAGATCCGCACCCTTTCCCCGGCCTTGGGCGCATCTCCAAGCGCCAGTTCGATGCAGCGGACACTGTCCTGAATGTGGATGAAGGCGCGGGTCTGGCCCCCGGTACCGTGCACGGTCAGCGGATAGCCGATGGCGGCCTGAATCAGGAACCGGTTCAGCACCGTGCCATAGTCGCCGTCGTAATCGAAGCGGTTGATAAGTTGTTCATGCAGACGGGTCTGTGCGGTGTGTGTGCCCCAGACAATTCCCTGATGCAGGTCGGTGATCCGCAGACCGTCGTTCTGGGCATAGAATTGAAACAGGATCTGATCGAGGCTCTTGGTCATGTGATAGACCGAGCCGGGACGGGTGGGATACAGGATCTCCTGATGGACTTTGTCGCCGCTCAGGGTTTCGACTTCGACATCAAGGTAGCCCTCGGGGATCGCGGCGCCGACGCTGGAGTATCCGTAGACGCCCATGGTCCCGAGGTGGACGAGATGCGCATCTATCGCGGTCTCCACCAGCGCTGCCAGCAAGTTGTGTGTGGCGTTGGTGTTGTTGTTGACGGTGTAGACCTTGTGGCGGTCGGATTTCATCGAGTAGGGGGCCGCGCGCTGTTCGGCAAAGTGGATGATGGCATCGGGACGTTCCTGCGCCAGCCAGCCCTTCAGCCGTTCATATTCCTTGGCGACATCCAGCAGATGAAAATGAAGCCTGCGCCCGGTTTCATCGCGCCAGATCCGGCAGCGTTCCTGTATCGAATCCATCGGCGTCAGCGACTGCACGCCCAGTTCGGTGTCGATCCAGCGACGCGACAGGTTGTCGACGATATGGACGTCGTGGCCCAGGTCGGACAGGTGCAGGGTTGTCGGCCAGCCGACAAAGCCGTCGCCGCCCAGAATTGCAATTTTCATCGTGCGTTCCTTTGACAGAGACACTGCGGACGGCCGTCCGCGATTCAACCATATGCCGGACCCAGGGTTCCCGCAAAACTTGCTCCTGTGTCTTGATCGGTTTCGGTAACAGTTAAATGACCGATAATCACAAACGCGTGTAGTTCAGCCAACACGTGGTGTTTACGCGGTTTCGCGCGCTTGCGCCGCCATCGGGCAGCGTCTGGCGCCCTGCGCGGGATGAATAATATTGCGAAAAACTTGGTCAAGGTGTATGAATATTTTCATTATTTTGTCTGCAATGAGTTCTTTCGGCTATGGATTCTTTCCTGTCTCATATATGGGCTGCTCTTTTGTTGTTGGGCGGCTGTATTGAGACCTCCACCGCGCCACAAGACGCGCAAATGGTTGCCAACTTTTACCAAGGCCGTGTCGCTGAAGTGGTTGGACCCTTGCAGTTCAAACTGGACTGCTGCGACGAGATTCTGGAACTGGCCTTGGTCAGGCTGGATGACACATCCACCGCAAACGTTGCAGCCCTGAACAGCTTTCTGGTCGGGCTGGACCTGCAATGTACTGCATACAACGCAGGTCAGAAGACCGCTGATGGGCACCTGGTTCCAGTCTGGTGCAACACGTCCGACCGCAGGATTTTGTCCGGCCAACTCATCAGCAAAGGATTTGTGGCCGAACGATGCGACATAAGTGCAAACCAATTCGGGACTTGCTGAACCGATTTCTCGAAACTCAATCAATTTTAACCTGACCTAACTGCTGCTGGAGGAAATACCCATGACCGCTCTTACAAGACAAATTGACGTGAAAAATGTCGATTGGACCATCGCCGGAGCGGGGGATGCCAGGGACGGCAATACCTCCTTCGAGCTGACGGGAGTCACCGGGACTGTCAAATCCGCCTTTCTGTATTGGGGCGAGCTGAATTTCAGCGGGTCCAGCGACACTCAGATCACGTTCAACGGCGACGCGGTCACCGGAACCCGGCTGGGCACATCGGTCGACACCTGCTGGTCCTCGGATCACAGCATCGGTTATTTTGCCGATGTCACCAGCCTGGTGGCGGAAGACGGAACCTTTACCGTCGACGGAATGGGCGAGGGCGGCCAGGGGGCGTCGCTTGTCGTGCTGTATGATGATGGCGACCACACCAACAACCGTGACCTGACCTTTTTTGCCGGCAATGATTCCACCGACGGGCCATCCTTTACCACAATCAATCTGGGTCAGATCGAATACGAGTCGGGTGAGGTCGGTGTGACGCTGAACGTCGGCGACGGGCAAAGTTTTACCGATGGTGATCTGACCGTCAACGGCACCAGCGTCGGGTCGAACCTGTTCTCCGGCGCCAATGGGTCGCTGTGGGACATCTACAATTTCGACCTGACCCCGTTCCTCAGCGTCGGCACCACCTCTGTGCAGCTGGTCAACGAATCCATTGATGACTGCCTGCAGTTCATCAGTGTCATCGTCGACCGACCGGCCAAGGCGCCGGTCCTGTTCCTGGATTTCGATAACGCCATCCCCAAGGACTTTTACATCGCCACCGGTCAGTTTCACGCCCTGCCACTGAAAGAAGTTGTGGCGGTAAGGGACGGCTCCGAGCCGCTGGGAGTCTTTACCGACGCGCAGAAGGCCTCGTTGGTGACGCTGGTCCAGGGCATCTTTGACCGGTCCGGCATCGCCATGGAGGTGACCCAGACGCAACCGGAAGCAGGTGATTACCATTCTGTCCGCTTCAGTTCGGCGAACCTGAGCTATGATTCCAATGGCGACGGCACCGACAATAGCCGCCTTTTGGGGCAAGCCTACGAGGGCATCGACCGTTTCAACACCAATGACAACAACATCACTGCCGTGTTCATGGATGGGACATCTGACCCGCTGTCCTCGATCGCTCTGGCGGCCGTGCATGAAGGTGGCCACGCCTTTGGTGCCCGTCATGTCAACCCGGTTCAGGGATCAGGCAACGAGGTGATGGATTACAGCCTTTCGGCGACCGAAGCCTTTACCAAGACCGTGGCCAACATCACCGAGCCCCCGGTAGACGGACAGGCTGCAACCACGACGACGCACAATCCGGCCTATCACCTGCGCCGATATGTTCTGGGCGAAAGCCATGAACAACTGGTCCGCGAGGGCATCGATCCGGGTGCCTGGGATCTGAGTACCTTCGAGCTGATCACCTATACACTGGGTCTGGGTAACCTGAGCGAGTCGGTGACCAGCCTCGGTATCCTGCTGCCGGGCCGTTCCGATCTGGTCGAAGGCGAAGTCCTGGAAGAATCGGCGACCTACGTGCAGGTCTCGGACAACATTGACGGCCAGTCCACCGTGACCTTCTCGATGCCCGAAGGCGATACCTTCCAGATTGTCGGCGCCGGTGAGGATGGGGTGATCGACACGGTGATCTCGTTCGACCGCTCGTCTTCGACGCCGTTCTCGATGGTGGCCGACGCGTCGCAGACCGGGACCCTGACCGGCACCGCGTTCACCGGCGAGACCGCCGAAACCGAGACCGCCGTCGCCACCGTCTCGCTTGCGGTCGAAGAGGTTGTGACCGTCAGCGGTGAAGAGACCCTGCCGGCGCTGACCGTATCCGTCAATCGCGCCACGATGTTCGAATTTGGCAACGATACCGCAACCGCGACAATCACCCGCGAAGGCAGCACCGAAGGTGATCTCGAAGTGGTCTTTGCCAGCAACGACACCTCGGAAATCACCGTACCCAACTCGGTCACCATTCTCGACGGGCAGGCTTCGGTCGAGGTCGAGATCCAGGCACTGGATGACTTCCTGGCGGATGGCACCATCACCACGACCCTGACGGCACTGGCGCAGGGCTATCTGAACGGCGTCACAACCGTCGATGTTCTCGACAATGAGACACCGGCACTGATCTTGTCCGTCGACCCCGGTTCGATCAGCGAGGCGGACGGCACCGCAACCGTGACAATCACCCGGAACACGCCGCCGTCCGGTGATCTGGTCGTCACCCTGACCAGCAGCGACACCACAGAGGCGACTGTGCAGAGCGAAGTCACCATTCCCGACGGCGAATCCAGCGTGACGGTCACCGTTACAGCCATTGACGATGACGTCGCCGATGGCGACCAGACCGTCACGGTCAGCGCCGCGGCCACCGGCTTTGAAACCGGCACCAGTTCTGTCACGGTGACCGACGCCGCCTCCAACTCGCCGGTGCAGGGCGTTCCCACCATCACCGGCACGGCCGCCGAGGATTCGGTTCTCACGGCGGACACGTCAGGACTGAGTGATGCCAACGGCCTGGGCACCTTTTCCTACCAGTGGCTGCGCGACGGCACCGCGATCAGCGGTGCAACCTCTGCCACCTACACTCCCGGTCAGAGCGATGTCGGCAGCGCCATCACCGTGCAGGTCAGCTTTACCGACGGGGCAGGCGTGGCGGAAAGCGCCACCAGCGCCGCCACATCCGCGGTGCTCAACGTCAATGACCTTCCTGCCGGGTCGGTTCAGGTCACCGGCAGCGGCATTGTTGGCAACACCCTGACGGCGGACGCCTCCACCCTGGCGGACGAGGATGGTCTGGGCACGCTGTCCTATCAGTGGCGGCGTGACGGGATCGCGATTCAGGATGCCATCGCGGCCAGCTATGTGCTTGTCTCGGCGGATATCGGCGCGACCATGTCGGTTTCTGTCAGCTACACCGACGCCCAGGGCACCGACGAAGTCGTCCTGTCGGCCAACACGGTGACCGCCGTGCCCCTGCCACCGACGGACGGTGACGATCTGATCGTCGGCGGCCCGCGTGCGGATGTCCTGTTGGGCGAAGCGGGCAATGACACGCTGCGCGGTCAAGGTGACGACGACGTGCTCGCCGGGGGCGAGGGCGACGACTCGATCGACGGCGGTCCCGGGAATGACAGCATTTCCGGAGCGGCGGGCAACGACATCGAGAACGGTGGCGCAGGCGACGACAACATGGGCGGTGGCCCGGGCAACGACACCATGAACGGTGGCGCCGGCAACGACACCATGGGCGGCGGTCAGGACGATGACGTCATGGACGGCGGCGAAGGCAACGACATCGTCAACGGCGGTCCGGGCAACGACCAGATCCAGGGCGGCGTCGGCAATGACACCATGGGGGCCTCCTTCGGCAACGACACCGTGTTGGGCGGCGACGGGGATGACAGCCTTGGCGGCGGCACCGGCCGGGACATGCTCTTTGGTGAAGATGGCAACGATGACATCGGCGGCGGCGAGGGTGATGACACTGTCGACGGCGGTGCCGGCAACGACTTCCTTGCCGGCGGTGGTCGCAACGACGTGATCTTCGGCGGCGAGGGCGATGACAGCATCAACGGCGGTGCAGGCAACGACACGATGTACGGTGATGCCGGCGAAGACCTGTTCATCTTCAACCAACTGGTCGACGGCGAATCCGACCTGATCCTCAACTTCGAAGACGGGCTCGACCAGATCCGTCTGACCGGGGTGACCGGGCAGGGGCTCCGCGGACGGGTCGAGGCGCTCAACATCACCGATGCGCAGATCGACACCGGAGATGGAACCGAAGCCGGCGTGACGATGGGCTTCAACGGTCACCTCATCAGCGTCACCGGCGTCAGCGCCAGCGACTTCACCGTGGAGGACTTCATCTTTCTCGGGTGAGACCAGGACAGACCTCGGGGGCCGCTGCGGCGGCCTCCGGAACTTGACACGCCGTCCCATTGGCGTCGCCGACCAGCACTGTGACGGTCGGACCCTGCCGGGGCTGCATCGGCCATCGTCGCGCCACAGCCGTCCGCGCAGCGGCGGCCATGAAGACCCGGCTGCGGCACGAGGGGCGGCTCGCGTCCGGATCAAGGTCGAAGCCCGCGCCCGACACTGGCGGACAAGCAGAAACAATTGCCTGCCGCCGAGTGTTCCCGCGCACCGATTCCGTGGAAATCCGCCGTCGACGACAGGACGGCCGTCATACCGAAATTATCAAGTGGCCATAATCATTGGGAAATTCAGTGCGAACCGGGGAAAGGCAGGGGCGAACGAAGAAAAGTGCATTTTCGTGAAAAAAGCGCTTGCGGGTTTTGTCGGGTGACACTAGAACCCCCTTCACCGGCGGCGCTGAGGCGCACAACGGGACG
>NZ_VOJI01000031.1 GCF_007923445.1 Puniceibacterium confluentis | reverse complement strand
ATCCAAATCAGTATAAGGGGGTCACTTTTGGACGCCGATCACCCCGCCACGGGGTCAAAATTGCATGCTTGTTCACAGTTTGGTCGCACTATTGACGATTGTCCAATAGTTACTCGCGGACGTGAAGCTGCGAGTAGTCGACCGGCGACTACGGGCTCAAACCGGACTTCTACTGCGCGCGAGCGTCGTCAGCAGTGAAGGATGCAGCTGGTGTCCGCTCTGCGGACAAAGTGAGCTTTCGCCGCGCTGTCACAAATGTCGGTGATCTGCACTTCGCGTCTACCGCGACTGTAGCCTCGGCGGGTGTTGGTGATGCAGCAGACCACTGCCGGTCAAATGAACGACACCGACCGCTTGTGGCTTCTATCGACCGTGAGTGTGAACACGTCAGGGCGGGAATAGTGGCCGCTCGCGTCGAATTTCCGGCGCGAGGCCCGGGCGGCGGGAACGTCGATCTCGGTCATCAGCAGCCCCTTTTCGCGGTGCATCGGACCGGCGGCGATCCCGCCGAAGGGCTTGTAGACCACGGCATCGCCGGAGTTCACCCATTCATCCTTGTTGGGAAACAGAATGTCGTAATGCGGGATGTCATTGGGAATATCCGACGCCTCCAAGGAAGTTGCGCATCCGATCACCCAACAGCCCCCTTCGCGGGCGATATGCTGCATCGTGGCCAACCAGGTGTCGCCGCTGTCCCAGGTCGGTGCGACATAGATGTCGATGTTCTGGGCATAGAGCGCGGCGCGCGCCAACGGCATGTAGTTTTCCCAGCACAGGAGCGCCCCGATCCGCCCCACCGCCGTCTCGACCACGTTCAGGCCGGATCCGTCACCAAAGCCCCAGATCATGCGCTCGGGGTTGGTCGGCATGAGTTTTCGGTGGTTGTTTGCGATGGTGCCGTCGGCGTCGATGATGATGCAGGAATTGAACAAGGTCGATCCCGACACCTCGCCGTCGATTTCCTGATACCCTGCGACGATGACCATGTCGTGCTCAACCGCCGCTTCTTGAAGGGGCGTCATGCCACCCCGGCTCAGGTCGACGGAATTGGCCTGCAACAGGGCAAAGAGTTCATCCGTCTTGCCCATGTCGGCACCCGGTGACAGACGCCAGCAGAACGTCGGGTAGCCGGGAAACCAGGCCTCGGGGAAGACCAGTAGTCGGGCGCCCTCGCTGGCGGCTTGCGCGACCAGATCGATGGCGCGTTCCATGCTAGCGGACAGGTTCAGATAGACAGGCGGTTCCTGAACGATTGCGATTTTGGTCATCAGATCATTCCTTTCCGTGTTTTACCATGTTGCTTTCAGGTGCCAGCCATGAAGCCTCGTTGTGGGCGTTAGAGATCAGGCAACTTGCTGACCTGCAACATGGATCAGGCAGCTTTTGTCCCGGTGGCGACGAGCATCTCGCAAGGCCCTTCAAAACGGCCATCCTTCTCGAAAGCACAAAGCGCTTCCTCGATCTCGTCCCAAGCGTAACCCCGTTCGGGCGCGGTTAGCCCCGCGAGCATCTGATGCAGGGCCCCAAAACTTTCCTTCTCGAATTGCAGGCATTCCTGAGCCGAGCCCAAATGGACTGGTGCCGCGACACGCTCTATTTCGATGTTGGTGAATCCTGCCTCGCGCAATCGAGCAGCCAGCACGTCGGGGTCGCCCAACGAGAAGGGACCAGGTTGACCCGGCAGTGGCGCGGGCAGCGCCGCGCGGCGACGGATGATGCCGACCGGAACCGAAAAAAAGCCGTTGCGACCGGCCTCGGCATAGGTGATCGCACCGATGCGGCCGCCTGGACGCAACTGCGCGCGCATACCCGTCAGCGCCTTGTGCTGATCCGGAAAATAGATCAGGCCGACGCGCGACATGACCGCATCGAAAGGCTCGGCCTCGATCCCTCCAACCTCCTCGCCGTCGACCACCAGGGTTTCCACATTGTCGAGGCCAGCCAGATCGGCATTGGTTTTGGCATGTTGCAGTATCCCCGGCGATAGATCGGTCGCCAGTACGTGACCCGAAGGTCCGACACGCTTCGCCGCGTTGAGCGTCTGGCTGCCAGCGCCGGCCGCGATATCCAGAACGCGACTGCCTTGCGTCAGTCCCATCCGGTCCAGCATCAATTCGGTCGATGGCCCCAACCACCTGTCCAGAAGCGGTGTCCACCGGTTCCAGGCCTCGGCGGCTTCGTCCCACTGGCGGCGGGTGGCTTGCTTGAACGCGACGGGATCGAAGGCTTTCGTTGCGGTTGTCATGTCGCTCTCCTTTTGGGGCATAGTTCGATGGATGGACACTATTCCGGCACTTGCTCGCCGGACCCGCCGATCTCAGTCGGAAAATCCTTGAATTTGGGCAAGCCGTCTTGCATCGGCAGCACGGTCTCGGCGTAGTTCACGTGCAAGCCCGGTTCAAAAACCAGGCTGGGGATCGCGGCTGCGAAGACATCGGTGACGCCCCATTGCGGGTGATCCGTCATGATGTGTCCGCCGCATTTCTTGCAGAACCGGCGCATCGAGTTCGGAGTGCCGGCATATTCGCCAACGAGCTCCTGCCCTTTGGTGATCCGGACGCTGTCCGTTTTCCAAAGACTGAACGCGTTCACTGGTCCCGCCGACCAGGCGCGGCAGGACTCGCAGTGACAATAGCCCATACCTTCGGGCTTACCGGAAACCTCGGTTTCAACGCTGCCGCAAAAGCAGGTGCCTTTATGTGTCATGGTCATGGTCTCTCTCCCTTGTATTCGAAGCGCACCACAAGTGTCTCCGCAACGGCCCGGCCGCGATAGTCCTGAAACTGTACTGGACCCGACCTGACATGCCGCTTAGGCTCGAACGATCAGCGGTTCCAAGGAAAGAGAGGCATTCCATGCGCGGCAGCTACGGCCAGTTTTGTCCGATCTCGATGGCCTCGGAGATCCTCTGCTCGCGCTGGACGCCGCTTTTGATCCGGGAGCTTATGTGCGGCAGCACGCGGTTCAACGATCTACGGCGCGGTCTGCCGCGGATGTCGCCGACGCTGCTGTCAAAGCGGTTGGGAGAACTGGAGACGGCGGGAGTCGTTCAGCCCGTCACAGGCGATCAGGGTGTTAAGGAATACCGTCTGACGAAAGCTGGAGACGAGCTTCGCCCGCTCATTATGGGGATCGGTGCTTGGGGACAAAGATGGGTGGAAAGCGAAATTTCCCTCAACAATCTCGATCCCGAATTGCTGATATGGGACATGCATCGTTTCCTGAAGATCGATCCGCTGCCGGAACGCCGGGTTTGCCTCCAGTTCGTGTTCAACAATCTCCCAACGGCGCGGCAGAACTATTGGTTGCTCGCCGACCCGCAATCCGGTGTGGAAGCCTGCTATGCCGATCCGGGCTATGATGTTGACCTCTACTCCGAATGCAGCCTGCGCACCATGACCGGGATCTGGATGGGCCTGGATACAGTCGAAAAAGCGGTGAACGAAGGGAGATTGGAACTGACGGGCGCACGCGAGGTTGCCGCTCGAATGCAGGAATGGCTTGGCCTCAGCCCCTTCGCCCGAGAAGAGCGGATGGCTGTTTAGTGTGCATCGCGCCCATTCATCCTCCGCACAGTATCTGGTACATTGGGCTCTCTGCGGTCATGCGGCGGTGCAGAGAATAACCCAGTTTCAGGGTTAGCTGAACGGCAGCTACGAATTTTGCGGCATGGTTGGCTCGCGCTTGCAGCGAAAGCCTGGAATCCGCCCTTGCGAGTCATTGAGCCAGCATGCAGCGAGGCGACCCTTTTCTACCTATTGTGTCATTACCCTCAGCTACGTGAGTCACGAAGCCGGCGCTATACAACAGGCGCGACCATTGCGCCGGATCGGAATGTCTGCGTCTGCGGCTTGACCGATAATCGCGCCATGGCCTACTCGTGGATCATAGGCCCCGTCAGAGGTGACCGTGCTGATCGCATCTTTCGGCGAAATCTCCGCCTGTAGATCCGACCGCAAAGTGCTGTCGCCTTGACGGCTTGCGGGGATACGACCGCGCGCACATCTCCCGTGCCCAAATCCATGGCGAGGTGGATCTTTCGACACTCCCTCCGAGCCAACCGGCCATGCTTGCGAGCCTGCCACCCGTTATCACCTTGGAGCTTGATACCGGTGCTGGCGACAAGCATGTTCAGCGGCTGCCGCCCAGAGCGATCCGGGACTTGCACTGCGATCCGCGTCGAATAGTCCAGAACCCGATCAGTCGAGCCCTCCCACCTTGATAACGACTTCCACCAGCCCGACCGTCTGTCGGAGCGAAAGACTGGAGAGCGCTTTCGGAGTAGGGCAGACTTGGATGGCAGCAATTAAAAAGGTCTCGGGCCGCCCGCGCCCCCCTGGTCCTGTCGGCGTTCCAGAGCATTCGAGGATCGAACAAAACCGAAAGCGAATTATGCTCTCACAGCGCCGCCGTGCAGTCGGACCAGTTCGTCGTGCGATTGCGTGACGAGGCGGCTTCGGCATCCCTCGAGCTACCCGCCACCATGCGCTCAGAGAATCCCGCGAGCGGGATTTGCGACCACCCCGACATGCGCGCCGAATTTTCGATCTCCTGCGGTAAAACTGTAGCAAAAAGCGTAGCAAGAACTGTAGCAGTCTTAGCTTCTGAGAACCGAGTTCCCGTTATTTTAAGGGAGAAAAGCGGCTTAGAGAAAATTTACAGCCGTTAAATGGTGCCCGGGGGCGGAATCGAACCACCGACACGAGGATTTTCAATCCACTGCTCTACCCCTGAGCTACCCGGGCACGGGTGAACGGCGAGCCGTTCGGGTTGGGGCGTTCTAGGCGAGCTTGGATCGGGTGTCCAGAGGGGAAAGCAGGAAAATTCGGGTCCGAGCGAAAGTGACTGCCAATTCCACGCCCTTGCCCCTTTCCCCGGGCGCCGCGCCGCAGTAAATGCAGCACATGACAAAGGAATTCAGCCATCTCGACCATGTGCTCGGCCACGGCTTCGACAGCGTGATCGACGTTCGCAGCCCGGCTGAATTTGCCGAGGATCATGTGCCCGGGGCGATCAATCTTCCGGTGCTCGACAACGAGGAACGGGCGCGCGTCGGGACGATCTACAAGCAGCAGAGCCCGTTTCTGGCACGTAAGGTCGGAGCCGCCCTCGTGTTCCGCAATGCCTCGGCCCATATCGAGGGTCCGCTGGCACAGTTTGACGGAAGCTGGCGGCCGCTGGTGTATTGCTGGCGCGGCGGGCAGCGGTCCGGTGCCTTTGCCTGGATGCTGGCGCAGATCGGCTGGCGCCCGGAGGTGGTGCAGGGCGGGTACAAGACCTACCGGCGGTTGGTGACGGCGCGGCTGTACGATCAGCCGCTGGGCCTGCGGCTGATCCAGCTCGGGGGCTACACAGGCACCGCAAAGACCGCGCTTCTGCACCGTCTGGCGCAGCGCGAGGTGCAGGTGCTCGACCTCGAAGGGCTGGCACGGCACCGCGGCTCGTTGCTGGGTGGCATGCCGGGCGGACAACCCAGCCAGAAGGCGTTTGAATCCACACTGGCGCAGGCACTGCACCGGTTTGATCCGCAGCGACCGGTTCTGGTCGAGGCGGAATCGAGCAAGATCGGCGGACTTCTGGTGCCGCCCTCCCTCTGGTCCGCGATGAAGGTGGCCCCCTGGATCGAGGTCAGCGCCCCGCTGGCGGCGCGGGCGGCCTATCTTGCCGAGGCCTACGACGACATCCTGTCGGACACCGAGGGCCTGCGCCACAAGCTGCGCCACCTTGTTGCTTTCCGGGGAACGGCTGTGGTCGACAACTGGTTCAAACTGATCGACCGGGGTGACCGGCTGGCCCTGACCGCGGCGCTGGCGGCCGAGCACTATGATCCGGCCTATGCGAAATCCATGCGGGCGTTGGCGCCTGACATCCGGCACCGCTTCGAGACGCAAGGCCTGTCAGCTTCAGAACTCGATCAGCTGGCCGACCGCATTGCCGCGCGGCTCGATTCGTTCAGCGTGATCTGAGGCACCCCGGCGCGCAGTGTGCCGATGGCGGCTGCGGTGTATCCGGCCCGTGTAAGACCCTGCAGCACCTCCGCCACATGCTGCGGTGGAACCGCGGCGAGCAGACCGCCCGCGGTCTGCGGGTCGAACAGCAGGGCGGTGTTGGGGTCATCGGGCAGGTCTGGCGCCGCAGCCCGGTTCTGCGGGTAAAGTGAGGAATGGTGTCCCTGTCGCGACAGGTCCAGCGCACCGTCCAGCAGAGGCACGGACGAAAGATCGACCTGCGCCGCCACATTGGATGCGGTGCAGATACCCAGCAGGTGGCCGGCAAGGCCAAATCCGGTGACATCGGTCATGGCATGGGCGCAGGACAGCAGGGAGGCGGCGGCCGACTGCGACTGCGCCATCATCTCCAGGCACCGGACCACATCCCGCCCCGGCGCGGCACCGGCCATGTCCGCCGCCATGATCACGCCGCTGCCCAGCGGCTTGGTCAGGATCAGCGCGTCCCCGGGCTGTGCGCCCGCCAGGGTGATCGGGTCGCGGTCACACAGTCCCGTGACCGTAAAGCCGATGGTCAACTCGTCGCCCACAGAACTGTGGCCGCCGACAATCGCGGCGCCGGCCTGACGCATCACATCCTGCGACGTCTCCATGATCTCGCGCAGCAGCCGTTCCGTCAGGGCTTCCGAGAGGCGCGGCAGTACCAGACTGACCAGCGCGGCCTGGGGCCGGGCGCCCATTGCCCAGACATCGCCCAGGGCGTGATTGGCGGCGATGCGGGCCATTGTAACCGGATCTCCGGTCAGGGTGCGCAGGTGATCGGTGCTCAGCACCTGACGTGTCTGGCCCATCTGCAGCAGCGCCGCATCGTCACCGGGCAGCGCGCGGACATCCGTCCGGGAGTGCGGCGCGAGGTCGCTCAGGACCGCGCCCAGGGTGGCGCGTCCGACCTTTGCACCGCAGCCGCCGCACATGGGTTTTGGCCCCATCGCCTCGATCATCCCGGCGGCGCGCTGTGTCGGCAGGGCGGGGGGCGCCATCGGCGGGAAATCGGTGAACCTGCGCATGAAACGCTGGTCGATGTGATCCTTCCAGCGCCACATCAGCGGGCCGGACAGCGGCAGTCCGAACCGTTCGGCGATTGCCGTCCTGTCGCCCATCGAGATCAGCTTGAGATAGTCGCGCTGCGGCCGGTAGGCATGCAGGCGACCGGTCTCGCGCAGGCGCGCGCGGAGATTGCTGTACAGGATCGGGGCCTGCCGCACGGCAAAGACACCGGCCTTGGGTCTGGGAGCGGGCGTGAAATGGGCGCAATCACCGGCTGCAAAAACCGACGGATCGCTGCTGCGCAGGTGGCGGTCGATGCAGACAAAACCGTCCTCGAGTTGCAGCCTTGTGGTTTGCAGCCAGTCGTAGGGCCGTGCCCCGGCGGCCCCGGTGACAAACCGGGCGGGAATCCTGCGGCCATCGTCTAGCATCACCGCCTCTGCCGTCACCGAAACGACCCGTGTCTGTTCCAGCAGACGAATGTCCAGACCGTGCATCGCCGCGCGAATCCTGCGCGCCGTCCCGGCTGCCAGCGACGCCAGCGCCGTGGAGCTGTCGATCAGGTGGATCACGGCGGGCCGGCCGCGCTGCCGCAGGGCATGGGCCATGGCCATGGCCAGTTCGACCCCCGCGACGCCGCCGCCCAGCACCGCAACGGAGGCCGGGCCGGTCTGGTCCAGATACCGGTTCCAGGCGGTGGCAAACGGCCCGAGCGGTTTGGCCGGGGTGGCAAAGGCGTCAAAACCGGGCACCGACGGCATGGCGCTGGTGATGCCGATGTCAATCGACAGCAGGTCATAGGCGATGTCGGGGCGATCCGGGACGGCAACGGTCCGGCGGGTCAGATCGATGCCCCGGGCCGCCGCGTTGACCAGACGCGCACCGGCAAAGCGCGCCAGTTTCACCAGGTCAATGTCCAGTGCATCGCGGTCGTAGTGGCCGGCGACATGGCCGGGCAGCATTCCGGAATAAGGGGCTGTGGGACCGGGATTGATCAGGGTCAGTCGCACGCCGGGCAGGGGCGCCATGCCCCATTTCCGCAGCACCAGCGCGTGGGTATGGCCGCCACCGATCAGTACGAGGTCGCGGGTCAGGGGCAGGGGCGGCTGATGCATGCGGTTCTCCGTGTTGCCGCCGCTCTAGCATGCGGGGTTGCGGATGTCCCGGGGCCGTCGTGACACAGACCCTGACGGATCTGTGATGCTGCCCCCGGGGAGCGGCCGCATCGGGGGCGCCCCATTGTGCAGGCTGCCGGGCACCCGCGGCCCGGCAGGGAATCAGATCGAGACGCGGGCCAGCAGCGTCTCGCGGTCGATCTGGGCGCGGGGACCTTCCAGCACGACAGCGCCGCGGTTGACGGCAAAAAAGTTGTCCGCCAGACCATAGGTGAAATCAAAGTATTGCTCGACGAGGATGATCGCCATGTCACCCTGATCGCGCAGGCTGGAGATCACCCGCCCGATCTGCTGGATGATGTTGGGCTGGATGCCCTCGGTCGGCTCATCCAGCAACAGGACGCGCGGTTTGGTGATCAGGGCGCGGGCGATGGCCAGCTGCTGCTGCTGGCCGCCGGACAGGTCGCCGCCGCGCCGGTGGGTGAACTCCTTGAGGATCGGGAACAGCTCCCAGATGTGGTCGGGCACATGGTGTTCGGATCCGGGCAGGCAGGCAAAGCCGGATTCAAGGTTCTCCATCACCGTCATCAGCGGAAAGACCTCGCGGCCCTGCGGCACATAGGCAATGCCCGCGCGCGCCGCCTGATAGGCCGTGGGGTGATCCAGCAGTGTGCCGTCCAGTGTCAGCGTGCCGCCGGAATAGGGATGGCGCCCGGCAATGGCCTTGAGCAGCGAGGTCTTGCCGACCCCGTTGGTGCCCATGACGGCGGTGACTTCGCCGGGTCTGGCGGTCAGCGAGATGCCGTGCAGGATCTGGCTCTGGCCATAGTGGAGGGTCAGGTTGTCGACGCTGAGCATGGTTTATCTCCCCAGATAGACGTCGATGACGTCCTGGTTCTTGGTGACGTGATCCAGCGATCCCTCGGCCAGCACAGAGCCTTCGTTCAGGACGGTGACCTTGCAGTCGAGCCTGCGGACAAACTCCATGTCATGCTCGACCACCACCACGGCGCGGGTCGCGGCGGCGCGTTTCAACAGGTCGGTGGTGTGCTCGCGTTCGGCCGGGGTCATGCCGGCGGCGGGCTCGTCCACCAGCAGCAGCCGCGGATCCTGCGCCAGCAGCATTCCGATTTCCAGCCACTGTTTCTGCCCGTGGCTGAGTTCGCCCGAGCGGCGGGTGAGATGGTCGGTCAACCCGATCTCGGCGGCAATCTCTTCGATCCGCCGGGCCCCTGTCGGGGTCTTGCGATAGAGCAGCACATCGAACGGCCCGCGCGGGTTGGACAGCGCCATGGCGAGGTTCTCGCGCACTGTCTGCGCCTCGAACACCGTGGGTTTCTGGAACTTGCGGCCAATGCCAGACCGCGCGATCTGGCTCTCTGACATTTTCAGCAGCGACACCGATTTTTCACCAAAAATGACGCGGCCTTCGTCGGGACGGGTCTTGCCGGTGATGATGTCCATAAAGGTGGTCTTGCCTGCGCCGTTCGGGCCGATGATGGCGCGCAGTTCCGGCTCGCCGATCTGGAACGACAGGTTGTTGATGGCGCGGAAGCCGTCGAACGAGACCGAGACACCGGAGAGTTCGAGAAGCGTGCTCATTTCTGATCTCCCTTGCGCACAATCAGGTCAAACAAACCGCCGATGCCTTTGGGAAAGAACAGGGTGACGGCGACAAAGCTGAGGCCGAGCAGGACCAGCCACCAGTCGGTCCACTGGATCGTGTAGAAGCCAAGCGGAATGTTGGGCGCGCCGCCCCCGGTGAACCAGGACGACAGCAGCGACACAAGGGCGGCGCCGAGCACGGCCCCGTAGAGCCGCCCGCGTCCGCCGATGGCGACCCAGACCGCCAGATAGATCGAGGCGATCGGGGCGATCTCGGCCGGGTTGATGATGCCGGCCTGCGGGTAATACAGCGCGCCGGCGATGCCCGACGCCACTGCCGTCAGGGTAAAGACGAAGAGTTTGTAGGTTTCCACATGGTAGCCGAGAAAACGCACGCGGGATTCATTGTCCCGGATGCCCCGGACCACGCTGCCCATCTTGCCCGAGACCACCCAGGCGAACAGCACATATCCCAGCGCCAGCGCCAGCGCCGAGGCCCAGAAGAACCAGACCGAGATCAGCGCCTGCGGAGTCTGTTCAAAGCCGGGAATGTTCTGCAGCCCGGACAGGCCGTTGTTGCCGCGCAGGCCGCTGTCGTTCTGAAACAGGTAAAGCGACAGGGCGAGGGTCATCGCCTGGGTCAGGATCGACAGATAGACGCCGGTGACGCGGCTGCGGAAGGCCAGCCAGCCAAAGACCAGCGCCAGCAGGCCCGGCACCAGAACCACCATCAGCAGCTGCAGGAACAGCGAGTCGGCGAACGCCCAGAGCCAGGGAAAGTCCGTTGCCCCGACAACCCCGAAGATCTGCTGGCCGACGGACGCGGTGATTTCCTCCGGCGTTGGCGGAATGGCGGCGGCGCTGAGGCTCTTGACCACGATGATCTCGGTGCGCGCATACATCAGCCACATGCCGATGGCATAGCCGCCGATGCCGAAAAAGGCGAAGTGACCAAGGCTGAGAATGCCGCAGTAGCCCCAGACCACATCCATCGCCACGGCGACCAGGCATAGGCACAGGGTCTTGCCCAGGGTCTTGACGAAGCTGGTCGAGATCAGGCCGATCCCGGCTGCTTCGGACAACACCGTGACGCAGAGGGTGAAGAATCCCAGGGCGGCGAGGAACCACAGCACCGAGGGGTTTTTTGACAGGAAACCCTGTTTCATGTTGCTGCTCCGGTCTGGAAAATGCGGCGTCTGGCTGTCGGGGGCAGGGGGCCGGCCCCCTCTTGGCCTGCGGCCAGTTCATACCCGGGATATTTGGACCCCGGAGACACCAGGGTGTGGGTGCTGAAGTCGATCACCGTCAGTCTCCTGCCGCGCGGCCCTTGAGGGCGACGATGCCCTTGGGGCGGAACTGGATGAACAGGATGATGAACAGGATCATGTAGGTCTGCGCAGCCAGGGTGTTGGAGGGGTTGAACCATTCGATGCCCTTTTGCAGGCCGCCGATCAGGCTGGCGCCCGCCAGTGTGCCCCAGACGTTGCCGACGCCGCCGACGACCACGGTCATGAAGCTTTGCACGATGTAGTCGGCGCCCATTTCCGAGGTCACCTTGGCGTAGAGCCCGATGGCGACACCGGCGATGCCGGCGATGCCCGAGCCCAGGCCGAAGGTCAGCATGTTGATGCGGTCGGGATTGATGCCCATGGAGGCCGCCATGCCGGGGTTCTGCGTGACCGACCTGACCTCGAGCCCGAGGCGGGTGCGTTTCAGCACAAACAGGATCAGCCCGAGGAAGATGAGGGCAAGCACAAAGATCGCGATGCGGATGTTGGCGATCTGCACCACGTCGTTGATCACCCAGGCGCCATCCAGCCAGCCTGGCGAGGTCAGCGGGCGGGCCTGGGTGCCGAAGATGTTCTTGGCCAGCTGCTGCAGGGCGATCGAGATGCCGAAGGTGGCCAGCAGCGTTTCCAGCGGACGATGGTAGAGGTGACGGATCACCAGCCGCTCCATCGCCACTCCGGCGCCAAAGGTCACGGCAAAGGCCAGCGGCAGGGCCACCAGCAGCGAGATGGTGTAATCGGGGATGAACAGCTGCACCACGTATCCGGTATAGGCGCCCATCATGATGAATTCGCCATGTGCCATGTTGATCACGCCCATCACACCGAAGGTGATGGCCAGACCGATGGCGGCGAGAAAGTAGATCGACGCCAGCGACAGCGCGTCCATGCCGATGTCGATCATCTGGTAGCGGGCGACGCGGGCTTCGACTTCGTCCAGAGCGGTGCGGGCGGCGTCGGTGACTTGCGGATCCCTGTCCGCATAGGCGTCGTAAAAGACGTTGGAGGACAGCGCCGCGGTGCGGATCTCCGCAGTGACCCGGGCGGGAACCGCGCCCTGCGCGGCAAGCGCGTCATAGGCGTTTTCGCGGCTTTCCCGGCTGCCAAGCTGGCCGACAGGCAGGCCGCCGACGCGGCCCTCGCGGATATTGGCTGTCAGGGCGGCCTTGATTTCATCGTCAGAGACTGGTCGGGGCGCCAGGTCGGCCGCCACAAGGCGTGCGTAGGCTTCGGCCTCGGGGATGTCCGAGCCGACCTTCAGAACGCGTGCGACATTCACGCCTTCGGGCAGCTTTGCCGCAACTTCGGAGGTGGTTGTCAGGATCAGGTTCAGCACCGAGCGGGTGGCAACGTCCAGATCCGAGGACAGGGCACTGATCGCGTCGATCCGGTCTTCTGTTGTTTCGCCGAACCGGGCGCGCAGATGGCCGGCCAACCGTTCCTTGCGCCGTTTCAGCTCCGGGTCCTGTTCGCCGTCGATCGAGGCGCGCAGCGGTTCGATCTGGTCGGCGTCCGGGCTGCGGGAAATGGCGTCGAGCGCCGCCACCCGGCGGGCGGGGTCGGGATCCGACAACTGGAACTGCACCAGGGCCGCGCCGATCACCCGACGCACCCCGCCGTTGGGACGAATTTCCGTGATCATGTCGGCGGCGGCGGTGCCCGCGGAGTCCCCCGTGCTCATGTCGGTCAGCGCGTATTCGCTGCCCTGGCGTTTGGCGTAAAAGAACAGGCCATCGCTGGAGCGCTGAAAGACACCCTTGTCCTGCCAGCGTTCCAGAAAGGTTGCGACATTCGGCTGACCCGAG
The DNA here is from genome assembly GCF_007923445.1 of Puniceibacterium confluentis. Taxonomy (GTDB): domain Bacteria; phylum Pseudomonadota; class Alphaproteobacteria; order Rhodobacterales; family Rhodobacteraceae; genus Puniceibacterium; species Puniceibacterium confluentis. The sequence continues at coordinate 21,928 of NZ_VOJI01000031.1, read as the reverse complement.
GCGACAAGATCTTCGATCACGACGCTGACGCTGCGCCGTCCGGGGTTCGCCACCTCGTCGGCATGACGCTGCAGGACGGTCTGAAGGGTCTCTGGAGGGCTTTGATCCGCGGTCTGGGCATCGGCGCCAGACAGAGAAAGACAAAGCGCAAAGGCAAGGAGGAGCGCGCGCACCATGGATACCGCCTGTCAGGTAAGGTCGTTCAAGACAAAGAGCGGGCGCGGAAGGGAGAGTCCGCGCCCGCGAAACACTGGCTCAGTAGTTGGATTTCATCTGAACGCAGGTTTCGGTCTGGGTGTTGTACATACCGCAGCCAAGATCCTTCCAGTCCGAGGTCAGAACCGCGGATTCCGGCAGGAAGTCAGTCCAGGCATCGCCTTCGACCGGCTCGGTCTGGCTGATGATGTCGAACTGGCCGTCTGCGCGGATTTCACCGATCAGCACCGGCTTGGACAGGTGGTGGTTGGTGCCCATCACCGCGGTGCCGCCGGTGAGGTTCGGGAATTCCTGACCCCACATCGCTTCGCGGACGGCATCCACGTCGGTGGTGCCGGCCGCTTCGACCGCGTTCACCCACATGTTGAAGCCGATGTAATGGGCTTCCATCGGGTCGTTGGTCACGCGCATGTCGTCGCCGATGAAGGCGTGCCAGGCTTCGATGAACTCGGCGTTGGCGGGGGTGTCGGCGGTCATGAAATAGTTCCAGGCGGCAAGGTGGCCGACCAGGTTCGACGTGTCGAGACCCGAGAGTTCCTCTTCGCCCACCGAGAAGGCGACGACGGGGATGTCATCGGCAGAAACGTTGGCCGCTGCCAGTTCCTTGTAAAACCCGATGTTGGCGTCGCCGTTGATGGTCGAGATCACGCCGACCTGTTTGCCATCGGCACCCAGTGCCACGACATCCGCCACGATTGTGGCCCAGTCGGACTGACCGAAGGGGGTGTAGTTCACAAAGATGTCTTCGGCGGCAATGCCCTTTTCCTTGAGATAGGATTCAAGGATGCGGTTGGTTGTGCGCGGATAGACATAGTCGGTGCCGAGCAGGGCAAACTTTTCGACGCCCAGCTCTTCGAGGAAGTAGTCGACCGCAGGAATGGCCTGCTGGTTCGGCGCTGCGCCGGTGTAGAACACGTTGCGCGAGCTTTCCTCGCCTTCGTACTGCACCGGATAGAAGTACAGGGCATTGAGTTCTTCGAGGATCGGCAGCACGGCCTTGCGGCTGGACGAGGTCCAGCTGCCGAAGGTCACGTCGACGCCGTCATTCGAGATCAGCTCGCGTGCCTTTTCGGCGAACAGCGGCCAGTCCGAGGCCGGATCCTTGACCACTGCCTCGAGCTGGCAGCCCAGGACGCCACCGGCTGCGTTCTGCTTTTCGATCAGCATCAGCATGGTGTCTTTGAGGGTGGTTTCAGAAATTGCCATGGTGCCGGACAGCGAGTGCAGCACGCCGACCTTGATCGGGCAGTCCTGTGCCGCTGCCGCAGAGGCCAGTCCCACCAGAGCAGTGGTCGCAAGTGCGGTAATTGAAAGCTTGGAAATCATGTAGTCCATCCCATTGTGGCGCGGCATGCCGAAGCCAGGGCGCAGAACCCTGATCCGTCGCGGAATCCCGCCGCAGCGTTTTTGTTTGGTCGCAGGCCGTGAGCAGACACCGCCGCGGATCATTCAGCGACCTCTGATCGAAGCCGCGCCCTTACGCTTAGCTTTGACTCCGACCTGCGCCACTGATCCTGCTGCTGATGCGGGCTGATCAAAGGGCATTGCCCAATTTGCGGGCAGTTTACCTAGCGTCCGGTATGATTTTGGGCAGTTTTAGATGCGCGGGGCGGTTGTCGCCGCCGCATTGGGCACATGGTTGCGTGTTTGGCGGGAAATCATACGATTTTAATCTGCCTTTGCGTGTAATTCACGAAGGGGCGCCTAAAAAATATGCTATACCGCCGGGCTTTGCCCTATCGTGGGATTATCGGTTTTACATGGCCTGCTACAGATGATGTGTTGTTATCTAACGACTTAACTCATGACCGAACGGGATGACCTCGTGTTCAATGAAATGTTAAACGGTGCCGAAGTTCGCGCTGCCTATGAAAGCCTCGAACGCTGGCACAAATCCATGCCCGACGAAATGCGCACACTGAAGCAGAGTGAGGCCGAAAACCTGTTCAAGCGCGTCGGAATCACCTTTGCCGTTTATGGCGAAGGCGGCGATCCGGAGCGACTGATCCCGTTCGACATGTTTCCGCGGGTCTTTACCGACAGCGAATGGCGCAAGCTGGACCGGGGCATCCGCCAGCGGGCGGCGGCGCTGAACGCGTTTCTGGCCGATGTCTACGACCGGGCCGAAATCGTCAGGGCCGGGCGCATTCCCGAGCATCTGATCACCCGGAACGACGCCTATGAAAAGGCCGCCATCGGCTTTCGCCCGCCGCGCAACGTCTATTCCCACATCGTCGGCATCGACCTGGTGCGCACCGGGGCCGATCAGTTCTTTGTGCTCGAGGACAACTGCCGCACGCCTTCGGGTGTGAGCTACATGCTGCAGAACCGCGAAATCATGATGCGGATGTTCCCGCAGCTGTTTCTGGAAAACCGCATCGCTCCGGTGGACGGCTATGCACGGCTGCTGAAAAAGACGCTGGCGTCGGTGGCGCCGCAGAAATGCGACAGCGAACCCACCGTGGTGATCCTGACCCCGGGCCAGTTCAACAGCGCCTATTACGAACATTCGTTCCTGGCCGACCTCATGGGGGTGGAACTGGTCGAAGGGCAGGATCTGTTTGTCGAGGGTGATTTTGTCTGGATGAAGACCACCGAGGGCCCGCGCAAGGTCGACGTGATCTATCGCCGGATCGACGATGCCTTTATCGACCCGCTGTGTTTCCGTCCGGATTCGATGCTGGGCGTTCCGGGGCTGATGTCGGTCTATCGCTCGGGCGGGGTCAACATCTGTTCCTGCCCCGGGGCCGGTGTCGCGGACGACAAGGCGATCTATACCTATGTGCCCGAGATGATCCGTTTCTACCTCGGCGAGGCGCCGATCCTTGAGAACGTGCCGACATGGCAGTGCGCGCGCAAGGACGAGTTCAAGTATGTGATGGAACACCTGCCGGAACTGGTGGTGAAGGAGGTGCACGGCTCCGGCGGCTATGGCATGCTGGTCGGACCGGCCGCGGACACGAGCACAATCGAGCTGTTCCGCCAGAAGATCGTCGAGAACCCCAGCAACTACATCGCGCAGCCGACGCTGTCGCTGTCGGCCTGTCCGACCTTTGTGGATGCCGGCATCGCGCCGCGCCACGTGGATCTGCGGCCCTACTGTCTGGTGGGCGAAACAATTGAACTGGTGCCCGGCGGCCTGACCCGCGTGGCACTGACCGAAGGCTCTCTGGTGGTGAACTCGAGCCAGGGCGGCGGGGTCAAGGACACATGGGTATTGGCGGAGTGACAACATGCTGAGTCGGACGGCCAATCACCTGTACTGGATGGCGCGCTACATCGAACGCGCCGAAACCACCGCCCGTTTGCTAGAGGTCGGGGGGCGCAACGCGCTGATGCCCGACATCGGCGGCGGATTCCGCAACGACTGGGAGGCAATCCTGCGGGCCAACGGCACGCTGGAGATGTTCAACGACAAATACGGCGAAACCGTCCAGCGCAACATTGAAACTTTTCTGTTCTTCGACTCCGACAACCCGTCCTCGGTATTGTCCTGCCTGAACATGGCGCGGGAAAACGCCCGGGTTGTGCGCACCGCGCTGACATCTTCGGTCTGGGATGCGATCAACAGCGCCTATCAGGAACTGAAACAGTTCCAGCGCACCGAACGTTCGAAGCTCGAACTGAGCGACCTTACCGAGTGGACGCTGCGGGCGACCTCGCTGATCCGGGGCTGCATCGAAACCACGCAGTTGCGCAACGACGGCTACCATTTCATGGGCAGCGGTTTCGGGATCGAACGCGGCGACAACACCGCGCGTCTGCTCGACGTCAAGTATTATGTCCTGCTGCCCAGTGTCAGCTATGTCGGCTCGGGTCTGGATCAGTCGCAGTGGGTGACGCTGCTGCGGTCGATGTCGGCGCACCGGGCGTTCAGCTGGAGCTATCCCGGCGAGTTGACCGCCGCCAAGATCGCGGATTTCCTGATCCTGAACCGCAAGTTCCCGCGCTCGCTGCTGTCGGCGGTATACCAGACCTGCGATCATCTGGATCACATCGGCCGCGGCTACGGCAGTGTCTCTCCGTCGCAGGCCAAGGTGCGTGAAATCCTCGCAGAACTGGCCGAGGCAGGCGTGAAGGACATCTTCGAAGAGGGGCTGCACGAATTCCTGCTGCGGTTCATGCGGCAGAACGGCGAACTGGCCCACACCGTCCAAGAGACCTATTTGCAGGGGACCCCGACATGAGGCTGAGCGTCAGACATGTGACCCGCTATTCGTTCGACACACCGGCACGCGGCCTTGTGCAGACCCACAAGCTGATCCCGTCAACCTGTGCGAGCCAGAACATCCTGTCCTGGACCGTTTCGGTGGGGGACGCAATCCGCGGCGCGGCGTTCCGCGATTCGGCTGGGGACATGGTCGAAACGATCTCGGTCCGCGGGCCGGTGGACGAGATGGTGATCGAGGTGAGCGGCGAGGTCGAGACCACGGACCTTTACGGTGTGCTGCGAAATCACCGTGAAACGGTGCCGCCGACCACCTATCTGCGCTCCTCGCGCCTGACACGGGCGGATACCGCCCTGCGCGATCTGTCAGCCTCGGCCCTCGAGGGCATGGAGGATGATTCGGCCTTGAACAGAGCCCATGCGCTGGCCCGTGCGGTGAACACGGCCATCGCTTACGTTCCCGGCGAGACCGAAGAAATGACCACCGCTGCCGAGGCCCTGTCGGGGGCAAAGGGGGTCTGTCAGGATCACAGCCACGCGCTGATCGCGTTGGCCCATGCGGCCGAGATTCCAGCGCGTTACGTCGCCGGCTATCTGCATTCCGGGCAGGACGCGACCGGCGAGGCGAGCCATGCCTGGGCCGAACTGTTTGTGCCCGGACTGGGCTGGGTCGGTTTTGACGCATCCAACCGCTGCTGCCCGGACGAGCGCTACATCCGCCTGTGCTCGGGGTATGACGCCCAGGATGCCGCGCCGATCCGCGGAATCCTCAATGCCGGCGTAGAAGAGCATCTGGACGTTTCTGTCGCCGTAATGTCGCAACATCAGCAGTAATGGCCGCTCCGTTCCATTGTGACACAAGGGAACGCAGCCTCTGCATTGCAGCAGGCCGCGTTTGAGACTAGCAGTACCTTAACCCATCTTAGAGGTATGTGTCTGATGACCTATTGTGTCGGTTTGCTGCTTGATGCCGGCGTCGTGCTCCTGTCGGATACCCGCACCAACGCGGGGCTCGACAATATTGCCATCTATCGCAAGATGTTCACCTTTCAGGTGCCCGGCGAACGCGTGATCGCGATCATGACCGCCGGCAGCCTGTCGGTGACGCAGACGGCGATTGCGCGGCTGACGGATGCGGCCGAAGACCCGGATGCCGATGAGAACGCCTCGATCCTGAAGGCGCCGACGATGCTGAAGGTGGCGCAGCTGGTGGGCAACACCCTGTCCGATGTCACCGTCGAAGTGTCCAACAAGATCAGCCGGATGAACCAGGGCGCCAGTGCGTCGATGATTGTTGCCGGGCAGCGCAAGGGCGGTCCGATGCGGATGTTCCTGATCTACAAAGAAGGCAACTTCATCGAGGCGACGGCGGACACGCCCTATCTTCAGATTGGCGAGCACAAATATGGCAAACCGATCCTGGACCGGGTGATCACGCCCGAAACCTCGCTGGCCGAGGCACAGAAGGCGGTGCTTTTGTCGATGGATTCGACGCTGCGTTCGAACCTGAGTGTCGGCATGCCGCTGGATCTGGCTGTGATCAAGACCGATGCGCTGGAAGTGTCCGAACAGCGGCGGATCGAAGCCTCCGACGAAGGTTTTGCCCGGATGAGCAGTGCCTGGTCCAAGGCCCTCAAGGACGGCTTTCAACAGATAGATGCGGTCTGAAGTTTAGGATCAATTGTGGTCATGTGGCCCGGCCCTGTGCCGGGCCTCTTTGTTTTCAGGCTCGGGTCAACACCTGGGCCGGAATCGCGCGCAGGCCTGCGCCTGACACACAAACGGCCGCGCCCGGAGGCACGGCCGTGGTTCTTGCGGTCACGAGCGCCGTTCAGCCGTAGACCAGCCGCGGCAGCCAGGTGATGATCTGCGGAAAGAACATGCAGAGCAGCAGTCCGACCACCTGCAGGAACAGGAACGGCAGGGCCGACTTGAAGATGTCCGACATCGGAATTTCCGCCGGAGCCACGCCGCGCAGATAGAACAGCGCATATCCGAACGGCGGTGACAGAAAGCTCATCTGCATGTTCACGAGGTAGAGCACCCCGAACCACAGCACCAGATCGTCGGGACTGTCGAGACCGAAGGACTCGGCGCCGAGTGCCCGGATGATCGGCACAAAGATCGGCACGCAGAGCAGCAGGATGCCCACCCAGTCAAGGAACATGCCCAGAACCACCAGCACGATCATCATGATCACCAGAATGCCCCAGGGACCAAAGCCGGTGGCCTGCAACGCGTTCTGCACGAACTGCTGACCGCCCTCGAGCACGTAGAGTCCGACAAAGATCGTCGCGCCGAACATGATCCAGATCACCATCGCCGACGCCTTGAGCGTGGTGATCGAGGCTTCGCGGATGGTCAGCCAGTCGAGCTTGCGGTGAATGGCGGCAACGATGAAGGCTCCGAAGGTGCCGATGCCCGCCGCTTCGACCGGGGTGGCGACGCCGGTAAAGATTACCCCCAGCACAACCACGATCAGCACGATCGGGGCTGACATGTTGCCCATCAGCGCGAGTTTTTCGCGGGTCGAGATCCGCTCTTCGACCGGGATGGGCGGGCCGAGCTGCGGGTTGATGTAGCTGCGCACCACCACATAGAGGATGTACATGCCCGACAGCATCAGGCCCGGGATCACCGCGCCGATGAACAGCTCGCCCACCGACTGTTCCGCCACAACCGCGTAGATGATGGCGAGGATCGACGGCGGGATCAGGATGCCGAGCGTGCCGCCGGCCATGATCGAGCCCATGGCGATCTTGGGGTCATAGCCGCGTTTCAGCATCGCGGGCAGGGCGATGATGCCCATGGTGACCACCGCCGCGCCGATGACGCCGACCATGGCCGCGAGCACGGTCGAGGCAATGATCGTCGCCGCCGCCAGTCCGCCTTTGACGCCGCCCAGCACCTTGTAGATCACGTCGAACATGTCGTTGATGATCCCGGCGCGTTCCAGCATCGAGGCCATGAAGATGAACAGGGGAATGGCCGAGAGCTGGTAGTTGGTCATCAGCGGAAAGATGCGACTGGGCACGATGTTGAGGGCGCGCTCGTCGCCCAGCACGAACAGGAACACACAGGCCAGGCCCCCGGTCACAAAGGCCAGCGGCAGTCCGGCCATCAGCAGTACCAGCAGCGAGCCGAACATGATCAGCGTGAGCCATTCGATTCCGATTTCAAGTCCCATCGGTCAGGCCCCCCGTGCCACGGCGCGGATGTCCTGCGCAAGTTTCGAGATGCCCTGAAGCACCAGCAGCAGTCCTCCGATCACCATGACCCATTTCATCGGCCACAAGGGCACCTCCCATTCGTTGAAACTGATTTCGCCCCATCGGATCGCCGGATCGGTCCATTGTCCGGTGGTCCAGCCGCCGACCATCTCGCCGAACGTGATCGAGCCACGCGCCCAGTCGGAAACCAGGCTGTTGCCGGTGGCAACGGCGTTGGCATCAACGGCAAAGGTGTAGCTGGTCCACAGCAGCGTGCCCGCGAAGATGAAGAAGAACACCGACGTCAGCAGGTCCACCCAGGCCTTGTTGGTGCGTTTCATCGGAGCGTAGAAGATATCGACCCGGACATGGGCCTCGGTCAGCATCGCGTAGGATCCGGCGATCAGGTACTGCATCCCGAACATCAGATACATCGACTCATGCGCCCAGTTGGTCGGCGAGCCAAAGACATAGCGGCTGATCACTTCGAAATAATAGACGAAGACCGCGATCACCGCCCAGTAGCTGACGAACTCGCCGGCAAACAGCGATGTGCGGTCGATCCACCCGGTCCAGCCCGGCGACACCCACTCGGAATCCTCCTTGCGTTCGGATTCCTCGAGCCTTTTCAGCGCCAGTTCCGCCTCGGACATCTGTTCGTGGGCGGGCAGGGCGGCGTTGGCGCGTTTCACCAGACCGGGCAGCAGCAGGGCATCCACCGCCATCGCCGCAAGCAGCAGCCAGAAGGCGTATTTGGCGACATTCGACCAGTAGGCCAGGTCGGCCCGGGCCGAAGCCGCCGCCGGACGGGACTGGGCAAGGTCGCTCTCTGCCGCCGCAATCTGCGCGCGACCATCATTCAGTCGCTTTTCGGCGCGTTCGATATCGCGTTCCGCACGGCGGACCGCAAACGAGCCGACCTCGGCATTCGCCAGTGCCTGCCGCAGGGCAGGCAGGTCGGCCTCGGCTGCCTTGATCCGCCCGGTCTCGCGGTCCAGGATCCGCTCGGCCATCCGTACGGTGTTGTTGGCATTTGATACGATCGACCGTGCGTCCTGGCCTTCGGCATTGGCAAAGAGGATGGCCAGAAACACCGGTACGAACAGCAGACCGACCAGGCTTTTGACATAGAACCGGTGCAGTCCCAGCATGCCGCCGCAGACCAGAATGAAATAGCCAAGGCTCAGCGAGTATTCCCGCCGCTCGGGGCGGGGACGGCGGGCCAGCATCATGGCTATCATCGGAAAGATGATCAGTCCGACCCAGTATGCCCAATGCGGCAGGGAAAAATCGAGATTGGGCATGACAACCCCTCGTTGTGATGTGGTGAGTGAGGAAGATATGGCGCGACACGGGCCCGCGCGGGAAATGCGCAGGCCCGGTCTGTCGGTCAGGCGCGGATCACAGGTCCAGCGTCAGGCCTTCGATCAGTTCGGGCGTCACATACCCGAGCGAGCCGGACATCATGTAGTCGAGCTGAATCTTGAACACCCGCGCCGCATCCTTGTCGCGGTTGGCGTAGTCGAACCAGATCGGCACGGCGACTTCGGTCATCAGTTCGACATCGTCCTGCGTGAGGCGGGTGATCTCGGTGCCGTCTGCCTCGAACTTTGGCCAGGCTTCCTGGTTGGCCTTCTGGATCTCGGCATGATGATGGATGGAATAGGCTTTGGTCTCCATCTCCATGAATTGCTTCATCTCTGGCGACAGCGCCTCCCAGGACCCCATGCTGACGGTGATATCCATGAGGTCGACCGGCTGATAGACGGACATGAAACCCGGAGGGCCCATGATGATGTACTTCGTCACCTGGCTGAAGCCGAGCGCGTAGTTGACCGCCGGCCCGGTGTAGTCGGCCACGTCGATGGTGCCCTTTTCCAGCGCCGGAAAGATTTCCGAGCCGGGCAGAACCGTGGTTTCGGCGCCAAGCTCGGTAAAGACCTCGGCCACCATGCCGCCGGGCATCCGCATCTTGCGGCCACGGAAATCGTCGATCGAGCGGATCGGCACCTTGGAGTGGATCAGGTTGGCGTCGTGCTGCACCGGGCCGATGTAATACATGCCCTGCGCCGCATAGAGTTCGCGCGCGATTTCCAGACCGCCAAGGCCATAGAAGAAGACGTCGAATTCATGCGGGTTGCGCAGACCCAGCGGATAGGACGTCAGGAACGTCGCCGCCGGAATGATGCCCTGGGCATAGATGGTAAAGGGGTTCACGGCGTCCAGAACGCCATTCTTGACGGCATCGAACAGCTGGAAATCCCCGACAACGTCATTGGCGCCGAAGGGGGTAAAGCTCAGCTCACCGCCGGTCTTTTCCTGGATGGTGCCGCACCAGTCCTTGAAGATCTGCAGGCCCGCTCCACCCGGCCAGCTGGTCTGGATCTTCCAGTTGGTTCCATGTGCCGCCGCCGTTGCCACATGCGGTGCAGCCAGACCGGCGGCTCCCAGACCGGCAATGCCAGCCAGCGCCTTGCGACGCGAAACGTTCTGATTGGTCATGTCGTCCTCCCGATAGATGCCGCTTTTTCGGCGGCTTTTCCATCCTCTCCCGTGGATGGTGCTCAAAAACTAGCGGCGCCAAGAGAATTGGTAAAGGTTTCTCTCCAATTATTGCAAAATATTCGGGGCGCATGCGCAGCCGCGCCCCGGCGGGCGACATGGCGACTGCCGGACCGCCAAAGTGACGGAGCGGCTTTTCTTTCCGGCGAACTTGATCAATCATCGCGCAAAACGGCAAGGCGCCGGTGCGGCGCGGGACCATGGAAGGAGATCACATGACCATTCTCAGCGAGCTTATTGCGCCCCATGACGCCGCCGCGCCGGCAATCGGTGCGCCGGGACGGGACTGGCTGAGCTATGGCGGGCTGCGGGACCTGGCCACAACGGTCGCCAGGTCGCTGCACGGGTTTGGAATCGGACGCGGAGACCGGGTGGCGATCGTGCTGCCCAACGGGCCTGAAATGGCGACCGCCTTTGTCACGATCGCCCAGACCGCCACCACCGCGCCGTTGAACCCGGCCTACCGCGAAGAGGAATATGCCTTTTATCTCGAGGATCTGAAGGCGCGGGCGCTGGTGGTCGAGGCCGGTTACGACGGCCCGGCGCTGGCGGCAGCGCGCACGCTTGGCCTGGCGGTTCTGCGCGTCGGCGTCGCGCCGGGCGCCGCAGCCGGGCAGTTCACCCTGAGCGCTGACCAGGCCCCCACCGAACTCGGTGACGCGGGCCCGGCGCAGGAAAGCGATGTGGCCCTGATCCTGCACACCTCGGGCACCACATCGCGCCCGAAGATCGTGCCGCTGCTGCAATCCAACGTCGCTGCTTCAGCGCGCAATATCGGTGCATCGCTGGGGCTTGGCGCCGCCGACCGCTGTCTGAACGTGATGCCGCTGTTCCACATTCACGGCCTGCTGGCTGCGGTGTCGGCATCGCTCGCCGCGGGCGGGTCGATCTGGTGCGCGCCCGGCTTCAATGCCCTGCAGTTCTTTGCCTGGATGCAGGAGGCGCGGCCCAGCTGGTACACCGCCGTTCCGACGATGCACCAGGCGATCCTGTCCCGGGCGGCGCGCAATCAGGACACGATCAAGGCGGTGCCGCTGCGGTTCCTGCGCTCCTCGTCGGCCTCCTTGCCGGCACAGGTCATGGTCCAGCTGAACGCGGTGTTCTCGGCCCCGGTGATCGAGGCCTACGGCATGACCGAAGCCGCGCATCAGATGTGCTGCAACCCCTTCGAGCGGCAGAAGCCCGGCTCGGTCGGCAAGGCCGCGGGGCCGGAGGTGGCGGTGGCGGACGAAACCAGCGACCGCATCATCGACGGCACCGGCGAGGTGGTGATTTCCGGCGCCAATGTCACCCCCGGCTACGAGGGCAATCCAGACGCCAATGCCAAGAATTTCTTTGAGGCAGGCGGCAAGCGCTGGTTCCGCACCGGGGATCAGGGACAGATCGATGCCGATGGCTTTCTGCACCTGACCGGACGCCTGAAGGAGATCATCAACCGGGGCGGCGAAAAGATCTCGCCGCTGGAGGTGGATGGCGTGTTGATGGATCACCCGGCCATCGCCCAGGTTGTGACCTTTGCCCTGCCGCATCCGAAACTGGGCGAGGAGGTCGCCGCGGCGGTGGTGTTGCGCGAGGGGGCGACGGCCGACGAGCGGGAGATCCGCGATTTTGCGGCGCAGCGCATGGCGGATTTCAAGGTGCCGCGCAGGGTGATCCTGCTGGATGAAATTCCCAAGGGCGCGACCGGCAAGATGCAGCGCATCGGTCTGGCCGAGAAGCTGGGGCTGGTGGCGGACGCCTGACGCGGCCCCGGCGCCGCACCGGGTTGCAGGCGTCGGAGTGATGAGTATTTGGAAAGAGAAGAAACAGGGGACGCACGGCTGATCATGCCGTGGCGCGGGGAATGACGGCATGAAGATCTGTGTGTTCGGAGCGGGCGCCATCGGCGGCTATATGGGGGTCAAGCTGGCGCAGGCCGGGGCGGATGTCAGCCTGGTTGCGCGCGGACCGCAACTGGCCGCGATGCAGGACCGGGGCCTGACGCTGATCGAGGAGGCAGGACAGGAGACGACCGCCAGGGTGCGGGCGGCGGAGGATCCGGCGGAACTCGGGGTGCAGGATTATGTGATTGTCACCCTCAAGGCACATTCGGTTCCGCCGGTGGTGCCGAGGATGCAGCCGCTGATCGGGCCAGGGACCACGATCGTCAGTGGCGTGAATGGCGTGCCCTGGTGGTATTTCCACAAGATCGGCGGCGCCTACGAAGGCACGCGGCTGGCGTCGGTCGACCCCGGCAACGCGCAGTGGGACGGCTTTGGGCCGGACCGGGTGCTGGGCTGTGTGGTCTATCCGGCGGCCGAAGTGATTGCGCCCGGGGTGATCAAGCATATCGAGGGCAACCGGTTTTCGCTGGGCGAGCCCGACGGCTCGAAGTCAGAGCGGGCGCTGGCGCTGTCGGCAGCGCTGTCCGAAGCCGGGCTGAAGGCGCCGGTGCGTCCCCGGCTGCGTGACGAGATCTGGGTCAAGCTCTGGGGCAACCTGTCGTTCAATCCGATTTCGGCGCTGACCCATGCGACGCTGGATGTGCTGTGCACCGACACCGGCACCCGGGCGGTGGCGCGCGGGATGATGCTCGAAGCGCAGCAGGTGGCGGAAAAGCTGGGGGTGAAATTCCCCATTGATGTCGAGCGGCGGATCGACGGTGGCGCCGCGGTGGGCGCGCACCGGACGTCGATGCTGCAGGATCTGGACCTGGGCCGCCCGCTGGAGATTGACGCGCTGGTCGGCTCGGTACAGGAGCTGGGTCGGGTGACCGAAACGCCGACGCCGACCATCGACACGGTGCTGGCGCTGGTGCAGTTGCGTGCCCGCTCGGCCGGACTTTACCGCTGAACGCGCGGGGAGGAGCCGGGCCGCGCGGGCGGGCCGGGTTCCGGGGACGCGTCAGTCGGGTCTTCGGGGCTGCTGTCCTCAGTTGCGGTCGCGGGGCTCTCTGACCGGGCCGGCACCGGCAGAAAAATGTGCTCGCCGGTTGCCGCCCGGCGCAGGATGGCTATGCAGGGGGCGCTCCGCCAACTGGCGGCACTCTGCTCCGGAGACACCATGCGAACGACCCTCAAGGCGCTGCCGCCCGCATCCCTGAGCCATCGCGTCACAAGCCATTTCGGCGAGTGGCTGCAGGGGCGGCTTGGACCGGAAGGCCCGGTGGTTCTGGTGACGCTCGCCTGCGCGGACATCCATGTGGATGCCGACCATGCGCCGTCGCCGGATCTGGAGCTGCATCATGCCACCCCGGGCGCCGTGACATTGCCACAGTTGCGCGACTTGCTGCGCTGCCTTGGCAAACCGGCCAGCGGCATCTTTCGCCTTGCGGGAAACGCTCCGCCCGGGGCCGGGGCCGGGGCCTCGACGGCGGCGCTGGTGGCGCTGGCCCGCAGCGTCGGCGCTGATGAGGCGCGGCTGCCCGCCGCCTGTCTGGCGGTGGAGGGGGCCAGCGATCCGCTGATGTTGCCGCAACCGGACTCGGTGCTCTGGGCGTCGAGACAGGGTGTGGTGCTGGACCACCTGCCGCCGCCGCCGTGCTGTGACATTCTGGGCGGTTATCTTGGCGCCCCGGTGCCGACGGTGGCTGCCGATCAGCGGTTTGCCGATATCTCGGATCTTGTGGCGGCCTGGCGGGAGGCCTCCGGCGCGGGGGACCTGGCGCGGCTGGCGGCCCTGGCGTCGGAAGCGGCCTGCCGGACCACGGGGCTGCGCGGACCGGTGCCGGATCCGGTGCCGGATCTCGCCCGCACGCTCGGCGCTCTGGGCCATGCCCGGGCGCATACGGGATCGGCCCGCGCGCTGATTTTTGCGCCGGGCGCGGTGCCTGCGGGTGCGGGCGCGGTGCTGGAGCAGGCCGGGCTGACCGGGGTGTTTTCATTTCGGACGGGACGCAACGGATGAGCTTTGCCGCTGCGCTGCTATTGGGGTTTCTGATCGAAGCCGCGCTCGGCTGGCCTGCGGCGCTGTTTCGCAGGATCGGTCACCCGGTGACCTGGATCGGATGGCTTATAGCGCGGCTCGAGGCGGCGTTGAACCGCCCCGCTGACGCGGCAGCGGTGCAGCACATGCGCGGCGCCGCGACGGTTGCCACTGTGCTGGGCCTCTGCGTGTCGGCGACCTGGCTGGTGGGCCAACTCTTGCCCGGCGGATGGATCGGCATGGTTCTGGCGGCAGGGCTTGCCTGGCCGTTTCTTGCCCCGAGATCGCTGTTTGATCACGTGGCGGCGGTGGCGCGGCCGCTGCGGGAGGGGGATACTGCGGCGGCCCGCGCGGCGGTGGCCATGATCGTGGGCCGGGATCCGAGCGCGCTGGACGAGGCCGGGATTGCGCGCGCTGCTCTGGAAAGCCTGGCGGAAAATGCCTCGGACGGCGTTGTCGCGCCGGTGTTCTGGGGGCTGGTGTTCGGATTGCCCGGGCTGGTGGGCTACAAGGCGATCAACACGCTCGATTCGATGATCGGGCATCGCACGCAGCGCTACGAAAGTTTCGGGATGGTGGCGGCCCGACTGGACGATCTGGTGAATCTGCTTCCGGCCCGACTGACCGGTTTGCTGTTTGCGTTGGCGTCGAGCCGGATACGCCGGTCGGCCTCGGTGATGCTGCGCGATGCGCGCCAGCACCGCTCGCCCAACGCCGGCTGGCCCGAGGCCGCGATGGCCGGGGCGCTGGGCGTACGCCTGTCCGGGCCGCGCATCTATGCCAGCCGTGTGGCCGAAGAGGCCTGGCTCAATCCCGGCGCCCCGGATCCGCAGGCAGCGGACCTGCGGCGGGGGCTTGTGCTGTACCGGCGAGCAATGTTTGTCCTGGTCTGCGGAATCGCGCTGATTGCGCTGGTATAGGGGCGACGGGATGCGGGATCATGGCGGGGATTTGCAGGCGGCGGCGGCCCGCTATGGCGGCGACAGTTCGGATTGGCTGGACCTGTCCACCGGGATCAACCCGGTGCCCTATCCGGTCGGACCGCTGCCCGCCGAGGCCTGGACCCGTCTGCCGGAACGCAGCAGCCTGACCCGGCTGGAGCGGGCCGCTGCGCAGCGCTACGCCACGAATCTCGAGGTCGTGGCGACGGCGGGGGCGCAGGCGGCGATCCAGTTGGTGCCGCTGCTGCGGGCGCCGGGGCAGGCGGCTGTCCTGACGCCGACCTACAATGAACACGCCGCGGCGCTGCGGGCCGCCGGATGGCAGGTTGCGGATTGCAGGGACATTGCCGGGCTGGGCGGCAGCGATCTTGCCGTGGTGGTCAACCCCAACAATCCGGACGGCCGGCGCCATGCGCCCCAGGCCTTGCGGCAGCTGGCAGACCGGGTGGGGGTGCTGGTCGTCGACGAAAGCTTTGTCGATCCGGACCCGGCGCTGTCCGTTGCCAGCCTTGCCGGGCCTGTGCCGGCGAACCTGATTGTCCTGCGCTCGTTCGGCAAATTCTACGGGCTTGCCGGTCTGCGCCTTGGCTTTGCGCTCTGCGCGCCCGGGATGGCGACGCAGCTGCGCGACAGGATCGGTCCCTGGCCGGTGTCGGGTCTGGCCGTCACCGTGGCGGTGCGGGCCCTGCAAGACACCGGCTGGGCGCAGCGCACCACCACCAGGTTGCGCGCGGATGCCACACGGCTGGATGCCCTGGCGCAGGCGGCAGGCTGGCAGGTGGTTGGCGGGACACCGCTGTTTCGCACCTATCACACGCCCGATGCCGGAGAGGCGCAGGCCACGCTCGCCGGGCAGAGGATCTGGAGCCGGATCTTTCCCTATTCGCGTCACTGGATCCGCCTTGGGCTGCCGCCCGATGCGTCCGGCTGGTCCCGGCTTGCCTCTGCCCTGACAGCGGCGAGGGCTTAGACTTCCGTCGAAGGTAGGCCGTTTGCCCTATTGACGCCACCCGCCCGGAGTGGTTGTAACGGGGGGCTTTCGGTCTGGGCGTCCAACCTGTGTTGGCTGTCCGGTGAAAAGGGAACGTGGTGCCCCATTCGGGAATTCCACGACTGCCCCCGCAACTGTGAGCGGCGAGCGAAGCTGAACATGCCACTGCCGGGACACCGGTCGGGAAGGCCAGCCAAGCGTTGACCCGCAAGTCAGGAGACCTGCCAGAAGCGAACACCCGGTCCGGGCGCGGGGCGCGTCAGGGCGGCGGAAGTTTCCGCAGTGGTGTCGTTCACCATCTGCGGGCGGGATCTCCCACTCCAGATAAAACCGAAAACCTTGCCGGCCATTGGCCGGACATCTGGCTTGGAACAACCTTTTGAAAAACTCTATCAGACATATTCTCCTGTGCTCGGCCGCGCTGATGCCGTCGCAGATCGCGGCGCAGTCGGGCGCGGTGATCGACCTCGACCCGATCACGGTCTACGGCGGCCTGCTGCCCACGACGCTGGATGCCACAGGCGCAACGATCGACCTGCTGGACAGCGACGATCTGGGGCAGGGCGGGTCTGCGGTGGGCGACAGCCTCGCGGCCCTTCCGGGCGTGACGGTCAGTGCCAATGGCGGCCTGGGTACGCGGGCCGCGGTGCGGGTGCGCGGACTGGATGCCAGCTATCTTGGCGTGCGCGTTGACGGGATCGAAGTCACCGATCCCTCGAGCACGCAGACCAGCTTCAATTTCGGCACGCTGACGTCGGGCACGCTGGACCGGATCACTCTGGTCAAGGGCACTCAGTCGGCGATCTATGGCTCGGACGCAATCGCCGGGATGATCGACGTACAGTCCTGGCGACCGGACGCCGATGGCGTTTCGGGACGCGCGTCGCTTGAATACGGCAGTTTCAATACCCGCACCGCGACCGGCAGTGTCGGATTCCGCGATGCCCGCGCCGAACTGGCATTCAGCCTGAGCCGGGTGACAACAGACGGGTTCTCGGCCCGCGACAGCGATGACGAAGACGACGGTTTTGCGCAGACCTCGGCCAACCTGTTTGCAGCCTACCAGCTGACCGATGCCCTGCGTGTCGGTGTCTCGGGGTTGTGGTCGGATGGCACCTCGGAATTCGACCGCTCGTCGAGCAACAGCAGCGGTGACACCGTCGAAGAACGTTCGGGACTGCGCGCCTTTGCCGAATTCGCCAGTGGCGCGTGGCTGCACGAAGTCTCGCTCAGCGGCTTTCGCAGCGACCGCTACGACGCGGGCGGCTATACCAAGGAATTCATCGGCGAACGGCTGAAGGCGGCCTACCTGGGTCGGGTGACCCTGTCGCCGATGGCGGAACTGGCCTTTGGTCTGGACTGGACCGAAGAGCGCGCGGCGCTGGACGGCAGCGATTTCGACGCCTCGAACGCTGCCGCCTTCGGTGAAGTCAAGCTTGCCCCGCGCGACGATCTGGAAATTTCCGCGACGCTGCGCTATGACGACTATTCGGATTTTGACGGCGCGTTTTCCGGCCGGGCAGCGCTGGCCTGGCGGGCCACGGGGGCGACGACGGTGCGCAGCTCGTTCGGCACCGGCTACCGGGCGCCGTCACTCTATGAACGCTTTGGCCCCTATGCCGGAACGGATCTGGAATCCGAGACCAGCCGCAGTTTCGATCTTGGTGTCGAACAGCAGATCGGGCAGGCCGGCACGCTGCGCGCCACCGCCTTTTACATCGAGATCGACAACCTGATCCAATACGACTTTGCCAGTGGCGGCTATGCCCAGGTGCCCGGGACCACCGTGTCCAAGGGGGTCGAACTGTCCGCAGCCTACCCCGTCTCGGACCGGCTGAGCCTGTCCGGCAACTACACCTATACGCTTGCTGAAACCGATGGCGATCGTCTGACCCGTGTGCCGCGTCACGAACTGTCCCTGTCGGCAGATCTGGAAGTGACCGACCGTGTCTCGACCGGGCTGACAGTCACCCGCGTGGCGGATATTCTCGACGGATTCGGCATGCCGACGCCACTGGACGACTATACGCTGGTGGACCTTACGGCACGCTACGATCTCAGCGACCGGACCCAGGCCTATGCCACGGTGCGCAACCTGACGGACGAGGAGTATGAGACAGTGCGCGGCTACAACACCTCCGAAAGGGCGCTTTATGTCGGTATCCGCACCGATTTCTAGGCGGTTGTGGCGGACGCTCCTGGCCGGATGGCTGGGAGCGATGCCGGTGGCGGGTCTGGCCGGGGAATTGCCGCGCGTGGTGTCGATGAACCTCTGCACGGATCAGTTGGTCCTGTTGCTGGCGGATCCGGAACAGATCGTCTCGCTCAGCCGTCTGTCCGACGATCCGCGCTCGTCCTCGCTGGCACAGCAGGCGCGGTCCTATCCGCGCAACAGTGGGCGGGCCGAAGAGATTTTTCTCTCGGCCCCCGACGTTCTGGTTGCCGGACGCTATTCAGAACGGGCAACCCTGGACATGTTGCGGGCGATGGGCGTTGTGGTCGAGCAGTTCGCGATCACCACGTCGCTGGCGGAAATTCCGGAACAGATCCGGACGATGGGTGGGCTGTTGCAGCAGACTGGCCGCGCCGAGGCCCTGGCGAGCGGGGTCGAAGCCCGGTTGCAGGCGGCCTCGCGGGCCGGTCCGGACGCGCCGGTCGCGGCCTTCTATTACCCCAACGGCTATTCGCTGGGCGCCGACACGCTGAGCCATGACATCGTCACCACCGGAGGATTCCGCAATCTGACGCAGGAACTGGGCATGACCGGCGGCGGTCGGCTGGATCTGGAACAGCTTGTCCAGCAGGCGCCCGATGTCCTTATCTCGTCACCGCGCTATGGCGGGCATTCCCGGTCCGAAGACACCGCGTTTCACCCGGTGCTGTCGCACTACGCCCAGGACAACAGGGTGATCTTCAGCACCTCCGACTGGGTCTGCGGCACCCCCCTCACGCTGCGCGCGGTCCAGGACGTCGCAGACGCCCGCGCAGCCCTCACCAGCAGGAAGAACCCGTGACCGAACAGACTTCAGACGACAACGCCCGGCACGCCGAACGCATGGCCAGGGTCCAGTCCGCGCGCAAGAAAATGATGGCCAAGAAGACCAGGACCAAGGGGCTGATCATTGTTCACACCGGCAATGGCAAAGGCAAAAGCAGTTCCGGATTTGGCATGATCCTGCGCTGCATCGGTCACGGCTTTCCCTGTGCGGTCGTGCAGTTCATCAAGGGGTCGATGCACTCGGCCGACCGCGAACTGCTCAAGGAACGGTTCGCCGACATCTGTCAGGTGCATGTGATGGGCGAGGGATTCACCTGGGACACGCAGGACCGCGAACGGGATATCGCTGCGGCCCGGCGCGCCTGGGAAAAGGCCAAAGAGCTGATCCGCGATCCATTGAACCGCATGGTGCTGCTGGACGAGCTGAACATCGCGCTTCGCTACGATTACCTGGATGCCGCTGAAATCGCCGACTTCCTGCTGACCGAAAAGCCCGAGATGACGCATGTGGTCATCACGGGCCGCAATGCGCCCGACCGGCTGATCGAAATTGCCGACCTGGTGACCGAGATGCAAGAGATCAAACACCCTTTCCGCAAGCAGGGCATTGCTGCCCAGCCAGGCGTCGAGTTCTGAACGGTCCCTGAAACCCTGCCGTCCGCCCCGCCAATCGCCGTCGCCTGCAAACTTGGTGCCGGTGCCGTCCGCCGGAAGGGTCGGTGGACCGGCGACACGGCGATAGGGGGCTGAACCTTCAGCGTCATCTGCCTGCGGCACGGCATGCAGCATCCGCGACCGGCCAGCCCTGCCAGTCGCGGCAGGCAGGCGACCGTTCTGGTGGTCTGCCTGAGCGGCAGCTGAAACAGGACCCCGACCGCTGCGTTCGCGATGACCGGCGACCGGCCCTGTCAGCCGACTTGCGGCCTGTGCCACGTCCACTCCTGCACGGGCCAAAGCGCTTGACCGTCGCCGGACCGGCGCGTCGTGCTTTAGCGGGCGGGTCCGGGCCCGGTCATGCCGCCCCTCCAGCCGCATGGACTCATGTGGTGAATCCACCGCAGACGCGGTTTTACATCAATGCCCCGAGCTGTGCGACGCGCCGGCGCGCCGGGCGATGGCGCCGAGATAAGTCCGCTGACTTGTATCAAAAGCGCTGCATCAGGCTGCAAGGTTGCGGGTTTTTTCATCGACACGCCTCGATTCAATCGACCGCCGGTGAAATCACGGCAATCCCGACGTGACAGGTTTTGTCGGCACCCGGATTGTCCGAGTCGTTTTAACATCCTTACCAGAGGCGTGCGGAATGCATTTCAACAACTTACGCGGCAACAGCTTCGGAAAACGAACATATGGCCTGACGATGGCAGCATTGCTTGCCGCAGGCTCGGTCAGTGCACAGGAGGGATGCGGCGAGGCAGCTTCCGTGCCGACCCACCATTTGATTCCCGCCAATTCCGAAACGGTGCACTGGGGCTATTTCAGCAAGGATCGCGCCCCGCAGGCCTATGTTCATTCCGGCGACTATGTCACGCTGGAGACCTTGACCCACCACGCGAACGACGACGCGTCCCGGATGGTTGCCGGTGATCCCGGAGCGGAAAGCGTGTTCGCATGGGACGCGGGAACCAAGGGGGTGGATCGCCGCGGCGCAGGACCGATGGACGCATCCGTCTACGGTCGTGGCGCGGGTGAAGGATTCGGCGTCCATATTCTGACAGGCCCGGTGTATGTCTGCGGCGCTGAACCCGGCGATGTCCTCGAGGTGCGCATTCTCGACATGGCGCCGCGACCTTCGGGCAACCCCGAGTATGCGGGCAGGACGTTCGGATCGAACGCAGCGGCCTGGTGGGGGTTTCACTACAACGACATGATCGAAGAGCCAAAGGGGCGAGAGGTTATCACGATCTTCGAAATCGATCCCTCGGGCGAGCGCACCTGGGCAAACGCGGTCTACAAGTTTCAGTGGACCCCCCAGACCGACCCCTTTGGAGTTGTCCACGAGACGATCGACTATCCCGGCGTCCCGGTCGACCATGACACGGTCGAGAAACTGCCGACGCTTGACGGCGTGCGCATTCCCATCCGCATGCATTTCGGAACGATGGGCGTTGCGCCTGCCGAAGCCGATTTTGTCGACTCTGTTCCGCCGTCCTATTTCGGCGGAAACATAGACAACTGGCGGATCGGCAAGGGTGGAACCATGTATTACCCCGTCGCCGTGCCGGGTGCGCTGCTGAGCGCAGGCGACCCGCATGCCGCTCAGGGTGACTCCGAACTGGCAGGCACGGCCATCGAAACCTCGATGACCGGGCTGGTGCAGGTTGTGCTGCACAAGGCCGCAGCCCAACAGGGCACCATTTTGCAAGGTCTGGACTATCCGCTACTGGAGACGGACAGCGAATGGGTGGTGCACGGATTCAGCTATGCCAATTACCTGACAGAGTTGGGCGAGGCCGCGCAGTCCGACATCTATTCCAAGTCGTCCATCGACACTGCGATGCGGGACGCCTTCCGCAAAATGCGCCACTTCCTGATGACCGCGAAAGGTCTTGGCGAGGACGAGGCGGTGTCGCTCATGTCGGTGGCGGCAGATTTCGGCGTGACTCAGGTTGTCGACGGAAACTGGGGCGTACACGGCGTGATATCCAAGAGCATCTTCCCCGCGTCGAAGTAACAACCAAGTGGCGCTCTCCACAGGGGGCGCCACGAGTTTCCCGGGCTTTTCGTCGAAAGCTCAATCGGCCATGCGGGGCGCATCTGAGCGAGCGTTGTGTAGTGGTAAGTCCCTTGCTTTCCAAGGAAGCGTTTTGAGGGCGTTGTTGCACAAGTCTGACGACGGAGGATTCACTTCGTGAATCCATGGCGTTAGACGCGCGGTATGAGCAAGCCATCTCCCATCCGCTATCGCACGACGAACTGGTCCAGCTACAACGCATCGCT
>NZ_VOJI01000030.1 GCF_007923445.1 Puniceibacterium confluentis | reverse complement strand
AAAGCCTTCGGCGAGCGCATCATGGCAAGAGACCCCGACCGCCAGACCGCCGAAATCCACATCCGCATCGCCCTTATGAACCGCTTCAACGCCCTCGGCACCGCCGAGACCGTCCGTGTGGCATGACGTCAGTGGGCTAAGGGGCTGTCACCCCTCAAGCGCGAGTTGCGCAACAACGCCCATCCGTGCCAAGCGCAGCAACGCCTTCGCCATCTGAGCAACGCGAAGGTCCGCTATCGGGAAGTATTTTGCGGCTGCAGCGGAACCTTCGCTGCGCCTGGTTCGAATGTCTATAATGGGTTGGCTGCGGCCCACTGCGGCGATCACCGATGCGGTTTTGGGCGGATGACCTCGTGCTGCGCTGCCGCAACGCGGCTCCGAACCCAAACTAACCTCGCTGCCTATGGACAGCTTCGCACTTGCGGCACGGACGGGCTCGACGTGACCGGCCCAAAGCCGACGTCTAATCCAGTCGCTGCGAATGGCAGATCTGCCGACATGAATGATGTCTGTGATAGCCTACTGGTGGGTCGAGCGTTCTGTCGCCCGACCCTTGTTTGAGGATCAGACCTCGACCACCACCTTGCCGATCGCCTGACCGCTATGCAGCCGGGCGTAGGCATCGCCGACTTGTGCCAGTGTGAAGGATGGCGCGTCCAACAGCGGCTTCACGGCGCCGTCGTCCACCAGCTTCGCGAGGTCCGCGAGGATCTGCCCGTGCACCTCGCGCCGGACGTCGTGCAGCATTGGCAGCAGCATGAAGACGATGTGAAGCGACAGGCCCTTGAAGTGGGCGGGGGCGAGGTCGATCTCCGAAAGGGCAACCGTTGTAACCACATGGGCGTTCAGTGCCGCAGCGGCGAACGAATTCGTCAGATTGGCGCCGCCGACCGTGTCGAAGACCGCGTCGAAGCCGCCCCCGCCTGTGTGGCTTTCCACGTAGGCATCGATTTCCTCGGACTTGAAGTCGATGGATCGGGCCCCGTAGCCTTCAATCACCGACATCTGCCCGGCGCCAGTGCCTGTCGAGGAAACCTCTGCACCGAGGTGACGGGCCAGCTGCACGGCGACATGACCGACACCCCCGGCGCCGCCTTGAACCAGCACCTTCTGCCCAGAGGAGACGCCAGCTCGCTTCAGCCCCTCCCATGCCGTAATACCCACCAGCGGCAGGGCGGCCGCCTCCCTCATAGAGAGCGACTTGGGTTTGTGCGCGATGAGCCGTGCGTCGGCAGGAATGAACTCGGCCAGCGCGCCCTGGAGGTTGGCGAGGCCGCCGGCGCAGCCGTAGACCTCGTCGCCAACGGCATAGCCGGTCACGCCCGCGCCGACTTCCTCGACAATGCCTGCGAAGTCCATGCCCAGCACGGCGGGCAGTTCGGGCGACAGGGGCAGGTCGGAGCCCATGTCCTTGATCATCGTGTCAATGGTGTTGACGCTCGTCGCCTTGACGCGGACGAGCACCTGGCCGGGGCCGGCCACGGGACGCGGCTGCTCGGCTTCGGTGAAGGACGTTTCAGGCCCGTAGGCGGTCAGGGTCATGGCTTTCATTCGGTCTCTCCTGGGTTTTGCGTTGGCATGGAGATACAGGACCGTGCTTTCCGATATAACCGACCATAAATCGAGTTCAGTTTCCAGGTTTCAGATATAATGAAGCCCGGCCACGTGGTCTGGCTCAGCTCGACCCCAAACTGTCTCAAACTGTCTCACCGTGGGACAGTTAAGCCCTCTCAGTGCCACCGCCGACAGGTCGAGGTTGTCCAGACTGCCGGCCCGGTGAACCCTCTCCTCAGCGGTCAAGGCGGCAGTCCCGCCACGCATGACAGGGAGGAATACATGGCACCGACACGCGACGAACAGCACTGGATGTATCGCAACATGGTTACGAGCCGCCGGTTCGAGGAGACCATCGCGAAGATCTACTTCGAAGGAAAAACGCCCGCGTTCAACATGGCCAACGGGCCGATCCCGGGCGAGATGCACCTGTCCGACGGGCAGGAGCCGGTGGCGGTGGGGGTCTGCGCGCACCTGACTCCTGAGGATGTGGTCACGGCCACCCACCGCCCCCACCATCAGGCCATCGCCAAGGGCGTCGACCTGGACAAGATGGCGGCCGAGATCTTCGGCAAGGCCACGGGGCTCTCCGGCGGGCGCGGTGGGCACATGCACCTGTTCGATGCGGATGTGAACTTCGCCTGTTCCGGCATCATCGCCCAAGGCATGGGGCCGGCGGTGGGGGCCGCGCTAAGCCGCAAGATGCAGGGCAAGCCGGGCGTCGCGGTGGCCTTCGTCGGCGAGGGCGCGGTGAACCAGGGCGGCTGGCACGAGGCGATGAACCTCGCCGCCGTCTGGAACCTGCCCTTCGTCTGTGTGATCGAGGACAACGCCTGGGGCATCTCGGTCGCCAAGTCCGCTGCGACCGCCGTGCCCACGAACGACGTGCGCGCGGCGGCCTACGGCATCCCCGGCGAGCGGGTGGAGGGCAACGATCCCTTCGCGATCTACGAGGCCGCGGGCCGGGCCATTGCGCGGGCCAGGGCCGGAGAAGGACCATCCTTGATCGAGGTGGAGACCTACCGGCTCGCCGGACACTTCATGGGCGACGCGGAAGGCTACCGCCCCGAGGGCGAGAAGGACGGGCTCTTTGAGAAGGACCCAATCCCTGCCATGCGCGCCCGCCTGTTGAAGGACGGAGCCGCGAGCGAGGAGCAACTCGCTACCATCGAGACTGAGGCCGAGGCCCGTGTCGAGGAAGCGATCAAGTTTGCCCGCGAGAGCGTGGACCCGGCCCCAGAAGACGCGCTCACCCGTGTATTCGCAGCCTGAAGGGAGGAGAGAAAATGACCAAATCCAACGAGAGAAAACTGACCATCGCACGCGCCATGGCCGAGGCCACCGCGCAAGAGATGCGCATCGACCCGAGTGTCTTCGTCATGGGCGAGGACATCGCCGCCCTCGGCGGCGTCTATGGCAACACCCGCGGGCTGCTGGACGAGTTCGGCCCCGAGCGCATTCGCGACACACCGATCTCCGAGACTGCCTTCATCGGTGCCGCCGTCGGGGCCGCGCAGGACGGAATGCGCCCCCTGGTGGAACTGATGTTCGTCGACTTCTTCGGCGTCTGCTTCGATGCGATCTACAACCTGATGGCCAAGAACATCTACTTCTCCGGCGGCAACTTGAAGGTGCCAATGGTGCTGATGACCTCCACGGGAGGCGGCTATTCGGACGGCGGCCAGCATTCGCAATGCCTCTATGGCACCTTCGCACATCTGCCGGGAATGAAGGTCGTCGCGCCCTCGAATGCCTATGACGCCAAGGGCCTGATGACCGCCGCCATGCGCGACGACGGCCCCGTGGTTTACATGTATCACAAGGGCTTGCAGGGCATGGGCTGGCTCGGCACCGAGGCCGGGGCAACCGTTCATGTGCCCGAGGAAAGCTACACGGTCGAGATCGGCAAGGCCAAGGTGGTGCGCGAGGGCCGCGAAGTCTCGATCGTCAGCGTCGGCATGGGGGTGCACAACGCGCTCAAGGCCGCGAAAAAGCTCGAGGAAAAGGGCGTCAGCGCCGAGGTCGTGGACCTCGTCAGCCTCGTGCCACTGGACCGCGAGACCATCCGGGCGAGCGTTGCCAAGACCGGACGTCTGATCGTGGTGGATGAGGATTACCACAGCTACGGCCTCTCCGGCGAGGTCATCGCCAGCGTGACCGAACACGACATCTCGGTCCTGAAAGCCGCGCCCAAGCGGGTCGCCTTCCCCGATGTGCCGATCCCCTATGCCCGGGTGATGGAGCAGTTCTGCCTGCCCAACCCCGACAAGATTGTCGCCGCTTGGGAGGAGATGGGCACGCTTCAGCCCGTCTGAGCCCTCCGGCATTCACCGCATACCGTGGGGCAGGCTCCGCCTGTCCCGACCTGAAAAGGACTTTTCACATGGCAATTGACATCACCATCCCAACCGATCTCTGGGAGGAAGACGAAGAATGCGTCATCACCGGCTGGCTTGTCGATGACGGCGCCTGGGTCGAGGAAGGCGCGCTCGTGGCGGAGATCATGACCGCCAAGGTGCAATACGAGGTGCACGCCCCGGCCTCGGGCACCGTCAGGATCGCTCAGGAGGCCGATGCCGTCGTCGCCAAGGGCGCGGTCATCGGGCGCATCGAATGACCAGCGCGGCAAAAATCGTTCCCCTCAAGGGCGTGCGCGGGATGATCGCGGACGCGATGGTCAAGAGCCTCACGACCGGCGCACAATTGACCCACCACGGCAATGCGGATGCGACGGCCCTGATGGCGGAAAAGGCCCGGTTGAGCGAGGCAGGGACCAAGGTGTCTGTCGAGGACCTCTTGATGTTGGCCGTCGTGCGAGCTTTGGAAAAGAACCCTGAAGCCAATGGCCGGGTCGAGGGACGCGAGGTGCATCTGTCTGATGCGGTCGATCTGTCTGTCGCCATCGCGCTGCCCGGCAACCTGCTGGTGGCCCCCGCGATCTTCGGCGCCAATGCGATGGACGTCAGCGCGCTGCGCGCGGCCCGGCAGGACCTTGCCGCTCGCGCCAGAACAAACAAGCTCAGCGTGACCGAGATGACCGGCGGCACATTCACCGTGTCCAACCTTGGCCTTACCCGCGTGGAACACTTCACTCCGATCATCAATGCCCCCCAGATCTGCATCCTTGGCATCGGTCGTATGACCGACCGGGCCGTCCGCGCCCCGGACGGCGGGATCGAACTGCGTCCATATGTCGGCCTGTCGCTGACCTTCGATCACCGCGCTTTGGACGGTGCGCCTGCGGGTGATCTGTTGACGTCGATCTGCGACGAGATCGAAGGGATGCAGGCGTGAGCGCTGGGTTGTGCATTGTGCCAGGAGTCTCCGAAGGCCTGTTGCTGGAGGCGGAGGCTTTCGGCGAGTCCGGCCCTCAAGTTCGGCTCTGGACGGCGGAGACCCCGGCTTTGGTCTGCCCCGCCGCCTTCTGCCGCAAGCCCGGGTTCGAGGCCGCAGCGCGGAACAGCGCTGCGCGCGGCTGGCCGCTCTCCCTGCGCCCTACTGGCGGAGGCGTCGTGCCGCAGGGGCCCGGGGTTCTAAACGTCGCGCTGGCCTTCACCGCCGGCCGCGACTTCGGCATCGAGGCGGGCTATCGGCTCATCACCGATGTTATCCGCGCGGCGCTCGGGCCGGTCGGGCCCCGCCTCGTCACCGGCCCCACGCAGGACAGCTTCTGTGATGGGTGTTGGAACCTCTCCGTCTCAGGGCAAAAGTTTGTCGGAACCGCGCAGCGTATTCGCCCGGCGGGGGGCGGCGCGCGCCGCGTTCTCGCTCATGCGCTGATCCTCTTGGACGGCGACGTCGCCCCGGGCGTCGAGGCGGTCAACGGCCTGCACGCAGAGGTCGGCCTGCCGCCGGTGGTGGGCCGGTCCCATACGACTCTCGCGGCTTTCATGGGCCCCGATGCGCCCGACCCATCGCAACTCGCCCGAGACCTCGCGGCCTACGCCTTGGACGCGCTGGCCCCGACACCCGCAGTCGTCGCCGCCTAAGACACCACCGCTCGCAGGAGAGCGACTTACCGAAAGGGAAAGCATTCATGTCCCACGAGACCATCTTTATCCATCTCAAGGTCGGCGTTCCTGCCGCCAATGCCCAATCCTTCGAGGCGCTTATGGCCGAACTGGTCGAGCGAAGTGAAGGCGAGCCGGGGACCCTGGTCTACGAGTGGTATCAGACCGAAGACGGTTCTTGGCACATCCTCGAGCGCTACGCCGATGCGAAGCATGGCGATACCCATGTCAGGGGCTTTGCCGAGAACTACGCCAACCGCTTTTTCGAACTCTGCAACAGCTGCGATGCCACAGTCTCAGACAATGCGACGCCCTATATCCGGGGCGTGCTGGAGGGACTCTCGCCGCTCTATATCTCGCGAAAGGGCGGGTTCAACCGGTTCTGAGCTTCAGGAGGGCCGCGTCAGCCCGTGCAGCTTGATCTTGCGGTTGATGGTGGCGCGGCTCACCCCGAGGCGCCGTGCAGCCTCGGAGACATTCCAGCGGCTGGAGGTTAGCGCGTCTCGGATCATCGTGGCCTCGTCGTAGGAAAGCCACGGCAACTGCGCAGCCGGAGCGGCCGTCAAAGCGGCATCCCTGGCGATGGAGGTCGGGCGCAGGTCGACGGGGGTGAGGCAATCTCCGGCCGCTGTCATCAGAGCACGTTCCAGCGCGGTCCTCAGTTCGCGCAGGTTGCCGGGGAAGGGATGGGCGCGGATTAGGGCTGCGGCCTCCGCGCTGAGGTCAATCCGCCGCCCGGCGAGCTTGGTCGCGAGAACCTGGGCCAGAACCTCGGGCTGCTCGCGCGCACGCAGCGGCGGCAAGGAGATCCGCGCGCCGGCGAGCAGGTAGTAGAGGTCATCGCGGAAACGCCCCTCCGCCACAGCATCCAGCAACGGCTGGCGGCTGAGGCCGACGACCCGCAAGCGCGGCGCGCCCTCGGACCTCTCGGCTTCCAGCTCGTCGAGGAACCGGCGCAGCTCGGCTTGCGCCTCGGACGGCATCTCGGAGAGGTTGTCGAGTAGCACGGTCACCGCCCCCTCCGACGTGTCCGAGAGAAGCGACAAGACCCGCGCTTGCGACAGGATGGGCCGCAGGACGTCCTGATCCTCTGGCGTGCTGCCCATGGTGGCGCAATCGGCTTTGAGCACCGGCGCGGCCCCCGTCAACGCCGCGAGCAGGGCCGACTTGCCGGTGCCGGTTTCGCCTTCGACGAGGAATGGCGTGCCGGCGCGAAAGAGCATCCCTGCCTCGGCGCACCGGGCCGCCATGATTTTGCAGCCCGTCGCCAGGTCGCGCAGCGAGGGGGGCAATCGACGGCGCGGCGCGGCGAGCGGCCGGGCGGCGTGCGCGCGCGGCGAGGCCTCTTCGGGCAGGCGGGCCGAGACGGTCATCGTGGCACCGCGCGCCATAGGCATCGAAAGGACCCGTTCGGGCACCCGCGCCAGAGCCTCGCTCTCCATGTCGAAGACAGCCTGAAATGGCTGGCCCTTCAGCGGCCCAGATGCCCGTCCAGCCATCATACGCTCCACCGCCGAGGTCGCGCCGAGTATGATGCCCGCCGCGTCGACCGCGATCAGCCCGCCCCCCGACAAGGGCTGACCTCCCGCCCCAGAGGACAGCGTGATCAGCATGCT
This sequence comes from Puniceibacterium confluentis, assembly GCF_007923445.1. Taxonomy (GTDB): domain Bacteria; phylum Pseudomonadota; class Alphaproteobacteria; order Rhodobacterales; family Rhodobacteraceae; genus Puniceibacterium; species Puniceibacterium confluentis. The sequence continues at coordinate 31,294 of NZ_VOJI01000030.1, read as the reverse complement.
CTCGGCGAATTGCTGCTCGAAGAGCCGCCGCTGGATGCGTTCTGCCGCCGTCTCGAGGAATTGGCGGGCGAATTGGTGCTCGGCCGCGTTGCCGCGGTCGAAGGTGACGAGGCTGACCGAGCCCACCAGCGCTCCCTTGGCATCGAGGATCGGGGCGCCTGTGCAGGCAAAGGGTTTGAGCCGGGCATAGAAGTGATCGGCGCCGCCCACGGTCACGGCGCGTCCCGCCCGCAGGGCCATTGAGACGCCATTGGTCCCGGCCACCCGCTCGTCCCAGCAAGAACCCAGCGCGATGCCGTTCCAATCCTCGGCGCCCATGCCCATGCCGGCCGTCTCCAGCCGCACCAAAACACCCTCGGCATCCGTCACGACGAGGCAACGCTTGCCGTCGCTGGTGACTGAGGCGAGCTGGCGAAAGAAACCCTGCCGGCCGCCGGTGCGCTCGGTGATCCGCTCCAACCGCGGCGCGATCTCGGAGGCTTGCAGGCGCAGGATCGGCCGCGCGGCATCGCGGGCGAGCCTATGCTGCCCCTCGCATCGTGCCCATGAGGCGGCGATCTCCTCGCGTATGAGAGCGTCTTGGCCGGGTCCGATCATTTCTCCTCCCTCCCGCAGCATAGGCCGGGCCTGCCGAATTCTCCGAATCCTATCTTCAGGCCTGGTCCGCCGGTTCCGCCGGTTCCGCCAATTCGCGGATCGCGGCCATCACTTCGGACACATGGTCCGGGTTGGCGGCCGCCTGGTGGGGCGATGCAATGCGCCCGGCGTCATTGTCGAAGTAACGGCCAGAGGCGGCGGCGAAGTCATCGGAAAGCGCAGCGCGGCGCAGTATGTCCGCGCCGATCGACAGGTCGTTGCCCGAAACGCCGAAGCCCTCCTTGACCATCTTCGACGCCAGCAGGGAGCCGGGGTTGACCGCAACGAAGACCGGCCCCTCGGGGTGGGTGTGGGCCAGCTCCTGCGTCCAGATCGTGATCGCCAGCTTGCTTTGCGCATAGGCCTCCATGTCGCCGAGACTGCGTTCGCCGCGCAGGGCGGCAATGTCCACCGGGGCCTGCGCCGCGGAAGACAGGTTCACGACGCGGCCGTCCTTCGGGAGGATCGGCAGCAGGTGCTGGGTCAGGACCCAAGGAGCCAGCGTATTGACGACAAAGCGCAGGTCGAGACCCGTCTGCGTGCGGGCCTGCGGCGCCTTCAGCACGCCGGCGTTGTTTATCAGCACGTCGAGCCGCTCATGCCGCGCGCGGATCTCCTGCGCCAGGGAAGCTACCTCATCGAGATCGGAAAGGTCAGCGCGGTAGGTTTCCGGGCTGCCGCCAACCTCTTGAGCGGCGGCTTCCAGTTTCTCATCGCTGCGCCCGTGAAGCAGAACAGTATGCCCGTCGGCCGCGAGGGTCTTGGCCGTCAGAAGGCCGATGCCGTCCGTGGCTCCGGTGATCAGGATCGTCTTAGTCATATGGGCCTCCTCAGCCGTGGAAGTCCGGCAGGGTGTCATCCGCCAACCGTTTCATGGTGTCTTCGATCTCGGCCCCGTTGAACCGCAGGTTCAGGGCGACGTGGTTGATGCCAAGTCCGCGTATCTCCTCGAGGTAACACCGCAGGTAATCCGTGCCCGAGCGGAACCCAAGGTGGATCGGGCGGGGCGGCGCATCCTTCTGCGCCACAAGGTCGATGTAAAGCGACTGCATCACCGGCTTGTCTGGCAGGCCTGCCTCCGCGATCCGCTGACGGTAGGCGTCTACGACCCTGCCTTGCGAGGCCGCATCGCGCGGATAGGTCATCCAGCCGTCGCCGCTCCGCGCGACCCAGTCGGGCGCCTGCTGGCTGCCGCCGGTGATGAGCAGCGGCAGCCGCCCGTTGAAGGGCTTGGGCAACATGTCGATCCCGCCAGAGAGCACGCCATGGGCGGTCTCGACACGCGGGTAGCTCTCGGCCATTGCGCGGATGTAGTCCACGCTGTCGCGGAACCGCTCACCGCGATCCTCGAAGCTCATGCCCAGCGCCGGGTATTCGTCCGGCCGGTCGCCCGAGGCGACGCCGAGCAACAACCGCCCGCCCGATAGCACGTCGGCCGATGCCGCCGCCTTGGCCACATGAGCCGGATGGCGCAGGGGCAGCACGATGCTCGCCACCCCCAGCGCGATGTCGTGTGTCGAGGCCGCCAGCGCGCCGATATAGACGAAGGGGTCGAAAACCTGCCCAGCATCACCGAAAGAGGGCACGTTGAATGGCACATCCCGCAACCAGAGCGCAGAGAAGCCCAGGGCGTCAGCCAGGTGCGCGCGTGCGATATGGCGGGTCATATCAGGCACGGGATCGCTGCCATGCGCCTCCAGCGGGGCGACGAGACCGATACTCAGCCGCCCGGGCCGGAAGGTCGCGTTGTAGCCCCGATTGAGAGGCGCGAAAGCTGGGGATGTCTGGTCAAGCATGATGCGCTCCGAAATTCCGATCAGGCGAGGTCGTCCTTGCCCTCGACAAGCCAGTGGTAGCTGGTCGATCCGGCATGACGGTTGGCAAGATGATCAGCATATTCCGGATCGTTGATGAAAGCCTTGGCCGCATCGGCAGAGGGCCATTCGATCAAAATGCGCAGCGCGGCGTCACGCCGGGGACCTTCCAGTTGTTCGTGGCTGGTCGTCCGCGCGATGTAACGGCCGCCATGCTGTTCGATCAGCCGATTGGCTGATGGCAGATAACCGGAGATCCACTCTTCGGTCCGGGGCGTAACTTCGAGAATTGAATAATGGGTCACAGGCTGTTCCTTTGAGAGAGGCATCAAGTGGCTGTAAATTATCCCTTGCGAACTGGCGATAAACCCTGTGATACCAGAGTTGTTCTTTCGGGTTCTGGATATAATCGCGGTGGATACGAACAATCTGCGCCTTTTTGTCATGGCGGCCGACCGGCTGAACATCTCGGCCGCGGGGCGCGAACTGTGCCTTGCGCCGGCGGTGGCCAGCGCCCGGCTCGCCAAGCTCGAGCAGGAGCTCGGGGTCGAGTTGCTGCGGCGCACCACGCGCAAGGTCTCCCTCTCGCTCGATGGTGCGGATTTCCTGCCCTACGCCCGTGAAATTCTCGCTCAGGCCGATGCTGCGCGCGCGGCGCTCGGCGGGACAGACGCCGGCCCCAAGGGCACTCTGCGCTTCGCCGCCCCGAGCAGCTTCGCACAGCTGCACATCATGCCGCTGCTGCCGGAGTTCCATGAGAAATACCCCGACCTTACCCTCGACCTGCGCCTGTCCGACACGCGCTTCGACGCGATCGAGGGCAGCTTTGACCTGGCCCTGCGCAGCGGCCCGCTGGCGGACAGCAGCCTGAAGGGCCGCAAGCTTGCCGACGACACCCGCATCCTCTGTGCCTCGCCGGCCTATCTCGACAAGCTCGGTATGCCGCGGACGCCAACACACCTGTCCGGCCACGAACTCATCGCCTGGGGCGATTTGGAGCCGCGTGAACTCGTGAACTTGCAGGGAGAGACGGCTCTACTGGAGCCGGCAAGCATGACCTGCCGGACGATCCTGGACGACGGCGACGCGCAACGCGAAGCGACGCTGGCGGGGGCCGGTCTGTCGATGAACTCCCTCTGGAACGTAGCTGGCGAGATCGCGAAGGGCCGTCTTGTCCGCGTCCTGCCGGAGTGGAAGATGAACGACCGATCGGTGCTGTGGCTAATCTATCCCCGCACGAACGTGCTGACCCCGAAGACCCGGGTGTTCATGGATTTCCTGATCGCGAAATTGGGTAATCGTTCAGAATGGAGCGAATGAGGAAACCAAGGCATCATCCCTCTCGGATTTGCTCATGCGCCATGCTGAGTAGCCACTCCATCACCAGAATTGCCGCCTCGGATGCGCCCTGACGAGGCAGGAGAGCATAGAAGTCCTGGCCACCCTCAAATTTAACTTGGATGACACGCACCAGGCGACCGGCATCAAGGTCACGCTGCACAAGGAAACGACTGGCCAAGGCGACACCCTGACCGGCCAAGGCCGCGTCGAGGCTCAGGGTTGTCTGGCTGAAGTGCAGGCCGCGCGGCGCTTTGGGGATCGCTCCGAAGGCGATCTCAAGGAACTGCGGCCAAAGATCATGCGCGTCATGTAGTAGGGTCAGCCGGGACAGCGCAGCTGCGTCGAGGGGGACGTCCGGTGCCACCAAATGCGGCGAGCACACCGCAATGATCTCCTGCGGGAACAGCAGCTCGGCGCGCATGCTTGCCCCGAACGGCGGGCGTCCCTGACGCACCGCGAGGTCGATACCGTCGGCGTGGAAGCTCATGACCCGCTCGGTCGCGGTGATCCGGAGGTCGATCCCCGGATGGGCCTCGGTGAATTCGGCGAGCCTCGGGATAAGCCATTTTGAGGCGAAGGTCGGGGTCACGCTGATCGTCACCCGCGAGGGCGTGTCCAGGAGCGCGCCAGTTGCGTCCATAAGCTGGGAGAACGCCCGGGAGACTGCGCCGTGGTAGCTTCGCCCCTCCTCCGTGAAACTGAGCCCCCGCGGCTCTCGCAGGAACAGGCGCAGGCCGAGATGTTCCTCCAGCCCACGCACCTGCTGTGCCACGGCGCCCTGCGTCACGCCCAGTTCGTCCGCCGCCGCGCGGAAGGACAGGTGCCTGCCGGCTGCCGAGAAAGCACGCAGACCGTTCAGGGACGGCAGATTGGCTTTGCTCGCCACGATAGTTCTCCTACACCCACGCAACAGCTGCGCTTGGCTGGTCGCAGGCGCCTTTGGCTCGTATCTAACTACGCATAGGCGAAATAGGCGCCACGGGAAAGACGCGGAGAACCAAGACATGGCGATAGAAAAAGTAGCTTTGATCACAGCGGGCGGCAGCGGCATGGGTGCCGGAGCAGCGCGGCGGCTGGCAGCCGATGGCTTCAAGGTCGGGGTGCTGTCCTCCTCAGGCAAGGGCGAGGCCTTGGGGCAAGAGCTTGGCGGCTTCGGGGTCACTGGCTCCAACCGCTCGATCGAGGACCTGACGCGACTGGTCGAGGGCGCGATGGACCGTTGGGGGCGGGTCGACGTATTGGTGAACTCGGCAGGGCACGGACCCAAGGGTGACATCCTCGAGATGACCGACGAGGACTGGCACGAGGGGCTCGACGTCTACCTGATGAATGTCATCCGCCCCACAAGGCTGGTCACGCCGATCATGGAAGCGCAGGGCGGCGGGGCGATCATCAATATTTCGACCTTCGCGGTGTTCGAACCCGATCCGCTGTTCCCGACTTCAGGTGTCTTCCGGGCCGGACTCGCCGGTTTCGCCAAGCTTTACGCCGATAAATACGCGGCACAGAACATCCGGATGAACAACGTGCTGCCCGGCTTCATCGACAGCCTGCCTGAGACCGAGGACCGGCGCGAACGCATTCCCATGGGCCGCTACGGGCGCGAGGAGGAGGTTTCCTCGCTGATTAGCTGGCTTGCCTCCGAGGGCGGCGGCTATGTCACCGGGCAGAACTGGCGGATCGACGGGGGGCTTACGCGTGGCGTCTGAGTTAGGCAGCCTCGCGGGCCGCAGCGGCACAGCCTTCGTCGTGAAATGGGTCGCCTCCGTCATCCAGGTCCTTGGCTATGCCGGCACTGCCTTCGGCTGGACGCCGTGGAACCTCTACCTCTTCGTGGTCGGGGTTCTCGGCTGGTTGATCGTCGGGGTGCTCTGGAACGACCGGGCGATCATGTTGATCCATTTTGTCGCCCTCGGCGCGATGCTTGCAGGAATGGCGCGAACCTGACGGAAGGCGAAGTCATGCCGCGCTATTCATCCTCAGTCCGTGCCCCAGCCGCTTCGCGCTGGTCACAGCAGTATCGCGATGCAGCGACCAAGCCTGCGTGAGACCCTCCAGGATCAACAACAGGTCGATTTCGCGGCCGGCGAGCCCGGTGGCTGCGGCGGCGCGGCGGGCCACCTCTGCCTTGTGCCGCGCCAGCAGCGCGCGCAGCCCTTCGCTGCCAGGGTCTGCGGCAACTGCTCCGTGGAACAGGCAGCCGTGCGAGGTCTCGGTCGCCATCCAAGCCCCCACTCGCTCGAATAACACGTCGAGCACCGCCTCCTGCGCCTTGGGAAGATCATTGAAGAGGTGCGAAAGGTAGCGCTCGTGGCGATGCTCCAGCGCTGCTAACACCATGTCCGCGCGCGAAGGCGTGTATTTGTATAGCGTGCGCAGGCTGACACCCGCTGCATCGCGCAGATCCTCAACACTGGGTTCTGCAAAGCCCCGGGCAGCAAAGGCCTGCTCCAACCCAGCAGCGATCTTGGTTTTGGTATCGGTCATGCTTGACGATGTAGAGTGATCCCTCTACCTCCGCAAGTAGAGTAATCATTCTACACGATGGAGCGACATGATGACCCTTCCTGATACGATGAAGGCGATGGTTCTGACCGGCCATGGCGGTCTCGACAAACTGGAGTGGCGAGAGGACGTGCACGTGCCGCGCCCCGCAGCGGGGGAGGTGCTGATCCGCGTGGGCGCCTCGGCGGTCAACAACACCGACGTGAACACCCGCACCGGCTGGTATTCCAAGGCGGTGCGCGGAGATACGAACTCCGCGGCGGCTACCGGCTATGACGGTGCCTCAGATGCCGACGGCGCATGGTCTGGCGCGCTGAGTTTCCCGCGCATTCAGGGCGCTGATTGCTGCGGCGAGATTGCCGCGGTCGGAGACGGGGTCGATCCCGCGCGCGTCGGCGAGCGGGTGCTGGTGCGCCCCATGCACCGGCCCACCGGCGGGGACGCGAACGCGCTCGTCACATTCGGCTCCGAGCGGGATGGCGGCTTTGCCGAGTTCTCCACTGTCGAGGAGGAACACGCATTCCGCATCGATAGCCCGCTTTCTGACGTGGAGCTGGCCTCCTTCCCCTGTGCCTTCTCGACGGCTGAGGGCATGATCCAGCGCGCAGGATTGGGCGCCGAGCGGGTGTTGATCACCGGCGCCTCGGGTGGCGTCGGCTCGGCGGCGGTGCAGCTCGCCAAGCGTCGGGGCGCGCATGTCACCGGGATGACCAGCCCGGCCAAGGTCACCGACCTGAAAGCGCTCGGTGCTGACGCCATTATCGGACGCGAGGACGCCGTGCCGGAGGAGGCTTTCGACGTCGTTCTCGACCTCGTCGGCGGGCCACGCTGGCCAGCGCTGCTCGAGGCGCTGGCGGTGCGTGGTCGCTATGTCACGTCAGGGGCCATTGCCGGTCCAATCGTGGAGCTGGACCTGCGCACGCTTTACCTCAAGGACCTGACACTGATCGGCAGCACTCGGCAGGACCCAGAGGTCTTCACCGACCTTGTGGGCTATATCGAGCGTGGGGAGATCCGACCGATTCTCGCAGAAAACTACGCGCTGCGCGACCTGCGCGACGCGCAGGAAGCGTTTCTCAAGAAGTTCCACATGGGCAAGATCGGGATCGAAATTGCAGGCTAACGCCTCACGTAGTGAAGTTCCCAAGGCGGGGTGAGGTCAGATCATGACGTTGCCCTGCTTCACGGGATTGACCTGGCGCCCCTCAGTCTTTCTCACCGTAATGCGCGAGGAACATGTCCACGCAATCGGCAATCACCGCCTCTGCGTCCAGATCGGCCTTTTCGCCCAGAAGGAACTCGGGCCACATCAGGAAATGCTTGATCATCGACAGAAGCTGCCCGGCGGCAAAGCCCGGCTCTGCCTGGCGCAGCGCGCCGGCCTGCATCGCCTCGGCGATCAGCGCCTGGATCGGGCCGTCCTGCATCACCGCCTTTGCAAAGAAGGCCTGCGCGAGATCCTGATCGCGCAACAGTTCTGACATTACCAGCCGGTTGAGGCCCATGTATTCCGGGCCCGAAAGGTGGCCTATGTAGTCCCGCGCTGCGGCGATCAGCTGTTCTCGCAGCGGCGCCTCAGGGTCGTAGCGTAGCTTCGGCGTGGCGGCGATCTGCTCGAGCAGGATGTCGGTGATGGCCTGGAACAGCACCTCCTTGCTCTCGAAATGCTTGTAGAGCGTGCGCTTCGAGACCTCGGCCAATTCGGCGATTCTGTTCACCCGCGCCGCCGGAAACCCCTGGTCTCGGAACTCCTGGATGGCCGCGTCCAGAATATCTTTCCGTTTCTTTTCAGTCAGTTTCATCGGATATACCCCGTTTGTCCGGCAAAGGTAAACACGGGGGTTTACTGAGTGCGTCCTTCTCTCTATGTAAACACCACAGTTTACAAACGCAAGCGCCGCGGCGCGAAAGGACATCACGATGAAATACAAGCAGCTTGGACATTCCGGTCTCCATGTTTCTGAACTGACGCTGGGCACCATGACCTTCGACAACGAAGACGGCAGCTATGCCGATCTGGTGGGTGCGACCGGTCAGGAGCTGGCAACCCGCATGGTCGATCTCGCCATCGAGGCGGGGGTCAACATCTTCGACACCGCCAATGTCTACAGCTCGGGCGTCTCGGAAGAGATGCTTGGCGTGGCGATGGGTGCGCGCCGTCAGGACAACCTCATCGCCACCAAGCTCTACAACACCATGACCACCGGGCCGAACGATCTGGGCACCAGCCGGCTGGCCATCATGCGTGAGGTGGAGGGCAGCCTGAAACGGCTGGGCACCGATTACATCGACCTCTACCAGGTGCATAATTTCGACGTCACCACGCCGCTGGAAGAGACGCTTCGTGCGCTCGACGACCTCGTGCGGCAGGGCAAGGTGCGCTACATCGGCCTGTCGAACTTTGCCGGCTGGCAGATTGCCAAGGCGGTCGGCGTGGCACGGCTTCTGGGCACCGAACGCTTTGTCTCGGCGCAGTCCTACTACAGCCTTGTCGGCCGCGAACTGGAGCGCGAGATCATTCCCGCCGTGCGCGACCTCGGTCTCGGCACCTTTATCTGGAGCCCGTTGGCCAGCGGTTTCCTGAGCGGCAAATACACCCGCGAGGCCGAAGGCTCCGGCCGCCGCGCCGCCTTTGACTTCCCGCCGGTTGCCAAGGAGCAGGGCTTCGACATCGTCGAGACGCTGGCGCAGATCGCCGAGGAAAAGGACGCCTCGGTGGCGCAGATCGCCCTGGCCTGGCTGCTGCACAAGCCCGGCGTCACCAGCGTCATCGTCGGCGCCCGCAAGGAGGCGCAGCTGGTCGACAACCTGAAAGCCGCAGCCATCAACTTGAGCGAAGCGGAGATGGCGCAGCTCGACGAGGTCAGCGTGCTCAAGCCCGAATACCCCGGCTACCTGCCGGTCTGGCGACGCGGTGACACGCTGTTCAGCCAGCTTCACGACTGACGCAAAGAAACGGCGCCCGGAACAGACCCGCCCCCCCTTCCATAGACGCATACCAAGGATCAGACAGATGACTGACACGAGTTTCGGACCCAAGGGCTGGACGCCCGCACGCCTCGGCAATCTTGCCGGCAAGACCTATGTCATCACCGGCGCCAATGCGGGCGCGGGCTTTCAGGCCGCACGCATCCTTCTGTCGAAGGGCGCAAAAGTGGTGATGCTGAACCGCAGTGCCGAGAAATCCGCCGCCGCCGTGAAAGAGTTGAAGCAGGAATTCGGCTCCAGCGCCGAGGTGAGCTTTGTCCGCATGGACCTGGCCGAGCAAGCCTCGGTCCGGGCCGCTGCCGAAGAGGTTTTGAAAATTGTTCCGCGCATTGACGCGCTGATCTGCAACGCCGCCATCGCCCAGGTGCCGACGCGCCAGCTGACCCCCGACGGCTTCGAGAGCCAGTTGGGCACGAACCACTACGGCCATTTCACGCTCTGCAGCATGCTGTTCGACCGGATCGAGCAGTCGAAGGGCCGGATCGTCGTCGTCGCCAGCCTCGGCTACAACATGGGGCTGAAGACCATCCGCTTCGACGACATGAACTGGGACGAGAGCTATGGCGCCAACACCGCCTATTCGCAGAGCAAGCTGGCGCAAATGATGTTTGCCTATGAGCTTCAGGACAGGCTGGCGGCGGCCGGGCGGACCGATGTCGAAGTCTTTGTCTGCCACCCCGGTTCCTCCGCGACCTCGCTGATCTCGACCAGCGGCAGCCGGACCATGCGCGTCATCTGGTGGCTGATGACCAAGACGCCGATGGTTCAGACCGCCGAGCAAGGGTCCTACCCCGAGGTGATGTGCGCCACCGAAGAGGCGCTGACCGAGCAGCGCGCGCTCTATGGCCCGACCGGCACCCGCGAGTTCGTCGGCCCGGTGGGCCGCGGCACGCTGAACGCGCATGCCTACGACAAAAAGGTCATGGTCCGGCTCTGGGAGCGGTCCGAGACGGACACCGGGTTCAGCTGGAGCCTGTGAGGTTCTCATAGTCCTGCCGAGGCAGAGTAAGCCGGGCCCAGGTTGATTGGCCCGTCGCACCGCCCCTCCGATCCCGGACACTGCAACTGACAAGGGCCAAAAACGTGGACATCGTGAAAACAGCAACTGACTGGACGAGAGCCGAAATGCTCTCCTCCTCCTTCTTCATCCTGTTTGGCCTTTCTTTCCTCTTGGCGAGCTTCGGCTTCTGGCAACTTGGCAGGACCGACATTGCGAGAGCCTATGTCGTCCCCATGCTGGTGGCGGGCACGCTGATCCTGATCCATCGGGCTCGGCCTGTTCTTTCCGAGCCAGGCACGGCTGACGAGCTTCCCGGCGGCCTACGCCACTGATGCCGTCGGCTTCATCGCGGAGGCGATCGCGCGTGCCGACAGGGTGCTGAACGAATACCGGATCGCGGTATTCAAGATTATCCCGCTGATCATCGCCGTCTACGCGCTGGCGATCCCCTACCTCGAGTCGCCCCTGTGGCGGGCGAGCCTGATCACGAACATTGTCATGATGGCGGTCATTTTGGTGATCGACATCAATGTCAACGCGCGGCCGAATGCCTATAGGGAGCAGCTCGTGCTGACAGAGAGGTCCATGCTGTTCCCGATGTGAAGCGGACGTTCGTTCCATGTGCAGCGAAAGGCTGCTCTCCGCCCCTCATGCCCTAGGCTCGGCTCAACGCTGCGCCAAGCACAAATGTCGTGGAAGGGCTGGCTGCCGACGGTCGCGACGAGCGGCGATGCGATTTGGCCTAGTGTCTTCATGCTGCGGTGCCGCAAGGCTGTCAATGAGCGTTCAAAACTGACCCGCTTTCAGCGTTTGATCTTGACCCGTCGTTCAGAGGGCAAAGCCCCCAGGCGGGCCGCCCTCATATAGCGAGTCCGTCTGGGGGCTTTGCTTGCGCGACGTTTATTTTTTCTGCGTCGCTTGCTCTGCGCGAACCGGTATGACGTGTTGCCTGTCTCGTTGATTGCGCAGTGATGGGTAACGCGATGTTCGATCGCGGCCTAGTTACTTTCGATGACGGCGGCCACCCACAGTTTTCGACGCAGCTGAGTGACGCAGCCTCTGCCGAATTGCGATGGCAGGCCCCAATTCGCCTGACAGACAAGCACCGTGCCCGCCTGGAATGGCACCGAAGCGAAGTTTTCGAAAAAGGCGCGGCGTTCGTCGGGTCTGTGACAATTGATTGATGGCTGCGTATTCCGGAACATCCGGCCATCCATACCGATCACATCCGGCCACCAGTGACGCGTTGCCATGAGGCAGCGTGTTTCGGGTATCAGGTTTGAGGCATTTCGTCATCCATTTTGGCGATGGTTTTCCGCACGGACGTACCCCAATGATTGCGCTTGCGGTTTTGTCATCGAGATTCCCTCCAAGTTCTCCAGCAGGTACTTGACCTCGGAACGGCCATGAAATAACCCGAACATGCAGAGCGGGCGTTGTGTAATGGTAAGACTCTTGCCTTCCAAGCAAGTTATGCTGGTATCATCTAGTTTCATATGGCCACTAACTGTTTCATATAGTTTATTAATGTGTTGCATCGAGTTGCCTCTGGTAGCATGCTGTATCATGCCGTTACCTACAAAAAGCCGACAAAATGCCAAAGCTCACAGAGACCCTCGCCCGCAAGGTTCCGCAGACAAAATCCGGCACTGACAAGCACTGGGACAGTGAGGTCAGGGGCCTCGTCCTCTTCGTCGGCAAGCGCTCGAAGACCTGGTACTACCAGCGCGACGTCGGGGGGCAGACCCGGCGTGTCCTGATCGGGCGTCATCCGGTGATCTCCGCTGACACCGCGCGTCAGACCGCTCTCGGCTTCGCGCTGGAATGGGGACGCGGAGCGGGCAAGACACTCCAGATCGGGGCTCCGACTTTGGCCGTGGCCATGGACAGCTATCTGGCCCGGCCAAAGCTGCGCTCGGAGGCGCACAGGAACACTGTTCGGCAGCAGGTCAGCATCCATCTCAAGGATTGGCTTCGACTACCCCTCGACGAAATATCCAAGGTCATGGCCGTTGATCGGCACAGGGCACTGGCCGCCGTTCCATCAGCGGCTAATCACACGTTGAAGTATTTCCGCACGATCTGGAACCACGCGCGCCGGGTGCATGATCTGCCGGAATGCCCGACAATGGCGATCGAATGGTACGAAGAGACGCCTGCGGGCACGATTATCGACGACCTGACCGAGTGGCGCATCGTTGTCGATGGCTTGATCAATCCGATCCATCAAGCAAGCTATGAATTTTTGCTTTTCACCGGCTTGCGCAAGTCCGAAGCCTACACGCTGGAATGGAACAACGTCCACGAGGATCATATCCATTTGCCGATGACGAAGAATGGCCGCAGTTTTGACCTGCCCATTCTGCAGCATCATCATGAAATTCTTGCGCCGGTTCGGGGACTCAGCAAGACTTGGGTTTTTCCTTCGCCGAAGGGATCAGATGGTCACATAACGAACCCGCAACGGCTGAAGTGGAGCCCGCATGCGCATCGCAGAACCTTTGCGACGGTCGCGATGGAGGCCGGTGTGTTGGAGGAAATCGTTGGCAGGCTTCTCAATCATACGCCGCTATCGATTACTGGGCAGCGCTATGTGAAGCCAAGGCTCGAGGCGTTGCGCCCCGCGATGGAAACGGCATGCGCCGAGCTGTTGAAAAAATCACGGGGCAAGCATGGCTGAACGACCGGTGGAACTGTCGATCTCGCGCAACACGTCTCCACCTCTTGAAGATTTCGAGAAGTTAACCCACGCATTTGCCACAGTTGATGAAGTCGGTCCTCCGTTCACGACCGGCAAGCAGCTGCAAAAAGTCGAGGACGAACTGTTTGATGGCCTCCGCCGCCGTACCGTCGCTGGCGCTCAGCCGTTGAATTGGCTCAAAGGCTCCCTCCGGTTGCAGGAGGGAGTCCTGACGAAGATCCCAGTTGGTGGCGTTTCGGCATGGGATGTCTTCGCGGGCTTCAAGCAGATCAACGCCAATCGCCTTCGATTGGAATACACGGAATCGCATGCTGTGCGATTGTCGACGGACAAATTGATCCAACGAGAACTGGTTCATGTAGGGTCAACCCGACACAGCGAATACGTTACACGCAAGCCGTCGCTCCATCATTACGCTCGGCTGTCCAGCGAATGGGCCCGGTTCTTTGTCGAACTTGATGCCGTTGACGATACGGCAGCGGACGTAAGCCTGCGCTGCTTGCGGGAAGGACGCGTGATTTGCGTAACCGACGATGGTTCAGGCCCTGCCTTGCTCGCGCGGTCACATTGGCACGCAAAGTCAGGGTTCGGGGGGCACAGCCGGGCGTATTTTCTTCTGACCTCCGATCTGCCGGAAGCTTGGCATACCGCAAATATGGGTTCTCAGGAAAAGGCGGATCGCAGGGAAAAGGCGGCAGCCATGCGTTGGCTGGCTGAGCGATATCGTTGCCTGGAGTTGAGCGGGCAGCGTCTTACGAAAGATGACGTTGTTGGCGTGCTCAGGAGTGACTTCGGAATGACGTCCCATAAGGTCATGGCTGAAATCTGGAGTGAAGCCCCGATATCAAATTGGCGAAAAGCAGGTCGCCCTAAAATGCGCAGCATAAAGCACTGAAAAACTTAGTTTAAAAATTGATCCTGTCACGCTGTTAAAACCAGCCAGCTATTAACGCCCTGTCCAATGTCTGAGTTTGGCTTCTATCAATTCGGAGCCATGAAAATGACGATTCAGAACGAAACTGACCGGTTGCTGAGCCGGGATGAGGTCGAACAGAGATTTGGAATCACAAAACGGTTCCTGGAACTCGCGGTCACGCGCGGCAACGGGCCCCGATTTGTCCGTGTGGGATATCTGGTACGGTATACCGTGAAGGATGTCCGGGCGTGGATTGCCGACAACACGCATGAGGCCGGAGCATGAACGTCTCGGCATATTGCATCAAATGGGAGGCACAGCAGGAAGCAACAGCGATGTCAGATTTAACACTGCTCGCGAGGCTTGTTCACGGCCGCCTGGTTCATCACTGCAATATCAAAACGCGACATTGCTTCCCTTCTGAAGACACGCTTGCCCTTCATATTGGAAGGTCGGACCGCTCGGTGCGCAAGGCACTGAAGGAACTCCAAACCGCCGGCGTCATCTCGATCCGGCGCAATCAGGGGCGAAACGGGACGAACCAATACGTTCTGCACATTCTCGAGCGGAAGATTTCGGCTTCCCAACCGGTAGAAAACGGTAAGAATGATCGGCAGGATTCTTCCGCCAAACAAAAGAAGGAACTTAAGAAAGAACAGGCATTGCCCCATGGCCGGAAGTCACAGCCCAATTCTAAGATCAGCATCAATGAAGCTGAAAAGCGGTTCCTTGACTTCGAAACAGTGACAGATCCTGAGCAACTGGATGAATGGCATTCCCGGATTGGAGCATTGAACTTCAGATCTCCGGTCGATTTGATCGAGATGACACGGGGTGAAACAGGATACAGGCTGCCAACGCAGCGGCCGGGCACAGACAAGGAGAGCCAGATGATCCAGCGCGCATTCTTCAACCAAGTGTTGGCAAGCGGCGGGAAGTGCTTTGACTGAGATAACTGCAATTTTTCTTCTGCGCATTACGTCGCACGATTCTCTTGGTGTCCTTTAAGGCGAGCGCCGCACGCGGGTAATTCCCGCCGTGTTTTGGTTGGGTCGCTTAACGACTTCGGAAGCCTAAACTTTGGTGGCCAGTGAAATAGAGCGCGAGGGTTAACTTTGGGCAATTTAAACCTTTGCAGAATAACCTAAAAAACCAGCCTTGGGTCCTTCCCGGGCAGGATCCACACGCGGGTAATTCGCACCCTGTGGCATGCGACCGCTTGATGGTCTTTGACGATAAGTTATTCAGTTGTTGTTGTTGATCTGCTGGGCGCGCGCACCTTCAACCCAAACCGGCTGGCCGCAACGAGCAGTCGAGAATGAGGTATCACTTCAATTCGCCCTTAGGCCAATTTCTTGGCCAATCCAGCGACCCGCACCACAGGCTCCCATGGCAGGTCAAAACCTACGCGCCCGCGATCGCTTCTGTCTCGGTCCGTAGGCGCTTGGCCGCAGCCCCGGGTGCAGCGCCCCAGACGGCGATCCAGCGGTAGAAGATCGGCGTCAGGAACAGGGTGAACACGGTCGCGAAGCCCAGGCCGCCGACGATCACCCAGCCGACGGCGATGCGGGCCTCGGCGCCTGCGCCCGAGGTCAGGATCAGGGGCAGGCCACCAAAGACCGTTGAGACCATCGTCATCATCACGGGCCGGATCCGCAGACGCAATGCGTTGCGGATGGCGGTGTCGATATCCTCTCCCGCCTCGCGCAGCTGGTTGGCGAATTCGACGATCAGGATGCCGTTTTTGGCCATCACCCCGATCAGCATGACCAGACCGATCTGGCTGTAGTAGTTGAGCGACCCGCCGGTGATCGAGATGGCCAGCAGCGCGGCGGCCAGGCCGAAGGGCACGGTCAGCATGATGACGACCGCGCTGGCGAAGCTTTCGAACTGGGCCGCGAGCACCAGCAGCACCACGATCAGCGCCACGCCGAAGACCGCGTAGATGCCGCCCTGGGTGTCGTCCAGCGTCGCCGCCTCGCCGGTGAAGGTGATACCCATGCCGTCGGGCAGGACCTCGTCCGCGATATCGAGCACCCGGTCCATCGCGGTCGACAGGTCGACGCCTTCGCCGAGGTTGGCCTGCAACGCGACGGACAGGGCCCCGCCGAGGCGCTGGATCTGCGCGTCGCTGACCACCGTTTCCAGCGAGGCCACCGCCGACAGCGGGATGTAGGCGCCGCTGGGCAAGCGGATGGAGAGCGAGGCGATGTCCGAGGGATCGTCGATCGGCGGGCCGCCGGGGAGGACGTTGACGTCGACCTCGACATCATCGGAGAAGACACTGACCGCGACATTGCCCTGCACCATCGCCCGCACCAGCTGCGTGACGTCTGAACTGTTCAGCCCCATGTCACTGGCGGCTGCGGTGTCCACGGTGACCTCCAGCTGCGCGTCGACGCTGTTGTTGGACAGTTGCGGGTTGAGGAAGGTGTCGTCCTGCGACATCGCCGCGACGAGGCTGTCGGCCGCCTCGGTCATGTTGGTGAGGTTGGTGCCGGTGACGGCAAAGCCCAGCCCGCCGCCTGCGCCACGGATGTTGAGGCTGTTGGTGGAGCGGGCGCTGACCTGCACGCCGGGGACGGAAGCCAACTGTCCGCTGATTTGGCCGATCAGCTCTTGCTGGGTATAGTCACGCTCGGCCCAGTCCGGCAGGCGCACGACGATGAAGGCGCTGGTCCCGCCGCCGATGCCGATGATGCTCTGCACCGCGGCGACCTGGCCGCTTTCGAGGTAGGGCGCGAGGATGTCCTCGACCAGCAGCACCTGGGTGTCGAGGTAATCGACGGTGGTGTCCGAGGCGCCGCGCGCCTGCACGAGGAAGAAGCCGCGGTCTTCCTCGGGGGTGATGGTGGAGGGCAGCGTGGCTGCGGCACCCAGCGCGATCATGGCGAATCCGATGGCCACGGAGAGCACCAGAAGCGGCGTGCGGATCGCGAAGTCCATCACCTTGTCGAAGGCGCGGGCGAGCGCGCCGGGTTTACTCTCCGCGGCTTTGGCCTGCGACTTGCCCGGGTCGAGCAGCGCCGCCAGAACCGGCGCCAGCGTCAGCGCCGTGATCGACGACAGCGTGACTGCGAAGGCCAGAACGAAGCCGAATTCGGAGAAAACGCCGCCGGCTTGACCGGGCAGGAAGGAGATCGGGATGAACACCGCCGCGAGGGTGGCAGTCGTCGAGATGACGGCGAAGAACACCTCGTTGGTGCCTGCGGCAGCGGCGGCAAAGGCCCCCATCCCGGATTTGCGTTTGCGCACGATGTTCTCGATCACCACGATGGCGTCGTCCACAACCATGCCGGTCGCCAGAACCAGCGCCAGAAGGCTGATGGTGTTGACCGAGAAGCCCGTCAGCCAGATCGCGGCCAGCGTGCCGATCAGGGCCACTGGGATGGTGACGGCGGGGATCAGCGTGGCGCGGGGCGAACGCAGGAACAAGAAGATCACGGCAATCACGATGGCGGTGGCCATGAGGATGGATTTCACCACCTCGTTGATCGAGCCTTCGATGAAGATGCCGTCGTCCGAGGTGATCAGCAGCTGCACGCCCTCGGGCAACTGGCTGCGCAACTCCTCGACGGCCTCGCCCACGTCGCGGGAAATCTCCAGCGTGTTGCCGACGGACTGGCGGGTGATGTCGAGGCTGACGGCGGTTTCGCCGTTCACCCGGGTGTAGACGCTCGAGTCTTCGGGGATGAGCTGGACGAAGGCCACGTCCGCGACCTGGGTCGTGTCGTTGACCGGCAGCTGGTTGATTGTCTCGACAGTGACCTCTTCGTTGCCCACCCGCAGCGACAAGGTCTGCGATTCCGTGGACAGCGACCCCAGCGCGGTGTCGTCGCGCAACTGGGCCAGGGCGGTGGAGAGATCGAAGACGGTCAACCCACGGCTCAGCAGGTTGGGCAGGTTTGCCGCCACGCGGAACTCGTTGGCACGGTTGCCGCGCACGGTGACCTCGGCGATGCCGTCGATCAGGGACAGACGTTCATAGACCGCGCCCTCGGCGATCTGGGTGAGTTCATCGAAACTGGCGTTGCCCAAAAGCGCAAGGCGGATGATCGCGTCGGCGTTGTTGTCGCTTTTGGTGACGGTCGGGTCGTCGATATCGTCAGGCAGCGAGCGCAGGGTGCTCGACACGATCTCGCGCGCCTCGTTGGCGGCGATGTCCACGTCGGTGCCGTCCGACAGGTCGATAGTGATGCGGCTCGATCCGGTGCTGGAGGTCGACTCGATGTAGGACATGCCTTCGAGCGCGCTCAGCGCATCCTCAAGCACCTGCGTGACCTCTGAATCCACCGTGCTGGCGACGGCACCGTCATAGGTGGTCCGGACCGACAGGACCGGCTGGTCCACGTCGGGCATCTCGCGGATATCGACGCTGGTGAGCGCGGCGAGACCGGCGATGATGATCAGAAGGTTCAGCACGATCCCGAAGATCGGCCGCGCCACGAAGGTATCGGCAAACCCGGCCTTGTGCGCCCGTTTCTCGAAACTCATGCGCCCGGCCCCCGGTTAGCGTCCGCCGTGGTGACCTGCGCGCCGTCGCGCAGCTTGGCCGCACCCTCGGTCACGATTTGTGCGCCCACGGGGGCCTCGGTTTCTATCCAGACCTGATCGCCGTCGCGGAAGCGGATGGTGACGGGTGTGCGACTGGTGCGGCCCTCGTCGGCGACCCAGATGCCCGCGCCGGCGCGGTCCCAGGTGATCGCGGTGGCGGGCACGAGGGGCAGCGGTGCAGTCTCTTCGGTCATGCGGATCGCGAAGGTCATGCCCGAAAGCAGCAGACCGTCTGCATTGTCGATCTCGGCCTCGACGGTGGCGCTGCGGGTGACGCTGTCGAGACGGCTGTCAAAGGCGGTGACCCGGCCCTCGAAAACGCGCCCGGTATAGGTCGGCGTTGTCACCAGAACCTGCTTGCCTTCGGTCAGCAGCCCGATGGAGCGCTCCGGCACCTCGAATGTCGCGAGAAGCGTCGAGGAGTCGTCGATTGTGACGATGGTGTCACTGCCCGAGAGCTGGTCGCCGACATGCACATCGCTCAGCCCAAGGCGCCCGGAGATCGGCGCCACCACGGTGCGTTTGTCGAGTGCCACCTCGGCCAGCCCGACATTGGCCTCGGCCAGCCGCAGCGCCACTTCGGCTTCGGAGAGCGCGACGTCGGTCACGACAGCGCTGCCGTTCCGGTTAAGCCCCTGATACCGCGTGGCGGTCGCCTGCGCCTGATCACGGTTGGCCTCGGCGATTTCCAGCGCGAGCCGTTCGGTGCGGTCGTCAAGGCGCAGCAGGACATCGCCCTTTTCGACCGGCTTGTTGGCCTGCAGCGCGGCCTCGACCACCTCGCCTGCCTCCGTCGCGATCACCTCTGACCGGCGCAAGGACACGGCGCTGCCGACGGTGCGCAGCACCAGCATATAGGCACGTTCCTCGAGCGGGGCGAGCACCACGGTCGTGCTTCGGCCTTGCCCACGCGGGCCGCCGGGTCCGCCACCCGGGCCGCCACGCGGCGCGGCCGCCGTCTCTTCCGTTGGCGTTCCGCCCCAAAGCCGCGCGACCTGCGCGGGAACGCCGAAGGCAATTGCATAGGCACCGGCCAGGACGGCCAGCGAGACGAGGACGATGATGAATTTCTTCAAGGTATCTCAAGCTCCTGAACCCGCATCGTCCCTCGGCGGAGTGGCGGGGGTTTTGTATTGGCGTGTCTGTCTGTCAGGCCATGCGGCTCAGCACATCGTCACGTTTGATGACGCGATGCCCGCCCAATGCCATCACGATATGTCCCAGAACGAGGGCCGCCAGCGTCCATCCCATCACCCCGTGCCAACCGGTCGCGGCCTGCGTCCAGGCGATCGCGGTCTCGCGCGCCGGAAATACCGAAAGGCCAAAGTAGCTCAGCCCGCGTGTTCCGCCTGCTGCGGCCAGGATCTTGACAGAGGGAACCGCTACCATAAGCGCATAGAGTGCCGCATGTCCCGCAGTCGCCGCCCGGCCCAGCAGGCCCGAATGTCGTGGCCTCGGGTGAAGGTTCCAAAGCCCCCACGCGCCCCGCAGCAACACCAGCAGGAACAGTGTCATCCGCAGATCGACGTGGTAGCTCCACAACGTCTGCCGCAGGGCATTTTCGCGGGGAAGCGCCCAATGCGCGGCCGCAGACAGGAATTGCATCGCGAAGAGCGCGGCCATGCTCCAGTGAAACGCCCGGCTTACAGGACCGAAGCAGTCTGGTCTGTCTGATAGATTGCCCATGTTTATTACCTGTCTGAGGGTCACTGCCCGCCTGGTACGAAGACCGCGTCGGGTTCCGTCGCAGTGCTCACGGCTTTGTCAGTGAGGTGCGCGCATGTCAGTAAAAACCAATCAGTCGCGAATGATCCACGTCTTGAGTCTCGGGTCGAGATCCTCGCAAGCGACCAACAGCAGGTCCCGCGACTGGAAAGGTCCGGCATCGTCTATGGTGGCGCTCACTGTCACGCATTGCGTTGCATCAGCGCCCAGACGGATTTGCCCATTCTCGGCATCATGGACAAAGCGCTGGTTAGGGTCTGTTTCGTCGCAGGCCATCAATCCGAAGGGGTTTTCCACGCTGTCCGGCGCGTTGTACGCCATACATCGGCCGGTGTATGTCACCGATTCAATGCGGCCATTGACTGCCGTGTATGAGAACAGCACGTCGCCCCCGGTCGGTTTGCAGGAATGCGCGTGAAGCTGATCGCTCAGCCCGCGCCCTTCGGTGTCGATACACCAGCCGAGTGAAGCCTCTTCGTCCAGATTGTCCGCCAGGTGGATGATCGGCCCTTCGGTCTGGATGATCGGGCTCTCAGCGAGTGAACTGTGCGGCAGGGCGAGGCTTGCGATCGCGGCAAAGAGGGCGGTCCGGAGCGGAGGCGTGTCTGTCAGAGCTGAGGTAAGTGCGCGCATCTTGGGTAACTCCATATTTCCTTATTGCTTTCGGGGATCAGAGCCATGACCGTCAGTCAGGTGCGGTCCGGGCGTTTGGCTACTGGCTGAACTGCTCTTGAAATGCGCGGATGCGGGCCGCGTTCACGCCTTGATCGCTGCGACCCACCCGGGAAACACTCCGCATATCGACGCGGCTGCCGCTCTCTTGCGCCGTCACGACGACAAGGACGTCATCGGCGAAGTAGAAGACCGAGGTGCGGGCGGTTGCCTCGAAACGGCGGCGCTCGGCGTCGGCGGCGACGACCTCCCAACCCATGTCCCCGGCGACTTCCAGAGCCCGTTCATAGGCGGCGTCCGGCGACAGGTCGGCCTCCAGTGACGCGATGTCGGGATAGGCAGCGGCCTGCTTGGCAGCCACTTCCGCGCCACCGTATTCCAGAGAGTTTAGCGCGCCCGCGCGGGTCTCATCGATGACCTCGAAGGCCGGCGGGTTCACCGTGTCGGTCGAGATGTCGTTGATCGGCGCGGCACGTTGCGGCGGGTTCAGCGTCGAAGCCATCAGCGGCGCCAGGCAGGCCAGTCCGATGACAGACGCGATAGCACCTGACGCAATACCTGCGCGTTCCTTGCGCATGGCATGGACGACCACGGCCAGAACACCCAGGGCCGCAATGCCCGCGCCCAGCGGGTTGAGATAGGAGCGGTACAGCCCATAGCCCACTATCGGCTCCCACAACCCGAGACGGGCGCCAAACACAATGACGGAAATCGTGACAAGGCCGACCACCGCGGCCAACAGCGCGAGTTTGCCAAAATTCCTCATAAGGTCGTCCTTTCATCTCATCGCGGACAACCCGACGTGGGTTATCGTCCAGAGGGCAGCCAGCATCAGATTGCCCGGTCAAGGGCAGCGGTAGCACGATTTAGTTTGCATGCAAACCAACCGACGTTACAAAGAAGCGTGATGAAAAAGCACCAATTGTTTCATGCGCTGCTGCACAGCGCCGACCTGCTCGAACGGCGGCTGACCGAGCGGCTGGCGCCCCTGGGGGTTCGCCCGCGTCAGGCGCGGGTTCTGGTGGCCATCGACGTGATCGGCCCCACGTCGCAGACCGTCCTGGCGCAGGAATTCGACATTACCAAGGGCAGTATGAGCACGATGATTGACAGGCTCTTGGCGCTGGGTCTGGTGCAGCGCGAAAAGAGCGAAACGGACAGACGCGGCGATGTGGTCACCTTGTCGCCTGCGGGCGGGCGCATGGTCTCGGACATCCACCGGGCGTGGCAGGACATCGACAGCATGATCGAAGCGATGCTCGGCTCAGAGAAACAGCATCTGTTGGCCGAACTTTCCAGCGAACTGAAGACCGCGCTTGGCGGCAAGATACCCGGCGAGGCAAGGGCAGAAGGATCGTTCGGTTCCGATTAGGTGTTCAGTCCCGGCATCTGGTGGATCGGATTTAGGATGAATCGATCTGGCTCTGAAGTCCAGATTTTGTAGATGTATTCATAGGGCGTGAGGCTGCCGAGGGTCTTCAGCCTGCGGGCGAAGGTGCAGGCTGCCATAAAGTCCGTCAGGTGGGTGCGGAGTTGGTTGTGGTCTTCGCAATGGAAGTGCTTGACCGACGCGTCCTTGATCGTGCGGTTCATCCGTTCCACCTGTCCGCCCGTCGGGAAAACAGGCCCCCGGACTGTTTTCTGATCCTCGTGGCTCCAAGGGTGGTTGGGCTTCGTCAGGCGGTGTTCGATCCCGTTGGCCTCGCAGATCATGTCGAAGCGCATTGGCCGGGAATAGAGGGTGTTGCGGTTTCCAGGCTGCCCTGCGAACTGAATGCCGTTGTCGGTCAGAATGGTATGCACCTGACAAGGCACGCTTTCGAGCATGCGCTGCAGGAACTCCCAGGCTGTCTTCCTGTCTGCCTTCTCGACAAGTTGGGTCACGGCAGATTTGCTTGTGCGGTCAATGCCGACGAACAGGTACAGCTTGCCCTCAGCGGTTTGGACCTCGGCGATGTCGACATGGAAGAAGCCCCCTCTCTGCGATGCCTGCATCGCCTGCCGGGCGTGGATCGGGTGGCGCTTGAACTTCCGGCGTTTCGGCTTGTCGCCTTCCACGTCAGGCAACCGGGAGATGCATGTCTCTGCAGGCACCGATGCAGCGCCGAACGCGTCAGGTGCGGGATGGACGGCTGCAGAGCATGGAGACAATCGTCCGGCGGCAACAATGCATGCCGCCTGAATGCGACGATCATCGCTTCCTCGGCTTGGGTCAGGACCGTCGAGCCCGGCTCCTTCGGCCCCGTCTTCAGGTCTTCAACGGACTGGCGTTAGCGCCACTTCGCTACCGTCCTGGGGTTGATGCCAAGCTCCTGGCTCAGTTGCGCGAGCGAAGCTTGCCCCTCCCGGGATCGTGCTTCGCATAACCCTGCCGGGCAACGGATCGCTGCAATGCAGCTCAGACGGCGTGCGTGCCCTCTCGGCAGATTTGCCGTGCAAATCGCCTGCCGGGTAACAGTACGTGGCGCTGCCATGACGAAACTGTCCCATAATGCTTCCTTCCATTCCTGAGAAAGGATCGCACCATCATACCGTGGGATCAAACACCTAATAGGCGTTCGACATCGGAACTCAAATCCAACCTGCAGACTCTCGTCATAAATGAGGGTCCAGGTCAGGTGTCTTATCGTTGAAAACCTGTGCAAGTCTGAACGCAATCACGAATGCACTGGTCTAAATAGATGCGGTGGTGGCGTGTGAGCAGCCTCAGGGCGATTTTGAAAAGGCCGATACCGCTTAACTCTGCAGCGCGATCGATGCTCTTGCGGCTTTCTGTGAGAGGAAGGCAC
Source organism: Puniceibacterium confluentis (assembly GCF_007923445.1). Taxonomy (GTDB): domain Bacteria; phylum Pseudomonadota; class Alphaproteobacteria; order Rhodobacterales; family Rhodobacteraceae; genus Puniceibacterium; species Puniceibacterium confluentis. The sequence continues at coordinate 7,653 of NZ_VOJI01000030.1, read as the reverse complement.
AGGTCAAAAGTTGCGCCATGTGGTAGATCATGAGAGGCAGAACGATGGCAGCCAGATCCTCTGGCGGAAAGAGGGCGGTCGCGATTGGCAGACCCGAGGCAAGGCTTTTGGTCGAGCCGCAATAAAGCAGGACGGCCCGGTCTGGTGCGGGGAGGGTGGTCATTTTGCCGGCCCAGATAATGAGCGACATCGTGATGGCAAGAAAGGCCAGCACGACAATCGACAGCGTCGCCAGCGTCTTGATCGGCAACGAGACCCAAAGGCCCGAGACCGTGCCAGCGCTGAAGGCAGAAAAGACAATCAGCAGGATCGCACCACGGTCCACCATCAGGGTCAGGGTCTTGTGCTTTTGGACATGCCGACCGATCCAAGGCCGGACGAGTTGTCCCAACACGAATGGCAGCAGGATCTGGGCCGCTATCTTGATCACCGCGTCCAACCGTATGCTGCCGTCACCGGTGTGTAACAGGGTGGCTACCAGAAGCGGTGTCAGCACGACCCCCACGAGGTTCGACACCGATGCGGCGCAAATCGCGGCTGGAACGTTGCCGCCCGCCATCCCGGTAAATGCGACGGAACTCTGCACCGTCGACGGCAACACTGCCAGAAACATGAGTCCAAGCGTAACGGTTGCACCAAGCATCGGCCCCGCCACAAGCGTGAGCGCCAAGCCGACAAGCGGAATCATCAGATAGGTTGCCGCGAGGGTCAGCCCTTGCAAGCGCCAATTGGTCATCCCCGCCACAACCACGCCGGAATTCAGCTTGGCCCCGTAAAGAAAGAACAGCAACGCAACCGCCCAGAACGTCACATGTGAAAGCAGTATTGCCGCGACGCCGAGCGCCGGGACAAAAAACGCCAAGGCCACCGTGGCCAGCAGAAAAATCATGTAAAGATCGATCCCGATACGTTTGAGATAGCTCATGACGTTTCGAGCGCTGTAAAAGTTCCGGGCGCTGCCATCAGAAGCCAGCCGCCTGTCCATCCTTGCGCGGATCAGATCCGGCGGCATACCCACCATCGGGCAAGCGATGCACCAGTTGCGCGCCGCCGAAACCGAATGCGTTGTCGGGAGTCTCGACCGTGACCACATGGCCAAGGGCGCGCAGCCCCTCGATGACCTCCGAGGACAGCGTCGGTTCGCAGGCAACTTCCAGCCCGGCCAGCATCCGCCAGCGTGGTGCATCCGCCGCTGTCTGCACGTCTTGATCCCACAGTTGGGTGCGCAGGTACAGCTGCACATGCCCCTGTGCCTGGATCGGGCCACCCATCATGCCAAAGGCCATGAGCGGCGCGCCTTGCTGCGTTACAAAGCCGGGGATGATGGTGTGGAACGGGCGTTTGCCCCCGCCGACGCAATTTGGATGGCCAGGAGTGGTGTTGAACCCGGCACCGCGGTTCTGAAGCGATATGCCAAAGCCCGGCACGACAACGCCGGAACCGAAGCCTGCGTAATTCGATTGAATTAAGCTGACCATCATGCCCGAGGCATCAGCGGTGTTAAGTAGTACCGTTCCGCCGCGAGTCGGGGCACCCATACCATGATCGATCGCTGCAGCCGAATTGATCAGCGCTGCGCGCGACTTCAAATATTCAGGGGCAAGCAGTGCGGCCTCGTCGATCTCAATCATGTGGTCGCGGTCGGCGACATAGGCATGCAAATCGCGATAGGCGAGCTTGATCGCCTCGATCTGAAGATGGATCGCTGCAAGGTCGTCGGGGCCGTGGTCCCGGATCGCAGTGTGTTCGAGAATGCCAAGCGCCATGAGCGCGGCAATGCCCTGACCGTTGGGTGGGATTTCGTGCAGCTCGCCATCGCCGAAGCTCTGGCTGACGGTGCCGCACCAATCGGCGCGATGCGCGGACAGATCTTCGCGCGTCATCGTGCCACCATTAGCCTGCAGAAAGCTTGCGATTTCCTCGGCGATTTCACCTTCGTAAAACGCTTTGCCTCCGGTTTGGGCAATCGCGCGCAGGGTCCGGGCTGCGCCAGGGTTACAGAAGCGCTCGCCTGCGCGCGGCGCGCGGCCATCGGGTAAAAACGTTTCGGCAAAACCGGGCTGATCCCCCAGCGTTTCAGCCGCGTTCGCCCAAAGTTTGGCGATAACCGGCGAAACAAGGAACCCGTCTTCGGCGTAACCGATCGCCGGGGCGAGAACGGTGGCCAGATCCAGCTTGCCAAAGCGTTCGGACAGCGCGATCCAGGCGCTGACTGCTCCGGGCACGGTTACGCTGTTCACCCCAATTTGTGGCATGCCCTGCGGGAAACGTTCGGGCGCCCATGCAGACGGGGCGCGGCCCGATGCGTTCAGTCCGTGCAGCTGTTCGCCATCCCACAGGATGCAGAAGGCATCTGATCCCAGCCCGTTGCCAGACGGCTCGACGATGGTCAGTGTCGCGGCGGTCGCGATGGCCGCGTCGACGGCATTGCCCCCCTGCCGCAGGATACTCAGCCCGGCTTGGGTGGCCAAGGGCTGCGAGGTGGCGACGACGTTTTCAGCCAGCACCGGAGAGCGGCGCGAGGCGTAGACGGGATCATGGCGAAATTGCATAAGACGTACCTTCGGAATGGCGGATTGCGTGGGATCCGGACGGGATGGGGTGATGCTGGCAACAAGACCGTCGCACCGCATATCCCGTCCGAGACGAGTGTATTCTGAGGGCTGCCTGTATTGAGCTCTTAACGGCAATCCTGCCGGGTGCAGTCCTGCAGATCACGCCAGATGCCTTTGGCGAGGAACAATTCCGGGCCCCTTGCGATCCAAGCATGAACTGCGGGTGTCACAAGCTCATGCGGTTCCCAGGGGCGCGCCGACCTTGACAGTCAAAGCGCCAAGCCCCTCGATCGCGCCGACCATGGTGTTGCCCGGCACTACCGGGCCGACGCCGTTGGGCGTTCCGGCCATGATGATGTCGCCGGGCTGAAGGGCGTAGTATTTCGACAGGGTTGCGATGATTTCAGGCGTCTTCCAGATCATGAGTTCAAGGTTGGAATCCTGACGGAGCTCGCCGTCGACTGTCAGCGAAATGCTGCCCTTGTCGCGGTGGCCGACCTGCGCCACGGGGTAGATCTCACTGCAGGGTGCGGAATGGTCAAAGGATTTCTTCAACTCCCAAGGCGCATTTGGGCCGGTGGCGGTGCTCAATAGGCGACGCCGGGTCATGTCGATGCAGACGCCATATCCATAGATGTGCGACAGCGCCTCATCTTCCGGGATGTTGTAGCCGCCGGATTTCAGCGCGACCAAGAGTTCGACTTCGAAATGGAAATCGTCGGTCAGGGGAGGGTAGGGCACGGTGCCACCGTTCTGAACAATCGAATCCGCCGGCTTTTGAAAAATGATCGGGAAATCGCGCGCGGCATCGCCGCCCATCTCCGCGACATGCGCAACATAGTTCTTACCGACGCAGTAGATGCGCCGCACCGGGAAGCGGGCATCGCTGCCGGCTACGGGAAGAGACACCTGTTCGGGGGCGGGGACGACGTAAGGCTTCGAGATTTGCATAGGGTTCCTCAATCGATTGACTTCATTTGCACCATAGATAATGCATTAAAAATTTCATAGACATAAAAAATGCATTTTTATTGACTCCACCCGGAAATAATGCAGCTTTACTTTTGTCGACATAGCAGAGAGGGACAAAAAATGACAACAAAACGACAGCTACTGACCACCGGTGTGGCAGCGATTTCCATGATGGCGATGAGTTTTGCGGCCTATGCCCAAGATCTGACCAAGGTCACTCTGGCAATCCCCAGCCCGAGCGGCTTGGGATATTTTGCCCTATACAACGCCATGGGCGAGGGCTTCATGGAAGAAGAGGGCATCGAGGTCGAGGTGCAGAGCGTCAACGGTTCGGCGCAGGTTCTTCAGGTTCTGGCCGCAGGTCAGGCCGAGTTCGGGCATCCTGGTCCGGGGCCACTGTTGAACGCACGCGAGGGTGGAGAGGATATCGTCTATATCTACAACTATTTCTCAACCAGCCAGTTCAGCCTGGTCACAGAAGCTGATTCAGGCTTCACATCGCCGACTGACCTGAAAGGCAAGGTCGTGGGCGTTGGTACCGCAGATGGCGCCGAAGTCGCGTTTGTCCGGTCGATCTTTGACGCGGCTGACATGAAGGAAGGCGAAGACTATAGCTTCATCACCATTGGCGAAGGCGGCATGGCTGTCGCCGGTTTCATGCAAGACGCCATCGATGCCTATGCGTCTGACACCATCGGCATGGCAACGCTTCGTTTGCGTGGTGTCGATCTGGTCGACCTGACGCCGCCGGAGTTCAAGAAATTCTTTGGCAATGGCTATGCCGTGACCCGCGAGTACATGGACGAGAACCGCGAATTGATCGAGGGATTCGGTCGGGCGCTGGTGCGCGGCGCGCGTTTCGGGGCCAAGCCTGAAAACCTTGAGGCAACACTGGACCACGCAAAGATAGGCAATCCGCAGTTGCTTGAAGATCGCGACTTTGCCCGTGCGCTCATGCAGACCTACATCATTCGCACCGCACCGGCCAATCCGGAACACGGTTATGGGTACCAGAATCCGGACGCTTGGCAGGGCTGGCATGATGTTCTGGTGAAGTCGGGCGATCTTGACGCCCCGATGGCTGATCTGACCGCGGCCTATACAAACGAATTCATCGAAACGTGGAACGCCGAATGATCGCGGAAGACATCCTTAAATCGGCCGGGGTAGAACCCCGGCCGGTCTATGAGCTGACTGGGGTCTCACGCTACTTTAATGGCAAGGAAATCACCGCCCTTGATGGCGTGGATTTCGAGATTGCCCAAGGCGAGTTTCATTCAGTCATCGGTTCGAGCGGCTGCGGCAAGACGACGTTGCTGAAAATCATGGCTGGCCTGATGCCGCCATCGGAGGGTCGTGTCATGCTGGGAGGCAAGCCGGTGCTCGGCCCGCGTGACGACATCGGCATGATGTTCCAACAGGCGACGATGTTTCCCTGGCGCACGACGATCGAAAACATCCTGCTGCCGATCGAGATCCGCAAGGGTCGCAAGGCGGCGATGGCCGCGCGCCCGCGGGCAGAAGATCTGCTGAGGGTGGTGGGGCTTGCCGGGTTCGAGGATGTATTTCCCTCGGCATTGTCCGGCGGTATGGCACAGCGGGCTGCGATCTGCCGGATGCTGATATCGGACCCGGATGTGTTGCTGCTGGATGAACCGTTCAGCGCGCTTGACGAAATTACCCGCGACTTCATGAACCTCGAATTGCAGAAAGTCTGCATGGAACGCAGCGCGTCGGCCTTTCTGGTCACTCACTCGATTTCCGAGGCGGTGATCCTGTCGGATACGGTCCATGTCATGTCTGCCCGTCCCGGTCGGGTGGTCAAATCGGTCAAGATCGATCTGCCTCGCCCCCGGACGCTCGAAATGACAACCCTGCCCGAATTTGGTGCCTATGCCACCACGATCCGCAACCTTCTTGATAAGGGAGCTTTCCTGTGAGCAATCCAGAAATGACGCTGTCACATGTTTCGGCAACAGCAGATTATCCTGACAATACGGTCTGGGAAGAAAAGGTGTCCTGGTCCGCCACGGTACCGCGCTGGTTTTCCATGGCAGTGATCATGGCGGTCTTTCTTGGCCTCTGGCATCTGGTCACTTCGTTGGGGATCGTCTCTCGTCTTATCCTGCCGACGGTGCCGGACACCTTTGCCGACATTCTGTTTGTGGGCAAAAGCCTGCTGTCGGGAAATTATATGCTTTCGGCGTTCTGGGTCACCACGCAAGAGGTTCTGGTAGGCTTTGTGATTGCGGTCACAGTGGGTGTCAGCCTTGGCATCCTGGTGGGGGAAACTACCATCGGCGAACGCGCGGTCATGCCCTATATCGTCGCCATCGACACCATGCCCAAGATTGCCTTCGCGCCGCTGTTTGTCTCTTGGCTTGGCTTCGGCATCGCCTCCAAGGTGGCGCTGGCGGCTTTCATTTCGGTCTTTCCCATCGTGGTTGGGACCGCAGCCGGGCTGCATGCTGCCGATGCCAATGGACGCATGCTGTTTCAGAGCATCGGTGCGTCACGGATGCAGACACTGCTTATGCTCAAGGTTCCGTCAGGATTGCCGCATTTCTTTACCGGTTTGAAGATCGCTTCGATCAGCGTCGTCGGCGGCGCCGTGGCGGGCGAATTGCTTGGGGGCGGTCAGGGTTTTGGCGAATTGATCCGCGCCGCTGCTGCGCAGCTCAGCACCGCACGGGTGTTTTCGCTGATCATCTATCTCAGCCTTCTGGGTGTGCTGATGTTCGGATTTGTTTCATGGATGCAGCACAAGTTTGTCTTCTGGCAGCGCAGCAGTACTATCAGGCCACCGGTTTCGTGATAACAACGCCTGATCGATTCAAAAGAAGCTGAGGCATGTCTGACAAGGATCAAAAGACGACGCGGGCGACGATGGTTTATGACCGGCTGCGTCGTGAGATTCTGACCGGGCAGTTCCGGCCGTCCGAAAAGCTGCGGATCGACGCCATCGCAGATAGCTATGGCGTCGGCAACAACGCTGTCCGCGAGGCGCTGTCGCGGCTAGCGGCCGAGCGTCTGGTGGATCGCCATGAACGCCGTGGGTTCACCGCCCCTGCCATGGGCATTGAGGATTGGCAGACGCTGGCGCGGACGCGGTGTCTGGTGGAATCCCTTGCGCTGCGGGAGTCGATGAACAACCGGACGGATGCGTGGGAAGAACGCATCGTCGTGGCCTATCACCACCTGTCCAAGGTCGGGAAGGCCGAGAAATTTCGCCAGAACCTGCCGGACTGGAACAAAGAGCACCGCAATTTTCACCGCGCTCTGATTGCGAACTGCGGTTCACACTGGTTGCTGGAATTCTGCGACCAGTTGGCGGATCAGGCAGAGCGCTACATCTATGTCTCCAATATCTACCGAATGTCGGCGCGCGATGGTCAGGCCGAGCATCGCGCGCTCATGGAGGTGGTGCTTGACGGCGATATCGTGCAGGCCGAGGCGGCCTTGGTCGCGCATTATTCAAAGACCCTTATTGCGTTGGAAGAGCTTTTCCAGACCGAAGAGTTTCTTGCAACGTTGGTGGTCGAAGAAGTCGACTGATCCTGTTGCGCAAATCGGGCAGCCGGCTCATGCGGAACGCGCAACGTGATGACCTGTCGGGTAGTGTCGGGCTGGCTGCTGTCAACCGCCTGAGCCAAAGAACCCGGGCTGCTGGCGTTCGCCGCCAACCGGTTGCTGCGCCGCAGCAAGTCGGCAGGGAACCCGTCGCACCTCGGAGGAGGGGCTAATTGAACGTGGTAGTTTGCTCAATTTGCCCAGACTGAATAGCCTCAGAACAAGTTTGTGGAGCGCATCCATTGGCACACAAGAACAAAGTCATGCGGTCGATTGATATTGATGGTGAATATATCTGTGTAGATATTTTTCTCCGCCCTTATGGGACTTACTGATTCGATGAGTTCCGTCGTGATCCAGAGGAATCAAGCGGCTGGTATAGCATTGGCACTTTGGAGATCAGGACTTTGCCGATCCCAATGCTGCACTTACCAAAGCGAAAACCTCAGTACATTGGCTTTTTGACCAGTTGTAGCTTTTGACCTTCCCCCGCGGTTAGGGCCGGTTTGATCTGGAATCTTCCGGTTGGGTTTGAGTGTTGAGCGGCAGCGTGGAG
>NZ_VOJI01000003.1 GCF_007923445.1 Puniceibacterium confluentis | reverse complement strand
CGGGCCAGCTACCCGAGCGCCCCAAGGGGGTCATTTTTGGATGCCGATAGGGGGTCAAGATTGCCTGCCGATTGACAAGTTGAGTTTTGTGCCGATTTCCGATGCAAAGGACTTGGCACAGTCAATTTCCCTGATTGCCAGCGCGACACGGGGCTTTTCGACGGTGGCTCAGAACGTACTCGAGATACTGAAGAATTGTGCGAAAGACACCATGGCCCAGGTGAGGCCCTCCTCAAAATAGCGATTACGGCGCAACGGCCGGAGCAGCGTGGCAAACGGTGCCACGCACTCTCTTTTCGATTTTAGCGTACACATTTTGCGTATGGTAAGCTGAGTTTATTAGAATTTTTATTTACCTAACGTCGCGTTACGGTGCCAGAGAATCAACAAAGGCAGACTTTGGATGGCATGCGGTTCGCAGGCGGAACCGCAATGACGCCTGGTGCTGGCGTCGCCACAACCCAGTTCGAAAAAGTCCCGGGCCGAACAATGGAACGCCGCCCAACGACTGTTTCAAAAGCAATTCACTGACCAACCGGAGGAAAATCCATGAAGAACCAAGCAACCGCCCTCGCAGGACTTGCCGTGTCGCTGATGGCGACCAGCGTGATGGCCGAAACGCCCGTCCGCGTCCTGACGCAGATCCTGCCGACCGCAATGCAGTATCCGAACGAAGCAGCTGCGATCGAGACGCTGAACGACGGCAACCTCAATGTTCGGTACAACAACTATGAAGGTCTCGGGCTGAGCACTGCCGATGGCCTGCGCCTGGTGTCCGACAATGCGTTCGACATCGTGTCGGTTCAGATCGGTACCGCGGCGCGCGATGACGCTTTTTTCGAAGGGCTCGACCTGATCGGCGTTTCGCCCGACATGGAAAGCCTCAAGACCGCCGTCGATTCCTATCGAGATGTCTTTGACGCGCGACTGCGCGAGCGGTTCGGCGCGACGGTTCTGGCTTTGTGGCCCTTTGGCCCGCAGGTGTTTTATTGCAATGCCGACATCGCGTCGGTTTCGGACCTGAAGGGCTTGAAGATCCGCAGCTTCACCCCGTCGATGTCAGCTCTTCTGGACTCATTTGGCGCAACGCCAGTGACGTTGAACTTCGGTGAAGTCTACCCCGCCCTGCAGCGCGGCGTTGCAGACTGCGGCGTGACCTCGCCGACCTCGGGCAACTCGGGTGCCTGGCCTGAAGTTACCTCGCACCAATTGCCGCTGTCGGTGTCTGGTTCCGTACAGGGGATCTTCGCCAACCTCGGTTGGTGGAACGGCCTGACAGAAGAAGAGCGCACTGCGATTTCCGAAGCCTATTCCGGTCTTGAAGAGGCACAGTGGGAGCTTGCCAGCACGGTCAACGATGATGCGATCTCCTGCAACACAGGAGCCGACAACTGCACGCAACACTCGCCGTTCGAGATGAAACTGGTCGAGGTCTCCGACGATGATCGCGCGGCCGTCAGTGCCGCCGCCGCCGCTGTCGTCATCCCCGACTGGATCAACCGCTGCGAGGCGACCTATTCAGGCTGCACACAAGTCTGGAATGAGACCGTAGGCGCAGCGCGCGGTTTTGCGGCCAAAGCGCCAAAGTGACCTGACAGAACCAAGGATCTACCCCGTGTCCCAACAATCAAACCCTCCGATGAGAATAGAAGAGCGCATCTTGAAGTGGCTTGCGTTGGGCGCGGGGTACGTCCTGTTGATACAGGCGGTCGTTACCGCGTTCGAAATCGTGTCCCGCAAATTGTTCAACCACTCCTTTCAGGGCGTGGACGAACTGGGGGGATATGCCCTGGCCATCGCCGGCGCAGTGGGGTTCGGCTACGCCGCCATCACCTGCGCGCACACTCGCATCGACCTGCTGTTGTCCAAGCTGCCATTGGCAGGACGCGCCGTGCTGCACGTGCTTGCGGCGTTCGTCCTGATGATCGTGGCATCGGGGATGTTTTGGTACGGGCTGCGGTCGCTGCGCCAATCCATCAGTTTTGGTGCGATCTCCACCACGCCGCTTCAGACTCCGCTTTGGATACCGCAAGGGATATGGGTGACCGGATTGGCCCTGTTTCTGCTGATCACGGTCGTCATTGCCGGGCGATGTGTAATCCTCTTCAGCCGTCGCGATTTTGCCGCGATTGAAATGCAGATGAAGGCAAAAAGTCAAGAACAACAAGAACTTGAAGCGGCCGGTTTCGGCGGCAAATTGGATGGAGCCGACTGATGGTCAGTATCGGAATTATCGCGGTCGGCTTTCTCTGTGTCATCGGCCTGCTCTTGCTCGGCCTGCACGTCGGAACCGTCATGGCGCTGACCGCACTTGTCGGCGTGATCTACGGTGTCGGTCCGATGTTGCTCAACTCCATGGGCAACCTAATGTGGGGGCAGATGAACAGCTTTGTTCTGACCGCAATCCCGCTGTATATCCTGATGGGCGAAATCCTGGTCAATTCACAGATCGCCGAGCGGATGTACCGCTCGCTCTCGGATTGGGTTCAGTGGCTGCCTGGCAAGTTGCTGCATTCGAACATCGCGTCTTCCACGATGTTTTCCGCCATTTCGGGTAGTTCGGTCGCGACGGCCGCAACGATCAGCACGGTAGCTTTCCCCACGTTCCGGGAACATGGCTATAACGAGAGATGGGTTGCGGGTTCGATCGCCAGTGGCGCCACGCTCGGCATCCTGATCCCGCCCTCGATCAATCTGATCATTTACGGCGCGATCACCGACACCTCGATCGGCGCGCTTTTCATAGCCGGCATCATTCCCGGCTTGCTGCTGGCCAGCTTCTTCGTGATCATCATCGCGGTGGCGGCAACGATCTGGCCGTCAATCGCCGGTGACGGCACCGGCCCCGAGGCCGACCGGTCCGGACGCTGGAAGCGGCTGATCGACCTGGTCGGGCCGGTGGTGATCTTCGCACTGATTATCGGCAGCATCTACGGCGGATGGGCCACACCGACCGAAGCTGCAGCGGTTGGAGTTGTGGCCTCGCTTGGGTTGGCAACCTACTACCGCAAGCTTACCTTTGCGATGCTCAACGACAGCTTGCTGGCCACCATCCGGATCACCGCCATGATTCTCTTTGTGTTGATGGGCGCGTATTTCCTGAATTTCGCGATGGGTATCTTGGGCATCCCCGATCAAGTTGCAGCGTTCATCTCTTCGTTGAATGTGTCACCGACGGTCTTCGTGTTGTGCCTGGTATTGCTCTATCTTGTTCTTGGCTGCTTTCTCGATGCCTTGGCCATGATGATCACCACCATTCCGGTGCTGTTTCCTGTCGTCGTTGCGGTCGGGTTCGATCCGGTCTGGTTTGGCGTGTTCATCGTCATCATGTGCGAGCTTGCCTTGCTGACACCTCCGGTCGGGATGAACCTTTACATCGTGCAGGGCGTTCGGAACCGTGGCCAGATCACGGACGTGATCACCGGGGTGCTGCCGTTCTTCATTGGCATCCTGGTTCTGGTTGCGCTGATCACATTGTTCCCGCAAATTGTGACTTGGTTGCCGGAGGCTTTGGACTAGCGTCATGTTGACAATATCCGGGCCCAGAGGCGGACGGACGTGATGCCTGTGAATCCCAGGAAGCTCTCGGCGGTTTTGTCGTAGTGAGTGACGACGCGGCGGGCGTTCTTGAGTTTATTGAAGTACCGCTAGACCAGGTTGCGCAAGGAATACAGCGAATGATCCACGCCGACACGCATCTTGCATGACTTGCGCATGGGAATTTGGGTGAGCACGTCCCGCCCATCCATCTTTTCCAGAATATTGTCAGCATCACGCCCCGGTCTGCCAGCAGGGCACTCGGCTCAGGCTGGTTATCAGCCATGACCAGATCGAACCCCAGATAATCCGATGTCTGGCCTGCCGTGATTTCGGTTCTCATGGGCGAGCCTGCTGCATTGACGCGGAGGTAGATCTTGGTCGTGAACCCATCTCTTGAACGGCCAATACCCTGTCGCGGAGTCCCCCTTCAGCGTCCGCTGCCTGATGATGAGCGCGAACCACAGCGCTGTCGATCATTTGCAGCGCGTCCGGCACAGCCCCGCTCTGGTTCAGCGCGTCCATGATCTGCTCCAAAAGCCCCGCAAGCGTCCATCGTCGGAACTGTCGGTAGACGCTGGACCACTTTCCGAATTCCTCCGGCAAGTCCCGCCACGGTGCGCCAGTCCGTGCGATCCAGAAAATCCCATCAAGAACGAGACGATGGTTGTTTGGATCGCGTCCATGCTGGGCGCGGACCGTCTTAATGTAGTGATCAAAGAACCTCCATTCTTAGTCCGACATCAGGTCTCGTGCCAAGCTAGTCTCCATTACGGATACCACCTTGGATCATGTCGGCAGGACGGTGTGAATCACTTTTGTCAACACTGCCTAGGTGTTTAGTCCCGGCATTTGGTGGATCGGATTGAGGATGAATCGATCTGGCTCTGATGTCCAGATTTTGCAGATGTATTCGTAGGGCGTGAGGCCGTTGAGCGTCGTGAGCCTGCGCGCGAAGTTGTAGGCATCCATGAAGTCGGTGAGATGCGTCTGCAGTTGATCGTGGCTGTCGTAACGGAAGCGTTTGACGGCCGCCTCCCTGATGGTGCGGTTCATTCGTTCGACCTGGCCGCCCCTCGGGAAAACATGCCCACGGACTGTTTTCTGATCCTCGTGGCTCCAGGGGTGGTTAGGTTTGGTCAGTCGATGTTCGCTTCCATTCACTCCGCAGATCCTGTCGAACCGCATCTGCCGGGAAGATTCCGTGTTCCGGTTTCGGGGCTGCTCGTCGAACTGGATGCCGTTGTCCGTAAGGATCGTGTGGATGCGATATGGGACAACCTTGAGCAGACGTTCGAGGAACTCCCAGGCGGTCTTGCGATCCGCCTTGTCCACAAGTTGAGTGATCGCGAACTTGCTGGTCCGGTCAATGCCCACAAAGAGATAGAGCTTGCCCTCCACCGTCTGAACCTCGGCGATGTCTATGTGGACGAAGCCCCCTCTCGGCGATGCCTGCATCGCCTGCCGGGCAGTGGATGGGATAGCGCTTGAACTTCTGCCGCTTTGGCTTGTCACCCTCGACATCTGGCAAGCGCGGGATGCCATGCCGCTGAAGGCAACGATGCAGTGCCGACCGTGTCAGGTGCGGGACAGAAAGCTGAAGAGCATGGAGGCAATCATCCAGCGGCAATAGCGTGTGCCGCCGAAATGCGACGAGAGTGGCCTCCTCTGCTTCGGTGAGAACGGTTGAACGCGGCTCTTTCGGCCCGGTCTTCTGGTCCTCTACAGTCGCACGCTTGCGCCATTTGGCCACCGTTTTGGGGTTGATGCCCAGCTCTTGGCTCAAGTCCGAGAGCGAAGCTTGCGATCGCTGTATTGCTGCTCTGACGGCGTGCGTTGTCGTGGCGCTGCCGTGACGAACTTGTCCCATATGGTTTCCTTCCATTCCATAGAAAGGATCGCACCATCAAACCGTGGGATCGAACACCTAGACTGCGGAGATTCACGCCGAGGCGCTGCTTCCCCGAATTGATCATGGGCCGCATTTGCGAGCGCAACGCGCTGGCGAACATCGCCAGTGCGGAACATTCCTGCCCGTCGGCCTCCACCGGCGGATTGTCGGCAACTGCCCGTCGCGGCAACCGTTCCGGGCGACGCGGTTCTTTGTGATCGACAGTGCATTCGTCATACTTGCGACAGCAGCGCGAGTTGTCGTTGGAAAGTGGCCCGCGAAGGGCCGGTCTGCAGTCACTGGATGGTAGTATGGATAGACAAAGTATGGATAGCGGAAAGACCGCCGTGGTGCTCCAGGGCGGCGGCGCACGCGGCGCATACCAGGTCGGCGTTCTCAAGGCCATTGCCGAGATCACCGGTGCACGGCAGTCGCCCTTCCAGATCGTCTGCGGTGCCTCTGCGGGGGCAATCAACGCGGCCCCGGTCGCGGTTATGGCGCAGGACTTCCAGGTGGCGGTTCGGCATCTCGAAAGGCTTTGGAGGGGCCTGCGCTGCACCTCGATCTACGAGACCCGGCCGCTCAAGGTTCTGCTCAGCGGCTCCCGCTGGGCTGGGACATTTGTGTTTCGGTTTGCGGGCTTGCAGGCGGGAGGCGGCCTGCTTGACTACGCGCCTCTTCGCCGCCTGCTAGAAAATGAATTTAATCGGGAAAGACTGAACCAGGCGATTTCGAGCGGAGCGCTTCATGCCCTCTGCGTCACCGCGTCGAGCTACAGCCAGGGAGTCGCGGTCACGTTCTTTGAAGGAGCGGAGGGAATCGCCGAATGGCAGCGGGCACGTCGGATCGGACGGCGTGTGCAGGTAGGCCCTACGCACCTGCTGGCCTCGTCTGCGCTGTCCTTTGCCTTTGCTCCCATGGAAATTGATGGCGAATACTACGGCGATGGGTCGCTGAGATCCACTTCTCCGCTGTCTCCGGCAATCCGCACAGGCGCGGATCGGGTATTGGCAATCATCACGCGAGACCCTTGGCATCAGATTTTGCCACTGGACCTGCCGACATCTCCGCCGACCTTCGGTGACATCGCAGGCCACGCGCTAGATATCCTGTTCAACGACAATCTCGAAGCCGACTATGAGCGGATGTTGCGGATCAACGAAACGCTGACCATCATGCCAGTGGAAGCGCGCGGGAAATCCCGACTGCGCCTGATCTCCTCGCTCCTTCTTGCACCTTCGAAAGACCTGCGGGACGTTGCGCGCACCCATTCGGAAGACCTGCCGCGCACGATACGCATCCTGATGAAGGCGGTCGGGGCCTGGCACAGCGACGGGCGGCTGGAAAGCTATCTGATGTTCGAGCCTGCTTACATCGGCGAACTGATCGATCTCGGCTACGCCGATACGATCGGACGCGCGGAAGAAGTTATGGCCTTCCTGGCGCCGTGTGAACGGAACTTGGCATAGCGCGGCTTGGGTTCGGGCTCGTCCCGCGGCGTTGGGGCCCTCAGCGATGAGTGGCTTAAACCGTTGTGCCCTATCCCGCCAATGGCCAGATCATCGGGATAAGGAACACCGTGGCGGCTCCGATGATGATGTTCATCGGCAGGCCGATCCGCAGGAAGTCAGTGAACCGGTAGCCCCCGGCGTTGTAGACCAGCGTGTTGGTCTGGTAGCCGATGGGCGTTGCAAAGCTGGCGCTTGCGCCGAACATCACGGCGACGATGAAGGGACGCGGATCGAGGCCAAGCTGGACGGCCACGCCAGTGGCGATCGGTGTCAGCAGCACGGCAACTGCGTTGTTGGTGGCCAGTTCCGTCAGGGTCGACGTCAGCGCATAGACCAGCGCAAGGGCAACGATCGGCGGGACCATGGCAAGCACCGGCGATGCCTTGGCCACGATCATCCCCAGCGCACCGGAGTTGTCCAGCGCACTGCCCAGTGTGAGCATCGAGACGATCAGCAACAGTAATCGCCCGTCGATGGCCCCCACGCCTTCCTCTGCGTCGATGCAGTTCGTCAGCAGGACGACGGCCACGCCGATCAGGGCGAGCGTCAGGATCGGGGCCACATCCAGGGCCGCCAGAGCGACGACGCCGACCATGGTGGCAATCGCAATCGGCGCCTTGCTGCGGCGAAAGCCACGCGAGGTCACCGAGGACAGCATGATCAGCCGCTCTTCCTCGGCCAGGCGCGCGATGTCATCCGGTGCTCCGTCCAGCAGCAGCGTGTCCCCGACCGCCAGCCTGACCAGTGCAAGGCGCATGTCGACCGCGGTTCCGTTGCGGTGCAGGGCAATCGGATAGACGCCGAAGCGGCGACGCCAGTGCAGCCGACCGACCAGCCTGTGCAGTGCCTTGGACTCCGGGCCGATCAGCACCTCGATCACGGATGTGGGTCGTGCGGTCGACGGCTCGGTGCCCAGAACGGCGGTGCCGACCGCCGCGCCGTCGCGAAACCCCATGATCTCGGTATCCGTGGTCTTGATGACCACGACATCGCCCGTCGCCATGGTTGCCGTTGCCAGCGCATCGCGCCGGGACAGATCGCCCGACACCAGATCGACGACGCGGTTGCCGGCGGTATTGAAGGCGTCGATTTCCTGCACGGTCCTGCCGATGAGCGGCGATCCTGCGGGGATGAACAGTTCCACCAGCCAGGTCCGTTGATCCCGCTTCGATTGCACCTCCCCAACCGTGTGCCGCCGGGGAAGCAGGCGTGGCGCCGCCACGGCCAGAAAAGCGCCCCCGATGAGCGTGACCGCGATGCCGACCGGGGCGATCTCGAACAGGCTGAACGGTGCCATCCCAAGGTCGCGCGCGATACCGTCGACCAGCAGGTTGGTCGAAGTGCCGATCAGCGAGCAGGTGCCACCCAGAATGACCATGTAGGACAGTGGGATCAGCAGGTGGGATGCCGCCATCCTCATCTGACGCGCCAGGGTGATCACCACCGGGATCAGCACGATGACCACCGGGGTATTGTTCATGAAGACCGAAGCCCCCGCCGCTGCGCTGAAAAACAGTCCGAGGGTCAGGGCCGGACGGGCCGATGCGTATCGCCCCAGCAGACCGCTCAGCGCCTCGAGCACACCGGTGCGCACCAATGCCGCGCTGAGGATGAACATCGCGCCGATCGTGGCCGGCGCAGGGTTGGCGAGCGCGGCGGTGACGTCTTTCGGCCCCACAAGACCGATGGCGAGCGCCGCTGCCGCGCCGCAAAAGGCCACGACATCCGGAGACCGCAGTTCGAGTACAAAGGCCGTAAAAACGCCGACGAACAAGAGAATGGCGCCAAAAGGTGCCAGAGTTGCAATGTCGATTGGCATGATCTGTTGACGCTCCGGTGATCCGCCGATGGCGGGGATTCGGGAAGTGTCGAATCGAACAGATCCCTGATGTCCGGAGATTACATTGGCTTTCAGAAGACGGTCAGTGGGAAGTTGCTTCCGCGACCATCGGCGATAGTCTTCGCCGGGGAAGAGCGGTAAGTCCCGCCGCGCGGCACTTATGTGTTTGATCCCACGGCTTGATGCCGTGACCCAACTCGTTGAAAAGGCCGACCGGCGCACGGCCTGGGAGTACCTGCAGCACATGCTCGAAGCCGTGCCTTACGAACTCCACACCACTCTCACAGATAACAGCATCCAGTTCGCCGAGCAGCCCCGGAACCGGAGCACCCTCCATTCCAGACCAAAGCGCTACCAGTACGACAGCAACGATCAGCTGCGCACGCATCTCGCCAACTTCATGGCAGCCTGCAACTTCGCCCGCAGGCTCAAAACCCTCGGCGGCCTCATCCCCTGCGGGTACATCTGCAAAATCCGGACTGCAGAGTCAGAACGTTTCATCCTCGACCCGATCCACCAGAGGCCGGGAGTGAACATCTAAGCGGTGCTTCCGGTGCTCCCAATCCGGCATTGCTCGGTCCAGCAAGTCATAAAGAGCCGTGCCGTGGTGGGGCTCGGGCTGCGCTCTAGCCCGGCGCGCTCCATATTCCTCGACGACGTCGGCGATTTCGCTGTGCGGTGCGAGCGTTGGTTGCGCACTGAACGAAGACAAGTTTCGATCAGCCTCAGGTTTTTGATGCCAACCCGATAGTTTGGCAGTCCAGGGGTTTCCTGTCCTCTGCAGCGCAATGTTCTGAAAACCAATGATTTCCTACTCATAGCATGGATGGAAGTTTCGACGTCCGGCGTGCGCGCGTCACAAACGACCCGCCACATTAGAGGCTGGGAAGTGTTGACCAATGGGAAAATAACATTCATACCATGAATAATTATAGGGTGGAGACCGCCATGGCGTTGGATGACCGAAAAGGTGTCTGGAAATCGGGCAAGGGCCGTGGCAGGCGGACGCCAAAGGGGCGCCAGTTCGACGATACGGCGCTGGCCGAGGTGCAGGCGCTGCTGGGTGCGCGCCCGCGACGCCGCGATCTGCTGATCGAATTTCTGCATCTGATCCAGGACCATTACGGCCATCTGAGCGCGGTGCATTTGCGGGCATTGGCGGAAGAACTGCGTATCTCGCAGGCCGAGGCCTATGAGGTCGCAAGTTTCTACGCGCATTTTGACGTGGTGCGTGAGGGCGAGAGTGCGCCCCCTGCCTTGACCATCCGGGTCTGCGATTCCCTGTCGTGCGAAATGGCAGGTGCGCAACAGTTGCAAAAGGCGCTTGAGGACGGGTTGTCCGCCGCGGACGTCCGCGTTCTGCGCGCGCCTTGCATGGGGCGCTGCGATACTGCGCCGGTGCTGGAACTGGGCCACAACCACATCGATCACGCCACGCCGGAAAAGGTAAAGGCGGCGATCGAGGCGGGTGACACGCATGCGCATCTGCCCGACTACGAGGGGCTCGGTGGCTACCGTGCCGAGGGCGGATACGAGACGCTGGGCGATCTGCGCGACAACGGCGACTGGCAAGAAGTACAGGCCAGGATCAAGGAAAGCGGTCTGCGCGGGCTTGGCGGCGCCGGGTTCCCGTCTGGCACCAAATGGGGCTTTGTGCGCGGCGCTACCGGCCAGCGGTACCTTGCCGTCAATGGCGACGAGGGCGAGCCGGGGACATTCAAGGACCGATACTATCTCGAGCGCACGCCGCATCTGTTCCTCGAAGGCATGCTGATCGCAGCCTGGGCGGTCGAGGCCGACACCTGTTTCATCTACATGCGCGACGAATACCCGGCGGTGCTGGAAATCCTCCGCCTTGAGATTGCGGCGCTGGAACAGGCCGGACTGGTGGCGCCGGGGTACATTGATCTGCGCCGTGGCGCGGGCGCTTATATCTGCGGCGAAGAAAGCGCGATGATCGAGTCGATTGAGGGCAAGCGCGGAATGCCGCGGCACCGCCCGCCTTATGTGGCGCAGGTGGGGATCTTTAACCGCCCGACGCTGGTGCACAATGTTGAAACCCTGCTCTGGGTCGCGCGGGTCTGTCGCGAAGGGCCTGAGTGCCTGAACACGACCGAGAAGAATGGCCGCAAGGGGTTGCGCAGCTACTCGGTCTCGGGGCGTGTGGCCAAGCCGGGCGTCTACCTGCTGCCCGCCGGGTCCACCATCACCGATATCATCGACGCCTGCGGCGGCATGGCCGAGGGCCACAGCTTCAAGGCCTACCAGCCGGGAGGTCCGTCCTCTGGGCTCTTGCCGGCGTCGATGGATGACGTGCCGCTGGATTTCGACACGCTGCAACCGCATGGCTCCTTCATCGGGTCTGCCGCCGTCGTTGTGCTGTCGGATCACGACAAGGCGCGTGACGCCGCCCTCAACATGCTGCGGTTTTTCGAGGATGAAAGCTGTGGGCAGTGCACCCCCTGCCGGGTCGGCTGCGAAAAGGCGGTCAAGCTGATGCAGGCCGACCGCTGGGACGCGCCGCTGCTGGAAGAGCTTTGCACCGCGATGGGCGACGCCAGCATCTGCGGGTTGGGGCAGGCCGCGCCGAATCCGATCCGCCTGACGATGAAGCATTTTGGCGACGAAGTCGGATGTTCCGCACCGGGCGCAACGGCCACGGACGGCTACGGGACCCAACAGGGACTAGAAGGCGGGGAGAGCTGAGATGCCGGACGGATCGCAAGTGAATACGGTCACCTTCACGCTGGACGGGCAAGAGGTTCAGGCCCAGCCCGGCATGACCATCTGGGAGGTCGCCAACGGTCGCGGCCTCGTCATCCCGCACCTCTGCCACAAGCCTGCGCCGGGTTATCGCCCCGATGGCAATTGCCGCGCCTGCATGGTCGAGATCGAGGGCGAGCGGGTGCTGGCGGCGTCCTGTATTCGTGAGCCTGCCGAGGGCATGAAAGTCACCACTAACAATGCCCGCGCCACCAATGCACGCAAGATGGTGATGGAGATGCTGGTCACCGACCAGCCCGCACAGGAGGTGGCGCATGACAAGTCGTCTCACCTCTGGGACATGGCCGGGGCGCAGGGCGTCACCGAAAGCCGGTTCCCGAAGCTTGAAGAGGGCCGCATCCCGCTGCTCGACGACAGCCACGTGGCGATGTCGGTCAACCTGGATGCCTGCATCCAGTGCGGGCTGTGTGTGCGTGCCTGCCGCGAGGTTCAGGTCAACGACGTGATCGGGATGGCGGGGCGGGGGCACGATGCCTATCCGACATTCGATCTGGCCGATCCGATGGGTGACAGCACCTGCGTCGCCTGTGGCGAATGTGTGCAGGCGTGTCCGACCGGGGCGCTGATGCCCGCGACCGTCGTTGATGAGCAGCAAATAGGCGACAGCGAAGATTACGACAGCGAAACCAACAGTGTCTGCCCATTCTGCGGCGTCGGCTGTCAGGTCTCGCTCAAGGTCAAGGACGGCAAGGTCAAATATGTCGAGGGCATCAACGGCCCGGCAAACGAAGGCCGTCTCTGCGTCAAGGGCCGCTTTGGCTTTGACTACATCCACCACCCGCACCGGCTGACCAAGCCTTTGATCCGGCGCGCGGATGCGCCGCCCAAGGGGCTGAACGTCGATCCCGGCAACCTGATGACACACTTCCGCGAGGCAACCTGGGACGAGGCGCTGGACGCTGCTGCCGGTGGCTTCGCAAGGCTGGCGCAGGCGCATGGCGGCAAGGCGGTCGCTGGCTTTGGCTCGGCCAAATGCACCAACGAAGAAGCCTACCTGTTCCAGAAGCTGATCCGTCAGGGCTTTGGCCACAACAACGTCGATCACTGCACGCGGCTGTGCCATGCCTCGTCGGTGGCGGCGCTGATCGAAAATGTCGGATCCGGCGCAGTGACGGCGACCTTCAACGAGATCGAGAACGCCGACGTCGCCATCGTCATCGGCGCAAACCCGATCGAGAACCACCCGGTTGCCGCGACCTATTTCAAGCAGTTCGCCAAACGCGGCGGCAAGCTGATCGTGATGGATCCGCGCGGCGTCGGCCTCAAGCGGCATGCCTCGCACCGGTTGCAGTTCCGCCCCGGTGCCGACGTGTCGATGCTGAACGCGATCATGCATGTGATCGTCGAAGAGGGGCTTTACGACCGCCAGTACATCGAAGCCTTCACCGAGAACTGGGAGGCCGAGAAGGAACACCTCAAGCAGTTCCCGCCAGAGAAGATGGCCAAGATCTGCGGTATCGAAGCAGACGTCTTGCGCGACGTGGCCCGGACCTTCGCGGGTGCGAAAGCGGCGATGATCTTCTGGGGCATGGGCGTCAGCCAGCACATCCACGGCACCGACAACTCGCGCTGCCTGATCTCTCTGGCCCTGATGACCGGCCAGGTGGGCCGCCCCGGCACTGGCCTGCACCCGTTGCGCGGCCAGAACAACGTGCAGGGCGCGTCCGATGCCGGGCTGATTCCGATGTTCCTGCCGGATTACCAGTCGGTCACCGATGACAGCGTCCGCAAGGCTTTCACCAGCGTCTGGGGATCGGAAGATTTCTCCAACGAGAAGGGCCTGACCGTCACCGAGATCGTCGATGACATCCATGCCGGCAATACACGCGCGATGTACATCCAGGGCGAGAACCCGGCGATGTCGGACCCCGATGTCGACCACGCCCGCGATGCCTTTGCCAAGCTCGAACACCTCGTGGTGCAGGACATCTTCCTGACCGAAACGGCGAACTATGCCGATGTGATCCTTCCTGCCTCGGCGCTCTACGAGAAATCGGGCACTGTGTCGAACACCAACCGGCAGGTGCAGATGGTGCGCCCGGCGGTCAGCCCCCCGGGCCTAGCGCGTGAGGACTGGGCGGTGACCGTCGATCTGGCGATCCGGCTGGGGCTGAACTGGACCTATACCCACCCGCGCGAGGTCTTCGCCGAGATGGCGCTGAACATGAAGTCGCTGGCCAACATCACCTGGGAGCGGCTCGAGACCGAGGCGGTGACCTATCCGTCGCTGTCGCCCACCGATCCGGGCCAGGCGGTGGTCTTTGGTGACGGCTTCCCGCGCCCCGAGGGCCGGGCGAAATTCACCCCGGCCAGCATCATCGCGCCGGACGAGGTGCCGGATGCGGAATACCCGATGATCCTGACCACCGGGCGGCAGCTGGAACATTGGCACACAGGGTCGATGACGCGCCGCGCCAGTGTCCTGGACCGGCTCGAGCCGGAAGCCAACTGCTCGCTGCATCCCGCCACCCTGCGCCAGCTCGGGGTCGAACCGGGTGACATGCTCCGGCTGACCACCCGGCGCGGCTCGATCGAGATCATGGCCCGTGCCGACCGCGCGATCAGCCCGGACATGGTGTTCGTGCCCTTCGCCTATGTCGAGGCCGCCGCCAACGTCCTGACCAACCCGGCGGTCGATCCCTATGGCAAGATCCCCGAGTTCAAGTTCGCCGCCGTCCGGGTCGAACCGGCGAAACCGCACGCCGCCGAATAATCAATGATCACATCCCGCCGCAGAGCGGGGACCAACGGAGAGAAAGACATGGCCATCAAGACCGACATCGAAATCGCCCGTGAAGCGAAGAAGCGGCCGATCCAGGAGATTGGTGCCAAGCTCGGGATCGGCAGCGACGACCTGCTGCCCTATGGCCACGACAAGGCCAAGGTCAGCCAGCGCTTCATCGATTCCGTGCAGGACCGCCCGAACGGCAAGCTGGTGCTGGTGACCGCGATCAACCCGACCCCGGCGGGCGAAGGCAAGACGACCACGACCGTGGGCCTCGGAGACGGACTGAACCGCATCGGCAAGAAGGCAGCGGTGTGCATCCGCGAGGCCAGCCTCGGCCCGAATTTCGGGATGAAGGGCGGGGCGGCGGGCGGCGGCATGGCCCAGGTCGTGCCGATGGAAGAGATGAACCTGCACTTCACCGGCGATTTCCACGCGATCACCAGTGCCCACAACCTGCTGTCGGCGATGATCGACAACCACATCTATTGGGGCAACGAGCTGGAAATCGACATTCGCCGCGTGGTCTGGCGGCGGGTTCTCGACATGAACGACCGGGCTCTGCGCCAGATCACGGCGTCGCTCGGCGGGGTCGCCAACGGCTTCCCGCGCGAAACCGGGTTCGACATCACCGTCGCGTCCGAGGTGATGGCGATCCTCTGTCTGGCCCGCAACCTCGAGGACCTGCAGAAACGGCTTGGCGACATGATCGTGGCCTATCGGCGCGACAAGACGCCGGTGTTCTGCCGCGACATCAAGGCCGACGGCGCGATGACCGTGTTGTTGAAGGATGCGATGCAGCCGAACCTGGTGCAGACCCTGGAAAACAACCCCGCCTTCGTGCATGGCGGCCCGTTTGCCAACATCGCCCACGGCTGCAACTCGGTCACGGCGACGACGACGGCGTTGAAGATCGCCGACTATGTTGTGACCGAGGCCGGGTTCGGCGCCGACCTTGGCGCGGAAAAGTTCATGAACATCAAGTGCCGCAAGGCGGGTCTGGCCCCCGACGCGGTGGTGCTGGTCGCCACGGTGCGCGCGATGAAGATGAACGGCGGCGTGGCCAAGGCCGACCTGGGTGCCGAGAACGTCGAGGCGGTGAAGAAAGGCTGTGCCAACCTGGGCCGCCACCTGTCCAACCTCAAGGGCTTCGGGGTGCCGGTGGTGGTCGCGATCAACCACTTCGTGTCCGACACCGACGCCGAAGTCGAGGCGGTCAAGGAGTATGTCAGCGGCCAGGGGTCCGAGGCGATCCTGTGCAAGCATTGGGCCAAGGGGTCGGAGGGGACCGAGGAACTGGCGAAAAAGGTCGTGCAACTGGCCGAATCCGGCGTATCGAACTTCGCCCCGCTCTACCCCGACGAGATGGGCCTGTTTGAAAAGATCCAGACCATCGCCAAGCGGATTTATCACGCCGACGAGGTTCTGGCCGACAAGTCGGTGCGCGACCAGCTGCACGCCTGGGAGGCGCAGGGCTATGGTCACCTGCCGATCTGCATGGCCAAGACCCAGTATTCCTTCACTACCGACCCGAACCGTCGTGGCGCGCCCACCGGCCACTCGGTCCCGGTGCGCGAGGTGCGGCTTTCGGCGGGTGCCGGGTTCGTGGTGGTGATCTGCGGCGAGATCATGACCATGCCCGGCCTGCCGCGCGCCCCCTCGGCCGAGTCGATCCGGCTGAACGACTCGGGGCAAATTGAAGGGCTGTTCTGAAAGAATGGCTCCAGGGCGACCGAGCGGGTTTGCCATCGGCAAACCTGCGGAGTCGCCCCCGGCCGGGGCAGGGCACCGTCTGTTGCAACCCTGATGGACCGCAGCTCAAAACGAACCCTTTTGCCAAGAAACTGTAAGTTCAGAACACTCCGGAGACGCCGATGACCGCCACCATCCTCGACGGAAAGGCCTTTGCCGCCGCCGTCCGCGCCAAGGTTGCCGAACATGTGACCCGCCTGAAAACCGACCACGGGATCACTCCCGGTCTGGCGGTGGTGCTGGTGGGCGAGGATCCGGCGTCCCAGGTCTATGTCCGTTCGAAGGGCAAGATGACGGTCGAGGTCGGAATGGCGTCCTTCGAGCATCGCCTTGACGCCGACACTTCGGAATCCGCCCTGCTGGCGCTCGTCGAAAAACTGAACAACGACCCCACGGTGCACGGCATCCTGGT
Source organism: Puniceibacterium confluentis (assembly GCF_007923445.1). Taxonomy (GTDB): domain Bacteria; phylum Pseudomonadota; class Alphaproteobacteria; order Rhodobacterales; family Rhodobacteraceae; genus Puniceibacterium; species Puniceibacterium confluentis. Next base: position 291,699 of record NZ_VOJI01000003.1, on the reverse strand, counting down.
GCAGCTGCCGCTGCCCGGCCATCTGGACTCCGACCTGGTGATCAACAGCATCGACCCGGCCAAGGATGTCGACGGGTTCCACATCTCGAACGTGGGTCTGCTGGGGACCGGCCAGAAATCCATGGTGCCCTGCACTCCGCTCGGCTGCCTGATGATGCTGCGCGCCCATCACGGATCGCTGTCGGGGATGAACGCGGTGGTGATCGGGCGGTCGAACATCGTCGGCAAACCGATGGCGCAACTGTTGCTGAACGACAGCTGCACCGTCACGATCTGTCACAGCAGGACAAGGGATCTGCCGGGCGTGGTGCGCAGCGGCGACATCGTGGTGGCAGCGGTAGGGCGCCCCGAAATGGTGCCCGGAGACTGGATCAAGCCGGGGGCGACGGTGATCGACGTTGGCATCAACCGCGTGGCGGACGGCGACAGGACCCGGCTGGTCGGAGATATCGACTTCGCCTCGGCCTCTGCCGTCGCGGGCGCGATCACCCCGGTTCCTGGCGGCGTCGGCCCGATGACCATCGCCTGCCTGCTCGCCAACACCGTCACCGCCTGCTGCCGCGCCAATGGCCTGCCCGAACCGGAGGGGCTGGCGGCGTGAGGAATGCGCCGCCAGATCACCGGTTGATTGACGGCAAGGCAGTTCGCGGCCGGATCCTTGACGAGGTGCGCGCGTATGTTGACCGGCACAACGGAATCGGGCGGCTGGTATCGATCAGCATCGGTGACACCCCCGAGGTTGCGATCTATGCCCGCAATCAGGCGCGCGGCGCGGCGGCGGCCGGCTTGCGCTTTGATCAGCAAACCTGGAACAGCGAGATCGCGCAGGACGAGTGCAAGCGCCGGATCCTCGAGATGAACGACGATCCGGATGTTCTGGGCATCATACTGCAAAGGCCGGTGCCGCAGCATATCCATGTCCGGTCGCTGCAATCGGCGATCCATCCCCTGAAGGATGTCGAGGGCATGAACCCGGCCTCGATCGGCAATATCGTCTATTCCGACGTGGCGCTGGCGCCCTGTACTGCTGCCGCCTCGGTCGAGCTGATCAAGGAGACCGGGCTCGATCTGAAGGGGCTCGAGATCGTGATGATCGGCCATTCCGAGATCGTCGGCAAACCGGCTGCGATGATGCTGATGGCCGAGGGCGCGACCGTGACGGTCTGCCATCACATGACGCGCTCGGTGGCGATGCATTCGCGCCGCGCCGACGTGGTTGTCGTGGCGGTGGGCAAGGCGCATCTGGTCGGGCCGGAGATGATCAAGCCGGGCGCCGCGGTTATCGACATCGGCATCAACCAGATCACCGACGCGGCGGGCCAGACCCGCATCGTCGGAGACGTGGACACGGCCGCAGTGCTGGAGGTGGCGGGCTGGATCACGCCAGTTCCCGGTGGGGTCGGGCCGGTAACGGTGGCGATCCTGATGCGAAACGCGTCCGTGGCGCACCAGAGACAACTGGCGGCCGGCTGGATCGTTTAAAGCCCCAGATACCCGATCCCGCAGAACACCAGCACCACAGCGCCCCATTGCGCGGGCCGCATCGGTTCCTTCAGCACCGCCCAGGCCAGCACCACGGTCAGCAGGCCGAACAGCGACGCGGCGACGGCTGCGAATTCCGGGTGGGGCAGGGTGCCGGCCGCCATGACGCTGGCCAGCGCACTTGCGTCGAGCAGTCCCATGAGGACCAGCAGCGGCAGCGTCCGGGGCGCCACCTGCCAGCGCTGGCGGGCCAGCAGCATCATCGCCCCCACGACCGACGCCGCCACGACCCGGCTGAACAGTGTCACCGGCAGCTCGGCGCCCGCGCGCACGGCCGCCTGGCCGGCGGCGAAGGTCAGAGCGAAACCGCCGCTCGACAGCAGCGCCAGCAGCACCGCGCGACCTGCGTTGCCGTTGCCCCTGTCGCTGTCCGACAGGATGGCCACCAGCGCCACGCCCAGCATCACCACCAGCAGCGCGCCCCATTGCAGACCGCTGACGGGTGACCCGGTCAGCGCCGCCCAGCCGACCGAGACCACCGGGTAGGCCCCGATGATCGGCGCCACCAGTCGCACGGGACCGATCCGGAATGCGCCATAAAGCCCGAGGCTGGCCGCCGCGAAGGCGAGGCCGGACAATCCGGACAGCGCGAGGGCAGGCGGTGTCATCGCGGACCATGCGCCATCGAGCGCCACCAGCGGGACAAGCGCGATCGCCCCGGCCACCAGAACGGTCAGCAGGCTTGGCAAAATGGCCGCACGCTGGCTGACGGCCCGCACACAGATGTCGTGCAACGCCCAGGCCAGCGCCGCGAGCAATCCGAGAACCAGTGACATGCTGTTGTGTTACTTCGGCCTTGGCAAAGAGGACAGGCGGTTCGCGACCGGGCTGCAAGCTGCCGCACCCGGCCCGTGACCCACCGGCGTCAGGACGCTTTGGGCAACGGCATCCCGACAATGCGGCACCGGACGGTCGGTCCGGATCGTCGCAACCGGCCACCGCCGACACGGTCGGGGCGGCCGGTTCACGCGGTGAAGCGGTTCAGATGTCCAGCGTGTGCCTCTTTTCCCAGCGCGAGAAATGCGAGACGAAGGAATTCCACTCTTCACGCTTCAGCTTCAGGAACGCGGCCGAGAATTCGTCGCCCATCATCGCCTTCAACTCGCTGTCGCTGTCATAATAGCGCAGCGCGTCAAGCATGTTCAGCGGCAGTTTCGGCGCGTCCTTTACCTTGTGGCCCTCGGCATACATGTCGATGTCCCAGCGTTTGCCGGGGTCGGCCTTGCTGCGCACGCCGCTGAGACCCGCCGCGATGATGACGGCTTGCAACAGATAGGGGTTCACCGCGCCATCGGGCAGGCGCAGTTCGAACCGTCCGGGGCCGGGGACACGCACCATGTGGGTGCGGTTGTTGCCGGTCCAGGTGACGGTGTTGGGCGCCCAGGTGGCGCCGGACATGGTGCGGGGGGCATTGATCCGCTTGTAGCTGTTGACCGTCGGGTTGGTGATCGCGGCCAGCGCGCTGGCATGCAGCATGATCCCGCCGAGGAAATGCGAGCCCTTGTCCGACAGCCCCAGTTCCGCTGTAGGGCTGTCGCCCTTTTCGCCGGCAAAGACATTGACCTTGGCCTTGTCGCCGGGCGCGTCCCAGACCGAGATATGCGCGTGGCAGCCATTGCCGGTCAGGCCCTCGATCGGCTTGGGCATGAAGGTGGCGCGAAAGCCGTGCTTTTCGGCCACGGATTTGGTCATGAACTTGAAGAAGCTGTGCCTGTCGGCGGTCTTCAGCGCGTCGTCAAACGCCCAGTTCATTTCGAACTGGCCGTTGGCGTCCTCGTGGTCGTTCTGATAGGGTTCCCAGCCCATACCGAGCATGTAGTCGCAGATTTCGCGCACGACGTCATAGCGCCGCATCACCGCCTGCTGGTCATAGCAGGGCTTGTCCGCGGTATCGAACGGGTCGCTGATCTGGCTGCCGTCCGGCGTCAGCAGAAAGAATTCGGCTTCGATCCCGGTCTTGACGTGCATACCTTCGTTGGCGGCCGCGTCGATCAGGCGTCGCAGCACGTTGCGCGGGGCCTGCGCGACGTCCTTGCCTTCCATGACACAGTTGCTGGCGACCCAGGCAACATCGGGCTGCCAGGGCAGCTGGATCACCGAGGACGGGTCCGGCACCGCAAGCATGTCGGGGTGCGCCGGTGTCAGATCGAGATGCGTCGCAAAGCCGGCAAACCCGGCGCCGTCCTTCTGCATTCCGGCAATCGCCTGCGCCGGCACCAGCTTGGCGCGCTGGCCGCCGAACAGATCGGTGTAGGAGATCATGAAATACTTGATGTCGTGTTTCTTGGCGAAGGTGGCCAGATCTGTCGTCATGGTTCCACGTCCTTTCCCTGTTGAGCTGTGAAAATGGCGCGGCTGTCACCCCGCGCCTTGAAATGTCTCTCAGAACCCTGCCTTGCCCGGGTACCAGTCGGTGCCGGCCAGCGGCACCCGCGCCATGGCGGCGGCCTCCATGGTCAGCGCGCAAAGGTCCTCGGGTTCGAGGTTGTGCAGATGGTTGTGACCGCAGGCCCGCGCGATGGTCTGTGCCTCGAGCGTCAGCACCTTGAGGTAGTTCCTGAGCCGTCGGCCGCCCTCGATTGGGTCAAACCGCGCCATGAGCTCGGGATCCTGCGTGGTGATGCCCGCCGGATCGCGACCCTCGTGCCAGTCGTCATAGGCACCGGTGGTGGTGCCCAGCTTCTGGTACTCGGCCTCCCACTTCGGATCATTGTCGCCCAGCGCCACCAGCGCGGCGGTACCGATGGCCACCGCATCGGCCCCCAGCGCAATCGCCTTGGCCACATCGGCGCCGGTACGGATGCCGCCAGAGACGATCAGCTGCACCTCGCGGTGCAACCCCAGATCCTGCAGCGCCTGAACGGCGGGGCGGATACAGGCCAGCGTCGGCAGGCCCACATTTTCGATGAACACGTCCTGCGTCGCCGCCGTGCCGCCCTGCATGCCGTCGAGCACGACCACATCGGCCCCAGCCTTGACCGCCAGCGTGGTGTCGTAATAGGGCCGGGTGCCACCGATCTTGACATAGATCGGCACCTTCCAGCCGGTGATCTCGCGGATTTCGAGGATCTTGATCTCGAGGTCGTCCGGCCCGGTCCAGTCCGGGTGCCGGCAGGCCGAACGCTGATCGATGCCCTTGGGCAGGTTGCGCATGCCCGCGACCCGATCGCTGATCTTCTGGCCCAGCAGCATGCCGCCGCCGCCGGGCTTCGCGCCCTGACCGACAACGATTTCAATCGCATCGGCGCGGCGCAGATCGGTCGGGTTCATGCCATAGCGAGACGGCAGGTATTGATAGACCAGCTTTGTGGAATGGCCGCGCTCTTCCTCTGTCATGCCGCCATCGCCGGTTGTGGTCGACGTTCCTGCGGCCGAGGCGCCGCGCCCGAGCGCTTCCTTGGCCGGGCTGGACAATGCGCCAAAGCTCATGCCGGCGATTGTCACGGGGATGTCCAACTTGATGGGGTTCTTGGCAAAACGGGTTCCCAGCGTAACGCGGGTGTCGCATTTCTCGCGGTAACCTTCGAGCGGATAGCGCGAGATCGACGCTCCGAGGAACAGCAGGTCATCGAAATGCGGCACCCGGCGCTTGGCGCCGCCGCCGCGGATGTCATAGATGCCGGTCGCCGCCGCGCGGCGGATCTCGGCGTTGACCGGATTGCTGAAAGTCGCCGACTGGATCGGCTCGGTGCGGGGGATGGCGGGGGCGCTCTTGTCTTTCATGTCCATCTCCTCAGTACGCCGCTGCATTGTCGACGTCGAAGTTGTAAAGTTTCCGGGCCGAACCATAACGTTTGAATTCTTCCGGCCTGGCATCGGCGTCAGCGCGTTCCAGCAGGTCACGAAGGATCTCGATGTGCTCGGGGCGCATTTCCTTTTCGATGCAGTCGGCACCCAGGCTTTTCACGCTGCCGCGCACAAACAACCGCGCTTCGTAAAGTGAATCGCCCAGGGCGTCGCCCGCATTTCCCAGAACGACCAGATTGCCGGACTGCGCCATGAAAGCCGACATGTGGCCGATATTGCCATGCACGACGATGTCGATGCCCTTCATCGAGATGCCGCAGCGCGAGGAGGCGTTGCCCTTGATCACGAGCAGACCGCCATGCCCGGTGGCCCCGGCATACTGGCTGGCATCACCCTCGATGATCACCGTGCCGGACATCATGTTCTCGGCGACCCCCGGCCCGGCAGAACCGTGGACATGAACGGTCGCCTGGCTGTTCATCCCGGCGCAGTAGTATCCGGTCGACCCTTTGACGTTCACTTCGATCGGCGCGTCGAGACCCACGGCAATCGCGTGGCTTCCCTTGGCGTTGATGACCTCCCAAACCGTCTGGTTGGTGTTTCCGGCCTGTGCGTGCAACGTCTCGTTCAGGGCGCGAAGCCCCCGGACTTCCAAATCAAATGTCTGCATCTCAGTGGTTCCAGAAGTAAACGGTTGCAGGTTCGGGTTCCCAGACGCGGGCCCCCTCGATTCCGGGCAGGTTGACCAGCGCGCGGTATTCGCTGCCGAAGGCGACATATTGATCGGTCTCGGCCATGACCGCTGGCTTGCAGGCGATCGGGTCGCGCACAACGCCGAAGCCGTCTTTGGTGCCGACAACAAAGGTGAAGAAGCCGTCCAGATCCGTCAGGCTGCTTTCCAGCGCCTCGCCAAGGCTGCTGCCGGTCTGCATCTTCCATGTCAGATAGGCGGCGCCAACCTCGGTGTCGTTCTCTGTTTCGATCTGGATGCCTTCGCGACGCAACTTGCGGCGCAAGGAATTGTGGTTCGAAAGCGAGCCGTTGTGGACCAGGCATTGATCCAGTCCGGTGGAAAACGGGTGTGCGCCCAAGGTGGTGACGGCGGATTCCGTGGCCATGCGGGTGTGGCCGATGCCGTGGCTGCCGCTCATCCCGGACAGCTCGAACCGCGCGGCGACGTCTTTCGGAAGGCCGACCTCCTTGTAGATTTCCATCGTTTCGCCGGTGCTCATGAACTTCACGCTTGGGCGCAGATCAGGCAGGGTCAGGCGCGCTTGGGCGATCTTGTCGGCGGGCAGGGACAGCACGATATGGGTGTCGATGATCCTGCCGGTGACGCTGGCGTCGATGGCCTTGCCCAAATCCTCGGCCAACGAGGCGAAGTCGACTTCCGGATTGTCGGACTGCAATGTCAGCTTTGCACCGTTTTCGCTCTGGCCGCCGTAGATCGCGATGCCTGCGCTGTCGGGGCCCCGGTCCGTCATGGTGACCAGCATGTCTGTCAGAAGCGCGCCAAGTTGCGGCTCCAGCGACTTGTCCTTGATAAATAATCCAACGATTCCGCACATGGCGCAGACCCTCTCGGTTAACTCGAGTCGGAAGCTAGCACCGAACGTCCCAGTATTCAACTCGTAAGAAACTTTTTTGCATTAAGGGAATAAAAAGAGGCGCCGACCTTCGCCAGCGCCTCTTCGTGGATCAGTGTCTTTCGGCGGTTCGATCAGTACCTTTCGACCGATTTGGTCACCAGGGACTTGTCCCCGATGTCACGCGCGTTTTCCAGGTGCTCGGATTCCCGCTTGAACTGGATGTAGTGCCAGCCAATCCAGAACACGACACACAGCACGGTCATCAGAACTTCCGACCCCTGGAAGGGATAGATCGCTCCAACCTCGGCAAGATCGACGGCCCAGTTTTCATAGCCAATGGTAGACATGTCGGATCCCCTTTTCAGTGTTGCGCCAGGATGGCTTTGTCAGCTTCGATGATCGCGGCCTTGGCGTCCTCGTAGGCATGATGCTCTGCGTAATCGAGGCCGCGCAGTTCCACCTCGCGCGGGATGCGAAGCACACCCAGCGCGGCCTGGATCTTGCTGACGATGAACGCCGGCAGGAAACCCAGAACGAAGAACATGATAACCGCGCCGATGGTCTGTCCCCAGGGCGTGACCGAGGCATAACCTTCGAAAGGCGACGACGGCGCCCCCCAAAGCACGAAGCCCGAGATGATCAGCCCGACAACCCCGGCATAGCCGTGCACCGCAACCGCACCCACCGCATCGTCCAGCTTGAAGCGCCGCTCGACCCAGAAGTGCAGGTTGTAGACAATCACCACGCCGACCGCGGCAACCAGCATTGCCTGGATCGGGTGATAGAGATCATTGCCGGCAGAAGCGGTTATGATCCCGGCCAGACCGCCCGAGAAGGTCCAGAAGGCGTCTCCCTTGCTGACCAGGTAGGCCGCCATCAACCCGCCCGACAGTGACATCAGGAAGTTGAAGGTGATCGCGGAAAGCGAGGTCGGCGCGAGGTAGATGTTGGTCGCCGTCCAGGTGGTGCCGGTGATCTGGCCGCCGATCACTTCGGGCGAGATAACGGGCACGTTGCAGGCCGCGTAGAAGCCCCAGAAGCCGGTATAGATCAGGAAAATCCCGATGGTCAGCATCCACGGATTGTGCGGCGGGATATCGCGCGGGGATCCGTCCGCGGCGAATTTTCCCAGACGCGGGCCCAGCACGCAGATCACACCCAATGCATATCCGCCTGCGATGGCGTGGATCACGCCCGAGGCATAGGCATCGTGATAGCCCAGGTACTTCACCATCCAGCCCGCATAGTGCCAGCCCCAGGCGGCGTCGATGATCCAGAACACAGATCCGATCAGCACCGCATGAACCCAAAGCGCCGACGAGCGGATGCGCTCGATCACCGCGCCCGATACGATCGATGCCGCTGTCCAGGAGAACAGCAGGAAGGCCGCCCAGAATACCCCGGTGATTCGGTCACCCAGATTGGTGGCCATCGTTTCGGACCAAGGCAGGTTGGCGTTGCCGGCATCGTGGTTCAGCCCGCCAAAGAACGGGAAGTCCGGGAAAGCCCAGTAGATCCACCAACCAAAGAGAAAGAACGTCACCGTCACCAGCGGAATGATCATGATGTTTTTCATCAGCGTGTGCATGTGGTTACGGTTCCGGCTGGCGCCGACTTCGTACATGCAGAATCCGACGTGGATCAGGAACATGAACACCACCGTCACCCAGTAGTAAAACTCGGTGAAAACCGTCGTCAAAGCGTTGAGATTGCCATCCAATTTTCTGTCTCCCCTTGCTGTGCCAAGCGTTTGCATTTTGCCTGACAGTAAACTTTTTTTCATATAAGGCTTGCGTCTTTTGATGGGGCTGTGTCAACTTAAACTGTAAATGGCCCAGATTTTTGCAGGCAGCGCCGCGCAAAATTCTTCTCAGATACGGGGGGCGGACTGGGCAAGATGCGATCAGAGCAATCCGCAGGACTGCCTGCGGGAAGCACTTGAAACAGCGAAATAAAATCCGATCCGACACAGGGAATCGGAGGGGATGGGGAGATAACGATGACTTCAATCTGGAGATACTCGGCGCTGGCCGACCGGCACCGCGCAATGGGTTCCAACCTTGAAGATTGGGGGGGGATGGGCACCGCCTGGTCTTACGACAAGGACCAGACCGAAGAGTACATGGCAATGCGCACGAACGCCGGGTTCATGGACGTTTCCGGCTTGCACAAGGTGCATGTTGTCGGCCCGCACGCCGCCCATGTCATCGACCGCGCCACCACCCGCAACGTCGAAAAGATCAAGCCCGGCCGGTCCTCCTATGCCACCATGCTGAACGATGAAGGCAAGTTCATCGACGACTGCGTGATCTACCGCATGGGTCCGAACTCGTGGATGGTGGTTCACGGCACCGGCGGCGGGCACGAACAGCTGACGATGGCGGCGACGGGGCGCGATGTGGATGTGCGGTTCGACGACAACCTGCATGACATTTCCCTCCAGGGCCCGAAGGCCGTCGATTTCCTGCACGAACAGGGTGTGCCGGGGATCCGCGACCAGGTTTATTTCAGCCATCAGCACACGACGTTGTTTGACAAGCCGGTGACGATTTCGCGCACCGGCTATACCGGCGAACGCGGCTACGAGATTTTTTGCCGGGGGCAGGACGCGCCGCATATCTGGGATACGCTGGTCGAAAAGGGTGCGCCGAAGGGCATCATCCCGACACGGTTCACCACGCTCGACCTGCTGCGCGCCGAAAGCTATCTGCTGTTCTTTCCCTTCGACAACTCCGAGATGTATCCCTACGAGAACGAAAAGGCGGGTGACACGCTCTGGGAGCTGGGCCTCGATTTCACCGTCTCGCCGGGCAAGACCGGGTTCCGGGGCGCCGAGGAACACTATCGCCTGAAGGGCAAGGAGCGCTTCAGGATCTACGGCGTGAAGCTGGAAGGCGAAGAGCCTGCCGAAGAGGGCGCGCCGCTGATGAAGGACGGCAAACAGGTCGGCGTCGTGACCATCGGGATGTATTCGCCGCTCAACGAATGGAACGTGGGCATTGCGCGCATGCCGGTCGATTGCGCCAGGGACGGCACCCAGATGACGGTCAAGAACTCGACCGGCGAGATCAAGTGCGTCGCGCATTCGATGCCGTTCCACGATCCCGACAAGAAGCGCCGCACCGCCAAGGGCTGAGACGAGGCGCGCGCGGCGGGACCTCCTCCGCGCGCCGATCCACAGGCTACGAAGAGAAGTGGGCACATGTCCAAATTCCAGTTTCCAGAATCGATCAAGAGCCGCCCCGTCTGGGGCACCCTGGAACCGCGCGCCGGCAAGGCGCATCTGATGGTCGCCGATTCCGAGGGCGCCGAGGCGCTGCTTGACCTGGCGCAGGCCGACGCGACGTTGATGGCCCGCGCGCATGTCATCTATATCCCGCGTGAGACCGGCGAGAGCTATACCGTCCGCCTGAAGGAACTTGGCGCGGCGCAGTTCTACGTCGGTCCCAGCTACGAGGCCGCCGTGCCGCGCCTGCGCCGCACGCTCAGCGATGCGCACATGGGCCTTCAGGTCTATCTGACCGGCACCGAGGGGCTGATGGGCCAGGCGATGCGCGAAGCCATCGAGGCCGGCATTCCGCACTCCGCCATCCAGACCGAGCATCGCGGCTCGATCGCACGGCGGATGCAATGCGTGCATTGCAAGGGCATCACCGATGATGTGATCACCGACCCCTTCGTTTGCGCCCATTGCGGGCTGAACCTCTTCGTGCGCGATCACTATTCGCGCCGACATGCGGCCTATCAGGGCGTCTGCATCGACGCCGAGGATCCCGGCAATGTGCCCGAACCCGTGAGGCTGTATTCATGAGCGCCGGCACCAACAAAATCGCCGTGACCGTCACCGACGTCGTGCCGGTGAACGAACTGGTCAAGCGGTTCCGCTTTGTGCGGGCCGATGGCGGCCAGTTGCCGACCTTTTCGGGCGGCGCACATACCGTGGTGGAGATGCGCGATGGCGATACGCAGCGGCTCAACCCCTATTCGCTGATGTCCGACCCGATGGATCAAAGCGCCTATACCATTTCGGTGCGGCGCGACGATCAGGGACGGGGTGGGTCGCTTTTCATGCACAACAAGGTGCGGCCGGGCGACGCGATGACGATCAGCTACCCGGTCAATCTGTTCTCGCTCGACCTGAGGGCCAGGAAACACCTGATGATCGCTGGCGGCATCGGCATCACGCCGTTCCTGGCGCAGATCAAGCAGTTGACGGCCATGAACGGCCGGTTCGAACTGCATTACGCCTGCCGCACCCCGGCGCTGGGCTCCTACGTCGACGAGCTGACCGCCAAGCACCCGAACAATGTGCATGTCTATTACGACGATCAGGGCCAGGTGATCGACCTCGAGCATCTGCTCGACGGTCAGCCGCTGGGCACGCATATCTATGTCTGCGGACCCAAGGGCATGATCGGCTGGGTGCGTGGCAAGGCGGCCGAGCTGGGCTGGCCGCGCGAGGCGGTTCATTACGAGGAGTTCCTCGCGCCGCAGCCGGGCAAGCCCTTCGAGGTCAAGCTGGCGGTATCGAACAAGGTGATCCAGGTCGGCGAGAACCAGAGCCTGCTGGAAGCCATCGAGGCGGCAGGCGTCGATGCGCCCTATCTCTGCCGGGGCGGCGCCTGCGGCCAGTGTGAAACCGATGTGATCGGCTATGACGGCAAGTTCATTCACCGCGACCACTGGCTGGAAGACGACCAGAAGGCCGGCGGCCGGAAGATCATGCCTTGCGTCAGCCGCTTCGAGGGCAAGACCCTCGTGCTCGACCGGTAGGTCAGGAGAAACCAGATGACCATTCAGTTCAACGAAGAAACCTTCCGCGACGACTACACGTTCCGCAACTCGGACTGGGCGATCAAGCGCTTCCCCTTCCCGTTCCACGAAGACAGCTACATGTATTCGGTGAACATGGAGCAACACCAGGGCGGCCCGGCCGGGTCGGTGTTCGAAAAACGCTTCGACGTGGACGAACATTACGTGGCCGAGATGAAGGACCGGGCGCTGGTGCTCGCCGAGGATCCGCTGCGCTGCCAGTCGCTGCCGCATATGACGCTGGCAGGCTGGGACCTGCTCGAGCTGATCATGGTGTCGAAGTCCGAGGATTACCCCGACCTCTTCGAATTGCACCGCGACGGCAACAACTGGCACTGGATCAACAGGCCGATGGGCATCGAGCAGAAGTTCGTCTTCATGGACGAATCGACGCTGCCCTACGGCCCGATGGAATACATCACCCGGCAGGCGCAGGGCGATTTCTGCGTGCTCGACCAGCGCGACGACAACCTGTGGATGGATGCCGGCATGGTGACCACCCAGGCCGACTGGTCGCTTGATTTCGACATCGGCATGAACTTCTTCGAATGGCACGCGCCGGTGCCCAAGGCGCACGAGATGGGCATCTTTGTCCGCGCCCTGAAGTTCCTGCTCAACATCCAGCAAGGGATGCCCGCACGGCGGCTGAACTGGACGATGACGGTCAATCCGCTGCTCGACACCAGCCCCGAGAACTACCACAAGTGGGGCGTGCAGAAGACGACGCTGACGCCGGAAAACCTGGGCGCGAAACAGCACCTGCGGGTCGAGCTGCAGACCTTCTTCCGTCTGCCGCGGTCGAACGCGCTGGTCTTTCCGATCCGCTGCTACCTGATTTCACTGGAAGACCTGGTGACGGTGCCGAAATGGGGCCGGCGCCTGCATCGGGTGATCCGCGATCTGCCGGTCGAACTGGCAACCTACAAGGGCTTCATCGACAACCGCCCGATGATCCTCGACTATCTTGCGCAGCACGACGACGGGTTGCCTACCTCGGACGGCATCTGGCCCGACCTAGCAACCGAACCGCCGCTGAGCCCCTCTTAGTCGGCCTGCGCATACGAGATGATCGACAGATACCGGATCGGCAGGCTGACAAGCACCTCGGGGCCGTGCGGCGCATCAGCATCGAAGAACAGCGTATCGCCGGGTTCCAGTCGATAGACTTCATTGCCATGCCGGTAATCCACCTTGCCTTCCAGCATATAGATCGTTTCGATGCCGTCGTGCTGGAAGGTGGGAAAGATGTCCGACGTCTCGGACAGGGTGATCAGATAGGGCTCGACCACAACGCCGCTTGCGTTCGAGCCGATATGGCCCAGCAGGTTGTACTGGTGTCCGGCGCGCGTGCCCTCGCGCTCCATCTCGACGCCCTTGCCGGATTTCGTATGGACCGCACCGCGTGTTTCTTCGAACCGGCGCATGAAGGCGGTCAGCGGCACGCTCAGCACGTGGGCCAGCGTTTGCAGGGTGGTCAGCGAGGGCGAGGTATTGCCGTTTTCGATTTTCGACAGCATGCCGATCGACAGGCCGCTGGCCTTGGCCAGATCCGCGACGGTCATGTTCTGCTGTTTGCGGAATGCGCGCACCTCGCGGCCGATGGCAACCTCGAGATTTTTCTCGCGTTCGTCGCGGACCCGGTGCGGGTCCTGCGACAGGGCTTTGGCAGTCTTGGCTGCATCCGTGTTCTTGTTCATCTTGTAAACTACCTCATCGGGTTCGCTGACCCTGAATTCCATCCCTGCAGACAGCCATGACGCCAATTTTTGTTTCCTGTTAGGAAGGTAATAATGATCGAGAGTAAAACTTCAATCACTTTGGGCTTTTTGATCTTCCCCGGGTTTCCGATGTCCTGTCTCTCCTCGGCCATCGAACCCTTGCGCGCCGCCAACGAAATCTCGGGCGAGACGGCGTTCTCCTGGAAAGTGATCGGCGAGACGGGCGCTCGCGTGCAGTCGAGCGCGGGTGTCTGGTTCGACCCGGACGTGTCGCTGCACGCAGCGCAGGACCTGGATTACCTGTTCCTGCTGTCCGGGCCACTGGCGGAGTTTGAGAATCCGAAACATGGCAATGGTCGGTTGCGGTCCCTGTCGCGCCATGGCGTGCGCATCGGCGGCATCAGCGGCGGGGTGTTTCCGCTGGCCCGGTCAGGGCTTCTGGATGGGCATGTCTGCTCGGTCCATTGGTGTTACGAGGCCGCCTTTGCCGCCGAATTTCCCCGTCACCGGCTGGAAAGCGATGTCATCATCATCGACCGCGACCGGCTGACGGTGTCGGGCGCGGCGGCGGTCTTTGACCTGATGCTGAATCTGATCGAACAGCGGCTGGGCGAGGATGTGACCACCGAAGTCGCCTGCTGGTTCCAGCATCCGCTGGTGCGCGGGCAGGGGGTGCGCCAGAAGGTGCCGACCCTGCACCGGGAAAGCACCTCGGACATGCTGCCGCCCTCGGTCCGCCAGGCGATCAAGGTGTTTGGCGAACACATCTGCGATCCGGTCAACGTCGACGACGTGGCCCGGATGGTGGAGCTTTCGCCGCGCCAGCTTGAACGCAACTTCAAGGCGGCGACCGGGCAGAGCCCGTCGCGCTATTACCGCAGTCTTCGCCTGAACGCCGCCCGCCAACTGGTGCTGTACAGCAACGACAGCATGACCAGCATCGCGATGGCCGTCGGCTATGGCGCGACCGCACCGATGGCGCGGCAGTATCGCGAGGCCTTTGGCACAACGCCGCAGCAGGATCGCCAGAAGATCAACCTGTTCCGGGTCGAAAAGAACCGGCCGATCCCGTCCTGAGGGTCCGGGCTGCGGCGCTCGGCTCAGAGCGCGCTTGTGGCGGCGGTGACCAGCGCATGATGCAGGCTGTGGGCTGACGAGCGGGGGCCGTAGAGGCTGAAATGCTCGCTGGCACGGCAGATCAGGAAGCAGCCCAGATGTTCTATCCGGCTCTGCGTCACGGTGCCGGGGTTCATCCGGCGGGTGTCGGCGTTGCACAGCCGTTCCAGCACATCGTGACAGCGCGCGCCGGTCGCATCGAACCGCACCCAGCCATCGGTCTGTTCGGTGACGGACCCGGCGTCGCCCACTGCCGCCTTGAGCCGCGCGGCGAGGTCTTCGTGGCTGTCGTGCGGCGCTTCGATCATCCATCGATCCGGGCCGGTCCAGAAGGCGTGGAACGGCACGGCGTCGGCGCACAGGCCGACCCCGGGCAGGGGGGCGCCCAGAAAGGTCTGGGCCGCGTCCGCAATCTCTGCCCCGTGTCCCGAGCGCGTGGCAAGGCTGGCCAGCGCCCAGTAGGGGCATTCGGCAATCCGCAGCCCGTCGAAGGTGTCGACCTGCGCCGAGGCGGCGCCAAGCGCGGTGAGTGCGATCATGTCATGCACGAAGACGGTCCCCCTCTGGATCGACGAAATGCGCCGAGACCACTTCGACCTCGGTATCTGTGCCGGTGAGCGGGCTGACCAATCTCAGGGTCTCGCCCATCCGCTCGGCACCGCGTTTCAGAAAGCCGATGCCAATGTAGCTCTCGAGGATCGGCGAATACGCCGCTGAGGTCACATACCCCTGGTCATGCGCCGCATCGACCGGGCCGGTGGTGGTCATCAGGTGGCCTCCGGCGGTGACTTTCTCCTCGGCCACCTTGGGGCGGAATCCGACCAGCGCCAGCGCATCCTCCTGGTTCAGCCCCTCGCGCTCCGAGAGAGTCGAGCCGATGGCATCCTTCTTCTTCGACACCATCCGCCCCATCCCGAGGTTGAGCGCGGTGGTGGTGCCGTTGAGCTCATTGCCTGCCGCGTGGCCCTTTTCGATCCGCATCACGCCAAGCGCCTCGGTGCCATAGGGCACCACGGCGAATTCCTCGCCCGCCGCCATGATCCGCCGGATCAGCGCATCGCCATACCGCGTCGGCACCGCGATCTCGAAGGCCAGTTCGCCGGAGAAGGAGATGCGGAAGAGGCGTGCCCTGAGACCGCCGCAGACGGTGATTTCGCCGCAGGCCATGAAGGGGAAGCCCTCGTTGGAAATGTCGAACTCCGGATCGACAATCCTTTGCAGCAGCTTGCGGGAGTTTGGACCTGCCACGGCATATTGCGCCCAGGCTTCGGTCGTGGAGATCAGCTGCACGTCCATGTCGGGCCACAGGCACTGGCGCGCGAACTCCATGTGGCGATAGACCGTGACGGCATTGGCGGTGGTCGTCGTCATCACGAAATGATCCTCGGCCAGCCGCGCCGTGGTGCCGTCGTCCATCGCGATCCCGTCCTCGCGCAGCATCAGGCCATAGCGGGTCTTGCCCACGGGCAGCTTGGCAAAGGCATTGGCGTAGATCCGGTTCAGGAACTCGGCCGCGTCTGTGCCCTGCACGTCGATCTTGCCCAGCGTTGTCACATCGCAGACACCGACCGAGCCGCGCACCGCGCGCACCTCGCGGTCGACGCTCTCGCGCCAGGTGGTTTCGCCGGGGCGGGGGAACCATTGCGCCCGCAGCCAGTTGCCGGTCTCGATGAACACCGCGCCTTGCTCCTTGGCCCATTTATGGCTGGGGGTTTCGCGCACCGGATGGAAATGCTGGCCGCGCGACCGGCCGCCGAGCGTGCCCATCGCAACCGGCGTATACGGTGGGCGAAAGATCGTGGTGCCGACGCCGGGGATCGTCTTGCCCGCCAGTTCGGCCATGATCGCCAGCCCGCCCATGTTCGAGGTCTTGCCCTGGTCGGTGGCCATTCCCAGCGTGGTATAGCGCTTGAGATGTTCGACCGAGCGGAAGTTCTCCTGATGCGCCAGCTTCACGTCCTTGACCGTCACGTCGTTTTGTTGGTCGAGCCATGCCCGGCCCTTGCCTTCGGCGACGTGCCAGAACGGCGTGAGGTTGACCGGCGCGTCCTCGGCCTGTGGCAGGTCGATGGCTTTCGCTTCAAGGCCGATGTCCGACAGCGCGACGACCGCCTGATCTGTGCCCGAACGCAGCACGGCGTAGGTCGAGAAGTCACCCGTTGCGGCCCCGGCGACGCTCTGGCCCTGCGGCAGCGTGCCGGGGACAAAGGCCGCAATGGCCTCGTTCCAGACGGGACGGCCGCGTTGGTGGCAGGTCAGGTGGACGTTGGGGTTCCAGCCGCCCGAGACACCAAGCGCGCCGCATTCGATGGTGCGTTCACTGCCGTCGGCCAGCCGCAACTTTATGAAGTTCAGGCCAAGCCGTCCGTCGGTGTCGATCACCTGTGCGCCCGCCAGCAATTCACAGTCGGCCAGACGCGGCGCATCGGCGCGCACGTCGATCACCGCTGCGACGCGAACGCCCTTTGCGATCAGGTCGATGGCGGTGCGGTGGCCGTCATCGTTGTTGGTGAACACCGCGACCTTCTGTGCCGGTGTCGCGGCCCAGCGGTTGGCATAGGCGCGCATCGCGCCGCCCAGCATGATGCCGGGGCGGTCGTTGTTGGCAAAGGCAATCGGGCGCTCGATGGCCCCGGCGCAAAGCAGCGTGCGCCTGGCGTAGATCCGCCAGAGGATCTGGCGCGGCTTGCCGGGGGCAGGGGTGGCGAGGTGGTCCGAGACCCGCTCGACCGCGCCGTGGATGCCGTGATCAAAGCCGCCGATCACCGTGGTGCGCGACATGCAGCGCACATTGGGCAGCGACCTTAGTTCCTCAACCGTCGCTGCAACCCAATCAGGACCGGAGGCATCGCCCAGCGTGAAGGTCTCGGCATTCAGGCGACCGCCAAAGGCGAAGTCCTCATCGGCGAGGATCACCCGCGCTCCGGCTCGACCGGCGGTCAGGGCGGCGGCCAGACCGGAGGGACCGCCACCGACGATCAGCAGATCGCAGTGCAGGAATCCTTTGTCATAGGCGTCCGGGTCGTCCTGCAACGACAGCGACCCCAGCCCGGCGGCCTTGCGAATCATCGGCTCGTACAGCTTTTCCCAGAAGGCGGCGGGCCACATGAAGGTCTTGTAATAGAACCCGGCCGTCAGGAAGTTCGAAAACCTGTCGTTGATCGCCATCGCATCGAACCTGAGCGAGGGCCAGCGGTTCTGGCTCTTTGCCTCCAGCCCGTCGAAAAGCTCGGCCGTGGTGGCGCGGGTGTTCGGCTCCTGCCGCGCGCCCGATCGCAGCTCGACCAGCGCATTGGGCTCTTCGCTGCCCGCGCTCAGCACCCCGCGCGGCCGGTGATACTTGAACGACCGGCCCATAAGTCGCACACCATTGGCCATCAGGGCCGAGGCCAGCGTGTCACCGGGATGACCCTTGAAACGTTTGCCGTCGAAGGTGAAGTCGAAGCTGCGCGACCGGTCGATCTGGCCGCCTTCAAGTCGGTTGGATTGCGTCATTTGCTGCGCCCCCGGCTGCGGGCCACGTCGCGGGCCAATTCAACCGATGTGATTTCGTGAGTCAGGGTGTTGCGGGTCACGACCAGCCAGCTGCGGTCGCCGACCTCGTGAAACCACAGTTCGCGGTGCTCGCCCGCCGGATTGTCACGCAGGTACAGATAGTCGTGGAACCGGTCGACGGCATGCTCGGCCTGCCAGTCGGGCCGGTCGATCAGGGACGCATCGCCCAGATAGGTGAATTCCTGCGCGTCGCGGGGGCCGAGGAGGGGGTGATGGATGATCACGGGTTCAAATCCTCAATGCAGGTTGGGCTGTGCGCCCATGCCTTTTTCGTCGATCATCAGCCCGCGGCGGAAGCGGTCGAAGCGATAGGCTGTGGCGGTCTCGTGCGGTGTGTCGGTGGCCAGAAGATGCGCGTAGGCCATTCCCGAAGCGGGTGTCGCCTTGAACCCGCCGTAGCACCAGCCGCCGTTGAAGTAGAGCCCGTCGACGTGGGTCCGGTCGATGATCGGCGAGCCGTCCATCGACATGTCCATGACCCCGCCCCACATGCGCAGCAGCCGCGCCCGGCCCAGGGCCGGGATCAGGGCCATGCCGCTTTCGCAGACGTCCTCGACCGTGGGCAGATTGCCGCGTTGGGCGTAAGAGTTGTACCCGTCGATGTCGCCGCCGAAGACCAGCCCGCCCTTGTCGGACTGGCTGCAATAGAAATGTCCGGCGCCAAAGGTGATGACCCCGGGCAGCAGCGGCTTCAGACCTTCGGACACGAACGCCTGCAACACGTGGCTTTCGATCGGCAGCCGCATCCCCGCCAGCGCCATCACCCGGCTCGACGACCCGGCGACGCAGGACGCCACCTTGCCCGCACCGATATACCCGCGCGAGGTCTCGACCCCCTTGCACACGCCGTTCTCGATCCGGAAACCGGTGACTTCGCAGTTCTGGATGATGTCGACGCCGTGGCTGTCGGCCCCGCGCGCATAGCCCCAGGCGACCGCGTCATGGCGCACCGTGCCGCCGCGATGCTGGGCCAGCCCGCCCCGGATCGGAAAGCGGGCGTTGGCGAAATCGAGGAAAGGGTATCGCGCGCGGATCTGCTCGACACTCAGCAGTTCGGCGTCGGCCCCACTGAGGATCATCGCATTGCCGCGCCGCACAAAGGCGTCGCGCTGCGCGTCGTTGTGATAGAGGTTCAGGATGCCGCGCTGCGAGACCATCGCATTGTAGTTCAGCTCCTGCTCCAGCCCCTCCCAGAGCTTCAGCGAGTATTCATAGAACGGCTCGTTGCCGTCGAGCAGGTAGTTGGAGCGGATGATCGTGGTGTTGCGGCCGACGTTGCCGCCGCCGATCCAGCCCTTCTCCAGCACTGCGATGCGCTTTTTGCCGAAGTGCCTGGCCAGGTAGTAGGCCGTGGCCAGCCCATGCCCGCCGCCGCCAATGATGACGTAATCATAGCTTGGCTGCGGCTCGGGATCGCGCCACGCCGGGCCCCAGCCCCTGTGGCCGGTCAGGGCCTCCTTGATGACGCGAAAACCTGAATATCTCATTGCGCACCCGTTCGATTCCGACACCACGGTGCCTCAGAATCGTGTCGGACAAGGTGCTGGGAACGGACATGAACCTGTCCAAATCCGACATCGGGCGCAAACGATCCTATTCGTACCGGGTGCGTTCGGCGCTGAACCCCAGAAGCATCTCCTCGACCAACCTGCATTCGTCGAACATCTTCTTGTTCTCCCGCTTCAGCAGGTAATACCCGTGATCGGTGCGCACCTTGGCGGGGCCCAGGGGCCGGACCAGCCTGCCTTGCTGCAACAGCGGATCGACCAGGTGCCCCCAGCCGAGCGCGATGCCGAGCCCCTCGACGGCGGCATGAACCGAGAGGGGGTAGGTGTTGAAGATCGCCCCCTGCTGCAATTCTCCAGCCTCTTGGCCCATCTGCTCGAACCAGGTGCGCCAGTTCATCCATTCCCGATGTGTGGAGGACACTTCGATCAAGTCATGGCGATGAAGCATCGAAATCTCTGATGCTGTCGGGTTTTCCTGGAGAAACTCCGGTGAGCAGACCGGGAAAACGGTTTCACCGAACAGCTTCACTGCGTTGAACCCGATCCAGTTTCCGTCGCCGCGCAGAATGGCCAGATCGACATTGTCGGCCAGACATTCCATGTCGTCGTCGGATGAGACCAGCTTGATCTTCAGGTGTTTGTTCTGGCGATTGAACTTTTGTAGGCGTGGCATCAGCCACAGCGCGGCGACCGAGTTCGTCGCGGCCAGTGTGACAGGCCTTTCCTGGTGGTCGCTGATCGTTTCTCGCGACGTCTCGCGAAGCATCATCAGCGCTGGCTTGATACGCGACAGGAACTTCTCGCCTTGTGGCGTGATGCTTATTGATCGGTGTCCGCGCAGAAAGAACGGCACGCCGTAGTGCATCTCCAGCAATCTCACCTTT
This sequence comes from Puniceibacterium confluentis, assembly GCF_007923445.1. Classification (GTDB taxonomy): domain Bacteria; phylum Pseudomonadota; class Alphaproteobacteria; order Rhodobacterales; family Rhodobacteraceae; genus Puniceibacterium; species Puniceibacterium confluentis. The sequence goes on along the minus strand of NZ_VOJI01000003.1, from coordinate 271,228 downwards.
CGGCTGATCGCTGTCTCGCTGATATTCAGCACTTTCGAGGCAGCGACGAAGCTGTGCGTCTCCGCCGTTGCCTCGAACGCCAGAAGGTAGTCCAAGGGCGGGAGGGAAGACGAGCGGGTCGACATTTTTTCCACTTTTTACTGTTGTTTGACGCCGAGGGTGGACACAGCGAAGCGAGCACCAATCCCGGTCGTGCCGTCAGTCTGGATGATGTGGCGGGGTGTGGCCAGCAATTTCTTGGGGCTAAGCGCGCAATAAATCTATTCAGAGAAAGGTGCGCGCCCTCGCAATATACGCATCAGGCCGGGCAGGACGACTCGGCGACACCAAAGACCATGCACTCAGGGAGCTCTCATGAAACCATATCTTGCACTGCCTCTTGCGGCCGCACTGGCCACCATGTCCAGCGGCGCGATGGCCGCCGACAGCGACGATCCGATCATCATTCCGATTCACAACTGGTCCTCGCAGATTGTGATGAGCCACGTGGTCGGCCAGATCCTTGAAGGGATGGGCAATCATGTCGAGTACGTCACAACCGACAGCCAGGCGGTTTATGAATCGGTACGGCTTGGCGATGTGACGCTGGAACTGGAAGTCTGGGAAGGGGCCTTTGGCGCGTCCTTCGACGCCGCGGTCGAAAAGGGTGGCATCCACGCCGCGGGCGAACACAACGCTGTGACCCGCGAAGACTGGTGGTATCCGGCCTGGACCAAGGAAAGCTGCCCCGGCCTGCCCGATTGGGAAGCGTTGAATGCCTGTTCCGCCGTTTTCGCCACACCTGAAACCGGCGACAAGGGCCGTTTCCTGGGTGGACCGGTCGACTGGTTGAAGCATGACCAGGAGCGTGTCGATGCGCTTGGGATGGACTTCGTTGTGGTCAATGCGGGTTCTGCTGCCGCGCTTTGGGCTGAAATCGGCGCCGCCGAAAAGGACAAGAAGCCGGTTGTCGTGTTCAACTGGACGCCGAACTTTGCCGAAGCCGTCTGGCCGGGCGAGTTTGTCGAGTTCCCCGAGTGGGTCGCAGGCTGCAACGAGGATGCGTCGGTCGGACCGAACCCGGATGCCACCTACGATTGCGGCAACCCTGCCACCGGATATCTCAAGATCGCCGCATGGGACGGGATGAAGGACAAGTGGCCGGGCGCCTACAACACGCTGACCCAGATCTCCTTTACCAATCCGCAGATCGCGGAAATGGCCAAGCTGGTCGACGTCGACGAGCTGGAGCCGGAAGAGGCTGCCGCGGCATGGCTGGAAGCGAACCCGGATGTCTGGGAAGACTGGGCCAGCTGATCTCGTCAGACTGATCAGGCATGCAAAACGAACCCGCCGGGCGGATGTCTGGCGGGTATTCTTCTCAGGAGCGCTTAGATGACGTCGCAACAGCCAGTGATCTCGTGCAGGAATGTTTGGAAGATTTTCGGGGCCAACCCTGAAAGGTACCTGGCCGGCATGGCGAAGGGCCGCACTTTCGACGAGATGCGCTCAGACGGTTACATCGCCGGTGTGCGCGACGTGACGCTCGACATCCACCGTGGCGAAATGCTTGTGATCATGGGGCTTTCCGGCTCCGGCAAGTCGACCCTGGTGCGCTGTTTCTCTCGGCTTCACGAGATCACCGCAGGCAAGATCGATGTCGACGGTCAGGACATCGTGACGATGAAGGACAAGGACCTGATCGAGTTGCGCCGCAACAAGATGGGCATGGTATTCCAGAGCTTTGGTCTGTTGCCGCACCGCACGGTGCTGGATAACGTCGCCTTCCCGCTTGAGATGCGCGGACAGGACCGCCACGACCGTCGCGAACGTGCGCTCGAGGTGATCAAGCTTGTCGGGCTGGAGGGGCGGGAAGAGTATTTTCCGCGCGAACTGTCCGGCGGCCAGCAGCAGAGGGTGGGAATTGCCCGCAGCTTGGCGATCGAGCCCGACATCTGGTTCCTGGATGAGCCGTTCTCGGCACTCGACCCGCTGATCCGCCGCGAGATGCAGGACGAGTTCCTGCGTCTGCAGGAACTGCTGGGCAAGACGATCGTGTTCATCACCCACGATTTCGACGAGGCGCTGCGGCTTGCCGACCGCATCGCCATCATGAAGGATGGTGCGATCGAGCAATGCGACACGCCCGACCAGATCGTGCTGCATCCGGCCACGCCCTATGTCAAGAAGTTCACCGAAGACATCGAAAAATCCCGCGTCGTTCACGCGCGCGTCCTGGCTACCCCGATCAACGGCCATGTGCCCGAAGGCGAGCCGATCCGCGCCGGCGCCACCATCCTGCAACTGGCGCGTCAGTTGGTGAACGAGACCCGCGACGAACTGCCCGTTGCCAACAAGAACGGCGAGCTGATCGGCATCATGAACCGGCAGGAAGCGCTGGACGTCCTGCTGGGTGACAGCTGATGGCCATAGCGCAGACCAACATCCCGGTGACATCGGCCAGGTGGAGCAAGCTTCGGGTGGCACAGATGCTGTTGCTGGCCGCCGTGCTGCTGGCCGTGGCGCGGCCGGTCCTGCCCGATGACCTGATCCGCGTACCGGAATGGGCTGTGTTGCCTTACGACCTCTGGCTTCAGGCGCTGTTCGATTTCGTCAAGGACGACCTTGGCCTGATCCACCTGACGCGGGGCATTGCTGCAGGGCTGGAGTCCCTTCTCGATATCACTGCGAATCTGCTTTACGGCAAGCGCCGCTGGCCCAATTTCGAGCCGATCCCCTGGACCGCCATCGCGGGCGTCGCCGCGGTCATCGGCTATTGGCTGGGCGGCTGGCGGCTGGCTGTTCTGGCAGGAGGCACCTTTGTCTGGGTGGCGCTGATCGGCCAGTGGAAGCTGGCGATGCAGACCATGTCGGTGATCGTCGTCGCCGCGCCCGTGGCATTCTTTCTGGGGCTGGTGCTGGGCATTCTCGCCTGGAAATTCCCCCGGTTCGAGCGCTTCCTGATGCCGGTGCTGAGCATCCTGCAGACGCTGCCTTTCTTCACCTACCTGCTGCCTGCGGTGATCTTCTTCAAGGTTGGCCCGACGGCAGGCTGTGTCGCCACCATCATCTATGCCATCCCGCCGATGGTGCTGATGACTTCCCTGGGTCTGAAGAAGGTTTCGCCCGAAGTCGTCGAGGCCGGGAACATGGCCGGATCAACCCGCTGGCAGATGTTGCGCCATGTCTACCTGCCTGCCGCCCGGACCGAGATCCTCGTCGGCGTGAACCAGGTCATCATGCTGTGCCTCGCCATGGTCGTTCTGACCGCCTTTATCGGGATGCCGGGACTGGGCGCAAAGCTGCTGGCGCTGATGAATTCGCTCAAGCTTGGCCGCAGCTTCGAGATCGGTATCACGATTGTCCTGATCGCGGTGACTCTGGACCGGCTGTCCAAGGCATGGGTGGTCAAGCAGCCCGAACATTTCGAGCGTGGCGCGTCGTGGTTCACCCGGCACAAATACCTTGTCACAGGCATTGCCGTTTTTGTCGGCTTCCTGATCATCGCCCGGTTTGTGCAGGTCGCCGACCACATCACCCGCCAGCAGGAATTGTCGATGGGCAACGAGATCGACACGGTGATCCGTGCCGCCCTGGCCAACGACACTGTGACGGCGATCACCGAATGGATGCGCTGGTTCCTGATCACGTGGGTGCTGATCCCGTTTCGCAACGCCTTGTTGTGGCTTCCGACGCCCAGCGTGCTGCTTGCGCTCGCCGCCGCGGGCTATGCGGTGGGAGGGCGCAAGTCGGCGCTGCTGGTGGTGGCATTCTTCGGGTTCATCGCTCTGACCGGATGGTGGGACCGTTCGATCATCACGCTGTACGCGGTGATCTCGGCAGTGGTCCTGGCGGTTCTGATCGGGATTCCGCTGGGCATTGCCGCGGCGCGCAATCCGAAATGGGCCGAACCGATCCTGCTGGCCTGCGACACGATGCAGACCTTTCCCAGCTTCATCTACCTCATTCCGGCAATCATGCTGTTCTCGGTCAATGACGTGGCGGTGGTCTTTGCCATCCTGATCTTTGCCACCGTTCCGCTGACCCGGTACACCATCGAAGGCATGCGCGCCGTGCCGGCGGAACTGCTGGAAGCCGCCGATATGGCCGGGTCCTCCCGACATCAGAAACTGATGAAGGTGCAACTGCCGCTGGCCCTTCCTACCATGGCCGTGGGGTTCAACCAGGCCATCATGTTCGCCTTCTTCATGGTCATTATCGCCGCGTTCATCGGCACCCAGGACTTGGGGCAAGAGCTGCAAAAGACCTTGGCCGGCAATGAGTTGGGCAAAAACTTCGTGCTGGGCATGTGCGTTGCGCTGATGGCGCTGACCTTCAATCATATCATCATGCGGTGGTCCAATGACCGCCGCAAGGCGCTGGGACTGGGCTGAGGACGTGGCTTCAATTGCAGACCACAGGACGATTGCCAGGATCGCGGGCGTGGCCTTCGAGCCGATGACGATCGAAAATCGGGTCTGTGACGACGCCTGGTGGCACAACATTTCTTTCGACGAGGAAACCGGGAAGGGCAGCTACCTGATGATGTTTGCCGCCGGGGCCTGCAGCAATCCGCACCGCCACCTTGGCATGGAGGAATTCTACGTGCTTGAAGGCGAGTTGGTGGATTGCGATGGCCAGGTCTATGCGGCGGGCGATTTCGTCAGCCTGCGCGCCGGATCGCAGCATTTCTCGACCTCGCCGGGCGGGTGCAAGCTGATCGTGACACATCACGGGCGGACAAGAACTCTCACACAGGAAGAATGGGCAGAGGTCGAATGGACGGCAGAGACGTGAATTTCCATCCGGTGTTTCCGACGCCATACGAGCGGGCGGGCGTCATTACCCCTGGCCTGCCGATCCTGCCCCACGGCGTCGAGCGGCACCCGGTGCCGGGCGGGGGCAGCCGCGCGGTGCGGATCGACAAGGGCGACCAGATCACGGTCCAGGACCGCGAAGGCCTGCAACCGATAGAACTGGTCTTCTTTGCCCCCGATGGCACCTCCGATGCCGGTATGATCGGCGCAAGGGGCGGGCGCGATCCACAGGGCCTCAAGGCCGCACTGTCGGGCGATTATTCGGGGCGTAAAGTGCTGCAAGCGCTTGATAAATCCGGGTTCGACATCGGTCGCGCCGACGGCGCCATCGTCTTTCCCGAAGGCTCGCACCCCGGCGATACCGCCCATTTCATCGCCTCGCGCGACGGGCTGCTGATCGTCTGTGCCCCGGGCAGCGCGATGGAACCGCACGAACAATGGGCCCCGACCGAAGTGGTGCTGTACGTCCGTCGTGCAAACCCCGCCGACCCGGCCGAGACGCGGAAAGCGCCCGATCCGATGGCCGACCCGCTGATCGATTTCAACATCCTGCCGGGCGAGGCGCACCCCTATCAAGTCAAGGCCGGGCAGTTCATCCAGATCCTCGACGTGCAGGGCCGCGAATGCTCGGACTTCCAGGCGTTCTCGCTGCGCGCCCTGGACCGGGGCATCGAACGCGAGATTGACCCGACCACCACCCGCTCGCTGATGGGGTCGCTGTATCCGCTGCCGGGGTTGTTCAGCAAATACTTCTCGGTGGACCAGGAGCCGCTGGTCGAGATCGTGCAGGACACTGTCGGGCGGCACGACACCTTCGGGCTGGCCTGCACGGCGCGCTATTACGAAGACCTGGGCTATCCTGGCCACGTCAATTGTTCGGACAACATCAACCACGAACTCGGCGCTTTGGGCATCCGTCCGCGCGGCGGTTGGCCGGCGATCAACTTCTTCTTCAACACCATGCTCGACGACACCAACGCCATCGGCATGGACGATCCCTATTCGCGCCCCGGCGATTACGTTCTGCTTCGGGCGCTCACCGATCTGGTCTGTGTATCGACCGCGTGCCCCTGCGATGTCGACCCGGCAAACGGCTGGAACCCGACGGACATTCAGGTCCGGGTCTACGGCGAAAACGAAGACTTCAAGCGCTCGATTGGCTGGCGCAAGACACCGGAGGCTGACGTGGAAGACACCAGGAAGACCGGATTTCACGACTGCTTTGCCCGGCATACCCGTGATTTTGTCGAGTATGCCGGCTATTGGCTGCCAAACCAGATGACCAATCACGGCGCGATCGAGGAATACTGGGCGGCACGCGAAAAGGCCGTTGTCATGGATCTTTCGCCGCTTCGCAAATACGAGGTGACGGGGCCGGACGCAGAAGAGCTGATGCAGCTTTGCGTGACCCGCGACATCAAGAAACTGGCGGTAGGGGGCATCGTCTATACCGCCATGTGCTATGCTCACGGCGGCATGATCGACGATGGCACAGTTTATCGTCTGGGCGAAACGAACTTTCGCTGGATCGGCGGCAACGACCAGTCCGGCCTCTGGCTGCGCAAGCAGGCGCAGGAGCGGGGATTGAATGCCTGGGTCCGTTCCTCGACCGAGCATCACTGCAATATCGCCGTCCAGGGCCCGCTTTCGCGCGACATCCTCAAGCAGGTGATCTGGACCCCGCCGCAGCAGCCCACGGTCGAGGAACTGCCGTGGTTCCGACTGGCGATTGCACGGATCGGCGATTTTCACGGGCCATCCGTGGTGGTCAGCCGCACCGGCTATTCCGGTGAATTGGGCTATGAGGTGTTCTGCCATCCCAAGGACGCTGAAAAGGTGTTTGATGCGATCTGGGATGTGGGCGCGCCGATGGGGATGATTCCGCTGGGTCTGGCCGCGCTGAACATGCTGCGCATCGAGGCCGGACTGATCTTTGCCGGGTCGGAATTCGACGACCAGACTGATCCGATGGAGGCAGGCATCGGCTTTGCCGTGCCGCTGAAGTCGAAGCAGGATGATTTCATCGGGCGCGCGGCGCTGGAACAGCGCAAGGCCAACCCGCAGAGGAAGCTCGTGGGCCTGGACCTGGAGGGTGGCATCGTCCCGACCCCGGGCGATTGCGTGCATGTCGGCAAACCCCAGATCGGCGTCGTCACCTCGGCCATGAAGTCACCGATCCTGGGCAAGGTCATCGCGCTGGCGCGGGTCGATGTGACCCAAGCCGAACTCGGCACCCCGCTGGAAATCGGCCGGCTCGATGGGGACCAGAAGCGCCTGAAGGCGACGGTTTCCCGCTTCCCGCATTTTGATCCGACGAAAGAGCGGGTGAAGGGCAATTACCCCAGCTGACACGAAGCTGCGCGGCGGCAAGTTGCCGCGCGGCTTATCGGGGGGTTACCCCCGGCGCGCATCGCGCGTGACCAGCTCCATGATGTCTTCACCCCGTCACTGCCACCGCAACGACGTGCGCTTGCCGATGCAGTGAAACCCCACTTGCATGCGGATGCTTAGCTCACCGCGCCATTTTGCGTGACCTGGAGATCCTCATCGATTTCATGCGGGTGGAAATCGGAGAGGGTATTAAGACGAGTTTGGGTTGCGGATGAGCACTATTTGCACGGCGGCCATCGTCGCTGACATCCGCGCCGCCACCGAAGTCATCGACGTTGCGGAAGCCGAGCGCCTGATCGACGACCTTCTTCAATGTAGATCCAGGGCGGCGCTTACCATCCGCGCCGTCATCTTGAGGGCTGAAATGCCCGGGGACTGGCGTAGACATCCAATTGAAAGCGTGCCGACGCCAATTTCTTCTGCGGCTCAAGCGTCGGCGCGCCTTTTGACAGAAGGCAGCGTATAGAAATCGGAAAGATCAGGTCTGAAGCGGGCCAGTGCTGTTGTCGAAGGTGGCTTGGGTTTGGCAAGCTTTCGTCGAGAGGAGCGCTTCATCAAGAAACAGCCCGTTGGGACGCACTTTTTGCCCGCAGATACGATCTTCCGCTCTCCGTTGTCACAGCTTCAGCGCGTGAAATCTGGTCGGGATGCCGGCCGGGGGCAGAGTGGAGCGGTTTCCGTGGCAGTTTGAGAGATCAAAATATCAAAAAACCCCCCTTATAATCACAAGATATTGATTTTTGGGGGGGATTTTGGTGCCCAGGAGAGGACTCGAACCTCCACGGCCTTGCGGCCACTGGCACCTGAAGCCAGCGCGTCTACCATTCCGCCACCTGGGCAGGTGTCGTGAGCGCTCATTTACTGATGCCGCGCAGCACTGTCAACGGGGTGAATCAGGAAATATGCGCGGCGATGCAGCATCTTGCCTGACCTCGCCCGGAGCGTTAAGCAGGGGCAAGCATGCATGGAGTGAGCCGATGTCCAAACTCGTCACCATTTATGGCGGATCCGGTTTTGTCGGGCGCTATATTGCCCGGCGCATGGCGAAAGAAGGCTGGCGGGTCCGTGTCGCCGTCCGGCGCCCGAACGAGGCGATCTTTGTGCGCCCTTACGGTGTGGTGGGGCAGGTTGAACCTGTTCTCTGCAATATCCGGGACGACGCGTCGGTGGCTCTTGCCCTGGCCGGGGCGGACGCTGTCGTGAACTGCGTCGGCATCCTTGCCGAAAGCGGCAAGAATGGATTTGACTCGGTGCAGGCAGAGGGGGCGGCGCGTGTGGCGCGGCTCGCCGCCGAAGCCGGTGTCGGGCGGCTGGTCCAGATCTCTGCGATCGGCGCCGATCCCGACTCCGACAGCGCATATGCCCGCAGCAAGGCCCGTGGTGAAGCGGCGGTCCTGGAGCATTTTCCAACCGCGGTGATCCTGCGTCCCTCGGTCATTTTCGGGCCTGAGGATGGATTTTTCAACCGGTTCGCGGCGATGTCGCGTCTGGGGCCGGTGCTGCCCGTGGTCGGCGCGGCGACAAGGTTCCAGCCGGTCTATGTGGACGATGTGGCCAGGGCTGCGGTTCTTGGGGTCACGGGTGCTGCGGCGCCGGGGATCTATGAACTGGGGGGGCCGGATGTCGCGAGCTTCCGTGATCTCATGCGGCAAATGCTGGAGGTGATCCAGCGGCGCAAACTCGTGCTCAACATCCCGTTTCCGGTCGCCCGCCTGATGGGAGCCGGTTTCGATCTGCTGCAGACCATGTCGCTGGGGCTGATATCCAACAAGATGATCACGCGTGATCAGGTGCGCAACCTGCGGCACGACAATATTGTGTCGGAGGGCGCAAAGGGGTTTGCGGATCTCGGTCTGCAACCGACAGCGCTGCAATCGGTGCTGCCCGAGTACCTCTGGCCCTACAGGCCGTCGGGCCAGTATGCCGAGATCAAGAATTCGGCCCGGAACCTGCGCGCCCGCTGAGACCCGTCCGAGACGGTCGAGTGGTTGCGGGGTGGCATCCCCGCATCCCCCTTTGAATTGCGTCGGCATTCACGGCTGCAGCCCATGCGGACCTGACGGGTCGGCGTGGGCGTGACCTTGTGTGGAGGTTGCCGCGTCGGCCGCCGAAAGCTGCGCATCAAGTCGCGCAGTCCCGGCGGCGAAGGTCTCGGGCTGCTTGGGGCACTTGCTGGCCAGGGGCGCACCTGGCCAGTCCGGCTTGATCTTCGCAGATCAGATCGGCAAATCGTCGGCAGGCTGGGTCAGGACAAGATCATCCAGCAGCACCGGTGTGTTGTCCGGTGTGCTGAGGGTGAAGGCAAAGATATTGTCGAACACATCCACCGTGGCGAGGTCGCCGGGGGTGGTATCGAAGGCTGCGAACGTCGCCGGATCATTGAAATCAAGCAGCAGCGGCGCGGTGCCGGCAGTGCGCACAAATTCGAATGTGTCAACCAGGACAGCTTCGGCTGAGTAGTCGCTGGTACCGTTGCCCAGCGGAGTCTCGACAATTTCGGCTCTGTAGACCGCCAGGGTCACAGGCACATCCGTTCCGCTGGCGATGCCAAGCGAGGTGCTGTCGACATTGAACGGTGTCCCGAAACCATAATCTGCGGGGTCAAACGCCGACCCAACCCCGGGTACAGTGTTGAAGATGGAAACAACTGTGGACACTCCCACCGTCGAATCCGGTGCCAACAACGTGAAAGGATCACCGATCGTTGTGGTTGTCACCGGATCCGGGCGTACGCCCGGAGTCTCGCTGGGGGGCTGGGTTGTCGTGGTGATAACTTCGGACGACGTCAGCAGAACATTGTCGCCTGCCGGGGTGGTTTGCCCGGCGAGGACGCCGGCGGGATCGATGCGCCGATCGGGATCAGTCGCCAGTTCATCGGTTTCTATCACGGCGGCCACCCCGTCGATCCTGAATGGGATCAGTTCGGTAACCGGGATACTTGACGTCTCTGCATCGGAATAGCCTTCAAAGTCGAAGGTATGCACAGTGTCCTGCGGTGCCACGGGGGTATCCAGCGGATCTTCGAAGATGTACCCGACCGAGCCGTTGACCGATGTGGTGCCATCTCCGACCACATAATGCAGCGTTGCGGGCAGGCTCTGACCATCTGTCAGGCCCAGATCCGCAAAGGTTACCGTCACCACGGATGTCGGTGCATCATAGGTATAGGGGATCGTGATCGGAGTGCCGGTGGCCTCATCGTTTCCAATGACAAAATCGCCGGGAGTGAACATCAGCGGGTCCGATTCCGGGTCGGTTGCCAGCGTGTTCATGTCGATTTCGAAGGTCAGTGTGCCGACAAGGTCGGTGATCACCGTAAGGGGGATCTCGGTGCTCGTCGGGACCGGCGGCAGGTTTTGGGTATCGCCGGTCAGCGTCAGGGCAATGGTGCCTGTGTCGGTCAGGCCCAGGGCATCCTCGACCGTGTAGGTCAGGTTGACCAGCTGGACATCGCCGGTGTCCAGTCCGAAGCCGGCTGTGGCGAAGGTCAGCGCTGCGCCCGGTTCCGTGGTGCTGCCGGAACTGAAGGGCATGGCTAAGCTAGTCGGAACACCAGAGTAAAAATCCGTGGTCAGACCGGTGATTGTCAGCACGTCCCCGGTATTCGGGTCCGATACAAAGGTGTCGAGCAGGATCGAGACATCGCCATCCACTTCGTTGGCGGAAAGCGTGACAGGTGTGGCGACAGGGGCCACATTTGCTTCCGGCGGATCCGGCAGCGGGTCATCCGCGCCGATGATGTGCAGGTCAAAGCTGCCCATCGCGGAGTTGTTCGCCAGGCTGCCGCTGTCGTCGGTGACCTGGTACTGGAAATTGACTGTCAGGTCATCGCCCAGGTTCAGCCCCAGCGTGGCAGGGTCGATGCTGATCACGCCGTCCGCAGGTGTGCCAAAGGGGATCAGCGCGGAATCGCGCCCCAGCGTGATGCCGCTGAACGACAGGGCATCGCCATCCAGATCGCGCACCTGCGTGCGCAGGTCTATGGTCATCAGACCATCCGCTTCGTTGCGCGTTGTCGTTTGGTTCAGGACCAGAGGCGCGTTGTTGGTGAGGACAGTGACATCCAGATCGTCAAAGCGCAGCAGTTCGACATTGTCGACCTGATCCGTCCCCTGATCGCCATCGGCGGGGTTGGTGTCGGTCACCGTCATCAGGGTGCCCAGAACGAACGAGAAATCCAGGACCGAACCGGCAATGACCGCGACATCCGTACCACCCATGCCGTCAAGCGTGTCATTGCCCAGACCGCCGGTCATCGTGTCGTTGCCGGTATGGCCGCGCAGCAAGTCACTGCTGTTCCCGCCAATCAGCACATCCGAACCGCCAAAGCCAAGCAGCGTCGTGCCGCCGTCGATGCCTGTCAGTGTGTCGCCGAAGGCCGATCCGAACACGGCCTCAAAGTTCGAGATGGTGTCGCCTGCGGCATCGCTGCCGGCACCGCTGGCCGTGTTCAGCGCCAGGTTCACGGTGACGGCGGCCGCCGAAGCGCGGTAATCCAGAACGTCACCGGCCCCGTCGCCGCCATCCAGCAGATCGCCACCGCGGCCGCCATCCAGCGTATCGTTGTCGCCGCCGCCAAACAGATTGTCGATTCCGCGGCCGCCGCGCAGAAGATCGTTGCCCAGACCGCCGTTCATCGTGTCGTCGCCGGTAACGCCCTTGAGGATATTGTCGCCGTCGTTCCCGGTCAGGCTGTCATTGTGGCGGGAACCATAGATCCGCTCGAAGCCGAAGATCGTATCGCCGTCGGCCGTGCTGCCCGCGCCGCTTGCGGTGTTCAGCCCGAGATCGACAGAAACGCCGGCGTTGGAATCAGAGTAGTCGACCACATCCGCAGTGCCGTCGCCGCCATCCAGATCGTCGGCGCCGACACCGCCGCGCAGCAGGTCGTCGCCCGGACCGCCGTTCATGGTGTCGTCACCGCCCAGGCCGACCAGACGGTTGATGCCCGAGTCGCCGTTCAGGATGTCGCCAAAGGCGGATCCGAGAATGTACTCGAAACCCGAAATGGTGTCGTTCTGGGCAAAGCCGCCGGACGCCGCGCCCAGGCCGAGGTCGATCTGTACGGGATCGGGCGAACCACGATAATCCAGCTCGTCCATTCCCGGGCCGCCGTCCAGATCGTCACCGTCGGCGCCGCCGTCCAGGGTGTCGTTGCCGATGCCGCCGCGGATCGTGTCGCTGCCGGGGCCGCCGCGCAGCAGATCCGTGCCGGCATTGCCGTCGATGATGTCGTCGCCGCCGCCGCCACTCAGAAGATTTGCGTTGCTGTCGCCTGTCAACACATCGTCATGGATCGAGCCTATGGCGCGTTCTATGCCGATCAGGGTGTCCCCCTCTGCATCGCCGCCCAGCCCGGTGCCGCCGTCCAGCAGGACCGTGACGCCGCCCGGCGAGGCGCTGTAATCTGCGGTGTCCACATCATCGCCGCCGTTCAGGTCATCCGCGCCGCCCAGTCCGATCAGGATGTCATTGCCACCAAGACCGTTGAGAGTGTCGTTCAGGTTGGTGCCGATCAACCGGTTCGGTCCTGGGGTGCCATCGAGTGCAATGCCCGGGTTCAGCGCAGAAAAGGCGGCAAGGGCATCGACCAGACCCGCGCCGGACAGGGAATCCAGACCCGCCGGGCCCATGTCGATCGCCGTCTCGCGCATGGCGGTAAAGATATCGCCCGGGGTGGCGGACGGCGAGCCTTGCATCAGCAGCGCCGCCATGGCCGCAGCGTTCGGCGCGGCGGCCGAGGTGCCGAAGAAGTTGGGAAAGCCGGTGCCGTCGCTGTCACTGCCAAAGAAGGTGTTGTCGACCCCGTCCGGGGCGACCAGATCGACGCCCTGGCGCATCTCGGGCGAAGCCAGACGGTTGCCGAGATCGTCAAAATAGATCGGTGTGTTCCCGACAGAGGAAAAGCTTTCGAGCAAAGGTGGCGTGACGCCGAAGTTTGGCGTCTGCGCATAATAGGCGGCGCCGGTGCTGATCGCCGAGTTCGCATTCGAATGACCGACGACAGTGCTCGAATCCGTCCTGAACTCGTCAATCGTGGTGCCGCCCGTGCGGAACATCACATATTTCAGCTGGTTCGTCGCCGGACCACTGACATGTGTGATGACAAGGTTGGCGACGGCTGCGCTCGCGCCGTTGTTCGTAATGGATGTTACCTCGACCGGATCACCGCCGATGACCGAGCTGGAGACGTTGACGAATATTGTACTCGGCAAAGTACTCGTCAACAGAATGTCATAGTCGCTGACCGCACCGCCACTGGCGGCGTTGACCGACGAAAACGGATCATCCCATTGCAGGCCCAAAGAGAACGTCGAGAATCCAGGAATGGTTATCTGCTGGGTGACATCGACACCGGCACCGGGGTCGAAGTCATGCACCTTGCCAACCACCGGCACAGCCAGATTGTTGGCATAGCTCACGGTGAGGCCGGAATCGTTGAACGCTGACTCATAGGAATTGTTGGCGGAATTGCCGGCCGCAGTGAAATACATGGCGCCATTCTGCACCGCCAGGTCCGCGGACTGGGCAATGACCCCATCCATGAAAAAAGGTTCGGCGAAATAAAATATATCGTCGACGATGATGTCGGACCCGGCGGTGAACAGTTCCTGGATGCCGTTGGCGAAATCCGCCTGTCCCAGAAACGCGGTGCGAAACAGCAGATCGGATCCCGGTGCCACATCGTGGATCAGTTGCAGCATCGCCCGGCCTTCGTCGGAGCCGCCGAGCAAATCGGTCAGAACCGTCACGCCGCCCGACGGCAGGTCGCCAGAGGCTATGTCCACGGCCTGCTGCGTGCCATTGGTGTCAAAGCTGTCTGACAGCACCCCGATTGAGACCCCGGTTCCGTCCAGGCCTTCGAGACCGCGCAGAACATCTGTGCCCATCGAGGCGTCGGCCTGGCTGTCCACGAGGCCGACATTTGTCTGCGCCATCACGCCGCGCGCCTGGTTGAGGTTCGCAACTCCCGCAGCTTTGTAGAGCAGATCAACCGGCATCAGGCCAGAAAGCGTATTGCCCCAGGTCGATCCGTTCTCGAGCCCGAGGGCCTCGAGTTCGCCCAGCAGGCCGGTGATGTCACCGTCCACAGAAGACGCGTCGATTGCGACCATCCCGTCGACCACCCTCGGGGCGGCAAGAGCAGAGCTGAACGGGTTCGAGGCGCTTGGGACCTGGGTTGCGACAAAATCAGCTTCGGGTCCGTTGGTCGAGGCCCCTGTCGATGGCCTGCTGGGAGCTTCACTCAGTCCCAGCGCCAGAAGAGCCAGGTCATTTCCAAGCTTTTGCGCAATCTGAGCATAGGCAGAATAGGCATTCGTTTGAGGATCAGCCATAAAATTTCTCCGCTGTAATGATGCCGTCGAAGGGCGGGCCAAAGCAGTATGTCGTAAACTATGTGTTAATATTTGTACGGAACGCCCGTCATTCCCGCAAATGTTTTGTCAGGATAACGGCTTCAAGCGCCTTTGGCTTGAGAAATAATTATATCTTTGCGTGAAATGGAAGTGGACTGATGTCGCCATGGTTGCTGGGCGTCGCCCTGATTTCAGGGGCGACGCAGCAGAAAACCCCGGTCATTCGCGCGCCATTCTGGCGGCTTTACATCCCGGACGACAGGTCTTGGGCAGTGCGGCGGACCACGTCAATGCGTTGCGCATTGGGGGGGTGGGTTCCCAGAAACCGGTTGCCGGGATCCGGAATGCGGGTAAAGAACGCCGCCCCGCGCACGGCATTGAAGCCCGCCCGCATGGTGACAATGGTGCCAAGACGGTCGGCCTCAAGCTCGAAATCCTTGGAATAGGAGCGTGCCCCCACTGCGGCGCCGAATTCCTCGGCCGAACGGACACTGTCGGCATTGGCGCCACTCATCGCCGCGAGGCCGGAAAAGATCACGGCGCCGACGGCCGCATTCTGCTGCGTCCGCGCAAGATGGCCCATGATGTGATGCGCAGACTCATGACCCATTACAAAGGCCAGCTCATCGGCGTTTTCGACCGACGCGATCAGCGCAAGGTTGAAGGCGATGATCGGCCGGCCGTCCGGTCCAATGGTCTGAAAGGCATTGGGCGCCTGGCCCGGGCGGTCGTCCACCAGGATCTGGAAATCGCAGTTCATTCGGGGCGCAACCCGACGGCATTCGCTTTCAGCGACGGGTTCGACCGTCTGCACCACCTGTACAAAGGTGCGTGCCGCCTGTTCCGCCCGTCCGCGCAATACGCCGGACGACTGGCTTTCGCTGCGTTGGGGAGATGGCGCCGGTCCGGGCGCGGGTTGCACGGTGGGCACGACCTCGCAGGCCGACAGGGCGAAAAGAAGAACGGGGATCAACCAGCGCATTATGGCTCCGAATTTTACACTCGCAGCGTATCGGGGCGCCGCGCCGGGGACCAGTCACTTTTTGCTCATTGTCTGGCGGACAGCCCGGACCCGTGCCGGAAAACCGCCGACGTAGCGAGGACACGGGCGCGCGCGGCCCGCCGTGCTGCCGGGCGGCAAAAATCCTCGCGTCCCGGCACGCGAGGCTCTGGGCAAGGCGCCTGGACGGCGCTAACCTGTCGATATGTTTAGTATCGAACACGAATTTGATGCCACGGTCGTGACACTGGTGGACGAGGGCGAAACGCCCTTGCAGGAAGATGTCGTGGTGAATTCTTTCGAGGAATGCATCACCATCGAACAATATGATCCGCGCACGGACACAGTTCAGAAGATCACCATGTCGATCGCGCAGATGCATGATCTGGCGGCGGCGATTTCACTGCCCGAGGGCGTCTACTCCCGCAAGGATTAGGCCGCTGCCCGTGTCTGCCCGGCGTCCCTCATCTTTTCGAATTCCGGATAGGACTGTGTGCGCGCCGCCGCCGCCGGACAGAGCGTGGTGCACGAGGTATCAATTGGGCACTCCTGTCTGCCAGCGCCGGTCCGAAGGGCGATTTGCAGCCGCGGCGATGCGATTGGCAGTTGAATGTGGGCGGCATCGCAATGAGATAGGCAGAAACACCTAGGAGACAGCCATGCCAACCCCAAATCCTGCCGCCCTGGAGTTCCTGCTGACCCGCCGGTCCCGCCCGTCCAAGACGCTGCGCCAGCCGGCGCCCGACCGTGCGGCGCTGATGCCGATCCTTACGGCGGCCACCCGCACCCCGGATCACGGCAAACTCGAACCCTGGCGGTTGATTGTTCTGGAACGCGCCGCGCTGGACAGGTTGGCCGGTCTTGCCACACGTCAGGGCGAGAAGCTGGGGTTTGATCACGATCAGACCGAAAAGGGCCGCAGGCAGTTCGCCGACTCGCCGCTGTGCGTTGCGGTGATCGAAGTTCAGCGTGCATCAGACAAGGTTCCGGTGATCGAGCAGTCCTATTCTGCCGGGGCTGTCTGTCTGGCGCTGCTGAACGCGGCGCTGGCAGCAGGCTGGGGCGCGAACTGGCTTTCGGGCTGGGTCGGGCACGACCGCGGGTTTGTCACGGCGGCCTTTGATCTTGCCGAAAACGAACGGGTGGCGGGCTTCATCCATCTGGGCACGGAAACCTCCGAACCGCCAGAGCGCCCGCGACCGGATCTGGATGCCATCGTCACCTGGGTTTCGACATGATCCTGGGCGCGTTCTTCAAGGCGGTCGGCCAGATCGACGATCCGCGTTTCCGCCGGGTGCTGATGCTGGGGATCGCGCTGACGCTGGCGCTGCTCGTCGGCGCCTATGCCGGCTTTATCGGGCTGATCCATTGGCTGGTGGGCGAGGATGCGACCCTGCCGATCCTGGGGCCGGTGACCTGGCTGAATGATCTGCTCAGCTGGGGGTCGCTGTTCTTCATGCTGTTCCTGTCGGTTTTCCTGATGGTGCCGGTGGCCTCGGCCATAACCTCGATGTTTCTGGAAGACGTCGCCGACGCGGTCGAGGATCGCCATTATCCGAACCTGCCACCGGTCACGCGGGTGCCGTTCCGGGAAGCGCTGCGCGACACGGTGAGCTTTCTCGGCGTGTTGATCGGGGCCAACGTGCTGGCGCTGATCCTCTACGTGTTCTTTGCACCGGCAGCGCTGTTCATCTTCTGGGGTTTGAACGGGTTCCTGCTGGGCCGCGAATATTTTACCCTGGCTGCGATGCGCAGGGTCGGTCGCGAGGGCGCAAAGCAGCTGCGCCGCAAACATATGCTGACGATCTGGATCGCAGGCGTGCTGATGGCGATGCCGCTATCGGTGCCGCTGATGAATCTGGTGATCCCCATTCTGGGCGCGGCGACCTTTACCCATCTGTTCCATCAGTTGTGGCAGCGGGCCCCATCCGGTTGAACAGGTCGATATCGCGGATCGTCACCATTCCCGACAGAATGATCCCGGCGATGATGGCCCAGAGGACCGCCGTGATCCCGGTGGTGATCCAGGCTTTTTTCTTCAGGTTGTGCACTTCGGGCGATCCGGCATGGGTGCCCGGCACCACTGTGCCGACGTCACCCTGGGTCTGCAACCGGATCGGAATCACCACGAGGAAGGTCAGGAACCACAGCACGGCGAACAGGACGATGGCAGAGGTGATGGCCATTTCCGGACCCTTTCATGTTTTGCGTTAACCTAGCCCGGATTTCAGACCTGTTCCAGTTCGACCAGGCAGCCGTTGAAATCCTTGGGGTGCAGGAACAGAACCGGCTTGCCGTGGGCTCCGATCTTCGGCTCGCCGCTGCCAAGCACCCGCGCACCAGTAGATTTCAGATGGTCGCGCGCAGCAAGGATATCGTCGACTTCATAGCAGATATGGTGGATGCCGCCTGCCGGATTCTTTTCGAGAAAGCCATTGATCGGGCTGTCGTCGCCCAGCGGATACAGCAGTTCGATCTTTGTGTTGGGCAGTTCGATGAAGATCACGGTGACCCCGTGTTCGGGTTCGTCCTGTGGTGCACCGACCTTTGCTCCCAGGGCGTCGCGGTACTGATTCGCGGCGGCAGTCAGATCCGGCACGGCGATGGCAACGTGGTTCAGGCGACCGATCATCTCAAGTTCCTTCCAAACAGCTGTTTACGGCTTATGGCCCGCGAGGCGGCGTGGCTGCAAGATCTCCGGCGTCATTAACGCGCTGTTAGGTATGCTGCGCGATGCTCGTCCGTGACACTGCCAGGAGGCCGACATGGGTGATATCGAACACTTTGATCGGCTCTGTACGCCAACCGCATCGCGCCCCTTGCTGGGACTGACCGTTCTTGTCGTCGAAGACAGCCGCTATGCCTGTGAGGCGATCCGGCTGATGTGTCTGCGCAGCGGGGCGCGGATCCGGCGGGCGGATTGCCTGCGGTCGGCGCGCCGCCATCTTCAGGTGTACCGCCCCACGGTGATCATCATCGATTTGGGGCTGCCGGACGGCTCCGGCGCGGATCTGATCGCCGAACTTGCGGTTTGCGCACCGCGTGTGTCGGTGATCCTCGGCACCAGTGGCGATGACTGTTCCGAACCCGAGGCCATGGCGGCGGGGGCTGACGATTTTCTGGCCAAGCCGGTGGCCAACCTGAGCCAGTTCCAGAACGTGATCCTCGCCCGCCTTCCGCCCGAGCGTCGTCCGCAGGGGCTGCGCGCGGTACAGACCGAACCGATCAGCCCCGATCCCATCGCCTACCGCGACGACATGGCGCATGCCGCTGACATCCTTGGCGGCGATGCTGACGACAAGGCGCTGGATTACGTGGCCGCCTTCCTGACAGGCGTGGCGCAGATCGCCGGGGACGGGCCGCTCTGTTCGGCGGCACAGGAACTGGTGCGCTCGCGCACCCAGGGCCTGCCCGTCGGGGCAACTCTTGCCCGGGTGGCCGGACTGGTGCAGGAACGGCTGAGCGCCCGCATCGCGATCTGAGCCGCGCTACAGCAGCAGCCCCGGATCGGCGCCAAGGTCCACGCCGGGGAAAACCACCCGTTCGACCAGCGACCGCTCCAGCCCGAACAGGCCGTGCAGCAACCAGCCGGCATGGGCGCGTACATCCCGGGTCGGCATCAGATCGCGGCCCTGATACAGCGCCGCTTCGGTCAGGCCCGGCCAGTCGCCAAAGACACGCCCGCCGCGCACCGCGCCGCCAGCAAGGATCATCAGTCCGCCGGTGCCATGGTCGGTCCCGCGTGTGCCGTTCAACCGCACGGTGCGCCCGAATTCCGTCATGGCTACCACGGTGGTCTTGCCCCAGACAGGTGCGCCCAGTGCGTCGCGCAGGGCCAGAATGGTGTCGGACAACCGCGCCAGGGCACGACCCAGCGGTCTCGCCTGTGCCTCGTGTGTGTCCCAGCCATTGATCGAAAACGACGCGATGCGGGTATCGGCCCGCAAACGCTCGGCAGCGAATCTCGCGATCCGGCTTTCGGCACCCGCCCCGCGTGACGCCTTGCGGTCGGATTCGATCATCGACATCATTTCGTCGGTGCCGCCGTCGATGGCCACCGGATCCCCGTCGCTGTCGGCCAGGGCGAAGGCCCGCGCCATCGCGGTTTCGAACAGCGGGTCATCCTTCATCACCAGAGCCGCCAGCCGCATGGCCTGTGGGCTCAGCGCGAGGTCGGCATCCGGAGACCAGCCCGACACCGGCGCCGGACCGTTGAGAATGGCCATGGAGTCCCGCCCGATGGCATAGGCGGTTTCGGCCCCGGCCCCCGGAACATGCTGAAGCAACCGGTTCAGCCAGCCATCCCGGCTCAATCCGCGGGACAGGTCGGTGATCCCCGCCTCAAGCAGATCCTGCCCGTCGAAATGGCTGCGCTTGTCACGATAGGGCGTCGACACCGCCTGAACGAATCCCAGCTGGCCCTGCTGCCACAGTGGCAGCAGCGGGCGCAGGGCCGGGTGCAGCGCATAAAATCCGTCAAGATCCACCGGGCCATCCGGGTCTGCCACGCCGGGCGCGCCGCGCAGCCGGGCAAAGTCGGGATCGCCATAGGGCTGCACCACGTCCAGTCCGTCCATCCCGCCGCGCAGGATGATCACCACCAGCCGGTTTTCACCCGGAGTGGCGGCAAAACTGATCGGGGTCACCAGCGGGCTGGCTGCGAGCGAACAGCCAATCAGGGCGGAGCGGGACAGAAAGGCACGGCGGCTGAACATCGGATCACATCCTCTGAAAGGCGGGTGACGCAAGGACAAGGCCGACGCCGTCCCAGCGGCTCTCGGCGGCTTCGGCAACAAAACGCACTGCGGGGGTGGCGCGGTCGCCAAGCGCGGTGCGCACGAACTCCCGCGGATCCGGCAGGTCGGGACGCAGCAGCTGCGGCACCGTCACGGCCCATTGCAGACGCGCCGCCAGCGACTGTGGCGTGATCCAGTTGCCATCCTCTTCGGGCAGACCGTCCGGGCCGTCGGGCTGTTCCCAGATCTGTCCCATCTGCCCCAGCGGTTGCAACAGATGTCTGCTCACTCCCGCCAGCTTGAGCTTGAGCAACCGTTCCGGCGGCACCGCCAGCGCCCGCAGGGCCGACCCGATGAAATCCATCGGCCGTTTGACGTTTGCGCCGTCGTCCGACCAGCTTGCCGGATGGTCGAGCAGAGCCGCGTAGACCGCGCGCAGGTTTCCTGCGGTCTCGAGATAGCGCGCCTCGAGCGCGGCAATCAGTCCGGGGTCAGGAGCGTCGGAGACAAAATGCACCGCAAGTTTGCGTGCGATGTTGCGCGCTGTGGCGGGATGCCGGGCCAGATCTCGCAACACATCCTGCACGTCACGCAAGGTGGCGCGCGTCCCACCATAACTGCGATTCAGAACGGTCTCGGCGCCCGGCTGGGCGAAATCCTTGCGGAACACAAAGCCTTTGCGGGTGTTGACGGTCATGCCGGTGAAAAGTTCGGCCAGTTCGCGCACATCATCCTGCGTATAGGGGCCGCCAGCCCCCAGCGTGTGCAGTTCCAGAACTTCGCGCGCGAGGTTCTCGTTCAGGCCAAACCCCTTCTGGACCTTCTTTCTGGCAAAACTGCTGTCGGGGCCGACAGAATTGGCCTGATCCAGATAATGCAGCATCAGCGGGTGCTGGACTGCCGCAATCAGCAAGTCCTCGAACAGACCCGAGATATGGGGGCGCAGCGCGCTTTCCACGTAGGGAGATCCGCCGCGCTTGATCACGCCGGCCTTTCCTGCGGCCGTGAAGTGGTCGGCCCAGAAGGAGGCCAGCCGTTCGCGCAGCGGCTGGCGAGTCCAGGTCCGCCGCATCAGGTGATGGCCGAACCATGTGAGCTGATCTGCGCGTCCCTGCTTGTCGAGTTGCCGGATGTCTTTGGCCAGGGCGTCGCCTTCCGGGGTGCCGCGCACATCGCGGCGCGCCTTGCGCAGGGCCTGCCGGGCTTCCATCCGGGTCAGGATGTCGCTGAACTGCGGGATCGGAAACTGCTGCGCGGCCATGTCGGGGCCATCCAGTGTCGCCAGCATCACCTTGGCATGGGTCGCAGGCGGAATGCCGGGCGACAGGCCGCAGCCGAAACGGATATCTGCAAGGACCGGGTCAAATCGCATTCTACGGCACCTTCTGCCACGCGAAGCATGTACACTACCGGACAACGACCCGCATTGCACGGCCCCATGCGTTCACGTTTTCGCTGGAATCAGGGGCGGTTCAGTTGTCGCAGCCAAGTATATCGACCGAATGGCCCTTGCGCAGCACTGTGATCCGCACGCCGGAGCGGTCCAGCGCAAAGGCGCTGCCTTCGACATGGCTCAGCCTGGTTTCGCTGATGAGGTGGCCGTTTTCGGCCCGGTGCGTCTTCGGTTCCGCCACCCAGACCAGCGGATTCGCGGTCTCGATCACCGTGGTCTCCGTGCTCTTGCCGGTCGGCAGGTCGATGTCGGTGCGCAGCGTCATGCCACGGGAATCCACGCCGACCGTGCAGCGCACCGATTTCACACCGGCTTCGCTCCGCGAAAACGGCACGTCGGCCAATGCACCGGCGATCAGCGGGTCGCGGGTCGTGGCCTCTGAGGGCAGCACGACACCGACGTCAACAGACTGCGGCACGCAGATGTCGCTGCACACACCCAGATCAATGGTGCCCTGCAACCGCATGCTCTGACCGGCGGTCCGGCCGGTCACGCGCAACGGCAACACCATTTCACCAACGTAACCGATCGAGCGCATGCCGCTTTGATAAAACACCTTGGGCGTCGGCCAGATCACCCCGACGGCGGCGACGTTTTCCGATCCCTGCCAGTGGAATTCGGGGGGAATCCCGGCGTCGCCCGGGCTTCGCCAGTAGGTCTTCCAGCCCGGGGCGAGCGTCAGGTGCAGTGCCGCCATATGGCTGCCGTCCGCCTGCCGCCAACCGGGGCGAAGCTCGGCCCTGACGATGGGGCCGGTGTCCTGCGCCCGCGCGGCCGAGGACAGGGAAAGGACGCAAAGCAGCGCTGCAAGGACATATTTCATGGGTTGGGAATGGCAAGTTTGTACTGAAATGAAAAGTCACGTTCCGGCGATACTCGCGTGTGTGACCGGATGCGCGCACCCTTGCACCCCCCGGGGTGCGGGTACATGTTGGGTCTGAGGAACTGGCAGCAAGGCAACACAATGGCACAGCTTGATGCGACCGGACTGACTGGCAAGATGTTGATTGCCATGCCCGGCATGGGGGATCCGCGCTTTGATCAGGCGGTGATCTTCATGTGCGCGCATTCCGACGACGGCGCGATGGGCCTGATCGTCAACAAGCCGACAGCCGATGTCAGTCTGCGGATGCTGTTGGAACAGCTGTCCATAGAGGTTGTGGCGGATGTCGAGGGGCAGCAGGTGCATTACGGCGGACCGGTGGAAATGTCGCGCGGGTTTGTCCTGCATTCACCGGACTACGAATCGGTGGTGGCCACGCTCGAGGTCGATGACTGGTTTCACATGACCGCCACGCTCGACATTCTGGAAAGCATCGGTCAGGGCACCGGGCCCGACACCCGGCTGATGCTGCTGGGGTACGCCGGTTGGGGGCCGGGGCAGCTCGAGGGCGAACTGGCGGCGAATGGCTGGCTGATCTGCGACGCCACTCCGGACCTGGTGTTCGGGGTCGACGATGGCGACAAGTGGGAGGCGGCGCTGAAATCCATCGGGGTTTCGCCTCTGGCGCTGTCTTCCGAGGGGGGGCGCGCCTGATGTGGCGAGTGCGCAGGCCGTGACGCCGCGTTCCGGTTGATGCCAGAGCACAGCGGGATAATCCTGCCCACAAGTCGGGGTTCCGAATGCACGGTGCCCGCGCTATTGCCAAGCCAGACGGATTGGAGACATTCATGCCATATCGCGCCCCCATTTCTGACTACCGGTTTCTGTTCGATCACGTAGTCGACCTGCAGCAGGTCACGGATACACCAAGATTCTCTGAAGCGACCCCCGACGTGGTCGAAGCCATCCTGACCGAGGCCGGCAAGATGAGCGAAGAGGTGCTCGCGCCGTTGCAGCGCAGCGGCGATCTGCACCCCGCCAGGCTGGAAAACGGCGTTGTGCGCACTTCGCCCGGGTTTGCCGAGGGGTATCGTGCCATTGCCGATGGCGGCTGGGTGGCGATTGCGGCCGATCCCGATCATGGCGGCATGGGCTTGCCGATGGCGGTGACCACCGCGGTGAACGAGATGATGTCCGCCGCCTGCCTGTCACTGCAGCTCAACCCGCTGATGACGCAGGGCCAGATCGAGGCGCTGGAACATCACGCCAGCGATGCGCTCAAGGCGCTCTATCTGCCAAAGCTGATCACCGGCGAATGGTCCGGCACGATGAACCTGACCGAACCGCAGGCCGGGTCGGACGTGGGCGCCCTGCGCACAAAGGCCGAGCCCAATGGCGACGGCTCCTACAGCATCACCGGGCAGAAGATCTATATCTCCTGGGGCGACAACGATTTTACCGGCAACATCTGCCATCTGGTGCTGGCGCGTCTGCCGGGGGCGGCGGAAGGGACCAAGGGGATCTCGCTGTTTCTGGTGCCCAAGTACCTGCCGGACGACAGCGGTGCGCCCGGTCAGGCCAATGACCTGCGGGTGGTGAGTCTGGAACACAAGATGGGCCTGCACGGCTCGCCCACCGCGGTGATGGAATACAGCGGCGCGACCGGCTGGCTGATCGGTCCCGAACATGGCGGCATGAAGTGCATGTTCACCATGATGAACAACGCGCGTCTGGGTGTGGGCGGGCAGGGCATCGGCGTCGCCGAAGGCGCCTACCAGCACGCGCTGGCCTATGCCACCGAACGCAGGCAGGGCAAGACCCTGGTCGAGGGGGCAGGCGGCGCGATTGTCGATCATGCCGACGTGCGCCGGATGCTGGCCACCATGAAGGCCGAGATCTTTGCCGCCCGGGCCATCGCCCTGTCCTGCGGCGTGGCCATCGACATGGCGCGTGCCACCGGGGCGGCCGACTGGGCCGCACGGGCGGCGCTGCTGACACCGATCACCAAGGCGTTTGGCACCGACACCGGCATTGCTGTTTCCGACATGGGGGTGCAGGTGCATGGCGGCATGGGCTTCATCGAGGAAACCGGCGCGGCGCAGTTTTCCCGCGATGTCCGCGTCACGGCGATCTACGAGGGCACCAACGGCATTCAGTCGATGGACCTTGTGGCGCGCAAGATGATGGACGGCGGCGAGGCGGCCTTTGGCCTGCTGGACGAGATCGAGGAAGCCGCCGAAGCGGCGAAGGCGCGGCTGCCGGATCTGGCGATGCCGGTCTGGAATGCCGCCGAGACGCTGCGCGAAAGTGTCGAGTGGCTGGTGACGCAGGGCGACATGAATGCCCGCTTTGCCGGCGCAGTGCCTTTTCTGCGGGCCTTTGCCCGCGTGCTGGGGGGCTATTACCACCTGCGCGCGGCAGTGGCGGATCCCGAAAGCGCGCGCGCCCGGCTGGCGCGGTTCTACATCCTGCGCCTGCTGCCCGAACATCAGAGCCTGCTGGTCCACGCCCGCGCGGGCGCCGAGGATCTCTATGCGCTCACCCCCGGCGATCTGGCGGCATGATGGACGGCGCGGCAGCCCACATCCACTACCCCTGGGCGGATGCCCCGGGTACGGGCGAAGCCATCGAGGTGGCGCCCGGAGTGCTTTGGATGCGCCTGCCGCTGCCGATGAAGCTGGACCACGTCAATGTCTATGCGCTGGATGATGGCGACGGCTGGACACTGGTCGACACCGGCTTCCACTCGCGGCGGATGGAGGCCCTTTGGACCTCGCTGCTGGCGGGACCGTTGCAGGGGCGGCCCGTCAACCGGGTGCTGGTCACCCATCACCACCCCGATCACATCGGCATGGCCGGCTGGTTCCAGCAGCGCGGCGCCGAGCTGGTGACCACCCGCACCGCCTGGTTGTTCGCCCGGATGCTGACACTGGATGTGCAGGACCTTCCTGCCGCAGAGACGCTGGCCTACTGGCGCGGCTGCGGCATGGCCCCCGAAATCCTGGCAAAACGCGCGGCTGAACGGCCGTTCAATTTTGCCGACGTGGTGTTTCCGATGCCGTTGGGGTATTCGCGGATCGGGCAGGGGGACTGCATCCGCATCGGCGGGCGCGACTGGGACGTGCATATCGGCAACGGCCATGCGCCCGAACATGCGACGCTGTGGTCGCGCGACGACAATCTTGTGCTTGGCGGCGATCAGATCCTGCCGTCGATCAGCCCGAATATCGGTGTCTATGCGACCGAGCCCGGGGCAGATCCGGTGGCGGACTGGCTGGAAGCGTGCGAGCGACTGGCAACTCTGTCACGGCCGGAGCTGCTGGTGCTCGGGGGGCACAAGCTGCCCTTCACCGGGCTGCCGCTGCGCATGCGGCAGCTGATCGACAACCACCATGGCGCGCTGGCGCGGCTCGAGACCCATCTCGCGACACCGATGGCGGCGGGGGACTGCTTTGCGCCGCTATTCAAGCGCCGGATCGGCGAAGCCGAATATGGGCTGGCACTGGTCGAGGCGATGGCCCATTGCCTGCACCTGTGGCACGCGGGCCGCGCAAGCCGCGCGTTGCGCGACGATGGCGCCTGGGTGTTCCAGGCACTCTGAGGGGAAATTCGCGGGCACTGCCCCCGTCCGCCGCCTGGCGGTCTCCCCCGGGATATTTCCGCTGCGGAGAAACCGAGAAGCCGGATCTGGCGGCGGCGGTGCGGCTCGGGGCACCGGTCAGCCGGTATGGCGGTTGCTGATACGGTCGTGCAGGCGGCGCAGGATCCGGCTGGCCGTAGTTTCGCACAGGGCCGGAACCAGCGCGTGCACCAAAGCGGCGCCGGCTGCCAGTGCAAGCCAGAAGGAAAACCCCAGCGCAAAGCGCATATGTGTGGCGTAGGTTTCGTTCACCCGCGCCGGGTGGTCGCGGAACAGCCGGTCGAGCGGGGCAGTGAGGCTTGGCATATCAGAACTCCTTTTTCTTCGGGGGGAGATTGCCACAGTCGGCGCAAGAGAAGATCCCAAAGTGTCGCTTGTCTGGCTGCATGGTTGGGATACTATCCCAACATGAGCGCCAGACTTGATGATATGGATCGACGCATTCTGGGCCTGCTGCAGCAGGATGCCAGTCTGAGTGCGGATGAGATTTCCGAGCGGGTGAACCTGTCGCGCAATGCCTGCTGGCGGCGCATCCGCCAGATGGAAAACTCTGGCGTGATCCGGGGGCGCGTGGTTCTGGCCGATGCCGCAGCGGTGGGCTGTCCGCTGGAAGTCATGGTGCTTGTGCGCACCTCGGCGCATGACACCGGCTGGATGGAGGCGTTTCAAAAGGTGATCCGCGGCATGCCGGAGGTGATGGGCGCGTATCGCATGACCGGCGATCTCGACTATCTGCTGCGCGTTCGGGTCGCCGATGTGCCTGCCTACGACCGGTTTTACAAACGGGTGATCGCGCAGGTCGCCCTGTCGGACATATCCGCAAGCTTTGTTATGGAAGAAATCAAGGAGACAACGGCATTGCCGTTGTGAGCGACGCCATGGACAACGACATCAGCACCACCGCCGAAGTGTACGAAGCCGATGCCATGCCGCGCCGGTTCGAGGTACATGCCGAGGAGCAGGCGTCGGACGCGCCGTTGCCGGACGCCGTGACGCGCAAGCCGGTGCAGTCCAAGAGTCCGGCGGAATGGGCCTATGAGCGGCTGATTCTCTATATTCAGGCGTTCGAGGAAAAGCTGGACAATGAGCATCAAGTCGCGATGGGGTTCGCAGGCAGCGACGCCGGCGTGTTGCGGATCGAGGGGATGGGGTACTTTGACCCGGACATCGTGACGTTTTATGGCGCCGATGAAACCGGTGCCAAGATGCAGCTGATTCAGCATGTGACGCAGTTGAGCGTCGTGCTGCGCGCACTGCCCAAACGCCCGGCGGACGCAGAGCCGCGGCGCATCGGCTTTCGGTTGGCCCGGGCGCTGGATGCCGCCTGAACCGGGCGCCCCGCGTCAGAATGCGCAGGACAAGCGTCGTGACAGGGCAGATCAAATACGCTAACCAACGGCAAACGCACACATCACTCAGGGTACAGAGACATGGCAGAGCACAAACACGGCAGCATGGACATCACGACGCAGGAACAGACCTTTGACGGGTTCATGAGCTTTGTGGCCAAGTCGGTCATTGTCATCCTGTTCCTGGTGGTCCTGCTGGCGATCTTCAACGCCTGAGCCCCCTGGGGCCGATCATGTCCGGGAGTTCCGCGATGCGGCAGCGCACCTGTGCTCTGGCCTTGATGGCCGGGCTTGTTCTTGCCGGATGTGCGGCGGATACCACCACGACGGATGCCGCTCCGGATGTGGTGGCACGCGCGGCTTACCGTCATGACGGTCCGCCGAAACTCACGCTGTTCACCATGGTGTCCAACAGTTCCGGCGCCGGGGCGCATTCCAGCATCATGATCAACGCCTCGCAGCGGGTGATCTTTGATCCCGCCGGATCGGTGCGCCATTCCGCCGTGCCCGAGGTGCGGGATGTGCTCTATGGTATCACGCCGCGGATCGAGAAGTTCTACGAGAGCGCGCACGCCCGCACCACCTATCATGTGGTGATCCAGGAAATCGAAGTGTCGGCGGCGGTGGCGGAGCAGGCGCTGCAACTGGCACAGCGGCGCGGCCCGGTGGGGCAGATGTATTGCACGCAGAGCACCTCGACGCTGCTGCGGGAATTGCCCGGGTTCGAGAGCCTGCGCCCGACGTTCTTTCCCAAGGCGCTGAGCAAACAGTTCGGCGAACTGCCCGGGGTGCGCACACGCGAACTCTACGAAGATGACGAAGACGACAAGCGTGTCGCGATCGAGCAGTTCTCGCTGGCGCAGGACGAGGCGCGCGAAGCTCTCAGATGAGCAGGTAGCCGCCGGCGATCATGACAAGCGCACCGGAAATCATCGCGGCAATGACATTCTTGCTGGCATAGCCGACACCGAAGGTGACGGCCGCGGCCAGCAGACGGGTGAGGTCTGGTTGCCCGTCGGTGGCGGTCGGCCACAGGACCAGGGGCGCGATCAGGGCAGGCAGGACGGCCACCGCCGTATAGCGCAGGTGGCGCAGCAACCAGTCCGGCAGCGGCCGGTTGCCGATGAATCCCAGGAACACAAAGCGCAGTGCGAAGCTGCCGAAGCCGAGGCCGAGGATCACGATCCAGAGGGTGGTCCTGTCGATCATCTCGCCCGCTTTGCTTCAAAGTAGAGCTCTGCGCGTGCCCCGGCCATCATGCCGCCAACGCCGCCGAAAATCAGTCCGAAATTATAGGGAAGCCAGGCAAATCCCAGTGCCAGCACGGTTGCGGTCACCGCGGCGACCTTGTGGGCCGGGGTGCGCAGCATCGGTGCGATCATCGCCAGAAAGGCGATCGGCACCGCAAAGTCCAGCCCCAGTTCCGTCGGGATGGCCGCCCCCAGCCAGGCGCCCAGCAATGTGGTGAGATACCATGGCGGGCAGACCGGTGTGGCCAGGCCAAAGAAGTAGGCGGTCTTTTCCGCAAGGGTCAGGTGCGGGCGTTTTTCGAATTCCAGGATCGTGCCGGCGTAGGTCTGGTCGACCAGAAAATACGAGATCAGCATCCGCTGCCACAGCCGCGCGGGCCCAAGGTGCGGAGTGAGCGAGGCGGAGTACATCGCCATGCGCAGGTTGACCGCAAGCGCCGAGGCCAGCACGACCGCGGTCGGGGCGTTTTCGCTCATCAACTGCAGGGCGGTGAACTGCGCTGCCCCGGCGATCACCACCACGCTGAATGACACTGTTTCGGTCAGGGTCAGACCGGCCTCGGTCGCGACAACGCCCCACAGCATGCCGAACGGGAATACCATCAGCAGGAAGGGCAGGCCGTCACGCAGACCCCGCCGGTAGCTTGACATTGCTGATGCACCCGCCATGACTGTCCCTGATCCGCCTGATGAACCCTGCCCTAACCAACCGCCGGGAAAGATGCAATTGCCGCTGCCGACAGAACCCTCCGATTATCTGATCGCCCCCGATCCGGCGGCGCCGCGCCTCACCCGCACGGTGCTGGGCACGGACCAGACCGGGGCCGCCGTCAGTCTGTCCGTGGTTGAAGAGCGGCCGCTGACGATCTTCCTGAATGCCCAGGAAATCGTGACAGCGATGACGATTGGCGACTACCCGGAATACCTTGCTGTGGGATTTTTGCGCAACCAGGGCATGCTGCACGACGGCGACAGGGTGACAGGAATTGATTATGACGCGGATCTCGAGGTGGTGGTGGTGCGCACGGCGTCCCGGACCACCTATGAGGAAAAGGTCAAGAAGAAGACCCGCACCAGCGGCTGTGCCGTCGGCACGGTGTTCGGCGATATGATGGAAGGACTGGACAAGGTGCGACTGCCGCAGACCGAGTTGCGCACCTCGTGGCTATATGCGCTGGCGGCCCGCATCAATACCACGCCGTCGCTGTACCTCGAGGCCGGGGCCATCCACGGCACGGTTCTGTGCCAGCAGAACCGTCCGCTGGTTTATATGGAGGATGTCGGGCGCCATAATGCCGTCGACAAGATTGCAGGCTGGATGTTCCAGAACCAGGTCGGCGCAGACGACAAGATCCTTTACACCACCGGACGGCTGACTTCGGAAATGGTGATCAAGACGGCCCTGATGGGCATCCCTGTGCTGGCATCACGGTCGGGCTTTACCGCCTGGGGCGTGGAAATCGCGCGGCAGGTGGGGCTGACCTGCATCGGCCGGATGCGCGGCAAAAGGTTCGTGTGTCTCAGCGGCGAGGATCGCCTCGTGCGCGACATCGACCCGGACCAGGTGCCCGACGAGGCACGCAAGTCCGGCCGCAAGGGAGCGACATCATGAGCCGGACCCAAATTTCTTGCGAAGAAATTTGCCAAGAAAATTCGCAATTTTCTTTGGCGCCGGCCGCCACGGTCCGGCAATGAAGCAGCCGCTGGGTGTCATTCTGGCCGGGGGGCAGGCCCGTCGGATGGGCGGTGGCGACAAGGGCCTGCTGGATCTTGCCGGGCAACCGCTGCTGGCACATGTGATCGCGCGCGCTGCGCCGCAGGTGGCGGCGCTGGCGTTGAATGCCAATGGCGACCCCAGTCGGTTTCGCGCCTTTGATCTGCCGGTGCTGCCGGATTCGGTGACCGGCTTTCCCGGCCCGCTGGCGGGTGTTCTGGCCGGCATGGACTGGGCGGCCGAACGGGGGGCGGACAGCATCGTCACCATGGCGGCCGACACGCCGTTCTTTCCCTGTGATCTGGTTCCCCGGCTCTTGCTGGCGTCGGAAGGCATGGCAGTGCCGTTGGTTCTGGCCGCCACGCCGGATCCGCAGCGTGGACGGCTGCGGCATCCGACCTTTGGCCTGTGGTCCGTGTCGCTGCGCGACGATCTGCGCCATGCCCTGGCGGACGGGATTCGCAAGGTCGTGATGTGGACAGACCGGCACGGGGCCCGCGAGGCGCTGTTCCCCGCCGAGGGTTTCGATCCTTTCTTCAACGTCAATACCCCGCAGGATCTCGCCCGGGCCGAGGCCCTGATCACATGAGGGTCTATGGCGTCACCGGGTGGAAAAATGCCGGCAAGACCGGCCTGATGGAGCGACTGGTCGCGGACATCACGTCCCGTGGCTTTTCCGTATCGACGGTGAAACACGCGCATCACAGCTTTGACGTCGACCATGCGGGCAAGGACAGCCATCGCCACCGTGTGGCGGGGGCCAGCGAAGTGCTGCTGGCCTCGCGCAACCGGGTGGCGCTGATGACCGAACTGCGCGGCCTGCAGGAGCCGGTGCTCGGCGATCTGCTGCGACGGCTGGCGCCGGTCGATCTGGTGCTGATCGAGGGCTACAAGCGCGACCGCCATCCCAAGATCGAGGCACACCGCGCGGTGACCGGCCAGCCGCTGATCGCGCCCGGAGACCCGACCATCCGCGCCATCGCCAGCGACACGCCGCTGGACAGCGACCGGCGGGTGTTCGACCTGGACGACACCGCTGCGATTGCGGATTTCATTCTGGCGGAAGTCGGGCTGTGAGCGGTTTCGACCGGTTTCTGGTCGTGGACTGGTCGGGTGGAAACGACACCGGTCCGCGGGCGCGAAAAGACGCGATCTGGATCGGCGAAGCGGGGAAGGCCCCGCAATACCTGCGCAACCGGATGGCCGCGGAAGACGCGCTTTCGGCCCGGATCATGGCCGCAGAAGCGGCGGGGGAGCGGCTGTTCATCGGGTTCGATTTTCCGTTCGCATATCCGGAAGGTTTTGCGGAGCGTCTGACCGGCGGCCGCGACCCGTTCGCGGTCTGGGCATGGATCGCCGAGCGCCTGAAGGATTCGCCGCAGAGCAACAACCGCTTTGAACTGGCGGCAGAGATCAACGACCGCTTTCCCGGGACCGGACCGTTCTGGTTCAACGGCACCCGGAAGGACCTGCCCGGGCTGCCGCGCCGCGACACCCGCACCGGACATGGCCTGCCCGAGACGAGGCGCGCGGAACAGCGGGCCGCGGGGGCGTTTTCCTGCTGGCAGCTGGGCGGGCGCGGCGCGGTGGGCGGGCAGGTTCTGACCGGGGTGCCGGTGCTGCACCGGTTGCGCAGTCGGTTTGGCAGCAGAATTTCGGTGTGGCCGTTTGAGGCGCCCGAGGCTGCGGTTGTCCTCGCCGAAATCTGGCCCGGTCTGATCAACGACGTGGTCCGGCGGGCCGAGGGCAGAGGCGGCATTCGCGACGCGCACCAGGTCCGGTTGCTGTCACAGGCACTTGCGCAACTGGCACCGGAGGTTCTGGCCAGGATGCTGGCGGAGGTCGGCCCCGAGGCCGCGACCGAGGGCTGGATTCTGGGGCTTGGTCACGAGCAGACCCTGCAGCGCGCCGCCGAGTCGCTGCAGCCGCCACCGTTGCGCAACGACTGTTTTGCACTGCCTGCCGGTGTCGACTGGACTCCGGTGGACACGGCGCTTGGCCTGTTGCAGGCGCGGCTGAGACCGGTGACGGCGCGGACCGAGGTGCCGGTACTTCAGGCAGGCGGCCTGGTGCTGGCGACAGACGTCCTGGCGCGTCGCTCGAACCCGCCGCAACCCAATACGGCGGTGGACGGCTGGGGGTTCGACGCTGCGGCCTGCGGTGCCGGGCCGCAGCGGTTGCCGGTGCTGGAAGGGCGGTCCGCAGCGGGCCGTCCCTTTGCCGGGACGGTGCCCAGGGGCAGCGCGATCCGGGTGCTGACCGGCGCGGAGCTGCCCACCGGTGTGAATACCGTCGTGCTGGATGAGGATGTCACGGTCGGCGCGGGGATGATTGCCTTTCACGGGCCGCTGAAGCCCGGCGCGAACACCCGGCGCGCCGGCGAGGATGTCGGTATCGGCGCCGTGGCGCTGGCGGCGGGCCGGGTCCTGACCGCGGCTGATCTGGCGCTGGCGGCAGCGGTCGGACACGGCATGCTGCCGGTGTTCGAACCGCTGAGGGTGGCGGTTGTGTCCACCGGGGACGAGTTGGTCGAGGCGGGTGCGGCTGCCGGCCCGGGACAGATTTTCGACGCCAACCGGCCGATGCTTTTGCGGATGGCAGAGCGGTGGGGCTATGTCCCGGTCGACATGGGCAGGGTGGCGGACGACCGTGCGGCGTTGCGGCGGACGCTGGACCGGGCAGCGCGCAAGGCAGATGTGATCCTGACGTCGGGGGGCGCGTCTGCCGGTGACGAGGATCACGTCTCGGCCCTGCTGCGCGAATCCGGAGCGCTGCAGGCCTGGCGAATCGCGCTCAAGCCGGGTCGGCCTCTGGCCTTGGGGATGTGGAACGGCGTGCCGGTGTTCGGACTGCCGGGGAACCCGGTCGCGGCCCTGGTCTGCGCACTGGTGTTCGCACGCCCGGCGATGGGGCTGCTGTCCGGGGCCGGCTGGTCGGAGCCGCAGGGGTTCGACCTGCCGGCGGCGTTTGAAAAGCGGAAAAAACCCGGCCGGCGCGAGTATCTTCGCGCCCGCGTGCGGCATGGCGCCGTCGAGATTTTTGCCTCGGAAGGCTCGGGGCGGATCTCGGGGTTGTCCTGGGCCGAAGGTCTGGTCGAGATCGCCGACGGCGCACAGGACATCCGGCCCGGCGACAGGGTGCGCTATATTCCGTACGGATCCTTCGGGATCTGAGCGCCGGTGATCCCGCGGAGCGCGCGGGCCGCGCGCACAGATTTCTGGCGCCTGTCGTGACGCGAGCCCGGTGCCCGACGCAGGCGCGGGTGTGCAGGTTCGGCAGGGGGCAGGTCTGACGCGGACCGATGGTCTAGTCGAAGGTCCCGGCGACACGCCCCAGCAGCATGAAGGCGCGCGACGTGCGGGTGTTGGCGTAATCCGAGATGTCGGCATCGCTGGCGCCGGGCTCGAATCGGGCAAAGTTCTTGTCGTACAACCGCAGGAAGTGGTGCGCGGCGTCGCGGAAAATCGGGTCTTGCTTCATGCGGCCGGCTGTCAGTGCAAGGCTCGAGCGGTCGCGGATGCCGCCAAGCGGGGCGATGGCGCGGCCACGCTCGCCCGCGGCAAAACTGCGCCAGACTTCCGGGCGCGCCATGTCCGGGCGCAGATCGTCCATGTAGATTCCGTCCTGGCTGAGCAGGGTCAGCACGTCCTGCGCCGCCTGCACCAGTTGTGCGGAGGGGCGATCCTTCAGGGCGCGGCGCAGGGCCGCGAACCCGGCCTGATCATCTGCGGTTTCCGGAAAATTCAGCGCCCGTATCAGATCGGCGTTGGAGATCGGCGGGCTGAGGGCATCCGCGGGCGTGCCCAGTGCCAGGGCAGGCTGATCGTTGCCGGTCGCCACCGAGGTCGGCTGCTGGGGCGCGGTATTGGGATGCGGCACCCGGGTGGAGGTGAACATCGCCAGCGCGGTTTCGGTCTTTTTCTGCGCCGCCGCGATGTCGTCGAGCTTTTTGGCGATGGTCTGGCTCGGCGCGTCGGGCTTGCCGGCCTGGGCCTGGGCCTGGGCAACATAGGCATGCCGTATCGCGTCGATCGCTGTCTGGAGCCGCGCGCTTTCCTCGCGCATCACACGGGACGCACGGGCAGCAGTGGCTGCGACCCAGATCATCGCAACCGGCAAGAACAGCGTCATCAACGTCAACAGGAAGCGGATGCCGTCGCTGCCATCGGCGCCGGCAAACAGAAAATATCCGCCTGCCAGCAGCAACCAGAAGATGCTGAGCGCGAGGGCTGCCATCTCGATGCCAGTGACGCTGCCACTGTCGTGGCGGTCGTAGAGGCCAAGGGGCGTGGTGCGGACGTCGTTGCTTTCGGCCATGTTGGCGCCCAATCCGTCAGATGTAGGAGATCTTGAGCACTTCGTAGGATTTTTCGCCGCCGGGTGTCCGGACTTCGACGCTGTCGCCTTCGTCCTTGCCAATCAGCGCCCGGGCAATCGGCGAGCGGATGTTGAGCAGACCCTTTTCCACATTGGCTTCCTGTTCGCCGACAATCTGCCAGGTCTTTTCCTCGTCGGTATCCTCGTCGACCAGTGTCACCGTCGCGCCGAACTTGATCGTACCGGACAGGGTCTTGGGATCAATCACTTCGGCCAGGCCGATGATTCCTTCAAGCTCCTTGATCCGGCCTTCGATAAACGACTGTTTTTCACGCGCCGAATGATACTCGGCGTTTTCGGACAGGTCGCCGTGTTCGCGGGCTTCGGCGATGGCGCGGATGATGGCGGGACGCTCGATGGATTTGAGCGTTTTCAGTTCGGTTTCAAGCGCGGTGTGGCCCGCGCGGGTCATCGGTATCTTTTCCATGGTCTTTCCGGCGCTTGGGGTCGGCCCGCGGAGCGGGCCGGTTTTGATTTGGCGGGTTCTCTGGCCAACGTCACTGGCATGTGTCCCGCAGCGTTGCAAGACTGAACCGGACGGTGCCCCATTTGCAAGGGCCGTGCCGTGTCAGGCTGCGTTATTGCGCCGATCCACGGCGCCGCCGGCCAGGGGGCCGTATTTCCGAGACATCCGCGGCCTGAAACGTCGTGTCGCAATTGACCTGTGCCGCACTGCCGCGTTAGGTCAGTGCGAAAGATTGTTGCCGGAATGACGGTTCGGGCACCCCTTGAACAAAGGAAGCGACATGAGCGAAGTCACGCGCGAAGCAATGGAATACGATGTGGTGATCGTTGGGGCGGGACCTGCGGGCCTGTCAGCGGCGATCCGCCTGAAACAGCTGGACGCGGAGCTCAACGTCGTCGTTCTGGAGAAGGGCTCGGAAGTCGGAGCACATATCCTTTCAGGCGCGGTGCTGGACCCGGTTGGCCTTGATGCGTTAATTCCGGACTGGAAAGAAAAGGGCGCGCCGCTGAATGTGCCGGTGAAGGACGACAACTTCTTCATGCTGGGCGAAGCGGGGAAGGTGCGGATTCCGAACTTTCCCATGCCACCGCTGATGAGCAACCACGGCAACTACATTGTCTCGATGGGCAATGTCTGCCGCTGGATGGCCGAACAGGCCGAGGCCCTGGGTGTCGAGATTTTCCCCGGCATGGCCTGTTCCGAGATCGTCTACGGCGAACACGGCGAAGTCAAAGGCGTGGTTGCCGGCGAATTTGGCAGGAATCCCGATGGCACCGAGGGTCCGGGCTATGAGCCGGGTATGGAACTGCACGGCAAATACGTCTTCCTGGGGGAAGGCGTGCGCGGGTCACTGGCCAAGGAGGTCATCGGAAAATACGATCTGAGCAAGGGCAAAGAGCCGCAGAAATTCGGCCTCGGCATGAAGGAAATCTGGGAGATCGACCCGGAAAAGCATCGCGAAGGGTCGGTCACGCACACCATGGGCTGGCCCTTGGGCAGCAATGCCGGTGGCGGGTCGTTCATCTACCATCTTGAGAACAACCAGGTCTACGTCGGCTTTGTGGTGCACCTCAACTACAAGAACCCGCATCTCTACCCCTACATGGAGTTCCAGCGTTTCAAGCATCACCCGATGGTGGCTGAACTGCTGAAGGGCGGCAAACGCATCGCCTATGGTGCTCGCGCCATCTCCGAGGGCGGGTATCAGTCGATGCCCAAGATGGTGGCGCCGGGTGTGGCCCTGCTGGGATGTTCCGTCGGCATGGTCAACGTGCCCCGCATCAAGGGCAACCACAACGCGATGTTGTCTGGCAAGGCCGCGGCCGAGGCGGCGTTCGCGGCGATCAGGGCGGACCGGTCCGGCGACGAGCTGTCGGCCTACGAGACCGAGGTGCGCGACGGCGCCATCGGCAAGGACCTTTTCAAGGTGCGCAACGTCAAGCCGCTGTGGTCGAAGTACGGGCTGGCGGCCTCGCTTGCGGTGGGCGGGTTCGACATGTGGACCAACACCCTGGGCTTTTCGGTTCTCGGCACGCTGAAGCACGGCAAGAACGATGCAGAGGCGACCGGTCTGGCCAAGGATTTCAAGGAAATCGACTACCCCAAGCCGGATGGAAAGCTGTCGTTCGACCGGCTGACCAACGTCTCTTTCAGCTTTACCAATCACGAAGAAAGCCAGCCCGCGCATCTCAGGCTGCTGGATCCGTCGGTGCCGGTGACAGTGAACCTGCCCAAGTTCGACGAGCCGGCACAGCGTTACTGCCCGGCCGGCGTTTACGAAGTGGTGCGCGAAGACGGCAAGGACCCGCGCTTTGTGATCAACTTTCAGAACTGCGTGCATTGCAAGACGTGCGACATCAAGGATCCCAGCCAGAACATCCTCTGGACAGTGCCGCAGGGCGGGGACGGTCCGAACTATCCGAACATGTGATCGGGCTTGGTCCTGCCAGTGTGCTGGCGGGACCATTCGGGGACGCTTGCGGCCCGGCGCGATGTTCCAAACTGTGAAGCGTGAAGCGGGCTGCCTGCATTGCGTGGCACCGTCACAAACGTTACGCTTGCGCAAAACCAATATCATCGCGGAGTGAAGCAGTTGAGCAGTAAGGCACATCACAGGCTGCGGGGCGTGGTCCTGGCGGTTGCGCTGGGGCTCCCGGCTTCGGGACAGGCAAACAGTCTGGCCGGGGATTATCTGGCCGCCCGGCAGGCGACATATTCCGGTGACTACAAGGCCGCGGCCGAATATTATGGCAAAGTGATCATGTTCGATCCGTCCAACGGCGAGCTGCTGGAACGGGCGGTGCTGTCCAACATCTCGCTTGGCGAATTCGAACGCGCGGTGCCGCTGGCTGACCGGATGACCGAACAGGGCATGGCCAGCCAGATCGCGTATATGGCGCAGATGGCCGGCCACGCCAAGGCCGAGAACTATACCGACGTTCTCAAGCAGATCTCGGACAGCAAGGGCGTCGGGCCGCTGGTTGACGGGCTGGCCAAGGCCTGGGCCGAGCTGGGACGGGGCGACATGAGTGCGGCCCTTGTGCAGTTCGACGAGGTTGCAAAATCCGATGGTCTGGCGGCCTTTGCGGCCTATCACAAAGCTCTGGCGCTGGCCTCTGTCGGGGATTTCGAGGGGGCCGAGGCGATCTTTGCCGCCAATGCCGCTGGCGGGATGCAACTGACCCGGCGTGGTGTGATGGCCCGGGCGGAAATCCTCAGTCAGCTTGAGCAAAACCCGAATGCGGTCACCCTGATCGAAGAGTCCTTCAGCGCCGATATCGACCCCGGTCTGAGCGAGATGCGCGCAAGGCTTGTGGCGGGCGAGACGCTGACCTTTACCCACGTGCGCAGCGCCCGCGACGGGTTGGCCGAGGTGTTCTATACTCTGGCGGGGGCGCTATCCAACGAACAGAACGACGATTTCACCCTGATGTACGCGCGGGTGGCCGAGTATCTGCGCCCGGACCATGTGGACGCGCTTCTGCTTTCGGCGGAACTGCTGGAAAAGCTGGAGCAGTATGATCTGGCGGTGCAGACTTTCAAGAAAGTGCCCCGCGACGTGCCGACCTATTACGCCGCAGAACTGGGCCGCGCCGGGGCACTGCGGCTGAGCGGCAAGGTGGATGCCGCCGTCGAAGTGCTGGAACAGCTGGCCGAGACCCACGGCGATCTGCCGGTGGTGCAGTCGACGCTGGGCGATGTGATGCGCCAGCTTGAACGGTTTGATGATGCGGTCACAGCCTATAGCGCCGCCATTGACACCTTTGATACTCCGGATCAGGCGCAGTGGTTCCTGTATTACGCCCGCGGGATCGCCCACGAACGGCTCGACAGATGGGAGCTCTCCGAGGCGGATTTCCGCAAGGCGCTGGAGCTGAACCCGGAACAGCCGCAGGTATTGAACTACCTGGGCTATTCACTGGTGGAAAAGCAGGAAAAGCTGGACGAGGCGCTGACCATGATCGAGCGGGCCGTCGCGGCACAGCCGGACCAGGGCTATATTGTCGATTCTCTGGGGTGGGCATTGTACCGGTTGGGCCGCTACGACGAGGCAGTGGGCCACATGGAACACGCGGCCGAGCTGATGGCGGTGGATCCCGTGGTCAACGATCACCTGGGCGATGTGTACTGGGCGGTCGGGCGCAAGCTGGAAGCGCGGTTCCAGTGGCGCCGGGCACTGTCCTTTGTCGATCTGGAACAGATGACCGAAGAGGCCGACCCGAAACGGATCCGCCGCAAGCTCGAGGTCGGGCTTGATCTGGTCCTGTCAGAAGAGGGTGCGCCGCCGCTGAAGGTTGCGACCGAAACGGATGGCAACTGAGGTCTTTGCCCCGGCAAAGGTCAATCTCACGCTGCATGTGACCGGACGCCGGGCGGATGGCTACCACCTGCTGGATTCTCTCGTGGTGTTTGCCGACATCGGCGATACCGTCTCGGTCGAAGCCTCAGATCGGCTGAGTCTGGCCGTCGACGGTCCGATGGCGGTCGGGGTGCCGGTGGACGACAGCAACCTGGTGTTGCGGGCGGCGCGGTTTCTGAACCCGGAGCGGGGCGCCGCAATCCTGCTGACCAAACACCTGCCTGCCGCCTCGGGCATTGGCGGCGGGTCTTCCGATGCCGCGGCGACACTGCGCGCCCTGTCCGAGCTTTGGGGCGTTCCTGTCCCACGGGATGTGCTGGCGCTGGGCGCGGATCTGCCGGTCTGCATGGCGCCCGGGCCTCAGCGGCTGGCCGGTGTGGGTGACGTCCTGACCCCGGTGCCAGGGCTGCCCGACTGTGACATCCTTCTCGTCAATCCCGGGGTCTCTGTCGCGACGCCGCAGGTGTTCCGCGCGCTGCAGGATCCGTGCAATCCGCCGATGCCGCCGGAGTTTCCCGACTGGCCCACGACCGAGGCCCTGACAACCTGGCTGAGCGGGCAGCGCAACGACCTGCAGGCGGCGGCGATGTCCCTACAGCCCCGGATCGCCGAGGTGCTGAGGGCCCTTTCGCAAACCGGCGCCCTGCACCACGCGATGTCCGGTTCCGGCGCAACGTGCTTTGCCCTGTTCGCCCCGGACACCGGCGCCGCAGCGGCGGCGGCGAAGGTACAGTCGCAGTACCCGGGATGGTGGGTGCGGTCCGGCCGACTTCTTGGTCAGCTCTCGCGCCCGGCGCAGTAGCGGGGCCATTGCCCCACCCGACGGGCCCGCGGCGTCAGTTGATCCGCGCCACCACGTAGTCTGACAGGCCAGTCAGCATGTCGCGCAAGTCCGACGCGGGCAGCCGCTGCATTGCCGCAC
Source organism: Puniceibacterium confluentis (assembly GCF_007923445.1). Lineage (GTDB taxonomy): Bacteria > Pseudomonadota > Alphaproteobacteria > Rhodobacterales > Rhodobacteraceae > Puniceibacterium > Puniceibacterium confluentis. The sequence continues at coordinate 231,094 of NZ_VOJI01000003.1, read as the reverse complement.
GTGCCGTGGCAGCCCAGTCCAGCGCCTCCTGGCGTGTCGTCGCCAAGGTGCCGTGGCCATTGAGCAGGTCTATGGCGTGTTCTAGATCGCCGTCCCGCTGGTCACCCTTTTCGATCACCCGGGCCCAGAAGGCCCGTTCGGTCGCATCGGCAAGTGCGACAGCCTTGATGACCGGCAGGGTCAGCTTGCGCTCGCGGAAATCATCGCCGACATTCTTGCCCGTCGCTTTGGTGTCACCCTGATAATCCAGCAGGTCATCGACGATCTGAAACGCAATTCCCAGCGCATCGCCATAGGCATGCAGCGCGGCGATCGTGTCTTCGTCCATGCCGGCGATAACGCCACCCACCTGCGTGGCCGCCGAGAACAACGCTGCCGTCTTGCCACGCACCACCTGCAGGTAAACCGCTTCGGTGGTGCGCAGATCCTGCGCCGCCGTCAGCTGCAACACCTCACCTTCGGCAATGGTCGCCGCCGCATCCGACAGGATGCTCAGCACACGCATGTTGCCGGTCTCGGTCATCAGCTGGAACGAGCGGGCGAACAGGTAATCGCCCACCAGAACGCTGGATTTGTTGTCCCAGAGCAGGTTCGCAGTGGGGCGCCCGCGCCGCTGGCCCGATTCGTCGACCACATCGTCATGCAGCAGGGTCGCGGTGTGGATGAATTCGACGGTCGCCGCCAGATGTACGTGGTAGGGTCCGTCATAGCCACACATCCGCGCTGCCGCGAGCGTCAGCATCGGGCGCAGACGCTTGCCCCCGGCTTCGACCAGATGCGCGGTGACTTCCGGGATGCGCGGCGCATGCCTCGATGCCATCCGGGTCCGAATCAGCGCATTGACTGCATCCAGATCCCCGGCCAGGGCCTTGGCCAGCCGTTCGTGCGGCTTTGCGACAGCATCATCCAGGCTCATCAATCTCTCCCGCACAGGCTCGACATCGCGCCGGGCCGCAACTACATCGGATTCATGGAAGAGCTCTTACGCACAAATGACATCACACTGATCCCGCGCGCCCGCGCCCTTCTTGAAGACGAGGGTATAGACAGCTTTGAATTGGACGTAAACATGAGCGTCCTCGAGGGATCCATCGGCATATTGCCGCGCCGACTGATGGTGCGCAGCGACGATCTCAACGATGCGATGCGCATCCTGCGGATCAACGGAGTCTCCTTCGAAAGGGGTTGAGGCGTGCAGATCCGGTCCTTTCCCGACGAAGCACTGAGCTGCGACGCCTTTTTGGGCGGGCGGCTGCGCCTGTTTCAACCCAGGCAGGGATACCGCGCCGGCATTGATCCGGTATTGCTCGCGGCCACCGTGCCTGCGCGACCGGGCGATTCGGTGCTCGATCTCGGCTGTGGGGCCGGGGTGGCGTTGCTCTGTCTTGGGGCGCGGGTGCCGGGACTGCGGCTGTGGGGGGCCGAACTGCAACCCGGCTATGCCGAACTGGCGCGTCGCAACGCGACTTTGAATGATCTGTCGGCTGACATCGTGACGGCGGATCTGATGTCGCTTCCGGCTCCGCTGTCGCAGATGCAGATGCAGCACGTCATGGCCAACCCGCCGTATTTCGAAACGGCGCGACGCACCTCGGCCAACAATTCCGGACGCGAGACCGGCCTATCCGGCGGGCTGGACCTGGCGGACTGGGTGCGAATCGCGGCGCGGCGCACGGCCCCCGGCGGCACGGTCACGTTTGTACAAAGTGCCGAGCGTCTGCCCGACCTGGCCGCCGCGATGACCGCTCATCTCGGTTCGGTGCAACTCTGGCCACTGGCGCCGCGTCCGGGGCGTGACCCGAGACTGATTCTCATGCGCGGGCGCAAGGCGGGCAGGGCTGTGTTTCGGCTGCACGCCCCGCTGATCCTGCACACGGGTGACCAGCACCCGGGGGATCTGGAACATTACCAGCCACAGGTGCGCGCTGTGCTGCGAAACGCCGGTGCATTGCCCTTTCCCTGACGTGGTTGACCCGGGGACGGCAAATAAACGCTCTGTTAGGCACTCGACGCGACGAATGCGTGACAGACGGCAAAATCTGTGCTGCACTGTAGATCCAACCACTCACAGGAGGTCCACATGAGCTTGAGTTCGCACTTGCAGGAACTGAAGAAAAAGCACCAGTCCCTTTCGGAGGCCGTGGAGGCGGCGCAACGATCCCCCGGTGTGGATGACCTGCGAATAGCGGATCTGAAGAAACAGAAATTGCGACTGAAGGAAGAGATCACGCGCTTGTCGCCACAGACGATGCACTGATCCCGCCGGGACCTGCGTGCTGATGTACGGGGTCCCGACACCGACGCTAAATGATCGTTCGAAACGCCCGTTCACCTGATCGGGCGTTTTTCTTTGAGGATTGGCGTGGTCAGGTCAGGCCGTTGTCAGGAACGTCTTCATCGCCTCAAGCTCACTCTGCACGACCTCGTGCCCACCTGAATGCCAGTGCTCCGTCACATCGGCACCCTGAGCACCAAGATACCGGACCAGCGCTCTGGTCAGCGTCGGCGGGCAGATCGGATCATTTTCACCGGCCGTGATCAGGACGCGCCGACGAGCGAGCCCGGGCTGGGCCGCGGGCTGCCAGGGAATCAGCGGGTGCAAAAGCACGAGGTCAGTAAAGATATCCGGCTGGGCGAGGGCGACAGACGCCGCGATATTCGCGCCGTTGGAATAGCCGATCGCAACCACCCGATCCGCCCCGACCCGGTCTTTGGCCGCCCGCAGAAACGTGGCCATGGCGGTGGTGCGGCGTGCCAGATCCGGCATGTCGTACACACCTTCACCGGTGCGGCGGAAATAACGTGCCATGCCGCCTTCCAGCACATCGCCGCGCGGCGAGATGACATGTGCGGTCGGCAGAATCTGGCTGGCAAGCCCGTGAAACTGGGTTTCGGATCCGCCCGTACCGTGGAACGTAAAGACCAGGGGCGCGCCGGGCGTGCCACGGGTTTCTGCGGTGACGTAGTCAGTCATCGAGTGGTTCCAGATACTGTTTGACCAGAACATCGCGCAGATGCTCGTGCTGGCTTGGCAGTCTGAGCGCCTGGCCAAGATGTGCAGTGTCCTCGTCACGGTCAAAGCCGGGTTCGTTTGTCGCCACTTCAAAAAGAACGCCACCGGGGCTGCGGAAGTAGATCGCCCAGAAATAGTCGCGGTCAATCACCGGTGTGACCTGATAGCCGGTGTCCATCAGGGCCTTGCGGACCTCAAGCTGCTTGGCCCGGTTTTCCACCGCAAAGGCGACGTGATGGACAGAACCGGCCCCCTGCGCGGCAGGACCGGCACTGACCTCGGTCAGATCGATCACATTCGCCTGGTTGCCGCCGGGAACGTGCAGGCGGGTGATGTTGCCCTCGGTTTCCAGCGTCTCATAGCCCATGAAGCGCAGCAGCTCGGTGCTGGCCCCGATGTCCCGCAGCCGCATGTCAGTCGAGTGGAACCCCCGGATTGCCACCGCCTCGGGCACGCCCCCGCCGGTCCAGGGGGTGCGGGCATCGCCATCAACCTCGACCAGTGCAAAGCCGTCGCCATCGGGTCCGTCAAACCGCAGTCGGCTGTCGCCGAAACGGGTTTCCCGGTGCAGGCCTTTCACATCGAACGTGGGAAGGCGGTCCTGCCACCAGTCCAGGGCACCCTTGGGGACGCTGAACGCGGTCGTTCCGACCTCACCGGTCCCCGGACGGCCCCGGGCAGCGCGTGGAAACGGAAAGTAGGTCATCACGGTGCCGGGGCTGCCCGTCTCGTCACCGTAGTAGAGATGATAGACCTCGGGTGCGTCAAAGTTGACGGTCTTTTTGACCCGCCGCAGACCCAGCACCTTGGTAAAGAAATCGTTGTTTTCCTGCGCGGCACTCGCGAGCGAGGTGACGTGGTGCAGGCCTTGAATCTGATTGAGCATTTTGGAAACTCCCATCCGGTTGCTTATGGATATAGAGCTTCGGAGGGCGTGCACAAATCGCAGAATTTGCGCGGCATCGGTGCGTTGTTGCACATAAAAGCCCCCGACCCAATGCGGGCCGGGGGCTGTGTCTGTCGAGTTTCAGCGCATGACGTGCGAGTGCGTCAGACGAAAAACTGCGCGCCGTTGGCCGAGATGGTCGAGCCGTTGACGAAGCCCGAGTCGTCCGACGCGAGAAACACCACACAGCGGGCGATTTCCTCGGGCTCACCCAGGCGACCGGCGGGAATCTGAGAAATAATCGACTCGCGGACCTTTTCCGGAACGGCCATGACCATTTCAGTCGCGATATAGCCGGGGCAGATCGCATTGGCGGTAATGCCCGCGCGCGCGCCCTCCTGGGCGAGGCTTTTCACGATGCCCAGATCACCGGCCTTGGTCGCGGCATAGTTGACCTGCGCGAACTGTCCTTTCTGGCCATTGATCGAACTGATCACGATGACACGGCCAAACTTGCGCTCGCGCATTCCCGGCCAGATTGGGTGTACGGTGTTGAACACGCCGGTCAGGTTGGTGTCGATGACTTCCTTCCACTGTGTCGGCGTCATCTTGTGAAACGGGGCATCGCGGGTGATGCCGGCGTTGGCGACAACCACGTCAATCGGGCCTAGATCGGCTTCGACCTTGGCAATGCCTTCGGCGCTGGAGTCGTAGTCGGCGACGTTCCACTTGTAGGTCTTGATTCCGGTGGCCTCGGTAAAGGCCGCAGCGGCCTCGTCATTGCCGGCATAGGTCGCTGCCACGCTGTAGCCAGCGGCCTTCAGGGCCTTGGAAATTGCTTCGCCAATGCCACGGCTGCCGCCGGTGACCAGTGCTACTCTTGCCATTCTATCCTCCAGTTGCGTGCTTCTTGGTAACTTTGCTATCGGGTTGGGGTGTCGTGCGCAATAATATTACAACGCTGCGCTGCAGAAAGTCCCGGTTTTTCTCGGGGCTGTCAGCCTGACATGAAACGGGGCGCCCCAAAAAGCGCCCCGATTACGATCCGTGGTTCAATGAGTTACGGACGTTCGACACACATGGCGACACCCATGCCGCCGCCGATGCACAGTGTGGCGAGACCCTTTTTCGCGCCCCGGCGCTTCATCTCGAACAACAGGGTGTTGAGAACCCGGGCCCCGGAGGCCCCGATGGGGTGGCCGATGGCGATGGCGCCGCCGTTGACATTCACGATGGCCGGATCCCAGCCCATGTCCTTGTTCACGGCACAGGCCTGTGCGGCAAAAGCTTCGTTCGCTTCGACCAGATCCAGGTCTTCGGGTTTCCAGCCGGCCTTTTCCAGCGCCTTGCGCGAGGCATAGATCGGCCCGACACCCATGATCGACGGATCGAGACCGGCAGTTGCGTAGGACACAATCCGCGCAAGTGGGTCGATTCCCCGCTTTTCGGCATCGGCCGCGGTCATCAGCAGCGTGCCGGCAGCGCCGTCGTTCAGGCCGCTGGCATTTGCCGCGGTGACGGATCCGTCCTTGGTGAACGCGGGGCGCAGCTTCTGCATCGCTTCCATTGTTGCGCCGTGGCGGATGTATTCATCCTTGTCGACCACGATGTCACCCTTGCGGGTCTTGATGGTAAAGGCGATCACCTCGTCGTCAAATTTGCCAGCCTTTTGCGCTGCTTCGGCCTTGTTCTGGCTGGCGACAGCGAACTGGTCCTGCATCTCGCGGCTGATCTGCCACTTTTCGGCGACATTTTCAGCCGTCTGGCCCATGTGGTAGCCGTTGAACGCGTCCCAGAGGCCGTCGCGGATCATGGTGTCGATATAGGTCATGTCGCCCATCTTGTGACCCTGACGCAGATTCGCGGCATGTGGCGACATCGACATGTTTTCCTGGCCGCCGGCGCAGATGATCGCCGCATCGCCCAGTTGAATGTGCTGTGCCGCCAGTGCGACGGCGCGCAGGCCGGACCCGCAGACCTGGTTGATGCTCCAGGCGGCGCTTTCCTGCGGCAGCCCGGCGTTGATATGTGCCTGACGCGCCGGGTTCTGGCCCTGGGCGGCGGTCAGCACCTGACCGAGGATGGTTTCGGAAACTTCGCTCTTGTCGATACCGGCACGCTCCACCAGCGCTTCAAGCACCGCAGCACCCAGGTCATGTGCCGGAGTGTTTGCAAATGAGCCGCCAAAGCTGCCAACGGCAGTTCGGGCTGCGGATGCGATTACTACGTTCGTCAATATGTGTCCTCCACCAGGTCATTGGCAGAGGGCTTGGTTGCCGTGCCTTGCGGCCCCAAGATTCCTCTGCCCTTCCCTACCGTCAATAGGCCATTGCGTCACGGTTGGACAAGGGGGAGTGCCTGTCAGGCGCGATGTCGCAATTCATTTTCCCAATATGGTGCCACGGTCGGTGCGCCGTAATAATAACCTTGCAGGCAGTCGATGCCGATGTCGCTCAGATATGCGGAGTCGTCCGCACGTTCGACAAATTCGGCAACGGTGAACATGTCGAATTGCTGAGCGACGGACAGCAGCGCACGGGTAATGACCTGATTGTCAGCATCCTGTGCGATGCCGCGGATGAACTGGCCATCGATCTTCAACAAGTCAAAGTTGAACTGCTTGAAGTGACGGAAGGCCGTGAAGCCGGCGCCGAAATCATCCAGGGCAAAGGAAATGCCCTTGGACTGCAGGCCGGACATGAATGTCGCCACCAGTTCCGGCACCAGCATGGCCGAACTTTCAGTGATTTCCAGGATGAGGCGTTCCGCAACCGTCGGGTTGCCCTCAAGCCCGCGGTTCAGAATCCGCATCCACTTCCGATACCCGATCGAACGGGCCGACATGTTTACGGCCAGCCTCAGACCGGGGTGCCGGGCGAGGGTGCCGAGCCCTTTTTCCAGCGCGAGGCAATCCAGGATTCGTCCAGTTTCGGTGTCTTCGACAACGCCGATGAACTCGTTTGCGGGAATGATCCGGCCGGTTTCGTCCAGCACCCGAATCAAGCCCTCGTAATAGGCGATGCGCTCCGGGTGGCGCGCCTGAACCACGGGCTGGTAGGCCAGCATGACCTGCCGGTGCCTCACGGCTTCCTGCACCATGTTAAGGATATTCCTGTCGCGGGTCTCGACCGCTGCATCCAGTGCATTCCGTGGCCCGCCGCCGGTGTGGATCGGTCTTCGCATCGCTCGTCGCCCCACTAGAACTCGGTCATACATTGGCGCGCGAGTCTTTAAGGTCCGGTAAACTTCCGCCCCGGTCACAAAGTCCGGACCGGGCGCTTGCGGAATGGTTGACTCTGCCGCAGGCAAGCCTATAAGCGCGCTTTCATTGGTGTTGGTGGCTCCCGCAAGGGAGAACCTGTCAGGGCTCCGGCCCAGAGGACAACGCCCTTCCCGCGCCGAACTCGTCCACCCGGGCGTATCCGGCACCCAACTGAAGGAGATCAGACGGTGACAAAACGCACCTCTGCCAAGTACAAAATTGACCGCCGCATGGGCGAAAACATCTGGGGCCGCCCGAAGTCGCCGGTTAACCGCCGCGAATATGGCCCCGGCCAGCACGGTCAGCGCCGCAAAGGCAAGATTTCCGACTTTGGCCTGCAGCTGCGCGCCAAGCAGAAACTGAAGGGATATTACGGCGACCTGACCGAAAAGCAGTTTCGCCGCATTTTCCGCGACGCCGAGCGTCAGCGCGGTGATACCGGCGAGATGCTGATCGGTCTGCTCGAGCGCCGCCTGGACGCCGTGGTCTATCGCGCCAAGTTCGTCGCGACCATGTTTGCCGCGCGTCAGTTCGTGAACCACGGTCACGTCACCGTGAACGGCCTGCGTGTGAACATCCCGTCGTACCGCGTGAAAGAAGGCGACGTGATCGAAGTGCGCGAGAAGTCCAAGCAGATGGCCGCGATCCTCGAAGCCATCAGCCTGACCGAACGCGACGTTCCGGACTACATGGACGTGGACAACTCCAAGCTGACCTGCACCTTTGTGCGCGCGCCCGGCCTGTCCGACGTGCCCTATGCGGTGGTGATGGAACCGAACCTGGTCATCGAATACTACGCCCAGAACTGATACGGAGCCGCTGTTGCCACACGGGCAGCAGCGGACCCCCATTCCTGCAAAAAGGCCGCGTTCCTCAGGGAACGCGGCCTTTTTCATCTGTCGATGTGCCGACGTTGCGGCGTGTCAGACGTAGAACATGTCCCGGAAGACATGGCGCACGATATCTTCGCGCTGAAGTCCGCGCGCTGCCAGTTCCGCGTCGCTCATTGCATTCAGGCGCTCGACGGCCTTCATGCGGCCATTGCTCTCGGCGATCCGCACGAGAAACGAAAAGATGCCTTGGAGAATGCCGGACGACGCTTCGGCGCTGCGGACTGGATGTGTTGCGGCGATTGCCATGGTGTGATTCCTTGCTAACGGTCCTCCCGTTGGCTGTAAGATAGTATTGCTGCGTTGCAGCAACCAGTCACCGTTGCGAATAGCCGATGGCACATTTCTGCATGGCAAAGATGCCTGATTATCAGGCAGTTCCACGGATTTTCCAATTCCCGGTGAACCCCGCTGCTGACCGCGTCCGCCAGGGACACCGGAACGGAATTCTTTGGCCGCTTAAATTTTACCAGTTGATAAAAAAATATAGCTGTGCCAGCTTTTCGAAAGCAGAACATCGGAGGTTTCACATGCACTCGAAAGCATTTGCACCGGGCGTGATGGCAGGACGGTTGGATCCGGTCGATCTCGCGGCGGGCTTTGGCGATCTGCACCCGGCACTGGGGGACCACGAGGCGATGGTCGCCGCGGACCGCTGCTATTTCTGCCACGATGCGCCCTGCATCACGGCCTGCCCGACAGACATCGATATCCCGCTGTTCATCCGCCAGATTGCCACAGGGACACCGGATGCGGCGGCAAAGACCATTCTGAGCCAGAACATTCTTGGCGGCATGTGCGCCCGGGTCTGCCCGACAGAAACGCTTTGTGAGCAGGCCTGTGTGCGCGAAGCCGCCGAAGGCAAACCGGTGGAAATCGGCCGGCTGCAAAGGTATGCGACGGACGGGCTGATGGCGAGCGGAGTGCATCCCTTCTCCCGCGCCGCGCTTACGGGCAAGACGGTTGCGGTGGTCGGAGCGGGACCGGCCGGCCTTGCCTGCGCCCATCGGCTGGCGATGTTCGGTCATGATGTTGTGCTGTTCGATGCCCGCCCCAAGCCCGGCGGTCTGAACGAGTATGGTATTGCCGCGTACAAATCGACCGACGAATTTGCCGCGCGCGAAGTGGACTGGCTGCTGCAGATTGGCGGGATCCGGCTCGAGACCGGTACGGCACTGGGTCGCGATATCACCCTGCAGGAATTGCGGGCCGAATATGATGCGGTGTTTCTGGGCATCGGTCTGGGTGGCGTGAATGCCCTGAAAGTGCCGGGTGCCGACAAAGACGGGGTTCTCGACGCCGTGGACTTCATTTCCGACCTGCGTCAGGCGTCGGACCTTGGGGCGCTGCCGGTAGGGCGCGATGTGGTCGTCATCGGCGGCGGAATGACGGCTGTGGATGCGGCGGTGCAGGCCAGATTGCTCGGGGCCGCGAATGTCACCATGGTGTACCGGCGCGGACGTGACCGGATGAACGCCAGCCGGTTCGAGCAGGACCTCGCCGCATCCAAGGGCGTGCGGATCATCACCAATGCCTCGCCCATCGCCGTGCATGGCAACGGTGCCGTGCGTGAAGTTGAATTCGAATATACCGACGACGGGCTTGCGCCGACGGGAGAGAGATTCCGGATTGCCGCCGACCAGGTTTTCAAGGCCATCGGTCAGGTGTTGGAAGGCGATGCGTTACCCGAGCTCGACGGGCGCAAGATTGCAGTGTCGGCGGAGGGCCGCACCTCGGTGGTCGGGGTCTGGGCCGGTGGCGACTGCGCTGCGGGCGGCGACGATCTCACGGTGACGGCTGTGGCGCAGGGGCGGGATGCCGCGATGAACATTCACATCGCGCTGATGGGCGCGACGGCGGCGGTGACGGCTTGAACCCCGTTCGGGACCGTGTGGCAGGAGATGAACAATGGCTGATCTGACAACCGAATTTGTGGGCATCAAGAGCCCGAACCCGTTCTGGCTGGCATCGGCGCCGCCGACCGACAAGGAATACAACGTCCGCCGCGCTTTCGAGGCCGGCTGGGGCGGGGTGGTGTGGAAGACACTTGGCGAGGCCGGGCCTCCAGTGGTCAACGTCAACGGGCCGCGCTACGGCGCGATTTGGGGCGCCGATCGCCGTCTGCTGGGCCTGAACAACATCGAGCTGATCACAGATCGCCCGCTCGAAGTGAATCTGCGCGAAATCAAGGCGGTCAAGCGCGACTATCCGGACCGGGCAATTGTGGTTTCGCTCATGGTGCCCTGCGAGGAGCAGGCCTGGAAAGCAATTCTGCCGCTTGTCGAAGAGACCGGCGCCGATGGCGTCGAATTGAACTTTGGCTGCCCGCACGGCATGTCCGAGCGCGGCATGGGATCCGCCGTCGGTCAGGTTCCCGAGTATATCGAGATGGTGACGCGCTGGGTCAAACAGAACACCCGGATGCCCTGCATCGTAAAGCTGACGCCGAATATCACCGATATCAAGCAGCCAGCGCTGGCGGCGATGCGCGGCGGAGCGGATGCCGTCAGTCTGATCAACACGATCAACTCGATCACTTCGGTGGATCTGGATCTGTTCGCACCCGAACCGACGATTGACGGCAAGGGCGCCCATGGCGGCTATTGCGGCCCTGCGGTGAAGCCGATCGCGCTGAACATGGTTGCGGAAATCGCCCGGACGCCCGAGATGGCGCGCCTGCCGATTTCAGGCATTGGCGGCGTGACCACCTGGAAGGATGCGGCCGAGTTCATGGCGCTGGGGGCCGGTAACGTGCAGGTCTGCACGGCTGCGATGACCTATGGATTCAAGATTGTGCAAGAGATGATCTCGGGTCTGTCCGACTACATGGACAAGAAGGACATGGTCGCCACGTCCGAACTCATCGGCAAGGCTGTGCCAAACCTGAGCGACTGGCAGCACCTGAACCTGAACTACATTGCCAAGGCAAAAATAAATCAGGATCTGTGCATTTCCTGCGGGCGGTGCTTTGCGGCCTGCGAGGATACCTCGCATCAGGCAATCGCAATGTCCGCAGACCGGACCTTCACCGTCAAGGATGACGAATGTGTTGCCTGCAACCTGTGTGTGAACGTCTGCCCGGTCGACGACTGTATCACCATGGAGCAGATGGCCGCCGGGGCCGTGGACCCCCGTACCGGACGGACTGTGCTTCCCGACTACGCCAACTGGACAACACATCCGAACAATCCCGCGGCGGCGAAAGCGGCAGTCTAGCGCGGAGCCCAAGATTTTTCGTTCGAAAAATCTTGGGAAACACTGGTCTGTCACTCAGAAAATTCGGCCGAATTTTCTTTGCCTCAGCAGATGACGCGAAGCTGTCCATCGTGGCAGATGACCAAGTACTGGTCGCTGCAAGTGATGAGGTGAAACCCGCGTCTTTGCACTTCGGCAATGAAGGTCGCGCGACCGACTTCGCGGTGGACATCACGTATCTTACGCCGGACCACTCCGCCATTTTTGGCGGCATTGGCGGAAAAAATTCGGGCCAACCAGGCATGATTGATCCGCCCGGAGTTTTGCAGCTGCATGATCTGCGAATGTGGTGGTGCCTGCCCGTCCATAACGAGACCCTAAACGCACAAACCTAAACAGCCAGTAAACCCCGGTCGCTCATTCGGCGGAAAGCAATGTTCGGAACATGGTCTCGACATGCTGCATCGCCGTGTCCCAGGCAACAGCTGAGTCGGGCATGAGGACCTGAACCTGGGCTTCGAAATCGGCATAGTGCTGGGTGATCGCCCAGATGGAGAAGATCAGATGCCCGGGGTCCATCGGCGTCAGTTTGCCGGCTTGCATCCAGATCCGGATCAAGGCGCATTTCTCGTCGAAAAGCGGCTTCAGGCGCTGGTTGAGATCAGGTCCGATGCGCGGCGCGCCCTGGATGATCTCATTGGCAAACAGTCGGCTTTCGCGGGGATAAGTGCGGCTCATCTGCATCTTGCGGCGAATGTAGCCCAGCAACTCTTCCAGCGGCTCGCCGTCCGGGTCCATGACTTCCAGCGGCGCAAGCCACTCTGCCATCAGGGCGCTCAGCAGCTCGACATGAATGGCTTCCTTGTTGTCAAAGTAGTAGAGCATGTTGGGCTTGGACAGACCGGCTGCCTCGGCAATCTGGTCAAGTGTCGCGCCGCGGAAACCATGCTGCGAAAACACGTCCAGAGCGGCCTCGAGGATCTTGCGGCGGTTTCGCAGCTGGATGCGGCTGGGCTTTTTTTCGGCACGCGCGTCAACGGACTGTGGCATCGGTCTCTCCGGTGTGCCGCCCGACCGGGCAGGCTGAAAATTTGCACGCGGGATGCCCGGGATGTGGCCCAAGTCAGTCCTTGACAGTGGTTCGTCGCATTGCAATCGTGGCTTGACCAAATGGTAAAAAACATCTCCGGCGGTGGCAAGTGTTTCCGCCTGCGAGACGACAGAGACTGGGGAACAACGATGGCGGCACCGGGGGAGAACCTGCGGATCAACGGCGACCGGCTGTGGAACAGCCTGATGGACATGGCCAAGATTGGCCCGGGTGTGGCCGGGGGCAACAATCGCCAGACCCTGACCGACGCCGATGCCGAGGCTCGCGCCCTGTTCCGCTCATGGTGCGAGGAAGCGGGCTGTACCATGGGGCTGGATGCGATGGGCAACATGTTCGCGGCCCGTGCCGGAACCGATCCCCAGGCGTTGCCGGTGTATGTCGGCTCGCATCTGGACACCCAGCCTACCGGTGGCAAGTACGACGGCGTTCTGGGGGTTCTGGGCGGGCTCGAAATCCTGCGGACAATGAACGACCTGGGCATCAAGACCAGACATCCCGTCGTGGTGACCAACTGGACCAACGAGGAAGGCACCCGCTTTGCGCCGGCGATGCTCGCCTCCGGAGTATTTGCCGGAGTACATGACCAGTCCTGGGCCGAGGCGCGTGAGGATGCGACTGGCAAGACCTTCGGCGCCGAGCTGGACCGGATCGGCTGGCGCGGCGACGAACCGGTGGGCGCGCGGAAAATGCACGCTTTCTTTGAACTGCATATCGAACAGGGCCCAATTCTCGAGGCCGAGGGCAAGGACATCGGCGTTGTCACCCATGGTCAGGGGCTGTCCTGGACCCAGGTGACGATCACCGGCAAGGAGGCCCACACCGGATCGACCCCGATGCCGATGCGGCGCAATGCAGGGTTGGGCATGGCCCGGGTTCTGGAGGCGGTCGAAACCATCGCCCGGGCGCACGGGCCCCATGCGGTGGGCGCTGCCGGGCATATCGATGTTTACCCCAACTCGCGCAACGTGATCCCCGGCAAGGTGGTGTTTACCGTCGATTTCCGGTCGCCGGACCTGGCGGTCATTCAGGACATGGAAACGCAGATGAAGGAGCAGGCTCGGAAAATCTGCGAGGACATGCAGCTTGAAGTCTCGTTCGAAAAGGTTGGCGGCTTCGACCCGGTGACCTTTGATCCGGGCTGTGTCGCGGCGGTGCGGGCGGCGGCCGAACGCCTGGGGTATTCGCACCGCAACATCATCTCGGGGGCGGGGCATGACGCCTGCTGGATCAATCAGGTGGCACCGACGGCCATGATCATGTGCCCCTGCGTCGACGGGCTCAGCCACAACGAGGCTGAAGAGATCACCAAAGAGTGGGCTGCGGCAGGCGCGGATGTGCTGATGCATGCGGTGATCGAGACGGCAGAGGTCATCACGTGAACCGCGCGGTCCTGTTTGCCAGCCTTGTTCTGATCGCCGGCTGCACCGGCACCGGAACGCCGGAAGGCATCGACCGGGTGCGCGCCGCGGATGGGTCGCTGATTGTCAGGGACACGGTCGGCGCGTCGCTGGTGGTCGATCCGAATGGCTGCCAGACGGTGGTTCCGGCGGATGGCGGCCCGCCGCAAAAGGTCCTGGGCGCTGATGGCGCGCCGGCCTGCCTGAATGAACAGTAAGACAATCCGACAGGGAGAGACCCCATGAGCAAAGTCATCAAGAACGGCACCATCGTGACCGCGGATCTGACCTACAAGGCGGATGTACTGATCGAGAATGGCGTGATCACTGAAATCGGCAGGGATCTCAGCGGCGACGAGGTGCTGGACGCAACCGGATGTTTTGTCATGCCGGGCGGAATCGACCCGCATGTCCACCTCGAGATGCCGTTCATGGGAACCTATTCCAGCGATGATTTCGAAAGCGGCACCCGCGCGGCACTGTCGGGGGGCACGACGATGGTGGTCGATTTCTGCCTGCCGTCGCCGGGGCAGGGTCTGCTGGACGGGTTGCAGATGTGGGACAACAAATCGACCCGGGCGAACTGTGACTATTCCTTTCACATGGCGGTCACCTGGTGGGGTGAACAGGTTTTCAACGAGATGGAAACCGTCGTAAAAGAGCGCGGAATCAATACCTTCAAGCATTTCATGGCCTACAAGGGCGCGCTGATGGTCAATGATGACGAGATGTATGCATCCTTCAAGCGCTGCGCCGAGCTGGGGGCAATTCCGCTGGTGCACGCCGAAAACGGCGATGTGGTGGCCGAACTGTCGGCCCAGCTTCTGGCTGCCGGCAACAACGGGCCCGAGGCGCACGCCTATTCGCGCCCGCCACAGGTCGAGGGCGAGGCGACGAACCGGGCGATCATGATCGCCGATATGGCGGGGGTGCCGCTCTACGTGGTGCACACCTCTTGCGAGGAAAGCCACGAGGCGATCCGCCGCGCCCGGATGCAGGGCAAGCGGGTCTGGGGCGAGCCGCTGATCCAGCATCTGACTCTGGACGAGTCAGAGTACCTCAACCCCGACTGGGACCATGCCGCGCGCCGGGTGATGTCGCCGCCGTTCCGCAACAAGCAGCATCAGGACAGCCTGTGGGCCGGTCTGCAATCGGGGTCGCTGTCGGTGGTGGCAACGGACCATTGCGCCTTTACCACCGAGCAGAAACGCTTTGGTGTCGGTGACTTCACCAAGATCCCGAACGGCACCGGCGGGCTCGAGGACCGCTTGCCGATGCTCTGGACCTACGGTGTCAGCACCGGGCGGCTGACGCCGAATGAATTTGTCGCCGTGACCTCGACCAATATTGCCAAGATCCTGAACGTCTATCCCAAGAAGGGCGCGATTCTGGTCGGAGCGGATGCGGATATCGTGGTTCTGGACCCGGAGAAGGAAAAGACGATAACTGCCGCCAGCCAGCAATCGGCCATTGATTACAACGTGTTCGAGGGCAAGCACGTCAAGGGACTGCCGCGTTATACCCTGACCCGGGGCAAGGTCGCGGTCATGGATGGCGAAGTGCGCACGGAATCGGGCCATGGCAAGTTCGTGCCGCGCGATCCTGCCGGGCCGGTCAGCCGGGCGCTGTCATCCTGGAAGGAACTGACCGCGCCGCGCAAGGTGGAACGGACCGGCATTCCGGCAACCGGGGTGTGAGCGGCGCAGACGCAATGGCGGTGGAAACAAAAACAGCGGCCGGGGCGGTGATCTCGGCGCGCGGGGTGGATCTGACGTTTCAGACCAGTGACGGGCCGGTGCACGCCCTGCGCGATGTCTCGCTCGACATCGGCAAGGGGGATTTTGTCAGCTTCATTGGGCCGTCGGGCTGTGGCAAGACCACGTTCCTGCGGGTGATGGCGGATCTCGAAACGCCGACAGCCGGCGAGATTCTGGTGAACGGCGTCACGCCGCAGGAGGCGCGGCGCGCACGGGCCTATGGCTATGTGTTTCAGGCGGCCGGGCTGTATCCCTGGCGCACGATCGGGGGAAACATCCGGCTGCCGCTGGAAATAATGGGCTATTCCCGCGCCGAGCAGGCCAGCCGTGTGACCCGGGTCCTGGAACTGGTCGAACTCGCCGGATTCGAGAAGAAATTCCCCTGGCAGTTGTCTGGCGGCATGCAGCAGCGGGCGAGCATTGCGCGGGCGCTGGCGTTCGACGCCGACCTTCTGCTGATGGACGAACCTTTCGGAGCGCTGGACGAGATCGTGCGCGATCATCTCAACGAACAGCTTCTGGCGCTGTGGAAGCGCACCGGCAAGACCATCGCCTTTGTCACCCATTCGATTCCGGAAGCGGTCTATCTCAGCACTAGGATTGTCGTGATGTCACCCCGCCCCGGGCGGATCACCGATGTGATCGACAGTCCTTTGCCGCGTGACCGGCCGTTGGAGATACGCGATTCGCCGGAGTTCATCGAGATAGCGCACCGCGTCCGCGAAGGACTGCGCGCGGGAACCACGCAGTGATGCCGCGACGCGCCGTACCGCAGGACGTGCCTGCAATGGCCGGAATCGTGAACGCCTGGATCGACGCCACGCCCTGGATGCCGAGGGATCTGCCCGCAGGGCAGATCAAGGCGCTGATCGCCAGGGGGATGGCACTGCGCGAAATGTGGGTGATTGGCGATCCGGTCGAGGGCTATATCTCGATCGAGAGCAAAATCGCGCATATCTGGGGGTTCTATTGCGCGCGGACGGGCCAGGGGCTGGGCAAACGGCTGATGGACCGTGCCAAGGCGGGGCGGGCCTACCTGTCGCTGAACACCCATCTGCCGAATCTCGGCGCGCAAAGGTTCTATGCCCGCGAAGGCTTTGAGACGGTGGCAGAGCAAGAGCCGGATCCCGTCGCCACGCTCGGCCCGACAGCGGATCGGGTGTCCACCGGCATCCGCGAATTGCGGATGGAGTGGCGGCGATGAAATCCATCCTTCCTGTTCTGACGGTTGTCGGCGCGATCTTCGTGATCTGGTACGCTGCGGCCGTCTGGCTGAATGCGCCCTGGAGCCGGGACGTGGCGGCGCGGGCGGACGTGACACTGGACCTGCCGGAACTGGTGGCAGACACCTGGGCACAGGACAAACCCAAGCTGCCGGCGCCGCACCAGGTGGCGGTCGAACTGTGGGACACGGTGGTGGACAAGAAGATCACCTCGAAACGCAGCCTGGTCTATCACTCCTGGATCACGCTGAGCGCGACGCTTCTGGGCTTTGCGCTGGGGACGGCGCTGGGATTCGCGCTGGCGCTGGGCATCGTGTACAACCGGGTGATGGACATGAGCGTGATGCCGTGGGTGATTGCCAGCCAGACCATCCCGATTCTTGCCATTGCACCGATGATCATCGTCGTTCTGAACGCGGTGGGGCTGTCGGGACTGCTGCCCAAGGCGATGATCAGCATGTATCTGTCGTTCTTTCCCATCGTCGTCGGCATGGTCAAGGGGCTGCGCAGCCCGGATGCGATGCAGCTTGACCAGATGCGGACCTGGAACGCCTCGCGCCTGCAGGAACTGCTCAGACTGCGGCTGCCGTCGTCGATGCCCTATCTGTTCACCTCGATGAAGGTTGCCATGGCCGCCTCGCTGGTGGGGGCCATCGTCGGCGAACTGCCGACCGGGGCGGTGGCGGGGCTGGGGGCGCGGCTGCTGGCCGGGTCGTATTACGGCCAGACGATCCAGATCTGGTCGGCGCTGATCATGGCGGCGGTGCTGGCGGCAGCCGCCGTGGCGCTGATCGGGCTGGTGCAGCGGCTGGTTCTGAAACGGATGGGCATGGCATGATCTGGCTTGCGCTTGGCATCGCGGTATGGGGCGTCGGCTGGGCGCTGAACGTCTGGCTGGCAGCACGGACAGAGTCGGCGGCCAGCAGTCTGGCGGTGCCTCTGATCTTTGGCCTGACGCTGATCGTGTTGTGGGAATGTCTGGTGCGCGGCCTGGGGATTTCGCCGGTGCTGCTGCCGCCACCAACCGCCATCGCGGCGCGGGTGGCCTCTTCGACCGGGGTGCTGTGGGAAGACTTTGTCCAGACGGTGATCAAGGGCGCACTGAGCGGTTATGTGATCGGCTGTCTTGCCGCCTTTGGCGTGGCGCTCCTGGCGGACCGGTTCGTATTCCTGCGCCGCGGGCTGCTGCCGGTGGGCAACTTTGTCGCCGCACTGCCGATCATCGGCCTGGCTCCGATCATGGTGATGTGGTTCGGCTTTGACTGGCAGTCCAAGGCGGCGATTGTGGTGGTGATGGTGTTCTTTCCGATGCTGGTGAACACGGTAGCGGGTCTGCTGGCCGCCGACACCATGCAGCGCGATCTGATGCGCACCTACGCCGCGGGTTACTGGACCACCTTGGTCAAGCTGCGGCTGCCGGCCGCGATGCCGTTCATCTTCAACGGGTTGAAGATTGGCACCACGCTGGCGCTGATCGGGGCGATTGTCGCCGAATTCTTCGGTTCGCCGATCCGCGGCATGGGGTTCCGCATCTCGACCTCGGTCGGCCAGCTTGCGCTGGATCTGGTCTGGGCGGAAATCCTTGTGGCGGCGGTGGCCGGTTCGGCGTTTTATGGGGCTGTCGCGCTGATCGAACGCGCGGTGACCTTCTGGCACCCGTCCCAGAGAGGACGGGCATGATAACATGACAACAGGATCAACATGGAGGATCTGATGACACACCGTAATATTATGGGACGTGCAAGGACGGCTCTTGCGGCCTCGGCAGCTCTGGCGCTGGGGGCCGGGGCGGCGCAGGCGGCGGACGACCTGACGCTGCAGCTCAAGTGGGTGACCCAGGCGCAGTTCGGCGGTTACTACGTGGCGCTGGACAAGGGGTTTTACGAAGAAGAGGATCTGAACGTCACGATCAAGCCGGGCGGGCCCGACATCGCCCCGGTGCAGGTCCTGCTGGGTGGCGGCGCGGATGTGATGGTGGACTGGCTGCCCTCCGCCCTGGCGGCCCGCGAAAAAGGTGCGCCAATCGTCAACATCGCGCAGCCCTTTGCCAAGTCGGGCCTGATGCTGACCTGCCTCAAGGAGCATGGCATCACCTCGCCCGCCGATTTTCCCGGGCACACGCTGGGCACCTGGTTCTTTGGCAACGAGATCCCGCTGTTTTCCTGGATGGGCAAGCTGGGGTATGCCACCGACGGTTCCGAGGGCGGGGTGACGATCCAGAAGATCAACTTCAACGTCGACCCCCTGCTGCAAAAGCAGGTCGAATGCGCCACCACCATGACCTACAACGAATACTGGCAGGTGATCGATGCGGGTCTGACACCGGACGATCTGGTGGTGTTCAAGTATGAGGACGAGGGCATCTCGACGCTGGAAGACGGGCTCTACACCACCGAGGAAAAGCTGGCCGATCCGGCCGAGGTCGACAAGCTCGTGCGCTTTGTGCGCGCCTCGATGAAGGGCTGGAAATATGCCGAAGAGAACCCGGACGAGGCGGCAGAAATCGTGCTGGAGAACGATTCGACCGGGGCCCAGACCGAAGAGCACCAGAAACGGATGATGGGCGAAATTGCCAAACTGACCATGGGTTCGGACGGCAAGCTGGACGAGGCGGCGTTCGAACGCTCCGCCGAGATCACCCTGGAGGGCGGGATGATCACCGCGATGCCGGACGGGGCATTTACCCATGACATCACGGACAAGGCGCTGAACTGAGCGCTGAACTGAACCCCGGCTTTGGTGGCTTGGTACAGGCGGCATAGGACCGGGGCCGCCTTGCACAACAAAAATGAGGGGTGGCCTGAGCCACCCCTCGGTTTTGAAAAGGTTTTTTTGAAATATGCTGTGCCCGGGGGACATTCGGGCTTATTGCGATCACTCACGCTGGCACAGGGATAGGCCGGAGTCGTGACGCTTGCGTGACGCAGGCGTGACGGCTTTGCGATATTGCGGACTGTCGGTGCGGTGGTTCTATTCGGCGGCCATCGCCATGTCGGCACGGGCACCCAGAAACCGGGTGGCGGCCAGGCCCGACAGATGCGAGATCCGACCGCCACAGAGCGTTGCCTCGACCTGCCGCGTCGCACGGCTGACGATTGCCAGATCAGCACGACGGCCATAGTCGATCACACCGCGGTCATGCAGGCGCAGTATTTCCGCGGGCCTCTGCGAAATCAACGCCCAGGCGGCCGGCAGCGGCATCACACCCCTGATCGCCAGTTGGAACGCCGCCGCCGACAGTGCCGGATAGGACAGGTCGGACACCAGTGCGTCACACAGGCGGGCGCGGATCAAGTCAGTCACTGGCAGGGCCGGGCCCGGCGAGGTCACGCCACTTGCGCGCAGCAGCACCGGGTCACCCACAGCCCGGGCGAGTGCGGCGGCGGCGCGTCGGGTCGGGCAGGTGCAAACCTTGGCACCGATCATCGAAAACGTTTCGCGGGTCTCACCGTCGGGATCTTCAAAACTGCCATAGGTCACGCCAAGAGTGTCGAAGGCCTCGGCCAGACGGCAGAGATAGCGCGGGACGGCGGATTTCTGTGCCTCGGCACGGTGCAGCCGGGCGCGTTCGTCCGGTCTTGGGTCAGGATGCAGAAGCGCCTGGGGCAGGGAATTGCGGAACACCACCTGGTCGACCTGAAAGCGGCGCACAGCCTCGAGCAGCCGATCGGCACTGTCGACCGTGTGGGTTTCGCAGGCGATCTGGATGCGCAGGTCGCTGAGCGCCTGGGCCCGGTACGCGGCCAGCGCGGACATCAGCGCCTCGGCGGCGGCGGGGCTGTGCGGTCCCTGTTCGGCCCAGCTCCAGTTCTGCGACAGCCAGGCCGTGGTGACGCCGTTGGCCGCGGCGGCCTGATCGGTGGCCCGCAGCGCGGTGCTGTGCGACTGGCCGGATATGACATGGCGCAGAAAGTCCGCTCCGTGCAGGTCAATGATGCCCGGCAGGATGAAATAGCCCCGCAGGTCGACCTCGGGCAGCGGCCCCTTCGTAATGCGCCCGTCCTCGATCGCCACCGAGCGGTTGACCATCTTGCCGTCGCGCAGGACGGACGCGCCGGTCAGGCGAAGGGAGAGCGGAGCGGTCATCATCCGTAGTGGCCCGGGGTTGCATGGTTTTGCCCTGACTACCGCAGGAATGTATCGCACACATGACATTCCTCCGGCCAAGCCGTTGGGTTCAAGTCGAATTACCCGGAAGCGCTACCGACGGTCGCCCAGCGTCAGCGGGGTCGGCTTGCGCTGGTATCGACCCGCAGCGCCGTGCCCCGGTGCAGCCGCAGTTGCGGTGCCCGCGTGGCATCCGCCCCGGTCACCTGGGCGTCAGACGTGTTGTTTGCGTGGCTGGCCGCTCAGGGGAATGCGGCGGATTTCGTGAAAGCGGCCATCAGCGGCCTCGGCGCAGAGCGTCAGAGCATCCAGGTGGAAAGGATCGGGCAACAGCGGGTCGAGCAGCGGGCGCAGGGCGGCATCGGTCCGGGCCAGATGCCCGGCTGACATCCTGCCGGTCAGGGTGATGTGAAAGCGGAAGGCCTCCATCACGTAGGGATAACCATAAAGCTCCAACAACTCGCCTTGTCGTGCCGTGAGGCGTGCGCCCTTGCGGCGGGCAAGCTCGGCGGCCTCGACGGGTGCACGGAATCCGTCGAACTGATGCACGACACTGGCGGCAAGCTCCGAGAGCGCGAAGGTGTCGCCGACCGGGGTCAGCGCGAGAAAGCTGCCCAGACGGGACAGCACCAGCCCGTCGAGAGCGACGGGTGGGTGCTGTGCGCAGAACGTGCTGAGGGCGGTTTCAAGCTGTTTTTCCGTGCGGCCTTCGGCAAGGCGGAAGGGCGGCTTGATGGTGCCATGCAGTCCGTATTTGCGCGGCGCTGCGGTCAAGGCGTCGACAGGAGCGGGCAGGTCGGGCACCTCGGGTGGGTCCAGCGACCGGCGGCCCGCGGCGTCCCAGCCCAGCCAGGCAGCGCCAAAGGTGGCGAGCGGGCCGGGCGGCAGGGTCAAGTAGATGGCATAGCGGGTATAACGCATGGGCGGCTCCGGGAAATGGGACGGTGGCGCAGGGATGCCACAGCGGCAGCAGGGGGGGAATGGGTTTGTCCGAGGGACGGGGCTGGCCTGCGCGTTGGTGGCCCTTGGGCGGTCGCTGCGGCACACTCTGGCCGCAGCTGGATCGGTGTCAGGAGCGGGGACAGCGCAGCCAGTCCGGCTGAAACGCCAGCGCATCCAGCCCCGCAAACCGTTGCACGCGGCGCAGTTCGGCGGTCAGCCGACGCTGACGCGCGCCGTTCCACTTTATCCCGGCTTCCGGCCACAGGGCGCTGACGTTCAGGGTCGAAGTGGTGCGGTCGGCTTTCATGTCGATGCGCCCGACCAGCCGCTCACCGTCGAGCAGCGGAAAGACATAGTAACCGTAGCGGCGCTTGGCGGCAGGTGTGAACACTTCGATCCGGTAGTGATAGCCGAACAGACGCTCGGTACGGGCGCGGTCGCGCAGGGCCGGATCAAAGGGGCTGAGCACGCGCAGACGGTTTGGCGGGGTGGGCGCCTGCCGGGCCTGCTCCAGCACGTCCGGGCGGGCGAGGTGGCGGCGGTATCTGCCGTCGGCACTTTGCACCTCGATCTCCATCACCCCGGCGCGGGCCAGCTGATCCTGCGCCCAGGCGCGCGCTTCGGCCGGGGTCACGATGTCCCAGAATGCCGCCAGTTCGCCCGGCGTGGCAAAGCCGAGCCGGTCGAGCGCACCGGCGCAGAGCCAGTCGATGCTCTGTGCGGGGTCCGGCGGCGCGCTGTGCCGCGCCTGGGGGATGACACGTGTGCTGAGATCGAAGAATTTGCGGAAATTCTCACGGTGGCAGATCGCGAGATCGCCGGTGCGCCAGAGGAACTCCAGCGCGGTCTTGGACGGATGCCAGTCCCACCAGCCGCCGGAGGTGCGCGCCTCTCCCGCACCGACATCCGCCGAGCAGACCGGGCCATGGGCCGCGATCTGCGCCAGAACGCTGTCGAATTTTTCCTCGAACCCGGCGCGGCGGTCGGTCTGCCAGCGGGCGCGCATCGCCGCGGCGTTGCGGGCAAAACGCAGGTGCCAGTGCGGGTAGAACGCGGTCGGGATGATCGCCGCGTCATGGGTCCATTGTTCGAACAGGGTTCGGTCGCGTTCCAGCAGCGGCGGCAGGTGGTGGGGACGGTAGGTCGCGCGACGCGCGAACAGGATCATGTGGTGGGCGCGTTCCACCGTATTGATGCTGTCGACCTGGACAAAGCCCAGACGCTCGATCAGCGCCAGCAGATCGGTGCCGCGGGACGGGCCGGTGGGAGCTTCGGCAAGCGCGTGACAATGCAGAAACAGCCGACGCGCGGCGCGGTTGTCCAGCGTCGGGATCACGGCTCAGCGCCGTTTCAGCGTGTCGCCATAGGTGATTGTCGGGGTCAGTTCGGTGATCTTCTGATACGGCGCGTCGGGGTTTTCGACCCGGTTGGCGATGATCTGTGCCGCGGTGGTGCCGATTTCCAGCCGACAGGCGTCCATCGTCGCCAGCTGGCGCGGCAGACCCTGCAGCAGTTCGACGCCGTTAAAGCCGGCAAGTCCGATCTGGCCCGGGATGTCGATTCCCTGCTCCAGCAGGTAAAGCAAGCCGCCCGCACCGATCATGTCATTGGAGTAATACAGGAAATCCAGTTCCGGATTGCGCTGCAACATGTCGCGCGTCATCTCCCGGCCCTTGGCCAGAGCCGAGCCGCCGGAATAGAATTCCTGATCCTGGATTTCGATCCCGCCCTTGGCCAGCGCCTCGGTAAAGCCCTCAAAGCGTTTGCGGGCGCGGTGATCGAGCGGCATCTTGGTGCCCATAAAGCCGATCTGTTCATACCCGGCCTTCAGGATCGCCTGTGCCATCATGCGACCGGCGCGGCGGTGCGAGATGCCGACCATGGCGTCGACGGGCGTGCCATCGACATCCATGATTTCGACCACCGGAATGCCGCTTGCCTTGAGCATGGCCCGCGAGGGGTCGGTGCGTTCCAGCCCGGCGATGATCACACCCGAGGGACGCCACGACAGCATCTCGTAGAGCACGCGCTCTTCCTTCTCGGGAAGATAGTCGGTCACCCCGAAAACCGGTTGCAGGTCGGTCTGTTCCAACACCCGGCTGATGCCGGTCATGACCTCGGGAAAGACCATGTTGGACAGCGACGGGATGATCACCGCCACCAGATTGACCCGCTGGCTGGCAAGCGCACCGGCGATCTTGTTGGGCACGTAACCCAGCGTCTTGGCCGCTTCGAGCACCCGTTCGCGCGTGGCCAGTGAAACATCGCCGCGGTTGCGCAGCACGCGGCTGACGGTCATTTCCGAAACGCCGGAGGCTTCGGAAACATCACGGAGGGTAAGCGGGCGGGTGTCGTCCTGGGCCACGGTTCGGGTGTCCTGTTTCTGCTCTGCTATGACGTTAACGTAATGGGTTGCGCGGACACAAGATATTCCGCCATCCGGGCGTGGTGACAGGGTGTGATACTTTGCCTCTTTGCCGGGTGATCCGTCCGCGCCGGGCTGCGTTGCGGTTCCGCGCTGGCACAGCGGCCCAGAAAACCGATGCCGGGCGCGTTGTACTGGTGACAGGGCACTCTTGCCCGGCTAAAAGACCGGCGCGTGGTTCCCGGTTTCAACACGTCCGCGATGCCGGTTCATCGTGATGGTGCCGGAGCCAGAGGACAGAAAGGCGAAGACGGTTCTTGCGCAGACCAGACTTCGGACCGTATGACGCAATAATGGCCCCGTGGCTCAACTGGATAGAGCAATCCCCTCCTAAGGGATAGGTTGCAGGTTCAAGTCCTGCCGGGGTCACCATACAAACCAACAACTTAGCCTGCATTCGGGGTTTTCCGTCTGGTTCGTTGAACCTAGGACAGCCCGCCATACGCTCATCAACCCGCTGAAACGGCAGGATGCAGAGCCAGGTCCCGTCAGGGGCGTCGTCTCCCTTGTTTTTGCGGGATATACTTTACCCGACGACCTGAGGTGACAAACGGATTTGCACGGCGCGAGTCGATCCGACTACCAGCCGCAGCAGCCTGCAATTTCTGTGCGTCAGAACCCGAGGGGCAGACTCAAGCCATTTGGCCCGCGCGCGGCACGTCCGGCCACAGCCCGGCCCGGGCACCTTCGGTCAGTGCCAGCACAAGGTGATACATCAGCCGGGTCAGCGCCTCTGACCACAGGCTGTTGCCGTCGGCATCCAGCCGGTTGACGAACACCGGGCGGTCCTGGAACCAGCGTTCGAACATCAGGCAAAGCAGAGCGCGGGCGCGGTCTCCTGCCTGCGGATCTCCGGCGGTGTGTCGCAGGGCCAGCATCTTGATCGCTTCGGTCTGGGGCCACAACAGAAAGGTATTTTCAAGCACGGTCCCGGTGGACGAGACCGCGTCGAACGCGGCCCCCTTCAGCGCGCCGTGGCGGGCAAAACCATGGCGTTCGGCGAATTCCATCAACCGGGCGGCCGGGGTGTCGAGTTCGCCGCTGCGGGCAAGACGGGCCTCTTCCAGCAGCAGCCAGGCCCATTCGCACTGGTGGCCGGGTTCGCGACGCAGGCCGTCCGAACCGGGCAGGGGCTGCAATTCGGGGGTGAGGAATTCGGCGATGCTGCCGCTGTCCTGATCCATGAAATGCGCCAGCCCCACCGCGCGCAGCGCAGCGGCACGCTTCAGCCAGATGTCCGCGCCGGTCATGCGAAAGGCTTGCAGGCACGCCTCGTAGAGATGCATGTGCGGGTTCTGAGCGGGCAGTGGGCTGGCGGCGATATCGTCGTTGCGCAGCAGCCCGGTTGCAGGGTCGGTCAGATGTGATTGCAGCGCATCCCAGCACTCGGCAATCCGCCTGTCGGTCTGGGGTGCGGGTGACAGCCGGTTCCACGTGACCAGCCCCAGAATGACAAAGGTGTGGTCGTAACTGCGCGCAGCCGCGTCCGCAGCCTGCCCGGTCGGGCTGCCATCGCGCAGCGCCTTGCAACGGTAAAGACCGGGCGCCTTGCGGAAACGGTCCAGAAACGCGGCCTGCCGACCCGCTGCGGCAATCAACTCCGGATCCCCGGACAGCAGGGCGACATGGGACAGGGTGAACAGGTTGCGGGCCTGCGCGAGCAGCGACTTGCCAGCGGTGACGTCTGGATTTCCGGCGGCATCCAGCGCGTCGAAGACACCCGCGTCGCCATCCTGCACGCGTGCCAGCCAGTCCGGCAGGAAGTCGCTCCAAAACCAGGCGATCCAGTCGGGCGCACTCCGGGGCCGGGTTGGGGACGTGGCGGGATCGTGATCGGTTCGGGTGTGCATGCGGCGCCTCCTGCCCGCCTGATACTAGCATACTGGTATGCCAGTCAATGCGCGGCGGGCGCTGCCTCAGATCACCTCGATCACGGCCTTGTCGATGGCCAGGACATAGCCCTTGCGGGCGATGTTCTTGACCAGAAGTTCGCTGACAAGCTGGTTGCCCAGGCCATCGCGCAACCGCTTGATCCGGGTGGCGCCGGCAGCCTCGTCGCAATCGGGTTCCGGTCGCCCCGAAATCACCGCCTCAATCTGCGCTCCGCTCAGCAATTCGCCGTCCATGCGGGCTTCGGCCAGCACCGCCATGGTTTCCATCATCGCTTCGGTCAGCTTGAACCCCATGGTGTTGAGGTAGACGGTGTTTTCCTCGCGGGAAATGATCAGCGACGAAACCTGGATGCCAGAGCGTTCGATCTGCGCCATGCGCCGGTTGAGCGTCACCAGCATCACCAGAAACACCAGCGCCGCGACCATCAGCGCCGTGGCAAAGACCAGCAGCACAAAGATCACCATGCGGTAGCTGGCCAGAGTCTCGGCAAAGGCGGTGCCGCTTTGTGCGAGAATTTCCAGCAGCTTGATTTCCGCCTGCGCGGTCAGGTCGTCATTTTCGACAAACAGCCGTTCGACCCGGGCATTGAAGGCGCCGGCATCGGGCAGGGTCAGCACCAGCACCACCCCCGCAGTGAAGAGCAGGGTCACGATGGCGGCAATGCCGACGGTCACGATACGGCCGCCTGTACGGCGCGTTTCAGAAGCGGAGGAAGTAGGGTCCGGCACTGGCCTTCCTTTTGTTCAGCCCACTGTCGTCAAAGACAGAGACAACATTGAGCAGAGTCCAGCCCTGATCGGCAAGGCGTGTCTGGAGTTCGGCCTTTGCGGCCTTGTCCGAGCAGGTGCCGCGGAGTTCCGCGACACCGTAGTGCAGGCGCAGGGGGTCGTCCTGCTTGGCCTTGTAATCGGCATAGCAGGCCGCCTGCGCAGACCCGGCTGCGACCAGCGACGGGACTGAAAGGGCGAGGATGAGGGCAAGGGTTTTCATGCTTGCCACGCTGACCGCAATGCCACGGAAATTCAATATCCATGCGAGTTTATGGGGCGGATATCCGATAGCAGGGGGCCGATATTGCCTGACTTCGGCAGGGCGGATCAGGGTTGGTACATCGCCGCGGACCAACCGGAGGTGCGTGACCCTGCAACTGTCCGCAAGCGGACACCCTACGAAATGAAGGAGACCATCATGTCCCGCAAATTCATCGCAGCCGTGCTGACCGCCGCCGTCGTGCTGACCGGCCTGACCGCAGCCCCGGTCCGCGCCGCGGAAAACGACGCGCTCCTGCGCACGCTCGGCATCGGTACAACCCTGCTGGTCCTTGGCGCCACGATCAAGAATGCCAAGGACAAGGAGGACGAAGACAAAAAGAAGAAAAAGCACCGCTATGTCGAACGCGATCCGCGCCCGTACTTTGACGACCGGGGACATTACGACAACCGGGGCCGCCACGACGACCGGGGCCGTTACAACAACTGGGGTCGTTACGACCACCCGGGACGCGGTGACGAGCACAGGAATTACGACAACCGGGGCCGTTTTGGCCACAACAGCGACTTTGACAACAGGGGTCGGCGCGACCGCGGTCACGGTGTCGACTTTGGCCGCGGGCGTGCGCCGCTGCCCGGCAGCTGTCTGACCGAGACATATCGCGGCAGCAAGGTGTTTGACGCCGTTTGCCTGTCGCGCCGCTATGAGCAAAGCCGCCGCCTGCCCGACGTCTGCCTGTCGTCGGTGCGCACCCGTCATGGCCAGCTGCTGGCATATGGCGCAAATTGCCTGCGCAACAGTGGCTACACGATCGCCCGCCGCTGAGATCATGAGTCGAGCAGAGGTGCGGCGGTAGCGCCCTCGACCGCCGCACCGGACGGCGCGCGGAGCTCCGAAAAGGCCCGCGCGCCGTTTTTTGGCATTTGTCCAACCGGGGGAGTGCCATCGCGGTTTGCCGCCGCACCGGAGCGCCGGACGGGTCGCCGTCATTCGGGGTTCAGACCCGCTCGGCACATGGCGCTTGCAAGTATCGCTGGCAGCGGGTTCAAAAGGGTATGACAATCCCTGATTTTTCGCTGGAAAAAACCCTGTACGCCCGTGGCATGGGCCGTGTCGTCGGAGTCGATGAGGTCGGGCGCGGCCCCCTGGCCGGGCCGGTCATGGCCGCTGCCGTCTGGCTGAACCCGGCCCGCATCCCCGACGGCCTTAACGATTCCAAGAAACTGACGGCGCGGCGGCGCGAGGCGCTGTGCCTGCAAATTCTCGAGTGTGCCCTTGTGGGCGTAGGGGAGGCGAGCGTCGCGGAAATAGACACTCACAACATCCTGCGTGCCAGCCACCTGGCCATGGAACGGGCCATCGCGGCGCTGGGGTTTGTACCGGATCACGTGCTTGTGGATGGCAACCTGATTCCCCGAGGACTCAACCTAGACGCGACTCCGGTAATCGGTGGGGATGCACGGTCGGTGTCGATCGCGGCGGCCTCAATTGTGGCAAAAACAAGGCGCGACCGGGTCATGTGGGATTTGGCGCAACACTATCCCGGATATGGCTGGGAGACGAATATGGGATATCCCTCGAAAAGCCACAGAGAGGCGCTGCGAAATCTTGGTGTGACCCCACACCATAGGCGTTCGTTCAAGCCGGTGCACAATATCTTGTATCAAGGGTAAATCTTAACCCTCTGATTCAAAAAAGAAATTGACCGCGAATCACCGATGAATCATCCTTTGGGCAACTAATGAGCGCGACATTGCGCCGGGGACAGAGGCTGAGACATGACGAAGATGACCAAGATCAAGAGCGCCGCCACGCTGCCGCTCAACACGATTCTCGAAGGGGACTGCATCGAGGTGATGAACAGTCTGCCGGAGGCGTCGGTCGATCTGATCTTTGCCGATCCGCCCTATAACCTGCAGTTGAAAGGTGATCTGCACCGGCCGGACAATTCGCGCGTGGACGCAGTTGACGATCACTGGGACCAGTTCGCGAGTTTCGAGGTCTATGACCGCTTTACCAAGGCATGGCTCAAGGCGGCGCGCCGGTTGCTCAAGCCGAATGGCGCAATCTGGGTGATCGGATCCTATCACAACATCTTCCGGGTCGGGGCCGCTCTGCAGGACGAAGGCTACTGGATCCTGAACGACGTCGTCTGGCGCAAGGCCAACCCGATGCCGAATTTCCGCGGCAAGCGGTTCACCAATGCCCATGAGACGATGATCTGGGCGTCAAAGGGCGAGGGCGGCAAGTACACCTTCAACTACGAGGCCCTCAAGTCCCTGAACGAAGGCATCCAGATGCGCAGCGACTGGGTCTTGCCGATCTGCAACGGTGGCGAGCGGCTGAAAGATGCCAATGGCGACAAGGCGCACCCGACACAAAAGCCGGAAGGCCTGCTGCACCGGGTGCTGGTCGGGTCGACCAACCCCGGCGACGTGGTGCTGGACCCGTTCTTTGGCACAGGCACAACCGGGGCCGTGGCCAAGATGCTGGGCCGTGACTGGATCGGAATCGAGCGCGAGGCAGCCTACCGCGAGGTGGCGAACCGCCGGATCGCCGATGTGCGCAAATTTGACAAGGCGGCACTGGAAGTCACCCGCGCCAAGCGCAGCGAACCCCGGGTGCCGTTTGGCCAGCTGGTCGAACGCGGCATGCTGCGTCCGGGCGAAGAGCTGTTTTCGATCGGAAACCGGCACAAGGCCAAGGTGCGGGCCGACGGCACGCTGATCGGCAACGATGTGAAGGGGTCGATCCATCAGGTGGGGGCGCATCTGGAAAACGCACCGTCCTGCAACGGCTGGACCTACTGGCATTTCAAGCGCGACGGCAAAGTCGTCCCGATAGATGTGCTGCGCCAGCAGATCCGCTCGGAGATGGAAGAACGGCCGCACTAGGCCGGTTCCGGGGGCCTTCGGGCGCCCATCGGGGTTTTCAACAACAACCGGCGTACCGCCGCGCTTCGCCTTCGGGCTGAGGCGCTGACTTGCCCCGCCTGTCCGCAGGCGGGGTTTTTTGCCTTGGCGAAGCATCGCGCGCCGGATTGCCGCGTAGGGGGCCGGTCGGCCGGGGCCGCGATGAAACATTGACCGGGCCGCCGGTGCGACGCCACACACGCCAGCGACAGGGTGTCACGGTTCGGCAGGCAGGGTTGCAAAGGGTGTTCCGGAGCGTCGTGCCCCTGCTGGTGGGATTTCAGCCGGTGACGCCCCCGGAGGCCATCCCGCTCAGCCCCCGGGCCCTGCGGTTGCATCTGTCTCGGTGACTGTCCGACGCCGGTTTGGCCGCGGCTGTCCGGGTTGACCTTGCCGCGCAGAGCGGATCATGTGCGCGCAAACAACCCCGGAGTAGTCATGGACCTGCGCGCGATCTTGATGGGGCTGGCCTTTGCCGCGATGTGGTCCTCGGCCTTTACCTCGGCGCGGATCATCGTCGTTGCCGCGCCGCCGCTCTATGCGCTGGCGCTGCGGTTTCTGGTGTCCGGTCTGATCGCGGTGCTGATTGCCCGCCTGATGGGGCAGAGCTGGCATCTGACACGGCGGCAATGGCGGTCGGTGGTGATCTTTGGCATCTGCCAGAACGCGCTGTACCTCGGCTTGAACTTTGTGGCGATGCAGACGGTGCAGGCGTCGCTGGCCGCGATCATCGCCTCGACCATGCCGCTGATGGTGGCGCTGGCGGGGTGGGTGCTGTTGCGCGACCGGCTGGCGCCTCTGGGGATCGTCGGTCTGTGCATCGGCGTGACTGGTGTGGTGCTGATCATGGGCGCACGGATCAGCGGTGGTGTGGACCTGTACGGGCTGGGCCTGTGCATCCTGGGCGGCATTTCGCTGGCCGCGGCAACGCTGACCCTGCGCGGTGCGACGTCAAAAGGCAATGTGATGATGATAGTCGGGTTGCAGATGCTGGTGGGCGCGGCGGCGCTGATCGTGCCTGCCGTGGCGTTCGAACGTTTGGCAGTCACCTGGTCCTGGCCGCTGGTCTGGGCCTTCTGGTACACCACGCTGGTGCCCGGGGTCATCGCCACGCTGGTCTGGTTCCTGCTGGTCGAGCGGATCGGCGCGGTGAAAGCAGCAACCTTTCATTTCCTCAACCCGTTTTTCGGGGTCGCGATCGCCGCGGCCTTGCTGGGCGAGGCGCTGGGAATCTGGGACGTGATCGGGGTTGTGGTGATCGCGCTGGGCATTCTGGCGGTGCAACTGTCCCGACAGCGCACTGTCTGAAAGCTCTCGGAGGGGCGCTGCCCCTCGGTCTGCGGCCTCACCCCGGGGTATCGGGACCCCGGAGAGGCTGGCAGATCGCTCTAGCCGATCGTGCCGCGATTCCGGCCGATCTGGCCGCGGTGCAGCAGGAGGTGGTCCAGGATCACGCAGGCCATCATCGCCTCGCCCACTGGCACGGCACGGATGCCGACGCAGGGGTCGTGGCGGCCCTTGGTGATGATTTCCGCCGCTTCGCCGGATTTGGTGATGGTCTGGCGCGGTTTCAGGATGGACGAGGTGGGTTTCACTGCGAAGCGTACCACAATGTCCTGACCGGTCGAAATGCCACCAAGGATCCCGCCGGCATGGTTCGAACTGTAGACCGGCCGTCCGTCGTCGCCCATGAAGATCTCGTCGGCATTGTCCTCGCCGGTCAGCATGGCGGCGGCCATGCCTTCACCGATCTCGACGCCCTTGACGGCATTGATGCTCATCATCGCTGCTGCCAGATCGGTGTCGAGCTTGCCGTAGACCGGCGCGCCAAGGCCGGGGGGGACATTGCGGGCGACAACCTCGATCATTGCTCCGACCGAGTTGCCGGACTTGCGCAGGGTCTCAAGGTAGTCGGCCCAGAGCGTCGCGGTCTCGGCAGAGGGCACCCAGAACGGATTTTGCGTGATCTGCGACATGTCGCGCGCGCCCGAGATGCGGTGCGGGCCCATCTGGGTCATGTAGCCTTCGATCTCGATCCCCGGCGCGAGGCTGTCCAGCGCGGCGCGGGCGAGGCCACCAGCGGCCACCCTCGCTGCGGTCTCCCGTGCCGAAGAGCGTCCGCCGCCGCGGTGGTCGCGGATGCCGTATTTCTGCCAGTAGGTGATGTCGGCATGGCCGGGGCGGAATTTCTCGGCGATGTCGCCGTAATCCTTGGAACGCTGGTCGGTGTTCTCGATCATCAGCTGCACCGGGGTGCCGGTGGTCTGTCCCTCGAACACACCGGACAGGATGCGGACCTGATCGGGTTCCTTGCGTTGGGTGGTGTATTTCGAGGTGCCGGGTTTGCGCCGGTCCAGCCAGACCTGAATCATGTCTTCGGTGATCTCGACGCCGGGAGGGCAGCCATCGACGGTGGCGCCAAGCGCGGGTCCGTGGCTTTCGCCCCAGGTGGTGACGCGGAAAAGATGACCGAAGGTGTTGAGGCTCATGGCGGGTGGCTCCTTTGGGCGTGGTGTTAGGGCAGGGCGGGGACGGTCTCAAGGGATTTCGCTTGAATGCGACCGGGTGCGGCGCTAGCTGTCTGCCCACCTCGGGGTGCTGTCGTGCGTCTCATCAGGGAAAGTGGGGACCGGTTTCCCGCCCGGATGAGGCGACAGTCGACCCTCATCAGGGAAAGTGGGGACTAATTTCCCGCCCGGATGAGGCGACCAACACGGCAGCTGAGACGCGCGATGCGAACCCGTTGAACCTGAACCGGTTAACACCGGCGGAGGGAAGGTCTGGACGCATGCTCCGCACTTTGCCCATCCGTCGCAATCTTGGAGGATGCCATGAAGGCACTTACAGTTGCAGCGGCTTTGATGACGGCCAGTACCGCTCTGGCGCAAACACCAGTCCTGACAGTCTACGCCGGTGATTACATCACCTCGGAGTGGGGACCGGGGCCGAAGATCGAAGCGCTGTTCGAGGCGCAGTGCGGATGCGACCTTCAGTTCAAGCCCGGCGATCTGCTGCCACGCCTCTTGCTGGAAGGCGCGCGGACCGAAGCGGATATCGTGTTCGGTCTGAACACCGATGTCACCAAAAAGGCGCGGGAAAGCGGGCTGTTCGCGCCGCATGGCCAGACGCTGGAAGCGCTGACCCTGCCGATCGACTGGAGCGACGAGGTGTTCCTGCCATTCAACTATGGGCACACGGCGTTCATCTACAACACCGAGCGGATGGCAGAGGCGCCTGCGTCCTTTGAGGCGCTGCTGGACGCGCCCGATGATCTGAAGATCGTCATCCAGGACCCGCGGACCTCGATCTCGGGGCTGGCACTGGTCCTGTGGGTGCAGGCGGTGTACGGCGACGGGGCGCAGTCGGCCTGGGAAAAGCTGGCGCCGAAGATCCTGACGGTGACCAAGGGCTGGTCGGAATCCTATGGCTTGTTCACCGACGGTGAGGCGGACATGGTACTGTCCTACACCACCTCGCCGGCCTATCACATCATCGCCGAGGAAGACCGCACCAAGAAGGCGGCGATCTTTCCCGAGGGGCACTATTTCATGGTCGAACTGGCGGCCAAGGTCGCGGGGACGGATCAGCCGGAACTGGCGGATCAGTTCATGGCCTTCATCCTGTCAGAGGAATTCCAGAGCATGATCGCGACGGGCAACTGGTCCTTTCCGGCGGCACTGCCGCAGGCGGGCTGGCCCGAGGGGTTCAAGGAACTGGATCTGCCGGAAAAGGTGCTGTTCTATTCCGAGAACGAAGCCGCCGACCTGCGTGACAAGGCGATCGAGGCATGGCGCGCGGCGCTGTCGCAGTAACCGCCGGGCTGCTGGTTGCGGGGCTGACCTTTGGCCCCGTGGCGGCAGTGATCTGGCGCGGAGCGGCCTGGTCGGCGCTGGCCCCGGGGGACTGGCTGGCGATCCGCTTTACGCTGGTTCAGGCGCTGCTGTCGGCGGCGCTGTCGGTGCTGGTTGCGGTGCCGGTGGCACGGGCACTGGCGCGGCGTCGGTTTGTCGGGCGCGGCGTGCTTGTGGCGCTGCTGGGCGCACCGTTCATATTGCCGGTGATCGTGGCGGTGCTGGGTCTGCTGGCGGTGTTCGGGCAGTCCGGACTGGTGAATGCCGTTCTGCGCTGGGCCGGCCTGCCCGGGATCACGATATACGGACTGCATGGCGTTGTGATCGCGCACGTCTTCTTCAACCTGCCGCTGGCGGTACGGATGATCCTGCAGGGCTGGCTTGCGGTCCCGGCCGAACGGTTCCGCCTGTCGGCCTCATTGGGGCTGACTGCCGGCCAGGTGTTCCGGGTGCTGGAGTTGCCGATGCTGGCACGCATCGCGCCGGGGGCCTTCGCGGTGATCTTCGTCATCTGCCTGTCGTCCTTCGCCATTGCCCTGACGCTGGGCGGCGGGCCACGGGCGACAACGGTGGAACTGGCGATTTATCAGGCCATGCGGTTCGACTTCGACCTGGCCCGAGCCGCGATGCTGGCGGTGATCCAGCTGACACTGGCGCTGGTGGCCGGGGGCATTGCCCTGCGGCTTTCCTCGGGCACGGGATTCGGGGTCGGCCGCGACCGGGTGGTGCAGCGCTGGGATGATGGCGGGCTGGCACGCGGTCTGGATGCCGTCTGGATCGGGCTGGTGGCGGCGTTCCTGCTGGCGCCGCTGGGCATGGTCGTTCTGCGCGGTCTGCCGGGACTGGCCATGCTGGGGCCAGCGGTCTGGCAGGCGGCCGGTCATTCGGTGCTGGTGGCGCTGGGCTCGACGTTTCTGTGCCTTGTCTGGGCGCTGCCACTGGCGACGCGGCGCGGCGAACTGCTGGGGCTGGCGGGCATTGCGGTATCGCCGCTGGTGCTGGGAACCGGGCTGTTTCTGATCCTGCGGCCCTACGTCAACCCGCTGGATCATGCGCTGGTTGTGACCGGAGTGGTGAACGCGCTGGTGTCCCTGCCCTTTGCGCTCAGGATCCTGCGGCCCGAAGCCGAGGCCGTGCGGGCGGATTATGCGCGCCTCGGCGCCGCGCTGGGATTGTCGGGCTGGGCCTGGGTGCGCTGGGTGCTGCTGCCGCGTCTGCGTCGGCCGTTGGGGTTTGCCGCCGGACTGACGGCGGCGCTGTCGATGGGTGATCTGGGGGTGATCGCACTGTTTGCGGATCCCGACCATGCCACCCTGCCACTCAAGGTATACGGGTTGATGGGGGCCTACCGGATGGAGGCCGCGGCCGGGGCGGCACTGCTGCTGCTGGCGCTCAGTCTGGGGCTGTTCTGGATGTTTGATCGCGGGGGGCGTGTCGATGCTGAAGCTTGAGGGCGTCGAGATCACAGAGGGGGATTTCCGCCTCACGGCGCGGTTCGCGCTGCACCCGGGCGAACGGGTGGCGGTGATCGGGCCGTCGGGCGCGGGCAAATCGACGCTGCTGGATGTGATCGCCGGGTTCCACGCGCCCAGGGCGGGGCGGGTGCTTTGGCACGATCGGGATCTGACCCGCGTGGCGCCGGGGCAGCGGCCCGTGAGCATGCTGTTTCAGGACAACAACCTGTTCCCGCATCTGAGTGTGACGCGCAACCTGGGTCTGGCGATGCGGCCCGGTGGCGGGCGGCTGACGGCAGCGGACCAGGCGCGGATTGACGCGGCACTGGCCCGTGTCGGTCTGGATGGACTGGGCGCGCGCCGCCCCGGCGCGCTGTCGGGGGGGCAGCAAAGCCGGGCGGCGCTGGCGCGGGTTCTGGTACAGGACCGGCCGGTCATGCTGCTGGACGAACCTTTTGCGGCGCTGGGGCCGGCGCTGAAGGCGGGGATGCTGGATCTGGTGGCCGAAGTGGCCGGGGCCGCTGGCGCCCTGGTGGTGCTGGTCACGCATGACCCCGAGGACGCGCGCCGTTTCGCGCAACGGGTGGTCCTGGTGGCCGACGGGGTGGCGGCGGCGCCGGTTGCGACCGAGCGGCTGTTTTCCGACCCGCCCGCGGCGCTGCGCGCGTATCTCGGATAAACCGCCCGGTCGGCCCCCCCCGCCACAGCAAAAAGCCCCGTCAATATGACGGGGCTTTTCAATTCTCGGCAGTGTCGGCCGGATCAGGTGGCGTTCTTCTTGCCTTTGATCGGCGCCCAGATGCGCTTGTTGGTGAGGTAGAGCAGCACCGACAGCAGGGTCAGGAACAGCACACCGACAAAACCGGCCTGCTTGCGCGCCATCATCTTGGGCTCGGCGGTCCACATCAGGAAGGCAGCCACATCCTTTGATTCGCTGTGAATGTCGGTCTCGTGACCATCGGCATATTCGACGTCGTCGCCCAGAAGCGGCGGCGGCATCGAGATATAGCCGCCCGGAAAGGCGGTGTTCTCGTAGAGTACCGTGCCGGCCTGTTCGATGGTCTCACCGGTGTAACCCGCCAGCAGCGAGGCGATGTATTCCGGACCGCCGATGCCCTTGACCAGCTGGTTGATGCCGGTGCCGTAGGGGCCGTGGAAGCCCGCGCGGGACTTGGCCATCAGCGACAGGTCGGGCGCGCCGACGCCGTCGTTCACCGGGAAGTTGTCCGCCGGGGTAGCCGGGCGGAAATCGTCGAGCTCGGAGTCGAACACCTCAAAGTTCTGGGACGCGTAGGCGCGCACCTGATCCTCGGGGAGGCCGGGGCCGGATTCCGACGACAGGTCGCGGAACGGGACGTACCGCAGCCCGTGGCAGGAGGCGCAGACCTCGGTGTAGACCTGCAGGCCGCGCTGCAGCTGGTGCTGGTCGTAGCTGCCAAAGGGACCTTCGAAGGAAAAGTCGTAATCCTCGATATGCTGCTCACCTTCGGCGGCAAAGGCGCCACCGGTGGTGAGTGCCAGTGCCATCGCGGCGGTCAGGGCAAGTTTCTTGAACATGGGTTCAGGGTCCTTCTTCTTACTCTGCCGGGGTCGATGCAGTTGCACCGCCGGTTTCCGAGGATTTGCCGTAGTGGCTGGCGAAATCATCTTCGATGGTTTCGGGGCGCGGCAGCGGCTTTTCGATGACGCCCAGCAGCGGCAGGATCACCAGGAAGTATCCAAACCAGTAGGCCGACGCGATCAGCGAGATCCAGTCATAGGGGAACTCGGCCGGGCGGGCACCCACCCACATCAGAACGATGAAATCGATGATCAGCAGGGCGAACCACCACTTGAACATCGGACGGTACTTGCCAGAGCGTACCGACGACGTGTCGAGCCAGGGGGCCAGCGCCATTACAGCGATGGCGCCGAACATTGCCAGCACGCCAAAGAACTTGGCGTCGACGATGCCACCGGTCACGAACGAGGCGATCTGCACCACCCAGACGTCTGCGGTAAAGGCGCGCAGGATCGCATAGAACGGCAGGAAGTACCATTCCGGCACGATGTGCGCAGGCGTCGCGAGCGGATTCGCTTCGATGTAGTTGTCCGGGTGGCCGAGGTAGTTCGGCATGAAGCCGATAACCGCAAAGAACACCGCCAGGATCACGGCCAGCGCGAACAGGTCCTTGATCACGAAGTAGGGCCAGAACGGCACGGTGTCTTTCTGTGCCTCGGCCTTCGAGGTGCGGCGCACTTCAACACCGGTGGGGTTGTTGTTGCCCGTGGTGTGAAAGGCCCAGATGTGCACGATCACCAGGCCCGCAATCACGAACGGGAACAGATAGTGCAGCGAGAAAAAGCGGGTCAGCGTGTAGTTGTCGACCGCCGGTCCGCCCAGAAGCCAGGTCTGGATCGGCTCGCCGATGAAGGGAATCGCACCGAACAGGCCGGTGATGACCGTGGCGCCCCAGAATGACATCTGGCCCCAGGGCAGAACGTAGCCCATGAAGGCGGTGCCCATCATCAACAGGTAGATCAGGATGCCGATGATCCAGGTGATCTCGCGCGGTTCCTTGTAGCTGCCGTAATAGAGCCCGCGGAAGATGTGGGCGTAGACGGCGACAAAGAACAGCGAGGCGCCGTTGGCATGCATGTAGCGCAGGGCCCAGCCGCCGTTGACGTCGCGCATGATATGCTCGACCGAGGCAAAGGCCAGGGTGGTGTCGGGCGTGTAGTGCATCACCAGCGAAATGCCGGTGGCAATCTGCAGCACCAGGGTAAAGGTCAGCACGATGCCCCAGATCCACATCCAGTTCAGGTTCTTGGGTGTGGGGATCATGATGGTGTCATAAAGGATGCCAAGCACCGGCAGGCGCCGGTGCAGCCACTTTTCGCCACCTGTTTTCGGTTCGTAATGGTCGTGCGGAATTCCAGCCATTTCTCTCTCCCTTAACCGAGAACGATCGTGGTTTCGTCAGCGAACTCGGCCGGGGGCACCGGCAGATTGCGCGGGGCCGGGCCTTTGCGGATGCGGCCCGCCGTGTCGTAGTGCGAGCCGTGGCAGGGGCAGAACCAACCATCATATTCACCGGCACCATCGCCAAGCGGCACACAGCCGAGGTGGGTGCAGACACCCATCATCACCAGCCACTTGCCCTCTGCGTCCAGGGTGCGGTTCTCGT
The DNA here is from genome assembly GCF_007923445.1 of Puniceibacterium confluentis. Classification (GTDB taxonomy): domain Bacteria; phylum Pseudomonadota; class Alphaproteobacteria; order Rhodobacterales; family Rhodobacteraceae; genus Puniceibacterium; species Puniceibacterium confluentis. The sequence continues at coordinate 192,619 of NZ_VOJI01000003.1, read as the reverse complement.
CGGATGCATCGGCTTCGCCGGCGATGTTCTCGTTCCGGGCGATCGGGTCGACCAGTTCGGACAGCGCAACGGCGCGGCCTTCTTCGATTTCCTTCGCGGTGCGCGAACGGATGAACACCGGTTTGCCGAGCCATTTGACCGTCAGCTGGGTGCCTTCGGTGACGCCCGAGACGTCGACCCGGATCGACGACAGCGCGAGCACGTCGGCCGAGGGGTTCATCTGGTTTACCAGCGGCCAGATGGCGGCTCCGGCAGTGACGGCGCCGGCCCCTGCTGTGGCGTAGTAGAGAAAGTCTCTCCGGGTGCCTGCGTGTTCGTCTGCGTGTGACACGGGGTTTACTCCATTCCTTGGCCGTTGGACTGGCCGGGGCAAAAAGATCTGCCATGACGCTGCATGGCCTTATGGTTCGGGTATTTAGCCGGGTCGCCGGGTTGCGTCCAGAACTCAAAATCGCGTCTTCGTGAAAAGCGCGGATGTGTCGCGGTTGTTGACGCGTGCTATGTGACTATATCAGCCCGGGGAGAGCACGGCCGACGGGTACGGCCACAGGGCCGACGGGCCGCAAGGATGAGACGATGACACAGGCTACACTGGTAAAATGTGCGCTTGGCGCGGCCGCAATCGTGCTTCTGGCAGGGCCAGTCGCCGCGGAAATGGAGCTTTCCTTCTATTCCGGCTGGCAGACGGCGCCGCACAGCCGTCTGAAGGGCGATTATCCCGGCGGCGGGTCGTACAATGGCCTGATCGGTTGGCAGGGAAAGTCGTTTGAGATGCCGCCGTATTACGGTGTTCGCGGCACCTGGTGGCAGGACGAGCGAATCGGTTTCGGTCTCGAATTCACCCATTCCAAGGTCTACGCGCCCGATGACGAAGCCGCCGCCATCGGCTTCAAGGGTTTCGAGTTCACTGACGGGCTGAACATCGTCACCGCAAACGCGATGCGCCGGTGGCCGGACCAGTGGAACGGTCTGACGCCCTACGTCGGCGGCGGTCTGGGCGTGGCCGTGCCCCATGTCGATGCCGAGACCTTCGCGGGCGACAAGACGTTCGGCTATCAGCTCACCGGCCCGGCCGTGCGTCTGATTGCCGGGGCAAGTTATGACATCAGCGACCGTGTGGCGGTCTTCGGCGAATACCAGTTCGTCTATTCGCGCAACGAAGGCGAGCTGGACGGCGGCGGCGATTTCGAGACCGATGTGAAAACCAATGCGCTGAACGTGGGCCTGACGCTGAAGTTCTGAGCCACACAGCGACAGCATCGGATGAGGGGGCTCCGTATCGGGGCCCCTTTTTCATGGCTCCTGCCGCCCCGTCCGGGCAGGGAGCCGGGCGGGGTGTGGTCGCGCTGGTTGCGGATCAGCCCTGCGGTGCTGTCGCCAGCATCGACGGACGTTCGGCAAAGCTCTTGTGCCAGGCTGCCAGCGCATCGCGCCCGGCACGCCAGTTTCGGGCGTCGTGACGCAGGTCGAGATACGACAGCGCGGCCCCCATGGCGATGTGACCCATGTCCATGCGGCCATGCAGATGGCTCATCCAGAGGGAATTGACCGCTGTCAGGGCGCGGTCGATCTTGTCCCATTGTGCCTCGACCCAGTCCGGCGACCGTTGTTCTTCGTCCCGCAGCCGTGCCTCGTAAACCATGAGCAGCGCCGCTTCGAGCAGTCCGTCGGCGGTGGCTTCGAGCGTCAGGACGTCCCAGACGCGGTTTTCGGGGTAAAGTCCGGCTTTGGCACGATGGTCGAGAAAGCGGCAGATGACGCGGCTGTCATACAGGGCTGGGCCGTCTTCGCGGATCAGGGCAGGAATTTTCCCGATCGGATTGGCGGCGGTCACCGTGGCATTGACGGCAAAGGGCGTGGTCGACACGGGAACGATTTCAACATCGCCCAGCTGGTTTGTTTCGTGCAGCGTTATCAGAACCTTGCGCACAAACGGCGAGGTGCCGGAGCTCAGCAGTTTCATCGGTGGGATCCTTTCGACCGGAACGGGTGCGCAAACCCTAGGGTCTTTGCGCGGGCTTGGTAAGATCTGCGGCTAAAGCACAGGGGGGTGGCGCATCAGGTCCGCCAGCGCACCGGTCTGCACGCCGGTCGGCGCCTGCCGCACCGCCTCTGCGGCAGCGAGGCGCACGGCGTCGGCCTTGTTCTGGCTCAGTTTCCAGGTGGCGTCTATGTTCGAGACATGCAACCGGAACGGCAGGATCATCCGCATCATCCGGTCCAGCACGTCCGGTGTCATCTTTTCGGTCTGCCAGACCGGTTTGGGGGCCAGCCGGGCCTCGTAGGCTTCGGACTGGCGGTCCAGCATGGCGCGCATCCCGCTCTCGGGCAGGGGGGCCAGCGTGCCGGTCAGATGGATGGCGACATAGTTCCAGGTCGGAACCTGGTCCGGCACCTCGTACCAGTCGGGAGAGATATAGCCATCCGGCCCGTTCACCGCGATGACCGCCTGCTGGGGGCCGTTCAGCCGCGCAATCGGGTTCGAGCGGACAAGATGCAGGTCGGCGTGGCTGCCGTCTTCGGCCAGCAGGAACGGGATGTGGGACAGCAGCGGCACCGCCGCGGTGCTGACGGCCAGCACGCCGAAGCCGCGGTGCCGCGCATAGGCGATGTCCTTGGCGTGGTCGGCGGAATGAAAGATCGGATTGGGGTGCATCGGTCAGGCCTTGGGGTGGGTTGCCTCATAGACCTTCATCAGATGCAGGGTGTCAACGGCGGTATAGGCCTGGGTGGTCGACAACGAGGCATGGCCCAGAAGTTCCTGAATCGCCCGCAGATCGCCACCGGCCGACAGCAGGTGGGTGGCAAAGCTGTGCCGCATGGCGTGGGGGGTCGCGGTCGCAGGCAGTCCCAGCTGCATCCGGGCATTTTCCGTGACTTTCTGGATCAGCCTGGGGTTGAGCGCGCCGCCCCGCGCACCACGGAACAGCGGCGCATCGGGTTCGGGCGTGTAGGGGCAGGCGGCAAGATAGCGGTCCACCGCCGATCGGGCGACCGGCAGCACCGGCACGATGCGTTCCTTGCCGCCCTTGCCGGTGATACGCAGCGATTCCCCCAGTGGCAGGTCACGGCCCCGCAGGCCAAGCGCCTCGGAAATCCGCAGGCCACAGCCGTAGAGCAGGGTGATGACGGCAGCGTCGCGGGCGCCGATCCAGCCTGTCACGTTCTGCACCTCGACGGTGTCGATCATGGCGCGGGCGGCGTCCTGCGACAGCGGGCGCGGCAGTTTCTTCTGGAACTTCGGGGTGCGGGTCGACAGCACCGCCGTGGGTTCATACCCTTCGCGCTCGGCCAGCCAGCGGTAAAAGCTTTTCACCGCCGAAAGCTTGCGCGCCATCGAGCGTGATCCGGCGCCGCCACCGCGCAGATGCGCCATCCAGGCCCGCATGTCGGTTACCGTCAGCCGCGACAGCGGGCCAAGCCCCTCTGTGCCGCCATGGTACTGGGTCATGAAGATGATGAAGTCCCGCACATCTGCGCGGTAGGCGGTGAGGGTGTTGTCGGCGGCGCCATGCAGGGCGCGCGCCGCGGCAAGCCAGTTCTCCAGGGCGTCGCGGGCCTGTGGAGAAATGGCCAGGGTCATGACAGCCAGCGCCGCATGGTGCGTTCGAACACGCCGGCAAAGAACGCCAGCAGATCCGTGCCCTGCTGTGGCGTGAACTGGTGCGGATCCTCGGCTCCCAGCGCCAGCAGACCGGGCAGGCGGCCGGGGCCAAAGTCCAGCCGAAGGCAGGCCTCGGAGCGGATGTACGTGGCGTTGTCGCCATAGATCTGGGAGTCGCCGTATTGCAGCTGGCGCAGTGTGACGCTGCGTTGCGGAGCCGAGTGGCGACCATTGGCAAGATAGTCTTCGATGAAGCCCGGTTCGGCCACTGACAGCACGCTGCCCAGACGGCTGAGCGTCGGGTCTTCGTCGTTCTGCGCCGATTCCAGCACCAGCCGCACGGAATCAACCCGCAGGATTTCGGCGACCTCACCGCCCAGGTCCCTGAGAAAGGGCTCGAACTCGACCGGGTCGAGCATCCGCAGGATGGCCCGGTGCACAAGATTGGTTCCGGCAAGATTTTCGTAGGCCGCGGCGATCACCGAACGGTGGGTGTCTTCCAGCCGGTCCAGCCGCGCTTCGAGCCGGTCCATGGCGATGCCGCGCAAGTCGATGATGTTGCCACCCATAGACCGCTCGTTTGCAGCGATCAATGCGCGCATAACGTCCTGATCTTCCAGGATAACGTCGGGGCGCGAGATGATCGTGTCACGTAGGGAATCGTCGATGCGGGGGCTGCTGCTCATGTCGGTCTCTGTTTGATTTCTGGCCGGACCCTATCAGAGGGTACCTGCGTTTTCGCCCCTTTTATCCGGGCGTTTCCGCCTCTTTGCCGGGGTGTGGCCGATGTGTCAACTGTCTGCACCGGGGCCGGATTCGCGCGGATACCTGCATCTGCAATGACTGCACGCGCGGTCATGCGTGCCCTGAGACGACAAGACGGCACGGCGCCCCGGGACCGGCCACCGGCAAAGGGCCGCTGCTGTCGCGGCCGACGGGTGGCGGCGCCGGGGGCAACAGCCCCGGCGCCGGTAAGTCTCAGAGAATCTTGATTCCGGCCTGGGCGGCGTCCTTGACGAACTGGTCCAGCCCCTTGTCGGTCAGAACGTGGTTGGCCATCGCCTTGATCACGCCCGGAGGCGCGGTGGCCACGTCGGCGCCGATCTTGGCGCATTCCGACATGTGGTTGGCGGTGCGGATCGAGGCGGCCAGGATCTGCGTCTCGTAGCCGTAATTGTCATAGATTGTGCGGATGTCAGCGATGAGATCCAGCCCGTCCATGTTCAGATCGTCCAGACGCCCGATGAACGGCGAGATGAACGTCGCACCGGCCTTGGCGGCCAGCAGAGCCTGATTGGCGGAAAAACAGAGCGTGACGTTCACCATGTTGCCCTCGTCCGTCAGCACCTTGCAGGCCTTGAGGCCATCCCAGGTCAGCGGCACCTTCACGGCAATGTTCGGGGCGATCTCGGCCAGCCTGCGGCCCTCGGCGATCATGTCGTCCGATCCCAGCGCGATCACCTCGGCAGAGACGGGGCCCGAGACCATGTCGCAGATCTCCTTTGTCACTTCCAGAATGTCGCGTCCGGATTTCAGGATGAGAGACGGGTTTGTGGTGACTCCGTCCACCATCCCCAGATCGTTGAGTTCAGAGATGGCGTCGATATCGGCGGTGTCTACGAAGAATTTCATGTGCGTTCCTTCCCGGTCGCTTGGCAATTCGCTGCGGCTGTCTTACCCCAGAGACACGGGGGCAGAAAGCCTGTTCCCGGCAGCGCTAACATGAAATGTGTGAATGTCCCCGGGTTTTTTCAAAGAAGACGATCTGATCGCGGTGCTCACCACGCAACCTTTCGCGAGCACTCTGGACTACCGCGCGCCCGAGGGCGGCTGCCACCTCGGGGCCTTTGTCGAGGTGCCGCTGGGTCCCCGCAAGGTGCTCGGGGTGGTCTGGGGGCCGGGGGTCGGCGATTTCGACCCGGCAAAGATCCGCGCGGTGATCCGGGTGCTGGATGCAGCACCGATGCGCGACGAGTTGCGCAGCTTTCTGGAACGCGCCGGTGACTACACCCTGACACCGCTGTCCGCGATGTTGCGGCTGTGCACGCGTGCGCCGGGGCTGGGCGATCCGCCGTCGATGCGCAAGGTGTACCGTCTGGGCCTGTCCGAACCGGGCCGGATGACCGACGCCCGCACTCGGGTGCTGGACGTGTTGCGCGACATGGGCAGGCTGTCGCTGACCCTCGGTGAACTGGCCGAAACCGCAGGCGTGACCCCGTCAGTGGTCAAGGGGCTGGTCAAGCTGGGCGCCGTCACCGAAGAGGAAAGCCCGCGTGACACGGCCTTTCCACGTCTTGACCCGGATCTTGGCGGCAAGGAACTGACCGGCGATCAGGCGGCCGGGGCCGAGGCGCTGATGGCGGGAGTGCGGTCCGGGGATTATGGCACCACGCTGCTGCGCGGCGTCACCGGGTCGGGCAAGACCGAAGTGTATCTCGAGGCGGTGGCGGAATGCCTGCGCCGCGGGCGTCAGGCCCTGGTTCTGTTGCCCGAGATTGCCCTGTCCGCCGAGTTTCTGACCCGGGTCGAGGCGCGGTTCGGGGCGCGACCGGCCGAGTGGCATTCCGGCGTGACCGTGACCGAACGGCGCCGGGTCTGGAAAATGGTCGGTGAGGGCCGCGCGCAGCTTGTCGTCGGTGCGCGGTCGGCGCTGTTCCTGCCATTCCAGCAGCTCGGGCTGGTGGTGGTCGACGAGGAACACGACACATCCTACAAGCAGGAAGAGGGCGTGTTGTACAATGCCCGCGACATGGCGGTGTTGCGCGCCGCGATCTGTGGCGCGCGGGTGGTGCTGGCCTCGGCCACGCCGTCGCTGGAAAGCTGGGCCAATGCCGAGGCCGGCAAGTACGACCGGATCGAGCTCACGTCGCGTTTCGGGGTGGCGGTGATGCCGAAGATGCGCACCATAGACATGCGGGCCGAGGATCTGCCGCGCGACCGTTGGGTGTCGCCGTCCCTGGCGCGCTCGGTGACGCAGCGGCTGGAAAAGGGCGAGCAGTCCTTGCTGTTCCTCAACCGGCGTGGCTATGCCCCGGTGACGATCTGCCGGGCCTGCGGCCATCAGATCGGCTGTGACCACTGCGACGCGCGGATGGTCGAGCACCGGTTCCTGAAACGCCTGGTCTGTCACCAGTGCGGCGAAAGCAAACCGGTGCCGGACATCTGCCCGTCCTGCGAGGCCGAAGACAAACTGGCCGCCGTCGGTCCCGGCGTCGAACGCCTGGGCGAAGAGGTCACCGGCCTGTTCCCCGAGGCCCGCGTGGCGGTGCTGTCGTCGGACATGTACGGCTCGGCCCGGGCGCTGAAGGCCGAAATCGAGAACATCGCTCAGGGTGCGGCGGATATCATCATCGGCACCCAGCTTGTGGCCAAGGGGCATAATTTCCCGTTGCTGACGCTGGTCGGCGTGATCGACGCCGATCTGGGGTTGCAGGGGTCGGACCTGCGGGCGGCCGAACGCACGTTCCAGCTGATGCGGCAGGTGGCGGGCCGCGCCGGGCGGGCCGAAAAACCCGGCGAAGCGGTGATGCAGACCTACCAGCCCGAACATCCGGTGATCCGCTCGATCCTGGCCGGGGATGAAGAGGGGTTCTGGCGCGCCGAAGCGGCGGAACGCCGTGCCGCCGGGGTGCCGCCATATGGCCGCATGGCGGGGATCATCCTCAGTTCGACCGACGTGCAGGAAGTGTTCGATCTCGGCAACGCCATGGCGCGGCAGGACGGTGCCCTGCGAAAGATCGGCGCACAGGTCTTCGGCCCCGCCCCGGCGCCGATAGCAAGGGTGCGTGGCAGGCACCGGGTGCGTCTGCTGGTGAAGGCGCCCAAGGGGGTGGCTCTGCAGGCCGCGCTGGCAGAGTGGGCCGGACAGTTCCGCCTGCGCGGCCAGTTGCGGCTGGCGATCGATATCGACCCGCAGAGCTTTTACTAGGCCGTTGTCCGGTCGGTGGCCCCGTATCGCCCGCGTGCCGCCCCCGCATCACCCTGACGTGCCGCCGCACCGGTCGGCCAGACGCCCGGGGGGACACGGCTGTGGCGGTTGTGCCGGTGGACCGCGTCCGAGGAACATTGCGCCTCGCGCCTTGTTTGTCAGCTGTGACCCCTCTACATGCGAGAACATGAAACGCTGGATCCCCTTTCTCAAATCCACCCCCATGGTGGCCGTCGTGCGCCTGCAGGGTGCCATTGGCATGGGTGCTCGCGGCGCTCTGAGCGATCAGAGCCTGCGGACCATGTTGGAAAAAGCCTTCCGGCGCGGCAAGCCGGTGGCGGTCGCGCTGGAAATCAACTCGCCCGGCGGCTCGCCGGTGCAGTCGTCGCTGATCGGCACACGCATTCGACGGCTGGCAATAGAGACCGGAGTGCCGGTCTTTGCCTTCGTCGAAGATGTCGCCGCCTCCGGCGGGTACTGGCTGGCCTCTGCGGCGGATGAGATTTTTGCCGATGACAGTTCGATCCTGGGGTCGATCGGGGTGATCTCGGCCGGGTTTGGCGCCCATGTATTCCTGGCCCGTCAGGGGCTTGAGCGGCGGGTGCACACGGCGGGCAAGTCCAAAAGCATGAATGACCCCTTCCGTCCCGAAACCGAAGAAGATGTGGCGCGGCTGGACCGTCTGCTCAGCCAGTTGCACGAGAATTTCATCGGCCATGTCCAGAGCCGGCGTGGCGACAAGCTGGCTCAGGATCCGGACCTTTTCACGGGCGAAGTCTGGATCGGGCAAAGTGCGGTCAGGGTCGGTCTGGCTGACGGCATCGGCCATCTGGTGCCGGTCATGAAGGCGCGGTTCGGCGACAAGGTGAAATTCCGCCGCTACGAAATGAAACGGTCGTTGTTCCGCCGTTTCGGGGCGAACCTGGCGATGGACGCGCTGGCCGGTGTCGAGGAACGGGCGCAGTACGCCCGGTTCGGGTTGTGACGTGATCGTCAAGATTGTCTCGATCTTCCTGATTGGCATGGCGGTGCTGGCGATGTTCGGCAAGCTCAGGATGCCGGGCGCGAAGCGGCTCGCTTCGGCAAAATGCAAGCGATGCGGGCGTTACCGCATCGGACGGGGCCCGTGTCCCTGCGACAAGGGAACGTCCTGACATGGTCTGGATGACGGTTGTGCTGGGGCTGGTGATCCTGCTGCTGGCCGGTGATGCGCTGGTCAAGGGCGCCGTGAACCTGAGCCTGCGCGTCGGTGTTCCGGCGCTGATTGTCAGCCTGACAATTGTGGCCTTCGGCACCTCGGCGCCTGAACTTCTGATTTCGGTCAAGGCGGCGCTGGACGGGGTGCCGGGCATCGCATTGGGCAACGTGGTGGGATCGAACACCGCCAATGTGCTGCTGGTGCTGGGCATACCGGGCATGCTGGCGGTGATGCACACGGCCGAGCATGACACGCGCAAGAGCTATGTCATCATGCTGGGCGCGACGGTGCTGTTCATCGCGCTGGCGTTCCGGGGGGTGTTCGACCAGATCGCCGGCCTGGGTCTGCTGGCGGCGCTGGCACTGTTGCTGGGGGATGCGGTACGCGAGTCGCGGGCACACCGGCGCGCCGGAAAGGATGCCGCCGAAGAGCAGATCGAAGGCGCCGACCCGCAAATGCGCGGTTGGAAAATCGGGCTTTACCTGGCGCTGGGGCTGGCGGGCCTGCCTCTGGGCGCGGATCTCCTGGTTGACTCGGCGACGGTCATTGCACAGCGCTTTGGTGTCAGTGACACGGTCATCGGCCTCACTCTGGTCGCTGTCGGCACCTCGCTGCCGGAACTGGCGACAACGGTGATGGCGGCGCTGCGCCGTCAGGCCGACGTGGCGCTGGGCAATGTCATCGGGTCCAACATGTTCAACCTGCTGGCCATCATCGGCATCGCCTCGATTATTGCGCCGCTCGGGGTGGATGCCGCGTTCCTGCGTTTCGATCTCTGGGTGATGCTGGCCTCCAGCCTGCTTCTGATCCCGTTTGTCTTTCTGCGGCAGAATATCGGCCGGGTCTGGGGCATCTTGCTGACAATATTGTATATTGTCTACGTGGTGATCGTACTTCTGAGCTGAGAGGTGTGCAGTGAGGGCATTGGTGACAGGGGCGGGAAAACGCCTGGGCCGCGCGATGGCCCTGTGCCTTGCCGAGCGCGGACATGACGTGGCGGTGCATTACGCCAGTTCCGGCACGGCAGCGGAGGAAGTCGCCGCGCGGATCCGCGAAATGGGGCGCCGTGCCGTCACATTGCAGGCGGATCTGCTGGACGAGGCCGCGGTGCAGGACCTGGTGCCGCGCGCGTCCAGGGGCCTGGGCGGTCCGCTGACCTGCCTGGTGAACAACGCCTCGATCTTTGAGCACGACGACATCGGCTCCGCCACGCGCAGCAGTTGGGACCGCCATTTCGAAAGCAATCTTCGGGCGCCCTTTGTGCTGATGCAGGCACTGGCGGCACAGGCGCCCGACCCCGTCAGTGATGCGCTCGGAGAGCCGGTGGCGCAGGCGCTGGTGGTCAACATGATCGACCAGCGGGTGCGCAAGCTGACGCCGGAATTCATGACCTACACGCTGGCCAAGGCGGGTCTGTGGACCCTGACCCAGACAGCGGCGCGGGCGCTGGCACCGCGGGTGCGGGTCAATGCGATCGGCCCGGGGCCGACGCTGCGTGGTGGCCGCCAGAGTGACGACCAATTTGCCCGGCAACGCGCGGCCACAGTTCTGCAGCGCGGATCCAACCCGGCGGATATCGTTGGTGCACTGTCATATTTCCTGGATGCGCCCGGGGTGACCGGTCAACTGCTCTGCACCGACGGCGGACAGCACCTTGGATGGCAAACACCCGACATCATAGGAAATGAGTGACGACGCATGGTAAAGTTGTGCACCTGGCTGCGGGCAGTGACGAAATCGTTACAAAAGGTTTAATGAAATCATAGTTTTGCATGTGTCCGGAAAATGTTTTAAATAAAAACAAGGCATTACGTTTTTGATTAAAAATAAGGCAAATCAGGGAAGCTTGCTAAATACAACGAGAATTTCCGGACGGCGGAAAGTTACACTCAGAGTTATCCACAACTTCCGTGGATGCCTTCCGGCTTGCACCCGCCTTTTGGACAGTGCAGCCACCCGGCAAGAATCGCAACTGAACCGCAACGAACCGGGGTTCCATGACTGACGCAACTGACACACCTTCGGGCGTCGCGCCGACAGGGCACGCCTGCATTCAATCCTACCTGAAAACCCTGGACAACAGCCCCGGGGTGTATCGGATGCTGGATGGCGAAAGCCGGGTGCTTTACGTCGGCAAGGCACGCAACCTGCGGGCCCGGGTCAGCAACTACGCGCGGCCTGCGGGGCATTCGGGCCGTATCGCGCGGATGATCCGCGAAACCGCCTCGATGATGTTCCTGACCACCCGGACCGAGACCGAGGCCCTGCTGCTCGAGCAGAACCTGATCAAGCAACTGAAGCCGCGCTACAACGTGCTGCTGCGCGACGACAAGTCGTTCCCGAACATTCTGGTGACGGACCACGATTTTCCGCAGATCACCAAGCATCGCGGCGCGAAGAAGGACAAGGGCCAGTATTTTGGTCCCTTTGCCAGCGCCGGCGCGGTGAACCGGACCCTGAACCAGCTGCAAAAGGTGTTCCTGTTGCGCAATTGCGCGGATTCCATGTTTGAAACCCGCACCCGTCCTTGCCTGCAGCACCAGATCCGGCGCTGTTCGGCGCCCTGCGTCGGCCGGATCTCGGCCGAAGACTACCGCGCGAGCGTCCGGGATGCGGCGCAGTTTCTGTCGGGCAAGTCGAGCGGCGTGCAGGAAGGGCTGGCGCGGCAGATGGCGGAGGCGTCAGAGGCGATGGAGTTCGAGCGCGCGGCGGCTCTGCGCGACAGGATCCGGGCGTTGACGCAGGTGCAGTCCGCACAGGGCATCAATCCGCGCGGCGTGACCGAGGCGGACGTCGTGGCGCTGCATCTCGAAGGCGGGCAGGCCTGCGTCCAGGTGTTTTTCATCCGTGCCAATCAGAACTGGGGCAACCGCGACTTTTACCCCCGCGTCGGTCCGGATGTCGATGCGGCCGAAGTGATGGAAGCGTTCCTGGGACAGTTCTATGACACCAAGGAACCGCCGCGGCTGATCCTGTTGAGCCATGCCATCGAAAACGCCGACCTGATGGAAGAGGCGTTGACCGGCAAGCTGGGCCGACGGGTCGAACTGGCTGTGCCGCTGCGCGGCGAAAAGGTCGAACTGGTCGACGGCGCGGCGCGCAACGCCCGCGAGTCGCTGGCACGCAAGATGGCCGAAACCGCCACCCAGGGAAAGCTGCTGCGGGGGCTGGCCGAGGCCTTCGGGCTCGACGCGCCGCCGCAGCGCATCGAAGTCTACGACAACAGCCATATTCAGGGCACCAACGCCGTCGGCGCGATGATCGTTGCCGGCCCCGAGGGGTTCCTGAAGAACCAGTACCGCAAGTTCAACATCCGCGGTGATGCACTGGTGCCGGGTGACGATTTCGGCATGATGAAGGAAGTGCTCGAGCGGCGTTTCCGGCGGCTGCTGAAGGAAGACCCGGACCGGACCCTGGGTCTGTGGCCGGATCTGCTGCTGATCGACGGCGGCGCCGGGCAGGTGTCGGCGGTGGCGTCGATCATGGCCGAACACGGGGTGCAGGACATTCCCATGGTGGGCGTCGCCAAGGGCGTCGACCGCGATGCCGGCAAGGAAGAGTTCCACCGGCTGGGGCAGCACGCCTTTGCGCTGCGCCACAATGATCCGGTGCTGTATTTCATCCAGCGGATGCGCGACGAGGCCCACCGCTTTGCCATCGGGACCCACCGCGCCAAGCGGGCCAAGGCCGTGGGGGCAACGCCGCTGGACGACGTGCCCGGCGTCGGCGCGGCCCGCAAGCGAGCGCTGCTGGCACACTTCGGCTCGGCCAAGGCTGTGGCCCGCGCCAATCTGGCGGATCTGAAGGCGGTCGAGGGGGTCTCGGAGGCGCTGGCCGAACGGATCTACGGTTTTTTCCACGAGGCGGGTTGATCTGGCGGAGCGGCCTTGCGGCCGCGCAGATGTCTCACCCCGCGCCCATGGGGCGCAGAGCTCGGCGCCAGCTGCCGCCTGACGCTCACAGGCTGGCGGGGGGCCAGGTTGTGGCGCTCAGGCCGTGAGGCTGCTCAGGCAGGCGCGGAGATGGTCCGGCAGCGGTGCGGGATGGCCTGCGGCGTCGACATGGACCTGGGTAAAGAAACCACAGGCGGCGGCCGCGTCGTCATCGTTGCGAAACAGCGCGATGTCCGTGCGGAACGAGGTTCTGCCCAGATGCGCCAGACGCAGGCCGACCTGCAGCACGTCGGGAAAGCCGCATTCGGCAAAGTAGGTGCAGCCGTTCTCGACCACCAGCAGGCGGGTCGGCGCGGGGCCGTCTATGACGATGCCCTGATCGATCTGCCAGAGGCTGATGGCGGTGTCGAACAGCGAAAAATATGCGGCATTGTTCAGGTGCCCGTAGCTGTCGTTGTCGGCCCAGCGGGTCTGCAGGCTGCGCAGCGCGGTGAAACCCGCACGACGGGGCTGCTCGGGGCGGGGCATCAGGAGCGGATCATCCGGAAGGCGGTCGACGCGCCCCAGCCTGCGGCGATGGCCAGCGCCACCGACAGCAGGCCATAGGCAAGCGGCTGTTCGCGCGACAGGTTGAACAGCCAGCGTTCGATGCCGACCTTGCGCACGTCGATGACGGTTTCGCGCTGCGAAATCACCCGTCCGCCCCGGGTGAGCAGGATCCGGGTCCGGTAGGCGCCTTCGGTCAGGTTGGCGGGCATGGCGATGGACGTGTCGAACAGCGTCTGCTGGCTGACCTCGACGGTGTCTTCGGCCAGTTGGTACAGACCTTCTTCGGTGCGGATGCGGATCACGGCGGCGGCAAAGCTCTGGCTGTCCTGCACCGTCATCGGCGCGCCGACCGACCGGATCGCCCGCCGGATCGAGACGCGGTGGCGCAGGTCTTCGACATCGGAAATGGTCTGGCTCCAGGGCGCCGATGTGGCGATGGCGTAAAACGACGGCGCCGAGTCGATGTCGACTGCATCGGTGTTGACCCAGATCCCGAACCGCCGTTCCTTGCGGCGCACGGTGAGCGGCACCGAAGGCCCCGCGACGGTGATCAGCACTTCGATCGGCGGGCCGTCGGGAATGGGTGTTTCCCGTTTGATGGCCCCGAAGATCAGGATGTCGGAGCCATCGAAATCGGCGGTGATCGCGACCTGGTCCTGACTGAGGCCAAGCACGACCTCTTCGTCCTGTGCCAGTGCCGGGGCGGCAAGCAGAAGAAGAGCGGCAAGCAGGCGCATCAGTGCCCCCCGGCCGCGAGGGTGTAGATTTCGGCAGGTTGCAGCAGTAGCTCCAGGGCAATCTTGCCGCAGACGGCAAGCACCAGCATCGCCAGCAGGATTCGCAATTGTTCGGCCTTGAGGCGCATCCCGATCACCGTCCCGAGCTGCGCCCCGATCACGCCGCCGATGATCAGGGCCAGAGCCAGCACCAGATCGACAGTCATGCTGGTGGTGGCGTGCAGCAGGGTGGTGAAGGCGGTGACAAAGATGATCTGGAACAGGGAGGTGCCGATGACCACCTTGGTCGGCATTCCCAGCAGGTAGATCATCGCGGGCACCATGATGAATCCGCCGCCCACCCCCATGATTGCCGCCAGGATGCCGACGGCAAAACCGACCATCATTGGGGGAATGGCCGAGATGTAAAGACCGGAGGCGCGGAACCGCACCTTGAACGGCAGGCCGTGGACCCAGACATGCTGGCGTCGTTTCGGGGGGCTGCCGCGTCGGGAGTTGCGCAGCGCGCGCAGCGATTCGACAAACATCAGCGCGCCGATGACGCCGAGGAACACCACGTAACACAGCCGGACCAGCAGATCGACCTGCCCCAGATCGCGCAGGATGTTGAAGATGTAAACGCCAAAGCCCGACCCGATCAGGCCGCCCATCAGCAGCACCAGGCCCATGCGCAGATCCACGGTCTTGCGTTTGAGATGGGCAAGGACGGCCGAGATCGAGGAGGCAACGATCTGATTGGCGCCGGTGGCCACGGCCACCGCCGGTGGAATGCCCAGAAAGAACAGCATCGGCGTGATCAGAAAGCCACCGCCGACCCCGAACATGCCGGACAGCATGCCAATGATTGCTCCCAGCCCGAGCAGGACAAAGAGGTTTACCGAAACCTCGGCAATGGGGAGATAGATCTGCATGAACGCACTTAGCGTGGGTGGCGCCGGCTTTGCAACGGTGGCGACAATTTTTGCTTGGCTTCGTTGTGCCGTTGCCCATGTCCTGTGCGTCGGCCACGCCGTCCCCGGGGGCGCTGCCCCCGCTGCCCGTCGGGCGTCTCCCCCGGGATATTTCTGCCGCATACAAACCAGTGGCGGCGCGGGCCGGTGTCAGAGCGCCGGAATGGTGGGGTGACTCTCGGACCGTGTTTCAGCGTTCCTTGACATAAGGCTCGCCCCCGGCGCGCGGCGGGATCGCCTTGCCGACAAAGCCGGCCAGGATCACGACCGTCAGGATGTAGGGCAGGGCGTCCATCACCTGGACCGGGATGATCACACCACCGAGGTCGATGTTCTGATAACGCAGCGCGACCGCCTGCAGGAGGCCGAACAGCAGGCAGGCAGCGAGTGCGTACCAGGGGCGCCATTTGGCAAAGATCAGCGCGGCGAGGGCGATGTAGCCCCGCCCTGCGGTCATGTCCTTGACGAAACCGGCCTGCAGCCCGGTGGCAAGGTAGGCACCGGCCACACCGCACAGCAGGCCACAGATGGCCACTGCGGCATAGCGCAGCCCGATGACAGACACACCTGCGGTATCCACCGCCTCGGGCGCCTCGCCCACGGCGCGCAGGCGCAGGCCAAAGCGGGTGCGGAACAGGATCCACCAACTGAGCGGCACGCAGGCAAAGGCGACGTATACGAGTATTGAGTGGCCCGAGATCAGCTGCGCATAGACCGGGCCAAGGATCGGAACATCGGAGAGGGCATCCGCGAAAGGCAGGGTGATATCGTTGAAACGTCCGCCCCCCATGAGAGAGGGGGTGCGCCCACCCTGGGAAAACCAGTCCTGGGCGATCAGGACGGTCATACCTGCGGCAAGGAAGTTGATCGCCACACCGGAAATCAGCTGATTGCCCCGGAAGGTGATCGAGGCGAGGCCGTGTATGCCCGACAGCACCAGGGAACCGGTGATGCCGGCCAGCAGCCCGAGCCAGACTGACCCGGTCAGCGATGCGACCGCGGCCGAGAAAAACGCCGCCATCAGCATCTTGCCCTCAAGGCCGATGTCGAAGATTCCGGCGCGTTCGCTGAACAATCCTGCGAGGCAGGCCAGCAACAGCGGGGTGGCAAGGCGCACGGTGGAATCGAGCACCTGCAGAAGGGTCAGGAAATCCATCAGGTGCTGCCTTTCCGCATCGACAGGAACAGTTTCTCGAGCGGCATCCGCACCATGTTGTCCAGTGCGCCGGTGAACAGGATCACCAATGCCTGAATCACCACGATCAGTTCGCGCGGGATGCTGGTCCAGAGCGCCAGTTCGGCACCGCCCTGATAGAGAAAGCCGAAAAGGATGGCGGCCAGAAGCACGCCGAAGGGATGGTTCCGCCCCATCAGCGCCACCGCGATGCCGATGAACCCGGCGCCTTCGGTGGCGTTCATCACAAGGCGTTCGGATTCGCCCATGGTGGTATTGACCGCCATCATGCCGGACAGCCCGCCCGAGATCAGCATGGTGACGATGATGATGCGCACCGGCGAGATGCCGGCATAGCGCGCGGCGGATTCGGAATGGCCAAGGGCGCGGATCTCATAGCCCAGCCGCGTGCGCCAGATCAGCAGCCAGACCGCGACGCAGGCCAGCAGCGCGAGAAAGAACGAGATGTTGGCCGGCGCGCCCCGGAAAAGCGGCGCATCAGCGGAGGAAAACATCTGCTGGAACGTCGGCAGGTGGGTGGCCGAGGGGAACAGCGCACTGGCAGGATCCATGGCTCCGGCCGGTTTCAGCAGGTTCACAAGCACATAGTTGAGCAGCGCCGCGGCGATGAAATTGAACATGATTGTGGTGATCACGATGTGACTGCCGCGTTTCGCCTGCAAAAAGGCCGGGATCAGGGCCCAGAGAGCGCCGAAGGCCGCGGCCCCCAGCGAGGCGCCCACCAGCGCCAGCGACCAGTGCGGCCAGGGCAGGTAGAGCACGACCAGCGCGACGCCAAGCCCGCCCAGCGTGGCCTGGCCTTCGCCGCCGATATTGAACAACCGCGCGTGAAAGGCGACGGAAACGGCCAGACCGGTGAAGATGAAATTGGTTGCGTAGTACAGCGTGTAGCCCCAGCCGGCCGAGCGCATGAGCGCGCCCTCGACCATCAGCTTCAGCGCCGCAGCCGGGCTTTCCCCGATGGCAATGATCACCAACGCCGAGAGCAGCGCCGCGAGGATCAGGGAAATCAGGGGGACAAGGACCGCATCGGCCCAGGCGGGCATCTTATCCATGCGTGGGGGGCCTTTTTTTCTGGGACCTGCGGGTCTTGTTACCCATGGTGGGCCGCCTCGCGAGCGTTTTTGGCGGCAAGTTGCGCCTCGACCGCGGCGATGCTGTCATCCCCCGGATCCTCGGTGATGCCGGCCATCATCAGGCCGAGTTCGCGCTGGTCGGTGTCCGCGGCATTGCGCAGGCCCATGAGCTGACCGTCGAACATCACGGCGATGCGGTCCGAAAGCGAAAAGATCTCGTCCAGCTCGACCGAGACCAGAAGGATCGCCTTGCCTTCATCACGCAGGCGGATGATCTGCTGATGGATGAACTCGATGGCGCCGATATCCACGCCGCGGGTGGGCTGTCCGATCAGCAGGATGTCAGGGTTGCGCTCGATCTCGCGTGCGAGGACGATCTTCTGCTGGTTGCCGCCGGAAAAGTTGCGCGCGGCCAGGTTGGGATCAGGCGGGCGGACGTCGAAACGCGCCATCTTGCCTTTGGCATCCTCGCGGATCGCGGCGTTGTTCATCAGAGGGCCCGACTGGAAAGCGGGATCGCGATGGTAGCCGAAAACGGCGTTTTCCCAAGCGGTGTAGGGCAGGATCAGCCCTTCGTGGTGGCGGTCCTCGGGAACATGGCCGATGCCGTCGGCGCGACGGGACTGGCCGGTGCAGTCTTTGCCCGACAGCGCTATAGCCCTGCCGTTCACGCGTACGGTGCCGGTGGCATTGGCATAGCCGCCCAGAACTTCCAGCAGTTCGGACTGGCCGTTGCCCGCCACCCCGGCGATGCCGAGAACCTCACCCGCCCGCAGGTCCAGCGAGATGCCCTTGAGCCGTTCCACCCCGTTTTCGTCCACCAGCCGCAGATTTTCGACCTCGAGAACCTTGGCGCCGGGTCTTGCCGGCTTCTTGTCGACCCGCAGCAGGACCTTGCGGCCCACCATGAGTTCGGCCAGCTGTTCGGGCGAGGTTTCGGATGTCTTGACGGTGGCGGTCATTTCGCCCCGACGCATGACCGAGACCGTGTCGGTGATCTCCATTATCTCACGCAGCTTGTGGGTGATCAGGATGATTGTCTTGCCCTGCGCCCGCAGGCCCGAAAGGATGCGGAACAGATGGTCGGCCTCGGCCGGAGTCAGCACCCCGGTGGGTTCGTCCAGTATCAGGATGTCCGCGTGGCGGTAGAGCGCCTTGAGGATCTCGACCCGTTGCTGGTGGCCGACACTGAGGTCTTCGACCAGGGCGTCGGGATCGACCGAGAGTTCGTATTCCTCGGCCAGTTTCTTCAGGGCGCCGCGCGCCTTGGCCAGCGAGGGGCGCAGCAGGCCGCCGTCTTCTGCACCAAGGATGACGTTTTCAAGGACGGTAAAATTCTGGACCAGCTTGAAATGCTGAAAGACCATGCCGATGCCGGCACTGATCGCGGCCTGGCTGTCGGGGATCTCGGTCCTTTTGCCAGCGATGTACACCTCGCCCGCATCAGCCTTGTAAAATCCGTAGAGGATCGACATCAGCGTCGATTTTCCGGCCCCGTTTTCGCCGATGATGCCGTGGATCGTGCCGGGCATGACGCGGATCGAGATGTCCTTGTTGGCCTGCACCGGGCCGAAAGCCTTGGAGATGCCTTTAAGCTCGATCGCGGGGGCGGGGTCGGTCATGCGTCTGTCCGTTTGTGGCGGAAGGGGGCAGGACCGCGCGGCACTGGCGCGGCCCTGCTGTGTGCCGTTGGCCCGGCAGTGCTCAGAAGTTGATGGCCGGGCAGCTGTCGTCGGACGAATAGTCATGCACGTCGATCTCGCCGGCGATGATCTTGGCCTTGGCCTCTTCGACCGCGGCTTCCATCTCGGCGCTGATCAGGCTGGCGTTGTTGTCGTCCAGCGCGTAGCCGACGCCGTTGCCCTCAAGGGTCAGCGCCTTGACACCGGTTTCAAGGTCGGCACCGGCGGCCATGGATTCCGCGACCGCGACGTCCACACGCTTGAGCATCGAGGTCAGGACCTTGCCCGGGAACAGGTAGTTCTGGTTCGAATCGACGCCGATGGACAGGATGCCTTCGTCGGCGGCGGTCTGGAGCACGCCCAGACCGGTGCCGCCGGCCGCGGCAAAGACCACGTCCGAGCCCTGGCTGATCTGCGCCTTGGTCAGTTCCGAGCCCTTGACCGGGTCGTTCCAGGCGGCCGGCGTGGTGCCGGTCATGTTCGAGATGATGGTGGCATCGGGATTGACCGCCTTGACACCCTGCGCGTAGCCGCAGGCGAACTTGCGGATCAGCGGGATGTCCATGCCGCCGACAAAGCTGACGGTGCCCGATTTCGATGCCATCGCCGCGAGCATTCCGACAAGATAGCTGCCCTGATGTTCGGCAAACAGGATCGACAGCACGTTGGGATGTTCAGCCGGGTCGACATATCCGTCAATGGTCACGAATTTGGTGTCGGGGTAGTCGGCGGCCACGGCGGCGATCGGCGTCGACATCGAGAAGCCGGTGGTGACGACGGGGTTGAACCCTGCCTCTGCAAAGCGGCGCAACGCCTGTTCGCGCTGGGCTTCGGACTGCAGTTCGATGTCCTTGAAGGTGCCGCCGGACTCTTCGGCCCATTTGGTGGCGCCGTTGAACGCTGCTTCGTTGAAGGATTTGTCGAACTTGCCGCCAAGGTCATAGATCAGCGCGGGGTCGGCATGCGCAGCACCGGCGGTGAGGGCCAGGGTGGCGGCGGCGCCAAGGAATTTCTGCATGAGGGTCATAGGTCGCTCCCAGAATGTTGGTAACGCGGCGGGCGTGCCCGGTCCGCGTTTCGTGGATCAAAGCAGATCAGGTGCAATTAAGGACGTGTCGGCGTCGGAGGGTCAACAGCTTTTTGCCTTGTAGCCAAAGGCGATGTCACAACTCGGGGTGCTGACCTCGGGTCACTGGGCGGGCCATGAGCAGGGCATCGGTCCGCGTCCCGTCCGGCTGGCGGTAATAGCCCCGGCGCAGGCCGGTCTGTTCAAAGCCGTGGCGGCGGTAAAACGCCCGCGCCGGAGCGTTGGAAGCGGCGACCTCGAGAAAGACCGTCACCGCGCCGCGTTCGGCGGCGGATTGCAGAAAGCGTTCGAGGATACCTGTGGCGCAGCCCTGCCTCTGGTGGTCCGGGTCGGTGGCGAGGGCGAGGATTTCCGCCTCGTCCAGGACCACCCGGCCGAGACAGAAGCCATGGGGCTGCGTCGTCAGCAGGGTCGTGGGCTGACTGAGGATGTCCAGAAAATCCTGCACCGACCACGGCGACATGTCCAGGTAGGCGCGGGATTGCAGCGCCGACAGCTCTGCCGGAGTCATGTTGGCCGACAGGGAATCCGCGCCGCGGCGGCACGACGTCGCTGGCCGGGGCGCGGATATGCCGGGTCATCCGCAGTCATCGCAGCGCAGCCTCAGACGGCGACGGGGCGCACTTCGGTGACTTCGGGGATATAGTGGCGCAACAGGTTTTCGATCCCCATCTTCAGGGTCAGGGTCGACGACGGGCAACCGGCGCAGGCGCCCTGCATGTGCAGGTAGACCACGCCGCGATCAAAGCCATGAAACGTGATGTCGCCGCCGTCCTGGGCCACGGCGGGGCGCACGCGGCTGTCCAGCAATTCCTTGATCTGGCCGACGATTTCCGCGTCTTCGCCGTCATGGGCGGCGTGCCCGCTGCCCGCCTGCTGCGCGTCATCCGCCATGACCGGCTGGCCGGACTGGAAATGCTCCATGATGGCGCCAAGGATGGCAGGTTTCACGTGGTCCCAGTCGGTTTCCTCGGCCTTGGTCACGGTGACGAAATCATTGCCGAAGAAAACACCTTTGACGCCGGCCACGGCGAACAGCCGTGTCGCCAGCGGCGACGCCGCGGCGCCTTCGGCGCTGGGGAAATCGGCGGTGCCCATGTCAAGAACCGTCTGGCCGGGCAGAAACTTCAGAGTTGCCGGGTTCGGAGTGGATTCGGTCTGGATAAACATCTGAGCTGCACCTTTCTGGGTTCCCCCATATATGCGCCCCGGACCGTCAAGCGTCAAGGTTTGGAATGATTCTAAACAAAGGCTCGCGACGGGTTCGGCAGCAATTGCCAGCGCCGGTTTCACTTTGGGCGGGCCTCGAAACGAAGCACGGCCCCGTGCGTCTGTCAGCACACGGGGCCGTCTGGGCCGGACCTACAGTGATGCGGGTCCTGGCCGGGGGGATGCAGCGCCATCCGGTGGATGCAAGAAAGCGGCGCTATGCAAGATGGGGCTTGGGTTCGTTGAGGCCTCCTTTCAGGTCCGGCTGATGCAGAGAGCGCATCAGCGGGCGTTGTGGCAGCAAGTGCAGGGAGAATGTGCAAGAATTCCGATGCAGGTTCCGGTCACGGGAGCGCTGTGGCCGCAGGGCGTGAGGGCAGCGAAGGCGCGGGGTGTGAAGTTCGATGTGCATGGTGTCTACCCTTTCAGTCTGAGGCGGTGAGGGATGGGGTGGTGGGTTGTTGTGTTCCGATGGACTCACCCTGAGATTGAAACCGGGCGGAAAACAGACACAATTCTGGCGAAACTGCCGTATTCCTTAAGTTTCGGTGAATTGACCGAAACCTGCATTTTCATACAGGTTTTTGGGGCAATTTCGCGTCACCCTGACGCCAACTGGCGTCATGTGCCCGTATGCCGCCAAATATGCCCCGCCATCTGGCGTTCAGGCAACGCAGAGACCGGCATCCTCCCGCCCGCCCGACCTCACACACCGATCCAGACGGCGTGGTCGTGGCTGAGGCACAGGCGCGGCCCCGTTGCCGCAGCCAGGGCTGTTCAGGTTCAGGTGATGGCTTCGAGCCGTTCCTTGGACATGTCGCCGGGAACGATGGTGATCGGAATCGGTAGGCTGCCGGAGCTTCGGCTGAGCTGGGACACCAGCGGACCGGGCCCCGACTTGTCGCTGCCCGCTCCGAGAACCAGTACCCCGATCTCCGCATCGTCCTTCACCTGTTCGATGATCTCCTGCAACGGTTCACCTTCGCGGATCACCAGTTCGGGGTCGACGCCCTGCTTGTCGCGCATCCATTTCGCAAAAACCTCGAAGTGCGCCACGATACGTTCGCGGGCTTCTTCGCGCATGATGTCGCCCACCCCGATCCAGTGGTTGAACTCGTCCGGAGGGATCACCGACAGGATTGCGACCCCGCCGCCGGTCTTGGCGGCGCGCATGGCGGCGAACCGCATGGCGTTCAGGCATTCGCGGCTGTCATCCAGCACGACGAGGAACTTGCGCATTGCTCTGGATCCTTTTCACTGGCGCGGATCATGGGGCGCGTTGCCGAATTGTGCAACCTCGACCGTTACCGGGGGCGCAGCAGCTGTCTGACGCCGTGCAGAATCCTGTCGCCCGCAAAGTGCGCAATTCCGGTCAGAACATGTATCATGGCCGCATAGATCAGCGTCGCGCCGAACAGCGCCGTATCGCTGAGGCGCACCAGCGCGCGGAACACCCGGCTTTTCCCCAGCGCAGTAAAGAATTTGCGGGTGTCGGGTCCGGCGGCTTCGGCCACGCGAGCAAGTCTGGCGGCATCCTCGGCAGTATCGACGTGGCGCACAAGGATCAGCGCCTCGGCCGACGAGGTGCGCCGTGCCACCGCCGTCATCGACTCGCTGACCGTTTCCAGCCGCGCCAGCCGACCAACATCCAGTGCGTCTTCCAGCGGCCCGCTGCCACGCGCCCAGCGCAACAGACCGCCCGCCTTGATGTCGAGCCGTGCCATGTCGCTCAGCTCGCCGGCCATCCGCGTGGTGAGGCTGCCGATCTTGCGCGCGATGCGCAGCGTCGTGGCACCCACCTTGGCGGTGGCGGACACCGGTCCGCTGACCACGATCAATGTCGTCGCGCCAAGACCCAGAATTGCCAGCCCGGCGTTGAGCTCATCGATCTCCTGGCCCGACAGGGCGGCCCAGGCCTCGGCGCGCAGCGCATTGAGGTCGCCCAGCGGGGTAAGCTCGAACGGAATGAGGCAGGTGGCAAGATAGGTGACGCTTTTGCACGAGGTCGCATCCACGGCGCAGTGACTGCATGCGCCGGCGGCAGCCCAATAACTGCCCGCGACCCTTGCCTGGCGGTCATATTCGTCGCGCAGCTGTTGCGAGGGCAGCACCGCCGGTGTCCTGTCGGCACCGATCGCGATGAGCAGGGACGCGCGGTCGATGTCGGCTTCGGCCAGGGCCGCGGACAGCCGGTTGTCCAGCCAGTCCTGATCGACCCTGCGGGCCATGGCGCGGTCCAGCGCCTGACGCACTTCGGACTGGCTGCGCTCGATGATCGGGTCGGAAAACGGACTGGTGTGCCAGAACCACAGCAGGCCCAGCAGGAATACCAGGATCTGTGCGGCGATGAACAGGTGATACAGCCAGCGCCGCATCGCCCTAACTTTCAGAGCGTGCCCAGTCCCAGTACAGCTGTCGCGCCCTGCGGGTGACGGGGCCAATCTGGTACTGGGTGTCGTCAAAGGCGGTGACGGGGGTGACCTTGTTCATGTTGCCGGACAGAAAGATTTCGTCTGCGGCATGGAAATCGTCGAAGGTCAGGATCGTCTCGATCACCTCGGTGCCATCGGCACGCAGGTTTGTGATGTGCCGGGCGCGGGTGATGCCGGAGAGGAAAGTGCCGTTGGGGATCGGGGTCAGAACGGTTCCGTCCTTGACCATAAACACGTTCGCCGTGGCGGATTCGGCGACATTGCCCATGGCATCGGCGACCAGAGCGTTGCCAAACCCCTTGGCGCGGGCCTCGGCCAGCATCCGGGCGTTGTTGGGATACAGACAGGCGGCCTTGGCGTTGACCACCGCATCTTCCATCACAGGTCGGCGGAACCGGGTGCGGGTCAGCGTGGTCGAGGCACTCTCGGGCGCCATCGGAATGGCTTCGAGGCAGATGGCAAAGCCGGTGCCGCCACCGGGTTTCGGCACGATGGCCGTCGCATCGCCGTCCAGCGCCCAGTACATCGGCCGGATATAGACGGCGGTCTCTTTCGCAAAGACGGCAAGTCCGTCCCACACGATCGCGACCATCTCTTCCGGGGTGACGGTCGGGGTCACCATCAGCGCCTCGGCAGAACGGTTGACCCGGGCGCAATGTGCCAGCAGGTCCGGCGCCAGCCCGTTTACATACCGCGCGCCGTCAAAGACGTTGGAGCCCAGCCATGCACCGTGATCGGCACCCCGGATGACCGGGATGTCGCCATCGTGCCACTGGCCGTTGAAATACGTACGGATCTGGGTGCCTGTCGCCATGCTGCCTCTCCTGGGTCTGTTGGCATGCAAACTAAGCCCGGCAGAGAGCGAGGTCCAGAGGCTCAGGGCGCCTCGGTCAGAAGGGCATCAAGGTCCAGGCGGCTGTTCGACATCCGGATCTCGCCCGAGGGTTCGCGCGGCCATTCGTGCTGCGGGCGGTCGCGGTAGATTTCGATGCCGTTGCCGTCGGGGTCATTGAAATAGATGGCTTCGGAAACACCGTGATCGGCGGCCCCCGAGATTTCGACCCCGGCGTCCAGCACGCTCCTGAAGGTGGCGGCCAGCGCGGCCCGGTCCGGGTAGAGGAACGCAACATGATACAGACCGGTCGTGCCCGGCGCCGGTGGGGTGCCGCCGCGGCTTTCCCAGGTGTTCAGGCCGATATGGTGGTGATAACCGCCTGCCGACAGGAATGCCGCCTGCGCGCCGTATCTGACCTGGAGCTCAAAGCCCATCACGTCGCGGTAAAAGGCGATGGCGCGTTCCAGATCCGAAACCTTGAGGTGGACGTGACCGATGCTGGTCTGAGGGTGGGTGGTGTGTGGCATGATGTGTCCTTTCGCTGCAGGAAACATAGGGGTGCCGGCCCGCTCTGTATATTTGCGGTTTTCGGACCCTTGGGGTGCGCTGGCGCACAGGTTGTCGCGGGCAAACGGCGCGGGGTTTGACACAGGTCAAGGAAGCATGACCGGCGTTTGCCTAACGTCCGACCAGTGCAACAGGAGAATCGCTATGTACAGATTTGTCGGGATGATCGGCGCAGGTGTCCTGCTGGGGACAGCCGCAGCTGCGCAGGGTTTCGAGAGCGGGGGCTACCACCCGCACATGTTCGACGGAGGATTTGGCATGGGCTACGGCCTGATCGGTGGCGGCATGATGCTGGTGATCGCAATCGGCGTCGTTCTGGGAACAGTCGCCTTGCTGCGCTGGCTCGGCCCGACGGGTGCTGCGGACAGCAACGGCGGCGCCGCGCTGGGCATCCTCCGCGAGCGGCTGGCGCGGGGCGAGATAGATGCCGAGGAATTCACGCAGCGCAAGAAGGCGTTGCAAATGTGAGCGGCTGCGGGCGGGTGAAAACCCGCCCGATGGACTCAGCGCACCATGCCGACGATGTCATAGGTCTTTTGCAGGATCGGTGCCGCGATTTCACGCGCCTGGGCGGCGCCATGGCGCAGGATGGCGTCGATTTCGTCCGGCTGCGTCATCAGCCGTGCCATCTCGGTCGAGATCGGTGCCAGTTTGGTCACCGCGAGCTCCGACAGCCTTGGCTTGAATGCCGAGAACTGCTGGCCACCGTTTTCAGCCAGCACCTCGGACACCGACATGTCCGACAGCGCAGCGTAGATGTTCACCAGGTTGCGCGCCTCAGGCCGGTCCTTGAGCCCCTCTGCCTCGGATGGCAGCGCGTCCGGATCTGTCTTGGCCTTGCGGATCTTGCTGGCGATCGTATCGGCGTCGTCGGTCATGTTGATGCGGCTGGCGTCCGAAGGATCGGATTTCGACATCTTCTTGGACCCGTCCCGCAACGACATCACCCGGGTGGCCGCGCCTTCGATCACCGGCTCGGTCATCGGAAAGAATTCGATCCCGTAGTCGTGATTGAACTTTGCCGCGATGTCGCGGGTCAGTTCGATGTGCTGTTTCTGATCTTCGCCCACCGGCACATGGGTGGCGTGATAGATCAGGATGTCCGCCGCCATCAGCGCCGGATATCCGAACAACCCGAGCGATGCGTTCTCGGCATTCTTTCCGGCCTTGTCCTTGAATTGGGTCATGCGCTTCATCCAGCCCATGCGCGCCACACAGTTGAAGATCCACGCGAGCTGGGCATGTTCCGCGACCTGGCTCTGGTTGAACAGGATCGACTTGTTCGGGTCTATGCCCGAGGCGATGAACCCGGCGGCCAGTTCGCGGGTAGCGCGGGCCAGTTTGACCGGGTCCTGCCAGACGGTGATCGCGTGCTGGTCAACCATGCAGTAGATTGACTGGATGCCCTGGTTCTGGGCGTCGGCAAAGCGTTTGAGGGCGCCAAGATAGTTGCCAAGATGCAGATCGCCCGAAGGCTGGATCCCCGAAAAAACCCGGGGCGTGAAGGCGGGAGAGGTTTGGACCCCCTCGGACATGGCAATTCTCCGTCTGGAATTATGACTGCCGCTGGCTTACCCATGCGCTTGAGCGCCGTCAACATGCCCCCCGGGCAGGCGCACCATGCATGAGGTCCCCAGGATGAAAAGCCCGCACAACGAAAGCCCGGTCAATCCGCTGCCCCCGGTGGTGGTGGCGCTGTTTCTGTTGATGGTCGGCGTCGAGGTGACATTTTCCCTCGGGGCACGTGGCATCATCGGCGGTCCGGGCGCGGTGGGCTGGCGGCTCGAGGCGATCGAAAGGTATGCGTTTTCCGGGCAGATCCTGAACTGGATGCTGGCCACCGGGCAGTACCCGGTTGAACACCTGATGCGTCTGGTCACCTATCCGTTCATCCATGGCAGCTTTACCCATGCGCTGGTCGGTGCGGTGATGCTGCTGGCATTGGGCAAGATGGTGGGCGAAGTGTTCGGCGCGCTGGCCACGCTCGCCATCTTTGTCCTGTCCTCGGTCGGGGGGGCGCTGGCCTATGGGCTGATCGTTGAGACGCCGGTGCCGTTGATCGGGGCGTTTCCGGCGGTCTACGGGCTGATCGGCGCCTTCACCTATCTGCTCTGGGTGCGACTGGGCGAAATGGGCGCACAGCAACTGCGGGCGTTTTCGCTGATCGGGATGCTGCTGGGGCTGCAGTTGCTGTTCGGGCTGCTGTTTGGCAGCAGCAACGACTGGGTGGCGGATCTGGGCGGCTTCTGCGTCGGGCTGGGGCTGTCGTTGTTTCTGGTGCCAGGCGGCTGGCGCAAGATCCTGTCGCTGGTGCGGCGCGACTGAGCGCTCAGAAAATATTCGACGGCAGGATCGGCAGGGCGCGGGAAAACCGGCGCAGCCGTTCATAGGGAAAGGGCAGGGCAAAGCTGCGGCGCTGCTCGGGGTCGCGGGCGGCGTTTGCTTCGGCTTCGGCGGTCCAGAGGGCGGCCCGGGCAATGTCGCCGGACCCGGCCGCTTCTGATAACCACTTGTCTGCCAGTCGCGCGCGCAGTGCCTGGATGGTGGCGGCATCGCGGAACAGGACCGAGGCTTCGGTATCGGCGCGCATCGACCGGCCGTTGAGGTTGGCGGATCCGACCAGGCCGAAATCGTCGTCGATCAGCGTGACCTTGGCGTGTACGTAGATCGGGCTGGCGTCGCAGATTGCAGCCTTGCCCACCGGGGCGGTGGTCGGTTTGCCCGGCGCGATCAGCGCGAGGCGGTCACCAAAGCCCTCGCGCACGGTTTTCAGAGCCCGCAATTGCAGCGACTGGGCGTGGCGCGCATCCCAGCCGGTATCGCCGTCGAACATCACCCGGTCCGGTTCTGCCGGCAGCAGGATGATACATTGCAGATCCGAAACCCGGCTGGCGGCCTCGGCCAGAGCCCTGGCGATCGGAAGGTGGCGCAGGAACTGTGTCTCGATATAGATGCTGCGCCGTGCCGCGCCGATGGCCTTGATCAGAACCTCTTCGTGCTCAGTGATATAGGGCTGCGGCTCAAGAACCCGAAAGCCGGTGCAGGGCGTGGAAGACGTCCGCACCAGCCGCAGCTGGGTGGTGCCCTGGGGATGCACCGCTGCGTCGATCGGCAGGGCGCGCTGTGCCAGCGAGGCCGCACCGCACTTGAGCGCCGCGTTCCAGGTGTCTGCCAGATGCGCCCGCAGCGTGGCCGCGAAGTCGCCGGTCACCGCCATGCTGACATCGTGCCAGGTGTCCTCCGCCGGGCGGTCGTGATCCGGGGTGTCGAAGCGGCGTTCGTCCACATCCAGCCCGCCGATGATGCAGGCCCTGCCATCTGCAACGGCGCACTTCTGGTGCAGCGTGACCGGCCGCAGGATCGGTTTCGAGGCCAGCAGTTTGCGCTGAACCGGTGTGAGTTTCAGCGGATCGTCCGCTTGCAGGGCGCGCACCCTGGCGCGGATCTTGAACCAGAGCAATGTCCGCCACAGCCAGCCCGCGTCCTGCCCGTGCGGTGCGACCAGCACCTGAACATCTCCCTCGGCCCGGACGGCAAAGGCGCTGGCAGAGGCCCAGGCGCGCCGGTGCAGGTCCGACGTGAACAGCGGGTCGAAATCCGACAGGATCATGCGGATGCGCACGCCGCGCCGGGCGATCAGCGCCAGCAGATCGCCCCAGGTGTCGAGCCCTTGTTCACGCAGTTCCGCGGTGCGCAGGCGGGTGCGGGGATCAAAGATGCGGAACGACAGGAACAATTCTTCCTGCGCGTCGTATGCCAGACGCTCCAGAGCGGGAAATCCTTCGGCGGCGGTGATCAGCGGTGTCAGGGTCATGGGGTCAGCGGGGCTTTCTGCGCAGGGCATTGCGGAATTCCGAGAGCCGGAATGCGCCCGTCGCCTGACCGGCCAGGGCATAGGACAGGGCGCCCACGGCCAGCAGCACAAGCAGGGCGAGATAGCGCCATCCCGGTTGCCCGAACAACGGTCCGAGCAGGATCAAGGTTCCCCACATCGCAGCACCCATCAGGGCCGACGCGAGACAAATTCTCCAGAGCCTGCGGCGAAACCGGGCATCAAATCGCGCGACTTCACCCAGTCGGCGCCCGCCCAGCAGCAGCAGGACAACCATCAGCCAGCCCGCGGTCGTGGTGGCGATGGCCGGCGCGATCCAGCCTATGCTGGGCGCAAGGCCGATGGCGATCACCGCGTTGGCAATCATCGACCAGACGGCATACCGGAACGGCGTCCGGGTGTCTTCGCGGGCAAAGAACAGCGGTTGCAGCACCTTTTGCAGCACAAAGGCGGGCAGGCCCAGCCCGTACAGTGCCACGGCCAGGGCGATGGCAGCGCTGTCGTCCGGCCCGGTGGCGCCGCGTTCGAACAGCACCGACACCATCGGCAGAGGCACGACCACCAGCGCGACCGCGCAGGGGATGGTCAGCGCGAGTGAAATTTCGCCGGCGCGGGAAAATGCCGCGCGTCCGCCGGTGTCGTCGCGCGCCTTGAGCCGCCGCGACAGATCGGGCAGCAGCACGATCCCGACCGCGATGCCGACCACGCCGAGCGGCAGCTGATACAGGCGGTCGGCTGCATAGAGCCAGCCGACGGCCTTGTCGAAGTTCGAGGCGACCTGCTGGCCGACCAGCAGGTTGACCTGCATGACGCCGCCGGCAAGGGCTGCAGGCAGGGCGATGCGCATCAGGCGCCGCATGTCCGGGGTCAGGCGTGGACGCCCCGGGCGCACCCTGACCCCCGATTGTTCCGCTGCGTACCACGTCAGCGCCAGTTGCGCGACGCCGGCGACCGGGACGGTCCAGATCAGGGCGCTGATGACGCTGCCGCCGACAAAATGCGCGCCCAGCATCGCGACGATGACAAAGATGTTCAGCAGCACCGGCGCCGCCGCGGCAACCGCGAAACGCCCGGTGGCGTTCAGGACGCCGGAAAACAGCGCCGCCAGCGAGATGAAGAAGATATAGGGGAAGACCACGCGCCCGTAGCCGACCGTGAGGTCAAAGCGGTCCGAACCGGCGAATCCCGAGGCTGTGGCATAGACCAGCGCCGGCATGAAGATCAGCGCCACGGCACTGACCGCCAGCAGCACCAGGCCCAGGCCGTTCATCGCGTCGCGGGCAAACCCCAGCGGATCCTCACCGGCTTCGTACTTCTTGGAAAACATCGGCACAAAGGCGGCATTGAAGGCGCCCTCGGCAAAGAACCGGCGAAACATGTTGGGCAGTCGAAAGGCCGCGACAAAGGCATCCAGCAGCGGGCCGGGGCCGATGAGGGCCAGAATGATGATTTCGCGCGCGACGCCCAGCACCCGGCTGGCAAGGGTCCAGAATCCG
Organism: Puniceibacterium confluentis; assembly: GCF_007923445.1. Classification (GTDB taxonomy): domain Bacteria; phylum Pseudomonadota; class Alphaproteobacteria; order Rhodobacterales; family Rhodobacteraceae; genus Puniceibacterium; species Puniceibacterium confluentis. Next base: position 162,349 of record NZ_VOJI01000003.1, on the reverse strand, counting down.
ACCGTGAGAATGCCCGACATCAGGCGGATGGGTTTCATGAGCGCTCCGGTCCGGGCAGGATATGCGCGCAAGGAGTAGAGCATCGTGCGGGCAGAGGAAAGTGGGGCGGCCGTGCGATTTTCCGCGCCGTGTCCCGGGAGCCGGACCGGCGCGCGCACGGCAGCGCGGTCTTTACAACGGACAACGGGCGACGCCGCTTTCTAGGCGGCGGATGCCCCGCGCGGGGGCGCGGGCGGTTGCCCGCCCCGTCAGGACGTGGCGCGCACCACACCGGCCTCGATGGCATCGCGCAGCTTTTTCTCCAGCGATTTCTGTTTTGCCCCCGAGTAGAATTTCAGCCCGAACATGTCCTTGACATAGAAGGTGTCCACAACCTGTTCGCCATAAGTCGCGATCACCGCGCTGGCGATGTAGACGTTGTGCGCCGCCAGCGTGCGGGTCAGGTCATACAGCAGGCCCGGGCGGTCGCGGGTGTCGACTTCGATCAGGGTGTAGATTTCCGAGCCTTCGTTGTCGAACGTGATCGACGTGGGCACCTTGAAGGCGCGCTCGCGTTTCTTGATCTTGTCTTTGTCCTTGATCGCCTCGCGGGCGACGATTTCCCCGCGCAGCGTCTTGGAAATCATCTGCCGCAGGCGGGGGATCCGCGTGGATTCATAGGGGCTGCCATCGGCGTCCTGGATCCAGAAGGCCGCTGTGGCAAAGCCGTCCTTCGAGGTATAGGTGCGGGCATCGACGACATTGGCGCCGACCAGCGCCAGCGCCCCGGCCAGACGCGAAAAGATGCCGGGGTGGTCGACCAGAGCAAAACACACTCGGGTGGCATCGCGGTCATCGTCCGGGTGAATGTCGATCCGGATTTCGTCGGTGCCAAGGTCGCGCAGCAGGTTGGCAAAGACCACATGCGCGGTGACATGCAGACCCTGCCAGTAGGTCGGATAGTGACGCGCCTTTTCCGTGCGGAGATCCTTGGCGTCCCAATCCGACAGGGCGTCGGTCAGCAGGCGTTTTGCCTCGGTGCCCCGGCGCTCGCGGTTGAGCGCCTCCATGCCGTTCTCCAGCCCGTTGCGGGTCTGGCGGTACAGAGCGCGCAGCAGTGCGGCCTTCCAGTTGTTCCATGTGTTGGGGCCGACCCCCCGGATGTCGCAGACCGTGAGCACCAGCAACAGGTCAAGCCGTTCCCGGGTCTGCACCGCCTTGGCAAAGTCGCGCACGGTGCGCGGGTCGGCGATGTCGCGTTTCTGCGCCATGTCCGACATCAGCAGGTGATGGCGCACCAGCCATTCGACCGTGGCGGAATCCTTTGGCCCGAGACCCAGGCGCGGCGCGACCTTGCGGGCGATCTGGGCACCGACAATGGAATGGTCCTCGTCCCGCCCCTTGCCGATGTCGTGCAGCAGCAGTGCCGTGTACAGCACCTTGCGGTTGATGCCGTCGCGCAGGATCTGCGTCGCCACAGGCAGTTCTTCGACCCGGGCGCCATTCTCGAGTTCGGACAGGTGCCAGATGCACTGGATGATATGTTCGTCCACCGTGTAATGGTGGTACATGTTGAACTGCATCATCGCGACGATCGGCTCGAACTCGGGGATAAAGGCCGAAAGAACCCCCAGTTCGTTCATCCGGCGCAGGGCGCGGTCAGGGTTGCCGTGTTTCAGCATCAGGTCCAGAAAGATGCGCTGCGCTTCCTTGTTGTTGCGCATGTCGTCGTCGATCAGGTGCAGGTTGGCCGCCACCAGCCGCATGGCGTTGGGGTGGATCAGCAGGCCGGTGCGCAGGGCTTCTTCGTACAGCCGCAGAATGTTCATCTTGGCGGCGAGGAATGCCTTGTCGTCCGAGATGGCAATGCGGTTGTTGATTACCTCGTAACCTTCGCGCACCCGGGGCGGGCGCTTGAACATCCGCATCAGCAGCGGCGCGTCCTTGGTATGGTCCGCCTCCAGCGAGGTGAGCAGGATGCGGGTGACATCACCGACCGAGGTGGCGTGGCGAAAGTAGTGCTGCATGAAGATCTCGACCGCGCGGCGGCCGCCGCGGTCGGTATATCCCATCGCCTCGGCGACCGAGACCTGCATGTCAAAGGTCAGCTGTTCCAGCGGCCGCCCGGCCAGCAGGTGCAGATGGCAGCGCACCGCCCAGAGGAAAGTCTCGGCCTTGACGAAAGTGGCGTATTCTTCGGGCCGGAAGACCCCGCGCGACACCAGCTTGCCGGTATCGCCGGTGTGATAGACGTATTTCGCGATCCAGTAGAGGGATTGCAGGTCGCGCAGACCGCCTTTTCCCTCTTTCACGTTCGGTTCGACCACATACCGCTGACCGCCCTGCTTTTCATGCCGCGCATCACGTTCGGCCAGCTTGGCGGCAACGAATTCACGGGCAGTGCCGTTGAACAGTTCTTTCCAAAGCCGCGTGTCCAGATCCTTGGCCAGCGACGCATTGCCGGTCAGGAACCGGTGCTCGAGCATGGCGGTGCGGATGGTGTAATCTTCGGCACCGAGGCGCAGGCAGTCTTTGACCGTGCGCGACGAATGCCCGACCTTCAGCTTGAGATCCCAGAAGACGTAGAGCATCGATTCGATGACGCTCTCGGCCCAGGCGGTGATCTTGTAAGGTGTCAGGAACAACAGGTCGACGTCGGAGAACGGCGCCATTTCGCCCCGGCCATAACCGCCGACCGCGATGACCGCGATCTGTTCGCCCTTGGTGGGGTTGGCGTTGCGGTGCAGGCGCTCGGTGGCCACTTCCCAGGTCAGCGTGACAAGACAGTCGGTGATCCAGGTATAGGCGCGGGTTGTTCCGGCGGCTTCGAACGGACGCAGCGCCAGCGCGGCGGCGATGGCCGCCCGGCCCTCGTCCCGGGCGCGGCCCAAAAGCTGGACCGTCGCGGCACGCACCGCGCGTTCGTCGGCGGCCTCTGCGACGGCGGCCCACAATGCTTCGCGCACTGCGGGCCGGTCAAAGATCTGGGCCGCCGGAAGGATCAGGTCATCCGGCAGCGCGGGGGTGTTGGCGGGGTTAGAAACCGGCGCCGCCGAAGCTTCTTGGGGCAGGGTCAAGGATCACCACCTGGCTGTTGCGTACTGTCGCGACAGCCAGGCCACGCTGGTTGGTGCCGTCCGACAGCAGCCGGAATACACCGCCTGTGCCCTGGAAGCCAGACGCTTGCGTCAGGGCGCGACCCGTCAGCGCATCGCGGCGACCCTGACTTACCAGGGCACCGATGGCAGCGATGCCGTCATAGCCCAGCCCGGCCAGCGCATGCGGCGCGCTGCCGTAGGCATTGGCATAGCGCGCCTCGAAGTTGTTGTTCATCGCGACGTCGGGCAGCGCAAAGTAACTGCCTTCGATCCCGGGCAGGCGGAAGGCGTCCGGACGCACGTCCCACCGGGTCAGGCCGATGTACTGGGTCGAGGCCGGGTTGATGCCGCGTTCCGGCCCCAGTTGCAGCACGACCGACAGGCCGCCGTCGTAGTTGTCGGTGATGAACATCGACTTGGCGGCACCGCTGTCGACCATGCCCTTGACCTGATTGAGCGCCGAATTCAGGCTGTCGGTGTTCAGCTTGTAGGGCACGGACCCGACCACGGACCCGCCGTTGCGCGCCGCGGCGGCGGTGATGGCGTTGCGGCCCAACTGGCCGGCGACGCTGTCGGTGTGAAGTACGACCACGTCCCCCTTGCCCTGGCGGGTGGCATAGCTCATCAGCCGGTCAGCGGTATTGTCAAAGGTCGCACCCAGCACAAACAGATTGCCGCCGGCGATCGAGGTGTTGTTGGAAAAACTCAGAACGTTGACGCCTTCGTCGGCGACGGCGACCGCGGCGGCATTGGCCGATTCGCCGAACAGCGGGCCAAGGATGATCTTGGCACCTTCGTCCACCGCCTGCTGCGCCTTGGAGGCCGCAACGCTGGCAGATCCGGCGGTGTCATAGACCCGGAGATCAATGCGGACGCCCTGCAGGTCGGCCATGGCCAGCCGCACGGCGTTTTCCAGTCCGCGCGCCACCGGGGCGGCGCCGGGGTCGGATTTCGGCACCAGCAACGCCACCTGAACCGGCGCATTGGTGTCGATCTGCGGCCCGCCCGCACCACTGGATCCGCCCAGTGGCCCCATCATTGACGGATCACAGGCAGCAAGCCACAGACAGGAGGCGAGCACGGCTCCGCGGCGGATCGCCTTGCGGGCGGTGGACAAAACGGCAATCATGGTGGACGAACTCCCTCGGGTTTTGGGCGCGGGTTTGGACCCGCGTATATTGCCGGGAAGCATAAACGAGGCGGGGGATTGGTCCAATGAAGATTCCGGGAGCGAGCAAGTTGACGCCGGGTCTGTACCTGGTGGCGGTGCCGATCGGCAATGCACGCGACATCACTCTGCGGGCGCTGGACATTCTTGCGACCGCGGATGTGCTGGCCGCCGAAGACACCCGCAGCCTGCGCAGGCTGATGGAAATCCACGGGGTTTCGCTGGGGGACCGTCCGCTGGTGCCCTATCACGACCACAACGGCGACCGTGCACGGCCACGGCTGATGGCCGACATGGCCGCGGGGAAATCAGTCGCTTATGCCTCCGAGGCAGGAACGCCGATGATATCGGACCCGGGGTTCGATCTGATGCGCGCCTGCGTCGAAGAAGGGATGTCGGCGACCGCCGCGCCCGGAGCTTCGGCAGTGGTAACGGCGCTGACCCTGGCCGGGTTGCCGACCGACCGGTTTCTGTTCGCGGGGTTCCTGCCGAACGCCAGCGGCCAGCGCAAGACACAGCTCAGGTCCCTTGCCGAGGTTCCTGCAACGCTGGTGTTCTACGAATCACCCAAGCGGGTCGCCGCGATGTTGCGTGACGCGGCCGAGGTGCTGGGCGACCGCAAGGCGGTGGTGTGCCGGGAACTGACGAAGAAATTCGAGGAATGTCTTCGCGGCACCCTGACATCCCTGTCCGAATCCCTGACAGGCAGCACGGTCAAGGGCGAGATCGTTGTGCTGGTGGCGCGTGGCGATTCACCGAATATTAGCGAACAGGATGTTACCACCGCACTGGAGACGGCACTGAAGACGATGTCGGTGCGGGATGCGTCGGACTTTGTTTCGCAGATGTACAGCCTGCCCCGTCGTCCGGTGTATCAGCAGGCGATGCGGCTGGGGCGGCAGGATTGACCGGCAGGCCAGTGCGAGCAACAAGAAGGGAACCGTAAGGATGACGGCAGGGCAGGCGTGCAGCAGCCAGATCAGTGACCGTGGCGCCGTCAACCATCACTCCGGGATGTCGGCGGAAATACGGATTGCGCAGGACTACGAACGCCGGGGCTTTCCGACGGACCGGCAACGTTGGCGTGGCAAGAGTGGTGAAATCGACCTGATCGCCCGCGACGGGGACGGTCTGATCTTTGTTGAAGTCAAGAAGAGCCGCACCTTTTCACGTGCGGCAGAGCGCATTTCAAGGGCGCAGATGCGGCGGATCTATGCCTCCGCAGAAGAATATCTGGGCACACAGCCGCGCGGGCAACTGACCGATGTGCGCTTTGACGTGGCCCTCGTCGACGGTCAGGGTGCCATCCAGGTGATTGAAAACGCCTTCGGTCAATTTTAGCGGGCCATTGCACCGCCCTGCAGGTTGCGCCATGTAAAGGGGCCAAAATGCAAGGGATGCGGCATGAAAATCGCCTTTCAGATGGACCCGATCGGTCCGGTCAATATCAATGCAGACAGCACGTTCCGGCTGGCCGAAGAGGCGCAGGCCCGCGGCCACGAACTGTTTTATTACACGCCCGACCACCTCGCTTATGAGGAAGGACGTATAACAGCGCGGGGGCACGCCCTGACCGTGCAGCGGGTCCAGGGCAATCACGCCCTTTTGGGTGACATGGAAACGGTCGATCTGTCAGGCTTTGATGTAGTCTGGCTGCGGCAGGATCCGCCGTTTGACATGCATTACATCACCACGACCCATCTGCTGGATCGGCTGGCACCCGGCACCTTGGTGGTCAACGATCCGTTCTGGGTCCGCAATTACCCTGAAAAACTGATGGTACTGGACTTTCCGCAGCTCACCCCGCCGACGACCATTGCGCGTGACCTTCAGACAATCCGCGATTTCAAGGCGCGGCATGGCGATGTCATTCTGAAGCCGCTGTATGGCAATGGCGGTGCCGGCGTGTTCCGTCTGGATGCCAATGACCGCAATCTTTCATCGCTGCACGAGCTGTTTTCCGGATTCAGCCGCGAACCGCTGATCGTCCAGAAATACCTTCCCGCCGTGTCCAAGGGCGACAAGCGGGTCATTCTCGTGGATGGCGAGGCAGTGGGCGCGATCAACCGGGTGCCGGCGGCGGGGGAGGTGCGGTCAAACATGCATGTGGGGGGACGTCCCGAAAAGGTTGCCCTGACCGAGCGTGACCGCGAGATCTGCGCGACGATCGGGCCGCTGCTGAAGGAAAAGGGCCAGATCTTTGTCGGCATCGACGTGATCGGAGATTACCTGACCGAGATCAACGTGACCTCGCCAACCGGCATCCAGGAGCTTGAGCGTTTCGACGGGGTGAACATCGCCGAAAAGATCTGGATCGCGATCGAAGCTCGGCGCGCATGAGCTGGCAGCTGCGTCTGCTGAACTGGCAGATGCGGCTGGTCGCCAAACCCAGGTTGCGCCGCACCCGGGGCCCGGATCATGCGGACCGCGACTTTGCCCGCACCGCGCGCTGGCTGTTTCGGGCGCCGCCCTATCTGCGGCACCTCGAGCGACCTGGCGGGCTGCACTGGATTTCGGCCGGGGCCTGCCAGCCCGGCCGGGTGATCCTGTACCTGCATGGCGGCGCCTATATCTCCGGACATCCGCGCACCCATTGCGGGCTCATCGGGCGGTTGTCGCGGATGACCGGCATCGAAGTTTGCGCCCCGCGTTACCGGCTGGCGCCACTGGCCCGGTTTCCGGCGGCCTTCGACGATGCTGTGGCGGCCTTTCAGCGGCTGGAGGCCCTGGGATACCGGCCGCAGGACATTGTGCTGGGCGGCGATTCCGCAGGAGGCGGGCTGATGTTCGCACTGCTCGCCTGGGCCTGTGCCCAGGGCAGGGCGCCGCGTGCGGCCTTTGCGTTTTCGCCCTGGGTGGACCTGGCCGGAACCGGCGGCAGCCTGACCGCCAACCGGCAGCGCGATCCGTTGCTGCCGGTCGAGCGGCTGGAAGAGCTTGTGGGCATCTACATGCAAGAGGCGGACCGGCGCGATCCGCGTGCGTCGCCGCTTTATGCAGATTTTCCCGGCGCTCCGCCGGTGCTGATCCAGCTGAGCGAGACCGAAGTGCTGCGCGATGACGGTCTCAGGATGGCCGCGAGACTGCGCGAATTCGGCGCAACCGTCGCGGTCGACATCGAACCCGACTGTCCACATGTGTGGCAGATCTTTGATGGCTGGCTGCCCGAAGCCCGCGCCAGTCTGCGCCGCGTGGCGGGGTTTGTTCAGGCGTCGTTTGCCGAAAACAGCCGGTAGCTGAGGGCCTCGGCCATGTGCGGGCGGCGGATGATCTCGGCGCTGTCGAGATCGGCGATGGTGCGCGCTACCCGCAGCACCCGGTGATAGCCGCGGGCCGACAGGCCGAACCGCTCGGCGGCGCGCAGCATCAAGCTGCGGCTTTCGCTGTCATGAGTGCAGATTTCTTCCAGCACCCGGCCCTGGGCATCGGCATTGGTCCGCAGGCCGGTCTGACCGCCGAACCGGCGGCTTTGCAGGTCGCGGGCGGTGGCGACGCGCCGCGCTACGGTGGCCGAACTTTCGCCCGAGGCCGGCAGGCCGAGGTCGGTGAAGGCAACGGGCGGCACCTCGACACGCATGTCGAACCGGTCCATCAGCGGCCCCGAGATGCGGCCAAGGTAGTCTTCGCCACAGACCGGAGCCCGCGAGCATGCCCGGGAGGCATCGGAAAGATAGCCGCATTTGCAGGGATTGGCGGCGGCCACCAGCATGAAGCGACAGGGATAGGTGACATGCGCATTGGCGCGGGCGATCATGATCTCGCCGGTTTCGATGGGCTGGCGCAGCGTTTCCAGAACGGTGCGGGAAAATTCCGGGAATTCGTCCATGAACAGCACGCCGTTGTGCGCGAGGCTGATTTCGCCCGGTTGCGCCCGGCGTCCGCCGCCGACGATCGCCGCCATGGAGGCGGTATGATGAGGATCGCGGAACGGGCGGCTGCGCGAGATGCCGCCTTCGTCCAGCAGCCCGGCAAGCGAGTGGATCATCGAGGTTTCCAGCGCCTCGACCGCGTTGAGCGGCGGCAGCAGGTCGGGCAGGCGGGCTGCAAGCATGGATTTTCCCGAACCGGGTGTGCCGATGAGCATCAGGTGGTGGCGGCCGGCCGCGGCGATTTCCAGCGCGCGCTTGGCCCTTTCCTGGCCTTTGACGTCAGACAGGTCACGTGTCACGGGCGCGGTCTGCACTTCGCCCGCGGTGCTGGGCGACAGGATGGTGCGCCCGGTGAAATGATGGACTAGCTGCAGCAGATTGCCCGGCGCAAGCACGGTGCAGGCCTCGACCCAGGCGGCCTCGGCCCCGGAGGCGCTGGGGCAGATGAGGGTGCGGCTTTCTTCGGCGGCGGTCATTGCGGCGGGCAGGGCCCCCTGCACCGGGACCAGCGAACCGTCCAGCGAGAGTTCGCCCAGCGACATCAGCTGCGCCACCTCGTCCTGCGGGATGATGTCAAGCGCGGCAAGCAGCGCCAGCGCGATGGGCAGGTCAAAATGCGACCCTTCCTTGGGCATGTCCGCGGGCGACAGGTTGATCGTGATGCGCTTGGACGGCAAGGCGATGGCCATCGACGTGAGCGCGGTGCGGACCCGGTCACGCGCTTCGGACACCGCCTTGTCCGGCAGGCCGACGATGGAAAAGGACGGCAGCCCCGGGGTCACGGCGCATTGCACCTCGACCGGGCGGGCCTCGACCCCTTCGAACGCGACGGTGTAGGAAGTTGCGACCATACCGCCCCTTGTTCGTTGCCACGGCAAGGGTGGCGCGAGCAGGGTTATCGAATGGTTAACAAAGGCCCGCGCACGTTAACTTTGTGCGTTTTCCCGCAGGGGCCGCGACAGCAGCCCGTCACAGGTCCAGGCTCTCGGCGGCATCCGACCCGGACGCGGTGTCGCCGGGCCAGGGGCGGCGGCTGTGGGTCCGGGCGTATTGCGGCAGGTCAGAGCCACGTTCCAGGCCCATGGCGCGCCATTGGCGCAGCGCCGGATCGGTCAGATGCGCCTGCACATAGGCCTGTGCCTCGGGCGAGACGGGAAGGCCATATCCGGCAATGCGCATCGCGACAGGGGCAAAAAACGCATCCGCGGCGCTATAGGTGCCGCAGAGCCACGGACCACCCGCGCCGTGCCTGTTTCGGGAATAGGACCAGATCAGGTCGATCCGGCTCAGGTCGGCGAGAACCTCGGGCGGCGGGGCATAGTCGGAATAGGCGGCGCGCAGGTTCATCGGGCATTCGCTGCGCAGCGCGGTAAAGCCGGAGTGCATTTCCGCCACGAGGGAACGGGCGGTGGCACGGGCGGCTGGATCGACAGGCCAGATCTGGGCGTCGGGATGGCGGCTCGCCAGTTCTTCGGCCATGGCGAGGCTGTCCCAGATCACGCTGCCTTCGGGGGTGACGAGGGTCGGAACCGTCCGGGCGGGGGGGATCGCCTGCATCTGCTGCGCGACAGAGGCTTCGGAGAAATCGACAAAGGTGATGTCCATCGGCAGACCCCAGCGGTGCAACAGCAGCCACCCGCGCAGCGACCAGCTGGAGTAGGAATAGTCGCCCAGATAAAGCTGATATGTCATGTCGGTTTCTCCAAACTGCCTCGGCATGGTTTTAGCCGCTCCCCGGCAGGGAACCCAGCGCGATTCTGTGCCCTGCGGCATCACCTCGCGTGATGATTGGCTTCAAGAATGCGTGAGCATGCAAGATATTTTGGAAACCAAAAGCGATCCGGCGGCGTTTGTGACCCGTATATCTGTGTGTAGCGCCCTCAAAGGGTGCGACACCGACGCGTGATTTGAGGGGAGATAGCATGGCCATCGGAACTTTCAACGACCAGACACTGTCCCGACGTGCCATGAAGGCCGAATTGCTGGACGCAGAAACCGAATTGCGTCTGGCCTATGCCTGGCGCGATCAACGTGACGAAGCGGCGCTGCACCGGCTGATCACGGCCTATATGCGTCTGGCGATTTCCATGGCTTCGAAGTTCAGGCGCTACGGAGCGCCGATGAACGATCTTATCCAGGAGGCCGGTCTGGGCCTGATGAAGGCGGCGGACAAGTTCGACCCCGATCGCGGAGTGCGGTTTTCGACCTATGCGGTCTGGTGGATCAAGGCGAGCATTCAGGACTATGTGATGCGCAACTGGTCGATGGTGCGGACCGGCTCGACCTCCTCGCAGAAATCGCTGTTCTTCAACATGCGGCGGGTGCAGGCGCGGCTCGAGCGCGAGGCGGCGGCAGCCGGCGAGGCTTTGGACCGACACCAGCTGCGCCAGATGATCTCGACCGAGATCGGTGTGCCGTTGCACGACGTCGAGATGATGGAGGGGCGGCTGTCCGGCTCGGATTATTCCCTGAATGCAACCCAGTCCGCCGAGGACGAGGGCCGTGAATGGATCGACGCGTTGCAGGATGACGGCGCACAGGCCGCAGAAATCGTGGAAATCAGCCATGACACCGCGCAATTGCGCGAGTGGCTGCTGAAGGCGATGAATTCCCTGAACGCGCGCGAGCGGTTCATCGTGCGCGAGCGCAAGCTGCGCGACGAGTCCCGGACACTGGAAAGCCTGGGGACCGAACTGGGATTGTCCAAGGAACGCGTGCGCCAGCTCGAGGCGGCGGCCTTCGTCAAGATGCGCAGAACGCTTGAAAACCAGTCCTCCGAGGTGCATTCCTTTCTCGTATGATGCATTTTCTCCAGATCGCCGCCCTGGTGGTGTGCTGGGCCTCCGCAGCCATTGCTGACGGGGGCTTTTTTGCGGACAGCGAAGTGGTGTTTCTGGGCGAATATCACGACAACCCGTACCATCATGCCCGTCAGGCCGAGCTTGTCGCCCGGATAGCGCCGCGCGCGCTGGTGTTCGAGATGCTGACCGAGGATCAGGCCGCGCGCATAACCCCGGATCTTTTGGCCAATCCGGCGGCGCTTGAGGCGGCGCTGGCCTGGGCTGACAGCGGATGGCCCGATTTCTCGATGTACTACCCGATATTCGTGGCGGCTCACGCCAGGGTTTACGGTGCCGCGCTGCCGCGGGAAGCTGCGCGACGGGTCATGGAAGAAGGCGGCATCACCGTGTTCGGAGCCGGGGCGTCGGCATACGGTCTCGACGCGGCTCTGGGCCCGGACCAGCAAGCCCGGCGCGAGGCCTTGCAGTCAGAGGCGCATTGCGACCAGCTGCCGGAGTCGATGCTGCCGGGGATGGTGGAAATCCAGCGGCTGCGGGACGCCCAGCTTGCGCGCGCTGCGGCGCAGGCTCTGGATGACACGGGCGGGCCGGTCGTGGTGATCACCGGCAACGGACACGCCCGGCGCGACTGGGGCGCACCGGCGCTTCTGGAACAGGCCCGCCCGGACCTGAAGATTGCGGTTCTCGGCCAGGGCGAAAAAACCCTTGGTGCACCGGTGGGCGTCTTCGATCTGGTGGAGCTTTCGCCGAAGGTGGATCGCGGCGATCCCTGTGCCGCCTTTGCGGATGCTCCGGTGTCCGGCGACGGCGATGCGGCTCCGGGTGATTGAGTTTCTCTGCCGGGCTGCGTAACACTGCGCGGGACCAAGATTTTCCGAGAGGCGCGAGAATGCTGAAAGCCAGGCGGATCCTTCTGATCATCGGCGGCGGAATTGCGGCATACAAGGCGCTGGACCTGATCCGCCGGCTGCGGGAACGCGGGGCGGCGGTGACGCCGGTGATGACAACGGCCGCCGCCGAGTTCGTCACCCCGCTGTCGGCGGCGGCCCTGGCGGGCGAAGCGGTGCATGGCGCGCTGTTCGACCTGACGCGAGAGGCTGAAATGGGCCATATCCAGCTGAGCCGGGTGGCGGATCTGGTGGTGGTTGCTCCCGGGACTGCCGACCTCATGGCGAAGATGGCGCAGGGCCTGGCGAATGACCTTGCCTCGACGTTGCTGCTGGCCACGGACACGCCCGTGCTGGTTGCGCCCGCGATGAATGTCCGGATGTGGCAGCACGCGGCGACGCAGCGCAATCTGACCACACTGCGGGGGGACGGGGTGCGGTTCGTCGGGCCGAATGACGGTGACATGGCGTGCGGTGAATACGGGCCGGGGCGCATGGCCGAACCGCTGGAGATCGTGGCGGCGGCGGAGGCGATGCTGGTCGGCGGGCCGCTGAGCGGGCGGCGGGTGGTCGTGACCTCTGGGCCGACGCACGAGCCGATTGATCCGGTGCGCTACATCGCCAACCGCTCGTCCGGGGCGCAGGGCACCGAGATTGCCCGCGCGCTGGCCGCGTTGGGGGCCGAGGTGGTGTTCGTCACCGGACCGGCGCAGGTCCCGCCCCCAGAAGCGGTCGAGGTGGTGCGGGTCGAGACCGCGCAGCAGATGCGTGATGCGGTGCTCGCGGCGCTGCCGGTGGACGCCGCGGTCTTTGCCGCCGCAGTCGCCGACTGGCGGATGGCCGAGGCGGTCACATCGAAGATGAAGAAGGCGGAGGGACGGTTGCCGGTGCTGCAGTTTGCCGAGAACCCGGACATACTGGCCGAGGTGTCACAGTTGTCCCGGGGCCGTCCCCGGCTGGTGGTCGGCTTTGCCGCCGAAACCGACAATGTCGAGGCGCATGCCACCGCCAAGCGGTTGCGCAAGGGGTGTGACTGGATTGTCGCCAATGATGTGAGCCCGGCGACGGGGATCATGGGCGGCAGCGAAAATGCGGTGACACTGATCTCCGGCGCGGGCGCCGAGGTCTGGCCGCGGATGGGCAAGCGTGCGGTCGGGGACCGGCTGGCACAGCGCATCGCCGAGACGCTGGCGGCGGTTTGACCGGCGCAATGTGAGTATTTGGAAAGAGAAGAAGCCGGGGGCTGTCGGTGTTGGAGGCGGGGTGGCGTGGGCCGCGTCCGAGATTTCCGGACAAGGCCCGGGGATGGCGGCGGCGGTCTGGTCGCCGCGCTGCGGACAAGGCTATGGCCGACCTGTGGCGGCGGGTGCGCGGGCGCCCGTGGTCAGAGACTGGGTTCCGGCTGCCTCGGCGCGGCCTGATGCGCGTGCTCGTGATCCGGCTTGCGGGTGGCTTTGGTCGCGCCTAAAACCGCCCAAATTGGATAAGGGGCTGGCAGCATGAAATTTCACAGACGTACGTTGATCAAGTTCGCCGGGGCGGCATCGGCTCTGGCGCTGCTGCCGCGCAGCGCTGCCGCGGCATTTGCGCCGGTGCCGGACGGCTGGCGGCGTTTTGAAGTCACCACCCGGATCACGCTGCCCGCGACAGGGAGCCCGGCACAGGTCTGGGTGCCGGTGCCCTCGGTGTCGGAGCCCGACTGGATGGCGCCCGGCGTGGCGTCGTGGACGACGACCGCGGATCAGGCCGAACTCAGGACCGACCCGGTGAGCGGTGCCCGGTTTGTGCACGCGGTCTGGGAGGCGTCGGCGGCAACACGGGTGCTTGACCTGAGCGCGACGGTGGCGACGCAGAACCGGGCTGCGGACCTTTCCGTTGCGGGCGCTGCCGATCCGCTGTCGGCTGCCGAGCGGGCCCTGTACACCGCCGCAACCGAGCTGATCCCGGTGGACGGGATCGTCAAGGAAACGTCGGACCTGATCACCGCCGGGGCGCGGGGCGATCTGGAAAAGGCCCGCCGGATCTATGACTGGATCGTCGAGAACACCGCACGCAACCCGGAAACGCGGGGCTGCGGGCTGGGTGACGTGGCTTCGATGCTGGCGCTGGGGGATCTGACAGGGAAATGCGCGGATCTGAACGCGCTGTATGTCGGTCTGGCGCGCGCGGCGGGGCTGGCGGCGCGTGACGTCTATGGCATTCGGGTGGCTCCGTCCGCCTTTGGCTACAAGAGCCTGGGCGCGGGATCGTCGGATGTCACGAAGGCGCAGCACTGCCGCGCCGAAGTCTTTCTGGAAGGCTTCGGCTGGGTCGCTGTTGACCCTGCGGACGTGCGCAAGGTCATGTTGGAGGAGCCGCCGAAGAACCTGCCGCTGGATCATCCGCTGGTCGCCGATGCGCGCGCCGCGCTGTTCGGGGGCTGGGAGGGCAACTGGGTCGGCTACAATTTCGCGCACGATGTCCCGCTGCCGGGGTCGGATCAGGGGCCGGTTCCGTTCCTGATGTATCCGCAGGCCGAGGTGGACGGCGCACGGCTTGACCCGCTGGATTACGCCAACAGCTACTACGGCATCACTGCCCGGGAAATCACGCCATAGAGGCGACAAGCCGGGCGCCGGGCAGCCTGTTGCCCGGCATGGCCGTGCTGTCAGGGCGGGCTCACGACGGGGGTATGTCGACAGGGCGCCCGGTGCGCGACGATGTTTCGACGGCGTCGATCAGGCGGTGAGAGGCAAGTGCCTGGCGCCCGGTGACCATCGGCGCGCGCCGCTGCCGCAGGGCATCGGCAAAATCCTCGATCATCCCCTGGTGCCAGTCGTGTCTGACCACCACCGGCCCGCTGTCACCCGGCGCCTGGCTGTCCTGTGCGTCGACCTCGACCCGCCCGTCACGCCAGTGAATGTGCAAGGCGTCCTTGCGCACGCAGATCGACGCCTGTTCAAAATGCAGGGTGATGGTTTCCTGACCATGCGGAAAGGTCGCGGTGCTGGCCACAAGCGAGCCGACGGCACCACAGGCGAACCGCAGTCCGGCCACGGCGAGATCCTCGGCTTCCATCCGGTGCAGCGGGGTTGTGGCGGTCATCGCCTGCACGGTCGACACGGGGCCGGCCAGGCTGAGGGCCAGGTCGAGGGTATGAATGGCCTGGGTGATCAGCACGCCGCCGCCGTCGCGGGCGTAGGTGCCCCGGCCAAGTTCGTCGTAATAGGACTGGTCACGCCACAGCGGAACCGCAATCTCGACATGTCCCAGCCTGCCAAGCGCACCGCTGGCGATGCGCTGCGCTGCGGCCCTGGAGGGCGCACGCATCCGGTGCTGGAACAGCACCCCGAGTGCGACACCGGCGGTTTCGCATATCTCGACCACCTGCGTGGCTTCGGCGGTTGTCCGGGCCACCGGCTTTTCCAGCAGGATGTGTTTTCCCGCAGCCGCAAGCTGGCCGATCAGGTCGATCCGCACACTGGGCGGGGTCGCGACAATCACCATCTGGATGTTCGGGTTGCCGGTGATCACTGTCAGATCCGCGGTGAACACCGGTTCCGGGCCGCGATAGTGCTCTGCCAGATGCCTGGCGCGTTCCGGGCGCTGCGACATCACGGCGGCCAGCCGAAGCCGGTCACCTGCATCTGACAGCGCGGCCACGTGGGTTTTGGCAATCATGCCCGCGCCGATCAGCGCGACTCCCATCGGCTGCAGTTTTCTTGCCTGTACCATGAGTCACTCCGTTGCGGCTGCGCCTTCACAAAGCAAAACCTGCGCCGGGCTGCAAGCACGCGGGGGGCGGAGGGCATGGCATTTTGCGCCGCGCGCCCTGGCGCCGCGGCACATTTGCGCAGGCTGTTTGAGCCATAGTCCGGGCCTATTTGCGCGCCCGGCCCGAAGCGTATCTGAATTCGGCAACCTCGGGTTCAACAGGAGCAAAGAAAATGAAACAGCAGCGAAATCTGATCCGGAGTGGCCTGGTCGCCGCCTGTCTGGCAACCCTGACGCCTGTCGTGGCGCTGGCGGCAGATGTGTCGATCCGTCTGGGCCATGTCCTGCCCGAAAGCCACAGCTGGCATCAGGCCGCGACCGGATTCGCCGAAGAGGTCCGGACCCGCACCGAGGGCCGCGTCGCCATCGAAGTGTTCCCGTCCGGCCAGTTGGGCAGCGAAAAAGAGGTGATCGAAGGTCTGCAATTCGGCTCGGTCCAGGCCGGGCTGATCGGGTCGGGATCGTTCCAGGCGATCGAGCCGCGCATGGGCATCATCGAAATGCCTTATGCCTGGGGCGCGCGCGAGCAGGCCTTTGCCGCGCTGGACGGCGACCTGGGGTCCGCACTGGCGGATATGCTGGATGCCAAGGGCATCAAGGTCATCGGCTGGTGGGAAAACGGGTTCCGCAACATCACCAACAGCGTGCGCCCGATCGAGACGCCCGAAGATCTGGCCGGGCTGAAAATTCGCGTCACTCCGGACAAGGTGCGTCTGGCGACCTTCGAGCTTCTGGGCGCGGAACCTGCGCCGCTGTCCTTTGGCGAACTCTACTCGGCATTGCAGCAGGGGGTCTTTGATGCCCAGGAGAACCCGCTGGCGATCGTCTATTCGTCGTCGTTCTTCGAGGTGCAGAGGTACGTGTCGATGTCGGAACACATCTGGGGCGCGGCCACTCTGACGATGTCGAAATCGGTCTGGGACAAGATCGCGCCCGAAGATCAGGCAGTGGTTTCGGAGGCCGCCACACGCTGGGGCCAGACCCAGCGCGACATGGTTGCTGCTGCCAACGCCGACCTGATTGCGCAGCTGGAAGCCAAGGGCATGGCATTCAACGCGGTCGACAAAGCGGCATTCATCGAGGCGGTGGCACCGATCTGGGAAGACCAGAAAGACGTGTACGGCGCGGACCTGCTGGCCATTCTGGACAGCTACCGGAAATGAGCGCACCGGCTCCGGAGATGACCCTCGTTGCATCGGTGAACCCGGTGCAACTCTGCGACTTCAGCAAGAAGGTGCCGTTCTCGCCCATGGCCCTTGGCGAGGAATGCATGTCGCGCCGCGGCTCTGGCGGGATGTCGCCGCAATGACCCTGTCCTGTGCGACACGGGGCGCTGCGGGATGGATCGACCGGGCCGCGCGCTGGGTCGGGGCGGGTCTTGTGGCGGCCTTTGCCCTGATGGTGGTCTATGTCGTCGCGTCGCGGTACCTGTTTTCCTCGACCCCGCGCTGGGCCGAGGAACTGCCCCGCCTGCTGCTGGTCTGGCTGACCTTCACGGGTGCGGTGTCCGGCTTTGTGCGGGGCAGCCATTTCCGGGCCGGACTGCTGGATCTTCTGAGCCTGCCCCCACTGTTGCGCCGCGTCCTGTCGGTTCTGGCCGGGCTGGCCAGTGGCGTCTTTCTGGCGGTCTTCGTCGTGACGGGCGCCCGTCTGACCGGCCTCACCTGGTCACACACCACCACCGCGCTGTCGCTGCCTGTGGGGCTGTTCTATCTGTCATTGCCGGTGTGCTGCGGGTTGGCGCTGCTTGGCCTGATCCTGAAGGGTGGCCGGGTATGAGCATTGCTCTTGTCTTGCTGTTGCTGGTCTTTGTGCTGCTGGTGCTGATTGATGCACCCATCGCCGTGGCGCTGGGCCTGTCGTCGATGTTCTATCTGCTGATCTCCGGGACCGCGCCGATGATGGTGGTGGCGCAACGCGCCGTGTCGGGAATCGACAGTTTCACCCTGCTGGCCATTCCGCTGTTCCTGCTGGCCGGACTGCTGATGGTCCATGGCGGGCTGGCACCGCGCATCATCGCGCTCTGCGCGGCGTTGATCGGGCGGCGCACCGGCGGGCTGGCCCTGGTGATGATCATCGCCTGCATGCTGTTCGGCTCGCTTTCCGGGTCCGGTGTGGCTGATGTGGTGGCGATCGGCACGATGATGCTGCCGGCGATGCGCGATCAGGGCTACGCGCCGGGGTTCAGCGCCTCTGCCCTGGGCTGTGCCGGGTCGCTGGGCACGGTCATCCCGCCGTCGATCGTGCTGATCGTCTACGGCACGGCGACCAACAGTTCGATCGGGCAGTTGTTCATCGCCGCCATCATTCCCGGCCTGCTGCTCGGGCTGGGCCTGATGCTGGTCGCCTGGTGGATTTCACGCCGCAACGGCTGGCAGGGGGGGGATCCGTTTTCATGGCGGAGGCTGGGCGCCGCGGCCCGGGGCTCGATCCTGGCGATGCTGGCGCCGCTGATCATCGTCGGCGGCATCCGGCTGGGGATCTTTACCCCGACAGAAGCGGCGGGAATCGGTGTTGCCTATGCCCTGTTCATCGGCGTCTTCGTCTATCGCGCGCTCAGCCTGTCGCTGCTGATGCGTCTGCTGCGCGAAACCACCGAGATGACGGGGGCCATCCTTCTGGTCATCGCGGCGGCATCGGTCTTCGGCTGGATCCTGGCAGCGGAACAGGTGCCGCAGATGGCCGTGGCCGGCATCACCGGCGCCACACGGAATGGGACGGTGGCACTGCTGCTGATGATGCTGATCCTGCTGATCCTGGGCACGTTCATGGAATCCATCGCGATCATCCTGATCCTTGCGCCGGTGTTCCTGCCGATCCTGCAACACTACGGCATCGACCCGGTCTATTTCGGCATCCTGCTGACCATCAACCTGGCGATCGGGGCCAACACCCCGCCGCTGGGCATCGACCTGATGGCCGCCTGCCGGGTGGGAGGGATCCCGCTGAGCGCATCACTCCGGTATTTGCTGCCGTTTCTGGGCGTGATGGCGGGCGTCCTGCTGCTTTTGGTGCTGTTTCCCGCCCTGATCACCGACCTTCCCGCGGTTGTCTTCTGACACCGCACGTCCAGACAGAAAGACACCGAACCATGCCGATGACACCTGACGCCCGCGTCGATCTCGACCGTTTCTGGTCCACCATCGAAGCCTCTGCCGACATCGGCAAGGGGCGCCCCGGCGGCCTGTCGCGCCTGACGCTGGGCGACGACGACCGGGACATGCGCGACCTGTTCTGCACCTGGTGCCGCGACGCGGGGCTGCGCGTTGAGGTGGATGCCGCGGGCAACATCTTTGGCCAGCGCGACGGGACGGACAATGACCTGCCGCCGATCCTGATCGGCAGCCACCTGGACACACAGATCAATGGCGGACGGTTCGATGGCATCGCCGGTGTTCTGGCCGGGCTGGAAGTCTTGCGCTGCCTGAACGACCTGGGCCACGTCACCCGTCGCCCGGTTGTGGTGGTCGACTGGACCAACGAAGAGGGCGCCAGGTTTTCACCCCCGATGGTCGCGTCGGGCTGCTTTGTCGGGAAATACGACATCGATTGGGTGCATGATCTGATCGCGGACGATGGCGCCGGCTTTGGCGATGAACTGGAACGCATCGGCTACAAGGGCACGCGGCCCTGCAAGGCGGGCGAGATCGACGCCTATTTCGAACTGCACATCGAACAGGGCCCGATCCTGCATGCCGAAGGCCGCGCGGTCGGCATCGTGACCGGCGGCTATCCGGTGCGCGGGATGCGGGCCTCGTTCCAGGGGCAGACGTCGCACACCGGGCCGACGCCGATGGACCTGCGGCGCAACGCGCTGGCGGCCGGCGCACGCTGGCTGACGGCGATTGATGATCTGGGCTGGGACTTTGCGGTGCATGACGGCAAGGCGACGGCGGCGCGCCTGACCGCCTGGCCGAACAAACCGGGCATCCTGTCCGAGTCCGCCGAGGCCATTTGTGATGTGCGCCATCCCGATCCGGTCACCACCCGCGTCATGGCGGAAAGGATGCGCCGGGCGGTGTTCGAATCCGCCGCGCGCTGTGGCTGCGACGCGGTGATCGAGGATGAGTGGGAATGGGGGGGCGATATCTTTGACCACACCTTGATCGAGAGCCTGCGCACGCAGGCCATCCGCATGGGCTACAACTGGCGCGACATCGACAGCCAGGCGGGACATGATGCCTATTTTCTGGCTACCCACTGCCCGACCGCGATGATTTTTGCGCCATGCAAGAACGGCATCACCCACAACAACGAAGAAAGCTGTGACCCCTCGGACTTTGTTGCCGGCCTGAACATCCTGTTGCACGCCGTTGTCGCAAGGGCGGACCGATGAGCCCTCTGACCGGCCAACGGCGATGCTGGCCCGGGATCAGTTCATATCGGGGTAAAGCGCGATAAGCTCCTGCGCCATCTGCACAAATTTTTGCTCGGACGGGGTCAGCTTGTCCATTGGCGCATGCACCAGGTACACATCCGCGCCAATCGGTTCGTCGGTGATCTTCAGCGGCCAGAGGGATCCGTCCCGAATGTCGCTGGTCACCGACATCAGGGGCAGTATGCCGATGCCCAGCCCGGCAACGATCATCCGGCGCACCTCTTCCAGATTGGTGCTCAGCCCGTTGATCCGGTTGCCAAGGTGTGTGCCCTCGCGCAGCACCGACATCGGCTCCAGGCCCATGCCTTCGGTGGCACAGGCGAACGAGATGAAGGGTTCGCGTTGCAGGTCACGGACGCTGACGGTCTCGGTGCCAAAGAACGGATGTTCGGCACCGCAGAACACCCGGAACTCTTCGCGGAACAGCCGGATCGAAGTCAGGTTGATCAGTGGCTTTGCCAGCAGGCAGAACCCCAGCCCCAACCGGCCCTGCTGAATGTTGTGCACAATCACCTGGCTGTTCTGGATCTCGCTCTGGAACATCACCGAGGGGTGACGCTGGTGATACAGGCGCAGCAGTTCGTCCAGTGTGGGTGAAACCAGATTGCTGATGATCTGATACCGGACCTGGCCACGCTCCTCTTCGGTCGCGTCGCGCACCAGAAGCGAGATACGCTCGGCGCTGTGAAAGATGTCGCGGCATTCCTGAAAGATCTTGTCGCCGCGCAGGGTCAGCTCAAAGTGGCGGCTGTCGCGGAACACCAGCTGACAGTCCAGTTGCGCCTCGAGTTTTTGCAGGGCGCTGCTGACCGAGGGCTGGCTGAGCCCAAGGCGCCGGGCGGCTTTCGTAATGCTCTTTTCCTTGGCGATCATGTAAAACATCCGCAGATGGTTCCAGTTCAGATCCGAGGGCAGGTTGGCATCCATGTCGGGCTTTCTGATCGGCGGACGGGCGTCCAGGTCGGCCAATTCTGTCAGAAACCTTGTCAGGGTTTAAGCTGTTTCAGACATTCGTCGGCCCGGGCGCGGCGCTCTGCGTGAAATCGCGCCTTCGATGTCAGAGGCGCGGACGGCGACAGTGGCTGGTGCGTGGTGAGCCCGTCACAGCCCGCTTTCGGGCCCCGGACCGGGGCTCGATCTGACAGGCGCGCCGGAGCCGGGCTTTGGCTGGAAAAATCGGGCGGAATGTGCCGACCCATGCGCGCCGTTCAGCGTCTGGCCCGCCGGATCATGCCGTCCGGCTTGCGACGCGGCTGCAAATCCTCAGCGCGCCGGAGTTGCGCGCCGGGGCGTCCGCGCCTCAGGTGTTGAACAGGAAGTGCAGCACGTCACCGTCCTTGACGGTGTAGGTCTTGCCCTCGGCGCGCATCTTGCCGGCGTCCTTGGCCGGCTGTTCGCCGCCCAGAGTGACAAAGTCGTCATAAGCGATTGTCTCGGCGCGGATGAAGCCGCGCTCGAAATCGCCGTGGATCACCCCGGCGGCCTGGGGGGCAGAGGTGCCATGACGGATGGTCCAGGCGCGCGCCTCTTTCGGGCCAACGGTGAAATAGGTCTCGAGATGCAGCAGGGCATAGCCCGCGCGGATCAGACGGTCGAGCCCGGCCTCTTCCAGACCCATCTCGGACAGGAACATCTCGGCTTCGTCGGCGTCAAGCTGCGAGATGTCCTCTTCGATCTTGGCCGAGATCACCACATGGGAATTTCCCTGCGACGCGGCCATCCTCGCCACGTTCTCGGAATGCGCGTTGCCGCTGGCGGCCTCTTCTTCAGAGACGTTGCAGACATAGAGCACCGGCTTGGTGGTCAGCAGCTGCAACATCTTCCACGCCTTGGCATCTTCGGCGTCGACCTGCACCGTGCGGGCCGGCTGGCCCTGCTCCAGAGCGGCGAGCGCGGCTTTCATCAGGCGCTCCTGCTGGACCGCCTCCTTGTCGCCGCCGCGCACCTTGCGGGTGATGTTGACCAGCCGCTTTTCGATCGATTCGATGTCGGAAATCATCAGCTCGGTCTCGATGGTCTCGGCATCGGCGACCGGGTCGACACGTCCGTCGACATGCACAACATCGCCATCCTCGAAACAGCGCAGCACATGGGCAATGGCGTCGACTTCGCGGATGTTGGCCAGGAACTGGTTGCCCAGACCTTCGCCCTTGGAGGCGCCCTTGACCAGCCCGGCGATGTCCACAAAGGTCATGCGTGTCGGGATGATCTGCTTGGACTTCGCAATCGCGGCCAGCCGGTCCAGTCGCGCATCGGGCACGGCGACGTCGCCGACGTTGGGCTCGATCGTGCAGAACGGAAAGTTTGCGGCCTGGGCGGCGGCGGTCTTTGTCAGCGCGTTGAAAAGGGTCGATTTGCCCACGTTGGGCAGACCCACGATTCCCATCTTGAAGCCCATGATGTGTTCCTTTTCACCTCTGTGACGGGCCGCTTCTAGAGCCAGTGGATGTGGGGTGCAAGGCCAGGCGCGGTTTGTGGCCCGCCGCCCGCAGCCGCAACCCGGGGCTCGGGCGGTCCGGGCCGCGTGGCGTTACTGCCAGCGGCCGACAAAATCTTCGGGGATCAGCAGGATGTCGCGGTCTAGGGTGGCCACATCGCGCCGCCCGCACATCGCCATCGACAGGTCGAGTTCCCTGTGGATCACTTCGAGGGCGCGGGTGACGCCCTGTTCGCCCATTGCACCCAGACCATAGACATAGGCGCGCCCGATCCAGGTGCCCTTCGCCCCCATGCTCAACGCCTTGAGCACGTCCTGACCGGAGCGGATACCGGAATCGAGATGCACCTCGATCCGGTCGCCGACCGCGTCCAGTATGGCCGGCAGGGCCCGGATGGAACTGAGTGTGCCGTCCAGCTGCCGCCCGCCGTGGTTCGACACGACAATGGCGTCGGCGCCGACGTTGCAGGCTTCGCGGGCGTCGCGGGCATCCATGATGCCCTTGATGATCAGCGGCCCGTCCCACATCTTGCGGAATTGCCGGATGCGGTCCCAGTCGAGCGACGGATCAAACGCCTCGGCGATCCAGGTGGACAGCGACGACGGGTCACTCACCCCTTTGGCATGACCGACGATGTTGCTGAAAAACCGCCGCTTGGTGGACAACATGCCAAGGCCCCACTGCACCTTGGTCATCATGTCGGCGATCGACCTGGGCGTCAGCTTGGGCGGCGCGGACAGGCCGTTCTTGATGTCCTTGTGGCGCTGCCCCATCACCTGCAGATCGACCGTGATCACCGCAGCCGAACAGTTCGCCGCCTTGGCACGGTCGAACAGGCGCTGCATGTAGTCGTCGTCCTTGAGCGTGTAGACCTGCATCCAGAAAGGCTTGCTGGTGTGGGCGGCGACATCCTCGATCGAGCAGATCGACATGGTCGAGAGGCAATAGGGCACACCAAATTTTTCCGCAGCCCGCGCGGCCTTGATCTCGCCATCGCAGTGCTGCATCCCGGTCATCCCGACCGGTGCCAGCGCCACCGGCATCGCCACCTCCTGGCCGATCATCCTGGACCCGGTCGTACGCCCCGCCATATCCACGGCAACCCGCTGGCGCAGATAGATCTTGTCGAAGTCGCTGGAATTTTCGCGGAAGGTCTGTTCGGACCAGCTGCCGGATTCGGCATAGTCGTAAAACATCCGCGGCACCCGGCGGCGATAGAGGCGCTTGAGGTCGGCAATCTCGGTGATCACGGGCATGGACGTCGGCCTTTTCTGCGGATTGGTCGGGATTGCTTACCAATACCGGTGAGGCCGGGCAAGGCATAAGCCAGGGCTGTGCGTCGCGGTCCGGGTGAACCGCCCGAGCCGATGAATCACTCGCGCCGATCCGACGGAGCGCCTGCGGCGCGCCGGGTGTGTCGCCACCCGCCGTCGGCAGGTGGCTCCGCGCCGCCCCCGCCGGGACGCGTCAGCCCCGATGCGGCGCCGGACCGCGGGGCGGTGGGGCCGGTGTGCGACGTGGTCAGAAGGCCGCTCCGATGCAGGAAGCACTGCGGCAAGGCTTGCTTTCGCGGCGCGCCGCATTCATGCAGGAGATCATGACACAGACCGGCAGAGATATTCCTACTGACCTTGCGGCGCTTGGCTGGAGCGCGGCCTTTGACACCCAGTTGTCCGAGGAGGAGACCGGACTGCTGCGCCTGCGCGTGGCGACGGTGCATCGGGCACGGATGACGGCGATCGGCGTCGCCGGGCCGGTGCGGCTGGGGCTCGGGCCCCGGACCAGCACAGCGGACTTTGCTGTCGGAGACTGGGTTCTGGCCGAGCCGGGCAGCAACCTGCTGCTGCGCCGTCTCGAGCGGGGATCCCTGTTGCAGCGCCGAACGGAAGGCGGACGGGAGCCGCAGCTGATCGCGGCCAATGTCGACACGCTGTTCATCGTCACCTCCTGCAACGCGGATTTCAACCCGGCCCGGCTCGAGCGGTATCTGGCGCTGTGCAACGAGGCGGGAACGCAACCGGTTATCGTGCTGACAAAGGCCGACAAGGTCGCGAGCGCCGAGCCTTATCTGGCGCAGGCGGCGGCCTTGCAGCGCGGGCTGGCGGTGGTCGCGTTGAACGCGAAGACGCCAGAGGCCGTGGACCCTCTGGTGCCCTGGTGCGGTGCGGGGCAGACCGTGGCGCTGGTGGGATCGTCCGGGGTTGGAAAATCTACCCTGCTGAACACGCTGGCCGCGAGTGACGAGGGCGATGTGCAGGAAACCGGTGGTATCCGCGAGGCGGACGCCAAGGGCAGGCACACCACCACCTCGCGGTCGCTGCACAGGATCCGGGGGGGCGGCTGGGTGATCGACACGCCGGGGATGCGGACCCTGCACATGAGTGATTCCGCGGACGGTCTGGATCTGGTGTTTTCCGAGATCACCGAGCTTGCCCCGGAGTGCCGCTTTCGAGACTGCACCCATGCGCACGAGCCGGGCTGCGCCGTGCAGGCAGCGATCGAGCGCGGCGATCTCGACCCGGCGCGGCTGGAGCGCTGGCGCAAGCTTTCCCTCGAGAACCGCGACAATACGCCGGTCGCCACCGGACCGCGCGGCAACCGGACGATGCAACTGCGTGGCAAGAAGAAGTGACGTGCACATCTGACAGGGAACGCCGCGGCGGGCGGTCGGCACATCACGTGGTGTCACATGGCTGAGCCACGGGCGGTGCTGGGCGTGGACGGAGGTGGCAGCACCTGCCGCGTTGCCCTGCTCTGGCAGGGTCAGCGCCATGAAGTCATCGGGGCGGGAGCCAATGTCACCAGCGATTTCGACGCGGCCTTGGCGGTTCTGCGCGACTGCCTTGCCGCGCTGGGTGAACGGGCGCAGCTCAGGCCCGAGGTCCTCTGGGCGGTGCCTGCCTACATCGGGCTGGCCGGAGTGCTGGATTCCCGGTGTGCGGCGCGGGTCGCGGCGGCGCTGCCGTTTGCGACGGTGATGGTCGAAGAAGACCGGCCTGCCGCGCTGGCGGGGGCGCTGGGGGCCGGCACAGGATGTGTGGTTTCGGTGGGCACCGGGTCGTTTCTGGGTCGGAAGACCTCTGCAGGGACAAAATTCATCGGCGGGCACGGGATGGTGCTGGGCGACGAGGCCTCTGGCGCATGGCTGGGACGCCGCGCGCTGGCCGGGGCCTTGCAGGCGGCGGATGACATCGTGCCGGACACCGCCCTCTGCATCTCGATACGTGACAGGTTGGGCGGGGTGACAGGCGTGATAGACTTTGCCCGCAGTGCGGGCGCGGCAGAGTTTGCGGCGCTGGCCCCCGAGATCGTGACGGCGGCCGAGGCCGATGATGCCCTGGCGCAGGGTCTGTTGGCGGAGGGAGCCGGTTACATCGTCCGGGGGCTGCATGCGCTGGGCTGGCGCCCGGGCGAACCGGTCTGCCTGCTGGGCGGGCTCGGTCCCAGATACGCGCCGTGGCTGGCGCCCGAAATCCTGGCGGCATTGGTGCCGCCGCGCGGCAGTGCGCTGGATGGCGCACTGGCACTGGCGGCAACCCTGGCGGAGCGTGCAGAGCGATGACAGGGCGGACCGTGCTTTCGGGTGCCAGGGTGTTTGATGGCACGACCCTGCACGACGGCCTGGCGGTCGTGATGGACCAGCAGCGGATCGCCGCGCTGGCGCCGTTGGAGGCGGTGCAGGACGACCTGGCGCGGGACGACGTGGCGCACATGGTATTGGGCGGCGGTATCCTGAGCCCGGGGTTCGTTGACCTGCAAGTCAACGGCGGCGGCGGCGTTCTGTTCAACGACCGGCCGGATGTGCCGACCCTGCAGCGCATCGCGCAGGCCCATGCGGGTTTGGGGGCAACGACGATAATGCCCACTCTGATCACGGACACCGCCGACAGGACACTGGCCGCGATCGCTGCGGTCTGCGAGGCGATGGCGCTGGACGTGCCGGGAATCGGCGGCCTGCACCTCGAGGGGCCGCACATCGCGCCAGCCCGCAAGGGCGCACATGATCCCGGCCGCATCCGGGAGATGGACGATGCGGATCTGGCCGTGTTGCTGGGGGCGGCCCGGCGTCTGCCGACGCTGATTGTCACCCTGGCGCCGGAATCGGTCAGACCGGAGCAGATCGCGGCGCTGGCGAAAGCCGGGGTCACCGTCTCGCTCGGGCATTCCGACTGCAGCCTGGAACAGGCGCAGGCCGCGTTTGGCGCCGGTGCGCGGATGGTGACGCATCTGTTCAACGCCATGAGCCAGCTTGGCAGCCGCGCGCCGGGTCTGGTGGGGGCGGCACTTGGCGCGCCGGGCGTTTCATCGGGGATCATCGCCGATCTGGTGCACGTGCATCCGGCGACATTGCAGGTCGCACTGGCGGCGGATGCACAAAAGGACGGGTTGTTTCTGGTCAGCGATGCCATGGCGCCGGCAGGCAGCGCCATCGACGCTTTCACCTTGACCGGACAGCGGGTGTTCCGGCGCGACCGCACGCTGAGACTGGGCGACGGCACACTTGCCGGGGCGGATCTGGATCTGCCGACGGCGGTGCGCAATCTTGTCGGGGTGGGGGTGCCGCTGGAGCGGGCGCTGTCGATGGCAACCCGGCGCCCGGCGCGCGCGGCCGGGGTGAACGCGGGCGTTCTGCAGGCGGGTTGCGCGGCGGATCTGGTGTACCTGAGCGACGCACTCGAACTCTGCGCGGTCTGGCAGCGTGGTCAACCGGTGCCTCTGTCGCCGGTCTAGCGACTGCTCAGACTCTGCCGCTGGCTTGCGGCGTCACCTTGACGTGCGGCGCAGGCGGATCACCACATCGACGCTGGCGATCTCGGCACCTTCCGGTGCCTGCGGCAGGCGGGCGATTTCCAGCTGGTCCGAGGGCGCATCGGTCAGCGAGCCGTCATCTTCCCAGTAGAAATGCGGATGGTCGTGGGTGTTGGTGTCGAAATAGCTTTTTGACCCGTCCACCGTGACCTCCTGCATGAGGCCGGCGTCACAAAATGCCCTGAGCGTGTTGTAGACCGTTGCCAGTGACACCCGCTCACCGTTCTCCTTGGCGGCCGCGAACAGGCTTTCCGCGGTGACATGCCGGTTCTGGCCGTCACCGACCAGAAGCGCGGCCAGTGTCAGACGCTGACGGGTCGGGCGCAGGTCGGCCCGGGCCAGCCAGTCGGTTCCACGATTTGCCGCGTCAGGTGTCATCGGGTGCATGTCCTCTGGTCTCATGTGATCATATATAGAGCGTCAGGGGCCGGGATTTCAAACGAAATTGCCCAGGCCCCCCGGGCGCTGAGGCTTGAACCGCAGGCTTGCGCCCTGCGCGACCCCGATGCTAGAGGAAGCAGACGGATTGAGACCAACAGATGAGGCGCGCGCTATATGGCTGATTACCCGAGCCAGTTCGACAAGGAAGATCTGCTGAAATGCGCCCGTGGCGAATTGTTCGGCCCCGGCAATGCCCAACTGCCCGAACCGCCGATGCTGATGATGGACCGGATCACCGAGATTTCCGGTGACGGCGGGCTGCACGGCAAGGGCCATGTGGTGGCCGAATTCGACATTGCACCGGACCTCTGGTTCTTTGATTGCCACTTTCCCGGCAATCCGATCATGCCCGGCTGTCTGGGGCTGGACGGTCTTTGGCAGCTGACCGGGTTCAACCTTGGCTGGCGTGGCTGGCAGGGGCGCGGCTATGCGCTGGGCGTGGGCGAGGTCAAGCTGACCGGCATGGTGCGCCCTGACCGCAAGATGCTGACCTACAAGGTCGATTTCACCAAAGCCATACAGACCCGCCGTCTGACCATGGGCGTTGCCGACGGCATCGTCGAGGCCGACGGAGAGGTCATCTATCAGGTCAAGGACATGAAGGTCGCACTGTCGGAGAGCTGATCCGGCTGTCTGCGACCCAACAGGAGGAGAGCGCCATGCGCCGCGTCGTCGTCACTGGGCTGGGCATCGTCTCGTCCATCGGGAACAATGCCCAGGAGGTTCTCGCCTCGCTGAAGGCGGGGAAATCCGGCATCACCGCCAATGCCGAGATGGCCGAGCGCGGCTTTCGCAGCCAGATCGCCGGCAACGTCAAGCTGGACGTGACCGAGCATGTGGAAAAGCGCACGCTGCGGTTCATGGGGCCGGGGGCGGCCTATGCCCACATCGCCATGGCCCAGGCCATTGCGGATGCCGGGCTTGAGGAAAGCGACATTTCCAACCCGCGCACCGGACTGGTCGCCGGGTCCGGCGGGCCGTCGACCAGTGCGATGCTGGCGGCGCATCAGATCGTGCTGACAAATGGCGCGCCCAAGCGGATCGGGCCGTTTGCGGTGCCGAAGTGCATGTCGTCGACCATCAGCGCCAATCTCAGCACGGCCTACAAGATCAAGGGCATCAACTATTCCATCACCTCGGCCTGCTCGACCTCGCTGCACTGCATCGGCAATGCGGCCGAGCAGATCATGATGGGCAAGCAGGACGTGATGTTCGCCGGTGGCGGTGAGGAACTGGACTGGACCCTGTCCTGCCTGTTCGACGCGATGGGCGCGATGTCGTCCAAGTACAACGACACACCGGACAAGGCTTCGCGCGCCTTCGATGCGGGCCGCGACGGCTTTGTGATCGCCGGCGGCGGCGGCATCCTGGTGCTCGAGGAACTGGAGCACGCCAGGGCGCGCGGTGCCAAAATCTATGCCGAAGTCACCGGCTATGCAGCCACATCCGATGGCCACGACATGGTCGCGCCCTCGGGCGAGGGCGGTGAACGGGCGATGCGACTGGCGCTGCAATCCCTGACTGACCGCAAGGTGAGCTACATCAACGCCCACGGCACATCGACACCGGTCGGAGACGTCGGCGAGATCGAGGCCGTGCGCCGGGTCTTCGGCGACGGCTCTACCCCCCCGGTGAGTTCGACCAAGTCGATGACCGGCCACAGCCAGGGTGCCACCGGCGCGCAGGAGGCGATCTATTGCCTGCTGATGTTGCAGAACGACTTCATCGCGCCGTCGATCAACGTCGAGACGCTTGATCCAGCCCTCAAACCTGCGGAAATCGCCACAAGCCTTGTGGAAAATGCCGGGCTCGATACGGTGATGACCAATTCCTTTGGCTTTGGCGGCACCAACGGCTCCATGCTGCTCAGCAAATATCACGGGTGAGATCAAAGACATGTCGGATCAGCTGAAAGGCAAGCGCGGGCTTGTCATGGGGGTGGCCAACGAACGGTCGATCGCCTGGGGCATCGCAAGGGCGCTGGCCGGGGCCGGGGCCGAACTCGCGTTCACCTACCAGGGCGAAGCCTTCGGTTCGCGCTTGAAGCCGCTGGCCGAAAGCGTCGGATCGGATTTCATGGTCGATGTGGATGTGACCGATGATGCCTCGCTGGACTCGGCGTTCGAGCAGCTGGCAGCGCGCTGGCCGAGCATCGACTTTGTGGTGCACGCCATCGCGTTTTCCGACAAGTCGGAACTGACCGGGCGGTTTCTCAACACCTCGCGCGACAACTTCAAGCGGTCGCTGGACATTTCAGCCTACAGTTTTGTCGAGATTGCCCGGCGGGCGCACCCGCTGATGGTCGACAACGGCGGCACGTTGATCACCCTGACCTATCAGGGCAGCAACAAGGTGGTGCCCAATTATAACGTCATGGGCGTCGCCAAAGCCGCGCTTGAGGCTGCGACGCGGTATCTTGCCAATGATCTGGGCCCCGAGGGCATTCGGGTGAACGCCATCAGCCCCGGGCCGATGAAGACTCTGGCCGGGGCCGCCATCGGCGGCGCCCGCAAAACCTACAAGCACACCGACATGAACGCGCCGCTGCGCGCCAATGCGACGCTGGACGCCGTCGGTGGCACCGCTGTCTACCTCGTGTCGGATGCTGGTGCCTGCACCACGGGCGAGATCATTCACGTCGACGGCGGCTTTCATATCCTGGGCATGCCGCAGTACGAAAACCTTTAGTCCCTGCCTGCAAGTCCGGGTCTGGCGCGCGCGCCGTGTCGTTCGGTCCGATTCGGATCCAGCGACCGACGCGCGCGACTCATATCTGCGCGTCCAGCCATCGATACCCGGCAACTCATGGGCGTACCCCGTGACTCCCATCAATCAATGGGTGAGTTGTGCAGTGAAATTTCCCCGAAAATCAGGGGGTTTCGGAAAAATATCAAATACCCGACCCTCCAAGTCGCCTTGGCGACACCGGGGCAGGCGGTCGTGGTATACCAATATACAAGAGTGATGAGTATTGTTTTAGCTTCGGCGGGTTTGGGCAGGTGCCTGAACCCGCCTTTTTCTTTCTGACACGCTGTCACGGCTGCTGTCGGGGCGGTGCATCGTCAGGACAGACAGGGCACGCCAGTCGCTGCCGCCCGCGAAATGCAGCAGACCGGTTTCAGGCGCTGTTCGCGATCTGCGCCGACAGCAATTCGGCGTTGAGAACTTCGATCTCTTCCTTGCGGATCGCAATCAGCCCGTCGTCCCGCAGGCGGCCAAGGACCCGGTTCACGGTCTGGCGCGAGCAGCCGGCGACATTCGCGAGATAAGACTGGCTGACCCGCACCACTGGATCCGCAGTCGAGAGATGCCACAGATAGCTGCTGATCCGCTGTTCCACCGGCTGAAACTGGTCGATCGCCTTGAACTGGTTGTCCCGCAGCATCCGGCCGACATAGGTCCGCGCCACGTTGCGTATGAAGAACTCGGATTGCATGACCGTGCGGATCCGGCTGTTGGGGCAGAGCAGGGTAGTGGTCCCCACGGGAGCAACCGCCGTGGCAACGCAGGGCAGTTGACCAATGACTTCGGCCTCGCCCATGGCCTCTCCCGTCCCGAGATGCGTGATGATCGCCCGGTTGCCGTTGGGGGTGATGAACGAGATTTCGGCGGTCCCCGCAGCGATGATGTAAATTCCCGAAGGAAGCTCGCCCTGAGTCAGGATTTCGGTCGCCTTTGTGTGTTGTTTGGCGATGCATTGATCCAGAAACGCCGCCTTTTCCGCCACCGGCATGTCATCCAGCAACGCGCAATTCAGAAGGTCGGGAAATTTTTCGGAGTTTTTCATACGCGCGCGTGTGCTCTGTCCTGGAGGGAGTGGATGTCTATCCTGCTGGTACGGTTCAGGTCAGGGCGGGCCGCCCCGTTACGCGTCCGCGTTGCGCCGCTAGCCTGCCCGCATGTGTTCAGAACCATTGTCCGGGTTCCATGAGGCCCAGATCCAGAAGCTGGCGGGAATGCCATTCGAATTGGGCCGAGTTATGCCAGCGGAAACTGCTGATGTCGAATGTCGATCCGGGGTTCTTCTTGAGCGCCTTGGCGGTACGGAACGAGACAATCGCCGCGGTCAGATTGTTGTGCCAGGGGCAGGCGTAGGTGTTGTATTCCTCGTCGTCAAAGGTGTGATCCGACCGCAAACGCAACCCCGGCTTTGCCTTGAACAGCGCGATACGGTCGATTTTCCGCCGCTCCGGCGGCACGTGCTCTTCAAAGCGCCACCGCAGCCCGCCGAAAAAGTCCAGCTGCCGGTCCTTGGGGTGGTTGTGGTTTGCGGCATCCGCGCGCGCCAGGGCGTAATACCCCGAGCGGTCCAGGTACGCCTCGTCGAGGGAGACGGCATCGGGCGCGCTGTTCAAGTCCCCGGCGTACAGGTCGATGACATAGCACAGCATGGCATCGCGCCGTTCCTCGGCGTGAAACGCAAGCATTTCGCCGATGACCCGGGTCTCGCAGAACGGGTGGAACAGGTATTCGGCGTTGAAACAGTAATAGAGCCAGATCCCCGGCGCCGCATCAATCACCGCATTGACCGCCGCCTCGACCGCACCTTCGGCGCCCGGGTCATAGTCGACGCGGTGGACGCTGTCGGTCAGGTCGGGCGGCAGGTCAAAGACGGTCGGCATGAACACGACCACGCTGTGAAAGCCGCTCTGCTGGTGATGCCGCAGGGTTGTATCCAGTTCGACATCGTCCTCGGCAAAGACCAGCGCAACCGGCCCGGTGGCCAGCGACGCCGCTCCGCGCGACAGAAAGTTGTTCAGACCCGAGTACTGCATGCCACCTCTGTTAGCATTCGCGCCAGATTTGGTGAATTTTCCCACTATTGCAAGCCAGTGCGGAAATTATGCGGAGTTCCGCCAGTTTTGTCAGCAGGGCGCGCTGCCGTCTCATACGGGGCGCTTGATCGCCCTGCAAAGTTTCGCATTGAGACGGACCCCTGTTTCGCGGTATCTCCCGCCCCTGAACCCGATCCCGGAGCCCCCGCCATGACCTCGCCCAAGAAGCTGTTCATCAAGACCTATGGCTGCCAGATGAACGTCTATGATTCCGAGAGGATGTCAGAGGCGCTGGGGGAACAGGGATATGTTGCGACCGACACGCCCGACGACGCGGACATGATCCTGCTCAATACCTGCCATATCCGCGAACGTGCGGCGGAAAAAGTCTATTCCGAGCTGGGGCGCTACAAGGGGCTGAAAGAGGCAAGACCTGACCTCAAGATCGGTGTCGCCGGCTGTGTGGCGCAGGCCGAAGGCGCCGAGATCATGCGGCGCCAGCCGCTGGTTGATCTGGTGGTCGGCCCGCAGAGTTATCATCGACTGCCGCAGATGGAGGCGCAGGTCCGGACCGGGGTCCGCGCGCTCGACACCGATTTTCCCGAAGAGGACAAGTTCGAGGCGCTGAAGGCCCGCCCCAGGGCACGCCGTGCGCCGGCGGCATTTCTGACGGTGCAGGAGGGATGTGACAAGTTCTGTGCCTTCTGTGTCGTGCCCTACACCCGCGGCGCCGAAGTCAGCCGCCCGGCGGACCGTGTGCTGGCCGAGGCACGGGATCTGGTCGCGCGCGGCGTCCGCGAGATCACCCTGCTGGGGCAGAACGTAAATGCCTATCACGGGGCAGGGGCCGGGGGGGACTGGTCCCTGGCCCGGCTGATCTGGGCGCTGAACGATGTCGACGGGCTGGAGCGGATCCGCTTTACCACCAGCCACCCCAACGACATGAGCGACGATCTGATCGAAGCACATGCAACCTGCCCAAAACTCATGCCCTATCTGCATCTTCCCGTGCAGTCCGGCAGCGACCGCATTCTCAAGCGGATGAACCGGTCTCATACCGCCGAAAGTTATCTGCGGCTGATCGAACGGCTGCGTGCGGCGCGCCCGGACATCCTGATGTCGGGCGATTTCATCGTCGGCTTTCCCGAAGAAACCGAAGCAGACTTTCAGGCGACGCTCGATCTGATCGAGGCGGTGGGCTACGGGTATGCCTACACCTTCAAGTATTCCACCCGCCCGGGCACCCCGGCGGCGGATCGGGCGCAGGTTGACGAGGACGTGAAGGACGATCGCCTGCAACGGTTGCAGGCGCTGATCACCCGGCAGCAGCAGGCCGTACAGCAGTCGATGGTTGGGCGCGACCTGACTGTCCTGTTCGAAAAGCCGGGTCGGATGCCCGGACAGATGGGCGGAAAGTCCGAATATCTGCACGCGGTTCATGTCCTGGCGCCCGAGGCCCGGCCGGGTGACATGGCGCGGGTCAGAATCACCGAGAGCGCCCGAAACTCGCTGAAAGGCGTTTTGATCTGACCTGACAGAGATGTCCGGCCCCGCATCTGTTCGCGAACCACGCAGATTAATAGCGGGCGGCAAGCCTCTGAAAATTCCCTGAATTTGTGTAAACCACGAGATATTCGCGGCTTCTGGTAGACAGTGTTTCCCAAATAGCCACAATATCTTGTGGTTTTCGCTTCACATAGGCATTTTGTTTGCTAATGTGTTGATTATAGTCAGTTTGCGCCGCCCTGCATTTTTTCGCGCGCGGTCTCCTGGGGGAACAACAAGAGGGACAGAGGCTGTGGCCAATCGTATTTCCAAAGCCGTTCGATCCGCGATGACGGTCGCGGCGCTTGTCAGTGTCGTGGGGGTGTCAGCGGTGGTGCCCGGCTATGCCCAGTCGACCGGTGTGTCCGGCGGCGCTGTCGATGCCCGCACACCCGTCGTTTCGACGCAGAACACCCGCACCATCCGTGGTGAACAGTACATTCCCGGTATCTGGGTGGATCCCGACGGATGTGAACACTGGGTGATGGATGATGGTGTCGAAGGTTACATGGACAACCATCTGACCCGTCAGGGCATCCCGGTCTGCCGTCGTCAGAACGTCTGCGGCGTGATGAACACGGACCAGTTTTTTGCGACCGACAAATATGCGATCGCTCCGGCGGGACGCCAGCGCCTGGCCGATTTCTTCCGCTCGTCTTCTGCCGTTGCCTTCGTGGTCGTCGGCCATACCGACAGCCGGGCCTCGGACGACTACAACATGCGCCTGAGCTACAACCGCGCCAATTCCGTTGCGGCCGTCGGGAAATCCGTCGGCGCGAACATCGTGGATGTGCGCGGCTACGGCGAACGGATGCCGGTGGCGACCAATGGCACCAACGAAGGCATGGCCAAGAACCGTCGTGTCGAAATCATCTGCATTCAGTAAGGGGACCGGATAAATGACATTCGCAAGAACACTTCTGGTCCTGCCGCTGATGGGCGCATTGGCGGCCTGCTCGCCGGATATTCCGATTGGCCCGGACAAGAGCGCCGACCGCAACTTCTTTGATCGCGACGACCTGACCCAGATGAAGGCCGGGATCTGGGTCGACCCCAATGGCTGCGACCACTGGATCATCGACGACGGCGTCGAGGGCTACCTGTCGGGTCGGCTGGACAAATACGGCAAGCCGGTCTGCTCGGGCACGGCCCCGCCGACCATCGCCACCGGCGATTTCAAGCAGGGCTCGACCAATATCATCGGCGATCCGCTCTAGCATCTTGGGCATCGCCTGCATATCTCAGGCCGTGCAGCTGCCAGCTGCGCGGCCTTTTGCCATTTCGACCCCTGCCATACGTCGGCATTCGCTTGCCTTGTCCGTCCGGGCTTGGCACCCTCACCCGGAACCGCAAGCTTGGAGACATGCGTGACCACAGGCACATTGACCGAAGTCAGCCTCGAATTTCCCGACAACCGTTTGCTTATCGAACTCTGTGGTGAGTTTGATCGCAACCTAACCGATATCGAGACGCGGCTCGGGGTTCAGATCCTGCGTCGCGGCAACATCCTGGCGATCCACGGCGAACCCGCTGCGCAGGCAGAGGCGAAAGAGGTGCTGAATGCCCTCTACGCCCGGCTCGAGCAGGGCCGCAGTGTCGGGCAGGGCGACATTGACCGGGAATTCCGCATGGCCCCGGACGAGCCCGCAGGCGCGGATGCGCAGATGGAGATGTTTTCCGGCGGCAAGGTCGAGATCAAGACCCGCAGGAAGCTGGTCGAGCCGCGCACGGATGCGCAAAAGGCCTATGTCCGGTCGCTGTTTCAGCACGAACTGGCGTTCGGCATCGGGCCGGCGGGCACCGGCAAGACATATCTTGCCGTTGCTGTCGGCGTGAACATGTTCATCAACGGCATGGTCGACAAGATCATCCTGTCACGACCTGCCGTCGAGGCCGGGGAAAAGCTGGGCTTTCTGCCGGGCGCGATGGAGGACAAGGTCGATCCCTACATGCAGCCGCTCTATGATGCGCTGAACGATTTCCTGCCGGGCAAGCAGCTTGCCAAGCTGCGTGAGGAAAAGGTGATCGAGATCGCTCCGCTGGCGTTCATGCGGGGGCGGACCCTGGCCAATGCCTTTGTGGTGCTGGACGAGGCGCAGAACGCCACCACGATGCAGATGAAGATGTTCCTGACCCGTCTGGGCGAAGGATCGCGCATGGTGATCACCGGCGACCGCACGCAGATCGACCTGCCGCGCGGCGTGCCGTCGGGGCTGCAGGATGCGGAGCGGCTGTTGGGGAATATACCCAAGATCAGCTTCAACTACTTCACGGCCAAGGATGTGGTGCGTCACCCGCTGGTGGCGGCGATCATCGAAGCCTACGAAAAGGACACCGGGGGCGCATAATGCCGTCGGACCCGAAGATGATCACGGACATCATTTCAGAGGACGACCGCTGGAGAGGTCTGGGTCTGGACGCATTGGCCGAAACGGCGGCCCGTGCGGCCCTGAATCACCTGAACCTTGACCCCGGACAGTACGACATTGCGGTGCTGGCATGCGACGATGCCCGCATCGCGACCCTGAACGCCGATTTTCGGGGCAAGCCGACACCGACCAACGTTCTCAGCTGGCCGGCCTGGGACCTGTCGGCCGAAGTCGAGGGCGCGGCACCCGACGACGCGCCGCCAGGATCCGAGGCCGACCCCGAAAGCCTTGGCGACATTGCCATTTCCTGGGACACCTGCGCGCGCGAAGCCGCAGAATCGGGCAAATCCATGCCTGACCATGTGTCGCACCTGATCGTGCACGGAATTTTGCATTTGCTGGGGTATGATCATGTCCGTGACGGCGATGCCACGTTAATGGAGGGGCATGAGACCGCCATACTTGGCAAAATGGGTATCGACGACCCATATAGGGACGACTAGACGACGTAAAAGGAACGGCAGTGCCTGGCGCATTGCTGATTTGGACAGGGATAAGATGGGCGACAGCGACGGTTCTTCTAACGCAGCGCAGAGCGCGCAGGACGAGGAACAGGATAACAGGTCGGTGGGGTTCTTCCGCCGGATCGTGGGGGTACTGACCCCCGGAGAGGGCGCGACGCCCGACGTCAATGGCGAGGTGCAGAGCTCTGTTCCGCAGCCGACGCACGGGATGATAAATCTGCGCCGGATGCGGGTCGAGGATGTGGCCGTGCCACGGGCCGAGATCGTTTCGGTGCCCGACAGCATCTCCAAGGACGAGTTGGTCAGGGTCTTCCGGGAAAGCGGCATGACGCGGTTGCCGGTGTTCAGCGGTACGCTCGACACGCCGGTGGGCATGGCGCACCTCAAGGATTTTGCCCTGATGCATGGCTTCAACGGTGCGAACACCCAGTTCGACCTGAAGAAGATGCTGCGGCCGCTGCTTTTTGTGCCGCCCTCGATGCCGATCGGCGTGCTGCTGACCAAGATGCAGACCGAACGGCGTCACATGGCGCTGGTGATCGACGAATACGGCGGCGTTGACGGGCTCGTCACCATCGAAGATCTGATCGAACAGGTCGTCGGACAGATCGAGGACGAGCACGACACCGACGAGGGCAAGAA
This sequence comes from Puniceibacterium confluentis, assembly GCF_007923445.1. Taxonomy (GTDB): domain Bacteria; phylum Pseudomonadota; class Alphaproteobacteria; order Rhodobacterales; family Rhodobacteraceae; genus Puniceibacterium; species Puniceibacterium confluentis. The sequence continues at coordinate 124,873 of NZ_VOJI01000003.1, read as the reverse complement.
TTTTACCCAGGAAAAATCCGGCTGCTATCTGGCGCTGGCCACCACGCCGCTGGAAGAGTTCGAAGCCGAGATCGGCATGCAGTTGACCGATCACGACGATATCGACGGCGAGGAAATCGACACCCTGGGCGGTCTGGTCTTTGTGCTGTCCGGACATGTGCCCGCTCGCGGGGAGATGGTGCCGCATCCGGACGGCGTCGAATTCGAAGTTGTCGATGCTGACCCGCGCCGGATCAAGCGGTTGCGCGTCCGTATGCCCGGCAGCCCCGGCACGGCTGCGGCCGCCGCCGCCAATGCCGCTGCCGAGGCGGGCCGTGTCTGACACTACGCCGCCTGCGGCCCGTGTCCGGGCCGCGCATCTGCCGCAGTGGAGTCGGCTGCCGCTGGCGATTGCTGCTGGCGGCATTTTTGCGTTGGGGCAGGCACCTTACGATCTCTGGATGCTGGCCTTTCCGGGGCTGGTTGCGGTCTTTGCCCTGATCCGGATCATGCCACACGGCTGGATCGGGGCGGGATGGGCCTTTGGTCTGGGGTATTTCGGTCTTGGGCTCGGCTGGATTGTCGAACCGTTTCAGGTCGATGCCGCGACGACGGGCTGGATGGCCCCCTTTGCGTTGTTCGGCATAGCCGCGGGTCTGGCGTTGTTCTGGGCTCTGGCCTTCTGGGGGGCGGCTCAGGTGGGCCGCGTCTGGGCGCTGGTGCCGTTCTGGGCCGCTGCGGAACTGGCGCGGGCCTATGTCCTGACCGGATTTCCCTGGGCGCATGTGGCCTATCTCTGGGCGCCGTCGCCGGCAATTCAGTGGGTGTCCCTGTTCGGCCCGCACGGACTGGGCCTGCTGACCCTGACCCTCGCCGCCCTGTGCGCACAGGCCGTTGTGACCCGGCGTGTGCTGCCAATGACAGGTGCCGTCGCGCTGGGCGCCTTGCTGCTGGCGGGCGGGCACTGGCTGACGCCGCCGCCACAAGACAACAGCGCCCGGCCCTGGGTGCGTCTGGTGCAGCCCAACGCGCCGCAAGAGGAAAAGTGGGATCGTGACAAGGCGCGGATGTTCTTTGAGCGTCAGGTCGACTTTACCGCCGCGCCGCCGACAGCGGGCCGCCCGGTTCCGGCGATGACCATCTGGCCGGAGACGGCCCTGCCCATGCTGCTGGCCCATGCGGACGAAGCTCTGGCGGTGGTCTCGGATGCCGCGGGCCCCGCAACCCAGGTGGTGGTCGGGGTGCAGCGCGAAGACAATGGCGCCTATTTCAACAGTCTGGTGGTGACCGGCGCCGATGGCGCGGTGACGCAGCTGTACGACAAGCATCACCTTGTCCCGTTCGGCGAATACATGCCCTGGGCCAGCCTGTTTGCCAGGTTCAACATCCTTGGCCTTGCGGCACGGGCGGATGGCGGATTTGCGGCCGGGCCGGGGCCTGTGCTGCTGGATCTTGGTCCGCTGGGCCGCGCCGTGCCGCTGATCTGCTACGAGGCGGTGTTTCCGCAGGATGTGCATGGGGTGCCGGGACGCGCCGACATGCTGTTGCAGATCACCAATGATGCCTGGTTCGGTGACTGGTCGGGACCGTACCAACACCTTGCTCAGGCGCGAATCCGCGCGATCGAGCAGGGTCTGCCGATGCTGCGCGCCGCCAACACCGGCGTTTCCGCCGTGATTGACGGTGCGGGCCGCACCCTCGGCCAGATTCCGCTCGGGCAGGCGGGCTATCTGGATCTGCCGCTGCCGGCGGCGCTGGCGCCGACGTTGTACAGCCGCCTCGGCGACCTTCCGGTACTGATTCTGCTGCTCGTGCTGTCCGGAGGGGCCCTGGCGGGGCGGCGGCGCAATTCCGATTGACCCTCCGGCTGACGCAGCGTATCCCCGGCGTCAGCCTAAAACATCCCGTCACAACGGCTTCCTGGCGTGACGGCAGGTATCAACGGAGCACTCCCATGTCGCGTAACAACTACATTTTCACTTCCGAGTCCGTCTCGGAAGGGCATCCCGATAAGGTCTGTGACCGGATTTCGGATGCAATTCTTGACGCCTTTCTGTCCGAAGACCCGTTGGCACGCGTCGCCTGCGAAACGTTCGCCACCACCAACCGCGTGGTGATCGGTGGCGAAGTCGGCCTGACCGATCAGGACAAGCTGTCCGCCTATATGGCGGCGGTTCCGGATATTGCCCGGGCCTGCATCAAGGACATCGGCTATGAGCAGGACAAGTTCCACCACGCGACCTGTGAAATCACCAACCTTCTGCACGAACAGTCCGCCCACATCGCCCAGGGCGTGACCGGCGGCGGTGATCGTGATGAAGGCGCCGGCGATCAGGGCATCATGTTCGGCTATGCGACGAACGAGACAGAGGCGCTCATGCCCGCGCCCATCCAGTACTCGCACGCAATCCTGCGGCGTCTGGCCGAAGTGCGCAAGGACGGCACCGAGCCGTTGCTGCGCCCGGATGCCAAGTCGCAGCTGTCTGTGCGCTACGAGAACGGCAAACCGGTGGGGGTGACTTCGATCGTGCTGTCGACACAGCACGCCGACGAGCGCCAGAGCTCGGACGATGTCCGCGCGATTGTCGAACCCTACATCCGGGAAGTGCTTCCCGACGGCTGGATTGACGAAGCCACCGAATGGTGGGTCAATCCGACGGGTGTCTTCGTGATCGGCGGCCCGGACGGCGACGCGGGACTGACCGGGCGCAAGATCATCGTCGACACCTACGGCGGCGCGGCGCCGCATGGTGGCGGTGCATTTTCCGGCAAGGATCCGACCAAGGTTGACCGCTCGGCGGCTTATGTGGCGCGTTACCTCGCCAAGAACGTCGTTTCTGCGGGCATGGCGCGGCGTTGCACCGTGCAGCTGAGCTATGCCATCGGCGTGGCCAAGCCGCTGTCGATCTATGTCGACACCCACGGCACCGGCGAAGTCGAAGCGTCGGCGATCGAACGGGCGATTCCCAAGGTCATCGACCTCACCCCGCGCGGCATCCGCACCCATCTCGAGCTGAACAAGCCGATTTATGCACGGACGTCGGCCTATGGCCATTTCGGCCGCGCGCCCGAAGCCGATGGCGGCTTCTCGTGGGAGCGGACCGATCTTGTCGAGGCGCTGAAAAAGGCGGTCTGAGCCATTTGGCAGTAGATTCGGCAAGGGCGTCGCCAGTGCGGCGCCCTTGCTGTTTGCGGCGCGCGGTCTGCCGACCCCCTGCCCAGACGCCATTCCGGCACCTGTATCTGCGCATTTTGCGTCTCTCCGGCGTCCGGACCGGCATCCTGCCCGGTTGCGCGTCGCGCCGGGCGGCCTTAAACGGCAGCGCATGAACAATGACACACATCCTTCCGGTGCCCCGTGGCGCAACTTCTATGGTCGCTTCAAGGGCAAGACCCTGCGCCCGTCGCAGGAGGTGTACCTGGACGAGGATCTCGCGGCGCTGTCCCCGGGGCCTGTCAGCTGGGAAGAAAATCCCGACCGCACCGCCATTGATCTTACGGACGTGTTCGGCGCGGTGCCGCTGTGGCTCGAGATCGGCTTTGGTGGCGGCGAACACATGGTGCATCAGGCGGCGGCCAGCCCCGGCACCGGTCTGGTGGGCTGCGAACCCTTCATCAACGGCGTCGCCATGCTGCTGGGAAAGGTGCGCAAGGCGGAGGTCGACAATCTTCGGATCTATCCCGGTGATGTGCGCAACCTGTTTGATGTCGTGCCCGAATCCACCTTTGACAAGGCGTTTCTGCTCTATCCCGATCCCTGGCCGAAAAAGCGCCATCACCGCCGCCGCTTTGTGACCCAGGAATACCTTGTCCCGCTGCACCGCGCCCTGAAGCCCGGCGCCGAATTCCGCGTCGCGACCGATATCCCCGACTATGTGCGCCAGACACTGCTGGAAGTGCCGAAGGCCGGATTCGAGTGGCTGGCCCAGGGACCGTCCGACTGGCGCGAGCCCTGGGACGACTGGATTTCGACACGCTACGAGCAAAAGGCGTTGCGCGAGGGTCGGGTGCCGCATTACCTGACCTTCCGCCGACTATAGGCGACCGGTGGTGACCGCCTGTCCGGCCGGTTTCGCGTAATTCGTCAGAATACCAGGCCACGATGATGGACGCCACGCCGGCGGATTGCTATCAGGCGCGCAAACCACGGAGAATTTCAGATGTCTGCACATGGCACGCCGATCCCGATGACCGCGCACCGTTCCGGCCCGCTGAAGGGCGAGGCGCATGTGCCTGGCGACAAGTCGATCTCGCACCGGTCGCTGATCCTCGGCGCGATGGCGGTGGGCGAGACGCACATTACCGGACTGCTGGAAGGTCAGGACGTGATCGACACCGGCCGGGCCATGCGCGCCTTTGGCGCCGAGGTCACCGACCATGGCCAGGGCGTCTGGACGGTGCAGGGTGTCGGTGTGGGCGGTTTTGGTGAACCCGACAATGTCATTGACTGCGGCAATTCCGGCACCGGGGTACGGCTGATCATGGGGGCGATGGCGACCTCGGCCATCACCGCGACCTTTACCGGCGACGCCTCGCTCAACAAGCGGCCGATGGCACGGGTCACCGATCCGCTGGCGCTGTTCGGAACGCAGTCCCATGGACGCACCGGCGGACGGCTGCCGATGACACTGATCGGCGCGCGCGACCCGCTGCCGGTGCGCTACACGGTCCCGGTGCCTTCGGCGCAGGTGAAATCGGCGGTGCTGCTGGCCGGGCTGAACGCCCCGGGCGAAACCGTCGTGATCGAACGCGAAGCGACGCGGGACCATTCGGAACGGATGCTGGCAGGCTTTGGCGCCGTGATCTCGACGGAAGTCACGGACCAGGGCCGGGTGATCACCCTGCAGGGCCAGCCCGAGCTGAAACCGCAGACCATTGTTGTGCCCCGCGATCCCAGCTCTGCGGCCTTTCCGGTCTGCGCGGCACTCGTGGTCGAAGGCTCGGACGTGCTGGTGCCCAACATCGGCCTCAACCCGACCCGGGCCGGGCTGTTTACCACGTTGCAGGACATGGGCGCGGACCTCACCTTCGAGAACCTCCGCGAAGAAGGCGGCGAGCCGGTCGCCGATCTGCGCGCGCGCTTTTCGCCCGACATGAAGGGCATCGAAGTGCCGCCCGAACGCGCCGCCTCGATGATCGACGAATATCCCGTGCTGTCGGTTGTGGCGGCCTTTGCCACCGGAGACACGGTGATGCGCGGCGTCAAGGAACTCCGGGTCAAGGAAAGCGACCGGATTGATGCCATGGCCTCGGGTCTGCGCGCCAACGGCGTGGCCGTGCAGGAGGGCGAGGATTGGTGGATCGTCACCGGCGGCGGCCCCGGCAGTGTGGCGGGCGGCGAGACGGTGCAGAGCCATCTGGACCACCGCATCGCGATGTCGTTCCTGATTCTCGGCATGGCGGCGCAAAAGCCGGTTTCGGTGGACGATGGCGGCCCGATCGCCACCTCCTTTCCGATTTTCGAGCCCTTGATGAGCGCCCTCGGCGCCCGGATCGAGCGGACCGAGACGTGAAGGTCGCGCTGCCGCTGCTGGCCGCGCTTGCCGCTGCGCTGTTTGTTGCCCTCAGCTACTACACCTACACGGTGGTGATTCCCGAGGCCGGTGGGCTCTGGACCATTGACATGCGGGTGCTCGGCTATTCCGCCGAAACGGCTCGGCACTATCTCGAGACGTTGTCATCGCGGGGCCGGGCGGTCTACCTGCTCGAGGTGCGGTGGCTGGACACCGTGTTCCCGGTGGTGCTCGGGACCGTGCTCGTGCTGGCGGCGCGGGCGGGCGGGGCGCGCGTTCTGGTGCTGCCCGCAGTGGTCTATGTCCTGCTCGACCTGCTTGAAAACATGTTTGTCGCCCAGTTGCTGCGCGCCGGGGCCGAACGGCTGGACCCGCATCTGGTGGAACTTGCGGCGCTGTCGACGATGGGCAAATACGCGGCTCTGGTCTGTGCCGTCGGCGTAGTCGTCGCGCAGGGTCTGCGCCGGTCCGGGCGCGCAGCGGGGCAGGGGTAGTACAGGCATGGCATTCACAATTGCAATTGACGGACCGGCGGCGGCGGGCAAGGGCACGATCTCGAAAGCCGTGGCGCAGCACTTCGGCTTTGCGCATCTGGACACCGGGCTGCTGTACCGGGCCGTCGGGCGCCGGATGCTGGATGGTGTGCCCGCCCTGGACGCGGCCCGCGCCCTGATGGCGCAGGACCTGGACGCAGAGGATCTGCGCGCACCCGCGGTTGCGCAGGCCGCATCGAAGGTCGCGGTCATGCCCGAGGTGCGCGCCGAACTGGTGGATTTCCAGCGCGCCTTTGCCCGGCGTTCGGGCGGTGCGGTGCTGGATGGGCGCGACATCGGCACGGTGATCTGCCCCGAGGCCGAAGCCAAGCTGTTTGTCACCGCCAGCGCCGAGGTGCGGGCGCAACGGCGTTTTGCCGAGCTGGCCGGCGCGGGGGTGATCACCAGTTACGACCGGGTTCTGGCCGACGTCAGGGAGCGCGACGCCCGCGACATGGGACGCGCCGAGGCGCCGCTGCGTCCGGCACGTGACGCCGTGCTGATCGACACATCCGAGATGGATATTGACGCCGCGGTTGCGCGTGCCATCGATGCTGTCAACCTTGCACGCCGATCGACCTGAGGTCTGGTTCCGCGCGGTCAGGAGCGCTGCACGATTTCCACAGGATCAGCAAAGGCCATTGGTGAGCCCTGTCAGACGCCGCAATGGCGCATAGGCCGATGCCGTCGGGCGCAGGGCCTCTGGATGGCGCGAATGCGGCGAAGCAGTGCAGCCGGGCGTTGGCTCCGGCCCCGGGGATCGCGGCGGCACACGGTATGGGTGCCGCGCCACCGCGCACGCATGCGTCGTTGCGACGGATTCAGGATTGGTTTTGCTGAAAGGACAGCGCGGCGGGAAAACACCGGATGTTCTGGCACAATCTCCAGCCATCCTTCCCGGGTAACAGCGGATTACCCTGGAAGCTTCCAGAAAACTGGATGCAACAAGGGTAATCCGATGGACACAGGAGTCGCCCGCCGGGCTAGGTCGCGATCAAAGCCCCTGACGTTTACGGGTGTTGTTCACCGCGTAGCCAATGCCGCGCATGATACCGGAGGCGTTGGACGGCAGGCGGATCGAGGCGTCCGCAATCGCTTCGCGTTCGTCGGAAAAATCATCCCGCTTGAAGTGGGCGGACAGCAACAGCACTGACAGCAGAGGGTTGATCTTGCGCAGGTGCATCAGCTTCGGCAGCGCCTTGTCGATATGGCCGAGGGAATCCAGATCGATCGCAAACACTGTCTTGTGTCCGACGCGCTGGCTGGCGGCACGAAATGCCAGCGCCTTGGAGCGATAGACCTCCAAAGAGCGGAATTCGTCGCCGATCCGATCAAAAATCGGGGCCAGGCCCAGATTCTTGCCGTGCAGCAACACCATGTCCATATGCGCCATGGCGCCTGCGGCCTTGCCGATCCTGGCATCCAGCCGCGCGTCCAGACGGTCAAACAACCGGTCCGAGACGTCTGCGTCGCCATTGCTGTCGCGCAGTTGAACATGTGCGTCCTGATGACGCCACGCAGTTGTCCTGCGTGTGTTGGATTTGACTGGGTACTCTTCAACAGAAAACTGATCAAACGGAAGAATACGCTCTTGCCGTGACATATTTTCGATTCCTTGTGTCGGTGCCCCCGACCCAGAACTCGTACAAAGAATATAACGTGGCGTCGCGATGCGGCCCAGAAGTAACTTGTGTCATTGTCGGCGCGTGGCTCAGACCTGTTATTTCTAACGGTTTTGCCGTGAATCTGGAAACGAAAATCCCGTATTCCGGGAATTGGCTTTGTAAACTGTGTCGGATTGATGCTGGTTGGCATCAAGCTGGCGGGCGGGCGTTTCGGTGCCCGAGCCAGCGGTTGCGGCGGCGGAATGTGCCGTCTGTATCCTGTCTGAATGATGTCGGTCCGAAGATGCGGCAACGAGGAATAAATCCCCGGACCGCCCGCATAGTCTTGCGTTTTGGACGCTCAGGCGCTATAGCGCCCGGGTCGATAAGGCGAATAATGCCGCAGAACCAGAGACGCAGGCAGGGTCGGGACTTCACCGGCCCTCTTTATGTTTTGTGGCGGCTCAAGACCAATCCGTTCCACCCAAGGTGGGCACAACCCCAGACCGGCGGAGACAACCGCGCGGCCAGAAAAGCTGTAGTAGATAGGATATTAAAACCGTATGTGCGCTAAAGCATCCATGGAGGAATTCGAAGCCCTTCTGAACGAAAGCTTCGAAATGGACACCCCGGACGAAGGTTCGGTTGTCAAAGGCAAGGTCATCGCGATCGAAGCGGGCCAGGCCATCATCGACGTCGGCTACAAGATGGAAGGCCGCGTTGATCTCAAGGAATTTGCGAACCCCGGCGAACAGCCCGACATCACCGTCGGCGACACTGTCGAAGTGTTTCTGCGCCAGGTCGAGAACTCGCGCGGCGAAGCCGTCATTTCCCGTGAAATGGCCCGCCGCGAAGAAGCCTGGGATCGTCTCGAAAAAGCCTATGCTGACGATGCCCGCGTCGAAGGCGCGATCTTTGGCCGCGTCAAGGGTGGCTTTACCGTCGATCTCGGCGGCGCCGTGGCGTTCCTGCCCGGCTCGCAGGTCGATGTCCGCCCGGTGCGCGATGCCGGCCCGCTCATGGGTCTCAAGCAGCCGTTCCAGATTCTCAAGATGGACCGTCGTCGGGGCAACATCGTTGTGTCGCGCCGTGCGATCCTCGAAGAGAGCCGCGCCGAGCAGCGTGCCGAAGTCATCGGCAACCTCACCGAAGGTCAGGCCGTGGACGGCGTGGTCAAGAACATCACCGAGTACGGCGCATTCGTCGATCTGGGTGGCGTCGATGGCCTGCTGCACGTGACCGACATGGCATGGCGCCGTGTGAACCACCCCTCCGAGATCCTGGCGATCGGCGAGACGGTCAAGGTTCAGGTCATCAAGATCAACAAGGAAACGCACCGCATCAGCCTCGGCATGAAGCAGCTGCAGGAAGATCCGTGGGATCTGGTGGCCGGCAAGTACCCGCTGGAATCGACCCATGCGGGCCGCGTAACCAACATCACCGATTACGGTGCGTTTGTTGAACTGGAGCCGGGCGTCGAAGGTCTGGTCCACGTGTCCGAAATGTCCTGGACCAAGAAGAACGTGCACCCGGGCAAGATCGTGTCGACCTCGCAAGAGGTTGAGGTCATGGTGCTCGAGATCGACCAGGCCAAGCGCCGCGTGTCGCTGGGTCTCAAGCAGACCATGCGCAACCCGTGGGAAGTGTTCGCGGAAACACACCCCGAGGGCACGCAGGTCGAGGGCGAGGTCAAGAACATCACCGAATTCGGTCTGTTCATCGGCCTCGACGGCGAGATCGACGGCATGGTCCACCTTTCCGACCTGTCGTGGGACGAGCGCGGCGAAGACGCCATCCAGAACTACCGCAAGGGCGATATCGTTCAGGCGGTTGTCTCTGAAACCGACATCGAGAAAGAGCGTATCTCGCTCTCGATCAAGGCTCTTGGTGGCGACAAGTTCCAGGAAGCCGTCGGCGGCACCAAGCGCGGCTCGATCGTGACCGTGAACGTGACGGCCATCGAAGACGGTGGCATCGAAGTGGAATATGAAGGCATGAAGTCCTTCATCCGCCGCTCTGATCTGTCGCGGGATCGTGCCGAGCAGCGTCCCGAGCGGTTCTCGGTTGGCGACAAGGTTGACGTGCGCGTCACCAACGTCGACGCCAAAACCCGCCGTCTGGGCCTGTCGATCAAGGCCCGCGAGATTGCCGAAGAGAAAGAGGCAGTCGAGCAGTTCGGGTCGTCCGATTCGGGTGCGAGCCTGGGCGACATTCTTGGCGCGGCTCTCAAGCGCGACGAGTGATCCGGGACTGACGTCCGGCAAGATTCTGAAAAGGCCCCGGAGTTTCCGGGGCCTTTTTTTGCGGCGCAGAAGTCGCGAATCAATGGCCTTGTGGTGCGGGCGCGTGCCGACCCCCGGTGCTCGGCCGCCGGTGTGTATCAGCGCCGAATCATGCTGTTTCACACAGGGAATCTGCAAAGCAATTGCAATTAATGGGTTTTTCCTGCAGATCGTAGTTCCGTTTCAGGGACTTCCACGTATAGTTCGAGTCATTCGAAATGGCTGCACAACGTGCACAGGGGGATGGAGACCATGATCAGGTCTGAATTGATCCAGAAGATTGCAGACGATAATCCGCATCTGTATCAACGGGACGTTGAGCGGATCGTAAACACCATTTTTGACGAAATCACGGATGCGATGTCCCGGGGCGACCGGGTCGAACTGCGCGGCTTTGGCGCCTTTTCGGTCAAGCAGCGGGATGCGAGGGTGGGACGGAACCCGCGCACCGGTGAATCAGTTGAGGTGGAGGAAAAGCATGTTCCCTTCTTCAAGACCGGAAAACTTCTGCGCGACCGCCTGAACGGAAAGTAAACAGATGCGCTACATTCGCTACGCCTTTCTGGCCTGTCTGGCCATTATCCTTGTCTCGGTGGCCCTGGCCAACCGCGGCTTTGTCACCCTGCAACTGCTGCCCGCCGATCTGTCGATCCTGCTGGGCGTGCAGGAGCGGATTGAACTGCCGCTGTTCCTCGTGATCTTCGGGGGTATCGTCGCGGGCCTGCTGATCGGGTTCTTCTGGGAGTGGCTGCGCGAACACAAGCACCGTGCCGAGGCAGCGCGGCGCCAGTCCGAGGTCAAACGGCTTGAACGTGAGCTGCGCCGGGTGCGCGGCGAGCGGGACAAGGACAAGGACGAGGTTCTCGCGCTGCTGGATCAGGCCAGCTGATCGCAACTCGCTGGTGGTCCGGGGCCTCGGGTGGTTCGGGGGCGCTGCCCCCGTCGCCCGCCGGGCGGCTCTCCCGGGATATTCGGGACCCAGTGACGCAGGGGCTGAACGCCTGCGGGGAGACATGTCTTGGCTGACATTCGGGTAAAGATCTGTGGTCTGACACGCATCGAGGATGTGGCGGCAGTGGCTGGGGCCGGGGCGGCATATGCGGGCTTCGTGTTCTTTGCCAAATCGCCCCGCGCCGTGAGTGTCGCGCAGGCGCGCGCGCTTGCCGTCGAGGCGCCGGTGGGGCTGGCAAAGGTGGCGCTGGTGGTGGATGCAAGCGATGCGTTTCTGGATGAGATCACCGGAGCGGTGCCGCTGGACATGCTGCAACTGCACGGAACCGAGACTCCCGAGCGGGTTGCGGAGATCAAGCGGCGGTACGGTTTGCCGGTGATGAAGGCGGTCGGGATCGCCGGTCCGGAGGATGTCGACAAGCTGGACCTCTACAGCCGGGTGGCGGATCAGCTGCTGGTCGACGCCAAGCCCGCGCGCGATGCGGTGCTGCCGGGCGGCAACGGACTCAGCTTTGACTGGCGACTGATTTCTGCGCGGCGCTGGTCGGTGCCGTGGATGCTGGCCGGCGGGCTGACGCCACAGAACGTGGCAGAGGCGATCGCCGTCACCGGCGTGCGGCAGGTGGATGTGTCCTCGGGGGTGGAATCCGCACCGGGCGTCAAGGACGCCGCGCTGATCGGGGCATTTGTGTCCATGGCGCGATCGGGGCGGGGGGCGGTGCCGAAGCTTTAGATCACAGCAGGTCGAGCACCGCTTCGGGCGGGCGGCCGATCACCGCGCCGTCGGTCGCGAATGCAATCGGGCGTTCGATCAGCCCCGGCGTCTGCGCCAGTGCCCCCAGCAGGGTTTCCGGGTCGGTATCCGCCGTCAGGCCAAGGCGGAGAAACGCGGGCTCATTGGTGCGCACCATGTCGATGACCGGGCGTTTCAGGGCCTGCCGCGCGGCGCGCAGCTCTGCCAGGTCTGGCCGATCCTCCAGATAGCGCCGGACCGTGACGGTCGCACCGGCATCGGTGAGCAGCTTCAGCGCCGCGCGGGACTTTGAGCACTGCGGATTGTGCCACAGGGTGATCTGCATGATCAGAGCCAGGCCGCGCGATCGGTGCCGACGGCCTCGGAGACATTGGCAAAGCCGTCCCGCATCAGCAGGCGGTCCAGCCCTTCGGCGATGTCTTTCACCAGCGACAACCCGCCGTAAACCAGCGCCGAGTAGAGTTGCACGGCTGACGCCCCGGCGCGGATCTTGGCATAGGCCTGGTCCGCCGATCCAACTCCGCCAACGCCGATCAGCGGCATTCCGGGGCCCACCAGGGCGGACAGCCGTGCCAGAACCCGGGTGGACCTGTCAAACAGCGGCTGTCCAGAAAGCCCGCCGGCTTCATGTGCCAGTGGCGATCTGAGGCCGTCGCGCGACAGGGTCGTGTTGGTGGCAATGATGCCCGCGATTGCGCTGGCCGTCGCCACTTCGGCAACGTCCCTGAGGCCGTCTGCGTCCAGATCCGGGGCAATTTTGAGGAACACCGGTATCGGCCGGTCCAGCGTTCCGCGCGCCGTCATCACGCCGGCCAGAAGCGCGGCGAGCGCATCCTTGCCCTGCAGGTCACGCAGTCGTTCGGTGTTGGGGGAACTGACGTTCACGGTGGCGAAATCCAGCTGTGCGCCGCAGTGCGCCAGCACTGTCGCAAAGTCACCGGCGCGGTCGAGGCTGTCCTTGTTCGCGCCGAGGTTCAGGCCGATCACCGCATCGCGCGGGCGGCTGGCGAGGCGGGCGGCGATCGCCTCCATCCCGTCGTTGTTGAAGCCGAAGCGGTTGATCACCCCGGCATCTTCGGACAAACGGAACAGGCGCGGCTTCGGGTTGCCGGGCTGTGGGCGCGGGGTCGCGGCCCCAACCTCGATAAAGCCGAAACCGGCGCGGGACAGACCGGAAAGCGCGGTGGCATTCTTGTCGAATCCGGCCGCAAGGCCAACAGGGTTGGTCAGCGCCAGCCCTGCGACCGTGGTGCGCAACCGTTCGGACGTGACCAGCCCGGGGCAGGGGGCGGCCCCCAGCTTGAGCGCCTGCAGCGCCAGCCGATGCGCGGTTTCCGGCTCGAACCGGTGCAGCAGCGCAAGTCCGAGGCGTTCGCCGATCACAGGGTCAACCCGTCAAAACGGTGCTGTCCGTCTGCAAACGGCAGGTCCTTGGCCCAGAGCACATCCCGGGTCGTCAATGCCCGGTAGAGGTGGGGGAACAGGGCCCCGCCGCGGGACACCTCCCACTTCAGCGCCTCGCCAAGTGCGTCGGAGTCGAGCGCCAGAATCTTCAGGTCCGCCGCTCCGGCAAAGTGTTTCGCGGCGGTCTCCTCGACCTGATCGCCGGTCGAGATGTGGATGTAGCCGTCAGCGAGGTCAATCGGGGCGCCGAGGGTGCTGCCGGTCTGAACGAACGCGTCATATTCGGGCGCGCGGAAGATCTTGTATATATGAGCCATACCTGCGGTTTGCCTTGGGGACGCGGCTGCGTCAAGCGTGGTCGGAGCGGGTCGGCACCTGTTGGCCCGCGTCCCGCCGTGACGGCGCCTGACGCGCCGCGCCGCCCGGGCTCCGGAGGCCGCTCAACAGGCAGGCAGCCCGGAAATGATCGCCGGTTTCTCTCCTTGGGTAAACTTTGACTCGCGGCCGGCCGCGTTGCAACATCATGGCCGGAACACCACCGGGCAGCCAAGCCCGGGCAACCGACAGAGAGGAAGACCCCATGTCCCTTCGCCTTTTGACCAGTGCAGCAGCTCTGGCCCTGACCGCAGGTGCCGCAAGCGCAGACTATTCCCTGACCATCCTGCACACCAACGACTTCCATGCCCGATTCGAGCCGATCAGCAAATATGATTCGGGATGTTCCGCCGAGGACAACACCGCGGGCGAATGCTTTGGCGGATCCGCGCGCCTGGTGACGGCAATCGAGGCGGCCCGCACCCGGACCAACAATTCGATTCTGGTCGATGGTGGCGACCAGTTCCAGGGCACGCTGTTCTACACCTACTACAAGGGCAAGCTTGCCGCCGAAATGATGAACAAGATGGGCTATGACGGCATGACCGTCGGCAACCATGAATTCGACGACGGCCCCGAGGTGCTGCGCGGCTTCATGGATGCGCTCGACTTTCCGATCCTGATGTCCAACGCCGATGTCTCGGGGGAACCGCTTCTGGCGGATGTGCTGATGAAGTCCGCGGTCATCGAGAAGGGGGGCGAGAAGATCGGCCTGATCGGACTGACGCCGCAGGACACCGACGAACTGGCGAGTCCGGGGCCGAACGTGACATTCTCCGATCCCTCCGCCGCGGTGCAGGGTGAGGTCGACAAGCTGACGGCCGAGGGGGTGAACAAGATCATCGTGCTGTCGCATTCCGGTCTGAACGTCGACAGGACCGTGGCCGAGAACACCACCGGCGTGGATGTCATCGTCGGCGGGCATGACAATTCCCTGCTGTCCAACACAATCGAAGGGGCAAAAGGGCCCTATCCGGTGATGGTGGGCGACACCGCCATCGTGCAGGCCTACGCCTATGGCAAGTTCCTGGGGGAACTGAACGTGACCTTCGACGACGCCGGTGTGATCAAGGAGGCGGTGGGTGAGCCGATCATACTTGACGGAGCGGTGGCGGAGGATGACTCGACCAAAGCGCGCATCGCCGAAGCTGCCGCGCCTCTGGAAGAAATCCGCAACAAGGTTGTCGCCGAAACCGCCGAGCCGATCGTTGGCGACCGCAACGTCTGCCGGGCGATGGAATGCGCCATGGGCAATCTGGTGGCCGATGCCATGCTGGCACGGGTTGCGGATCAGGGCATCCAGATTGCCATCGCCAATTCCGGCGGGCTGCGCGCCTCGATTGACGCGGGCGAAGTCACCATGGGCGAGGTGCTGACGGTTCTGCCGTTCCAGAACACCCTGTCCACCTTTTTTGTCAGCGGCCAGACGGTGATCGATGCGCTGGAAAACGGGGTTGGCCAGATTGAAGAAGGTGCCGGTCGCTTCCCGCAGGTCGCGGGCATGACCTTTGCTGTGGACAAGGCCGCCGCACCGGGCAGCCGGGTATCGGACGTGATGGTGGCCGGCGCCCCCATCGACCCCGCGGCGACCTATGGACTGGTCTCCAACAACTATGTGCGCAACGGCGGCGACGGCTACAAGATGTTCATAGATGCAAAGGATGCCTATGACTTCGGGCCCGACCTGGCGGATGTCACGGCGGAATATCTGGCGGCCAAGGGACCGTACAAGCCCTATACGGACGGTCGTATCACCATGAAGTAGACGGTGCAGCACCGATGAAAGAGGCGCGCCGGGGTCCCTGGCGCGCCGCATCGGCAAGGCGGTGTCGGGCTGCGATAAGTCTGCCGATTGTCTCCTTTGCCTCCGGCGGGAGAGTTGCATCCCGGAGAGGCCGGGACTGTTTGGCTCCTCTCCGGGGGGCAGCGCCCCAGGGTCCGGCGTGACAACCCGGACCTGCCGTGGCAAATTGCGCCCGCAACCAGTCAGGGACAGAACATGGTTTCGGTGCAGGAACAGTACGACGCCTATCCGTATCCGGAACGCGACCCGGCGGACGAAGCCGGACGGCTGATCACCGGATCACCGTCGCATCCGCTGGAAATCGACCATTTCCTCTTTCAGGGGCAGCGCGACTGGTCACAGCCGCTGCGGGCGCTGGTTGCTGGCGGCGGCACCGGCGACGGTCTGATCCAGCTTGCGCAGGTGCTTGCAAGCGCCGGGCGACCTTACGAAATCACCTATCTCGACCTGTCGGTCAGCGCCCGCAGGGTGGCCGAAGCGCGCGCCGCAATGCGCAATCTGGCGGGCATCACCTTTGTGACCGGCTCGCTGCTTGACGCGCCTGACCACGGAACCTTCGACTATATCGATTGCTGTGGCGTGCTGCATCATCTGCCGGATCCGGCGGCCGGATTTCGCGCTCTGCGCGCGGCACTCGCCCCCGGCGGCGGGTTGGGATTCATGGTCTACGCCCCCTACGGCCGCTCGGGCGTTTATCCCTTGCAGGAGGCGTTTGCCACCCTGCTGGCGGAGGCCGCGCCAAAAGACCGGCTGGAGGCGGCGCGGGCTGTGGTGGCCGGGCTGCCCGAGGGACATCCGTTTCGTACCAACCCCAATCTGAGCGACCACCTGCAGAGCGATGCCGGCTTTTATGACCTGCTGCTGCATTCGCAGGACCGTGCCTATGACGTGACGGACCTGAACGGGGTGCTCGAGGCGACGGATTGGCGGCTGCTGTCCTTTGCCACGCCAGCGCTTTATGATCTGGCGCGTCTCGCTCCGGTGCCACCCGGGATCGACAGGATCACCGCCTGGGGGGTAGCGGAAAAGCTGCGCGGCACGATCAAGATGCATGTGGGCTATGCCGTGCCCGCCGACGACGCGCGCGACGTGCCGAAGGGGCGTGACCGGACCCTGGTGCCGCATTTGCGCGGTGTGGGGGCGGTGGCTTTGGGGCGGGCGGTTGCCCAGGGCAAACCGGTGCCGGTGCGCATGGGGCAGGTGACGACCACGCTGTCCCTGCCGCGCGGCATGGGCCGGGCGCTGGCGGCTGTGGATGGCCGCCGCACGGTGGCGCAGATCGCCGCGACGTCGGGGCTGGATCCGATCGCCTTTGGGTCAGGGTGGAGCCAGGTCGAACACGAGCTGTGCGACTGGGGGCTGATGCTTTATTCCGGGCTGGGAAAATAGCGCGATGTGCGGGCGGTTTGCGATCACCCTGCCGCCGGACGCCATGGCGCAGCTGTTCGCCGCCGCGCCCGCCAATGCGCTGCCCGAGGTGCCGAACTACAACGTCTGCCCGACCAATGACGTGCATGTTGTCTGGAACGCGGACGGGCAGCGTCGGCTCGGGGCAATGCGCTGGGGGTTTCTGCCGCACTGGTACAAGACGGTGAACGGCGGGCCGCTGTTGATCAATGCGCGGGGCGAGACGCTTGCCGACAAACCAGCTTTCAAGGCCGCCTGCCGCGCGCGGCGCTGCCTGATACCGGCCAGCGGCTTTTACGAATGGACCAGGGACAGCGCCGACAACCGGCTGCCGTGGTACATTCACCCGGCCCGAGGTGAGGTGCTTGCCTTTGCAGGGGTTTGGCAGGACTGGGAACGCGACGATCAGATGTTGCGCACCTGTGCCATCGTCACCACCGCTGCGAATTCCAGTATGTCACGGATACATCACCGGATGCCGGTGATCCTTGCGCCCGATGACTGGTCTTTGTGGCTCGGCGAGACGGGCAAGGGGGCCGCGGCACTGATGGTGCCAGCGCCCGAAACGGCGCTGGATTTCTATCGCGTCGGCACGGCGGTCAATTCGAACCGGGCCAGTGGCCCCGAACTGTCGGAGCCTCTGGGTACCTAGGACGGGCGTATCAGCTGTCGTAGGCGGCGTCCGCCTGCATGAGCGGCTTGCCACTGGAGTTCAACTCGACCGGGGCCGGGTTGACATAGTCGATGACGCCGGCGGCGATGATCGGCTCGGGCGCAGGTGGTGCGGCCGGATCGGTAACCGGCTCAGCAGACGTGGTCTCCGTCGCGGGCGCTTCGGGCTCCGGCAGCGCACTGACGTAGTTTTGAGTCATGCCATCGGTCACGGCAAGAATGAACTCGCCGTTTTCAGGCAGTTCACCTGTGGACCAGCTGCCGTCTTCGGCGATCGCGGCCATCGGGATATCGGTGATGTTTACAAAGCGGATGGTGTCGCCAACCGCTGGGTGGACCACGTCGGGGAAATAGCCCTGGCCCAGCAACAGCACATAATGTTCTTCAGCTTGCAGGGATCCTGCCAGGCCCAAAGCGGCCAAGGCGGAAAGAAAAGCAGTTTTGCGCAGCATGGAATGCTCCTGAATTGGTCGCGGCGGCCCCACCCGTTTCGGATTGATCACTTGATAGCCGCGGAATCTGGCAAAATTGCGGCGCGGCGCCGTCCTGACCCGCCTGGCCGATGCGGGGTGCCGCGACGCGGAGATCGCAACCCCCACCGGGCACGGCCTAATGACCTGGCCGCGATCCTCGACGCCACGGTCCCAGCCGCGATGCACCGCTGGCAGAATCAGCGCGCGCCAGGCGCGCGCGGCGCACAGCCAAACCGGAACTTCCGAACGGCGTCCCCAACGCGTCCGGGTCGGTCGCAGCGTGAAGTCAATTTATGCGATGATTTCAATGGCAGGGGCACGGGGACTCGAACCCAGGACCTACGGTTTTGGAGACCGTCGCTCTACCAACTGAGCTATACCCCTACACAGCGCTTCGGATAGAATGGCGCGGCCCGGCAGTCAAGGGCAATCAAACGGTTTATCCGTGCCGGGTGTCGGGCAACTTGCGCATCCAGCCGAACCGGTTCGGACGGAACCCTCTGCCCTGGCCGGTCACCTGCTGGAAGGCGTGCCGGGGCTCTGGGCAATCCGGTGCAAATGATGCGCCAGTTCCGCCGGGGCCGAAAAGAAGGGAGAGTGCGAGGTGGCCAGCCGAATGACATCCTGTGGGGCAAAGTCTTGGCTCATGGTGTGCTGGAATTCAGTGGGGATCGCGCTGTCCTGTTCGCAGAGGATATAGCTTCGGGCCACCGTGGCGTAGGCAGGGCCCAGGGTCACGCGCGTCGCCTGCGGCAATGTCGGCTCAGGGCACAGATGTTGCAGTGCATAGGCGACGTCCCTGTCGTCGCAATCGTGATAAAAGATCTCGCGGGCATGTTCCGGCAAAATCGAAAAGCTTTTTCCGTCACCGGATTTGCGGATTGCCTTCATGATCGGCTGGCGCGGAGCCCGAAGGCGCATCTCGACCAGACTGTGATCGGTCCAGGGGACGTAGGCGCACAGATAGACCAGACGCCGGAAGTGCAGGGGGGCAAGATCGGCGGCCCGACTGATCGGATAACCTGCCATCGAGTGGCCAACGACGATTGTCGGACCGTGCATCGCGTCAAGGATCGCTTCTGCATAGCAATCGAGGCTGATCTCACTGATCGGTGTTCTGTCCTGTCCATGACCGGGAAGGTCCAGGGCGCGCACGGTGTGACCCAGTGACGCCAGTTCCCGTGTGAGGTACCGCCAGCTCCATGCACCGTGACAGGACCCGTGGATCAGAAGAAATTCGGCCATACAGTACGATCACTTCTGATTCAGGACGCGGGATGGCCCTGACGGGTGAGGAAATCCGACAGGATGCGTGCATATTCTTCGGGTTTTTCCACACAGGGCAAATGTCCGGCGTCACGGATCAGGGCAAATTCAGAACCGGGTATCAGTTCGATGGTTTCCCGTACCATGTCCGGAGGGGTGGATCCGTCTTCGGATCCGGCGATGCCAAGGGTGGGAAGGCGCAAACCCGAGGTGGTGGCAATAAAGTCGGTCCCCGCGATTGCGGCGCAGCAGCCCAGATATCCCTCGGATGGCTGACGGACGAGCATATTGCGCCAGGCCGTGAATTCGTCGGTTGCACGGAACGCCGCGGAAAACCAACGCTGCATGGTCGCATCGGCGAGGGCTTCGATACCTCCGGCGCGGACGCCGTCAATGCGTTCCTGCCACATCTCACGGGTGCCGATCTTGGCCCCGGTATTCGACAGCACCAGAGCGCGGATGAGATCGAGACGTTTGGCGGCGAGGCCCTGAGCGATCATGCCACCGATCGAGAGACCGACAAAAACTGCATTCTGTACACCGAGGAATTCCATGAGCTTTTCCGCATCCGACACCAGCGTGCCCATGCCATAAGGCGCGGCGGGGGAGTCTGACAGACCGTGCCCGCGTTTGTCATAACGGATGAACTTTAATCCCTGCGGCAGCAGCGGGATGACCTTGTCCCAGAGGCGCAGGTCGGTGCCCAGAGAGTTGGAAAACACCACCGGCGCCCCGGAAGGGTCGCCGTCGATCCGATAGTTCAGACAGATTCCGTCGAGACGAGCGATATGCATGTTTTGTATCTCCTTGGCGGCAGCATTTCCCGCTTCTAGCCCGGTTCGGGCGGGCGCAAAACTTTTAAAAAGTTTTGCCAAGAGTTTTTCGGAAAACTCTTGGTCGCAGCGGCTGCACCGGGATCACGCCGGAAACGATCGCAGCGCCCGGGCAAAGACCGCGGCATCGACATTGCCACCGGAAATGGTGACGATCACGGCGTCGCCCTGGACATCGTCCGGGCGGAAGAGTGCCGCGGCAAGTGCGACGGCGCCGCCCGGTTCAGCGACGATCTTGAGCCGGGAAAATGCCTGCGACATGGCGTGCAGCGCTTCGTCCTCGCTGACCACGAGGCCGGGGCCGCAAAGCCGCTTCAGGATCGGAAAGGTGAGGTCGCCCGCCTGCGGTGTGATGATGGCGTCACACAGGCTGCCGGAACTGCGCGCGTTGCGCTCGATCCTGCCGGACCTCAGTGACCGGGCCACATCATCGAACCCTTCGGGTTCCACGGGGCGCACCCGCAGCCCCGGCGCCCGGGTCTCGAGTGCGAGGGCGATGCCCGATGTCAGGCCACCGCCGCCGCAACAGACGAGAACATCTGCCTGGCTGACGCCCAACGCCTGCGCATCTTCGGCGATTTCAAGGCCGATGGTGCCCTGGCCCGCAATCACTTGCGGCTCGTCATAGGGTTTGATCAGGGTCATTGCGCGATCCGCAGCCAGGCGGGCACCGATGGCGTCGCGATCCTCGGTCGCGCGGTCATAGAGGACAACCTCGGCGCCAAACGCGCGGGTGTTGTCGATTTTCATCTGCGGGGCGTCGGAGGGCATGACAATCACAACCGGAATTCCGTGCTCCTTTGCCGCCAGCGCCACGCCCTGCGCGTGGTTGCCCGAGGAGAAGGCGATGACCCCGCGAGCCCGCACCTCGGGGGACAGGGCCGAAACCGCTGACCAGCCGCCGCGGAACTTGAAGCTGCCGGTGTGTTGCAGGCATTCGGCTTTGACATAGACCCGTCGGCCCGCGATCGCGTCCAGGAATGGCGAAGACAGCAGTGGCGTGCGGCGGGCGTGGCCACAAAGGCGCAGTGCTGCGGCGTCGATCATGTCAATGTTCATGCTGAGAGCCTGTTGTGAGGACGTGAGACGCGGACGTGGAGCAGAAGAATCGGGGGTGGAAACACCGGAACCGGTCCAGGTGCCGGAGCATGGTCAGCGCTTCAGCCAATCCAGCCAGTCGGCAAGCGCCCTGAGGGATTCGGGTTCGTCCAGGAAGGGAATGTGTCCGCGATCCGGGATTTCGGCGGCGATCATGTCAGGTCTGCGCCGTTGCATCTCGGCAAAGGTCCGGGCCGTGAGCAGGTTGGAATTCGCCCCGCGCAGGGTACAGAGCGGCAGGCCGTCAAGAGCGTCGAAGAGCGGCCAGAGATCAGCCGCCGGCTGGGCTCCGCTGGCCAGCACGCTGTCGCGCAGCCGGGGATCGTAGCGAATGACAAGGCCGTCCGGCGTCTCGCGGTACAGGGTCTCGGCCTCGTGTTGCCAGCGGCTCAGAGGCACGTTGTCAAAGCCGTCGTCGGCCCGCGCGCGGGCTGCGGCGGCCTCGTCCCAGGACTTCCACGGCGGATTGCGGCCAAGGTAGCCCTTTATGAAATCCAGCCCGCTCTGCGCGATTTCGGGGCCGATGTCGTTGAGCGCGACCCCGAGCAGGCGATGTCTGGCCGTGGCGGCGAGAACCATGGCAATCAACCCGCCGCGCGAAGTGCCGAGGACGGCGGCCTTTTCGACCCCGAGGTGGTCGAGCAATTCTAGTGCATCGCGGCCTTCGGTGGGGATTGTGTAGGTCTCGGGGTCCGCCCATTCCGAAAGGCCGCGGCCCCGGTAGTCCAGGCGGATCAGGCGGACCCCGGTCAGATGCGGCGCGACATGGTCAAAATCATGCAGGTCGCGGGTCAGCCCGGCCAGACAGAGCACTGCGGGCCCGGTGCCGTCATCCGAAAAATTGAGCGTCACTTGGTCAGAGGTGATGAACGTTGGCATCAGCTGGCGAGGTCCGGAACTGTTGTGAGGTCGGTCAGGATGTGTTTCGGACGGTGTGGCAGCCGGTCGACCGGATCACCCGCGCGGTTGACCCAGGCTGTGGGAAAGCCATAGCCGGAGGCGCCGGCAATGTCCCAGCCATTGGACGACACGAACAGCACCTCGTCGCGGGCGCAGCCAAAATGCCCGCCCACCAGATCGTAGACCCTGGATGACGGTTTGAAGATGCCGACCGTTTCAACCGAAAGAACGGCGTCAAGGTACGTGCCTATGCCGGCGCTGTCGACGGCGCCCTCCAGCATGTCCGGATTGCCATTCGACAGGATCGCGCAGTTCAGCCCGCGCGCCTTCAAGGTGGCAAGCATTTTCGGCACTTCGGGGTAGGCGCGCAGTTCCCAGTAAAGCGCCAGAAGCCGTTCACGCAGCTCCGGATCGCCGTTCAGTCCCCGGCGTTCAAGCGCCCAGTCGAGCCCGTCGCAGGTTACTTCCCAGAACGGGGCGTGTTCATTGGTGATGGCGCGCAGCCAGGTGTATTGCAGCTGCTTGAGGCGCCAGTCTTCTGCCAGCTCCTTCCAGCATTCTGCCAGAGCATCCCGGCCCGGCTCGCTCGCGGCGGTGCGTGCCGCGGATGCCACATCGAACAAAGTTCCATAGGCGTCAAAGATGCAGGTGTTGATGGCC
The DNA here is from genome assembly GCF_007923445.1 of Puniceibacterium confluentis. Classification (GTDB taxonomy): domain Bacteria; phylum Pseudomonadota; class Alphaproteobacteria; order Rhodobacterales; family Rhodobacteraceae; genus Puniceibacterium; species Puniceibacterium confluentis. Next base: position 102,365 of record NZ_VOJI01000003.1, on the reverse strand, counting down.
ATGGATCCTCCGGTTTGTGCTGGCGGCAGATTGTCACGCCAAAGCCGTCGGGGAAAGGGTGAAATCAAACCGGTCAAAAACCACAAATCTGGACATTCCGAGTGGACGGGATGGTGGGAAACCCGCCAGTTTGGCGCCGTTTTCGACTGTTCTGCGGGTCTTTGTTTGCAATTCCGCCGTCCGGACCTTACCTTGAGCGCTGAGCATGAGCACCCGCGCAGGACGCGGCCTCGCAAAGCAACCTTCCCAGATCAGACAGGAAATTCTTATGACCGAGGTCAAAACGGGTGACACCGTGCGTATTCACTACACCGGAACGCTGGACGACGGCACAACCTTTGACAGTTCCGCGGGCCGCGACCCGCTGGAATTCACCGTCGGATCGGGACAGATCATCCCGGGTCTGGACAAGGCCATGCCGGGCATGAATGTCGGTGACAAGAAGACCGTCGCCATCGTTGCTGACGAAGCCTATGGCCAGCCCAACCCCGAGGCGCGTCAGGCCGTGCCGCGTACCGAGATTCCGGCGGAAATCCCGCTCGAGCTGGGAACACAGCTGCAGGTTCAGACGCCCACCGGGCAGGTGATGCCGGTGACGATTGTTGAGGTGACCGAGGCGGAAGTGACGCTGGACGCCAATCACCCGCTGGCGGGCAAGGATCTGACCTTTGCCATCGAACTGGTCGAGATCGCCTGATCACGCCGCCGTCGGCCCGCGATTGACCGGGCCTGACCCGGTTGAATAGACTGCGGCCAGGCCGATATGACGGAAAATGCCGGGCCCTCGGGGGACCGGCATTTTGCGTATGTGGGTGCCCCCGTGTTCGTATATGAGGCATGGGACAACTGGAGCCGGGCGCCATGACTGAACAGACACGACCGCTTATCCCGGTCAAAGGCGGCACGGGTCCATTGTTCCAGGGGGCGCGGCCGCTTGTCTTTGCCGACCGTCCACTTGTGGTCTCGTGGTCGCCTAAAACGGCCTGTACCCATGTGCTGATGTGGTTTCTGCACCATCAGAACCTGCTTCCGGCGGCGCTGTATTACGGCGACTGGCCGCATACATTCCGCGGCCAGGTGTATTACCGCTCGCTGTCCTATCGCCGTGCGGCGTCGGCGCTGCGCGACAGCCGGGGGCGGGGGTACACGCTGCTGCGGGTGACGCGTGCACCGCACCGGCGGCTGGTGTCCAGTTTTCGCCACGTGATGCGGCACAACCTGTTGCAGGACGTGCTGGACCCGGCGCTGGGGCGGGACACCTCGGTCAGCGGTGCATCGCTGACGGAAGTGGGCTGCGTGCTTGAGCAGCACGACCTGTGCACACCTTCGGGGCTGGACATGCACATCTGCGCGCAGTTTCACCCGCTGTGGGACATGCCGTTTGACAGGGTGATCACACTGAACCTGGATGACATGCCCCTGGGTGCAGGGCTGCGCGCTGTCGAGGACGAACTTGGCCTGACGCCAAGCCCGGTGGACGATCTGCCGGGGCTGCAAGCCATGCGGCACCGGCATTATACCGGGGACGCGCCGCACGCCGGACCCGCGCCGGTGGAAGACACCTGGCTGACCGGACAGGGAGAGACCTTTCCCAAATCCGCGCTGGAACGCGCCGCACAGACACGGGTGATTGCCGAACGTCTGTACGCAGTGGACCTGGGCCGCGTCGCGTCCGGCGACACGGCCGGGCGGCTGTTTTCCGGCCTTCAGCGCTGACCGGAGAACCGTTCCTGCCAGGCCGCGCGCTCGTCGTCGGTGATCTTGCGAAATGTGACCTCCGGGACTGTAAAGGCGTGGCCCGCGGGCAATGCGTTCAAAGCCGCTGCGATGTCATCGGGCCATGCGGCGTCGTCGGCGTTCAGGTCCGCCAGCAGCTGGGCCGAGGCATCCGGTATGAAGGGCGACGACAGAACCGCGTAGAGCCGGATCAGGTTGAGCCCGAGACGTGTCTGCATCGCCGCCTGTTCGGGATCGGTCTTGATCGTGGTCCAGGGCGCCACTTCCTGCAGGTATTCGTTGCCAAGCACCCAGAGGGCGCGCAGCGCGGCCGCGGCCTTGCGCACCTCGATCGTATCCATCTGGCTCTGGTAGTCGGCCAGGCGTGCGCCGAGGTCAGCGATCAGCTGGTCTTCGCGTGCGCCCATGATGCCGCCCGCGGGGACGGCCTCGCCGAACTTCGAACGGCAGAACTTTGTCACCCGGCTGGCAAAGTTGCCCAGCACATCCGCCAGATCCTTGTTCACCGAGGACTGGAAGTTCTCCCAGGTGAATTCCGCATCCGAGCTTTCCGGTGCATGCGACAGCAACCACCAGCGCCAGTAGTCCGGCGGCAGGATTTCAAGCGCCTGATCCATGAACACGCCGCGCCCGCGCGAAGTTGAAAACTGGCCGCCTTCGTAGTTCAGATAGTTGAAGGACTTGATGTAATCGGCAAGCTTCCACGGCTCCTCACTGCCGAGTATCGTGACCGGGAAGGACAGGGTGTGGAACGGCACGTTGTCCTTGCCCATGAACTGGGTATAGCGCACGTCGGCGGCGCCACTGTCGGTACGCCACCAGCGCTGCCAGTCGGTGCCGTTGCCTGCATCGACCCATTCCTGGGCGCAGGCGATGTATTCGATCGGGGCATCGAACCAGACATAGAACACCTTGCCCTCCATGCCCGGCCAGTCCTCGGTTCCGCGTTTCACCGCCACGCCCCAGTCCAGATCACGGGTGATTCCGCGATCCTGCAACCCGTCGCCATCGGTCAGCCACTTTCGGGCGATCGAGGTGGTGAGGATGGGCCAGTCCGCCTTGGTGTCGATCCAGGCGGCGATCTGGTCCTTCATTTTCGACTGGCACAGATACAGGTGCTTGGTTTCGCGCATCTCGAGATCGGTGGCGCCCGAGATCGTGCTGTGCGGATTGATCAGATCCACCGGGTCCAGCTGTTTGGTGCAATTGTCACATTGATCGCCGCGGGCGCTGTCAAAGCCGCAATTCGGGCAGGTGCCCTCGATATAGCGGTCCGGCAGGTATCGCCCGTCGGTCGGCGAATACATCTGGGTCTCCGAGACTTCGCGGATCAGGCCCCGATCATACAGCACTCCGGCAAAGTGCTGCGTCAGCACATGGTTCTGCGGCGAAGAGGACCTGCCGAAATGGTCAAAGCTGAGGCGGAAGCCCTTGGCGATGTCGGCCTGCACGGTGTGCATTTCGGCGCAGTATTCCGCAACCGGCTTGCCTGCCTTGCTGGCGGCCAGTTCGGCCGGGGTGCCATGCTCGTCCGTCGCGCAGAGAAACAGCACCTCGTGTCCGCGCGCCCGCAGGTATCGGGCATACAGGTCGGCGGGAAGCTGCGAGCCGATGAGATTTCCGAGATGCTTGATCCCGTTTATGTAGGGAATCGCAGAGGTGATGAGGTGGCGTGCCATGTCTTTGGTCCCGCTGATGTCAGGGTTTTTGTTGCTGTAACGGATGTTGTGCGGCGTGGCCAGTGGCGGGAACCACGGGCCGTCTGCCCCCGGGCGCGCCTGTAGATCCTTGCGGCCCGAAGTCGCGGCGGGGTTGCGTCAGCTGCGGTCGCGGGCGCGGGCCATGAGACGCCCGATCAGGAAGCTGGTCCGCGGGGCATAGACAAACGGTGTGCGGGGACGGGCCACTGGACGCGCACGCATGCGCACCAGGCCGAACACCACAAGCGCGGCATGGCCGAGTGCAATCAGGATGAACAGCGCGGGCGGGCCATAGGCGTTCATCAGAAGCGACGCCACATAGGGGGCGGCGATGGCGCCGACCGCGTACCAGAACATCAGTGCCGCCGAGAGTTCGACCCTTTCCGAACTGTCGGCAAAGTCATGGGCATGGGCCGAGGCGACCGAGTAGATCGGAAAGGTGGTCAGCCCGAAGATGGTGGCGGTGAGCATGATCCCGGCGGTGGGCAGATCGGTGAGCGTGGCGGTCAGCGCACAGCTGAGGATCGCGGCGACGGACAGCCAGATCAGCACCGCGCGCCGGTCAAATTTGTCAGCGAGCCAGCCCACGGGATATTGCGACAGCGCGCCGCCCAGCACAAAGGCGGCCAGGAACCAGGCGATCTGGTCGACGGCAAGGCCGACGCCCTGGCCATAGACCGGGCCGACCATCCGGAAGCTGGCCGAGGACAGCGCCGCCACGATCACACCGGCGGCGGCCAGTGGCGAGCGGTCGACCGCCAGGCGTGGACGCAGGCGCGGGGCGGCGGGGGTCTCGGGCTGTTTCGAGGTGGTGAGCGTCAGCGGCAGCAGTGCTGCACAGCACAGCAGTGCCAGCAGGTTGTAGCTGACGTAATGTGCCGGATCGAGAACGCTGATCATCAGCTGCGCCACCAGCGACGCGCCCATGTCCGCGACCCGATAGGCTCCCATGGCGCGGCCGCGGGTCTCGTTGGTGACCTCTGCCTGCATCCAGGCCTCGATCACCGTGTAGCAGCCCGCAACGCACATCCCCGAGGCGATGCGCATCAGGCCCCAGGCGTAGGGGTTCACCACCATCATATGCGCCAGCAGGCCGATGGCGCCAAAGGCGGTGAAGGCAGCAAAGGCGCGGGCGTGTCCGACAGATCCCATCAGTCGCGGCGCGAACCAGCAGCCGATGAAGAAGCCAAGGAAATGCGCCGATCCCAGCATGCCGATTTCAGCGGTGGTGAAATTCAGCGCAAACCCCGAAAGCGCATCCAGCGGGCCAAGGGCTCCCGAGGAAAGCTGCAGCAGGATCACCGAAAGGAAGAGGGCCACAAAGGACAGGGGCAGGCGCATGGGATTGTTAGACCGTGCCGCGTCCTGCCTGTCGAGACGGGATGCGACCATCGGTGTCGTTTTATGCGTTGCACCCGCTGCGGTCCGCTCCGGGGGAATCGATGCCGGGGACCTGTCCTTTTGTCATCGCTGCCGCGCTGCGGCCCTTGCTTTCGGCGGTGGACCGGACTGAGGTACTGTTGTACAGGACGTTTTGGCAGCCCGGGGAGAGCGCGCAGCCATGATCACCGAAAGTGACGACTATTTCCGACGCGGGTGCGGGCGCTGCGGGCGCTTTGACACCGTGGACTGTTCGGTCCGGCTCTGGGCGACCGACCTGCGGGAACTGCGCCGGATCTGCCTTGCGGCGGGCCTTGAGGAAACCGTGAAGTGGGGGCATCCCTGCTATATGCATGCGGGGCGCAACATCGCCATCATCGGCGCCTTTCGCGGCGACGTCCGGCTGACCTTTTTCAACGCGGCCCTGATGAAAGATTCCGAGGGGATTCTCGAAAGGCAAGGCGCCAATGCCCTGCACCCGAGCATGATCCGTTTTGACCAATTGCGACGCGTCGCCGACCTGGAGCCGGTGATACGGTCCTATATCGCTCAGGCGCAAGGCTATGCCGACGCCGGCATCCTTCCGGCAAAGGAGCCGCGTGTCATCGACCTGCCCGATGAACTGGTTACGGCGCTGGACTGCGATCCCGAACTTGCCGAGGCGTTCTTCGGGCTGACACCCGGCCGCCAGCGCGGCTACGCGCTCAATCTCGGCACGGCGAAGAAACCGGAGACGCGATATGCACGCATCGCAAAATTCCGCACCCGCATTCTGGCGGGCAAGGGTGTGAACGAGCGCTAGACCGGCCGGGCCGCGCGTCGTGTCGTCAGACGTCATCCCACAGGGTCCGGACCCGGAACGCCACCCGGCAACGTGATTTTCCCGCACGTCCGCCCCGGGGCGCGGCAACGAGGCGCTTGACCCTGCGCCCGTGAGTGGCGAAACACGGGCAGCAGCATACCAAGGAGGGGTCATGGCCCGAGAGACCGCACCGGCCACGGGTCAGGACGAACGTCAGAAATCCAAGAAGCTCGGCTCGCTCCGCAGCCTCTGGCCGTTCATGCTGCCCTACCGAGGACTTCTTGCGATGGCGGTGATGGCGCTGGTGCTGACCGCCTGCGTCTCGCTCGTGCTGCCACTGGCGGTGCGGCGCGTGGTGGACAACTTCGAGGATGGCTCGGGCCAGTTGCTGAACCAGTACTTTGGCGCCGCGCTGGCGATCACGGCGCTTTTGGCGGTGGGGACGGCGCTGCGCTATGCGCTGGTCACACGACTGGGCGAGCGGGTCGTCGCGGACATCCGCAAGGCGGTGTTCGACCGGGTGATCGGCCTTTCACCGGTGTTTTACGAAAAGATCATGACCGGCGAAGTGCTCAGCCGGATCACAACCGATACCACGCTGATCCTGAGCGTCATCGGCTCGTCGGTCTCGATTGCGCTGCGCAATGTGCTGATCTTTGCCGGCGGGTTGGTGTTGATGCTGTTCACCTCGTGGAAGCTGACGCTGATGGTTCTGCTGATCGTGCCCGCCGTGGTGGTGCCGATCCTGACGCTGGGGCGGCGGCTGCGCACCCTCAGCCGCGAAAATCAGGACTGGATCGCCGCGTCCTCGGGCAACGCCTCCGAGGCGCTGAGCTCGGTGCAGACAGTGCAGGCCTTCACCCACGAGGCGATTTCGCGCAACGCTTTTGCCGAAGTGACGGAGAAAAGCTTTGACGCGGCGCGGCGGCGGATCTGGACGCGGTCGCTGATGACGGCGATTGTGATTTTTCTGGTGTTCACCGGTGTGGTCGGAGTGTTGTGGATCGGTGCCTGGGATGTGCGCGCCGACATCATGACACCCGGAGAGCTGGTGCAGTTCGTGATCTATGCGGTGATGGTGGCCGGGTCGGTTGCGGCCCTGTCCGAAGTCTTTGGCGAGTTGCAACGCGCGGCGGGCGCGACCGAGCGTCTGGTCGAACTGCTGCACACCACGGATCCGGTGATGGACCCGGTCGAGGCGCAGGAGCTGCCCAGGCCGGTGCGCGGAGAGATCCGTTTCGACAATGTGAGCTTTGCCTATCCGGCCCGTCCGGGCATTTCCGCGCTGGATGAGGTGAACCTGACTATCCGCGCCGGCGAGACCGTGGCGCTGGTCGGGCCCTCCGGGGCCGGCAAAACGACGATCATCCAGTTGATCCAGCGGTTTTATGATCCTGACGAGGGGGCGGTGCGGCTGGATGGCGTCGCGCTGAAGGATCTGGAACGCGACGCGTTCCGCCGTCACATCGCTCTGGTGCCGCAGGACCCGGTGATCTTTGCCGCCTCCGCGCGCGAAAACATCCGGTTCGGGCGTCCCGATGCCACCGACGCCGAGATCGAGCAGGCCGCCGAGGCCGCAGCCGCAGCCGAGTTCATCACGCGTCTGCCCGACGGCTATGACAGCTGGCTTGGCGAGCGCGGAGTCATGCTGTCCGGCGGGCAGAAACAGCGCATCGCCATCGCCCGGGCGATCCTGCGCGACGCGCCGGTGTTGTTGCTGGACGAGGCGACCAGCGCGCTGGATGCCGAAAGCGAACGGGCGGTGCAGCGGGCGGTGGACGAGCTGTCCCGCACCCGCACGACGATCATCGTGGCGCATCGTCTGGCGACGGTGAAAAAGGCCGACCGGATCGTGGTGCTGGAGCATGGCCGGATCGTCGCGACCGGGGCGCATGATACGCTGGTCGCCGAAGGCGGACTGTACGCCCGGCTGGCGCAGTTGCAGTTCACCGACGGCATGGCGGCGGAGTAGCTCCGGAGAGCTAGCGCGATCACCGACACGGAACGCACGGGGCCTGCACACCGCAGTGTCCCGGCTTGCGTCGGCCGGGCGGCGCGGGACGTTGCGTCAGAGTTTTGATGCCGCAGCGTCGGTCGGGCTTGCGTCACGACGCGATCCTTCGGAGACTGTACCCGGGAGACGACCCGCGACGAGGTCGGAACAGAGGGAGGAGACGGCTGATGGGTTTTGCATCCATGGCGGATCGAAATGCGATTGAGGCAGAGATGCCCTGGGAGCAGAGGGACGTGCCCAAGACCATGTTCGGCGTGCTCAGCCGGACAGCGGGGAAATTTCCGGACCGTCCTGCGGTAAGTTACCAGATCTTTTCGGGGCCGAAAGACAAGGCCGAGACGCTGCGCTGGGACCAGTTGCTGGACCGGGTGACCCGGGCCGCCAACCTGTTCCGGTCTCTGGGTGTCGGTGAAAGCGACGTGGTCGCCTATGTGCTGCCCAACTGCAACGAGACAACCGTGGCGCTGCTCGGGGCGATGGTGGCGGGAATTGCCAACCCGATCAACCCGCTGCTCGAACCCGAGCAGATTGCCTCGATCCTGCGTGAAACCAAGGCCAAGGTCGTCGTCACGCTCAAACCCTTTCCCAAGACCGACGTGGCGCAGAAGGTGCACGAGGCCTGTCGCCATGCACCGGGCGTGCAAACGGTGCTTGAGGTCGATCTCAACCGGTATCTGACGCCGCCAAAGCAGTGGATCGTTCCGTTGCTGCGGCCAAAGCTGCAGGGTGCGGGTCATGTGGATGTGAAGAATTTCAACCGCGAATGTGCCAAACAGCCAAAGACCCTGCAGTTCGAGGATGTCCAGAAGGACCGGGTGGCGGCCTATTTCCACACCGGTGGCACGACCGGGATGCCCAAGGTGGCGCAGCACACCTATTCCGGCATGATCTACAACGGCTGGCTGGGGCACAGACTGCTGTTCAGCGAGCAGGACAACATCATCTGCCCGCTGCCGCTGTTCCACGTCTTTGCCTGTCACGTGATCCTGATGGCGTCTCTGGCCTCGGGGGCGCATGTGGTGTTCCCGACGCCGCAGGGGTATCGCGGCGAAGGCGTGTTCGACAACTTCTGGAAGCTGATCGAACGCTGGAAGATCACCTTTGTCATCACCGTTCCCACGGCGCTTTCGGCACTGATGCAACGCCCGGTCAATGCCGATGTCTCGACCGTCAAGACGGCGTTTTCCGGCTCGGCGCCCCTGCCTCTGGAACTGTTCCGGCGCTTTGAAGAGGCGACCGGCGTGACCATCGTCGAAGGCTATGGACTGACCGAGGCGACATGTCTTGTTTCGGTGAACCCGACCGAAGGGTTGAAAAAGGTCGGATCGACCGGCATCCCGCTGCCCTATACGCAGGTCAGGATCCTGAAGACGGTGGAAGGTTCGCCGGTCGACTGCGGTGTGGACGAAGTCGGAGAGATCTGCGTGTCCAATCCGGGGGTCTATGCCGGAAAGACCTATACCGAGGCCGACAAGAACCGGGATCTTTATCACCACGGCACCTTTTTGCGCACCGGCGATCTGGGGCGGCTGGATGCAGAGGGGTATCTGTGGATTACCGGCCGCGCCAAGGATCTGATCATCCGCGGGGGTCACAACATCGACCCGGCCGAGATCGAAGAGGCCCTTCTGGGTCATCCGGCGGTGGCCTTTGCCGGAGCCATCGGCCAGCCGGATGCACATTCAGGCGAGCTGCCCTGCGCCTATGTGGAACTGGTGGGCGGTGCCACGGTCAGCGAAGAAGAGCTGCTGGAATATGCGCGGGTCCATGTCCACGAACGCGCGGCACAGCCCAAGCACATGACCATTCTGGACGCGTTGCCCAAGACGGCGGTGGGCAAGGTTTTCAAACCGGACCTGCGCAAGCTGGCCATCACCCGGGTGTACAATGACGCGCTGGAACAGGCGGACTGCCCGGCGCGGGTGGTTGCTGTGGTCGACGACAAGAAGCGCGGGCTGGTGGCGCAACTTGCCGCCAATGGTGCAGATGACGCGCAGGTCTCGGCTGTGCTCGGGGACTTCACCCGGCCGTGGGAGTGGCAAACCGACTGAGGTCGGCCAATTCCGCAAGGTCCCGAGGTCTCGGGCGCCTGCGGTGGCGCGCGCCCGGGCCACCTCCCGGTAGATGCCAGGGCGCGCCATGCCGTCTGCGAGGGCGATGCCTTGCCGTCCCAGACTGGCGCCGGGCCACCTGCGGCTTCATCTGGGGACGGGCGGTGCGCCACCCATGAACAGATTGTCGTTCTGATAGTCACAGGGCGTGTCTTGCATCTGCAGGTGCAGTCCGGTGCCGGTAAAGGGATGGGCCCGGGCCAGCGCCTCGTCCACGTCGATTCCGAGCCCGGGGGTGGTGGGCGGCAGGATATATCCGTTGTCGATCGTGATGCTGTCGCGGATCAGGGCGCTGTGGAACGGAGTCTCGATGGTCTCGGCCATCAGCAGGTTCGGGATCGCGGCGGCGAGGTGTACATTCGCGGCCCATTCCACCGGCCCGGCATAGAGATGCGGCGCCATTTCGGCGTTGAATGCCTCGGCCAGCGCCGCAATCTTCCGGGTCTCCCACAGGCCACCGGAACGGCCCAGCGCGGGCTGCAGGATTTTTGCGCCACCGGTGCGCAGCAGAGTGGCGAACTCGGACTTCGTGGTCAGCCGTTCGCCGGTCGCTATCGGAATCCGCACGGCGCGGGCGACCTCGCTGAACTCCAGCAGGTTGTCGGGCGGAATGGGTTCTTCGAACCAGAGCGGCAAATAGGGTTCGATCGCCTGGCCCAGACGGATCGCGCCCGAGGTGGAGAACTGGCCGTGGGTGCCGAACAACAGGTCGGCCCGGTCACCGACAGCGGCGCGCAGGGTGCGGCAAAAGGCAACCGAGCGCGAGATGTCGGACAGGGCCGGCTGGTGACCGCCGTGAATGGTATAGGGGCCGGCAGGGTCGAATTTCACCGCCGTATAGCCGCGCGCCACCAGATCGAGGGCGGATTCGGCGGCCTGATCCGGGTCGTTCCAGAACCCTGTCAGGTCATGATGCGCCAAGGGGTAAAGATAGCTGTAGGCCCGGATGCGCGGGTTCATCATCCCGCCCAGCAGCGCCCAGACCGGGCGGTCCCGGGCTTTGCCCAGAATATCCCAGCAGGCAATTTCAAGTCCCGAAAAGGCGCCCATCACCGTCAGGTCCGGGCGCTGGGTAAAGCCTGAACTGAAGGTGCGGCGGAACAGCCATTCAATGTTTTCCGGCGACTGATTCAGAAAGTGCCGCTCGAACACGTCCCGGATCACCGCCTCCATTGCCACAGGACCGACCGACGCTGCATAACATTCGCCCCAGCCGGTGATGCCATCTGCGGTCGTCACCTTGACCAGGATCCAGTAGCGCCCGCCCCAGCCCGGGGCCGGCGGAGCGGTGATCAGGACATCGAGATCTGTCAGCTTCATGTCAGCTTCTCCTGTCGCGGCGTGTCCTGGTGCGGGCGCGCGGGCGGGATTTCAGAACAGGATCACATTGCGTTTCGCGCCGCCCGCCTTGGTATCGGCGATGGCGTCGTTGATCTGATCCAGTCGCCAGCGGCCCGAGACCAGTTCGTCCAGTTTCAGGCGGCCCTGACGGTACAGGTCGGCCATCCAGGGAATGTCGCGGCGGATCACCACGTCGCCCATCTTGGAGCCGACCATGCCCTGCGCCATGTAGGCCAGCACCACCGGTTCGAATTCCGCCATGGCGCCGGAATGGGGCATGCCGACCATCACCACCTTGCCGCCCCAACCCAGATAACGCGGGGCGTCGTTGTAGGCGGGAATGGCTCCGACCGTGACGATGACCGCGTCAGCGCCGCGGCCCAGGATCTGCTGCACCGCCTTCCAGGGCGCCGGGCAGGTCGCCAGCACACCGTCGGTGGCGCCAAAGTCGCGGGCAATGTCCAGCTTTTCCTGCGTGACGTCGACCGCGACGATGCGGCGCGCACCTGCGATGCGCGCGCCCTGGATCGCGTTCAGGCCGACTCCGCCGGCGCCGATCACCACGACATCCTGACCGGGGCGCAGCCGGGCCGCATTTACGACGGCGCCGATGCCCGTGATCACGCCACAGGCCAGAAGCGCGACCGCTTCGGGTGGAATGTCGTCGGGCAACGGGACCACCTGGCTTTGGTCCACCACGACATGGCTGGCAAACGCGCCGCAATTCATCGCCTGAACAACGCTTGTGCCATCCTGTCGGCTGAGGGGCGAGGCATTGGCCCGCGGAGTGTCGCACAGGGTCGGCTTGCCCCCCGAGCAGTTCGGGCAGGTGCCGCAGGACCGGATCAGGGTGACGACCACCCGATCGCCGACAGCCAGCCCGGTGACGGTGTCACCCAGCGCGGAAACCCGGCCCGCCGCTTCGTGTCCGTAGACCGCAGGCAGATCGCCGCCCCACGCCCCATCGGCGTAGTGGATGTCCGAATGGCAGATGGCCACCGCTTCGAGGGTGACTTCGATCTCGCCCGCCAGCGGCGCGCGCAGGTCAAGCTGTTCGATCTGCAGTGGCGCACCGTGGGTAGCGCAGACAGCGGCAGTGATGCGGGTCATCGTGATCTCCAGTTTGTCCCCGGCAGCCTGCGATGCCGCACCGGGCGGCACAAGCCTGAATGCGACGGCATGGGGATGTTCAAGGACACGTGGGCGGGCGGCCTGCGGATGCCGCTGGCAAGATCACGGTTGTCCGGTGCGCGGACAGCGCGACCCCGCCGGCGTCACGGATTGGTCGCGACGGGACGCGGGATCAGAGCGCGCGGACCGCGGTGGCAAAGGCGCGTGCTTCCTGCGGGGCCTGTCCCATCTGGGCTGCGGACCTGAAGAGGGCCGCGGGCAGGTCCGGCCAGCGCGCCAGCGCCGCGTCGCGCAGGTGTGTGCCGTCTGCCATCACCTGCTTGCAGAGCACCTTGACCTCGGACTGGGCATCGGGGCGCGACATGCGGTCTGTCAGCGCAAAGGACAGGGCTTCGGCGGCAAGCAGCCCCTGGGCACTGTCGAGCGTTTCCGACATCGCCTCTGCATTGGGCGCCAGGGTTTCGGCAAGCCGCTGCGCGTGGTTCAGCGCCGCCGACAGGCTGAGGCAGAGCGCGGGCAGGCTGAGCCACTCGGTGAACCAGGCAGCGCCGTCCCGTTGCTGACGGTGCAGCCCCGCGCCCTGCAGCGTGCTGTTCAGCCCCAGTGCATGATGCGAGAGGGCAACCAGAGCAGAGGGGGCCACCGGGTTCTGCTTTTGCGGCATGGTTGACGACCCGCCGGCCCCGCCGAGCCGGACCTCGGAAAGGCCGGATTGGGTGAGCAGCAACAGATCCTCGCCCATCTTGCCCAATGCCGTGGTGGCGCGGGTGATCCAGGCCGCGAGTTGCAGGATCGGGGTGCGGTCGTTGTGCCAGCTGCGCCCGGGGTCAGACAGGCCAAGGGCCTGCGCCAGCGACGCGCGCAGGGCCGGGGCGTCGGCGCCCAGTTCGGTCGCGGTTCCGGCCGCCCCCGAGAGCGACACAGGCAGGCCATCAGAGCGGATCTGGCGCAATTCCTTCAGCAATGTCAGCAGCGGCCAGCCCCAACTGGCCACGGTGGCACCAAAGCTGGTGGGCGTCGCGTGCTGGCCATAGGTCCGCGCCGCCATCGGCGTGATGGCATGCGACTCGGCCAGAACGGCCAGCGCCGCGAGTGTTTTTTCGAGACCGTCGTCATACAGCGCTAGCACCTGGCGCAGGCGCAACATCAACGCGGTGTCGAGGATATCCTGCGACGTCGCGCCCCAGTGCAGGTATTGTGCGTGTTCCGGTGCCTGCATCAGCGTCCGGAAGGCTGTGACAAGCGCCGGCACCGGCACGCCGTTCTGACCGGTGGCTTCGGCCAATCCGGCGGGATCAAGCTGGATTTCCAGAGTGGCGCGATGGATCGCGGCAGCGCTGAGCTCCGGGATCACCCCCGCGGCGCCCTGCACCTTGGCCAGTGCGCCCTCGACCAGCAGCATGGCGCGGATCTCGGCGCTGTCGCTGAACAGGCGGGCGGCTTCTGTGGTGTCAAAGAGTTTGCCGAGGTGAGCGCTGTCGAAAGGCGAGGCTGGCATGGGGCTGTCCTTGGATCCGAAGGGGGCGTTTGCCCCTCTATAGGGGCTGACAGGTGTCGGCAACAGGGGTGCTCAGCCAGCTTTCGCAGCCAGCACCCGGGGCAGGTTGATTTCGACCCAGTCGGCAAGGGCAACGACCCGGACCGAGATTTCGTCGCCCAGGTCGGTCAGCGAATATTCCACGTGGGGCGGCACGACCGGATGCGACACCCGACGGACAATGCCGTCCGCCTCGAGCGCCTGAAGCGTCTGGGCCAGCATGCGTTCACTGACGCCGCCAATTCTGCGCCGCAGGTCCGAAAACCGCAGCGTGCCATCCTGTAGCACGATCAGGACCAGCACGCCCCAGCGGCTGGTGACATGCCGCAGCACGGTGCGCGACGGGCAGTCGGCGGACAGCACCTGACCCCGGCGTACCTGTTCCGAGACGTTGAGAGCGATTTTTTCCGACATCGGCGCCACTTTCCTAAAACTAACATTTTTGTGCGTACTTACTTTTAATTAGTAATGGATTTATCTGGCCCGTGTCACTGAAATTCAAAAGGAGATACCGTGATGATTGCTGTTACTGGGGCGACAGGTCAGTTGGGCCGTCATGTCATCGACGCGCTGGCCGACCGGGTGCCGTCGGCGTCGATTGTGGCGGCCGTGCGCCGACCAGCCGCCGCCGCCGATCTCGCGGCGCGGGGGTTTGTCGTGCGCGAAGCGGATTATGACCGGCCTGCGACTTTGGAGGCAGCTTTCGCCGGGGTGCGTACCCTGTTGTTGATCTCGTCCAGCGACATCGGCAAGCGGGTGGCGCAGCACCGGGCCGTCATTGCGGCTGCCAGGGCGGCAGGTGTGACGCGGATCGTCTACACCAGCATTCTGGGTGCGGCGGACTCTCCGCTGATGCTGGCCGCAGAGCACCGGGCGAGCGAGGCCGATCTTGCTGCATCGGGGCTGGAGTTTGTTCTGCTGCGCAACGGCTGGTATCTCGAGAATTACCAGTCCGCCGTCGGCATGGCCGTGCAACACGGCGCGGTGCTGGGGGCGGCGCAGTCCGGGCAGGTGTCGGCGGCGGCCCGCCGGGATTATGCCGATGCGGCGGCGTCGGTTCTGTTGCGGGATGATGTGCCGACGGGGCAGGTGTACGAGCTGAGCGGGGATTCGGCCTTTACCATGGCGGACCTTGCCGCCGAGATCGCAGGGGCGTCGGGCAGGCAAGTGTCCTATGTCGACATGACACCGGCGGATTATGCCGGCCGGCTGAAAGAGCTTGGGCTGCCGGACGGTCTGGCCGATGTGCTGGCGGATTCCGATGCCGGTCTGGCGCAGGGCGGGCTGTATGGCGACAGCGGTGATCTTGCGGCATTGATCGGGCGGCCCACCACGGCGATGCCGGAGTTTGTGGTTTCGGCGCTAAAGGGCTGAAGCTGCGTCCTGGCTGCGGCCGGGGTGCCGGCTGCCTGTGGCAGTGATGATCCGGACAGGTGATCAAGGGGGTCCAAGCCGCAGATCGCCGCCTTCGTCGCGCAATTGCCAGCGTTTTGGCGGTGCCATGCGGGCGCGGGTGCGCGACAGCTGCCAGCAGGTGCGGCCCGGGGTGTGATCCGGGTCGATCTGCCAGCGCGTCTCGATCCCCGGCGCGCCGCCGGTGCCCGGGGTCAGCAGCAGACCAATCGGGCGGCAGTGGCCTTCGCCCGTGCCGGCTTCGGCGGCAAGGTGCAGGCGGCGCACCGGTGTCAGGCCCGGCGGCTCGGGCAGTTCGGCAACGACCACCGGCACAGCGCCCGAGCGCAGGATCTCTTCGGTGCACCACAGGATGTCCTCGCTCCGCCGGGGGCTGAGAAAGGTCACGTCCTGTGGTTGCAGGAAAGACAGCATCCCGTCGGGATTAAGCTGCGTCGCCGTCCACGCCGGTGCGATCCAGAAGACCGGCGCCCCGGCGCGGGCTGCGATCACCAGCGCAAGGGTGCGGCGTGCACGGCCGCAGATTTCGTGCACGCGCGACAGCGGCAGGGCAATTTCGTCCAGCAGGGTCAGGCTGGGAGGCGGCTGGTGCGCCGCGCGTCCGAGAAGGGTCTGGGGCATCCGTGCAGAATACAATGTTCCGTATTTGTTCTCAAGTGAGTCGGTGTCGCATGCCTCGGCGTCAGCGGCGGCGCGGGCCGGGCCTGCGCGACCAAAGACCCCTTGTGAGGCGCATCCAACTTTGACAGGTTTGCGCAAAATGCCGTCACCGGAGCTGACATGCTGAACTTCCGATGGATGCGTGCGCTGACCATCAGCGCGGCGCTTGCCTGCACCGCCGGTCCGCTCGCGGCGGCCGAAGTCACGGTCTTTGCCGCCGCCTCGACCGGCGATGTGCTGGCGCAGGCCGCCTCGGTCTGGGCGGCGGAGACAGGCAACAGCGTCACCGTTGTTCCGGCGGGCAGTTCCGCGCTGGCCCGGCAGATCGCGGCAGGGGCACCGGCCGACCTGTTCGTCTCGGCCAACCCCGAATGGATGGACTGGCTGGATCAACAGGGCATGATCCGGACCGAGACCCGCAGGGTGTTGATGGGCAACGCGCTGGTGCTGATCCGCACCGGCCCCGCATGGGGGAAAGCCACTGAAATCACGCCAGATTTTGATATCGCCGCCCGGCTCGGACCAGACGCGCGTCTGGCAATGGCACTGATCGAGGCGGTGCCCGCCGGTATCTATGGCCAGGCGGCGCTTGCGTGGATGGGCCAGTGGGAGGCACTTGCCCCCCGCGTGGCACAGGCCGACAATGTGCGCGCGGCACTGGCGCTGGTGGCGCTGGGCGAGGCCCCCTATGGCATCGTCTACGCCACCGACGCTGCCGCGGAAAAGCGGGTGCATGTGGTTGCGACCTTTCCCGCCGAAAGCCATCCGCCGATCCTGTACCCCGGTGCGGTGACGCGTGAAGCGGCAGAGCCCGAAGCGGCGGCGGCCTTTCTCGACTGGCTGGGCGGCACCGAGGCGGGCGTGATCCTGCAACAACATGGCTTTGTCCTGCCGAGAGAGTAGGTTACAGCCTAGGTGATGGAGTTTCTGGGCCCAGAGGAATGGCAGGCGGTTGCGCTGTCTCTGAAGGTCGCGTTCTGGGCGACGCTGACCTCTTTGCCATTTGGCCTGGGGGTTGCGATGCTGCTGGCGCGGGGGCGTTTCCCCGGGCGGCATCTGTTGAACGGGCTGGTGCATTTGCCGCTGATCCTGCCTCCGGTGGTCACGGGCTATCTGTTGCTGATGACATTCGGGCGGCGTGGACCGGCGGGCGCAGTCCTTGAGCAATGGTTTGGCATCGTCCTGGCCTTCCGCTGGACCGGCGCGGCGCTGGCAGCGGCGATCATGGCGTTTCCGCTGATGGTCCGGGCGATGCGGCTGGCGATCGAGGCCGTGGACCCGAAGCTGGAACAGGCGGCGGCCACTTTGGGGGCGTCGCGCGGACGTGTCTTCCTGACCGTGACCCTGCCGCTGATCCTGCCGGGGGTGATCGCAGGGGCGGTGCTGGCCTTTGCCAAGGCGATGGGAGAGTTCGGCGCCACCATCACCTTTGTCTCGAACATTCCCGGCCAGACCCGCACCGTGCCATCCGCCATCTATGCCTTTCTGCAGGTCCCGGGAGGCGAGGACGCGGCGGTGCGGCTGGTTGTCGTCTCGGTCGCCATCGCCATGCTTGCGTTGCTGCTGTCGGAATGGCTGGCGCGGCGTGTGGCGCGAAAGATTGCCGGACGATGAGCCTCTCGGTCGACATCAGCCACGCGCTGGGCGATTTCCGCCTCGATGTCCGGTTCGAAGCGCCGGACGGCGTCACGGTGCTGTTTGGCCGCTCGGGGTCCGGAAAGACGTCGGTGGTCAACGCGGTGGCCGGGCTGCTGACGCCCGATCAGGGCCGGATCGAAGTTGCGGGCCGGGTGCTGTTTGACCACAGCCAGCGCATATCGGTGCCGGTACATCGGCGCCGCATGGGCTATGTCTTTCAGGAAGGACGGCTGTTTCCGCATCTCACCGTGCGACAGAACCTGCTGTATGCACGGCGGGTCACCGGCCGCAAGTCGCAAGAGGGTCTGGCGCGGGTTGTCGATCTGCTCGGGCTTGGTGCCCTGCTCGACCGTCAGCCCGGCGCGCTGTCCGGCGGAGAGGCGCAGAGGGTGGCGATCGGGCGCGCCCTGCTGGCCGATCCGGTGATGCTGCTGATGGACGAGCCGCTGGCCGCGCTGGACGGAGCGCGCAAGGCGGAAATCCTGCCCTACCTCGAACGGCTGCGCACCGAGGCGGGGGTGCCGATCCTGTATGTCAGCCACAATGTCTCGGAGGTCGCGCGGCTGGCGACGCAGGTTGTTGTGCTCGAGGAGGGGCGGGTGTTGCAGGCGGGGCCCGCCGGCAGGCTTCTGGCCGATCCGGGCATGGTCCGGGTCATGGGGGTGCGCGATGCCGGTGCGGTGATCGAGGCGCGGGTTCTGCGCCATTCCGACGACGGGGTGACGGACCTGCAGTTCTCTGGCGGGGTCCTGTGCCTGCCCGAAGTCGAGGCGACAGTTGGTTCCGAACTGCGTGTGCGGATTCTGGCGCAGGACGTGATGCTGGCGGTCGAGCGGCCGCGGGGCATCTCGGCGCTCAACATTCTGCCGGTGCAGGTGCTGGCCCTGCGGCGCGGCGACGGGCCGGGGGTGATCGTGCAGTTGCGTGCGGGCAACGACACCCTGCTGGCCCGGATCACCCGCCGGTCCGCCGACACACTGAACCTGCAGCCGGGCAAGGCCTGCTTTGCCGTGCTGAAATCGGTGGCCGTGGCCCAGACGGACATCGGTCTGGGGTTGCACACCTGAGCGCTGCGCCTAGGTTGTGCCGCAACGCAGAACGAAAGGTTTCCGAGATGAAGATGAATCCGCTGGGCCGCACCGGCCTGATGGTGTCCGAGCTGTGTCTCGGGACCATGACCTATGGCAACCAGACCAACGAGACCGTGGCGCACCGCCAGATCGCGATGGCACAGGATGCCGGGATCAATTTCATGGACACCGCCGAGATGTACCCGGTCAATCCGATCCTGGAAAAGACCATAGGGCTGAGCGAAGAGATCATCGGCAACTGGTTTGCCGCTTCGGGCCGACGCAATGACTGGATCGTCGCCACCAAGCATTCGGGCGAGGGCCAGATGATGGTGCGCAACGGGGCGCCGATTTCGTCCGAAACGATTCCCGGCTGTATCGAGGCGTCGCTGAAGCGGCTGAAGACCGATGTGATCGACCTTTACCAGTTCCACTGGCCGAACCGCGGATCCTACATGTTCCGCAAGAACTGGACCTTTGACCCCAGCGGTCAGGACAAGGCCACGACGCTGCAGCATATGCACGATGCTCTCGGCGCACTGAAAGATCAGGTCACGCGCGGCACCATCCGGAATTTCGGCCTGTCCAACGAAAGCGCCTGGGGCACGGCAATGTGGCTGAAGGTGGCCGAGGACACCGCGACGCCGCGCGTCGCCTCGATCCAGAATGAATATTCGCTGATGTGCCGGCTGGCGGATACGGATCTGGCGGAACTGATGGTAAACGAAGACGTCAGCCTGTTGCCGTTCTCGCCGCTGGCTGCGGGCCTGCTGACCGGCAAATACCAGAACGGCGCGGTGCCGGCAGGGTCCCGCATGTCCCTGAACAAGGATCTGGGCGGGCGCAGGACCGAACGGGCCTTTGCCGCGGTGGACGCCTATCTCGCGGTGGCCGCAGATTTTGGATTGGATCCGGTGCATATGGCGCTGGCCTGGTCAGCGCGAAGACCCTTTGTCGCCGCGTCGATCTTTGGCGCCACCACGCTGGAACAGCTCGAGCGGCTGCTGGGCGCCAGGGACGTGACGTTGCCGCCCGAGTTGCTTGCCCGGCTGGACGAGGTGCACAAAGCGCATCCGATGCCGTACTGACGCCTTTGCCGGAGCGGGCGTGCAAAAGCCGCCGCCCGCGCCCGTCATGGCCCATGCGAAGTCCGGAACGCGGCCACCCCGAGGTGTTCCGCTGGTCACGTGCGACCTGTGCGGGTCGGCTGAAACAACAGCCCCGTGGCGACAGAGCCGCCGGCCCCGTGGCACAGCCGCGCGCTTTCGCAGTCTGACCAGACCCGGTGCATCCAGCCCGGCGTTTGTCCTCAAGCGCATGAAGGGGCCAGACCTTCGCCGTAAGGGCGTTTTCATGCGGTCGGTGATTGCAGCCGCGCAGACCGATGGTCCGGTTCAGCGCACTGGGGCTAATCCGTCATCGGGTGTCCGCGCAGGCGCAGGAACAGGCTTTCCTCGTCGTCGTTGCGGAAAAACGGCACCGACTCGGGGGCGGTCGACGACCGTGCACGCGCCGCCACTTCGGCCAGCACCACTTCGGTGATGAACGGCAGATCGAAATTGCGCACCTCGTCGAGGTCGATCCATTGCAGCAGGCTCAACTCGTCCGAGGCAGAGGAAAAGTCATCCGGATCGGATGCCAGATTTGCGGCATCGGCCAGAAAGAACCGGGCGTCAAAGCGGCGCGGGCGGCCCGGTGGCGTGATGGCGCGGAACACGAACTGCAGCGCCCCGGCATGCGGACGATGGCCCGTGGATGCAAACCCGGCCCAGTCCGGCGCAGGCGTTTCGCCCCAGGTGCCGGGAGTGCCGAGGATCTGGCCGGTTTCTTCCCAGAGTTCGCGGATTGCCGCAACCGACAGCGCATGGGCCAGACCGGGGGCCGCGTCTTCGCACAGCCGGGCGGCGCAGAGTTCGTTCAGCGGTTCGGCCAGCGGGACCTGACCGTCCCCGGCATCCACCGCGCCTCCGGGAAAGACAAACTTGTTGGGCATGAAGGCTGCTGCGGCGCCACGCTGTCCCATCAGGATGCGGGGCCGGGTCTCGCGATCACGCAGCAGGATTATGGTGGCCGCATTGCGGATGGCGGTCTTGTCGACCGGCTTTGTCGAATCTTGAACTGCGCGCATCAGGGCCTCTTTGCCGACGGGTGATCAGGCGGCCCGGGAAAAGCCGTGCATGTAGCGTGACCATTGCAGCGCCACGATCACGCCTTTCAGTCTGGGCAGAAGATAGAGCGAAAGCGAGATGCAGCCAACGGCAAAGATGGTGAACAAAATCAGCGGCTCCGGCCGGAACGCGGTGAACACCATCAAAAGCAGCGGCGCCATCAGGTGTCCGACGATCAGAATGGTCAGATAGGCCGGTCCATCATCTGCGCGGTGATGGTGCAGCTCTTCCCGGCAGACCGGGCAGGCTTCGCGTACGGTCAGGTAGCCGCGCAACAGCGGGCCATTGCCGCAGCTCGGGCAACGGCGACGCCAGCCTTTCCAGACGGCGGGCCAGGTGGGGCGTTCCTCGTGTCGGGGGGCACTGTCGGTCATACTGTCCTCGCGAATATGTCTTGTCACAAATGTGGTCCCGGGGCGCCCTGTTGTAAGGGTGCATAATGTCCTTGCGTCGGGATGTCGCGCCGGGTCGCACGTCCCGTCAGCGCAGCTTTATCCCGCGCCGGTGACCGGCACAAACTCGGATATTCCGGTCATGACCGACGGAAATGCCGCGCGCCTCCGTATCAGCAGGCACATCCGGAGCCACAAGGGGTCCGGTCACAGATTGGCGGGACAAGGAGAGATTGCGATGGCATCCCAAAAATGGATCACCGGGGCATGTATGACGGTGCTGGCTCTGTCTGGGGGCGCGCTGCAGGCAGAGGGCGCCGGATCCGACGCCGGCGCCCATGGCGCGCGCGCGGCGATGGTCTTTGGCGACCTCGATGCCAACGGGGACGGACAGCTGACGCAGGAAGAGATGACGGCCCATCGCACAGCGCGCTTTGCTGCGGCGGATGCCGACGGTGACGGCTTGCTGACTGCCGAGGAAATGACTGCCGCGGCGGCCAGTCGCATGGCCGAGCGCACAGCGCGGATGATCAAGCGCATGGACCGGAACGACGACGGCCTGCTCAGTCCCGAAGAGATGCGGGCCGGACGCGATCCGGGCAGGATGTTCCGCCGGGTCGACAGCAACGGTGACGGTGTCGTGAGCGCAGGGGAATTTGCCAAGGTCGGCCATGGGATGCGTGGGCATCACGAAACGCGGGGCCGCCACGGCAAGCGTCGTCATCGTGATCACGACAGGGGCTAGTTGCATGACCGGGCCGGGGGCGGCCCCTGCGCAGGGCGTTGCCCGGGCTGGTCCACACCTGTAGCGTTGGGAGCCATGGATTTGCCCCTTGATGCGATGCACGACAGTGACGACGAGGCTTTGCTGGAGCTTTATGCCTGCGGCGATGCTGCTGCGGCGCGTGCCCTTACGGCGCGGCTGGGACCGCGGGTGCTGTCGCATGCCCATCGCCTGCTGGCCGACCGGGCCGAAGCCGAGGACGTCACGCAAGAGGCGTTGCTGCGTCTTTGGCGGATTGCCCCGGACTGGCGCCGGGGCGAGGCGAAGGTGACCACCTGGCTGTACCGCGTCACGGCCAATCTGTGCACCGACCGGCTGCGCAGGCGGCGTGGCACCGATCTGGATTCGGTGCCCGAGATCGCGGACGACCAGCCCCCGGTCGAGGTTGCGCTTCAGCGGCAGGCGCGGGAACAGGCGTTGCAGGCGGCGCTGATGCGGTTGCCGGAGCGACAGCGACAGGCGGTGGTGCTGCGCCACATCGAAGGGCTGGCCAACCCCGAGATAGGCCAGATCATGGATTTGACGACCCGCGCGGTGGAAAGCCTGACGGCCCGGGGCAAACGGTCGCTGGAAGTGATGCTGCTGGGGCAGCGCGAGGAGTTGGGGTTGTACGATGACACATGACGACGACGCATCCGCAAAGGGTGACCTGGCTGGATTTTTTGAGGCCGCCCGGCTCGGCGGAGCCGAGCCAACGGGCGGGTTCATGGCGCGCATGGAAGCGGACGCCTTGCGAATGCAGCCGCGGCCGATGATCCGGCGCAAACAATCCTTGTGGCGGGAACTCTTGCAGGGACTCGGCGGCTGGCCGGCGGTGGCGGGGCTGACGGCGGCCACCTGCGTCGGCGTCTGGATCGGCATCAACCCTCCGGACCGACTGGACGCCCTGCTCGAGGATCCGAGCGCGATCCAGAGCGTCGATCCCCTCAGCGGATACGATTTTGCAATGCTGGAGAACTGAGTCGATGGCCAAACCCGCGACAACCGAAAACCGCTGGGTCAAACCGGTGATGATCGCCTCTCTTGCGCTGAACCTGGCATTCGTCGGGGCTGTCGTCGGCTATTCCCTCGTCGGGGGGCGGCATGGCCGGGAGGGGCATTCCGCCGGCCGGGCGGATGCGATGCCCTACATGCGGGCGCTGACCGACACCGACCGGCACCGGCTGCGCGACGCCCTGCGCCAGGATTTCCGCCAGTATCGCGGAACCCGTGGCCAGATAACCGAGGATTACGGCGCCGCGCTGGCGGCGCTGCGCGCGGACCCCTTTGACCGGGCGTCGCTGAGCGCGGTTCTGGACCGGCAGAGTGCCCGCGCAAACGATCGGTTGCAGGGCGGGCAGCGGGTGCTGGCCGACTTTGTTGCCGCCATGAGCGCGGACGAGCGCAGCGCCTATGCTGACCGGCTTGCGCACCAGATTGAGCGTCTGGCAGAGCGCTGGGACCACCTGGACCGGAAAAGCGAGTAACCCCTGGCGGTATCGCGGGGGTGCGACGGCACGGCTGCTGGTGCCTGTCGCGTCAGGCGGCGGCCGACCCGAGCAAGGCCTGGTTGCGTCCTTCGGCCTTGGCGCAGTACAGCGCCTGATCCGCCATCGCGATCAGCTGTGCCGGGGGGACATTGCCGTCAGCCGGGGCGACGGCGATCCCGATGCTGAGCGTTTGGGGCAGGGGGCCGATCCGGTCGCTGACGGCAAAGGGGTGGGCGGCAATCAGCTGACACAGGCGGGACGCGAGGTGCAGGGCTTTGGCGCAATTGGTGTCGGGCATCGCGATCAGGAATTCCTCGCCGCCGATGCGCGCCAACAGATCCGCAGCCCGCAGGTTGTCGGCCAGCCGGCGGGCCACCCCGGTCAGGACCGCGTCGCCTGCGGCGTGGCCGTGGTTGTCATTGACCAGCTTGAAGTGATCCAGGTCAGCCACCATCACGGCCAGCGGCCGGTTTTGCCGCGCCGCTCTTTCGGCCATGCGCGACAGGTGCGGCAGCGCATACCGCCGGTTGAACAGGCCGGTCAGCGGGTCGGTCAGGGCGGCGCGCAGGCCGTCGCGGACGTTGTCGCGAAGCTGGTCCACATGGCGTTTGCGCCGGATCTGCTTTTGCAGTCGCAGCACCATTTCGCGCGGTTCGGGCCCGGCACACATCAGGTCGTTTGCCCCCAGATCCAGCGCTGTGGCCGCACTGCGCCGCTGATGCGGTTCGGTGACATAGAGGATGGCGGCGTGACGGGTGACGGTGCTGGCCCGCAGGTTGGCAAGCAATTCCAGCCCCTCACCGTCACAGGCCGGATGCTCGACGATGACCACCACTTCCGGCGGAACTTGCAGGTCCCGCAGCAGGACATCCTGCGCCACAAGGCTGATCCGGTCCGGCAGCGCCATGCCCAGATGTTTCAGCAGAGGCTTGAAATTGCGCGGGGCCCCCGTGGGAACGATCGCCAGCCGTGCCGGAACCGCGAAGCCGGGGCTTTCTTCGGCCAGACCAAGCGCGCGCTGGGTATCATCTCGCAATCGAAGTTCCGCTTCTGCATCCCGGGCGCGCAGCAGGCTGCGCAGCCGCGCCAGCAGCACCAGTTCGTCGATGGGGCGGCTCAGGATATCGTCGGCCCCGGCCGTCAGGGCGGCGACCCGGGCTTCGGTTTCATCCGGGCCATGTACCAGAATGACGGGAATATCCGCCCAGCGGGGATTCGCCTTGATCCGGGCGCAGAGCTCCGGTCCGCTCTGGTCGGGCAGGTCCATCGACACAAGCACCGCATCCGGCATGCTGCGAGCGATCATCGCGACAGCCGCTGCGCCGGAATCGGCCAGTGTCACATCATAATAGGCGGCGGCAAGTTTGACCCGCAGGATGATGCGGTTTGTCGGAAGTCCGTCTACAATCAGTATGCGGCCGGTCATGCGGAAAGCCACCCTTTCAGTGCGCGAAACGAAGCGACGCTTGCAACGCGCGACAGTGTAAGTCTTTAGTGAGAATGGTTAACAAACCCTTTCGGAGGTCTGACAACATGGCACTTGCGCGAGATCGTGCTGAATTGATCGGCTTGCAGGCGGTGGCCTGGCTGGCGGCGAACGACGAGCTGCTGCCAGTGTTTCAGGGGGCCTCGGGCGCCAGCGAGGACGATTTCCGGCAGGGACTGTCGGATCCGGATTTTCAGGGTTCGGTTCTGGACTTTCTGCTGATGGACGATGCCTGGGTCATCGCCTTTTGTGATGCTCAGTCGCTTGCCTATGACCTGCCGAAGCAGGCGCGGGCGATGCTGCCCGGAGGAGACCAGGTGCACTGGACATGACACCGTCCGCGATCGGTGCGGTGCTTTTCGACAAGGACGGCACGCTGTTCGATTTCGGTGCAACCTGGGACGGTTGGGCGGCGCGGACCCTGCGCGATCTGGCGGACGGGGATGAAGTCGTGCTGCAGGACCTGGCCACCGTTGCGTGTTTCGACCTGGAGGCGGCGCGGTTCCGGCCCGACAGCCCGATCATCGCGGGCACAAACCGCGAGGCCGCCCAGTGTCTGGCAAAGGCCCTGCCCGCGCGCCGGGTCGAGGACATCGAGCGGCATCTGATGCTGACGTCCTCCGTGGCGCCGCTGGCCCCTGCCGTGGCGCTCGTCCCGCTGCTGTCACTGCTGGCGCAGTCGGGGTTGAAGCTGGGCGTGATGACCAACGACACGGAATTTGGCGCGCTGGCGCATCTCAGGCAGGCGGGCGTTTCGGATATGTTCGATTTTGTCGCCGGGTTCGACAGTGGCTATGGCGCAAAGCCAGCCCCGGATCCCCTGCTGGCCTTTGCGCGGGCGGTGGGGGTTGTGCCGGGGCGCTGTGTCATGGTGGGGGACAGCGCCCATGACCTTGTGGCGGGCCGCGCGGCGGGAATGCGCTGTGTCGGCGTGCTGACCGGTCCGGCACAGGCTGACGTGCTGGCGCCGCTGGCAGATATCGTACTGCCTGACATCGGCCATTTGCCGGGATGGATCGCCTCGCTGTCCTAGCGGCGCGGGGGTGCGGCACTCCGGGCCGCGCCGCGCAATCCGGATCGTGCGACCCCGGTTGGCGGCCGACACATGGTTTTCGGCAACGCCGCCACTCGGACATGACCAGCCGACGTGCGACAGCTGGATGCGGTTGGCGCGGCGCTGCTCCTGACCCGGCCTTGCCCAGACCGTCGCGGCAAGGCATCGTGCGCGCAGATAAAGGGGAGCATGTACATGGCACCGACGCAGGCAGCGCCGCTGCGCCTTCAGGTCACTGTTCTGGGCGCGCTGGCAGGGGTGGCCGGCTGGTTGATCTGGGATGTTCTCTATGACGGGATCGCTGATCACCGGCTGTTCATGCTGCTGGCCGCCACAACCTACGGCACTTTTTTCATGCTGCTGGCGCTGGTGGGGCCCGCGCGGCTCTGGCCGAGCCTGCGCTGGGCGGCGGGCGTTTCTGCCGGCGCCTCGGCCCTGCTCTACGGGGCGTCGTTCCGCCACGCCTCGGCGGAATCGTTCCTGAGCGCTGCCTATCCGCTGGTCGCGTTCTGGCTGTTTCTGGTGATCGCGACCCCCTTTGTGGCGGCGCGTCTGCGCCCGGGGGATGGGTGGTTGTCCTATCCTGCGCTGTTCGATCTGAGCTGGCGGATATTCGTGCGCTACCTTGCGGCGGTGCTGTTCACTGCATTGTTCTGGGGGCTGATTGGTCTGTCCGACGCCTTGCTCAACCTTGTCGGCCTGCGGTTGCTGCACCTGATAACCGCGGTCAACCCGCTGGCCTGGGTGCTGAGCGGAGCGGTGTTCGGGCTCGCTCTCGCGGTGGTGCACGAGCTCAGGGAGTACCTGTCGCCATATCTGGTGCTGCAATTGCTGAGGCTGTTGCTGCCGGTGGTGCTTGGAGTTGTGGTGGTGTTTCTGTTGGCGCTGCCGGTGCAGGGGTTGTCGAACCTTGTTGGCGATCTGTCCGCGGCGGGAACGCTGATGTCGGCGGCCCTGTCGGCGATTGTTCTGATCACCGTCGCCGTCGACCGCGACCAGGCCGAAGAGGTGCGCCTGCGCTGGTTGCGCGGCATGGTTCAGGTGCTGGCGTTGCTGGTGCCGGTCCTGGCGGCTCTGGCTGTCTATGCGCTGTGGCTGCGTGTGGAGGCCTATGGCTGGACTCCGCAGCGGCTGATGGCGGCGACGGTTGCGGCGATGGTGCTGTTGTACGGATTGGCCTACGGCGGCTCCGTCGTGCTGCGGCGGCGCTGGGCCGAGCGTATCCGTCAGGCAAATGTGGCTCTGGCGCTTGTGACACTTGCGGTGATCCTGATCTGGCTCAGTCCGGTTCTCGTGCCCGAACGTATTTCTGCCCGCGATCAGCTGGCACGTTATCAGGCGGGCAGCCTGCCGCCCGCCGAAGTGCCGTTGCGCGAAATGTCGCGCGAATGGGGCCTGCCCGGTACCGCGGCGCTGGACGCAATCCGCCAGGATCAGGTTCTGGCCGAACGGATCGCCGCGCTGGACGCAGAGGAGACATGGACGGCAGCGACAGTGCGCGATGACGTGGTGGCGCTGATGGTCGTGGTGGGCGCCGAGGCACTGAGCGTGCCGCAACTGAGCGATATCAGCGACGACATTCTTGCCGGGTGGTTGCAGTCTTGCCGCCTGGGTGTCGCAGCCGGTCCGGGCTGCGCCCTGATCTTTGGCGATTTCGTGCCGGGGGCGACCGACAAGACCGGGTTGCTGCTGCTGAGAAACGCCGACGGCAGGGTGACGGCGACCAGTCTGCGGCTCGAGCACGGGCGGTTGCAGTTCTGGGGCTATGCGATGGATCTGCGGCAGGGCCCGGCCTATGATCTGCCGGTTGACGTTCTGGAGGCGGTTCATGCCGGAACGGCCCGTATCGCGGCACCCGACATCAATGCCCTGATCGTGGGAGAGCACGCAATATTTCCGCACAATTGAGGACATTTCATCTTTCTTAAGCCTGCGATGCCACCCTCTGCGCCAGGGGCAAGAGCGGCTGGAACAGATGCACGGATTGATCAACAACACATTGCAATGCTTTCTTCAGGACACCTATGGCGGTGAGACATGGGCGGAAATAGCCCGACGGGCGGACATTGATCCCCCGGAATTCGAGGCGATGCTGCACTACGAGCCCGAGCAGACGGATCAAATTCTGGACAGCGCCGCCCTGCACCTGTGCAAACCGCGCGAGGCCATTCTCGAAGACGTTGGCACCTACCTTGTCTCGCATCCGAACACGGAAGCACTGCGGCGTCTTCTGCGGTTCGGCGGCGTGACCTTTGCGGAATTCCTGCATTCCATGGATGACCTGCCGGACCGTGCCCGGCTGGCGGTGCCGGATCTGGATCTTCCCGGACTGGAGCTCACCGAATATGCCAAGGACCGGTTCGCCCTGCGCTGTACCGGCCCTGTTCCCGGATTCGGACTGGTGCTGGTCGGCGTGCTGCGGGCGATGGCCGATGACTATGGCGCACTGGTCATTCTGGAATACGAGGGCTGGAACCTGGGATGCGAACGAATCGTCATTACCTTAATCGAAACGGAATTTGCCGAAGGCCGTCAGTTCGACCTCTACGGCACACCGGTGGATCACAGGAGGGCCGCATCTTGACGGTTCCCGCATCCATTCTCATGTCCGTGTGCCCGATGCACGTCTGTCTCACGCCCACCGGTCATGTGTCGCAGGCGGGACCGACACTGCAAAAACTGCGCCCCGGGCTGCCTTTGGCGGGAACCCGGTTTCTGGATCATTTCGAGGTGTATCGACCCCGACGACTCGCCACCATGGCTGACTTGTTGCGCCAGGAAGGCGCCAAGCTGCACCTTCGGTTCAGAAACACGCCGCGCACCGCGCTCAAGGGGCTGCTGGTGTCCGACGGGCAGGGGGGCGCCGTGCTCAACCTGTCCTTCGGGATTTCGGTCGTGGATGCGGTGCGCGATTACAACCTGAGCGCCTCTGACTTTGCGGCCACTGACCTGACCATCGAAATGCTGTACCTGGTCGAGGCCAAATCTGCTGCGATGGAGGCGTCACGCAGGCTGAACCGGCGCCTTCAAGGTGCCCGGATCGCCGCCGAGGAACAGGCCTATACCGACACCTTGACCGGTCTGAAGAACCGGCGCGCGACCGACCACGTGTTGGCGCGCCTTTCCGGCAGCAAGCAAGATTTCGCCTTGATGCATCTTGATCTGGATTTCTTCAAAGCGGTGAATGACACGATGGGTCATGCGGCCGGGGACTACGTTCTGCAGCAGGTTGCCCGCATACTTGTCGGCGAAACACGCAAAGACGACATCGCCGCACGGGTGGGCGGTGACGAATTCCTGGTGATTTTTGACGGATTGGCCGACAGGCGGCGGCTGGCGGACATTGCGGACCGCATCATCTCGCGTGTGGAACGTCCGATGCTGTTTGACGGCCAGCAGTGCCGCATCTCGGGCAGCATCGGTATTACCCTGTCGCGGGGCCGCGAAACCACTGCCGCCACCGACCTCTTGCACCAAGCGGATCTTGCTCTCTACGCCTCCAAACACGGTGGACGGGCGCAACACAAATTTTACGCCGCTGGGATGAGTCAGGATGCAGAGCCTGGCGCCACGGCAGCGGAGTAGCGGAGGCTTGGGGAAAGACGAAGTCCACTCGGCTCACCATGCTGTGTTTTCCGCAGCCAGTGCCCAGACTTCGGCAGAGCCTTGATCACACCACAACTCTCGAAAATGGAACTTGCGGCACAGATCAGACCGCTGTGACAGACACAACGGCGTGCTGGCGTACCTGGGTCAGCAAGACAAGGGCAGCGGATGGCAGTCGGGGTCACCTTGGGGGTTCGGTCCCGGCCTGCGGTGGATCGGGTTCAGGATGAACCGATCCGGATCAGATGCCTGAATTTGCAGATGTCTGCCTAGGGTTCGTGACCACCGAGGGTCAGCAATTTGTAAGCAAGTATGGCACCTGCGACGAGGTCGGCAAGGTGCGTGCCCGGCAGGTGACCTCTGTGGGGATGAACCCGTTTGACGTACAGCGGGGTGGCGGCACATTTTGACCCTTGCATGATCCGCTCCACCTTCCCGGATCCTCAGGGTCATCCGTCGCGCGCCCTTGGGCGTAGCACAAAAGCCGCAGGTACCAGCCCCTCAGGACACAGGGTCCGATAGACATCCAGGGCGTTGCAGAAGCCTTCAGGTGGTACAGGCGGATGTTTTGCCAGGTGCGATCGCGACATGCGCGGCGTTCATCAATCCTAGCAGCTCCACCTGACAGGTTGCCCCCGTCTTGGAAAAGATGGAGCTGAGGTGGCATCGGATGGTGGATTCAGAAAGCGCCAATGTGGCGGCGATGACTTTTACGGTCATGCCTTGGTTCAGCATCGAGCAGACCCGGAACTCGGCCCGACTGAGACCAGCCGGATTGTTCGCGTCCAGCAATACCACTTCGCTTGTCTGTGACGGTTTCCCCACCGGGTTCACCTGGGATCGGACCAGCCATTTCTTGACAGTCAGCGGCGTGCGGCGCTGCCAGCAGGTGACCAGCGTACCGGACAGAACCCGCAGCAGATCCAGATTGTGTTGCAAGGGTTCGGAGCAAAATTGAATCTCAAGAAAATCGGCCCGCGATTTACCAGTGGCGAGCGTCAGGATCAGCGCCTCTGAAATCGCCGGGCGGTCAGTTTGCGACCCCAGCCCGTCAGAGTGCGCCCGGTCGTCGGCAGCGATCACTTCGGAGAGGCACCAGATCGAACCGGGCCTGGCCACATGAAGGCTCGCGCCCATGATTTCGCGCAGATAGGTATACGGTGCACTCGTGAGAAAACGTCCGGCACCGACGTCATGCCGCGCAACATAGCGTATCCGGTCGGTGGTCTCATCGGCGCGCAGCAGGTTTGCGGCATCTGCCCTGACCAGATGGACCAGGCTCTTCAGGACATCCTGCGCCTCTGATGCTCCGTGCAACGCGTTCATCCAGTCCGCAACAATTCCGAAGCTCGACGCGGTTGCATGCCCCTGAAAATTCAACTTATCCGTGTAATGCATTTCACAATTTACCCCCGGAACTCTGACAAAATGAGCAGAGATTAATCAATTCACAAAAAAGTCACTAAAAATTAAGCCTAACGAAATTTTCGAACAACAGATAGTTTGACGGCCACATCCCTGTAACAGACTGAAATATACTCCCCGACACCATTTTCCCCTATGTTTACAGGGTTGTGGCAACCAGGACAGCCTGCGTTACAGATCTGACCTTTCACGGCGGCCCGAAAAAAAGTACCGCGCGATGTAATCTTTGGGTTGTGTTCCTGTGAAGATCTCGCGTCAGGGGTGCCGACTCGCTGATTCGCCGGGAATCACTCATCCAACTTTCAGATAGATTAATTATTCACTTTCACAGGTTATAAAATCCTACAAAATCAACCTATGCGGGAATTAATACATCAAGTGACGGATGTGGAGCATTAGATTGCGGCGATATGATGGCAATTGAGTTCGAAGCCAACTTATTCGAATTCCAGCCCCATAACTGCCAGGGGTTTCATTTTAAGTAACATAAATAGGGGGATCCTATGTCCAAGTTTGCCAAGTTCATGAAGACCTTTTCCAAGGACGAAAGCGGTGCGGCCATCGTTGAATACGGCCTCGCACTTCTGGTCGTCGGCTCTATTGCAGTTGGCGCCTTCACCTATCTGGGCACCACGACCAATACGAACGTGACCGGTGCATGCACCGCCTTGGGCAGCGCAACCTGCTAAAGTCATTTCCGTCTATTTCAGACAGCTTTATGCCAAATCTCGCTCCTCCAGGCTTCGGCCTTCGGAGGGGCGTGACCTCTAAGCCATTGCGAACAAACAGACAGTACTGCGTCCATTAAAGAGGTCATTTTCTTTTCAAGGCAGATTTTATGGCGCGCAGCGCCAGGGAGACAGCCATGCGTATCAAACCGATAGTCACCACAATATTTGGGGTCGCGATCGCCGCAGGCTCGGTCCTCTTTGCCAGAGAACAAATTTTCCAGCCCGGGACCAAGGATATGGCATCCGGATTGGCACAGGTCGTCGTGGCCCGTGCCGATATAGATTTCAGCCAGCCGGTCGAAGCACACATGCTGACCGTGCAGGCCTGGCCGATTGAAGCGATGCCGATTGGTGCATTCACAGAGATCGAACAGATTGTGGCAAGATCAGGTCAGGAGCCGCGCCGCGCCAAGGGGCGTTTCTTTATGGGAGAGGTCATCCTGGCGTCGAAAGTCTCGGGCTATGGAGAGAAAGTGACCCTCGTTCAGAAACTGGGCGAGAACACCCGCGCCATGGCGATAAAGGTGGACGCCGTCACAGCCGTGGGCGGCTTTGTGACGCCGGGCGATTATATCGACATCCTGATGACTCAGAGCGATTCCGGCAATTATACCGCCGTCACGATCCTTCAGAACATCCGGGTTCTTGGTGTGGACCAGCAATCCGAAGAGCAGAAAAACCAGCCCGAAGTGGCCCGGACTCTGACGGTAGAAGTGACACCGGATCAGGGTCAGCGGCTGGCTCTGGCCCAAAAGGCCGGATCGCTGAGCCTCACGCTGCGGACGCTGAACAACGTCGAAGACAAGCTGATGGACATGGTCGACATGCGTGACCTGTTGCAGAACGACTCGCCCGTAGAGGACGAGGACAAGCGCCCGACCATCACAGTGCGCCGCGCCAATTTCGTGGCGGAAGAATCCATTCGTTGAATTCACCCCGCCAAAAACATCAACCGCCCGATAATTGATCGGGAACTCGGAAGGGAGATTTGGATATGCGCCTTTATACCAGCCTGTCCGGCTTCCGCAGGGATGACGAAGGAACGATCGCCATTCTCTGGGCCGCATCGATGGTGGCTTTTTTCGGCTTCATGGCGATTGCGCTGGATGTTGGCCGGGTCTCTTCCACTCATGCGGAGTTCCAGTCCTTTGCAGACAACGTCGCGCTCGCGGCGGCCGGTGAACTTGATGGAAGATCCGATGCGCTGACGCGCTCGGCAGCAGCGGCGGCCAACATGATTTCGCGTGGTCAAACCTTCGCATCCGGGACGGCGAACCTCTCGGGGTCCAGCGACTACACCCTGACATTCCACAGCTCCCTGCCTGCGTCGGACCAGACTCCGATGACGGTGGAATCTCCGGCACCGACCGCCCGGCAGGCAAAGTACGCACGGGTCGTGATCACGCCCCGCTCGGTCAGCATGCAGCTCGCCTCGGCCGTCAGGCAGATGCTGGGTGGCGCGACCTTTACTGTCACCGATCTCAGCGCAGAAGCGGTGGCCGGGTACACCCAGGCTGCCTGTGACATTTCACCCCTCATGTTCTGCCTGCCGCCGAACTGGGAATCGACGCTGGACGTGGGCGACATGATCGACTTGCGCAGCGGCGGCTCTGGCAGCGCGTGGGCCCCGGGAAACTTTGGGTTCGTGGACCTGGACAATTTCCAGGACCTGTCCGGTGTCTGCGCGGACCAGGGCGGCAACAAGCTGGCCTGCCTGATCGCCGCACAGCAGAATATCACGCAATGTGCCCTGTCCAACGGCATCGACACCGAACCGGGGCAGAAGGTCGGCATCACCAACGCTGCCTTCAACGTGCGCTTTGACATCTACCGCGCCGTGCTGAACGGCAAAAAGAACAACCCGCTCTATGCTCCGGCTCCGAACGTGATCAAGGGGATCAAGCCTGGCGGAGCGGGCGCCTGCATCCAGGGCTCCGCGACGGTGACGCCAGATACCCGGGCACTGCCGCGCGACTCCTGCATGATCGCGGGAACCTGCGGCGGCAACAACCGCTTTGGCGACGGAACATGGGACCGGCAGGGGTATCTCAACGTCAATCATGACCTCGCCGACGGGACCGCGGACGGCGTGGGAAGCGATACGCATCTGCCCGCCCTGACCGGCACGAATACCCAATACGCGAATACGCGGTTCGGAATGTACCTCCGTGAAATCGCATACGGCAACTCTAACCCGTTTTCGCCGCCAAACGCCAATGCGATCCTCAATCCCACGCTGTCGGAAACCGGTCGTCCAAAGTGTTCGTCGCAGATGTCGACCCTGCCGGAACGCCGGGTTGTCAATGCGGCAGGGGTCGACTGTACCACGACCACGATCAACGGCAGCACAACGGGTGTGCCGGTCACACAGTATATCTCGGTCTTCCTCACCGAACCCGTGGGCGAAGATGGCTCGTCGCCCCCGGGATTCGGCATTTACGGGGAAGTCGTCGGTTTTACGGATGTCGCGGGCGGGGGCACCAGCAATTTCGGCGGTATCTTCCGCGATGTCGTCCAGTTGTATCGCTGAGAGTGTGCGCCGATGACCCGCAGCCGTAATTCCAGAATCCGCAACTTCCTGAACCGAGAGGACGGGTCCGTTCTCGTTGAATTCGCCCTGGTCATGCCGCTCATGCTGGCTGTTTTTGCCGTGACGGTGGAAAGCGCCAAGATGATGAAATCATATCAGGCGGCGGTGGCGGGCGTCCGGGATGCGGCGCGTTACATGGCACGCACCACGCCGTCGAACATCTGCGACACCGGCGGCAGCGTGGCGGACCTCACGGCGACACTGAAGGACATCGTCGAAAATGATCTTGGCGGAACCGCCTTGATGCCAAGTTCGGTGACAGTCAATTACGTGACCCCGTCGTATTCCTGTGTCATCGGCAGCTATCGGGTCAGTCCGGCACCGGTTGGCACGGTAACAGCGAACATGACGCTCCAGTTTCCGCTGTCGGGCATTCTTGATCTGTTCGGCGGAAGCCTTTCGACCCAGACGACGACCATCACTGACCAGGCCCGGATATTCGGACAATGACCGGTGTATGGCATAACCGTCCTCTCCAGCAGGACCGCGGCTTTGCCGGTGACGACAGCGGTGCGGTTCTCGTTGAATTCGCCATTGTCATCTCTCTGTTCTTCTTTCTCTTTTTTACCCTGCTCGATTTCGGCCGCCTGTCCGGCAACAATGTCATGGCACAGACCGCCGCGCAGGTGGCGGCGCGAATCGCCGTCGTGCGCCCGCCGGCCTGTGCCGGGGTCCCCGAACTGCACGCGCGCGGTACAGTCGCACCGGGAACAACGCCCCCCCGCTACGGGACGTCCTGCAAGGCAGGCGCATCGGTCTGTGCTGCCGCTGCCGAAGTCACCTGTGTGGGCGCCGCTGCGAACCCGACGGCGAACGAGATCTGGAACCGGATCAGGGTCTTTCTGCCAACGGACGCCACGATTGCGGCGCTGGAGTTCACCTATACCTACGATTCCAATCTCGGGTTTCTGGGCGGTCCTTATACGCCGGTCGTCACCGTCGAACTCAACCTGCCGAATTTCCAGTTCATTTCGCCACTTGGCCAATTGGCCGCTGCCGCCGGGGCATCCTCCCCCGGCACATTGGGCAACCCCATTTCTTATTCAAATTTCAGCATTTCGCTGCCTGCGGAAGACCTCGCATCGGGAGAAAACGGATGATCCACCTATCTGAAATATCTGCCAACAGAAAATCCAGCACCATCCTGGTGCTCTCGGCGAATCCGGCGTTTGTTCAGTGCTTTTCCGAGTTGGGACCGATGTGGAAAGATTCGGTCGTGTCGATCGAAAATTCGAACTTCCAATCCCTGAACAACGACTCGCTTGATCTTGTGTTCAAGTACGATGTGGTGGTCTTTGATGCCGACCCGGAGGATGTGCCGGAATGCAACGCCATCGAGGCACGGCTGCGAAACCGCAAGGGCCTGACACTTTTCATCGCCCTGACCGACAGCAACCTGTCCATCGCCAAGGCCCGCCACCTGGCAGATATCGGAATAGACGAGGTTCTGCCGATCGATATCACGCCAGAAGCGCTGAAGAAGGTGATCGACCACACGCTGGAGATCCATCATGCCCCCGTTCATCTGATTGAAGCGCCGAAAGAGGCGACAGAGTTGGCGCAGGTGATCGCCGTGACCCAGGCGCGCGGCGGAATCGGCGCGACCACTGTGGCGGTCAATCTGGCGTGCAGTCTGGCGCGCAAGGGCTCGATGTTCCGGAAACAGGAACGCAAGCGGGTGGCCCTGCTGGACTTTGACCTTCAGTTCGGGAACGCGAATGTTTTCCTGGATATCGAAGACAACGGCGGTTTCCTGCGGATGATCGCGAGCGAGGAAATGCCCGACGCCCGGTATCTGGCCGGGATCATGCACAAGCACGAACTGGGAATAGATGTGCTTTGCGCTCCTGCCACCGTTGCGCCGCTCCAGTCGGTCTCGGTCGAAATGGTCACCGAAATCCTTGCGCTGTTGCAACGCGAATATGACTATATCATCGTCGACATGCCCAGAGCCCTGGTGGACTGGATCGAACCGGTCGTCCGCACCGCGTCACAGCTGCTGATCATTACGGATACCAGCGTGCCCTGCGTGCGTCAGGCGCGCCGCCTGCTGAATTTCTTCCGGTCGGAACGGGACCATCTCAAGGTCGACATCGTGGTCAATCACGAAAAGAAGCCGTTCCTGAAATCGGATCATGTACGCGAGGCGGAAAGGGTTCTCGGGGTCCGGCTGTCACACTGGCTGCCGGATAATCCCAGGGTCGCGCGCAAATCGGTTGATCTCGGCCGTCCTGTCATCGCGACGCATGGCGGCTCTGACCTCGGCAAGGCGCTGACCAGAATGTCCTCCACATTTCTAATGGATTCTAAAACCTTAACCAAAAAAGCCAGATCAGGGATGACGAAAAATGTTTAAGGATTTCAAATCCCGCAAGTCACAGTCAGTTGGAAAGGTTGTCAAATTGGTGCAACCTGCTGCTGAGGCGAAACTGCCTGCGGTGCCGGAACCCGGGATCGACCTGGAATTGCAGGCCCACCTGGAGCTGAAAAGCCGCCTGCACGCAGAACTGCTCGACCGGCTGAACCTGTCGATGATCGACAAGGTCGAAGCCTCTGAACTGAAGCGGCAGATCTCGGCACTGGTCACGAGCATTCTTGAGACCGAAGGCGTGCAGATGCGCGCGGCCGCCTTCACCTCTCTGGTCGAGGAGCTGATCTTCGAGGTCATGGGGCTCGGGCCACTCGAGCCGCTGTTGGAAGACCCGACGATAAACGACATTCTCGTGAACTCGCACGATCAGGTTTATGTCGAACGGTTCGGAATGCTGGAGAAATCCACGGTGAGGTTCCGGGACGAACGCCACCTTCTGCGGATCATCGACAAGATTGTTTCGAAGGTCGGGCGCCGCATCGACGAATCCCAGCCCTGGGTCGACGCACGCCTTGAGGACGGCAGCCGGGTGAATGCGATCATCCGTCCCTGCACCGTTGACGGCCCGGCCCTGTCGATCAGGAAATTCTCGCGCAGCCCGCTGACCCTTGACCGCCTGATCGAGCAGGGCGCCCTGGACCACAGAGCCGCCGACATTCTGACCGCGATGGTCGAAGCGCGGCTGAATGTGCTGATCTCCGGGGGCACCGGCTCGGGCAAGACCACAATGCTGAATGCGATGTCATCCTTCATTGATGCCCGCCAGCGCATCGTCACAATCGAGGATGCCGCGGAACTGCAGTTGCAACAGGATCACGTCGTGCGTCTCGAGACCCGCCCGGCGAATTCCGAAGGCCAGGGCGCGATCCTGCAGCGCGACCTGGTCCGCAATGCCCTGAGAATGCGTCCGGATCGCATCATCGTGGGCGAGGTGCGCGGTGCCGAATGTTTTGACATGCTTCAGGCGATGAACACCGGTCATGACGGGTCGATGACGACGATCCACGCAAATTCGGCGCGTGACGCCGTGGGACGGGTCGAGCAGATGGTGACGATGGTCGGAGCCGATCTTCCGATCAAGACCATCCGCTCGCAGATCGCGGCGGCGATTCACATCGTGATCCAGCTCAGCCGGTTGAGCGATGGCCATCGCCGTGTCATCAGCATTTCGGAGATCACCGGGATGGAAGATGAAACCATCACCATGCAGGACATCTTTGTGTTCAAGCGCCAGGGGATTTCCACCTCCGGTCAGGTTCTGGGAAAGTTCGTCGCAACCGGCATCCGGCCGAAATGCTACGATCTGATGCGCGCGGCCGGGATCAAGCTTGATCCCCAGATGTTCCAGCGCGAGGAGGTTCTGTCATGATACAGACCCTCTCCATCCAATGGTCCATTCTGATTTACATGGGGCTGTTCATCGGCGTGCTCTTGGTTCTGGACGGCATGTTTCAGCTGATTTCGAAGCGTGAAACCGGGTCCGAAGCCCGTAACCGGCGCATGCGGATGATCCAGGGCGGGGCCAATACCGAAACGGTGCTGAACCTGCTGCGCGATCCCTCTCTGCAGCAAGGCAACTCCTCGGGTTCGCTGATCCTGCGTCTGCGCCGCCTGCTGGCCCACGCCGGCGGGCAAATTGGACTGGTCGGTTTCTTTTCGATCGTTGTGCTGCTGGCCGCGGCGGTCTTTGCCGCTGCCGTACAGTTCGTCGATCCCATGGTTGCAGCGCCCGCCGCCCTGTTCGCCGCTTTCGGCGTGCCACTTGCGGTACTTCAGCAGATGAAAGAGGCCCGCGCCAAGAAGATGACCGAACAACTGCCGGATGCCCTGGATCTGATGGCGCGGGGACTTAAGGTCGGCCACCCTCTCGCCGTCACCGTGGCCAGCGTCGCGACCGACATGGCCGATCCCATCGGCTCGGAGTTCGGGGTCATTCAGGACCAGATCAGCTATGGCGATGATCTGGTGACGGCCTTCCACGATTTTGCCGAACGCGCCGGAACCGAAGACGCCCGCTATCTGGCCGTGAGTGTGGGCATTCAGCACGGGACCGGGGGCAATCTCGCGCGGGTCCTGAATGTGCTGGGAAAAGTGATCCGCGATCGACAAACGATGCAGAAAAAGATCAGGGCGATCTCGGCCGAAGGTCGCCTCAGCGGCGTGATCCTTACTTTTCTGCCTGTGCTGATCTTCCTGTCGATCCATCTTTCGACACCGTCCTTCTACGGCGACGTCTATGCTCATCCGTTGTTCCGCTACTTCGGCTTCGCGATAATCATGTTGATCGTGGCACAGGGACTCATCCTGCGCCGCCTGATCAACTTCAAATTCTAGGAGGACAGGTGATGCTTTCGACCGTCATGGACCAACTGTCCTCTCTCACCTGGGGGGTGGAACTGGCAACCCTTGCGGGCATCGGGTTCGGGGTTCTTCTGGTTACATTGGGCCTGTCCAACGCGACCGGCAAGACGGCGCCGATGCGCCGAATGGACGTCGATGGCAACACCCGCGCACATGGTACCGATTTCGACCTCATCCTCGGCGAGGACAACGACCCGATGGGGTTCCTCAAGGCCTTTGTCCCGACGTCCAAGCGTGACCGGACAAAGGTCGAGAAGCGCCTGCGTCAGGCGGGCATTCAACGCCGCAACTCGGTCCGGTACTATTACGCCATCCGCGCGCTGCTGGGGCTGGTTCTGCCGTCACTTTTCCTGACCTGGATCATGCTGCCGGCGAGTTGGAAAAACGCCCTGCCTTTCGCCGATCCCCTGAACGGCATAACCATGGTCACCGCCCTTCAGGTCATCACGGCCCTGATGGTGCTTGGCTTTTACGGGCCCGCCGCGTGGCTTGGTGCACGCATCAGCGCGCGCAGGCAGGCGATCAAGTACAGCCTGCCCAATGCGCTTGACCTGCTGCAGATTTCAGTCGAGGCCGGGCTCGGGTTCGACGCCGCCATCGTCCGGGTGTCGCACGAGCTGGCGCCCGTGGCGCCGGAAATCTCGCAGGAGTTCATGATGCTGGAACTCGAGATCCAGGCCGGCAAAGAGCGGCAGACAGCCTTTCTGGACATGGCCGAACGCACCGGACTGCCGGAAGTGATGTCCTTTGCCAACGTGATACTGCAGGCGGGTCATTTCGGCACCAGCGTGTCTCAGGCGCTGAACACCTTTGCGCTGGACATGCGGCTCGACCGGGAACTGCGGGCACAGGAAAAGGCCAACCGCCTGCCGGTGCAGATGTCCGGCGTCATGGCGCTGTTCATGATGCCGGTCTTGCTGATGATCTGCCTCACGCCGATGTTGATCCGCTGGATCACGATGTTCGGCTAGGGCGCGGTCCCTGACAGGACGCTGTAACGGGGGCATGTCCCGGGATTTTCGGATGGCTGCAGTATCGCGTCGTCGCGATGGCATCCCGTGACGGTGCGCCTGTCCGGAGCCTGATCCGCGAACACCCTGCGGCCCTGCGGCATGTGAGAC
This sequence comes from Puniceibacterium confluentis, assembly GCF_007923445.1. Taxonomy (GTDB): domain Bacteria; phylum Pseudomonadota; class Alphaproteobacteria; order Rhodobacterales; family Rhodobacteraceae; genus Puniceibacterium; species Puniceibacterium confluentis. The sequence goes on along the minus strand of NZ_VOJI01000003.1, from coordinate 62,273 downwards.
GCTGCTCCGTACGGCCGGGTCATGTCGGCATCCGCCACGGACAGGGACTTGGGAACAGGCAAGTGCGGCGGCTGTCGTGACAGGTTCTGCGGCCCAGCCACGAGGCTGCCAGGGCCGGAGCATGTAGAAACAATCCGCTGCCCGGCAACGCGCAGGTGAAATTGCCCAAATTTTTGCAAGAGCAGGGCTTGATCACCCGGAAATGTCAGCGTAAGTAGCCGCTCAGTTGGGGTGTAGCCAAGCGGTAAGGCATCGGTTTTTGGTACCGTGTATCGTAGGTTCGAATCCTACCACCCCAGCCATGAATGTCAAAAATCCTTGCAATAACGACGGCTTGCCAGTTTCGGCCTTCCGGGCCCGACGTGACGTCTCTCCGGGCGGCAGATATCGCCGGGCAACGCCGCTTGCGCAACTTGCTGACTCGCAGCATGGCGCCGGGCTCGCAGGCCTGACAGCATATTGTGCCGGAAATGGAAAAGAGCCGGGTGACGAGAGGTCATCCGGCTCTTTCCGTTTCTGCGATCAGACAAACAAACGCATTTCCTGCCCGGTTCGGTGATCGCCTCGTTTTCGGCGGCCCGGGAAACGCGGTCGGGCGAGAGGCTTGAGGCACCGTTCGAAGGCAATACCAGCTGATCTGCCGAAACCTCGTGCGCGATCACACCACCCGGATGGCAACCGACCGCCGCCCGGCCCGCTCAGAGGCCGCGGATCATCCCGCCGTCGACGCGGATCATCGAGCCGGTGACGTAACCCGCTTGCTGCGAGCACAGGAAAACCACCATGGCGCCAAACTCCTCGGGGGTGCCGTAACGGCCCGCGGGGATGGTCTTGCGGCTGGCCTGCTGCACGGCGTCCAGCGAGGCGCCGGTCTTTTCGGCCCTGATGCCGTCGAGCTGCGCCAGCCGGTCGGTGGCGATGCGCCCGGGCAACACCATGTTCACTGTCACCCCATGCGGCGCGACCTCGTCGGCAAGGGTTTTCGACCAGCCCGCCACCGCGCCGCGCACCGCGTTCGAGAGCGCGAGGTTCGGAATCGGCTGCACGACCCCCGAAGAGCCGATGGTCACTACCCGGCCCCATCCGCCCGCGATCATCGCCGGAAGGGCGGCGTCGGTGATGGCAAAGATCGGCGCGGCCATGGTGTCGAAGGCCGCCTGCCAGGCGGCGCGGCTCTGGCCTTTGGCGGGTCCGGCGGCAGGCCCGCCACAGTTGTTCACCAGAATGTCGACCGGCTGTTCGCCGAGCCGCGCGATCAGCGCCGCGACGCTGGCGGCGTCCGCCAGATCCAGCGTCAGTCCCTCCATGCCCTGCGCCGGGGCGGCGCCGCTGCGCGATGCGGCAATCACCTGCGCGCCCTCGGCGGCCAGCAGCGTCGCGCTTGCCGCGCCAAGCCCGCGGCTTGCGCCCAGCACCAGCGCGGTCTTGCCCTTCAGTCCCAGATCCATCAGTTCAGCTCCTTCAGTCGTTTCTCTTGCCGGGCGAGCAGGCGCTCGACCTCGGCTGTGGCCTCGGGCGTCAGGCCCGCGCCCGGTGCCCGCAGGTTTGCGCTCGCGAGGGCGCCGCGCCTGGCCAGCACGTATTTGCGCACGGCGAGCCCCGCGCCCGGCTGCTGCTCGTAACGTACCAGCGGCAGGTAGGCGTCAAAGATGTCCTGCGCCCGGTCCATGTCGCCGATGTCGGCCAGCCGCACCACATCGGCCAGCATCTCGGGGTAGCCGAAGCCGGTCATCGCGCCGTCGGCGCCGCGCGCCATTTCCTCGGGCAGAAAGACCCCGCCGTTGCCGCACAGGATCGAGATTCGGCGGCGGCCCCGTGCCTCGGCGGCGCGCAGCGTGCTGATCTTGCTCAGCCCCGGCCAGTCCTCGTGCTTGAGCATGACCACCTGTGGCACGTCGTCGATGATCCGGCCCAGCACGTCGTCAGAGATCTGCACTCCGGTGGCCAGCGGGAAATCCTGCAACACGATGGGCACCTGGTCGCCGAGCGTGCGGGCCACCTGCCCGAAATATCCGTGGATCTGCGGGTCGGTCTTCAGGCTGCCCGGAGTGGTCACCATGCAGCCCGCCGCGCCCGCGTCCATCACCGCCTTGCCAAGCTCTCCGATCGCGGCCAGTCCCGACGCCGACACCCCCACGACGACGGGCCTGCCCGCGGCGCGCCTGATCACCCGCTCGGCCACGGCGCGGCTCTCGGCCTGCGTGAGCTTGGGCGCCTCGCCCATCATCCCGAGGATCGTGAGTCCGTCGGCGCCTTTCTCGAAGTAGAAGTCCACCACCCGGTCGAGGCTGTCCCAGTCGACCGCGCCGGTCTGGGTGAAGGGGGTGACAGAGATGACAAAGACGCCGCGGGCGTCGGATGCAAGCAGGCTCATGGCTTGGGTCCTTGGTTGATTGGGGTCATAATGGGGGTCAGCCCCTTGGCGGTTCCGCGATCAGCAGGTCGCTGTCGGCGAAGGCCGCACGCAGGTCCGACATGAAACTGTGCAGCAGCCCCGAGTAGGGAACGCCGCGCCGGGTGTACATCACCGCCTTGATCTCGCAGGCCGGCAGGAACGGCTTGCACACCAGCGTGTCGGTGGCATGGGTGGTGGCGGAATAGGGGTCGACGACAGTGACCCCGAGATGCTGCGCCGCCAGCGCGGTGGCTGTGGCGCAATAGCGCACCTCGATGCGTGGGGCGTAGACCGCGCCGACCTGTTCATAGGCCTTGCGCACCAGCTGCCCGAGGTTCGATCCGGTCTCGAGCCCGACCATCGGCTCCGACTGCAGGTCCAGCGCGGTCAGATGCGGTTTCGCCGCCAGCGGGCTGGCTCTGGGCACCAGCGCCACCATATGCGCGCGTTGCAGCACATCGACATTCACCGCCGTCTGCCGGTCGTGATCAATCGCAAGGCCGATATCGGCCTGACCGCTCTGTACCGCGTCCTTCACCTGTTCCAGCCGCCGCACGTCGAAAGCCACCGACACGTCGGGGCGCGCCTCGAGAAAGCGGCGCAGGGCGACCGGGGCCACCGAATAGCCAAGCGGCGGCGTGGCGATGACCTTCAGCCGCCCCGCCATGCCCAGTTTCATGTCGCGCGCGCGTTGCGAGAAGCCGCGCATCAGGCTGAACACCGGACGGATCTCTTCGTAGAGGGTTTTCGCCTCGGCGGTGGGTTGCAGCCGCCGCCCGGTGCGCTCGAAAAGTTTGAGGCCGAGCTGTGTCTCAAGCTGCCGCAGCCCCGCCGAGACCGCTGGCTGCGAGATGCGCAACTGTTCGGCGGCTTCGACGGTCGTGGCGCAGCGCATCATCGCGGCAAAGATCTCGAGCAGTCGCAGCGAAACGTCGGGAAGCCCCGGTTCGGCACTCATTCCGGTGCCCCGACCAGCCCCAGCGCCATGGCGGCGGCGGCCTGAACCGGGTCGATCACCGCAATGCCGATGTCGCGCTCCAGCCGCGCCCGGATCGGGGCCATGCCGGCACAGCCCAGCACGACGGCACCGGCGCCTCTTTCCGCCAGTTCGCGGCCCAACGCCACGCACATGTCGTAGACCTGCGCGTCGCGCCCCGAGGCTTCGGCCGAGACGCCAGGCAGGGCAAGCTCTGCCGCGAGGCGGCTTTCGATGCCCATGGCGCGGATGCGCAGCCGGTGGCGGGCGACCGAGCCGGGGGCCAGCGCGATGATCCCGAAGAGATCGGCGCGCGCCATGGCGGTCAGCATGCCTGCCTCCTGCACGCCGATGACCGGCTGTTTCACCAGCGTGCGGGTCATCTCGACACCGGGGTCGGAAAAGCAGGCCGAGACATAGGCCGCCGCGTCGGGCCGGGCCTGCGCCGCGTCGGCAAAGCCGAGTCCGGCGCGCGCCACGTCCTGCGCGGTCAGGATCGTCGCCGGCGACGCGGGCAGGTCGATGACCTCGAAGTCCGGACCCCGCGCCGGGGCAAGATGCGCGACCGCCTCGCGGATGCCCTGCGTCACGCTGGCGGCAGAGTTGGGGTTGATGATCAGGATCGGGCCGGTCATCGCAGCACCGCGCCAAAGTTCTGCGACGGATCGAGTTCCTTGGCGGTCCAGCCGGGTCTGCCGCGCAGGTCGACGGGCGCGCGGGCGACAAAGCGGCCCTGGCCCTCCTTGGCCCGAAGCACGCCGTGTTCGACGATGACCGCGCCGCGGTTCATCACCACCTCGGGCCTGCCGGTCAGTTCCATGCCCTCGAAGGGGGTGTAATCCATGTTGTCGTGCTGGTCGGCGGCGGTGACGGTCAGCCGGGTCTCGGGGTTCCAGATCGCGATGTCGGCGTCCATGCCCGGGGCGATCCGGCCCTTGGTGTCGCAGCCGAAGGTCTTTGCCGCGTTGGTCGCGGACAGCGCCACAAACTGCTCGAGCGTGATCCGCCCCTTCACCACCCCTTCGGAAAACAGGTAGGGCAGGCGCGCGGCGATGCCGGGCATGCCGTTGGCGATCCTGGGATAGGGCACGTCCGGCCCGTTCAGAAACTTGCCGGTGTCATCGAACCGGTAGGGCGCATGGTCGGAACTGACGCTTTCGAAGGTGCCCATGCCGATGTGATGCCAAAGCGCGTCCTGGGTCTGCGCGTCGCGCAGCGGCGGCGAGCAGATGTATTTCGCCCCCTCCATGCCCGGCCGGTCGAGATCGGCGCGGGTCAACGCCAGATACTGCGGGCAGGTCTCGGCAAAAAGCTTGGCACCGTTGAACTTTTCGCGCCGGACGATCTCGGCGCCGCCCCGGGTCGAGACATGCACGATGAACAGCGGCGCGTCGACCAGCTTGGCCAGCTGGATGGCGCGGTTGATCGCCTCTTCCTCGGCCAGCTCGGGGCGCGAGACGGCGTGGTATTTCGGGGCGGTCAGCCCCTTGGCCGCCAGCTGCCGGTTCATCCATTTGACCATGTCGTTGTTTTCGGCATGAACCATGGTGATGGCGCCATGCGCCCGTGCCACGGTGAGAATGTCGAGCATGCCGCCATCGCCCAGGTTCATCAGGTCATAGGTCATGAAAACCTTGAATGAGGTGATGCCGCGGGCAAAGGCGCGGGGCAGCTGGTCCTCGAGCACTTCGGGCGTCGGGTCCGAGATGATCAGGTGGTAGGAATAATCAATGACCGACCGAGCGCCGCGCGCGTCATAGGTGGCGATGACATCGTCCACCGACTGGCCGCGCTGCTGCGCGGCAAAGGGAATGAACGACGAGTTGCCGCCAAAGGCGGCAGAGATCGAGCCCGAGAGGTAGTCGTCTGCGGTCATGACACCGGACGAGCTTTCCTGGGCGATATGGGCGTGCGCCTCGATGCCGCCCGGCATGACGATGCGCCCGCCGGCGTCGATGCGGCGCGCGCCGCCCGAAAGGGTTTCGGCAATCGCGGCGATGCGCCCGTCCCTGATGCCGATGTCGCCCTTGGCGGTGTAGTCGGCGGTGGCGATGGTGCCGTCGTGGATCACCGTGTCGAACTGCATCTGTTGTCCTCCTGCTGTCCCGCCTGCGGGCGGTCGTTCCCTGCTGTGGGGGCTTAGTCCGGCAACTTCACGCCGGTCTGGCTGGCGATCAGGCCATAATGTTCGATCCGCCGGTGCGCGGCAAAGTTGAAAACCGTGGATTTGCCAAAGTCGCATTTGGCGAAATCCGCCTCGTGCACGATCAGCTCGTCGCCCTCGCCTTCCGCCTTTGCCACAACGAACCCGTCCGGATCGACGATGATCGAGCCTGCGAACATGTGGTTGCCGTCCTCCAGGCCGCATTTGGCGACGGCAACGGCATAGGTCGCATTCTGGTAGGCCCCGGCGCAGACCGACAATTCGTGGTGATACATCCGGCGCTCCGGGCCTTCTTCTGCCGAGAGGTTGTTCTGGCTCGGGGTGTTGTAGCCGATCGCCACAAGCTGCACCCCTTGCAGGCCCAGCATGCGCCAGCTTTCGGGCCAGCGGCGGTCGTTGCAGATCGCCATGCCCATGATCACCCCCTGGTTCCTGACCACGCCAAAGCCGGTGTCTCCGGGCAGGAAATACCGCTTTTCAAGGTGCTGGTGGGTGCGCTCGGGCTCGTGCTCGGCATGGCCGGGCAGGTGGGTCTTGCGGTATTTCAGCACGATCTCGCCCTCGGGCGAAACGATGATCGAGGTGTTGAAATGCGCGCCCTCGGGCGTCAGCTCGCAATAGCCGAAGGTGAACCCCATGCCGTATTCGCGCGCCTTGTCGAACAGCGGCTGCACGGCGGGGTTCGGCATCTGCGTCTCGAACCAATGGTCGAACTCGGCGCGGTCCTCGGCGTAAAAGCGCGGGAAAAAGGTGGTCAGCGTCATCTCGGGATAGACGAGGAACGACACGCCCTTTTCATGCGCGCGCTCCATCAGGGCGATCATCCGGGCGATCACCTGGGCGCGGCTCTCGTCCTTCTGGATGCCCCCGATCTGGGCACCGCCGATAATGAGTTTGGTCATGGGTCTTTCCTTTCAGGGATGCTCAATGCACCGCAATGCCACGCTGATACCGCGAGATCAGGCGCACAAGCGGCCAGAGGATCGCGAGGTAGATCAGCGCCGCGAGGACAAGCGGCGAGGAGTTGTAGGTGACCGAGCGGGCCATGTTGGCCGAATAGAGCAGCTCGGAAAGCGAGACGACCGAGGCGAGCGAGGTCAGCTTCACAACCTCGACGGTGTTCGACAGCAGGTCGGGCAGCACGTTGCGCACCGCCTGCGGCAGGACCACCTGGATCAGCGTCTGTGCCGCACCCAGTCCGGTGGCGCGGGCCGCCTCTGTCTGGCCTTTCGGCACGGACTGGATGCCCGCGCGAAAGACCTCGGCGAAATAGGCCGAGTTGTTGAGGAAGAAGGCGATGACCACGGCCATGAAGGGGCTCAGATCCAGCCCGGCGAAGGGCAGGCCCGAGTAGACGAAGATCAGCAGCACCAGCGGCGGCAGCGCGCGGAACAGGTCGATGAAACCGACCGCCGGCCATTTCAGCCATCTGCGCGGCGACAGCGCCCCGAGCGCCAGCAGCAGCCCGCCGACGACGCCAAGTCCGATGACCACCGCGCAAAGTTTCAGCGTGATGATCAGCCCCTTGAACAGAAGAGGCCAGGCCTGACCCATGATGTCGAGATTGAAGAACAGGTCGATGAAATTGCTCATGTCGCGCTCCTTCACACGGACCAGGCGTAACGCCGTTCGGCCAGGCGCGACAGGATGACGACCGGCAGGAAAATCGCGAGATAGGCGAGCGCGGCCATCGTCAGCGGCGTCGCCGAACCGGAAAAGCTCTGCGCCGACGACGACACGGCGAGGATCTCCTTGACCCCGATCACCGAGCCGAGCGCGGTCATCTTGGTGATCGCCAGCGCGCGGTTGACCAGCGGCGGGATGCCAAGACGGATTGCTTGCGGCAGGGCAACATCGAACAGCGTCTGCGCAAAACTCAGGCCGGTGGCGCGGCCCGCTTCCCATTGCCCCTTAGGGACGGCGGTCAGTCCGGCCCAGAAGATCTCTTCGGCAAAGGCGGCAAGGACGCCGCCCAGCACGAGGATCAACACCATCGGACCCGACAGGCTGATGCCGAGGCCAGGCAGACCGAAGTAGAAGATCAGGATGACGACAAGTGGCGGCATGGCGCGGCCGATGTCGGCAAAGGCGACGATCGGCAGGGTCAGGTACCAGCGTCCCAGGGTGCGCAGGCAGGCCAGTGCCAGGCCAAGGGCAAGCCCGCCGATCACGATGATCGCGCTGAGCCAGAGCGTGGTGACGATGGCCAAAAGCAGATCCGGCAGGTATTTCGCCATCACCACGCCGTCGAAAAATGTATCGAGGAACCTCATGCGCCGCTCGGCTGCAGGCGCGAGAGGAAGGCGCGCAGGCGCTCGGACTTCGGGTTTCCGAAGATCTCTTCCGGGGTGCCGACCTCGACAACCACACCGCCATCCATGAAAACCACGCGGTCTGCGGCCTCGCGGGCAAAATTCATCTCGTGGCTGACCACGACCATTGTCATGCCTTCGTCGCGCAGCTGCTTCATCACCTTGAGTACCGAACCGACAAGCTCGGGATCGAGCGCCGAGGTCGGCTCGTCAAAGAGCATGACCTTGGGGTCGAGCGCCAGTGCGCGGGCAATGGCCACACGCTGCTGCTGGCCGCCCGAAAGTTCGCTGGGCATGGCAGATGCCTTGTGGGCGAGGCCGACGTGGTCGAGCATCTCCATGGCACGGGCCTCGGCCTCGGACCTGGAGCGTTTCAGCGCCTTGACCTGCGCCAGCATGACATTCGCCAGCACCGATTTGTGCGGGTAAAGGTGGAAGCCCTGGAACACCATGCCGATCTTCAGCCGCATCCGGTCGAGCGCGCGGCCCCGGCAATCGGTCACGTGCTCACCGTCCAGAAGGATGCTGCCCGAGGTTGGCTCTTCGAGCCGGTTGCAGCAGCGCAGCATGGTCGACTTGCCCGAGCCCGAGGGGCCGATGACAAAGACAAGCTCGCCCCGGTTCACGCGGAGGTCGATGGAGGTCAGCACCTGCGTGTCGCCAAAACATTTCTCGAGCTTGTTGATCTCGATCATCGGTCTTGGGTGCACCTTGGGCTGGCACAGAGTGGCGGTAGGAGACGGGGCTGCGGGCATGAACTGTCTTTCGGATGAGAGGACGGGGCAGCACGCGCCCCGTCCGGCAGTGCGAGGGATCAGAAGTCGCAGGAAACCTCGTGCGCGGTTTCGTCGTAGCCGTCAAAGCCGGGGGTGCCAAAGCCGGGGGTCGGGGTGACGATGGTGGCGCCCTCGACCGGGGACACGCCGAACCATTTCTCGGACAGCCCCGCCATGGTGCCGTCGCTCTTCAGGCACTCCAGCACGGCGTCGATCTTGTCACGCGTCTCGACGTCGTCCTTGCGGAACGGAAAGGCCCAGACCAGGCCGGTGGGGTACTCGTAGCCAAGGTCGATGCGCGGGTTCTGCTTGGCGGCCCATGCCGACACGGTGGCACCGGCGAGGTTGGCGTCGGCGCGACCGGTCGTCACCGCCTCGACCGCGTCGGTGTTGGTGCCATAGGCCACGATCTCCCAGCCGTATTCCCCGGCCTTTTCGGTCAGGAAGCTTTCGTAGACCGAGCCCTTGTTGACCGCGATGGTTTTGCCCTTGAAGGCGTCAAGTCCTTCCATCGCGTCGCTCCCGGCGGGGATGGTGAAGGCAAAGTTGGTATCCATGAAACCTTCGGTGAACAGCAGGTTCGCGGCGCGCTCCTCGGTGACGGTGGTGGGCGCGACAAGGAAGTCGTAAGTGCCCGCCTGCAATGCCGGGATCAGACCCGAAAACTGTGCGGCGATCACCTCCATCGGGGTGCCGAGCTTTTCGCCGATGGCGGCGGCGAGATCGACGTTGAAGCCTTCGACCCCGCCCGACAGGCTGGGCATGGCGTGGGGCGCAAAGGTGCCGTCCAGCGCTACCTTGTAGCCCTCTGCCTGTGCAGGGCTGGTGGCGGGGACGGCAAGCGCGGCGAGCGCTGCGGAGAGAAAAAGGCCTTTGGATGTCATGGCGGGCTCCGTGTTGGTGGGTTTGTTTCTTGGCATCGGCAAGATGCGAGACGTGCCTTCTTAAAAGCCGTCGGGCCCGGCAAGGAACAATACAAATTATAATTATAATTGAACTATAATTATAAACAAAGGTTATAGTGTTGTCGTGGATCGCCGTCGCGCACGGCGCGGAGAGCCTGCGGCTTTTTCGCGCAAGAAATTGATTTCAAAGAATATATTTTCACGTCGCGTCATTTCGGGGACCGCCGCCAGGGCAGGCCGCAGGGCAAAGGCAGGGGGCGGCGATCTGTGCCCCTCCCCCCTTTACGCTGCCCATCGAATGAGCAATTTCAGAGCAACCGCGTGCCGACCGGACCTGTCAGCCGCGCTATCGTGTTCTCCAACCTGCCGGGACTCTGCCATGAATTCTCTCTTTCACCTCGCAATCAACGTCACCGACCTCGACGCGGCGCGCGCCTTCTACGGCACTGTTCTGGGCTGCGAGGAAGGCCGGTCGAGCGATACCTGGGTCGATTTCGACTTTTTCGGCCATCAGCTCTCGTTGCATCTGGGCGAGCCGTTCAAGACTACACGCACAGGCAGGGTCGGGGATCACATGGTGATGATGCCGCACATGGGCGCGGTGCTGCGGCTGGACGACTGGCTGGCGCTGGCAGACCGGCTTGCCGCGAAGGGCATCGCATTCGATATCCCGCCGGTGATCCGCTTTGCCGGAGAACCGGGCGAGCAGCGCACGATGTTCTTCTTTGATCCCTCGGACAACCCGATCGAGATCAAGGGCTTCAAGGATTTCGACGGGCTTTTCTCGGCCTGATCCTTCCCACATGTCGCGCGGCTGCAGGCGGATCGCGAGCATGCCCGGCACCGGGCTGCCGCCGTCCGCACCTGCTGCCCGCGCGCGCAGTCGGGAAGCGGACCGGGAATACCGGCCGGCGTTGCAGGCATCTCAAGCCCCGGGAAGCACGCCATCCAGCCTGCTGTTCCGACAGGGCTGTGCGGTATCAGGACAGCGCAGCGGCGCACCGGCAACCCATGCGCAGGGGGCAGGGGACTGCCAGTGGTGTCTGCTGCCCTTTCGCCGAAGCCATGGCCCCCGACGACAGTGCCGGTGTCAGGGGGTCACAGCGGCCAGACCAGGAGGATTGTCGGAACGGCAACGCAGACGACAAGGATCTCGAGCGGCAAACCCATACGCCAGTAGTCGCCAAACCTGTATCCGCCGGGCCCCAGAATCAGGGTGTTGTTCTTGTGTCCGATAGGCGTGAGAAAGGCGCAAGAGGCGGCCACCGCCACCGTCATCAGGTAGGTGTCCGGGTTCGTTCCGGTCGCGGTGGCGATTGACATGGAGATCGGCGCCGCGATCAACGTCGTCGCGACATTGTTCAGGAAATCCGACAGCGTCATCGTGACGATCATCAACGCGACCAGCGAGACCCATGCCGGGTAACCGTCGCTCAGGTTGACGATCTGGTTGGCGATGAGGTCCGCGCCGCCAAAATGCTCGAACGCCTCTGCCAGCGGGATCAGACTGGCCAGCAGGACAATGACCTTCCATTCCACCGAAGCATAGACCTCGCGTGCGCTGACCAGGCCCAGCACGACATAGGCGATAACGGCAGCGCCGAGCGCCACGGACAGGGCAACCAGCCCAAACACGGCCAGGGTGACCGCAAGCATGAACACCGCTATGGACAGGCCGGCTTTGCTGCGCTGGACAACTTCGGTCTGCCGTCCCTCGATCGGCAGCACACCCAGCCACTCGGTGGCCGCAGCGACGCGGTCCGGCGTGCCAAGAAGCAGCAGGACATCACCGGCCCGGACCGGGAGCAGGCGCACACGGTCCTGAAAGCTCCTGCCCCCGCGCGCGACTCCCAAGAGCGTTACCGAATGGCGTTGCAAGAGGTTCAGGCTGCGGGCGGTCCGCCCCTCTATGCGCGCGCCCTCCGGCACGATGGCCTCTGACAGGGTCAGGCCCGGTGCGACGACGCCGCCTTCGTGTTTTTCCGAGCCCGCGAAATCGAGACCTGTCAGCCCCATGAAGGATTCGATGGATTTCGGTTCTCCTTCGACGACGAGAAAGTCGCCGGCGCGCAACTCTTCCCGGGGCGCCAGACCGCGGATGCGCTTGCCCCGGCGGATCAGGCCCAGGATGTGGACATCGACATCATTCGCGCCGGGATACAGGTCCGCAACCACCATTCCCTCTTGCAGAGTCTGCTCGCCGATGCGGAGTTCGGCCACATATCGGCCCTGGATGACCTGTTTTTCCGTTTCCAGCAGCGAGGCCCGGGACGGCAGCAATCGCCAGCCCAGAAGCGAAACAAAGGCTATCCCCGCGACGGCAACGGCAATGCCGACGGGCGCAAAGTCGAACATCCCGAAGGGTGCGCCCAGCACGTCCTGGCGGTATTCCGAGATCACGATGTTGGGCGGTGTTCCGATCAGCGTGATCATGCCGCCAAGAATTGTCGCAAAGGACAGCGGCATCAGAGTCTGTCCGGCCCCGCGGCTGGCCTTTTTCGCGGCCTCGAGGTCAAGCGGCATCAAAAGCGCCAGGGCGGCGACGTTATTGATGATCGCGGACAGGCCGGCCGCCAAAGCTGCGACAACGGCGATATGCAGGGGCAGAGGTCGGTTCGGGTCAATCAACCGGGCGGCAATAAGCTCGACCGCACCGGAGGAAGACAGCCCCCGGCTGACGATCAGGACCAGCGCAATGATGGCGACGGCAGAGTGTCCGAACCCGGAAAAGACCTTCTCGGTCGGCACCAGGCCAAGCGTGGCCGCAATGATCAAAGCGCCGAAAGCGACAAGGTCATAGCGGATCCGACCCCAGACAAGCAGCGCAAACACCGCGCCCAGTAGAACAAAGATTTGGGTCAATTCAGTTTGCATCTCTGCACCTTAGCGGAGTTTCGGGCAGGCCGGTATCCCGTCTTTCACCAAGTGGTGTCTGGTGTGCGGCGGGACTGGCAGCCTGTCCGACACCGTTTCGGGGGCCCTGGAAAATCGCGGATGTGACAGCGTCCGGCTGCAATCGCCTCCGGTTCTGCGGCCCCGGCCAATAGCCTCAGGCGCAGCTGTGCCCGCGAGAGGGCAGACCGTGGAACCGCTGAGCCCGGCGGCCGGTCGTGTTGGGCGCAACCGGCTGACGACCGTCGCGCCCGAATCACGGTATGATCCGGCCCCGCCAGAAACAGCCCTGTCCGATACCGGACCCGCACCATATGCGTCAGGACAGGGCAGGGGGATCCGGGCCGCCTATGTGCCGCCCGTGTCGCCCGCCGTCACCTCGGCCTGAAAGCCGCGCTCGCGCTCTGGCCAGGTGCTCTTGATATACGCAAGCACCGCGGCGATCTCTTCGTCCGAGAGCAGTTCACCGAAAGCGGGCATGTCGCTGTCATAGCCGGGCAGGATCGCGCCCAGCCCATGCTTGGTGATGGTAAAGAGCTGACGGTCGGCGTGGTGCCAGGTGTGCCCGTCTGCGTCATGGGGCGGAGCCGGCATGCGGCCATTGTCCAGCCGTCGCCGCCAGTCGGGTTGGCCCTCGAGCTCGATGCCGTGGCAGGAGGCACAGCTTTCCGCGTAAAGTGCGTTGCCCCGCGCGATCGTCTCGACGTCGACCGGGGCGCCGAGGAATGTGATCTCCGCAGACTGCGCGTTGCCACCGGCGGCCCAGGCCGTCAATGCCGTGACCGTCACGGCGGCGACGAGGGTTGCAGGCAATACCGTCCTCATGCCGGCCTCCGCAGATACTTGACCAAAGACAGCGCGCTCAGAACCAGTACCGAGAGGACCAGGAGCAGCAGCAAGCCGCCGAGACCCATCATCCCGGCCATCATCGGCCCGCCCATCATCTCCATCATCGGACAGTCACTCATCGGCATAAACGGAAATCCCGTCCTCCCCGAAGGCATAGGTTTTGAGCGTGCCGCTCTTGCCCGCCATGCCCGGCGCGTTTTGCGGCATACCGGGCAGGGTGATGCCGGTGATCTTTGGCCGCTCGGTGGTCAGGCGCTGGATGATGTCCGCCGGCACGAGGCCGCTGACATAGTAGCCGTCGATTTCGGCGAGATGGCAGCCAAGCCCTTGCTCCGGAACGCCCACTTCAATGGAGCGCTTGTCGAAGTCGCGGTCGTCTATTCGGGTGACATGGTAGCCTTCTTTTTCCATGTACTCGGCATAGGCGTCGCAGCAGCCGCAGGATGGATCACGCCAGATGGTCATCTGGCGGTCAGCGGGAAAGACCGCGTCGCCGACTGGCGCGTCGGGTTCGCCGGCGGCCATGCCGAGGGTGGCAAAGCCGATCAGGCCCGCCGCGGCGAGAGCGGTCATCGACCGGAAGGTCAGTGTCTTGGTCATGTCATGTCTCCTTGAAAAAGTTCGGAATGGTCCAGGTCGCGCCACCATCGCGGCTGACGGACAGACCGTCCGCTCGGGCGGCAACGAGGTGCCGGGGATCGGCGGGATCGACGGCGAGAGGTTCGGCGGCGCCCCCGGAGGCGCGCGACCAGTTGACGCCCGCATCGGATGAGACCCAAAGGCCGCTGGCGAGTCCGGCATAAAGCTGGTCCGGTGCCTCTGGCGCCAGGGCCAGCGCGGTGATCGCCTGCCCTTTCGGCAAGCCGTTGGCGGGCGCGGGCACCTGCCCGGAGGCGAGCGCCTCCATGGCGTCCCCCGCGGTGACATCCTGCCAGCGGCAGAAGCAATCGGGCACCCGGGTCAGCCCCGCGGCCGTGCCGGCATAGAGCCATATGCCGCCCATACCGCTGGGGGTCGCAACCGAGACCATGCTCAGCACATCGTGTTCGGCACCGTCGAGATAGGGCCGGTCCATGACGAACGCCCAGCTTTTTCCTGCGTCCTCGCTGCGGTAGAGGCCGTCGCCTGCGGCGGCGGCATAGAGCGTGTCGGGGTTCCCCGCCGCAACGCTCAGCGCGAGGATCCGGGCGGACCCATGGCCGTCACCGGCGTCCTCCCAGCTTTGGCCGCCATCGAGGCTGCGGCGCAGGCCGCCGCGTTGCAGGGCGGCATGCAGCGTGCCGGGACGTGCCGGGTGACTGGCAAGCGCGGTGATGGCTTCGGTCTGTGGCTGCCGCTCGGCGCCGGTTGCGGAGATGTGCCAGAGCGCATCCTGTGTCGAGACGACAATCGCGTCGCTGTCAAAGGTGAGGGCGAGGATACGGTCCACGGCAGATGCGGCGACCGAGGCATGGGGAAGGACCAGCGCGGTTCCAAGCGCAGCGGATGCGCTGGTCAGAAGGCGCCGGCGCGAGAGATTGCGCGGAGGGTGGTGTGACATCTATGAGTTTTCCTAAGGTGACGGGGTCCGTTGAACGCAGTCCGGCCACCGGGTGGCAGATACTGCGGGACCGGGCCGTCACCTTTCGGTGCGGCCGGTCAGATCAGGACCGTGCCTCGCGGCGGGTGCGGCTCCGAGCCGGGATCGAGTCCCGTTCGCCCCATATCTCCCGGAAGGGTCAGACGCAGGCTGCGCAGGGTGACGGCCGCGACGATTTCTGCGGCCACTGCCGTCGAGAGAACCGGCGCGGTGCAGTCGATGTCGCAGACCACCTCGGGCCCGTCCGGTGCGCAGGCAGGACATGCATCACTGTCGCCAGAGGCAATCGAAAGCCGTGCCTCCGCCATCTCTGCGGACATTTTCGCAGCCGCCAGATCATGCAGCAGTATGCCGCCCAGAAGAGCAAGCGCGCAGCAGACCGAGACAAGGCGAAAAAACCCGAGCATCCATCGCAGATAGGTCAAACACACGCTTCTGTCGATTGGCTTCGCCTGCGGTGGCAGTCACAAAACCATGAGGTCGCCGGGACAGGCGGGTCCGCGTGCGCAAAGTTCTGCCAGGGTGCAGGTGCTGTGGCGGGGGACCGAACTTGGCCCTGCAAGACCCGAGCAGGGTGTTGCCGGGGAACCGATCAGGCCATACGGCGGTTGCACCTCCGTCTGGCATCCAACCGCGCATGCCGACTTGCGGCGGTGGCCGTGGAATGCAACCGTGTCACAAATAACGAAAAACCGGAGTACGCGCGATATGATCAGACCCAAGGCTTTACTCGCAGCGCCGCTGCTCCTCCTGGTGCTTGCCGGATGTGAACCACTGCCTGCCACGGGTGGAGCAACTCCTCTCAGCCCCACCCCATCGCCAGCCGGCCCCGACCAAGCGCCTGCTCGACCCGCCCCGCTGTCTGTGCGCCTCTCCTCTGTGCCAGAGTCGGTCTCGTCCATCGCCGCGCCCTATCAGGATCTCTCCACGGCGCGGGTCCGGGCCGAAGACGGCTGTTACTGGTACACCCATCGCGGGCCGGTCGAGACCACCGAACTGCCGCTGCGCACCGACAACGGTAGCCCGATCTGCACCGCGCCGGCCAGCTGAGCGAAGACGGCGTTACAGCGTTCCGCCATCGGGCGGATACAGGTAAGCGGTGACGCCGGTGTCGACCTGATCGTACAGCGCGTTGATATGCGGCATCACCATGCGCACACATCCCGAACTGGCCCGCGTCCCGATAGAGCGCGGGGCGGGCGTGCCGTGGATGCGAAGATAGGTGTCGCGGTTGCCGACGTACAGATACAGAGCCCGCGATCCCAGTGCATTCTCCGGACCGGGGGGCATGCCCTCTTCCCATCGGGCGTATTTCCCGGGTTCCCGCTCGATCATTGCATCTGTGGGGGTCCATCGCGGCCACTTTGTCTTGCGCTTGATCGTGTAGACGCCGGGTTCGTACAGCCCGTCACGCCCGATTGCCACGCCGTAGCGCATGGCCGATCCGTCGTCCTGGATGTGATAGAGGTAGCGCGCGACCGCATCCACATGAACATCGCCTGGTGTCAGGTCTGAATTGGCGCTCACCCGCACCGGCAGAAAACGCGGATGCAACCCCCATGGATTGCTGGTTCCCAGATCAAACTGCGCAGGAGTGACCTGCGCATCCCAGGTGTCCCAGTCGTTGGGGGCAGCAAAGGCGGGCCGGACAAACGCCGGCGCGGCCAGCGCGGTGAGAGCAGCCATCATGTGCCGTCTTGTGAACATGCGATCCCTTTCGAATTTACCGGCCCGTGTCCGGAACTGCCCCTTGGCAGAGCCCGAAGCGTGGCCTCGTGTTCATAGAACCGCCAAACCCGAGAATTGTTCAAACGCAATCGACCCCGGTCACGCGATTTTTAGATGAAGTGGCGTTCCCCGGACTGCGCGCAGGGCCCGGCACGATCAAGAGTGCCCGGGACCGGAGTGCGACATGCGGCCTCTGACCGGGAGACGGCAAATAGACGTCGAGACCAGGCAGCCGGTCACCGCGTCGGACCGCCCCGGACATGCAGCCGCCCCCCGTGGTGGAAGTGGGGGGCGGCACGTCAGAACGCAGTTGGCCGTGAGTGATGGAGAAACGGGCGACTGTTTTTCGGCCGTCCGCCGCTGTTATACCAGCGTCCCTTTGTGGACCGTTCCGCAACTGCCGGGTCTGACATTCGATTTCACGAACTGTGTTGCACACTAAACCAAATTTACGGGGTCGGCGCGGGCGCAGATGTATGGCGGACTTGTTCCGAAGAATACCGCGGCATGTTTTTCCCTGACCAGCCACGCGCCGGTCGGAACCACCGTCCTGCCCCAGCCATGACAGGGGTTATTGCAGGACGCGTCTGGAGAGGGCGGCGTGCGTTGAGTGCCAGGCTGCAGGAACCCGTTTGGCGAGGTCATGCGCCGTCTTC
This sequence comes from Puniceibacterium confluentis, assembly GCF_007923445.1. Lineage (GTDB taxonomy): Bacteria > Pseudomonadota > Alphaproteobacteria > Rhodobacterales > Rhodobacteraceae > Puniceibacterium > Puniceibacterium confluentis. The sequence continues at coordinate 45,041 of NZ_VOJI01000003.1, read as the reverse complement.
ACATCGTCTTCTTTGCAGGCCGTTTCGATGTCCTTGAGCAACACGTGCAGGCGGTGCGCACCGAACATGCCGCACATCCCCGCCAGCTCGTGCGAGCGGGATTGCAGATCCTGTGCCGTTTGTGCGGCGACAAGCGCGGGAAGATCCTGTTCGACCCGCAGCGACAAAGTCGCGATCCGCTCGGCAATCTTGTCGCGGCCCAACAGGTCCAGCAGTTCCGCAACCTGGGCTTCGTTCAGGATGCTTTGCCGATATGTGTCGTCGATCGCCAGAACATCGGCCGATGGTTGCGTCGCCGCGTGGAGCCGCGGGGCAAAGCCTGCGAGCGTCGCACCAAGGGCTTTTGAATCCAGTGGTTTCTGCAGGAATCCCGACATGCCCACGGCTTTGAATTCTGCCTGCTCGTCGGGCAGCGCATGAGCGGTGACTGCGATGACCGGCGTGGAACTGTTCGGCCCGGCGCCAGCAAGAATCGCCTGAGTCGCCTGAATCCCGTTCATCCCGGGCATGGAGATGTCCATGAGAATGGCATCGAAGGATGTCTCCATTGCGAGATCGACCGCCTCTTGCCCACCGGCTGCAAGCGTGACGTCGTGGCCCAGCCGCCGAAGCATTGCCTTGAGCAGGTCGCGGTTGATTTCATTGTCATCCACAACCAGAAGCCGCAGCGGAGTCTGGTTGGGGTACGCGGTACGGGTGGATGTCCGGGCAGGCATGTTGCTCGGGGTCGCCAGAGTGACCGGCAGGGAGACCGTGAAACGCGCGCCCTCTCCTGGCACGGACTCGCAGCGGATTTCGCCGCTCAGGCTCTGAACCACACGCCGGACGATGCCGAGCCCCAGCCCGGTCCCCCCGGTGCGACGCTCATACCGGCTGTCAAGCGACACAAAATCCTCGAAGATACGGTCGATATCCTCTTCGAAAATGCCGGGGCCGTCGTCGATGACCTCCAGGTGCAGGACAGCTGTCTTGCCCTTTGACTGCTGGTAATAGGTGCGCAGGGTGACCTCGCCATCCGGACTGAACTTGATGGCATTGCTCAGCAAGTTCACCAGAATTTGTTGTATCGCGCGCGGATCGGTCAGGATCGGGCGATCGTGCAGCCCGCCCTGGTCCAGTTGCAGCCGGACGCTGGCCGACTTCGCGAGGGGTTCCATCGTGTCAATCAGCCCGGAGGTCAGGGAAGCGACATCACAGGGTTGCAACTGCTGGCTGTCCATTCCCGCCTCGCTGCGCTCGATGGCAAGGACATCGTTGATGTGGCTCAGAAGAATATCCCCGGACGTCAGCGCCGCGCCCAGGTATTGTTGCTGCTCTGCATCAAGGCGACCGTCATCCAGCAGGTGGATGGCGGACAACACGCCGTTCAGCGGTGTGCGCATTTCGTGGCTCATCATCGCGAAGAAACGGGATTTTTCACCGTAGGCGGCCAGGGCGGCGTCACGCGCCTGAACAATTTCCTGTTCTTTCTGGCGCTTGTCCGTGATGTCGCGGATATACGTGACAAAAATCGGACCTTCCTCAGAGCGGGCCAGCGAAACCGAAAGCTCGACGGGAAAGATGCGGCCGTTGTGATCGACCATTTCAAGTTCCTGTCGCCCTGCGTCCGCCACCTGCGTGATGCCGGTTGACCGGAACTTGGCAAGCATGCCGTTATATTTTTCCCGCAGGTGTTCGGGCAGCAAGAGCGTGATGAAGTCCTGGCCCAGCGCCGCATCGCGCGGAATGGCAAATATGGTTTCGGCCGACCCGTTGAAGTCGCGTATCGCGCCCCTGTCGTCGATGACAACCACGGCATCCAGCGAGGCACGCAGCGTGGTCTCGAGTCGCAGGTGGTTTTCTTCGGCCTCTCGGGTCGCCCGGTTCAAAGTGATGGCTTGACGCGACAGCCGGATCGTCGCGCCAATCAAAGCAGCCGTGACCAGAAGGACAATCACAAACAGGTTTTCCATCAGATGGACGATCTGATGACGCTCCGACTGTGCGGAGTTGGCGGAAATCGCGATCGACGCAAGGGCGATCTCTCGGGGGGATCCCTTGATATCATCCAGGGCGCGTTGCAGGCCATCCAAACCGTTGAACAGCGTGGTGTCGTCACTGTCGATCAGCGGAATCTGGGTATCGACAACGCTGCGCAATTTGCTGACTTCAGGGATGAAATCTCCGGCTTCCTGAAGCCGGTCCACGATGTCGATCCGGCTGTAGAAGATGTCGAACCGCTTGCGCAGATTCTCGAGCTCTGCACTGTTTCCCGACCGCGCCTGTTCAAGAGCGCGGTCGAGTTTGAGGAATTCGATCTCAAGCTGAGAATACGCCCATTCCGCGTGGTCCTGCTGCGAACTGTCAAGCGAGCCGATCCTGTTCCAGACGGTAAAGGCAATGTAGCTTCCAACGAGGATTCCGGCGAACAGCGCCAGAACAAGCATGTGCCTGCCCCATTTGGTCCGCCGGGCTGAAAGCGCGGGATATGTCATGGATGATCCTGAATGCGGAGCTTATTCAATCGATATCCTGTCCAGTTGCCAGATGGACCGGCTATAGATGATTTCATTCTGGTACTTAATATCGCTGTCATATGGATAGACAATCCAGAGCGGGCCCTTGTCCCGGCGCGACATCGTTTCGCCATTGGTCAGATAGGCGATGATCGGCCCGTCGGCGGTGGCGTCGGACATCGGGATCGTGACCGAATAGTCGTTGATCGCGGTCGCTTGGATCGTGCCTTCGGCCACTTCGATTGCGTTCATCAAGGCCAGCAACGAAACGCCCTCGAAGGTTTGTGAGCCGGTTGTCCAGATCGTTGTGGTTTCGAACGATGTGACCGGCAGCGCCTTTAGCTGCTCAAGACTGTATTCATGGCGGGTGTCCCCCACTGACACCTCGAGGACAGTGTCCTGAGCAAGTGCGGCGGTGGCGAACGTTGCGCCGCAGATCAGCGCAGAAAGCATTTTGAACATCTGTTGTTTGAACATATTGGCGTTTCCTTTTCCTTCACCCACAAACTATCCATAAGGCACAGCCTGTCACCGAACGAGTGAGGATAAGGTTAGGACACCTATACCAAGGGATAGGAGCGGGAAATGCCGCATACGCGGGCCGTGTGCGGGCAATATACGGTGTTCAAAAAAGGGAGTCCGCGCTACCTGTAATGCCACATTGGTAAACGGTGGCAGGAAAGGACTCTTGATGACCTTGCGAATTTTGATAGCGGACGATCACGACATGGTGCGAGAAACCATCGCTATGTTTCTGGACGCGGATGGTGAGACCGAAACCGTCGCAGCATGCAATCTGCAGGAAGCTTTGGCGAAAATCGCATCTGGCGGGCCGTTCGATCTGGTGCTTCTCGACTATACGATGCCCGGAATGAAGGGGCTGGACGGATTGAAGACAGTGCTGGATGCCAATGACGGAAAACCGGTCGGCCTGATATCGGGCACGGCGACGCGGCTTATCGCGGAACAGGCATTGAGCATGGGGGCGATCGGATTTCTGCCCAAGACTCTGCCGGCCAAGTCACTGGTCAACGCCGTCCGGTTCATGGCTGCGGGGGAAATCTACGCTCCGGTCAATTTCATGTCGGGCAAGGACGATCCGGAGGAAACCGATTTCGAAAAGGACCTCTCTGAGCGGGAGAGGCAGGTACTCAGGGGCCTGATGGGGGCAAAATCCAACAAGGAGATCGCCCGCGACCTTGAGTTACAGGAGGTCACGATCAAATTGCACGTCAAGACGTTGTGCCGCAAACTGGATGCCCGCAACCGCACGGACGCCGCGATGATTGCCCGCGGCGCCGGCTTTATCTGACCCTCTGCGGGGAAGCGTCTGCCCGGCGTAAAGTCCGCCGAGGGATGTCATCGTTGCACAGGCCCGAATTGTGCGGACCGATTTATCTGGCCGAATGATCTGGCGCTTCCCGGTTGCAGCGGGTCGGCTGCCCGGCCACCGCGATCTGCCGTCAACCCGCGGGATCAGACATCGAGTTCTTCAACAAACCGCGCGTTTTCCTGGATGTACTGATAGCGCAGCTCGGGTTTCTTGCCCATCAGGCGTTCGACCAGATCACCGGTTTCGCCGGGTTCGTCCTCGTCGATGGTCACCCGGATCAGCTTGCGGGACTTGGGGTCCATTGTCGTCTCTTTGAGGTCCTTCGCGTCCATCTCGCCCAGACCCTTGAAGCGCTGGACATCAATCTTGCCCTTGCCGCCCAACCCCTTGTGCATCCAGTGATCCTTTTCGGCGTCATCTGCCACATAGAGCCGTTTGGCCCCCTGCGTGAGACGATAGAGGGGCGGGCAGGCCAGATACAGGTGCCCGGTGTCGATCAGCGGGCGCATCTGGGTGAAGAAAAAGGTCATCAGCAGCGATGCGATATGCGCGCCGTCGACGTCGGCGTCGGTCATGATGATGATCTTGTCATAACGCAGGTCATCGAGGTTGAATTTGCTGCCCATGCCGACGCCCAGCGCCTCGCAGAGGTCCGAGATTTCGGCGTTGGTGCCCAGCTTGGATGAGGCCGCGCCAAGCACGTTCAGGATCTTGCCCTTGAGCGGCAGCAGCGCCTGATTTTCCCGCGAGCGCGCGCCCTTGGCTGAACCGCCGGCCGAATCGCCCTCGACGATGAACAGTTCGGTGCCTTCCCGGTTCTTGGCGGTGCAATCGGTCAGCTTGCCCGGCAGGCGCAGCTTCTTGGTGGCGGATTTGCGGGCGGTTTCCTTTTCCTGACGGCGGCGCAGGCGTTCCTCGGCCCGCAGGACGAGGAAGTCGAGAATCGCCCCGGCGGATTTGGTGTCCGCCGCCAGCCAGTTGTCGAAATGGTCCCGCACCGCCGATTCGACCATCCGCGCGGCTTCGGTCGTGGCCAGGCGGTCCTTGGTCTGGCCGACAAATTCCGGTTCACGGATGAAACAGGACACGAGTGCGCCGGCGCCTGTCATCAGGTCCTCACGGGTGATGTTGCTGGCCTTGCGGTTGCTCACCAGCTCGCCGTAGGCGCGGATGCCCTTGAGGATCGCGGCCCAGAAGCCGGCCTCGTGGGTGCCACCCTCGGGGGTGGGGACGGTGTTGCAGTAGGACTGGATAAAGCCGTCGCGCGAGGGCGTCCAGTTGATCGCCCACTCGACCTTGCCCGGCTGGCCGAACTTTTCCCGAAACTCGACGCGGCCGGCGAATGGCTTGTCGGCATAGGTGGTGGCGCCGTTCATGGTGTCGCCGAGGTAATCCGAGAGGCCGCCGGGAAAATGGAATTCCGCCTCCATCGGTGTGTCGCCGTCGGGGAGGGAGGTCTTCCAGCGGATCTTGACGCCCGAGAACAGGTAGGCCTTGGAGCGGGCCATCGCGAACAGGCGCGCGGGTTTCAGTTTCAGCGCGCCGAAGATCTGCGGGTCGGGGTGAAAGGTGACGGCGGTGCCACGCCGGTTCGGGGCGGCGCCGATCCTTTCCAGCTTGCCCTGCGGCAGGCCGCGCGAGAACTCCATCGCATAGAGTTCCTTGTTGCGGGCGACCTCGACGCGCAGGTGATCGGAGAGCGCATTGACCACCGAAGAGCCGACGCCGTGCAGGCCGCCGGAGGTTTCGTAGCTGTCACCCGAAAACTTGCCGCCGGCGTTCAGGGTGCAGAAGATGATTTCCAGCGCCGATTTCGACGGATCCTTGGGGTGCGGGCCGGTGGGAATGCCGCGGCCGTTGTCGCGCACGCTGACGTGACCGTTCTCGTGCAGTTCGACCTCGATCCAGGAGGCATGGCCGGCAACCGCTTCGTCCATCGAGTTGTCGATGATTTCGGCAACCATGTGGTGCAGCGCGCGGTCGTCCTTGCCACCGATGTACATGCCGGGGCGCAGGCGGACATGCTCCATATCCTCGAGAACCTGGATCGAGGAGGCATCATATTCGCTGGACGGCTGTCCGGAGAGAAGGTCTTCGGCCATTGTGCTGCTCTTTTGTTGGTCTTGGTTGCGCGGCAGTATGGCAGAGGGGGCGGGGTGGTGGAAGTCCCTGTTCGCCTCTGCAGCGGCGGGGGACGGGCGCGCAGCCATGTGGCGATTGACAGGCGGGTCAGTCCCTGGTGATGCGATCGGCCTTCTTGCGGACCAGAACAGTGCGCAGATCGTGCATGGCCAGCAGCAGTTTGTCGGTCACCTCGTCGAGTTGCGCATCTGTGGCCTTGGACTGCACCCATTGCGCCGTGAGGTTGAGGTGGTCGATGCTGCGATGGATGTCATCCATGTCGCGCAGGGCCAGCAGGGCGCTGCGGTCGTGCATCCAGTCGCCGATGGCGGCCCTGTCGGCCTCGGTCAGCTCCCGGTCACCCTGCGGCTTGATCTCGCCATTGCGGATGTTGACCATGGCGATCTGGATCATCTCGATCCTGCGCTGGCGGTTTTCGGTGTCGATGCGAAACACCAGCGCGCCATTTTCGCGTACACGGAAGTAGTACTCTGGCAGATCGCCCGACATTCACATCTCTCCCGACATCGTCACCGCAAGCCGGCGCAAAAGGTTTGGATCCGGGCGCAGGCGTCGCTGAGCACGGCCTCGGATGTGGCATAGCTGACCCGGAAATGCGGAGACAGGCCGAAGGCGGCACCATGCACGACGGCCACACCCGACTCTTCGAGAAGTGCTTTCACAAAAGTCTCGTCGTCCGTGATCAGCGTGCCCGCGGCGCTGGTCTTGCCAAGACAGCCCTTGATCGACGGATAGACATAAAATGCCCCCTCGGGCATCGGGCAGGTGATGCCGTCGGCGGCATTCAGCATCGTGACCACCAGGTTGCGGCGGATGCGAAAGGCCTCGCCGCGACTCGCCAGGAAATCCTGTGGTCCGTTCAGGGCCTCGACGGCGGCCCACTGACTGATCGAGCAGGGGTTGGTGGTCGACTGTGTCTGCACCTTGCGCATCGCAGCGATCAGATGCTCGGGTCCGGCAGCATAGCCGATCCGCCAGCCCGTCATCGCATAGGCCTTGGACACGCCGTTGCAGGTCAGCGTGCGGTCATAGAGGCGGGGCTCGACCTGCGCCGGTGTGCAGAACCTGAACCCGTCATAGGCGAGGTGTTCGTACATGTCGTCGGTCATCACCCAGACATGCGGATGGCGCAAAAGCACATCGGTCAGCGCCCTGAGCTCGTCCCGGTCATAGCCCGCCCCGGTCGGATTGGAGGGCGAGTTGAACAGGAACCACTTGGTCTGCGGCGTGATCGCCGCTTCGAGCGCCTCGGCGGTGATCTTGAAACCGGTGTCCACCGAGGTCTCCACGATCACCGGTGTGCCGCCGCCCATCAGCACCATGTCCGGGTAACTGACCCAGTAGGGCGCCGGGATCACCACCTCGTCACCGGGGTTCAAGGTGGCGATGAGCGCGTTGTAAAGCACCTGTTTGCCGCCGGTGGACACCGAGACCTGCGTTGGCTGATAGCTCAGTCCGTTTTCGCGGGCGAACTTGGCACAGATCGCCGCCTTCAGTTCGGCAATGCCATCCGGGGCGGTGTATTTCGTCTTGCCCGCGGCAATGGCCGCAACCGCCGCCGCCTTGATGTTGTCCGGCGTGTCAAAATCGGGCTCGCCGGCGGCCAGCGCAATCACGTCGCGCCCGGCATCGGTCAGTTCCCGCGCCAGTTGGGTGATCGCCACGGTGGGCGACGGTTTCACGCGGGCAAGGGTCGTGGACAGGAAAGTCATCAGCGGTCACCGGTTTGATATGGGGCGTGACTCGTCATAGGGTGCGCCCAAAGAGCGATCAAGCGGCTTCGGCCGAAAGGGAGAGGGTGATGGACGACGACAACTGGTACGGCCCGGACGCGGCAACCTTTGGCGACAGGGTGGCTGCGGCGCGGGATGCAAGCGGCATGACGCAGGATCAACTGGCAAAACGGCTTGGCGTCAAGCTGAAGACCCTCCAGCACTGGGAAGCTGATGCGGCGGAACCGCGCGCCAACCGTCTGTCGATGCTGGCCGGGCTGCTGAATGTCTCGATGGTCTGGCTGCTGACCGGCGAGGGCGAGGGGCTGGGAGCACCGGACGAGACGCAGGTCTCGGCAGATGTGCAGCATATCCTGCTCGAGATCAGAGATATTCAGACCCACATGAGGGAACAGGCCGAACGACTTGCCCGCCTGGAAAAGGCGCTGCGCCTCAACCTGAAAGGCACGCTATGATCAAGCCGGAAGCCGAGCCGCGTGAGACGATGGTGAAGCGGCTGCACATGCGGTCCATGCGGCGGGGCATCAAGGAAATGGACCTGATCCTGACGCGGTATGCCGAAGCCCGGCTTGCGGCGATGGATGCCGGGATGCTGGAACTCTACGATGGTCTGCTGTCGGAAAACGATCAGGATCTCTACCAGTGGGTCACGGGGCAGGCGATGCCTCCGGAGCGGTTTGGCCCGCTGATGGCAGATATCCGGTTGATCGCGACGGGATAGGTCGCTTTTTAGCGGATGCCGCGGATCTTTACGCTATTTTGTCATTTTTCGCCAAATCTCCGTCAGAGCGGATCAGGCGGAGAAGACGATGAGCATACATTCCTCACTGGGAAAAGGCGCCGACCATGGTTTCATGGTCAGCTACCTTGAGGCGCTGGCACTGGTGGAACGGTTGCACCGTCTGCTGCTCGACGTGATAAAGGACGAATTCGAACGGGTCGGAGTGCTTGAAATCAACGCCGTGCAGGCGCTGCTCCTGTTCAACATCGGCGACAACGAGGTGACGGCCGGCGAGCTGAAGACACGCGGCTATTATCAGGGCAGCAATGTCAGCTACAATCTCAAGAAACTGGTCGAGACCGGGTTCATGCACCACCAGCGGTGCGAGATTGACCGCCGCTCGGTCAGGGTCCGACTGACTGCGAGGGGGCGCGAAATTCGCGATGTCGTCTCAGGTCTTTTCGCCCGTCACGCTGTCGGCCTGGAGACCAAGGGCGTTTTGGGGCCCGAGGGGGTCGAGGAAATTACCTCTTCCCTGCGGCGGATGGAACGGTACTGGACCGACCAGATTCGTTATATCTATTGATCAGACCGGACCTTCCGGCGGTCGGTCGCGGGCTGGGTTCCAACCGGCTTTCCTGACGGCGCTTTGGCGCCGGGCTGTCTGCCGCTCCCGCGTCTCCGCCATGTGCGCTTCCGTGGGCGTTGGATGCGAGTGATCGGGCACCAGTTCATGCGCGCTACGCTCGAACTGCAAGGCGGCCGTCCAGCAATGTCACAGCGGGATTGCAGAGCGAACCAACCGAAGCCGCGGGGACGTCAAAGCAGCGGCGATGCCGCGAATCCTTGTCTGGCCGGGTAGCACAAACACGACCCGCAGTCAGTGGGCTGGCGCATACCCCGCGGGCCGACGGGACGTCCACACGGAACGGGCATGGGCGCAACCTGCACCGCTGCGGTCGCACCGGCATCGGACCACATTGGCGCCGCTGCCAGTCGCCGGGATGACGGCGCGCGAGAAAGCCGGACGCTGCGACTGACGGGATCCAGCGCAGAAAAACGCCAGCAGGATCGGGGCGGGACGTAGCCGCCCCCGCGTCCCCTGGGCCGCCCGAGCCGCGGACGGTGGCTCGAAACTCGTTGCGGCTAGAATGAGAGAGCGAAATTAAGGCCACCGTCTGACGTCAGCGCCTTTGGGACAGATTTGAATAACGGAGGATTTCTGGTTCATCATGTCGATTGGGAACCGAGATGACGAAGAAGCCACAAACATTCAATGCAGCCGCCGGGAAGGTGGTCAAGAACATCGCGCACAGCGACTTTGATCATCGGAAAAGAGCGCCCATGTGCCCCACGAAAATCCAGTGGTTTCTGACAGGCAGCCGCCCGAGCTCGAGCCGCAGAGCGCCGACCCGCCTCAATCCTGCGCGTCGACGCAGCAGGCGGCGCCGGTTTCCGCCCTGGCGTCTGCACAAAGGTCGACACAAATACGCTGCGACCATGTCACAGTGCATGTTGAACGGCGCGGCAAAGCGCGCTATTCGGCCAGAGACAGACTGCCTCTGGTTGACGGCGTTTCTGCCTGATCCGGAATGCCTGCGGGCTTCTTTGACATCATCGCGGCCCTTGCGATTAAGAGCGCCTGAAGCCTCGACAAGGTTGGCTTCGAGCATACAGAGACCCCTGGGAGGCCAGATTGCAGCAGTATCATGATGCGCTCCGCACCGTACTCGAGCTTGGTGAGGAATCCAGCGATCGCACCGGCACCGGAACGACTTCGTATTTCGGGCTGCAGTCGCGATATCGCCTGACGGATGGTTTTCCGCTGGTGACCACAAAAAGACTGCACCTGCGTTCGATCATCCACGAACTCCTGTGGTTCCTGTCCGGTGACACGAACATTCGCTACCTGCAGGACAACGGCGTGACCATCTGGGACGAATGGGCTGACGAGAACGGCGATCTCGGCCCGGTGTACGGCCAGCAGTGGCGTGCGTTTCCGGCGCTCGACCCGACGGGCGAAACCCGGGACGGCGCACCGCTTTACCGCAAAAGGGGTGTGGACCAGATCACACAGTTGATCGACACGATCAGAACCAGCCCCGAAAGCCGCCGCCTGATGGTTTCGGCCTGGAATCCGGGCGAGCTGTCGCGCATGGCGTTGCCGCCCTGTCACGCGCTTTGGCAGGTGCGGGTTCTCAATGGCCGGTTGCATCTTCAGCTGTACCAGCGTTCTGCGGACATGTTCCTGGGGGTGCCCTTCAACATTGCCTCCTACGCATTGCTGCAGGTGATGCTCGCGCATGTCACTGGCCACGAGCCCGGCGATTTCATACACTCACTTGGCGATGCCCATATCTACTCCAACCACATGGAACAGGTGAAATTGCAGTTGTCCCGCACGCCCAAGCCGCTTCCCGCGCTGCGAATAACGCGTGATGTGACTTCCATCTTCGACTTCCGCTATGAGGATTTCGAAATCACCGGGTATGACCCCGATCCGGCGATCCGCGCGCCCGTGGCGGTCTGAGAGATGATCTCGCTGATTGTCGCACGCGCCAGAAACGGCGCCATTGGCCGGGATGGCACGATCCCCTGGCATGTGCCCGAGGATCTGAAGTTCTTTCAGCGTGAGACGCTGGGAGGAGCCTTGATCATGGGACGGAACACCTGGGAGAGCCTTCCCGTCAAGCCGCTGTCGAAACGCCTGAATATCGTGGTTTCCTCCAACCCGGATGCGAGCGAAAATGTCGTGCCTTCGGTAAAGGCAGCCGTGGAAATGGCGCTGGAGCGGGGGTACACACGCATCTACGGCATCGGCGGCGCGGGCATCTACAAAGAGATGCTTCCCCTGGCGCACAGGCTGCTGATCACCGAGGTGGACCTCGAAGTTCCAGATGCGGACACGTTTTTCCCGAATGTCGATCTGACGGACTGGGCCGCTCACATTGCCATACCCCTGCGCTCCGCAAGCCCGGAATGTCAGCTGCGCGAATACCTCAGACGGGGTTGATCCCGCTGCTGCAGGCGAGGCGGTCCAGGGCCTGCATTGCCCCGCCGAGCGCGCCGGCAGGGCTGCGCCGCGCGGTGGCTTGCCCACAAGATGAGTCTATACTGGCTATATCATGACAGTAAGCGACGGAATTGTACCACATCAGGTGTGGGCAAAAGCGCCTCAGTCGCGGAATTTCAAGTCCCTGCCCGGCAAACTTGAATTGACTTTCAACCGGGCCTGCCGGACTTTCCTGCAAAACCTAAAAAAATCCGGGGCAGCAGTACCATGAAACGCATTGTCACACTCATACTGGCCTTATCGCTGGTTTCTGCCTGCAACGGCGGGGGCAGCGGCAGCAACCCGCTTCAGGAACCAGAAGAAGAACCCGATACCGGAACCGATACCGGCACGCCGATCGAAAGCGATCGCACGCTGCCGCCGGGCACCGCCACCCCGACGCCGAACCGGGGTATTTTCCGAACCGAGGTGTTTACCGAGGATGGCAACGGTTTTGCGCATTCGATCACGCGGAACTCTGCAACGGACACCTTTTTTGTCGATGGTCTGGCCTTTGACGGCAGCCAGCCGGACGGCGTGGCGTTCAGCCGCTCCAGCCCCGGATCGCTGGGGGCGCAGGGCACCTTTGCGCTGTACGAAGCACCGGTCACACATCCTGATTTCCTGACGGCAACACCGATCGGGCAGTTCCAGCACCGCGCGCTGTACGGCGTGAGCGCGACCGGCAACACCGAGTTTGCCATCGTGCGGACCGGAAACTACATCCCCTACGGCTTTGGCGGCTTTGTCTATCAGCGCAACAACGGTGTGACGATTCCGACCCAGGGTCAGGCGACCTATTCCGGCGACTATGGCGCGATCCGGGATTTTGACGGTGACGGCGGGCTGCAGTATGCGTCGGGCAGCATGCGGGTCGATATCGACTTCAACGGCTTCAGCGGCAACTGTACCGGCATCTCCTGTGCCGACGCGGTGCGCGGCTACGTGATCGACCGGCGCATCTACTCCAGCGACGGCACGGACCTGACGCAAACCTATATCGATGCGCTTGAAACCGAGTATTCGACCACGCTGACCGAACTGCCGATCATTCGCTTCAAGGTGGGACCGGGCGTTTCTGACGTGAACGGCGAACTGGTGGGCGAGGCGTTTTCGAGCGTTGCGGGCGAAACCCTGGACTCCGGCAATTACTATGCGGTGATGTCGGGCAATCACACCAGCGGTACCGGCGGCGAAATTGTCGGCGTGATCATTGTCGAAGGCGACGACCCGACCAAGGACAGTGTCACGGTCCGCGAGACCGGCGGCTTCATCGTTACACGCTAAAAACCGCCCGAGAGTGGCGAACAGGACGACCGTCATGCTGTGGAAGACCATTGTCCTCTGCCTGTCACTGGCTTCGGCGGCCGCCGCCCAGACCCCCGACATGCAACTCACGCCCGCGCAGATGCGCGGGCTTGCGGCGCAGGCAGTCAACAAGGGATACGCATCCGAGGCGCTGGCGCTCTCGGGCGCGCTTCTGGACCGGGATCCGAACGATTTCGACGCCCTGATGGTGCATGCCCGCGCGGCGCGGGATCTGGGGCAGTTCGATGCCGCGCGCGCCTCGGCACAACAGGCGTGGAACGTGGCCTCGGGGGATGAGCAGCGATATGCGGCTGCCGTTGCCAACGCCCAGGTGCTGTCGTCGATGGGCAAGCGTACATCGGCGCAGCTGTGGTTGCGGCGTGCGGTGCAGACAGCGCCCAGCGATTTTCACAAGGGGATGGCGGCGCGGGATTATGCCTATGTGCGCAGCCAGAACCCGTGGTCGACGCAGCTGTCGTTCAACATCGCCCCCAGTTCCAACATCAACAACGGCTCGTCGAGCGAAACAACCACGCTGCCCGGCCTGCCGTTTGTCTTTCAGTTGCAGGGCGCGGCGCAGGCGCTGTCCGGAACCGAGATTTCCGGCGGCATCTCGACCACGTACAAGCTGGCCGAAAGCAAGACCCGGCGCACGTCGCTGCGACTTTCGGTCTATCACCGCGATTTCATCCTCTCGGACGAGGCCAAGCGCAAGGCACCCGGAGCAAAGGGCAGCGACTTTGCTCTGACCAGTCTTACCACCGGCCTCGACCAGAGCTGGATCCGCCAGAATGGCCGGCTTGTCCTGGGCGCCGAGGCGACACTGGGCAAGGTGTTTTACAGCGGCGATCCGCTCTATGCCAACCTCAACCTGGGCGGCTCGCTGCGCTATGCCTTCACCCCAGGACTGCTGGGCCAGTTCCGGGCCGCCCGCGAGGCGCAGAAAGGTTATGGCACCCGCCCGGACGCCCATGCCTGGCGCGGGTCGGTCGGGCTGACGACCGTTTTGCCTCAGGGCCACCGGCTGAGCACCTCGTTCAACTATGCCGAAGGATCGTCTTCGGCGGACTACCTGGATTACGCCGACCACGAAATCGACCTGCGGCTGGAACTGGCCAAACCAGTCCTCAGCACCGCCATTGAACTGGGGCTGACCGCCGGGCACAAACATCATGCCCGCAATGCGGTCACTGGCGGCGAGCGCAATGACGATACGGTCCAGGGGGACGTGACGCTGGTGTTCAACAAGCTGGATTATTACGGCTTCGTGCCCAGTCTGACGCTGCGCGCCCGGCGAACCGATTCAAACGTCGGCATCTACGATTCCGAGGAATTCGGCCTTCAGGCCGGGATCCGGTCCCGCTTCTGATCGCTCGACTTTTCGCAGCCAGACTCTAGTCTGTCCTCAAAGCGAAATTCTCAGATCAAGGAGCACCCCCATGCCCATCCGCTACCTGCACACAATGGTCCGTGTCAAAGACCTCGACGCGACGATTGCCTTCTTCAAACTGCTCGGCCTCAAGGAGCGGGCCCGAAAGGAAAGTGCAGGTGGCCGCTTTACACTGGTGTTTCTGTGCCCGCCCGATCAGGATGACGGCACCGCCGATGTAGAGCTGACATACAACTGGGACGGGGATGACGGCCTGCCGTCGGACAGCCGTCACTTTGGTCACCTCGCCTATACGGTCGAAAACATCTACGAGATGTGCCAGACCCTGCAACACCACGGCATCACCATCAACCGTCCGCCCCGCGACGGGCATATGGCCTTTGTCCGATCGCCCGACAATATCTCGATCGAACTGCTGCAGCAGGGCGAGTCGCTGCCGCCGGCAGAGCCCTGGGCGAGCATGGAAAACACCGGTCACTGGTAGGCACAGGATGTTGCGCCCGCTCTGCCTGTTGCTCCTGCTCTGGTCGGGGCCGGTTCTGGCCCAGGCGGGCGGCGGATGTCGGCTGGCGCTGATCCTGGCGCTAGACGTCTCCTCCTCGGTGGACGCCCGCGAACACGCATTGCAGCAGCAGGGTCTGGCGGCGGCCCTTGACGATCCCGATATCCGCCAGGCGATCCTGCGCGGCGCCCCCGGCACCGTGGCGCTGGCGATCTATGAATGGAGCGGGCGGCAACAGTCGGCGCTCGTTCTGGACTGGTCGGTGCTGGACAGCGAAGCCGCCGTCGACGCGGCGGTCAAAACACTGCGCCTTGCGCGCCGAAGCGAGACGCGGTTTCCCACGGCCATGGGCTTTGCGCTGGGGTATGGCGCGACGCTGATGGAACGGGCCCCGGTCTGCACCCGTCGTGTGATTGACCTGTCCGGCGACGGCATCACCAACGACGGGTTCGGCCCGGAACTGGCCTATCGGCATTTTCCGTTCGAAGGGGTGACGGTCAACGGGCTTGCCGTGCTGGGGGCCGATCCGCAGGTGCAGGACTATTACGAGGATGTGGTGCGGCATGGTTCCGGGGCCTTTGTCGAGGTCTCGGATGGCTACGACGGCTTCCGCCGCGCCATGACGCGCAAGCTGTTCCGCGAGATCAGCGACATGGTGATCGGCACGCGGTCGCTGCCGCATCCGGAACGCCGCGGATGAGAGCTGTCAGGCTGCGCGCCACCGCGCTGGGCATTGCGCTGGGCCTGATGGGCCTGATGGGCGGCCCGGCGCAGGCCGCATGCCGTCAGGCGCTGGCGCTGGGGCTGGATGTGTCCGGTTCCGTGGATGCGGTGGAATACCGGTTGCAGCTGGACGGGCTGGCCGCCGCGCTCGCGCATCCCGAGGTGCGTGCGGCGTTGCTGGCACTGCCCGATGCTCCGGTGCGGCTTGCCGTATATGACTGGAGCGGACCCCGTGACCAGCGGCTGCTGCTCGGCTGGACCGAAATCACCGGCGCGGATGTGCTGGACAGGATCATCGCGCAGTTGCCGGCCAGTCCGCGGAGCGCCGGCGATCCGTCAACAGCCATAGGCGCGGCAATGCAGTTCGGCGCGGCGTTGCTGCAAGAGCAAGGCACCTGCTGGAAGCGGACACTGGATCTGTCGGGGATGGCGAATCCAACACCGGGCCGCATCCCCGCGATGTCCGCGGCCGGGTTGGTGCGGTCACGGTGAATGGGCTGGTGGTTGGCGCGCCGCCGCCCGCCGGACAGTCCGACGCCGGGGCGGGGGATCTTGGCGCGTATTTTCGGGCCTATGTGATCTCGGGCCCGGATGCCTTTGTCGAGATGGCGCTGGGATATCGGGACTTTGAGGCCGCGATGGTGCGCAAGCTCAGGCGGGAACTGATCGGGCCGGTATACTCATCGCGCTGACACAGGAGTGCCGCAGGAGACCGCTGTCCTGGCCCAGGCGGATGCGGTCGCGCCGGATCGGCTTGGAAAGCGGCTGCCCCTGTGGGGCAAGACTGCCAGGGCACGGCGTGCCGCCCGCGCTTGCGGTTGTACCCGGTCGAAAAAATACCCTGCCGCGCCAAGCGCGACAGGGGAGGCCGATGGAACCCATCGGCGGACTTGCGACAGGTGCCAGGCAGGACACAGGGAACTGCCGGGCTGCGAGATCAGTTCGGGATATCTCCCGTCAGTCCTTCGACGTAGAAATTCATGCCCAGCAAATCGCCGTCCGGAGCGGTCTCGCCCTCGGCCAGCCAGACCGAACCGTCCTGCTTGTTCAGCGGACCGGTGAAGGGGTGATAGTCGCCAGCCGCGATCCTGTCCTTCAATTCCAGCGCCTCGGCCTTCACATCCGCCGGGACGGCGTCGGAAATTTCGCCGATACCGACCATGCCGGACCCGATGCCGTCCCAGGTGTCATCGGATTCCCAGGTGCCATCCATCACCGCCTGCACCCGTTCGATGTAATAGGGTGACCAGTTGTCGATGATCGACGACACCCGCGGCATCGGCGCATATTCCGCCATGTCCGAGGCCTGACCGAACGTGATGACATTGCCCTTTTCCTGCGCTGCTGCCTGCGGAGCGGTGGAATCGGTGTGCTGCAGGATGACGTCGGCACCGTTTTCGATCAGCGCGCGGGCGGCGTCGGATTCCTTGGCCGGATCAAACCAGGTGTAGGCCCAGATCACCGAGAATTCGACATCGGGATTTGCCTTCTTAGCGTGGATATAGGCCGAGTTGATGCCACGGATGACCTCTGGGATCGGGAAAGAGGCGATATAGCCGATCTTGTTGGACTTGGTCATCTTGCCGGCGATGTGGCCCTGAATGGCGCGGCCTTCGTAGAAGCGGGCCGAATAGACGCCGACGTTGTCGGAGCGCTTGAAACCGGTGGCATGTTCGAATTTCACGTCCGGAAACTTGGCCGCGACATTGATGGTCGGGTCCATGTAGCCGAACGAGGTGGTGAAGATCAGATTCGCGCCCGACAGCGCCATCTGGGTGATCGCCCGTTCGGCGTCTGCACCCTCGGGCACGGATTCCTGATAGACGGTTTCGACCTTGTCCCCGAATGCCTCTTCGACGGCGAGTCGGCCCTTGTTGTGTTCATATGTCCAGCCACCGTCGCCGATCGGGCCGACAAAGATAAAGCCGACCTTGACCTTGTCGCCATGGGCGGCGGCAAAGGCTCCGGTGGCCAGGGTTGTGCCGACAAGGGTCGCGGCGGCTGTGCTGAGAAGGGTTCTGCGGTTCATGGTATCTCCCTGAGTGTTTTCATGGTGTTTGGTTTTGGCCTCAGCTCGAGGCGTGGAACGGGCGGCCCAATGAGGCCGGAGCGCCATGGGCGCCTCGGGCCGATATGACAACCAGCACAAGAATGGTTATCAGATAGGGCGACATCGACAAGATCTCGACCGGGACTTTGGCACCCGCCGCCTGCAAGTTCAGCTGCAGAACGGTGACTCCACCGAACAGATAGGCGCCGATCAGCACCCGCTCGGCGCGCCAGGACGCAAAGACCACAATGGCAAGCGCAATCCAGCCCGCGCCGGCCGTCATGCCCTCGGTCCATTGCGGCACACGCACCAGCGACAGGTACGCGCCGCCAAGTCCGGCACAGGCGCCGCCAAAGAAGATTGCCGTCATGCGGATGCGGATGACCTTGTAGCCCAGCGCATGGGCCGCGTCGTGGGATTCCCCGACGGCACGCAGGATCAGTCCGGCGCGGGTGTATTTCAGAGTGGCCCAGACGGCGAGGACCAGCAGCAGCGACAGGTAGACCATGGCGTCATGGCTGAACAGCATCCGCCCCAGCAGCGGGATGTCGCCCAGGACCGGAATGTCCAGCTTTGGCAATGTGGGGGATTTCATTCCCTCGTAGGGCTTGCCGATCAGGGCCGAAAGACCCAGCCCCACGAGCGTCAGGCCCAACCCTGTCGCCACCTGGTTCGACATCAGGATCTGCGTGAGCACGCCGAAACTGAGCGACAGCACCGCCGACGCCAGCGCGGCCGCCGCAAAGCCCAGCGCCGGGCTGCCGGTGCTGACCGCGGTGGCAAAACCGACCACGGCGCCGGTGATCATCATGCCCTCGACACCGAGGTTCAGCACACCGGCCTTTTCCACCACCATCTCGCCGATGGCGGCCAGCAGGATCGGCGTGGCCGAGATCATGATCGAGGCGACCAGCAGGATCGGGTTGATCGAAGTAAGGTCCATCAGGCGATCTCCGTCTTGCCAAAACGCACGCGGAAGTTGGTGAAAACATCTGTCGCCAGCAGAAAGAACAGCAGCATCCCCTGGAAAAGCTGGATCGAGGCGCCTGGCACGCCCAGCATCAGCTGCGCCAGTTCACCGCCAATGTAGGTCAGTGCCATGAGCAGACCCGCCAGCAGGATTCCGACCGGGTGCAGGCGGCCAAGAAAGGCGACGATGATTGCGGTAAAACCGTATCCCGAGTTGAAGTCGATGCTGATCTGCCCGGCCGGTCCGGAGACTTCGAACAAGCCGGCCGCTCCGGCCAGCGCGCCGCCGAAGCCGAGACACAGAAAGATGATCCGCGCAGGTGACACACCCGAGAAACGCGCCGCGCGCGGCGCTTCTCCGGTCAGTCGGATGTTGAACCCCTGGATATGCCGGGTCAGCAGCACATAGGCAAAGATCACGGCTACGAATGCGGCAAGCACCCCCCAGTGCAGACCGCTGTTGGCAAGGATTTCGCCGTTGTGCGCCGCCGGATATTGCTGGAAATTGCGCGAGCCGGGAAACCCCATGCCATCGGGGTTGCGCAGAAGCTTTTGCGAGGCAGAGGCCAGAAGGGCCTCGGCGACGTAGACCAGCATCAGCGACACCAGGATTTCGTTGGTTCCGAAACGGACCTTCAGGAACGCCGGTATCATCGCCCAGAGCCACCCGCCGAAGGCACCGGCAAGGACCATGGCCGGAAAGATCAGCGGCGAGGTTGTCGGATAGACGGCAAGCCCCATGCCGGCGCCGCAGATCGCCCCGACGATGTACTGGCCTTCGGCTCCGATGTTCCAGATACCAGCACGGAACCCGAGGGATAACCCGATGGCGATAAGGATCAGCGGGCCGGCCTTCACCAGCAACTGCGGGCGGGAATAGGCGGCGAATTGCGGATGGAACAACGGATCCCAGAAGATGGTGCGGATGGCGTCGAGTGGCGGCTTGCCCAATAACGCGAACATGATGCCGCCAACAACCATCGTCAGCATCACGGCGAGTACCGGGGTCAGGGCGGTCCAGACCCGCGACGGTTGCGCTCGGCGTTCCATACGGATCATGCGCCACCCTCCGGGCCCTGCGCCAAAAACTTTTCGAAAAAGTTTTTCCAAGAATTTTCTGAAAATTCTTGCGCCCTTGGCTGCCGGCGGCCCGGCAATGTGTCAGGCGACATGTGCCACCTCCATGTCATGTGCTCCACCCAACATCAGCCCGATCTGCTCGATGTCCAGTTCTCCCACCGGCCGGATCGGCGACAGGCGCCCCTCGTTCAGCGCGCCGAACCGTTCCGAAACTTCCATCAGTTCGTCCAGGTCCTGGCTGATCACGATGATTGCTGCGCCTTGCGCGGCCAGATCCAGCAGCGCCTGGCGGATTGCTGCGGCCGCGGCGGCATCGACTCCCCAGGTCGGCTGGTTCACCACGAGCACATCGGGGCGCTGGAGGATCTCGCGTCCGATGACGAATTTCTGCAGGTTGCCGCCTGACAGCGCACCTGCTGCGGTTCCCGGCGACGGTGTGCGCACGTCGAACCGCGAGATCACGGTCTCGGCAAAGCTGCGGGCCTTGCCCCAGTTCACAAACCCTCCGGTCACCAGATCTTCGCGCCGGGCTGCTGTCAGAACCCCGTTCTCGATCAGGCTCATCGCCGGCGCTGCAGCATGGCCCAACCGTTCCTCGGGCGCTGAGAGCAGGCCTGCATCGCGGCGCGCCATCGGGCCGCTTCGGCTGACGTCCTCGTCTTTCAGGACAACGGACCCGGGTGCCGAAAGACGTTCGCCCGAAAGCGCCGCCAGCAGTTCGTCCTGACCGTTGCCCGCCACCCCGCCAAGTCCCAGAATCTCGCCGGCCTTGACGCTGAACGAAATGCCCCGCAGCGGTGTGCCAAAAGCGCCCGGAGCGGGCAGCGAAAGATCATTCACATCCAGCAGGACGGCGCCGACGCTGTGCGCGCGCGGCACGGGGGCGGCAAAGGATGTGCCGACCATGAGCTCTCCGAGTTCCCTGGCGGTGGATTCGGCCGGGGTGCAGGTTGCCACCTTTTTGCCCAGCCGCAGGATCGTCGCATGGTCACACAGCGCCCGGATCTCTTCCAGTTTGTGGGAAATATAGAGGATTGCCGTGCCTTCGGACGTCAGTTTGCGCAGGGTGGCAAACAGGATCTCGACCTCCTGCGGCGTCAGCACCGAGGTCGGCTCGTCCATGATGAACAGCCGGGGCTTCTGCAGCAGGCAACGGATGATCTCGACCCTCTGGCGTTCGCCCGCCGACAAGGTGCCGACCACGCGGAACGGGTCGAGCGGCAAGCCGTAGGCTTCGGACACGTCACGGATCTGCTGCGCCAGATCGCGGGTTTTCGGCGGGTTTTCCATGCCGAGCGCGACATTCTCGGCCACCGACAGCGCCTCGAACAGCGAGAAATGCTGGAACACCATCGACACGCCGGACGCCCGTGCCGCCTTGGGTTCCGCCGGATCATAGGGCGCGCCCGCCAGTGTCATCGCGCCGCGATCCGGTTTGACCAGGCCATAGATCATCTTGACCAGCGTCGATTTCCCGGCGCCGTTTTCGCCCAGAAGCGCATGGATCTCGCCCACCCGGATGTCAAAGGACACGTCGTCATTGGCGACGACACCCGGATAGGCCTTGGTCAGGCCCCGGAGGCTGAGGAGTGTGTCTGCCACGTTGCACCAATCCTGTCTGTTTCAAGGCTGAGTATCTGGGCCGCCACGCCGACGGCAATGGCGTGTGGATGTTTGCCAAGCGATTTGCGCCCGATCGGACAGCATATGCGCGCGATTTCGGCGTCCGAATGGCCGAGGCTGCGCAGCCGGGTCCGGAACCTTGCCCATTTGGTATCCGATCCGATGAGCCCGGCAAACCCGAAGCCGTGCCCGAGAAGCGCATGGCACAGGCTCAGGTCGATCTCATGGCTGTAGGTCAGTATCAGGTGCCGGGCCTCGCGCGGCGCAATTGCGACGGCCCGGGCGGGGTCCGCGGTGGGCAGGATGCGGACATTTTCGGGCGGCGCCTCCGGAAATCGCTCGGGGGCGGTATCGACCCAGGTGATGGACAGATCGGGCAGCGGAGAGAGCACATCGACCAGCGCACGGCCCACATGCCCGGCGCCCCAGATCCAGAGCGGCTGGTCCCGGGTCGTCAGCGGCTCGATCATCCAGTTCTGCAGCAGTTGCGGGCGCGGGACATCGCCCCGTGCCCGGGCACGGTCCAGCAGGCGCTGCACGGCCAACGGCCGCAGGCCCGGGCCGCGCGCGATCACCGGCTGGCCACCGAGCGCAGCCACGCTGTCGCTGTCAAAATGCTCGGTCAGCAAGGTGACTGAGCCGCCGCAACATTGCCCCAGATCCGGACCGAGGGCATGTTTGCTCAGCCCGGGTCGGATCAGGGCCTCTGCTGCCGCACGGTATTCCAGCGCGCCGCCACCAATGGTGCCGGACTGGCCCCCCTCCCAGACCAGCATCGCGGCGCCGACCTCGCGGGGGGACGAACCGGCGACCGCCGCGATGACCACCCGCGCGACGCGACCATGCTGCGCCACGGCGCGTTGAAGGGCGGCGAGGTCAAAGCTCATGGCGACCACCCTGGGCTGCCCGAGTGGACCACATCGCAATCCGTTGTTGGCTCTCACTCACCATTGCGAACCCCCTGAATGGCCGCCAGCACCCGTTCGGGCGTCGCCGGGGCGTCGAGTGCCGGATAGCTGCTGCCACAGCTTGCAATTGCGTTCGACAGCGCCATCAGCACGGAAATGCCCAGCATGAACGGCGGCTCGCCGACGGCTTTTGAGCGATACACCGTGTCTTCCCGGTTGCGCCCGTCCCAAAGGGCGACATTGAACACCACGGGGCGGTCTGAACAGGCGGGAATCTTGTAGGTCGATGGCGCATGTGTGCGCAGGGCGCCATCCTCGTCCCAGACCAGCTCTTCGGTTGTCAGCCAGCCGGCGCCCTGGACGAAACCGCCCTCGACCTGACCGATGTCCAGCGCCGGATTCAGAGACGTGCCCGCATCATGCAGGATGTCCGTGCGCAGGATGCGATACTCGCCGGTCAGGGTGTCGACAACCACCTCCGAGCAGGCGGCGCCATAAGCAAAATAGAAAAACGGCCGCCCCTGGCCGCGGATCCGGTCCCACTCGAGCTTGGGTGTCTTGTAGAACCCGGTGGCCGACAGGCTGACCCGTCCCTCGTAACAAAGCTTTGCGGCCTCGGCAAAGGGGATGCGATTGCCGCCGACATGCACGCAGCCATCGGCAAACCGCACGTCCCGGGGCTCGTCCTGATGCAGGTGCGCCAGATGCGCGGCCATGCGGTCGCGGATGGTGTCACAGGCGGCCTGCACCGCCATGCCGTTGAGATCGGATCCGGACGAGGCGGCGGTGGCCGAGGTGTTGGGCACCTTGGCGGTGTCGGTGGCGGTGATCTTCACCGCCTGCATGTCGACGCCAAACCGGGCGGCGGCAACCTGGGCGACCTTCTGGAACAGGCCCTGTCCCATCTCGGTGCCGCCGTGGTTCATCTGGATCGACCCGTCCTGATAAACATGCACCAGCGCGCCGGCCTGATTGAGATGGGTCAGGGTGAAGGATATGCCGAATTTCACCGGCGTCAGCGCCAGACCCCGCTTGAGCACGGGGTTGGCGGCATTCCACTCTGCCAGCGCCGCGCGGCGGGCCGCGTAATCGCAGGACTCCTCGAGGGCGGCGGTCATCTCGTGCAGGATGAAATCCTCGACCGGCTGTCCATAGGGCGTGGTTTGCACGCCGGAGGGTGCAGGCACGGGCCGACCCTCGGGGGTGGCCCCCACCGCACCGCGCGAGGTGAGATCGGTCCCGGCCGCCTGCGTCTGCGGGGCCGCAATATCTTCGCGGGCGGGGCGCGGCTCTGCCGCGCGGGGGGCAGACGGCCCCCCTGCGGCGGCGGCGGCATAATAATTCGCCCGCCGCACCGCCAGCGGGTCCAGCCCGAGCCGATGGGCGACGTGGTCCATCACCCGCTCGATCCCCAGCATGCCCTGTGGTCCGCCAAAGCCGCGAAAGGCGGTGGCGCTCTGGGTATTGGTGCGCAGCCGGTGGCTTTCGATCCGCGCGTGTTCCAGATGATAGGCGTTGTCGGCATGCAGCATGGCGCGGTCGGCAACCGGGATCGACAGATCCTGCGCCCAACCGCAGCGGGTCATCTGCACGAACTCGACCCCCGCCAGCCGCCCGGAGTCGTCAAAGCCCACACGATAGTCGATGCGGAAATCATGGCGCTTTCCGGTGATGATCATGTCGTCATCCCGGTCATATCGCATCTTGCAGGGTTTGCCGGTCAGCCGGGCGGCCACTGCGCAGGCCACCGCCAGTGCGTTGCCCTGGCTTTCCTTGCCGCCAAATCCGCCACCCATGCGCCGGGTTTCCACCCGCACCCCATGCATCGGCAGGCCAAGCGCCTCGGCCACCTTGTGCTGGATCTCGGTCGGATGCTGGGTCGAGCTGTGCACCAGCATGTCGCCATCCTCGCTCGGCAGGACCAGTGCGGCCTGGCCTTCGAGGTAGAAATGCTCCTGCCCTCCCATTTCGATGGTGCCTTCGAGCATATGCGGCGCGGCATCAATTGCCTCGCCGGCATCGCCCTTCTGCCAGATGCGCGGAGCCTCCTCGAACCGGCTGTCGGCCTCCATCGCGTCCTGATAGCTGAGGATCGCGTCGCGCTTCCGATAGGTGATCTTCGCCAGCTTTGCCGCCTTGCGCGCCGCGAGATGGCTGGTGGCGATGACCAGAAACACGGGCTGTCCGAGATAGTGGATCGTGCTGCCCGACAGCAACGGTTCGTCATGCACCGAAGGGGAGACATCGTTGGCAAAGGGCAGGTCGCGGGCTTCGAGCACCGCCACCACCCCGGGGGCGGACCGCACCGCTGCAAGGTCGAGTTCGGTGATGCGGCCCGCAGCGATGGCCGCCGTGCCAAAGGCCAGGTGCAGGGTGCCCGTCGGGGTGGGGATGTCGTCGACATATCGTGCGGCGCCGGTGACGTGCAGCCGGGCGGCATCGTGGGCAAGCGGCTTGGCGACGGTCATAGCCCCGCCTCCGCGCGCAGCGGTGGCAGACGGTGCGACGTGAGGAACCGCCCGCGCACATTTCGCAACCGCCTCTGCGGCAGCGGGCGGGGCACCGGGGTCTGTCTCTCAGGGCTCATGGCGCCACCTCCAGCACAGAGACCTGGCCGCCAAGATCTTCGATCATGTAGCGGGTCAGCATGTTGCGCGCGGCGGTGAGCCGGTAATCGGCACTGGCACGCATATCCGACAGCGGCTGAAAGTCCTGCTCCCAGCTATCCCAGGCGGCGGCGATGGTGTCATCGCTCCAGGGTTGTCCGGTGAGGGCGGCCTCGACATGTGCCGCGCGCTTCGGCGTCGCGGCCATGCCGCCAAAGGCGATGCGGGCGGCGGTGACGATGCCGTCGTCCACCGTCAGGCTGAAGGCGCCGCAGACGGCGGAAATGTCCTGATCGAAGCGTTTGGAAAGCTTGTAGACCCGCAGGCGGTCGGGCTGGTGCGGGATCGTCACCGCCTCGACGAATTCGCCCGGGGCGCGGTCCTGTTTGCCGTAGGACAGGAAAAACGCTTCGATCGGCATGGCACGGGACTGGTCGCCGTGGCGCAGATGCAGGGTTGCACCCAGGGCGATCAGCGCCGGGGGATTGTCGCCGATGGGCGAGCCGTTGGCGATGTTGCCGCCAAGGGTGGCTGCGGCGCGGACCTGGGCCGAACCGTAGCGCCGGATCATTTCGGCGTAGGACGGGTGGCGCTGGCGCATTTCCGCCAGCACCCGGTCCATCGTGACCCCCGCACCGATGCGCAGTCCCGAATCGGTTTCGCTCATCTGCTGCAGGTCCCTGCAGCGATTCAGGAAGATTGTTTTCGGCAGGTCCCGCAGCCCTTTGGTCACCCAGAGCCCCACATCCGTGGCGCCGGCGACAAGGGTGGCATCCGGCGATGCGGCGTAAAGCGCGGCCAGCGCGTCAGCGGACTCGGGCGCCTGGCAGGGGTCGGCAGGATCCGCCGCAGAGGCGGTGACTGTCGGCACCAACATGTCGGCGCGGATCCATTCCGGCACCGGCGCGCTTTCGGCGGCGCGGGCCGCGCGGATGATCGGCGCGTAGCCGGTGCAGCGGCAGAGATTGCCCGCCAGCGCGTCGTCGTGACCGGTATCGCCGTTGGCATGGGCGGTGGCCATCGAGACCACAAAGCCCGGGGTGCAGAACCCGCACTGTGATCCATGCAGGTCGATCATCGCCTGCTGTACGGGGTGCAGGCTGCCATCCGGTGCGGCAATGCCTTCGACCGTGCGGATGGCGCGGCCATGCAGTTGCGGCAGCAATAGGATACAGGCGTTGAGCGCGCGCGCGCCGGTCGCATCGGTGACCATCACCGTGCAGGCGCCGCAGTCGCCTTCGTTGCAGCCTTCCTTGGTGCCGGTGAGGCCACGGCTTTCGCGCAGCCAGTCGAGCAGGGTGACCGTCGGTGCGACGTCCCGCAACTCCACGCTCTCTCCGTTCAGAAGAAAGGTGATATCCATTTTGAAAAACCTGCCGCCTTACCTGAATTGACCCCTGACTGCGCGCCCCCGATGCGGCGTAGAAGATGCGCGGGTCCGTGTTGTTACGAGGATCAGGCTAGGCGGGGAAAAACCTGTTTGGCAAGGAAAAAGTGCAGTCCGCCCCGCCGGGGGTCTGGCGGGCGCCCGATTTTCGGGCTGGGCTCAGAGGGTGCGGGCAAGGGTGTCCAACTGATCCGCGACAGTGCCCCATCCTTCATGGAAGCCCATGTCTTCATGCTGTTTTCTGGCTTCAGCCGAGGCGTGCAGCACCAGGGCGCGGTAGGCGGTGCCGGAGTTTTCCAGTGCGCCGGGATGTCGCCGGCCCCAGCGCGCTGCGATGTGATGCGCCGCGCCAAGCGCCTCGTCACTGCCCTGCGGCACCGCCGCGACAGGCCCTTCAGGGGGCATGGAAACCGGCGGATGACGCCGCTCTGCGCGCGGTGGGAAGCGGTGAGGCCCGCCACCGGCGTCCGGGGTTCCGGTTGCCAGCCGTGCCGCATCTTCGCCCTTCCCCCTCTGCGCGACGGCACATAAAGTGGCGGAATGAACAAAACTCCCCGATTCATCCACCTGCGCACCCATACCGAATATTCCTTGCTGGAAGGGGCGGTGCGGCTGAAAAAGCTGCCCGCCCTGTGCGAGTCGATGGGCATGCCGGCAGTGGCGGTCACCGACACCAACAACCTGTTTGCCGCGCTGGAATTTTCGGTCACGGCTGCCGGTGCGGGGGTGCAGCCGATCATCGGCTGCCAGGTCGATCTGCAATACGTCACGCCCGCCCCGGGCGAACGGCCGCGCGATCCCGCCGGGCTGGTTCTGCTGGCGCAGAACGAACGGGGCTACGAGAACCTGATGAAGCTGAACTCGTGTCTCTATCTGCGCGGTGACGGGCAGGTGGCACATGTGACGCCGGGCGATCTCGACACCCATGGCGAGGGGCTGATCTGCCTCAGCGGCGGGCCAGAGGGGCCGGTGGGACAGCTGCTGCAACAGGGCCAGCGCGGAGCGGCCGAAGCGCTGATGCGGCAACTGCACGGGATCTTCGGCGATCGGCTGTATGTCGAATTGCAACGCCATCCGGGCGAGAATGGCCTGCCCGAGAGCGAGCGTGCCTCGGAGCGCGGCTTTGTCGAGATGGCCTATGCGATCGGTCTGCCCCTGGTGGCAACCAACGACGTCTACTTTCCGAAATCGGCCATGTACGAGGCGCATGATGCGCTGATCTGTATCGCCGAGGGCGCCTATGTCGATCAGCAAGAGGCGCGTCGCCGACTGACGCCGCAGCATTATTTCAAGTCGCCGCAGGAAATGGCGACGCTGTTTGCCGATCTGCCCGAGGCGCTGGAAAACACGGTCGAGATCGCGCGGCGCTGCGCCTTCATGGCCTACCGGCGCGACCCGATCCTGCCGAAATTCGCCGACGACGAGGTGGTCGAGTTGCGGCGTCAGGCCAAGGCGGGGCTGGTCGAGCGGCTCAAGGTGATCCCGCACGCCGCGCCGGTCGAAGACTATGACAAGCGGCTGGAATTCGAGCTTGGAATCATCGAGGGCATGGGGTTTCCCGGCTACTTCCTGATCGTCGCCGACTTCATCAAATGGGCCAAGGACCATGACATTCCGGTCGGCCCGGGCAGGGGGTCGGGCGCGGGCAGCCTCGTGGCCTATGCGTTGACCATCACCGATCTCGATCCCCTGCGCTATTCGCTGCTGTTCGAGCGGTTTCTCAATCCCGAGCGTGTCAGCATGCCGGATTTCGACATCGACTTTTGCATGGACCGCCGCGAAGAGGTGATCCGCTACGTGCAGGACCGTTATGGCCGCGACAAGGTGGGTCAGATCATCACCTTCGGGGCCCTGCTGTCCAAGGCCGCGGTGCGTGACATCGGGCGCGTGTTGCAGATGCCCTATGGCCAGGTGGACCGCCTGTCGAAGATGATCCCGGTTGAGGGCGTCAAGCCGGTCAGCATCGAAAAGGCGCTGGCAGACGAGCCGCGGCTGCGCGAAGAGGCCCGCGCCGAAGAGGTGGTCGCCCGTCTGCTGGAATATGGCCAGCAAGTCGAGGGGCTGCTGCGCAATGCCTCGACCCACGCCGCCGGGGTGGTGATCGGCGACCGGCCGCTGGATGCGCTGGTGCCGCTGTACCAGGATCCGCGCAGCGACATGCCTGCGACCCAGTTCAACATGAAGTGGGTCGAACAGGCCGGGTTGGTGAAGTTCGACTTTCTGGGTCTCAAGACCCTGACAGTGATCCAGAACGCCGTGGACCTGATCAAGAAGTCCGGGCGGCACCTGCACATCGCCGCGGATGGCACCGAGTTGTATCAGCCACCCGAGCTGGCGGTGGATGATATCGGTGCGATCCCGCTGGACGATGAGGCGTCCTACAAACTTTACGCCGCAGCCAGGACCGTGGCGGTGTTCCAGGTGGAATCCAGCGGCATGATGGATGCCCTGAAGCGGATGAAACCGACCTGCATCGAGGATATCGTTGCCCTTGTGGCGCTGTACCGCCCCGGCCCGATGGAAAACATTCCGACCTATTGCGAGGTCAAGAACGGTCTCAGGGAACTGGAATCGGTCCATCCGCTGATCGACCATATCCTGGCCGAAACCCAGGGCATCATCGTCTACCAGGAACAGGTGATGCAGATCGCCCAGGAAATGGCGGGCTACAGCCTTGGCGGCGCCGACCTGTTGCGCCGTGCGATGGGCAAGAAGATCAAGGAGGCGATGGACGCCGAACGCCCCAAGTTCGAAACGGGCGCCAAGGCCAACGGCGTGGAGCCGAAAAAGGCGCGCGAAGTCTTTGACCTTCTTGAGAAGTTCGCCAACTACGGTTTCAACAAGTCGCACGCGGCCGCCTATGCGGTGGTCAGCTATCAGACTGCCTGGCTCAAGGCCAACCACCCGGTCGAATTCATGGCCGGGGTGATGAACTGCGACATACACCTGACCGATAAGCTGGCGGTGTATTTCGAAGAGGTGAAAAAGGGACTGGGCCTGGCCTATGTGCCGCCCTGCGTGAACCGGAGCCAGGCGACCTTTGACGTCGCCGACGGGGCCCTGGTCTATGCGCTCGGCGCGCTGAAGAATGTCGGGACCGATGCGATGCGGCTGGTGGTCGAGGGGCGCGGTGACAAGCCGTTTGTGACGCTGTTCGACGTGGCGCGGCGGGTCGATCTGAAACGCGTCGGCAAACGACCGCTGGAAATGCTGGCGCGTGCCGGGGCCTTCGATCAGCTTGATCCGAACCGGCGCCGTGTCTTCGATTCACTCGAAGCACTGGTGGGCTATTCGGCGGCGATCCACGACCAGAAGAACTCGAACCAGGTATCGTTGTTCGGCGAAGCCGGCGATGACCTGCCCGAGCCGCGCCTGAGCCCGGTGAATGACTGGATGCCCGCCGAGCGGCTGTCCGAAGAGTTCAAGGCGATCGGCTTTTATCTCTCGGGGCATCCGCTGGACGATTACATGGCGCCGCTGAAACGCAAGGGTGTGCTGACGCTGGACCAGTTGCTGGACAAGGTTCAGGGCGGTGCCTGTATTGCCAAACTGGCCGGTGTTGTCGCCGGGCGGCAGGAGCGAAAGTCGGCGCGCGGCAACCGCTTTGCCTTTGCTCAGCTCAGCGACACCACCGGCGCCTACGAGGTGACGCTGTTTTCCGAAACGCTGGAGAAGACGCGCGACTTCCTCGAGACCGGGGCCAAGGTGGTGGTCACGGTCGAGGCCACGCTGGAAAGTGATCAACTCAAGCTTCTGGGAAGGTCCGTGGCGCCAATCGACGTGGCGGTGGCGGATGCCGGCTCGGCCGGTATGCTGATCCATGTCGACAGCATTTCGGCCTTTGCCAGCATCGCGACGGTGCTGAACCGCGCGGCCGAACAATTGCCGAAGGCGGGGCGAGGGCCGGTGCGGCTGTGCCTGTCGGATGCCGGCCTGCCCGGCGAAGTCGAGATCGATCTCAACCAGGACTTCCCGGTCACCCCCGAGATCAAGGGCGCGATCAAGTCACTGGGCGGTATCCTCGCGGTCGAGGAATTCTGACACCGGGCGTTTCCGGTCGCCGAGGCAAGGCGCCGTCAGTAATGCGGCGGCTTTTCGTCGCCAAGAATGATGCCGCCGGTCATTTCCGCCTCGCGGCCCGCTTCGCGCTGCATCAGCATCGCCACCTGACGGGTCAGGCGGGCTATCTCGCTGTCCTGCCGGGCGACAGTGTCGCTGAGATCGTCAACGGCGCGGATGAGATGCGCGAGGCGTTCTTCCAGGGCGGTGGTGTCGGGGGTGTCTGGCATGGGGTTCTCCGGGGCTGTTGCGGGCATAGTCTGTCCGCTTGCGGGCCGCAATGCCAGCAGCGGGTCCGCGCGCCGGGGTCGGCTTGCCCATTGCAGTTGCAGCCGTTACATGGGCGGCGCAGCAATGCCGGATTGGAACGGATCATGATGACACCCCAGCAGGCGGCCCGTCGTGGCGCAGATCGCAGGTGCGCAATCGACCCGGGGCACCCTTGTCCCGTGTCACGGCCGACGCTGGTGTCGTCATGAACGTGGCGCAGCAGCGTGCCGAGGCCGGGCGGTTGCGCGCGGCATTCGAGGCGGCGGGCGGGCAGCCGGTGGAATGTTCCATTCTTCAGCCGGCCGGCGTCTTTCTGGACCTCTACGGCGAGGACATCCGTGCCCGTGCCTATGTCACCCAGGACCCCGGCCGGGGCGAACAGATGCTGCGCCCGGACTTTACCCTGCCGGTGGTGCAGATGCATATGCGCAACGGCGCCGACACCGCCCGTTACACCTATTCAGGCGAAGTGTTCCGACGTCAGGAAGACCACCCCGAGCGGGCCTCGGAGTACCTTCAGGTTGGCTACGAAGTGTTTGACGGCAGCGATCCCGCGGCCGCGGATGCCGAGGTCTTTGCATTGTTCTCGGAGGTGCTGCGCCCCTACGGCCTGCGCGCCGCCACCGGCGACATGGGCATCCTTCTGGCGGCGGTACAGGGGCTTGAGACATCCGAACGGCGGCGCGCGGCGCTGTTGCGGCACATCTGGCGGCCCAAACGGTTTCGCGCCCTGATCGACCGGTTCTCTGGCCGTGCGGCGGTGCCGCCGACACGGTCCGCGCTTCTGGCCAGTGCCGACCCGATGGCAGAGGCGGGGCCGATGATCGGACTGCGCAGTCAGGACGAGATCGCGGCGCGCATCGAAGCGCTGCGCGCCGATGCCGCCGAGCCGCCGCTGAGTGAGGCGCAGGTCGCGCTGATTGATGCGATCCTGGCGGTGCGCGAAACCTGCGTCTTTGCGCTGGAACATCTGCGCGATATCGCCGTGGACCTGCCGACCATCGGCGCCGCCGTCGAACAGTTCGCGCAGCGTTGCGAGGCGATGTATCAGCGCGGGGTCGATGTCGCGAACCTTGATTTCGAGGCGGCCTACGGGCGCACGTCGATGGAATATTATGACGGTTTCGTCTTTGGATTTTATCCCGAGGCGCGCCCGGACCTTCCTGCCGTGGCGACCGGGGGGCGGTATGACGCCCTGACCCGGCAGCTGGGCAGTGGTGCGTCGATCCCGGCGGTGGGGGGTGTGATCCGCCCCGACATCCTGGTGGCGCTGGAGACAGAGCAATGAGCATCAAGCTGGGCGTGCCGTCCAAGGGGCGGCTGATGGAAAAGACGTTCGAGTGGTTCGCTCAGCACGGCATCACGCTGAGCCGCACCGGTTCCGAGCGCGAATACGCCGGGGCCGTGACCGGGATCGAGGGCATCGACCTCGTGCTGCTCTCTGCCGGAGAGATCCCGCGTGAACTGGCGGCAGGCCGCATCCATCTGGGCGTGACCGGCACGGATCTGGTCCGCGAAAAGCTGGTGCAATGGGAGCAGAAGGTCGAGGAAGTGCGGACGCTGGGGTTTGGCTATGCCGATCTGATCGTCGCGGTGCCGCAGGCCTGGGTCGATGTCGATACACTCGACGATCTGGACGCGGCGGCTGCGGCGTTTCGGGCCGAACACGGTTTTCGACTGCGGATCGCGACCAAATACCACCGGCTGACCCGGGATTATCTGCGCTTTGGCGGTGTGGCGGATTATCAGCTTGTGGACAGTCAGGGCGCAACCGAGGGCACCGTGAAGAACCTGACCGCCGAGGCGATTGCCGACATCACATCAAGTGGCGAAACCCTGCGTGCCAATCACCTGAAGATCCTGAGCGAAGCACCGGTGCTGCGCAGTCAGGCAACGCTGTTCCGCAGCCGGGCCGCCGCGCGGGATGCCGAAACTCAGCGCATCATGAGTGCCCTCTACGACGCTTTGGGGCTGGATGTGCGCAATCGGGTTGCCGAAGCATAGCGCCCCTGTCGGTCGCGCGGTGTTCAAGGCGGGGGCGGTCACGGACCTGCGCTGGCTACCTTTGCTCTGCCCCGTCCCGCAGCCGTGGCCTGGGTCCTAGCAGGTTTTTCGTTGGCCGCAACGCGCGGTCGGGGCACCCGGAAACTGCTTCGGAAAGGCCGGGAATGCCGTCCTGCCCCTGCGGCAACGGTTGCAATACAGTGGAATTCTGCGCCTATTCAGGTCAGAAACATAATAGACGAACTGGGAGATGATGATGATGAAAACAGTCACAGGTGCACTCGCGCTTTCTCTGACCGCAGGCGCGGCTTTCGCAAATTGTGAAGAGGTGCGGTTTTCGGATGTCGGCTGGACCGACATCACCGCCACCACGGCGGCCACGTCGGTTTTGCTGCAAGCTCTGGGTTACACCACCGATACCAAACTGTTGTCGGTGCCTGTCACCTACACGTCGATGGCGGCGGGCGATATTGATGTCTTCCTCGGCAACTGGATGCCGACGATGGAGGCCGACATCGCTCCCTACCGCGAAGCGGGAACCGTGGACACCGTGCGCGCCAATCTCGAGGGGGCCAAGTACACGCTTGCGACCAACGCGGCAGGTGCTGCGCTGGGCATCACTGATTTCGCCAAGATCGCCGAATTCAAGGATGCGCTGGGCGGGGACATCTACGGGATCGAGCCCGGCAATGACGGAAACCGGCTGATTCTCGACATGATCGACGCCGACGCCTTCGGGCTGAAGGGTTTCGACGTCAAGGAAAGCTCTGAACAGGGGATGCTGGCGCAGGTATCGCGGCTTTCGGGCAAGGACGAGCCGATCGTGTTCCTGGCCTGGGAACCGCATCCGATGAATGCCAATTATGACCTGACCTATCTCACCGGCGGCGATGATTATTTCGGTCCCGACCTTGGGGGCGCGACGGTGTTCACCAACACCCGCGCGGGCTATGCCACCGAATGCCCCAACGTGGGGACGCTGCTCAACAACCTGGCGTTCACGCTCGCGATGGAGAACGAGATCATGGGCGCGATCCTTGATGACGGGATCGACCCCGACGTGGCGGCGACGACCTGGATCAAGGCCAACTATGACGCGGTGATTCCGGTCTGGCTGGATGGTGTCACCACCATGGATGGCGGTGATGCGATGGCGGCCGCGCAGGAAGCGTTCGGCAGCTGATCTTTGACGTCGGGGGCGGCACCGGTGCCGCCCCTTTCCCTTCAGGGAGCGCTGCCTTTGGCCCGGATCCTGCGACCAATACCAGGCACATTTGAAGGACGCACCGGGCGGGCGGATCCGGCACGGCAATGGCGGTCGAGGCGAAGGTGTACGAGCCTTTCGCTCCATCCGTCGGTACGTGGCTGGCGGATGCGGCGGACAACCTGTGCGACCGGCCCGACCCCTTTTGCGGCTGGCCGGGCGTGAGCCGTCCGCCGCCAGGGGGCGCTGTGCGACCCGCTGACTCAGCACTGCGCGACCCGCTGTTTCAGCGCTGCGCGGCGGCGGTGGCAGAAGCGCGGCGCTTTCGCCGTCCGGTGGCGGCGATGCCGGTGCAATCGGTTTCGCCAGTGCATCGCTGGCGCGAGGCTTTTGTGGCAGTCGTCGCGTATCTCGGCTCCGGGCCGGATTGGCGCGCACACGCCTGCAGGACGGAACCGCGCCCCGGCCGTGTTTGCCCGGGGCGGGCACGGGATGAGACTCGGTTTCTGAATGATCTGGACACAGAGGAAAGGTAGGACGCGGGCATGATTTGGCTGAGCGACAACAAGATCCCCATCGGGGACTGGGCCGAAGCTGCCTTTGGCTGGCTTCAGACCAACGGCGGCTGGTTCTTTGACGGCATGGCCGTGGCGATGGAGACGCTGATCGAGGCCATTCTCTGGTGCCTGCAGACCCCGCCGGAATCGCTGGTGATCGCCGCTTTCGTGGCGCTGACCTGGGTGATCCAGCGTGGCTGGAAGTTGCCGCTGTTCATCGGGCTGGGTTTCCTGTTCATCGTCAATCAGGGCTATTGGGAAGAGACCACAGAGAGCCTGACGCTGGTGTTGTCCGCCTGTGTGGTCTGCATGGGCATCGGGGTCCCGATCGGTATCGCGGCGGCGCACCGTCCGCGGCTCTACGCCTGGATGCGGCCGGTCCTGGATCTGATGCAGACGTTGCCGACCTTTGTTTATCTGATCCCGGCGATTGTGTTTTTCGGCATCGGTATGGTGCCGGGCCTGATCGCCACGGTGATCTTTGTGGTGCCGGCGCCGATCCGGCTGACCCATCTCGGGATCTCGGGCACGCCGACTGCGCTGCTCGAGGCGGCAGAGTCGTTCGGCGCCACGCCGAGCCAGACGCTGTGGCAGATCGAGCTGCCCTATGCACTGCCGCAGATCATGGCGGGTCTGAACCAGACCATCATGCTGTCGCTGTCGATGGTGGTGATCGCGGCGCTGGTGGGCGCTGACGGGTTGGGGGTGCCGGTCGTGCGGGCGCTGAACCGGGTGGATACCGGGCTCGGCTTTGAAAGCGGCTTTGTGATCGTTGTGGTGGCCATCATGCTGGACCGGATGCTGCGGGTGGGTGACAAATGAAAAAGGCAGTCATTTTCGACAAGGTCTGCATCATGTTCGGCAGCGCGCCGCAAAAGGCGCTGCCGCTGGCGGATCAGGGCAAGTCACGCTCGGAAATCCAGGCCGAGACCGACCAGGTGCTGGGCGTGCACAACTGCTCGCTTGATGTCGACGAGGGCGAGATCCTTGTCCTCATGGGGCTGTCGGGGTCGGGAAAGTCGACGCTTCTGCGGTCGGTGAACGGGCTCAACCCGGTGGTCCGGGGCTCGGTTTCTGTGAATGACGGTGGCGAAATGGTGGACGTCGCCCAGTGCAACGCCAAGACGCTGCGTCATATCCGGCAAAGCCGCGTGGCGATGGTCTTCCAGCAATTCGGCCTGCTTCCCTGGCGCACGGTGGCGGAAAATGTCGGCTTTGGCCTGGAACTGGCCGGGGTGCCCGAGGGAGAGCGCACCACCCGGGTAGAGGCGCAGCTGGCGCTGGTCGGCCTGTCGGAACGCGCGGACGCCAAGGTGGCGGAACTGTCGGGCGGGATGCAACAGCGGGTCGGGCTTGCGCGGGCCTTTGCCACAGAGGCGCCGATCCTGCTGATGGACGAGCCGTTCTCGGCGCTCGACCCGCTGATCCGTACCCGGCTTCAGGATGAGTTGCTGGAGCTTCAGGCACGTCTGAAGCGCACAATCATCTTTGTCAGTCACGATCTGGACGAGGCCTTCAAACTGGGAGGGCGGATCGCGATCATGGAGGGCGGGCGGATCGTGCAATGTGGGACGCCGCGCGAGATTTTCAGCAACCCGGCCTCGGATTACGTTGCCGATTTTGTTGCCAACATGAACCCGCTCGGAGTGCTGACCGCCCGTGACGTTATGGTGCCGGGGGAAGGCGAGGGCGGCGGCGTCCATGCCGAGATGCCGGTGCGCGACGTGATGCTTCGTCTGCGCGAGCAGCCGCGCCTTTCGGTGGAAAGTCTGGGTCAGCGCATAGGCGTGGTGACAGCGCAAAGTATTGTCGACAGGCTTAGCGTGTAGCCCGACAATTTTCGTGCGAAAATTGTCGGGGAAAATCTTCTGGCGAAGATTTTGCGCCCCGGTGCAGCGGCGGGGCCTCCCTTCTGAATGCGCCTTGGCAGCGGTGCCAGACACGCCATGTATCGCAGGATCCGACACCGGAAGACGCTGGCTGCGCTGGCGTCGCCAGCCACCGAACCTGTCACGTTGCTGAACCGGCGTGGCATCCCGGAAAAACGGCGGACCCGGACGGCCGTCCGTCCAGGCCCGCAACAGTCGATCCGGGGTTATTCAGCCGCAATCTTGTCCTGGGTTCTGCTGTCGAAGTCAGACGCGGCGTGGCGTTCGTGCAGCTGGGTTTCCGGTTCGCCAAAAGTGCGGTTCACCATGCGGCCGCGCTGCACAGCCGGGCGGGCGTCGATCTTTTTCGCCCAGGCCATGACATTGCCATAGCTTTCCACGTCCAGAAATTCCGCTGCCGAATAGAGGCGGCCCAGCACCAGCTGGCCGTACCAGGACCAGATCGCCATGTCGGCGATGGTGTAGTCGTCGCCCGCAACGAAGGGCGCTTCGGCAAGGCGTTTGTCGAGCACGTCGAGCTGACGCTTCGCCTCCATCGCGAAACGGTTGATCGGGTATTCCCATTTCTCGGGCGCATAGGCGTAGAAATGGCCGAAGCCGCCGCCGAGATAGGGGGCACCGCCCATCTGCCAGAACAGCCAGGACAGCATTTCGGCGCGATTTTCCGGCTTGCCGAGGAAGGCCCCGAATTTTTCGGCGAGGTGCAGCAGGATCGCACCGGATTCAAAGATTCGGACCGGCGTGTCGCCGCTGCGGTCCAGCAAGGCAGGGATCTTGGAATTCGGATTGACGCTCACAAAACCGCTCGCGAACTGGTCACCGTCGCCGATCCGGATCAGCCAGGCGTCGTATTCGGCGGCGGTATGGCCGGCAGCCAGCAATTCCTCGAACATCACGGTGACCTTGACGCCGTTGGGCGTGGCCATGGAATACAGCTGGAAGGGATGCTGCCCGATCGGCATGTCCTTGTCATGGGTCGGACCGGAGACCGGGCGGTTGATGTTGGCGAAGGTGCCCCCCGACTCGGCGTCGTGGGTCCAGACTTTCGGTGGGGTGTAGCTGTCGGTCATCGGCTGGTCCTATCAGTGCGGAATATGTCTGGTCCTACAGTTAAGCGCTTGAGACCGGATTGCCAGAGGCGGCGGTCGGCCCGGCCTGCTCGCCGCCCCTGCCTCGACCCCGGCGACCGAGGGTTGGCGGGCTTTGGGGAGAATCGGGGAACAGCCTGTATTCACGTTGAAATCCGGCGGAACGCTGCGCTTTTGCGGGCGTTTGCGGCGGCGGTATCTGCCGACCGGTCCCGTGTGGTTGCCCGACGTATCCAGGGTGTGCACAACCGGTGTGCGACACTGCACAGCCCGGGCGTCAGAGCACGCCGATATCGGCGAGCGCCCCCGCCAGTTCGGGCGGCAGGGCATCTTCGGATTCGCGGCGGCCCGACAGGTCCGCCGGCGCATCTTCGGGAGCAAGGTAGCGCCAGCCCTGAAACGGGCGTTTCTGCGCCGGGCTGGTGCGGATCAGAGTCGGGTCCAGCACGATGGCACAGCGGCGCACGCCGTCGGCGCCGGCATGGTCCTCCAGCCGCAGGATGCGCTGGCGACACTGGACGAGGCCCTTGACCACCCAGTAGATCGAGCCGCCGTTGAGAATCTCGGCGGCGCGCTTGGGCCACATCCGTGTGACATGCCTGGGCAGACCGTCCGGACCCTGCGCCCGGGCAGAGGATTGCCAGGCCATCAGATCTTCGACCGACTCGGTGCCGACGCTGAGCTTCAAAATATGTGTTACGTTTTCCACAGATTCTTTCCCGATCCACGCAGATATTGTAGACTGCTGGTCCGCAGCTTCAAGCTGTTGTGCATTTTTGCGCCTATCCCCGTTGTGTAGCGGAAACGTTCTGCGCTATCTAAGCCGCCTGCCAAACCACATCAGCCTTTAGGGAATCGCCTCATGACCCGCTTTGCCGCCCCCATCGCCGAACAGATCTGGGACATGAAATACCGCCTGAAAGAGGCCGACGACACCCCCATTGATGCCTCGGTCGAAGACACCTGGCGCCGGATCGCCCGCGCGCTGTCGCGCGTCGAGGCCGAGCCCGCGGTCTGGGAGGAAAAGTTCTATACCGCGCTGGAGGACTTCAAATATCTGCCCGCCGGCCGGATCATTGCCGGCGCCGGGACCGAGCGGGCGGTGACGCTGTTCAACTGCTTTGTGATGGGCACGATCCCCGACAGCATGGGCGGTATTTTCGAGATGCTGCGTGAGGCGGCGCTGACCATGCAGCAGGGGGGTGGCATCGGTTATGACTTCTCCACGATCCGGCCCAAGGGGGCAGGGGTCAAGGGCGTGGCGGCGGATGCCTCCGGCCCGCTGTCCTTCATGGATGTCTGGGACGCCATGTGCCGCACGATCATGTCCGCCGGGTCGCGCCGGGGGGCGATGATGGCGACGATGCGCTGCGACCACCCGGATGTGCTGGATTTCATCGCCGCCAAGGCTGACAGCGCCCGGTTGCGCATGTTCAACCTCAGCGTGCTGGTCACCGATCCCTTCATGGAGGCGGTCAAGGCCGACGGCGCCTGGGATCTGGTGTTCGACGGCGTGGTGTTCCGCACCGTGCAGGCGCGCGACCTGTGGAACCGCATCATGCGCGCGACCTATGACTATGCCGAGCCCGGCGTGATCTTCATTGACCGGATCAATCAGGCCAACAATCTCTCGTACGTCGAACAGATCGCCGCCACCAACCCCTGCGGCGAGCAGCCCCTGCCGCCCTACGGCGCCTGCCTGCTGGGGTCGATCAACATGGCCCGTCTCGTGACCGACCCGTTCGGCGAGGCGGCTGGTCTTGACGAGGCCGCGCTGGACGATCTGGTCGCTCTGGCGGTGCGGATGATGGACAACGTGGTGGATGCGTCGAAATTCCCGCTGCCGCAGCAGGCCGCCGAGGCCGCCGCCAAGCGCCGGATTGGCCTGGGCGTCACCGGTCTTGCCGATGCGCTGTTGATGGTCGGTCTGCGCTATGGCTCCGAGGAGGCGGCGCGCCGGACCGAGGACTGGTTGCACCGGATCGCCCGCGCCGCGTACCTCGCGTCGGTGCAATTGGCAAAGGAGAAGGGCGCCTTCCCGCTGTTCGACGCCGACAAGTACCTTCAGTCCGGCACCATGCGGGCGATGGACGCGGATGTGCGCGACGCCATCCGCACCCACGGCATCCGCAACGCGTTGCTGACCTCGATCGCCCCCACCGGCACAATCTCGCTCTACGCCGGCAACGTGTCCTCGGGGATCGAGCCGGTGTTCGCCTATGCCTACACCCGCAAGGTGCTGCAGAAGGACGGCACCCGGACCGAGGAGGAGGTTGTCGACTACGCCGTCCGGATGTGGCGCGAAAAATTCGGCGACCGGGAACTGCCGGAGTATTTTGTGAACGCCCAGACGCTGGCGCCGCTGGATCATGTGCGGATGCAGGCGGCCGCGCAGAAATGGGTCGATTCCTCGATCTCCAAGACGATCAACTGCCCCGAGGACATCTCGTTCGAGGATTTCAAGGAGGTCTATCTTTCGGCCTGGGATTCCGGATGCAAGGGCTGCACCACCTATCGGCCGAATGACGTGACGGGGTCGGTGTTGTCGGTGTCGGAGGAAACGAAGGGGAAGCAGCATTCGACGTTTGGTGAGGCGCTTCGGGCAAGAATCGCCTCTACCGGGATGAAAGTCGCCGAAATTTCCAGTCAATCTGGGGTATCGCGCGATGTCATCAATAAGTTGCTGGCGCGAGACGGAAGTTCCACGAGCGCCGAGAACGCGCTTGCATTAGCCAAGGTTTTCGGAACTGACGTTGAAGGGATGCTTCGCGGATCCGACGCCCCGGAAGTCGTCGCCACCTCCGACGCCGAACCCCAGACCCCCCACGGCGACGTGATCTACATGTCCGAGCCGCTGGACCGGCCGCAGCAGCTCGAGGGCAACACCTACAAGCTGCGCTGGCCCGACAGCGAACATGCGATCTACCTCACGATCAACGACATCATCGTCGGCGGCCGCAGGCGGCCCTTCGAGGTCTTCATCAACTCCAAGAACATGGAGCACTTTGCCTGGACCGTGGCGCTGACCCGGATGATCTCGGCAGTGTTCCGCCGCGGCGGCGATGTGTCCTTTGTGGTCGAGGAGTTGAAGGCCGTCTTCGACCCGCGCGGCGGTGCCTGGGTCAAGGGCAAGTACATTCCGTCGATCCTCGCGGCCATCGGCGGCGTGATCGAACAACACATGATCGCCACCGGGTTTCTGGAAGGCGAAGGCATGGGGCTGAAATCCGACCCCAAGGCCCAGGTGGTCGGCCTGGACCTGCCCCGCGGCAAAGCCTGCCCTTCCTGCGGTCAATTCGACCTGAGGATGGTCGAAGGCTGCATGACCTGCGGCAGCTGCGGCCACTCGAAGTGTAGTGGGTAACGGGCGTGGTCTATAGTCATGTTGTCGGACACATGAAATAATGTCCATTCGCGCTGTTTTTTTGACCTCTCGACGCAGATCAAATGTCCAGCGGACGCGCTGTTTGTGGAGATTTCCTTTTTAATCAACGGCTTGCGTTCCGTCTTCAGCTTGGTTGATTGGGTGCGGCCTGGAGATGGTTCGCACCCATGGACTACTTGATCTTGACCGATTTTTGTTCGCTGTATGTTCCCATGGTTCCGGAACCTTTCAACTCACGTCTTTCAGGCCTGACCAGGCCGAAAGCACTGCCGCAGCACCAGCGCTGCGTCTTGAAAGGACTCCACCATGACCGGTGCCACAACCAAGATCCCCTTCTGCGCAGCTCGGCCGCTCGACGACATCCTGCTTCTGTCTGAACTCCAGAACCGGTTTACACAGAAGCTGCGCGAAATCCGTATGGAGCTGAACCACCGCAAATCAGAAGGGCTGAACGCCGAGAACTTTCGTACCGTGATCACTGCCGCCGATACCGCAAAGATCAAGCGTCGCGCTGTGCGGTATCGCGAGCGTTTGCGCAGTCAGAGCGGAGCGGGGCATCTGCCGCAACGTGATGAGGTGATGCTTCCCCCGCTGCGAGACGGATTGCCCGTCGCACGGATCATGACCGAACATGGAGCGGACGAAATTGCGGCGGCACTCCACGAAGAGATGCCTTGGATGGCTCCAGCGACGGAAGTCGTCTGGAACGGCCTGAAGGCGTCTGCCCGCGATGGTTTGCCGGGCCTGAGGTTTCACCCGCTCGTATTGGTCGGGCCGCCCGGTATTGGCAAGAGCTTCTGGGCACGACGTCTCGCGCATCATCTCGACGTACCTACCACGTCCATCGATGCCACCGGAGAGCCTGCGGCGTTCTCCCTGGTCGGGTCGCAGCGTGGCTGGAGCACCGCGAACCCGGGAAAGCTGATGCAGACTGCGCTGCGGGAACAGCACGCCGGGCCAATCGTGATCATTGATGAACTGGAGAAGGCCGGAAATGTTCAGTCAGCTCAGGGATCGCGCCATACTCTGACCGATGCATTGCTGCCGCTCCTGGAGCGAATGACGGCCGCAACCTGGGAGTGTCCCTACTTTCAAGTCCGGTTTGACATGTCTTGGGTCAACTGGGTCATGACGGCCAACAGGCGCCAGGGATTGCCTGCACCATTGCTCAGTCGCTGCGTCGTGCTCGATCTGCCAGAGCTGACAACATGGCAGTTGCGGGGCTTTGTCGAAACACAGGGCGGGAAACGGGGTCTGTCGCGAGTGGCAATCGATGCTGTTTCAGACGCTATCCAACTGACGGTTTCGGGCGGTCGCAAGCCGAGCTTACGGACTGTCAGCCGCATGTTAGAGAGCGCTGAACTACTCGCGCAGAGACCGGTGCTGCATTGATGCCCGTGGCGTCCGAAACGCGCCAGGGCGTTGGCGGGAACATGCCTTTGCACTTGACGCTGCACGGTCTAAACTTATCGCTTCGCAAGATTTCGAAGGCCCTACAGGTCCGAATAAATCCGTCATTGGATCTCCGTGGACCCAATGTTGCCATCCACGATTTAACACCCTCGGACGTCTTGATCATTGCGCAGGTTCTAGAGGATTGGGGAGCCACTACTCCGAGATAGAGCGTGCCTAACAACAGCTTGGTGTATCGATAAAACGGTAGGTGACACCCTAGGAGCCAGATCGCCGCGATTCCCCGCGTCTCCGACCGACACTGAGGACTGGGCGGAATGCTGAGGTTCGCCGTGGGCGGAAACGCGCCCTTGACCCACCGCGGAAGCAGACACTCCGCCAGACCTTCACGGCCGGCGCTGCCATGATCGACCCTGAGGGCGGAATCCGGTCATTCGCGGCAAGAGCA
Source organism: Puniceibacterium confluentis (assembly GCF_007923445.1). Taxonomy (GTDB): domain Bacteria; phylum Pseudomonadota; class Alphaproteobacteria; order Rhodobacterales; family Rhodobacteraceae; genus Puniceibacterium; species Puniceibacterium confluentis. The sequence goes on along the minus strand of NZ_VOJI01000003.1, from coordinate 2,702 downwards.
AACCCGCCAAGTGCCCCAGGTAGAAGCCGACATTCGGCCAGCAGCCAGCAAGTTTCGGGCTCTAATCGAAGGTGGGTGGATTTCGGTCACTCGCTGCCGTTGCAAATAGAACTGGCAATACCAAGCGGCCTGAAATTCTTCGGCAGAACAACCGGAGCCGGACGGGCGTTGCCCAAGCGCACCACTTGGCTGCTTTAGACCCTTCCAGTCGGAAGAACAAAGGTTCTTGGCCCAGACCTCGTTCTGCGCCTCACATGGCGCGAGCGCAAGTTGCGGTCTGATGCTTACAAAGCTCGCCGGGGTTGGCCGCGCACTGCAGAATTGCGGCGTCGCCCTGGCCCAATTTCAGCGCACGCCGGTTTGAACACGGGGGCGGATGAGCCATCTTAAGGCGCCGCCGCGCCCAAGTTCGCGTCAAATGTCGCGGCGGTTTCGCGCAGGATGTCGATGAATGCGGTGATCATGCTGGAGACCGCCTGAATATCGGGCTGGGCGACCACGTAGGTATGATCCAGTCGCGGCTCGAAGGGCCGGGTCACCACGCCGTTCTGGCGCCAAGGATGCGCGGCGAAGGGCTCTATCAAACCGACCGCAAGGTTTTCCGCGATGAGCGCATAGCCGGTGTGCGAGCTCTGCGTGGCGATATCGCTGCTGAACCGGACGCCCGAGTTCTCCAGCACCGCGGTTGTGGCATCCCAATCCACCTCTCCCTCGGGCAGGATGCGCAGGACATTTTCGCCCTCGAGGTCCTGCGGCACGATCACGTCCTTTCCCGACAGAGGATGCGAGGCATGCATGGAGCAAACATGAGGCACCCGCAGGAAAGTCTCTTGCGTCAGCCCTGGCAGGTCGGGGAAGGCGTGGGTGATTCCCAGGCTGGCCTGATGCGTCTGCAACCTGAGCGCGATCTGGGTATATGAGGCAGATTCAAGTTGAAATGCGACATTTGCGTGCAGTTTGCGAAAGCGGGAAATCGCCTTTGGTACGATACTCGTCGACAATGCGGGCGTCGCATAGACCTTCAGCGAGGTCGGCGAACGATCGCGAAGTTGCTGGGCGGAATGCTCCAGCTCGTCGATTCCGATAAAGAACCTGTCAACCGCCGAATAGAATTGCGTCGCCTCGGGCGTCGGATGCAGCCGCCCCTTGCTCCGCTCGAACAGCTTGAAACCCAAATGATATTCCAGATCCGTGATCAATCGGCTGACGGCGGGCTGGGTTACGGACATGAGTTTTGCCGCCTGCGCAGTGGTCCCGGCCTGCATCACGTATCGAAAGGCCTCGACCTGCCGGTGCTTCATGTCCTGACCTCTGATCTATAAGGTTTATGCATAGAGCTATGCCGCAAAATGACTTTACTGCAACAGTTCCGTGACCAAGAAACGTGCCCAATGTTACGTCAAGGAAGGACGCAGGGTGCATCAACCAAGGATTCTTGTCGCCGGTTACGGCGCATGGGCGAAGGCGGAAAACAACCCGGCAGCACAAGTTGTGGAAGAGCTGGGCAAGCGCAGCTGGACCGGATGCGAAGTGATCGGCCATGTGATGCCGGTCAACAGCAACGATCTTCCGGCGAGCATCGACGCGCTGCTCGACGCGCACCGCCCGGATGCCTGGGTCGGCATGGGCGTGTCGGAAGCGGCGATCATCCAGACCGAAATGGTCGGCATCAACTGGCGGCACTTCGACGTACCTGATAGCTCCGGTGCGCAGGTCGACCTGTCGCCGATCGTGCCCGGCGGGCCGGTGGCCTATGGCGCCACCCTGCCGCATGCCGAGATGATGGCTGCCGTCACCGCCGCGGGCATCCCGGCGGCGGTGTCGTTCCACGCCGGAACGCATCTGTGCAACCAGATGCTCTACACCACCGCTCACGCGATCCAGAAGCGCGGCCTGCCGACGCTCACCGGGTTCATCCATGTGCCGCAGACCCCCGGCAATGTCGCCGAGATGGGGGGGCGCAAACGGCAGACAGCCTCCATGAGCCTTGCCATGACAACCGATGCCATCGCGATCTGCATCGACACGCTCGCGACCGCACTGACAGCCCGACAAACCGAGACCGTTTGAGCAGGAGACCGACATGCCCGAGACCACCCCAACACAAGCGCCGCTGCTGTCCGTCCGCGACCTGAGTGTCGAGTTCGGCGACGTATCCTCGGCCACCCGCGTGGTCGACGGCGTGTCCTTCGATCTCGATCACAACCGCACGCTTGCCATTGTCGGCGAGTCCGGGTCCGGCAAGTCCATCACCTCGTTGGCGATACTCGGGTTGCTGAAACATCTGGGCGGTCGCGTTGCCGGGGGCGAGTTGCTGTTTCAGAGCGACGTTCTCGGGCGGCAGGTCAATCTGGGCAATCTGTCCGAGCGCGAGTTGCGCAAGGTGCGCGGCAACGAGATCGCGATGATCTTTCAGGAGCCGATGACCTCGCTCAACCCGGTCTATACCATCGGGTCGCAGATGGGCGAAACGCTGGCCCTGCACCAGGATCTGTCTCGGGGGGCGGCGCGGCGCAAGGCGCTCGAGTTTCTCGACGTGGTCCGTCTGCCCAATGCCAAGCGGCTGCTCGACAACTACCCGCACCAGCTTTCTGGTGGCATGCGCCAGCGGGTGATGATCGCCATTGACCTTCCCCCCGGTATCCGGGCCATTGCGAACTGGAATTTTCCACCTTTGAATGGACGAAGGAGGAAGACCCATG
>NZ_VOJI01000029.1 GCF_007923445.1 Puniceibacterium confluentis | reverse complement strand
CGCGCCCGCCGCCGGGGCAGGGGGCGCGCCGCCCCGCCGCCGCCGCACCGGGCGCAACGCGCAGTTCAACCTCAAGGCCCGCCCGGACACCATCGAGAGCTTCTGCGCCGTGGCCGATGCCAATGGCTGGGGGCTGGGGGAAACCCTGGAACATGCCGTGCGGCTGCTGCAGCGCGACTTTGGCGGGCCGGGATCGTCCGGATGACCCTGCCCGCCGGGGCATGCCTTTCGGTCACACTGCATGCCTTATCTGGAAACCCCGCTTCCCTCGTGAATCCGGGTCTTTTAAGTGAGTGATACCCAACCCCGAGGAGAACCGCCGGTGTTTTCAGCCAGATCTGTGACCGCGGTCCCCGCCCGTCACATCCTGATAGTCGTCGAGAACCTGCCGGTGCCGCTGGACCGCCGGGTCTGGCTCGAGGCCACGACGCTGGTGAAGGCGGGCTACGATGTGTCGGTGATCTGCCCGATGGGGCGGGGCTGGACCGCGCCGCACGAGGTGATCGAGGGGGTGCAGATCTACCGCTATCCCGAACCCCCCGAGGCGCATTCCAGCGCCCTGGCCTATGGCCGCGAATGGGGGCTGTCGATGCTGCACTGGTTCCGGCTGGCGCGGCTGATCTGGAAGCGGCAGAAGTTCGACGTGATCCAGGGCTGCAACCCGCCGGACCTGATCTTTGTCATGGCGCTGTGCTACCGGCTGTGGGGCGTGCGCTACATGTTTGACCATCACGACGTCTGTCCCGAGCTGTTCGAGGCCAAGTTCGGCCGCCGCGGTCTGCTGTACGGGGTGATGCGGGCCTGGGAGTGGCTGACCTTTCGTACCGCGTCGGTGACGATGGCGACCAACGGCAGTTTCCGCGACATCGCCACCGGGCGCGGCGGCATGGCGCCCGAGGATGTCTTTGTTGTCCGCTCGGCGCCAAAGGTCGAGACCTTCACGCCGGGACCCGGCAACCGCGCCCTGCGCAAGGGGGCGGGTACGGTGATGGGCTATGTCGGGGTGATCGGCCAGCAGGAGGGCATGGACCTTCTGGTGATGGCGGCGGACCACCTGATCCACACCCTGGGCAAGCGCGACGTGCATTTCCTGATCGTCGGCTTTGGCCCGCAGCTGCCCGAGGTCGAGCGCGACGTGGCGGAGCGCGGGCTGCAGGCGTATTTCACCTTCACCGGGGCGCTGTACAACACCGACCTGCTGGCGGTGCTGAACGCCATCGACATCGGGGTGTCTCCGGATCCCAAGAACCGGATGAACGACATCTCGACGATGAACAAGGTCATGGAATACATGACCCTGGAAAAGCCGCTGGTGCAGTTCGACCTGACCGAGGGCCGGGTGTCGGCCGGCGCGGCGGCGCTTTATGCCCGGGCCAACGATCCGGAGGATTTTGCCCGCAAGCTGGCCGAGCTGATCGACGACCCCGAGCGGCGGGCCCGGATGGGCGCCCTGGGGCAGGCGCGGGTGCACGAGGAGCTATCCTGGGCACACAGCGTTCCCCAGCTGCTGGCGGCCTACGAGCGGATCTTCGCGAAGATGGGGCAGGGGCCGATGGCGCTGCCGGTCACGGCCGACAGCGTCCCCGAGGCCGCGCCGGCTGCCCGGGTCAGAAGCGGCTGACGAAGTCGCGCCGCAGTTCGAGGAAAATCCGGTTCGACTGCGCCGCGCCGGTGCCGTCCTCATCCCGGAAGCGGTGGGTGTAGCCGGCCGCCACGGTCCAGTCCTGCGGCAGATCGCGGCTGTAGGACAGGCCGAATTCGGTGCCGAGGGTCTGCGCCCCGGTGGCGGTCTGCTCGGTGCCCAGCAGGTTCAGTCCGACGCGGATCCGGCCCACCGGCGGCAGCTCGCGGCTGTAGGACAGCGCCGCCCGCGTGGACAGCTGTTCGCCGTCGGTGGTGTCGCTCGAGGTCACCGAACGGCTGAGCCCGAGGCTCAGAGTGCTGCGTGCCAGCTCGTGGCGCAGGTCCAGGCCGCCGGTCATGTAGGTGCCGCCCTCGGCGCTGCGGGTCGCGCCGATCTGTCCCGACAGCTGTCCGGAGGGCAGGGCGAGGGACTGGCCCAGGCTGGTGGCGATGCGGTCGCCCTCTTCGGTGCTGGTCAGGGTCAGGTTCACGGATGTGGCGCCGCGCGGGCGGGCCAGCGTCAGGGTGCTGTCCAGCGTCACGGTCTCGCGGCGCCCGGACAGGGTGGCAAGGTCGAAATCGCTCCAGGTCAGGCCAAGGTCCAGCTGCTGCACCGGGCCAAGATCGATCCGCGTGGTGGCGCCAAGGGTGCGGCGGCGGCTGTCGTCCAGGGTGGAATTGCCGGTGCCGGTGGCGGTGCCGTCGCGGTATGTGGTGTCCTCGACCCGGGCCAGCAGGCCAAAGCCCAGCGGCGCGTCATCGCCCCAGTTCAGGCTGACCCCGGCAGTGCCGCGCCGCCGGGTTGCGGTGCCGCTGACCTGATTCAGGCCGTCGGCGTCCAGACGGTTTTCGGACAGGTCGGTTTCGCGCAGCGCGGCCTCCAGCCCCAGCCGGGCGCCGACGCTGCTGCGGCCGTAGGACAGGGCCAGGCCGGGGTTGGTCAGGGCAGAGCCTGCGGCCGTGCCGCCGGGGGTGTCGAGCGCCCGCAGCGTGCCGTCGATGTCAAAGGCAAGGCGTTCGGAGCGGGTTTCGCTGAGCAGCCCGAGCGAGAGATGCGTCTGTGCCGTGGTGCTGGGTCCGGCGCTGTCGGGCTCCAGGGCGCGGTTGTCCTCGGCGGTGCTGCGCAGCAGCAGCCCGAAGGTCAGCTGCAGGCCGCCGGTGTCATAGGACTGGGCCGCCGCCGAAACCGTCAGCGCCGCAGCCGCGAGGGTGGCCAGCGGCAGTACGGGGGCCAGCCGGGCAAGGGCAGGGATGCGGGGCAGGGGTCTGCCGTTCCCCCGGCGGGGGGCCGACGGGGGTGGCGGGGGAAGCATCACTCGAACAGGCGGCGCTGGGGAACGACGATCACATCGCCATCCATCAGGGTGGCCTGTCCTCCGGACGCCTCGCCGGCCTCGATCGCCGGGTAGTTCAGCTTGTACACCGTCTCGGCCTGGCTGGCCGGGTCGGTGCGGCGCAGCTGGATCCGCTTGGTGGCGGCGAATTTGGTGAACCCGCCCATCATCGCGAACATCTGCAGCACCGTGGTGCCGGGCGCCACTTCGATCCGGCCGGGGCGGCTGGCCTCTCCCATCACGTAGACGCCGATCACCGGCTTGGCGGCGGGGGCGCTCGGGGCCCGCTGCACCCGGGGTTCGCGCGCGGCCAGCTGCTCGAGCGAGACATAGACATTGGGCATCGCGGCGAAGGCGCCGGCCAGGCGCCCGGTGAGGTCGCTCTGGATCGCCTCGACGGTGCGTCCCGAGGCCCGCATGCTGCCGGCCTGCGGCATCGAGATGCGCCCGTCCGGCGCCACCAGCACGGTGCGGTTGAGGCTGGGATCCTCCAGCACCTCGATGCGCAGCGTGTCGCCCGGCTTGACGCCGTAACCCTGCGCCGCCGCGCCGGTGGCGCCGAGCCCGGCCAGCCCGAGCGCCAGCACCAGACTGCGCAGCGCGGTTGCGGTCCGGCCGGTCCGGACCGGAAATTTCGGTTTCACGAAAATCATCCTGCTCTGCTCCCCGGGGCCTGTTGCCCTCTTGCGGTCTCTGGCTGGAGTCTAGTCCAGCCCGGAGCGCAACTGCAAAGAAATACAGTTCCCGGCGCCCGCACAGCGCCCCTTCCTGTCCGGATCGTGCCGGGGGCGCAACAATTGCGGGCAGGTCAGGGGTTGGCGGGAGCCTCGGGAGCGGGCAGGCCGGCCAGGGTTTCGCGGGCGGTCTCGAACTGTTTCAGCGGGCTGTCGCCGGCCAGATCCAGCGCCCGGGTCAGGGCGTCGCGGGCGTCGGCATCCCGGCCAAGCCCGGCATAGACCATGCCAAGGTGGTACTGTGCCAGCGCATCCGAGCCGAGCCCGGCGGCGGCGGGTTCAAGATAGTCCCGCGCCTCGTCGAGGTTGCCGCGCAGGTATTCGATCCAGCCATAGGTGTCCTGAAACGCCGGGACCTCGGTGCCGCGCAGGCGCCGCGCGATGGCATAGCCGCGTTCCAGGTTCTCCGGTCCGGCCCGGTGGGTGGTGATCAGGCTGGCCAGGTTGTTGGCGACGATGGTGTTGCTGCTGTCGCGGGCATAGAGCGTCTCGTAGACCGCGATCGCGCCGTCGATGTCACCCTCCTGCTCCAGCAGGCTGGCCTTGATCCACAAAAGGTTGGCCGCCTCGGGGATCCGGTCAAGGGCGGCGTCCAGCACGGCGGGGATCTCGTCCTGACGGCCGGCGGCGGACAGCACCCCCATCAGCAGGCGCACCGGCAGGTCGTTCTGCGGAAAGCGGTCGATCAGGGCCTGGTAGCCGGTCTCGGCCTGTGCCATGTCCCCCGTCAGCGCGTGCAGGTTGGCATCCAGCAGCTGCAGGTCCGGGTTGTCGGGCGAGGTTGCCAGGATCTCGTCCAGATAGGCGCGGGCCTCGTCGATCCTGCCGCTGCGGATCCGGGTCTGCACGATCTGCACCACGGCGCGGGCGCCCTGCCGGTCCGCCTCCGAGACGCCCTCGCCGACCACGGCCTCAAGCACGGCAAGGCTGTCCTCGGTGCGGTTCTGGCCCTGCAGGATCGCCGCCTGCAGCGTCGGCGCCGCCTGACGGGCCTGCTCCGTGTCGATCCGGCGCAGTTCGTCGACCAGGCCCTGGGCCTGTGGCCAGGCATGGGCGCGCAGGTGGCTGTCGGCCAGCATCAGCAGCAGGTCGGCATTTTCCGGCGCCCGCAGCCGGGCATCCTCGAGCACCGAAACCGCCACCTGGTCGCGGCCCTGTTCCAGCAGGAACCGGGCATAGCGCAGGGTTTCCGGCACGGCCGAGCCCGAGACCTCGACCGCCAGCGCCAGCCGTTCGCCCATCAGGTTGATGTCGCCGTCACGTTCATGCGCCAGGGCCATCAGCGTCAGGGTTTCGGGATCCTGCGGGTTCTGGTTGAGGGCGGTGCGCAGCGCCACGATCGCCTCGCCGGGGTTGTCTGAATCGATCAGCCAGCCGGCCTGCATCTTCAGCGCCTCGACGTTGCTGCTGTCCTCTTGCAGCACCTGGTCGATCAGCGCGCGGGAATCGTCGCGCGCATTGGTGCGGGCCAGCATCCGCGCCAGCATCACCTGAAGCTGGCGGGTCTGGGTGCCGGGGTCGGCCCCGTCCAGCGCGGCGCGCAGCCCGGCGATCCCGGCCTCGGGCTGACCGGCCTCGAAATCCATCGAGGCGATCATCGCGGCATAGAGCCGGCCCTTGTCGGTGCCGTCATTGGCCGCGCTCAGGCGGGCCAGCTCGGCGCGCGCCGCCGCCGCGCCGCGGGCGGTCTGCAACAGCTGCACCACGCTCAGATGACCGGCGGTGTCGCCGCTGTCGTCTCCGGCGAGCTCGCGCAGGAAGGCTTCGGCGCCGTCGGTGTCGCCCTGCGCCATGTACCAGCTGATCAGCGCCTGCTGGACCGGCAGGTTGTCGGGGAAGGTCTCGATCATCTGCCGCAGCTGGGTGCCGGTGCCGGCGATATCGCCGGTCTGGGCCAGGATCGCCACCTTGACCTGATGCAGGTAGAGCGAGTCCGGCGCGCGGGCCAGGGCGGCGTCGATGGCGGGCAGGGCGGCGGTGGGGTCTGCGCCCGAGGCAAGGTCGTCGATGACGATGCGCACCAGGGCGCCATTGTCGCGCCCGCCTGCACCGCGCAGGGTGTCCAGCAGGGTTGTGGCCTCGGCGGCGATGCGGCGGCGGGCGGTGTCGTCCCGGTCGATCCGCGCCTGCCGGTAGGTCAGCGCCAGGTGGATGGCCCGGGTTTGCGGGTCGTCCGGGGTCAGCGCCAGGGCGGCCCGGCCATGGCGTTCGGCCTCGTCCCAGTTGCCGCTCTGCATTGCCATCTCGGCCAGCGCGCGGCGCACCTCGACGGTGTCGGGATACTGTTCGATCAGCCGCAGATACTGGCTGTAGGCCTCCTGGGCCTTGCCCTGCTGCAGCAGGATCTCGGCATAGGTCTGCCGGGCTTCCTTGTGAAAGCCGTTGTACTTGAACACGTTCCGGAACTCGACCAGGGCACGCTCCTCGTCTCCGGCCTCGAGCAGGGCAAGGCCCGACTGGTAATGGCCTTCGGCCTTTTCCTCGGAGCTTTCGCATCCGGCCAGAAACAGGCCGCTGCACAGGACGGCAAGAAGAAGGATCGGACGAAAACGCTGGATATCTGTAATCATGTCACTCTGGGCTGTTCTGCTGCGGGCTTGAATCCGGCCTGCCAGGTGCCGGTCTACACCGGCTCGGGTCAACACTGAATCCCCAAATTTCCCGAAGCGGCGCCGACGGGCAGCAAAGCAACAAAAAGGGGGGCAGAACTGCCCCCCGTGTCCGATGTGATGACCGGCTCTGATCAGTAGCCGGTGGCCTTTGCCACCACCCGCACCGTGGCCGCCAGCAGGCGCAGGTCCTCGGGCAGGGACAGGCGGTTGTCATAGAGGGTGTCGCAGCGCGACCGGTCGGCGAAATCCGAGTCGTTGCGGACCGAAACCTGCCAGGTGCCGGTCAGACCGGGACGCATGCGGTAATAGGCCGAGCCGGGATACATGTTGGTCTGGCTGGGCAGCATCGGGCGCGGCCCGACAAGCGACATGTCACCCAGGAAGACGTTCCACAGCTGCGGCAGCTCGTCCAGCGAGGAGGCGCGCAGGATGCGTCCGAACGCGGTGATGCGCGGGTCGGCCTTCAGCTTCTGGGTGCGGTCCCACTCGGCGCGGGCGGCCGGGTCCGAGGCAAGAAACTGTTCCAGGCGGGCATCGGCATCCACCACCATCGAGCGCAGCTTCCACATCCGGTAATGGCGGCCGTTGCGGCCAACGCGCTGCTGACTGTAGAACGGCTGACCGCCGTTCAGGGCAACAATCAGCGCCAGGCAGCCCACCACCATCAGCACCAGCGGCGCGCTTATGGTGATCAGCACCAGATCCATCAGACGCTTGCCGCCATCGCGGTAGGGGCGGAACGGCGGCTGTGTGGTGCGCGACGGCGCGGAGACACGCAGCCCGGCGGGGGCTGTGGCATTGCGATACATCGTGGTCATGCCATCACCTCCACAAAACGGATTGCAGGTGTATTGCATGTTACGAGGTGGGTGGTTGCGGGGTACGCGGGTACTTTTTCCAAACTCACATCCAGACAGATAACCAAGGGTGGTCCCGTCTAGACACCTAAAACCTATCCGCAATTTGACCTAAATACGCTGAAAATGTGTTAACGTCATTTTCCGTGACTTATCGCCGCCTCCAGAGGCCTTCGGGAGGGAAGCTGCGGCAGGTGCTGCCATTTTTGTCACGGTTCCGGGCTGGAGATTCGGTTTCGCGGTTCCGCCTTGACGGTTTGGGTGCGCGGCTTGTCCGTATGCCCTATCCACGGTAGGGAAAGCAGGCTCTGGTTGTTTTTGAGCAGACAGTCATAATTCCCCGGGCTCACGAGAGAATGGTTCCGCGACAGATTTCAGGCATGGCATGAACAGTACGCTCGATATCTACACGGCTTTCTTCAACCTGGAAGAAAGACCCTTCTCGCTGGTGCCGGACCCGGATTTCATTTTCTGGTCGGACCAACACAATCGGGCCTATGCGATGCTGGAATACGGCATCCTGACCCGCGCGCCGATCACCCTGATCACCGGCGAGGTCGGCGCGGGCAAGACCACCCTGCTGCACCATCTGCTGCGCTCGGTCGGGGAAGAGGTGCGGATCGGGCTGATCGCCAATGCCCATGGCGACCGGGGCGAGCTGTTGCGCTGGGTGCTGCAGGCGCTGGGCCAGCCCGCCCGTCCCGAAGAGGGCTATGTCGACCTGTTCGGCCGGTTCCAGAAATTCCTGATCGAGGAATACGCCGCCGGGCGCCGGGTGATCCTGATGTTCGACGAGGCGCAGAACATGACGCGCGAGTCCCTCGAAGAGTTGCGGATGTTCACCAATATCAACGCCAACAAGGACGAGTTGCTGCAGCTGGTGCTGGTCGGCCAGCCCGAGCTGCGCGACATGATCCACCGCCCCGACCTGCGGCAGTTCGCACAGCGGGTGTCCTCGGCCTTTCATCTCACGGTGATGGACGGCGTGACGGTGCAGCATTACATCACCCACCGCCTGACGGTGGCCGGCGCCGAAGCCGAGATCTTTACCCCCGAGGCCTGCGCGCTGGTGCATGAGATGACCGGCGGGGTGCCGCGGCTGGTCAACCAGCTGTGCGACCTGTCGCTGGTCTATGCGTTCACCCGGACCGAGCATACGGTCACACCGCAGACAGTGCAGCAGGTGCTGGACGACGGGGTGTTCTTTCCCTGCCAGACGGGCGCCTTTCCGGCACCTGTCCCGGCACAGCAACCGAAGACAAAGGCAGACTGACCGCCATGGACCTGAAGTTCTATTTCTCCCTGTTCCTGCGGCGGCTGCACTGGTTCCTGCTGTTTCTGATCATCGGCTCGGCCGTCGGGCTGACCCTGGCCTCGGTCCTGCCGCCGGTCTATGTCGCCAAGGCGCGGCTGCTGGTGGAATCCGAACAGATCCCGGACGAGCTTGCCGCCTCGACCGTGCGCACCGAGGCCACCGAACAGCTTGAGATCATCCAGCAGCGCATCCTGACCCGCGACACGCTGCTCGACATGGCCAACCGGCTGCAGATCTACGCGCCCCAGCCCGGACAGCCGTCGGGGGCGCTGGACGCCGATGCGCTGGTTGCGGACATGCGCCGCCGGGTGTCGATCATCACGACCGGGGGCACGGTGCCGCGCGGCCCGGTGCGCGCCACCCTGGTGTCGGTCAGCTTCGAGGCGCCGACGGCGCGGATGTCGGCGACGGTCACCAATGAGCTGGTCACCCTGATCCTGCGCGAGGATGTGGGCATGCGCACCCGGGTCGCCCGCCAGACGCTGGAATTCTTCGAGCAGGAGGTGGCGCGGCTGGACAAGGAGCTGTCGCAGCGCGGCGCCATCATTCTGCGCTTCAAGGAAAAGAACCAGGAGGCGCTGCCCGACAGCCTGGATTTCCGCCGCAGCCAGCAGGCCGCCAGCCAGGAACGCCTGCTTCAGCTCGAGCGCGAAGCGGCGGCGCTGAAGGACCGCCGCGCCCAGGTGGTGAGCCAGCAGAGCGCCGACAGTTCGGCGCAGGGCGGCCTGCCGCTGCGCGATCAGAGTTCCGAACAGCGCCAGTTGCAGGGGCTGCGCGACGAACTGTCGGGCCTGCGCGCCGTGCTGTCCCCCGAGAACCCCAAGATCAAGCTGCTTGAGACCCGCATCGCCGCGCTGGATGCGGTGGTGCAGGAACAGCTGTCGCGGGCGGGAGTGTCGCAGGACGGCGCCGCGATGACCGTCTACGAGGTGCAACTGGCCGAAATAGACGCGCAGCTGACCCTTGTCGCTGCCCAGAAGGCGCAGGTCGAGGACAGGCTGGGCGCGCTCAGCCGCTCGGTCGAGGCGACACCGGGCAATGCGATCACGCTGGACACGCTGGAACGCGACTATGCCAACGTGCGCACCCAGTACGACCTGGCGGTGGCGAACAAGGCCCGCGCCGAAACCGGCGACGTGATCGAGGCGCTGTCCAAGGGACAGCGGATCTCGATCGTCGAACAGGCGGTGGTGCCGACCGAACCCGAACGCCCCAACCGGCTGGTGATTGCCGCCGGCGGGGTCGGGGGCGGCATGGTGCTGGGCCTGGGCATGGTGCTGCTGCTCGAACTGATGCACGCGGGCATCCGCCGTCCCGCCGACCTGACCAACCACCTGGGCATCACGCCGTTCGCGACGCTGCCCTATTACCGCACCCGGGGTGAGATGCTGCGCCGCCGGGCGCTGATCTTCGGGGTTCTGGGGGCGTTTCTGATCGGCATTCCGGCGGGACTCTGGGCGGTACACACCTGGTACATGCCGCTGGACCTGATTCTGGATTCCATCGGCCGGCGCATCGGCCTGGCCGGGCTGGGCCGGTCGGGTCCGGCGGCGCTGGGCTGAGGGGGAGAGACATGGAAAAAATTCAGAACGCCATCGCCAAGGCCCGCGCCGCCCGCACCGGCAGTGCCGCCCCCGGCACCCCGCCGTCGCGCACCGGGATCTTTGCGCCTGCGGGGGCCGGGCCTGCCGCCATTTCAACCGCCTGGCAGGAGCTGCCCGAACTGACGCTGAACGCCCGGCAGATGGAGCGCAACCGCATCGTCGCCTTCCAGGGCGGCGGCCCGGCCACCGGGGTCGACATGCTGCGCACCCGGGTGCTGCAGCAGATGCGGGCCAACAACTGGCGCCGTCTGGCCATCACCTCGCCCACCGCCGCCTGCGGCAAGAGCACCGTTGCGCTCAACCTCGCGCTCAGCTTTGCCCGGCAGCCCGATCTGCGCACGCTGCTGCTCGAGCTGGATCTGCGGCGCCCGTCGCTGGGGCGGATTCTGGGGGTCAGCCGCGACATCAGCTTTGCCGCGGTGCTCGAGGGCACCGGCACCTTCGCGGAGAATGCGCTGCGCTACGGCACTAACCTGGCAATCTCGACCAACCCGGGGCCCAGCCGCAACCCGGCGGAACTGCTGAACGGGCCGGGGGTGACGCGGGCACTGGCAGAGATCGAGGCCCGCTATGATCCGGCGCTGACGATCTTTGACATGTCGCCGATGCTGGTGACCGACGACACCATGGCCTTTGCCGGGCAGGTCGACTGTGTGCTGATCGTGGCCGGGGCCGAGTCCTCGACGATCAAGGAGATCGACCTGTGCGAGCGGGAACTGGCCAGCCAGACCAACGTGATGGGCGTGATCCTGAACAAGTGCCGCTACATGGGCGCGGACTACGGTTACGGCTATTACGACTGAGCCGGCGGCGGCGCGGCTGAAGGCGGCAGGAGAACGGCCATGGCGGTGAAAAAGAACAGCCCCTTGACGCGGCTCGGGCGGGTCCTGCGGTCCTTTGCGCATCCCTACGTGCTGCTGCATCCGTTCCGGATGCTGCATTATTATGGCTACAGCCATGCGTTGCAGCGCCCCAGGATGACGCTGGGCCACGATGTGCGGCTGGCGCCCAACAGCTCGTTCCGCAACGGCGAGCGGATCGAGTTGGGTGATCAGGTCCAGATCGGCGAATACTGCGCCCTCTGGTCGGGACGCTCTGCCAGCTGGATCCGCGTCGGCGCCCGCACCACCTTTGGCCCGGGCTGCTTTGTGACCGCCGCAGACTACGGGCTGGCGGCCGGGGAACGCATCACCGATCAGGACATGATCGAGCGTGACGTGGTGATCGGCGAAGACTGCTGGATCGGCACCAAGACGGTGATCACCGCCGGCGTCACGCTGGGCGACGGCTGCGTGATCGGCGCCGGCTCGGTGGTGACCCGCGATGTGCCCGCAGGCGCCATCGCCGCAGGCAGCCCCGCCCGGGTGATCCGGATGCGGAGTTGATGCGGTCGTTGCCGCGATATTACATAAGTCTGATTATGCGATGCGCCTCATGTAGCCGGTGCGCGCTACCTTGAAGTGCGACTCCTGTTAGAAACCAATGGGTTATCTAATGAGGCGATTGTGCCATGGGAGCTGTCTACACGCAACTGAGCTAAGAGAACGCCGGAGGATCGAGGATTGGTGGCATGCAAAGGTCCCGGCCCCCTGCTGTGACGCGATCCGGCGGCGGGACTAGGTGCCGTAATAGTCCCGATACCAGGCGACGAAGTTCGCCACCCCCTGGCGCACATCGGTGCGCGGGCGGTAGCCGGTCAGTGTCTTCAGAAGGTCCGCATCGGCCCAGGTGGCGGGCACATCACCGGGCTGCATCGGCATCAGGTTGCGCGTCGCCGACAGGCCGGTTGCCTCTTCGATCGCGGCGATGAACTCCGACAGTTGTACGGCGTTGGAGTTGCCGATGTTGACGATCCGGTGCGGCGCCACCGGTGACAGGCTGTCGCCTGCGGGTACGATGCCATCCTGCGGGCGCTGCGGCACCACCTGCATCAGCAGCCGGATCGCATGGACCAGATCGTCGATATAGGTAAAGTCCCGGCGCATGTCGCCGTGGTTGTAGACATCGATCGGCTTGCCTTCGAACACCGCACGGGTGAACTTGAACAGCGCCATGTCCGGGCGCCCCCACGGCCCGTAGACGGTGAAGAAGCGGAACATCGTGACCGGCAGGTCAAACAGATGCGCATAGCTGTGGGCCATGCTCTCTCCGGCCTTCTTGGTGGCGGCATAAAACGACATCTGCAGATCGGCCTTCTGCGTCTCGCGGTAGGGCATCTGGGTGTTGGCGCCATAAGCCGAGGAGGTCGAGGCCAGCAACATGTGTTTTGGCGGATGCGCCCGGGCGGCTTCGAGGATCTCGAAGGTGCCGGCGATGTTGCTTTCGAGATAGGAGCGCGGATTGTCGATCGAATGGCGCACCCCGGCCTGCGCGGCAAGATGCACGACACAGTCCGGACGGTGCTTTGCAAACAGGTCCAGCACCAGCCCCGGCGCCTCGACCCGCCCGATCACCGGGGTAAAATGCGCATCCTCAAGCATGGCGTGCCGCGCCTGCTTGAGGGAGACGTCGTAATAGTCGGTCAGCGCGTCCAGTCCGACCACACGGAGTCCGTCCGCCAGCAGGCTCTTGCAGAGATGATATCCGATGAAGCCGGCCGAGCCGGTAACCAGAACTGTCTGCATAGGCCGGGCCCCCCTCAGTCGGTGCCGGACAGATCGCGGGTGAACACCTTGTCCTGCACATCGGCAATCTCGTCAGTCAGCCGGTTGGCAACGATCAGATCCGCCTCGGCCTTGAAGGCCTTTAGATCAGGGATTACCCGCGAGCGGAAGAATTCTTCCTCCTGAAGCACCGGCTCGTAGACGATGACCTCGACCCCCTTGGCCTTCAGCCGCTTCATGATCCCCTGGATCGAACTCTGGCGGAAGTTGTCGGAACCGGCCTTCATCACCAGCCGGTAGATGCCCACAACCCTGGGTCCCCGCATCAGGATCTGGTCCGAGAGGAAATCCTTGCGGGTGCGGTTGGCATCGACAATCGCCCGGATCAGGTTCTGCGGCACATGGCTGTAGTTGGCCAGCAACTGCCGGGTGTCCTTTGGCAGGCAGTAGCCGCCATAGCCAAAGGAGGGGTTGTTGTAATGCCCGCCGATGCGCGGATCGAGGCTGATGCCGTCGATGATCTGGCGGCTGTCCATGCCGCCGGCCAGGGCGTAGCTGTCGAGCTCGTTGAAGAAGGCGACGCGCATCGCAAGATAGGTGTTGGCAAACAGCTTGATCGCCTCGGCCTCGTCCGGGTCGGTGAACAGCACCGGGACATCGGCGTCTTCGGCGCCCTCGAGCAGCAGGTCGGCAAAGACCTTGGCGCGCTCGGAACGCTCGCCGACGATGATCCGCGAGGGGTGCAGGTTGTCATGCAGCGCGCGGCCCTCGCGCAGGAACTCGGGGCTGAAAATCACCTGATCGGTTTCCATCTGGCGTCTGACCTGGCGGACATAGCCCACGGGGATGGTGGACTTGATGACGATCGTGGCCTTGGGGTTGACGGCCATCACATCGGCAATCACCGTCTCGACGCTGGAAGTATCGAAATAGTTGGTCTTGGGGTCATAGTTCGTCGGTGTCGCAACGATGACGAAATCGGCGTCGGCATAGGCCGAAGCGGCGTCGGTCGTGGCTTCCAGCTGCAACGGGCGGTTGGCCAGAAAGTCCTCAAGCTCGGTGTCCACGATGGGGCATTTGCCCTCGTTGACCATCCGGACCCTGGCTTCGGTGATATCGACCGCCGTGACCGGGTGATGCTGCGCCAGAAGGACGGCGTTCGACAGGCCGACATAGCCCAGGCCTGCAACTGCAATCTTCATGTCCGATACCTCTTGAAACTGTAGTGGCAGGATCTGACCCCAGACCCCGCAGGGATGAACTGTCCTGCATAAACAATGCGCGTCAGGGCCGATATACGCGGAACAATTGCTGATCACAATTGGTGCAACCGCTTGCCCGCCGCGCGGCCGCCTGCGCCGGTGCAGATGCACAAGGTATGACCCGTTCGGCGGTGGACCCGGACAGCTCCGCCCCTGCCGATCGAGGTTCTCGCCCCGGCCCGCTTGGTAGATTCGGGGTATCAGGAACCCCGGGGCCTTTCGGATGATCGCGGGCGAACTCTGAGAGCTGGCACGGTATGCCGCTGGTGGTGGTGTCGACAGTCTCGGTGAGCGAGCGAAACCCAATACCCTGCGCGCCCGGATCCTCGACCGTGGGGATCATCAGTGTCGCGGCAGACCTGTAGCCTGGCTGATGTTTCGAAATGACCCGCCCGGCATGTGCTCCAGATTGCCGGATATGAACTTTTTTCTCCGTTTCACGCACTATCGCACGCATGCCGTCCCTCTGCTTGCTATAACGAAAGTAGAAGACTTTTGCAGGACTTAACATGATATCTTCTTCAACTTGGCCTTCGGCCCGGACCAGTGAACTTGTGGGCATCGCAATGCTCATCCCCACAGAAGTCCTCCAGGTGGAACGCGATCTGATCATTGCCAAGTGGCCGGAATACCGGTTTCTTACGCCGCTCACAGCGACCTGGCTGTTCTTCGAGGCCTATAAGGCACGCTACAAGCAGCCTGGGCTTGTTCTGGCACCCGGGGAATGGCGGACAGGGGAGCATGTCGGTGAAAAAATTGACTGGTCTCAGAACAACGCGCATCTGACCCAGCTGTGGATCGCCCGCCAGAATGCCGACGCCACGGGGCTGCCGTATGGTGAGTATATGCGGTTCGCCTTTGGTTTTGCTCAGGCGCGGACGCGCAAGGAAATGCCGCAGCCCAACCAGCTTGCTCCAAGCCAGAAGGCGACCGTGGCCTGGGAGGCGAAGTTTCGGCAGCACTGGACGCTTGGGGCAAAATACGCGGCGTTCGGTGGTCTTGGGGCTTTGCCCGAGTATTGGCATCAGAATGATCGCAAGCTGCCTGCGCAGATTCGCTTCCGGCAGGAACTGATTGAATTTGATCAGGCCCATGAAGCGAAGACACCTGTGCTGATGGAGAACTGGTCTCTGAAACGGCACATACTGACTGACGCAGATTTTGCGCACCTTCCGAGCGAAATCGTTCAGGCTGCACGTGCCAGAGCCGTGGGTGATCCTTCACGGTTTGACGGGGTGCCGTTTGCGGCAAGTAGATTAAGCCCGGAAGAACTCTTGCAGAGCTGTTTCGGAGTGGCGGGAAGTGCTGCCGGAGCAGCGAGTGTTTGTGCGGACTGTGTGATGCGCAAGGCCTGCGACATAACAAACGAACGTGTTCGCAAGACGGTCCTGGACCTCACCGGAACAGAGGATCCGATCCGCGCCAAAAAACGGGACCGCGCGGCAGAACGCCAGCGTCGGTGCCGCGCGGCAAAGGCTGCGGCAAAGGCCGTGGTGCCGAAACATGCCGTGCCGCCGTGACGAGCGTCGGGACCAGCCCCGGACCGCGGGGCCTGTCACGCTCCCCTAACTTCATATTGGTTCTCTGCGTCGATACGGAAAACGTATGATATTAGGGGAGCGTGACACCCGACCCGGCTGAATGCTTCCGGAGGAGAAGACCTCAAGATCAGGAAAGCGTGACACCCATCTCTGTCCCGGATCGGCATGGGCGCTGCAGACGCCTGTACGCATTTCTCTTTTCAGAGCTGTCACAGCTCTAGCCACCCCCTGCCATGGGTCTCGCGCCCTTGGCGGGCCCACCGTGCCAGAATGGTTCTGACACGGCCCTCCAGACATGTCCGGCACTCAAGGTCCGATGCGTCGGCCATTTCCGGATGTGTCCTCACCTCACGCACTCTCAAGGAGATGCACATGACTGTTTTCAACAACATGTTCTCGACCCACCAGATCGATGCCCTCAACAAGGTGACTGCCTGGCTGCTTGCCGGACCCGGCAAGCAGCAGGTCTTTCGCTTGTTTGGCTATGCCGGAACCGGGAAGTCCACCATCGCTAAGTCTATCGCCGCCGGAATGAAAGGTGAGGTCGTTTATGCAGCCTTTACCGGAAAGGCGGCGCAGGTCATGGCCTCCAAGGGCTGCACCGGCGCCACGACGATTCACAAGCTGATCTACCGGCCTGACTACGGGCACGGCGCATTTTCGGGTTTCAGA
The DNA here is from genome assembly GCF_007923445.1 of Puniceibacterium confluentis. Lineage (GTDB taxonomy): Bacteria > Pseudomonadota > Alphaproteobacteria > Rhodobacterales > Rhodobacteraceae > Puniceibacterium > Puniceibacterium confluentis. The sequence continues at coordinate 24,111 of NZ_VOJI01000029.1, read as the reverse complement.
CTCAACCCCAACAGCCGGGTTGCCTCTGCGGCGCTGGTGATCATCGACGAATGTTCGATGGTCGGGGAGGAGTTGGCACGGGATCTGCTGTCCTTTGGCACACCCGTGCTTGTCCTCGGAGATCCGGCGCAGCTGCCGCCGGTGAAGGGCGCCGGCTTTTTCACCGAAGCCGCCCCTGATGTGATGCTGACGGAGATTCATCGCCAGGCTCTGGGCAATCCGTTGGTTCGTCTCTCGATGGAGGTGCGGAATGGCCAGGGCCTGGTGCTCGGAACCTATGGACAGAGTCAGGTGATCGGGTTTGGGGACCTGACCGATGCCATGCTTCTGGACGCAGATCAGATCCTGGTGGGCACCAATAATTGGCGGACACTTCAGAACGCCCACATTCGCAGGTTGCTTGGGAGAGAGGGACCCCTGCCTATGTTGGGGGATCGTCTGATCTGCCTGAGCAATGACACGGACCTCGGAATCTCCAACGGGGAGACATTCGATGTCGTCCAGCCGCCTGCTGTCGATGGTGATGCCGTAACTCTGTGCCTGAAACGGTGCTCGGAAACGGAAGGTGAGGAAATCGAAGCGACGATCTCCGCGTCAGAGTTCGAGAACGACAAGAGCGGGTCGGGTCGGAGCAACTTCGACGAGCACCAGCGCTTTGATTTTGGCTATGCTATCACCGTGCACAAGGCGCAGGGCAGCCAGTGGGGTAACGTTCTGATCCTCGACGAAAGCCGGGCGTTTCGCGCAGATGGCTTGCGCTGGCTTTATACCGGCATCACCCGGGCGCAGGAGCGGGTCACGGTTGTGATCTAAGTCAGTGGCCGCCTGCCCCGTTGCAGGCGGCCACTTACAAGGCTACAGGACACTGGCAGAAGGCAGCCGCCACCCCACACAGGCAGATTTGATCCCGGGATATCTGCGGCGCCGAGCAGCATCCCCATCTCGGGCTCCGGGAAACCTAGGACTTCGTCGGGTCTCGAAGGGGACCCAGCGGAGCATCCAGCCTTTCCTCCAGACGGGTCCAGAGGTCCGCCTACAGGGGTTTGAGATCGACCTAGCTTTATGCCCTAGGGTAATTTCCGGCTCTGTTGCGTGTGCGTGGATCTCTGGAAGCCGGTAGCATCCGTCAATCCCATGTAAATTTCGGGATGTCCATTCTGGAACACCGGTCAGGCTACCTGTGTGGTGATGCTGGGAAGCGGGTCAATCCGGGGTCGTATCGATCTGGCTGAAGCTTCGAACATCAATAGCGGTGCTGGCTTTGCCAGTCACCATTCTGCCCGAACACCGACGACGTTAGTGCACCGCATCGCCTCCTCATTGATACGCTCAAACGGCGTCGTGCTGTGGAGCTTTGAGCGGTGCAGGGTCGGGCAAGCGTAAGCGATGGGGCGGGCGCCCTCGGTGGCATCGAACGTGTTGCCACGCAAACGCGACATCCGGTCAATGTCTGACTACGACATGAAGGTGATCTGCGATCGCCTCAACAATACTCCCCGCAAATGCCTTGGATGGAAGATGCCAGCCGAAGTCTTCCGCGAAAAGATGTTGGAGGAATTAAGATGACCGCCCTACCCTGAGCCCAACAAGAGTCGCAGTTCACTTATCGCTCACACAGTCACTGCCCGGTCAGGGAATGACAAGTTCGGCGGGAAGCAGCGCATCCGGCATGTTCTGGTAGCAGATGGGCCGCAGAAACCGGCGGATCGAGAGCGTGCCGACGGAGGTGGCTCCAAAGTTGGTAGAGGCTGGATAGGGGCCGCCGTGGACCATTGTATCGGCCACTTCCACTCCGGTGGGAAAGCCATTTACCAGGATTCGGCCCGCCTTTCGCTCGAGGATCGGCATGAGGGACTTGGCAAGGTCAGTGTCGTCGTCCTCCATGTGAAGCGTCGCTGTCAGTTGGCCTTCAAAGCCCTTGGCGATGATTTCCATCTCCTGAGCTGCGCTGACCCGTACAATCAGCCCGAGCGGGCCAAAAACTTCTTCTCCCAACGCGTGGTCCTTCAGGTAGTCTTCAAGGTCGGTCTGGTAGAGGTTCGGGCTGGCTTTGCGGCCTTCGTCCTCGTTCGTCAACAGGGCGACGACGGCATTGTGGACATCAAAGCGGGACTTGCCGCCTTTAAAGGCCTTAGCGATATTGTTGGTCAGCATGGTCTGGGATGCGGTCTTTTCCAGCGCCGATTTGGCAGCGGCGACGAACGCATCGCCATCCGCGCCCTTGGCGATCACGGCGATGCCGGGTTTGGTGCAGAACTGGCCCGCACCCATGGTCAGCGATCCAGCCCAGCCTTCGCCGATGGCGGCACCGCGTGCCTTCGCGGCTTCGGGGAGGACGAACATTGGGTTGACTGAGCCGAGCTCGCCGAAGAAAGGGATCGGCTCATCACGCTGGGCGCAAAGGTCGAAGAGCGCGCGACCGCCGCCGATCGAGCCGGTGAACCCGACGGCCTTGACCAGCAGGTGCTGGACGAGGGCACTGCCGACATCGCGGTTGCCGCCTTGGATAAGGCTGAACACGCCGGGGTGGATACGGCATTTCCGGATCGCGGCGTCGATGGCCTGGGCGACGATCTCGCTGGTGCCGGGGTGGGCGGAGTGGCCCTTGACCACCACCGGGCAGCCAGCGGCCAGCGCTGCGGCTGTGTCGCCGCCGGCAGTAGAAAAGGCGAGCGGGAAGTTGGAGGCGCCGAAGACGGCGACGGGACCGATGGGGCGCTGGACCATCTTCAGGTCGGGGCGCGGGAGCGGCGCACGGTCGGGCAGGGCCTTGTCGTGGCGGACGTCGAGATAAGCGCCGTCGCGGATGTGGGACGCGAAGAGGCTAAGCTGGCTGGTGGTGCGGCCGCGCTCGCCGTGGAGCCGGGCCTCGGGCAGGCCGGTTTCGGAGGTGCCGACCTGGGTGATCTCTTCGGCGCGGGCCTCGATTTCATCCGCGATGGTTTCGAGGAACTTCGCGCGGGTTTCGCGGGAGGAATAGCCGTAGGTCCAGAACGCCCCTTCGGCGGCTTCGCAGGCCTTGTTCACCAGATCGGGGGTGCCGACGGGATAGTCGAAGGCGTCACCGTGGGCAGGCTCGGATTTGAAGGTGGACGGACCGTCCAGCCATTCGCCGGCGATCAGGTGCTTGGACTTGGGGGTAAAGCTCATGGGTCTCCTCACTTGCCCCTATTCAGGGGGATCAGGTCGAGTTCTTTTGAAAGGTGCACGAGGTGCGGCATTCAACGCATGAGTGCCGGAACATCAAAACCGTTTCGCTCGCAGGCGGCGCGGATGGCGTCCAGACGCCCGGTCTCGACATCGAGCCCGGTCTCGGTCTGCTCCCGCTTCAGACGCAGTGCACGTTCGCCCGGCAACCGCACCCCGGACGAGCCTTCAGCGGGGCGAGAGGCATGGCAGGCCTCGACCACATGCTTCATCTCGGCCTCGAAGTTGCCGCGCCCGGAAAAAGCTGAAGGGTCAATGAGTTGAACGAAGACGCCCTGCGCCCCACGGGTCTTCGGCGTGGATCGCGCATGGCCCGAGAGCGCGAGGGCGAAGGCTTCGACCATCAGCATGAAGCCCATGCCCTTGTAACCGAAATCGGCGCCCCCGAGGGGCATGATGGTGCCGGGAGGATCGGTCTTGAGCACGGAAGGGTCGCGCGAGGGGCGCCCCATATTGTCGAGAAGCCAGTCGCCCGGAAGCTCGGTCTGGCCTTCGGGAATGGACTGTGCCTGCGCATTGGAGACCAGCGACGTGCATTGGTCGATCAGGATCGGATCGCAGCCTGTCGGGATGCCGCAGGCAATCGGGTTGGTGGTCAGCACCGGGTCGACCCCGCCGAAGGGAGCCACCGAGGCCACGCCCGGATCTGTCACCATCATCAGCGCGAGATAGCCGTTGCGGGCGGGCTCTTCGAGGTACACCTGCAATGACCCGATGTGGGTGCAATTCGAGACGGTGGCGGTCACGACGGGATGGCGGCGCGCCATGTCCTGCAGCCTGCTCATCGCCTGCTGCATGACCCACGCACCGGGAAGCCGGTCGGTGTGCCATGCGAAGGTGGAGGAGGTTTTGCTCAGGGTTTCGATCTCGCCCTCGCGGCGGATCAGCCCGGCGGCGATCCGGTCGAGATAGGTCGGCAGCATGCCGAGGCCGTGGGTGCGATGGCCCATCAGGTCTGCGGCAATCAGGACATCCGCCATCGCAGCGGCCTGGGCGGCGCTCATGCCCGCATCCGCCAGCAGGGTGCGCGCCAGTTCGGTGGCAGTGGAAACGGAGAGTTTGGGCATGCAGGGAGTCCTTCAGAGCTGACGCACCACTTCGGCCATCCAGTCCGGCAGACCGGAGGCGGCCAGAAGCTCGCGGGTGTAAGGGTGGGCGGGCGATGCGAAGAGTCCGCCGGTTTCGCCGGCCTCCACGATGCGCCCTTGGTTCATCACGATGATCTGGTCGGCGAGCGACCGGACCACCGGGAGGTCGTGGGTGATGAAGATGTAAGACAGCCCGAGGGACTGCCTGAGACCGGCGAGAAGCTCGATGATCTGCGCCTGTATCTGCACATCCAGCGCCGAGACGGCCTCGTCACAGATGATCAGGCGCGGCTGCGAGGCAAGCGCGCGGGCAACGGCGATGCGCTGACGCTGACCGCCGGAAAACTGGCCGGGGCGACGGGCAAGATGGCCGGTCTGCAGGCCCACCAGTTCGAGCAATTCGGCCGCCCTATCGCGCCAGGCCCGACGCGGAAGAATGTCTTTCTGGATCGCCAGTGGCTCGCACAGGATGTCCTCGATGGTCATCCGCGGGTTTAACGAGCCGAACGGGTCCTGAAACACCATCTGGACCTCGCGGTGAAACCGCCGCCGGTCCCGTGGCGACATGTCAAACAGCTCGATGCCATCATACTGCACCGTGCCACCGCTCGGCTGGTCGAGCCCCATCAGAACACGCGCGAGGGTGGACTTTCCCGACCCGGACTCGCCGACGACCCCCAGCGTGGTGCCGGCGTCGAGGCTGAAGCTGATGTCACGTAGAGCCGCGACGGTTCGTCCGGCCCGAAATGGCGCACCGGGCAGGTCATAGTCTTTGGAAAGACCCTCGACCCGAAGCAGCACTTTGGCCTCTACGCCGGAGAGCGCGGCCTGCCGGGCCTGCTCCAGACGCGGGATCGCGCCGAGAAGGGCGCGGGTGTAGGGATGCTTGGGTGCGCTGGCGACAGTGGGCAGATCGCCGGATTCGACGATGCGACCGTCTTTCATCACCACCACCCGGTCGGCCATGCGTGCGGCCACCGCAAGGTCGTGGGTGATCAGGACGATGGCCATCCCGGTCTCGTCCTGAAGCTCGCGCAAGAGGTCGAGAATCTGCCGCTGCACCGTAACGTCCAGGGCGGTGGTCGGCTCATCGGCAATCAGCACGTCGGGCTTCATCGCAAGGGCCATGGCAATCATGATGCGCTGGCGTTGTCCGCCCGAAAACTGATGCGGGTACTGCCCGAAGCGGGTTTCCGGATCGGGGATGCCAACGCGCCCGAGAAGCTCGATCGCACGGACGCGCCCGTCGCCGCCCTGATGGACGTTCACCACCTCCGCGATCTGCGTCCCGATGCTGTAAACCGGGTTCAGGCTGGAGAGCGGGTCCTGAAAGATCATCGCGATCCGCGCGCCGTTGATGCCGCGCCGCGTCTTTGGTTCCATCCCGAGCAGATCGGTGCCGTCCAGCGTTACACGTCCGCTGTCGACGGTGCCGGGCGGGCACTCCAGAATGTCCATGACGACCGAGGCACTGACCGACTTGCCCGAACCGCTCTCGCCGAGGATCACCAGCGTCTCGCCTCGGGCCACCGAAAAGCCGACCTCCTCGACCGCCGTCACCCGGCCGGTTTCGGTGAGGAAGGAAACCTTCAGACCTTCAACATTCAGGACGGCCGCATTGCTCATGTCGAACTCCCCTTGGATGCCCTGAAAAACCTCCAGGACTGTGCCGGATCGGTGGCCAGCCGCACCCAGTTGGCCAGCACCGCCAGCGACAGGGTGGTCGCCAGGATCATCACGCCGGGCAGCGCAGCAAGCCACCAAGCCGACGAGATATAGCCGCGCCCAGAGGCGACCATCGACCCCCAGGTAAAGTCCGGCGGCTGCACCCCCAGACCAAGAAAACTGAGGCCCGACTCGGCGATGATGACGGCGGCAAAGTCGACCGCGGCAATGGTGAACAGCGTCGGCAGGACCAGCGGGACAAGGTGTTTGCGCATGATCCATCCCTGCCCTGCCCCCATCGAGCGCGCAGCTGCGACGAACGGCCTCCGGCGGATCTCCATCACTTCAGCGCGCACCGTGCGCAGGTAGACCGGAATGCGGGTGACAGCCAGGACCAGGACCAGATTGCCGATGCCGGGGCCAAGCAGATAAAGCACGATCAGCGCGATCAAGAGCGATGGAAAGGCCATGATGATGTCGGTCAGACGCATGATCACATCGCTCAGGAGCCCGGGTCGGCTGCCGGCGACAAGCCCGAGTGCGCCCCCGATCGACAACGAAAGGACAACCGCGCCAGCGGCGATGGCGATTGTTGTGCGGGCGCCGAGCACCAGCCGTCCCATGACGCTGCGCCCAAGGTTGTCAGCCCCGAGGAGATAGGCAAAACCGTGCTCGAACTGCGGCGCTGCATTGCGCAGGGCAAAGTTCGGTTTGGTTGCGGTTTCCCCCACCAGTTCCGCACCGAAGATGGCCGAAAAGACGATGACAAGCAGAACGCAGGTGGCCAAGAGCGGCGCCGGGTCGCGCAACAGCATCCTGCCAAGGCGGAACGGGGCAGCGCGGTCGGGCCGGGCCAACGGTGCGGGATCGGTTTGAGACATTTCCATTCGCTCCTCCCTCAAGCGGTGCGCAGGCGCGGATCAAGCCAGCCGTAGGCGAGATCGATCACGATATTCAGTGCCAGGATCGCAACGGCGGTGACAAGAATGGTCGCCTGGATCACCGCAAAGTCGCGCTGGAGGATCGCGTTGATCATCACGCCGCCGATGCCGGGCCAGCCAAAGACGGTTTCGACGATCACCGCGCCGTTGAGCAGGCTGGCGGTGAGGTCTCCGGCCACGGTGACGACCGGCAGCATGGCATTGCGCAGGGCATGGACAAAGACCACGCGCTGCTCGGCGACACCCTTGGCGCGGGCGGTCTTGATGAACGGCGCGGAAAGGGTCTGGATCATTGCGCCGCGCACCACCTGACCCAAAAGCCCGAAAGGGCGCAGCACCAGCACAAAGACCGGCAAGACCCAATAGGCGGGTCCGCCAAGCCCGGAGGTCGGCAGAAGGTCGAGTTTCACCGAAAAGACCAGCACCAGCATGATGGCGACCCAGAAATCCGGGGCGCTGGCCCCGGCGAGCGAGACAAGCGAGATGAGCCGGTCGGCAATGCCGCGCGGCCGTATCGCCGCAAGACACCCGAACAGGAGCGCCCCGGCGAAGGCGATCGACAGCGACACGGCAATCAGCCGCAGGGTGACAGGAAAGGCCTCGAGCGCGATGTCCATCGCTGGGCGCTGCTGGCGCAGAGACGTGCCAAAGTCGCCGTTCAGGATACTCTTCAGGTAGCTGAAGAACTGAATCGAAACCGGCTGGTCAAAGCCCTGCGCCCGGGAAAAGGCAGCGCGCGCCTCGGCCGATGCGTCGACCGGCAGGAAAAGGTAAGACGGGTCACCCGTCACCCGCGACAGAAAGAACACCAGGGCGAACAGTCCGACAAGCGAAAACAGGGTGAGCAGGGTGCGGCGGAAAAGGTTCATCACAGCCTCTCGAATTGTGGGTGGGCCGCGTCGGCAAACTGGCGCGGCCCGGCTCTCAGTCGGCCATCCTGACCTGCGAAAGATCGAGTTCGCTGTTTGTCGAGACAGAGGGCTTCCAGATCACGCGCGGGCTGACCCGCGTGTAACCGACCATGTGATACATGAAGACGTCTGCCACGAGGTCGTCATGGATGCGGGCGAAAGCGGCCTGAAACGCCTCGGTCCGCGCGGCGCCGGTGGCCGGTTCACCCTTTTCGATGAGCGCGTCCACCTCGGCATCGTGGAGCGTGGAATTGACGCCGTCGGAGTGGTACTTGTTGAACAGGGTAAAGGTCGCGTCCCCCAGCAGGTTGTCGTGCTGGTCGGTGTGGACGTTCGGCATGTCGGGCTCGGGGAACGGGCGGTTTTGGTAGCGTAGCCAGTTGCCAGTGTCGAAGGTGCGGATCTCGGTGGTCAGGCCAATCTCGGACCAGAGGGCCTGCATGGCCTCGAGGATTTCGGTTGAACCGGGATAGATGCCTTCCCTGCCGATGATGGTGATGGTCTGGTCGACCGGCATGCCATCGGCCTGAGCGGCCTTGACCAGCGCGGCCGCCTCCTCGGGATCGTAACCAAAGGGCTTCAAGTCGGCGTCAAAGCCGTTGACCGCGGGGCCGACGAGTTGCGAGGCAAGCTGGGCCTCCGATCCGATGATCGGTTTCATCGCCTCAAGGTCAAGCGCGAGGTTCATCGCCCGGCGTACCCTTACATCGTCCAGCGGTGGCACCTTTGTCGAAATGCGCATCCGCGTGGTTTCGCCATTTGGATAGGCAAAGTCCATTTGCGGGTCATCTGCGTCCACGCCAGCGATGACCAGGGCGATATCGGCCTCGCCTTTTTCGACCATCGCCGCGCGGACCGCTGACTCGGACCGCCAGACGAAGGTTGCGTCACTCACTTCCGGTTTGTCACCCCAGTAGTCGCCGCGCAGCGCAAGGCTGATGCTTTCGCCGGCTTTCCAGGAGGTCAGCGTATAAGGGCCGGTTCCGACCGGCTGGCGGCTTGCGCCCTCTATCGGCATCGACGGCGCACTTACCTGCACTACGCTCATCATCGTCGGGAGGATCGGCACCGGCTCGCTGGTCGTGATGTCCAGGGTAAGCGCATCAACCGGCGTCGCCGTCAGTTCAACGCCGCCAAGCGTTTGCTGCTTGGTGTTGCAGACGATGTCCTCTCGCTGGAGCCGCTCGATGGCAGTGGCAACAGCAGCGGCGTCAAAGTCCGCGCCATCTGAAAAGGTGACCCCCTCACGCAGCTTGAACCGCCAGGTCAGCTCGTCAAGCTGCTCCCAGGACGTTGCCAGCAGGGGTTCCAGTGCTCCCGAGGTGGGCTCGATGACGGTGAGCGATTGGGTGACGTTCCGGATGATGACACGGCCAACGCTGGAATGTTTGGATTCGCAGGGCTCCAACGAAGGCGGCTCTTCCGGCAAGACCACCGTGATCGATTGCGCGCTGGCAACAATGGCGGATGTGGCCAGCAGGATTCCGGCCAGGATGCCCGGCCCAAAAACGGTTCTCATAACAAAGTTCCTCCCTTTTGTGTTTTGACGGCAATAGCGACATTGCCCGGGTGTGCACCGGCACTGTCATTCTGCGCAGGTCAGCTCTCCTCGCCTGACCGCGCATGATCGGTCCAAGCCCTTTCAGGCGGTCACGACTTCCTTTTGCAGGGTGTTTGCCGCAATGAGGTCCATGTCATAAGAGACGCCGACGCCCGGTCCCTGCGGCACAGGCAGGGTGCCCTGCGGCGAGATGGACGCGATGTTGTCGGAGTAGCCGCAGGTGTAGATCAGCGGCGACGGGTCATCCATGGCTGGCGATACGTTGGCAACCTCGTACATCGTTTCGGCCTGCTGGCAGGCGATCAGGTGACGGTGAACCGGCGACGGCGCGTGCAGCTCTGTGCTGACGCCAAGACACTCTCCGAAACGGATGGTCTTTAGCGCGCCCGTTATCCCGAGGTCATAGTGGACATCCGCCCGCAACAGATCGGTGCCGCCAGCCAGCAAGAAGTCGGCCTTGGCCTCGGGGCCGGCGACGTGCTCGGTCTGCAGGACCGGAATGTCGATGGCTTCGCGCAGCTTCTTGTGCTGGAACGCCCCAAGACCGATGGGGCGCAACGGATCTTCGATCCAGCGGAACTTTGCATCCGCGCAGGCGCGGCCCACCTGAATGGCATCGTGCAGATTGTCAAAGACGCAGGCCGGGTCGAGCATCAGTTCGACCTCGTCGCCCAGGGCCTTGCGCATGTTCAGGACGTTGGCGAGTTCTTCGCGCTGGTTGCCTTCGTTCCAGCTGTGCATCTTGAAACCGGTCCAGCCGCGTTCTTTCAGGCCAAGAAAAAACTCTGCCACGGCCTCTTTGCTGCTGAGGTTGCCGCTGCGGTCGCCGTTGTTGCAAGAGGCATAGGACCGCACGTCCTTGCGCCAGCCCCCGAGCAGGTCGGACAGAGAGGCATTCCAGGCCTTGCCGGCCAGATCCCACAGGGCGATGTCGATGAAGGAAAGGCCGTAGGGGTTGCCAGGGCGGTTGGCGCGGCGGGCGTTGCGCCAGATGCCTTCGCGGTCGGTCCAGTCACGCCCGACCGTCATTTTTGCTGTGGTGACCGCGCTGTCCCAGGTTCCGCTGGGTGCCCAGTTGGCGTATTCACCCATCACGCCGTCGACATCCGTAATCTGGACCAGAAGCAGTGGCCGCTTGAGCGTCGCGCCCCTGCGGTAGGCCATCGTGCCGGCAACGATGTCGTTGGAATAATCCCTGTCAAAGTTGGGGGTGTCAGTGGTGAAGCGGACAATTTCCACCTTCTCGATGCGCGCCATGGTCGTCTCCTCCAAGCCGCCCCGAGAGCGGCATTTCCGTGATGTCCGGCACGCTAGGCCCCGGCACTGATAGCTGTCCAATGCCAAGACGGGCGCGGTTGATACCTGAATTGGATCGGTCAAAGGGGAGCGCCTGATACAGAAAAGGTATCATTCGACAGCCATCCCGCATTGGACTTCCGATCTGTGCCGGGCCAAGCCTGACCAGGAATTTAGAGGGAGAAAATCCATGCCCACCGGCCAACGGATCACGCAACGCCTGCACGGCATCTCCGGCATCCTGGTGACACCGTTCGATCGGGATGACTGTCTTGAGATGAAAAAACTCCGGCCGATCATCGACCGTTCGGTCGAGGCCGGAATCCATATCCTGGTCGCCAACGGAAACACGGGCGAGTTCTACGCCCTGACCACCGCCGAGGCCGAAGCTTATGTTGCCGCCGCCGCCGAGATGCTGGATGGTCGCGCGCCGCTGCTGGCCGGCGTGGGGCGCTCTGTCGGCGATGCCGTTGCTCTGACCAAAGCCAGCGTCCGCGCCGGGGCCGAGGGCCTGATGATCCACCAGCCGCCCGACCCTTTCGTTTCGCCACGCGGGATTGTCGATTACATCAGCCGGATCCGTGACGTATCGGACGGCCTGCCGCTGATGCTCTACCTGCGCAACGACACGATCGGCACGGCAAACATTGCCGCCCTCTGCGCGATCGAGGGGGTTGCCGGGGTCAAATGGGCCACGCCGAACCCGCTGAAGCTGGCCGAAGCAATGAAAGCCTGCCCGGACCATATTGTCTGGGTCGGAGGTCTGGCCGAGGTCTGGGCGCCCACGTTCTATGCCGTCGGCGCGCGGGGCTTCACGTCGGGGCTGATCAACGTCTGGCCAGAGCGGTCTATGGAAATTCATGCCGCACTGGAGGCCGGAGACTGTGCAACCGCACGTGCCCGCATCGCCGACATGGAGGTGTTCGAGGACATACGGGCGCAGGAGATGAATGGCACCAACGTGACCGGCGTCAAGACGGCCCTTCAGATGATCGGGCTGGACTGCGGGCCGACACGTCCGCCGTCGGCCTGGCCCCTGACCAACCGCCAGTCCGAAGCGCTCGGGGGGTTTCTGCGCGACAACGGGCTTTTGCAGGCACAAGCCTCATGAGCGCGTGCCTTCGGCTTCTCGTCGCCCGCCCGGTGCCGCCCGCGGTTGCACGGACGGCGCAGTCCCGTTTCGACGCCACATTGGCTGACCACAACCTGTCCATCGAGGAGGTCGTTTCAATCTGCCGCGAGCAGCAGATCGGCGGCATCCTGATGGGCGGCAACCTTCATCTGGATGCGGCAGGCATCAACGCCCTGCCCAAGACGATCCGTGTCATCGCCACGACCAGCATCGGATGGGATCATGTGGATGCCGTTGCCGCCGAGGCCCGTGGAATCACCGTCACCAACGTGCCCGACATCGGCGCCGACTGCGCCGCAGATATCGCCTTTATGCACATCCTCATGTGTTGTCGGCGCGCGGTCGAATATGATCGCCTGATGCGCGAGGGCTGGGGCCGGCGGCTGGGATTCGACGAAATGCTTGGCCGCAGTGTCGGCCACCGACGGATCGGAATCGTCGGTATGGGTCAGATTGGCCGCCTTGTGGCACGGCGCGCGCGTGCTTTTGGCATGGAGGTTCATTTCACCGACCTGCAACCGCCAGTGGCGCCGGTAGAAGGCGCGATCTTTCACAAGTCGCTGCAATCCCTTCTGCCCCTTTCGGATGTGCTCACGCTGCACCTGCCCGATCTTCCCGCGACCCGCGGCATGATTGGCGCGGCAGAGCTGGCGCAGCTCCCCAAGGGCGCCATCCTGATCAACGCCGCACGCGGCACCCTGGTGGATCAGAACGCCCTGATCGAATCCCTTGAGAGCGGACATCTTTTTGCCGCCGGACTCGACACCTTCGCCGATGAACCGCAGGTCGATCCCCGGCTGCGGGCGATGCCGAATGTCTCGCTGACCCCTCACGCCGGGTCCGCCACCGTGGAAACCCGAGAGGGCATCTGCCTGCGCTGTCTCGACAACATCGCGGCGGTTCTGGAGGGGCGTCCGGCCATGAACCCGGTCAACCGGCAGGTGTTCGCCTGAAAGCATTATTGCCAGGGTTCAGGAGTCCCCGGAAAATTCTGCCAGCAATAGCTCTTGGACACGTTCGACAGCCGGATTTTCGGGACCTGACGGGCTGGTTGCGAGGAAATAGGCGGAGGTCGCCTTCATCGGTAGTTCCATCGTTCGGAACCGGACGTTCTCGAAGCCGAGAACGTGAGAGCTTGCCGGCACCATCGCCATCCCGCCACCTGCGTTGACCAGCGACAGCATTGTAAGAGTCTGGCCGAAATACTGGACGAAACGGGGGCGGATCTCGTGGGCGGCGAAGATCCCGTTAAAGATATCGTAGCCATACCAGCCGTCGGAGGGCGCATACATCAGGAAGTCCTGATCGTTCAGATCCTCAAGCGCCAGTGTGTCACGCTTGCAGAACGGATGGTCCTGATGAATGGCCAGGACGTAGCTTTCTTCGAAAAGCGGGTACATCTTCATGTTACGCCGGTCGCGCGGCATACGCAGCAGGCCCAGGTCGATCTGGCCGCTTTCAAGCGCCTCCATCTGGTTCACGGTCAACATTTCCCGCAGTGCCACATGGACGCCGGGCATCTCGCGTTTGAGAAGCGGCACCACACGCGGCAACAGGGCCAGATTGGCGATGGGAACAAAGCCCAGCGTAACCGAGCCGACCGTGCCGCTGACCGTGGCGCGGGTGGACAGGGCCGCCTCCTCTGCCCGCCGGAGCAGATCCTGCGCTTCGACCAGAAACCGGCGCCCCCCGGCGGTTAGCCGGATGTTGCGCCCTGAGCGGTCAAAAAGCTGCACGTCGATGTTACGCTCCAGCAGCTGAATCTGGCGGCTGAGCGGCGGCTGCGTCATGTTCAGACGCTCGGCTGCGCGATGGAAATTCATTTCGGCTGCTACCGCGACGAAGCATCTTAGCTGGTTTAGTTCAAACATCGGCCTGCCCGGTTGGCCGCGCATCAGAGACTTTGCGCGATCCTCAGGTCGAGTAGATCGCCCCGGAGTATCCATGACAAGTTGTGCCGGTCCTGAACCGGGAAAGCCGCTGCGCATTCCCAGGCTCAACTCTGCGTTTCGCCGGGTGGGACCCGCAGGTGACGCCTGTGCTTGAAGATGGCGCTCGCTATGGTCCAGACCACATATAACAACGCCAACCCCAGGAAAGCAGCAGTTACCGGCCGCTCAAGGAAGGGAAGAAACTCTCCGCGTGTGGACATCAGTGCGCTGCGCAGGTTTCGCTCGATCATTGGGCCAAGGATAAAGCCGAGAACGAGCGGCGCAAAAGGAAAGTCAAACCGAAGCATGGCATAGCCGAGGGCACCGAAGGCGATCAACGTGTAGACGTCGAACATGCGGTTGTTCGCGGCGAAGGCGCCGAGAACGCACATCACAGTCACACTGGCCAACAGGTAATGCTTGGGCACGGCAAGAATGCGCACGAAAAGCCGGATGCCGAAATACTCTACGAAAAGCATGACGAAGGCGGCGACAATCAGTGCCGTCGAGATCGAATAGACCAGCGAGGCGTTGGTTGTGAACAGCATCGGACCGGGCTGTATGCCGTGGATCAGGAAACCGCCCAGCATGAGCGCGGTGGTGGCGTCGCCCGGAATTCCCAGCGCGATAAGCGGAACCATCGCAGCGCCAATGCCGGCATTGTTGGCGGATTCGGATGCGATCAGGCCCTGCGGCTCGCCTTTGCCGAAGCGTTCAGGCGCCTTTGACGCACTGCGCGCCGCCATATAGGCTAGAAAGTTGGACGTCCCCGAGCCGATGCCCGGCAGCAGACCGACCCCGACGCCGATGGCGCTCGAGCGCAGGAAATTCGGCATATAGCTGCGAAAGTCCAACCAGGTGACGCCGAAGAACCCGGTCAGCCGGAACGCGGGTACTTTGGTTGGAAGCGTTGCGCGCGCCTCGGCTGCGTGTTTCAGCACCTCGGACAAGGCGAACAGACCCAGCAGCACGGGCAGCAGACCAAGGCCACCGTCCAGCGCATTCCAGCCGAAGGTAAAGCGTCGGTAACCGTCAATGGGCGCAAGGCCGATCATCGCGACAAGCAGGCCGAAGGTGGCCGAAGCGAGACCCTTGACCATATTGCCGCCCGACAGGCCGGCGACCAATGTCAGGGCAAAGACCGAGATCGCAAAATATTCGTAGGTGCCAAACTGGAGCGCCATGCGCGCCAGCGGCGGGGTGAAGAAGAACAACACCAACCAGCCCACGACCGTGCCGAGAAAGCTGTAGAATACAGCAAGGCCCAGTGCCCGCCCGCCCTCGCCTCTTTGGGTCATCGGATAGCCGTCGAACGTGGTCGCAATCGACGACGGCGTGCCGGGAATGTTCAAAAGGATCGCCGTGATGAGACCACCAGAGATGCCACCGACGAAAAGCCCGACAAGCAGGCTGAGGCTGATCACCGGATCGACGCCGAAGGTCAGCGGAAGGCAGAGGGCGATTGCCATGGTTGCGGTGAGACCGGGGATCGAGCCGAAGATGATCCCGATGACGACCCCGCCAAAGATCGCCAGGAGCGGCATAAGCTGAAAGACGTCCAGGACGCCGGAAGCCATAGAAGACATGAGGTGCTCCTCAGAAGGGGCCACTGGGCAGGACAACGCCGAACCCGCGCGTGAAAGCTGTATGAATTGCCAGTGTCATCAGGGTTGCGACAACCAGGAAGGCCAGCCAGTTGCGACCGGAATCGGGGGCCAGAAGTGTCATCATGACAACAAAGAAGATCACGGTGGAGACGATAAAGCCGACCTGGGGCAGAACGACGGCATAGACGACAAAGGTGGCAAAGACCGCCAGCACATTGCGCTGATCGCTGCGCGCATCCGCCTCCTCTGCAACACCACTTTCGCGGCGAAGGACGGCACGGATCAGGATCATCGCGGACAGAGCGCCGAGTAGTATGGCGGCTCTTTCAGGGAAGTAACCGGAGTCCACCCCGGTCTTCATCTTGCTGGTGATACCGGTGGCCACCCACCAAGCACCGATGGACAACGCCAGAAGCGTTGCCCCCGCGATCATATCTCTGACAGTTTTCGTCATATGCTCCCTCCTCCCAGGGCGGGCGGTGGTGCCGGGGGCAAGTTACTCCGGCACCGACGTTTTTCAGAATTCGACCGAATTGATCTGGCTTTCCGCAGCATCGAGTTCCTTGGCGGCATCGTCCGGCGCGCGGTAGTAAGGTTCCTCGAAATAGGTCGTGCGGATCTCTTCGGCATAATCGGGATTGTTCTCGACTACGGCCTTCAGGGCTTCGGCGAACTTGTCGACCACTTCCTGCGCGGTGCCTTTGGGAAAGAGATAAAAGTAGCTGTACTGAAACGCCACGTCGTATCCCTGCTCGGCAATCGTCGGAACGTCAGGCAGTGCCGCGGTACGGGCCTCGGCCAGGCTGCCCAGGCCGCGCAGCTCTCCGTTGTCGATATAGGGTTTCACCTGGCCAAGCGGGTTTTGCGAAACATCGACGTTTCCACCCAGAACAGCCGCGAGCCGATCGGCGGAACCGCCGACATCGACAAAGTTGAACCCTGCACCCGTGTTGTTCAGCAGGGCGCCGACAAGATAGGTGGTGGCACCTGTATTGGTTGTGAGGTCAATTGCACCCGGATCAGCCTTGGTGGCATCGATCAGGTCGCTCATGCTCTGCCAGGGGGCATCGGCCTTGACGACGAGAATGCCGCCCGGCTCCCGGCCCGAAATGCCTGCAAGTTCAAAATCGCGCCACGAAAAGTCCGCCAGGCCCGAGGCGGTGTTCACCAGCATCGCGGTGTGGAACAGCAACACGGTCTGACCATCCGCAGCGGCATCCTTTGCCTGTCGGGCGCCGATCGATCCCCCGGCGCCAGTGACATTGATCACCGGCATGGCAACACCAAGGATCGGTTCAAGGTACTTTGCCTGCACCCGGGCGTGAAAGTCGGTGTCGCCGCCCGCGCCGTAGGGCACGACGATCTGGATGGGTCCGCTGGGCCACTGGTCCTGCGCTGTCGCGCTGCCTGGCACTGCCACTGTAAATGCGGCGGCAAAGCTGAATATCGTGCTGAAAATACCTTTGATCATGCGAGTGTCCTCCCTTGCATGGGCGACAGGAGTGCCGCCCTTGACATTGGCCATTGGTAGTTGGCCCCACCGATACGGTCCAATGTTACAAAGGGATTGACCGATACCTTTTTCGTATCGAATAAAAGAGCCAGAACGGCATGCCTTCGCACTCTTGCCACAAGCCCCTGGTTGCATCCTGGAAACGCACGCAATGGAGCGAAACTGCTTCCACAAGGCTCTGACCTGCGGTTTGGCCCGCGTTTCAGGTGCCCCGCTGCCGAGGGCATTCTCATCGCCGCCAACATCGGCCCCTGGCAGGCGGTGATGCTCGCCGCCGCCCGGCCAGAGGAATACGCCCGGATCATGCAGGAGGCGCACCTGCCCATTGCGGCCTTTGGTGGCGCCTTCCTGATGGTGGTCTGCCTCGGCTTCTTTTTCGATCATGAAAAGGACGTGCACTGGATCCAGTGGCTCGAGCGGGGCGTGGCGAAATACGCCACCATTCGCGGCATCGAAGTCGCCTTTGTCCTGCTTGTGACCATGGGCTTTTCACGGCTGCCGGAAGGGATCGACTGGCGCATGGTGAGCCATTGTTGGTGTTGTCTAATCGCTGTTACGACTTCAATCCCTTTGCGCTTTGAAATGCGCCTGCCGGATGCATGGTTGTCTCCGCGGTCGGCACTGGGCCGCCGCATGTTGGGGCTTCGCGGGGGGGCTTCAATGTGGATGACGCACTCGTTCTGATGAACGGTGCAACCCCATCAACGGAATGACCCGGCCCACGTCCCGGCAGGGACAGATCAAGCGTTCTGGTTTTGAACGCTATCTGTTTGGGTTCAGGGTGCGGAGCCTATCTTTGGATCGAAGACCTCCCCGGTTTTCAGCATAGCATGCATGATCACGGCGCGCTTGCGCGCCACGGCGACAGCGGCGCGTCTGAAGCCGGCCCTTTGGCGCAGCCCGAGACCCCAAGTGCGCAAGCTGCTTGCAGCTGAGACACGAGTCAGAATGGTCGATGCGGCCTCGTAGAGCAGCCATCGCAGCTGTTTGTCTGCACGTCGGGAAATGTGGCCGTCATGGTCGACCTCCCCGGACTGATAGCGCCGTGTCGTCAACCCGACCCAAGCTCCGACAGAACGCGACTTCCTGAAGTTGTCTGGATCTTCAATGGCAGCGACCAAAGACGTGGCGGTGATCGCGCCAACTCCGGGGATCGACATAAGGAGACGACAATCCTGCCGTTGGCGTGCGGTCGCGGTGACCTGGGATCCAAGCCTGGCCACCCGTTCGTGGAGGCTTTGCCAGGCCTCCGGCAGTGGCAAAACGACGGCCGCCAGATCAGCCCGGTCAGCAAGAAGGTTTCGGACATTTTGGTTGAACTTGCTTCCCTTGCCCGCGGGAACGATGAGACCGAAGGTTTTCATGACACCCCGGATCTGGTTCTAAAACTGTGTGGTCATCCGGCTCAGCCGGCGGCGCGCACCTACAAGTGTGCGTGTCAGCATGCTTTCGAAACCTTTTACGCGAACTGCCCGGTAGAAGCCGACTTCGGCAAGATGCGCCAGACCGTCAGCATCATTCGCATCAGTCTTGTTTCGGGCCATGTCGAGCGCAGCTTTCGCGTGGCGCGCATCAATGCATATCACCGGGACCCCCATGGTGTTCAGCGCGTGAAAAAGCCACACTGCGAGCGGCCCTGTCTCAAAGACAACGCGTTTGGCCGCCGGTGCCCGCTTGCGGATGAGGGCTGAAATTGCACCGGGATCGGTGACGCACTTCCCCGCCAGACACGTTGTCCGTCCCGGCGGATTACAACCGCTGTTTCTTTTATGGACACGTCAAGACCGATATAGTCTTCCATGGCTGTTCTCCGATTGAGGCTTGGGCCCGGCTACCTGTCGTGAGCCCGCACTTTCATCATATCGGGGAGCAGCCACCTTCCCAGAATCTGACCAGCCGTCGACCCGGGGCGCCTCGCTCCCGCGATTGCCCCATGTGGATGCCCCCGCCAGCGGCATCGCGTTGTGCCAAGCTGGGTCCGTGAAGCACACACCTAAGGGAAGCCATCCATGGACCAACCTATCACGATCGGCCTCGATCTGGCCAAGAACGTCTTCCAGGTTCACGCAGTGGATGCGGAGGGCACGATTGTCTGCCGCCGTCAGTTGCGTCGGTCGCAGGTGCCGGCGTTCTTCTCGCGCCTGGAGCCCTGCCTTGTGGGCATGGAAGCCTGCGCCGGGGCCCATTACTGGGCGCGGGAGCTGGCCAGCCTCGGCCACAATGTTCGACTGATGCCGCCCGCCTACGTCAAGCCCTACGTGAGGCGCGGCAAGATAGACGCTGCCAATGCGGAAGCGATCTGCGAGGCGGCGACGCGCCCAACCATGCGCGTCACGCCAGAGGCGTGCCTTCGGCACGACGCCGGTGAAGTCCGCCGAGCGGCAGGCTGCCCTTTTGGATCATAAGGCGCGGGACTTCCTGGTCCGGCAGAGAACGCAGATCGTCAGTGCGATCTGCGCGCACTTGGCCGAGTCCGGCATCGTCGTGGCAAAGGGTATTCACAATGTCGTTCGTCTGCTCGGGGCGGCCTGCGATGTGCCTGCTGCAGCCGGTCCGGCGCTCGACGTGCTGGCCTGTCAGCTCCGTGACACGCAGGCCCGGATCGATGGGCTCACCGCGCGGATCGGCGAGACGCAGCGCAACGACGCTCTGGCGCAGCGGTTGGCGACGGTGCCCGGGGTGGGCACCATCTCGTCGAGCGCGTTTGCAGCGACGACACCTGACGTGACTGCCTTCCGCAGCGCACGCGACTACGCATCTTGGCTGGGCCTCACACCGCGGCCCCATTCCAGCGGAGGCAAGGAGCGGCTCGGCCGGATCTCGAAGGCTGACAATCGGTATCTGCGGCGCCATGGCCCAGATCAGCGCACGACGAGGACGGACGCGGGTTCAGCCTGATCAAGCACCGGACTGGCTAGACCGGGTGCTGGCCCGCAAACCTGTGAAGGTCGCGGCAATCGCACTGGCCAACCGCATGGCCCGGACGATCTGGGCCCTGATTGCCAGCGGCAGCAACGACCAAGCCGCCCCAGCCTGAGACGGAAGAGATTGGCGCGCCGGTATTGCACCGGCAGGCCCAGAGATGGTGAGGTGATGGCATAGAGTCGGTAGAATGCGGAACGGGACACCCCGTTCGGACCGAAGCGCCTGCGAGCGCGTGCCATTGATCGAGCCCCGCCCGCCGGCTGACTTCATCAGGGCGCGCAGCTGCAAAATTGCTGCATATTAGACGCCGTATACATGGCCGCGACCGACCAGATGCCAAACCCAGACAAAGCTCTTGCCAAGGGGCCATCCATACATGGCCCCAGCAACATTGGCGCACGAAGACATGGCGGCCATTGCAGGCCGGGATAGTCAACAAAACAGGGGTTTTTGGCGCATTTCTTGTTCCGTCATGGCAACCGGTCCGGTATGTCCCAGCCATGCTGGAGAGCCTGAAATCCCGTCTGGATGATCCTGATGGGCGGGCTGGTCGCCCTGAGCGGCGAAGAGAACAAGTCTCTGACCCTGAAGGTGGAAGACCTGCAAGGGCAACTGGCGCCTCATCGCAAGGCGCGGTTCGAAATCTCAAAGCCTCGATCAGCTGGCCTTCGACTTGCAGGAAGGCCCCGAGATCGCGCAGGCGGCTCAGTCCCGGCATGACGATGCTGTGCAGTCCGAAACGCCCGCCAAACGGCAACACAGCCGCGCCCCGCTGCCCGATCACTTTGAGCGACAGACCGAGGTTCTGTCTCCGGGCGATGCCTGCGCCTCCTGTAACGGCGCCCTGCGCCCACCCGGCGAGGATGTGACGCTGGAGCTGGAATACATCCCGGGCCGGTTTGTTGTCCGCCAGGTCGTGCGCCCGCACCCTCGGCAGATTTGCCCTGCAAATCACCTGTCAGGTAGCACATGGCCTGCAACTTCTGCGAGACCTTCGCGCAGGCACCGTTGCCGAGCCGCCCCATCGAGCGCGGCCGCGCCGGTCCCGGCCTTCTCGTACATGTGCTGACGGCCAAGTGATTGCGATCTCCTGCCATCATATCGCCGGTCAGAGATTTGTGCGCGCGGGAAACCCGACCTGCACCGATCGACATTGACCGACTGGGTGGGGCGGTCGACGGCGCTGTTGGAACCGCTGGCCGATCACATCGGCAAACTTGTGCGTGCGGGTCCTGCCGTGTTCGCCGACGATACTCCCGTCAAGATGCAGACCGGTGCAAAGACGGGCAAGGCGCACACCGCGCGGCTCTGGAGCCATGTCCGCGATGAGCGTCCATGGAGCGGACAGGCGCCGCCCTGCGCGTGGTATCAGTTCAGCGTGGATCGGAAGGGAGAGCGCCCCTCTGCCCATCTTCCGGGCTACAGAGGCATCGTGCATGCCCCCTCGGCAGATTGCTCCGCAATCGCCTGCCGGGCAATGGACGGCTTCACCGGGCTCAATGGCCTGTTCGACCACGGGCTCGCCGCGGAACAAGCCTGCATGGTCCATGTCGACCGCAAGTTCGCGGATGTCTTCGAGCGCGATGGGTCCGTCATCGCCAGGGGCGCCATCGAGCGGATCGCCAGGCTCTATGCCGTGGAAAGGGATGCGCGCTACAAATGCCCGGATGAACGTGTCGCCCTGCGGCAGGCGAAGGCCAAGTCGGTCTTCGATGAACTGGAGGACTGGCTAAAGCTGCAAATGCCGAAAATATCCGGCAAGGCCAAGCTGGCCTATGTGATCCGCTACGCGCTCGGCCGCATCCCAAAGGCACGTCAATACCTCGACAACCGGCTTCTGGAACTCGACAACAACATCTTCTGTGATCGGTCAATCAGACCCCTGACTCTCGGCAGGAAAAACGACCTCTTCATGGGCTCGGAAGGGGGAGGCAAGGCTGCGGCCATCGCCTACACGCTCATCGAAACAGCCCGCATGAACGGCGTAAATCCCGAAGCCTGGCATACCTGGGTTCCCGAGCGTATCGCTGATCATAAGATCAACCGCATCGGCGAACTCGCGCCATGGAAATGGACGCCGAAATAGGCGTCAAGCGCTGCGGGACCGGACGGATACATTCCCGGACGCGGGTG
Source organism: Puniceibacterium confluentis (assembly GCF_007923445.1). GTDB lineage: Bacteria > Pseudomonadota > Alphaproteobacteria > Rhodobacterales > Rhodobacteraceae > Puniceibacterium > Puniceibacterium confluentis. The sequence goes on along the minus strand of NZ_VOJI01000029.1, from coordinate 2,201 downwards.
CGAGCGACAAAGGTGCCTGCGCTGCGCCACCCTCTTTCCCCGGTTCCGTCGTCACCTTTTCCTGCATCGCATCATGCGTACTCCCGTTGGACCGCTCACCCGCGTTCAGCAAGGACTACATGTTGTGTCCGAGAAATGGGCGCGCGCGGCAGATAGGCACAATGAGCCGGGCAATTGGCGACGACAAGAAACACTGAAAGCCTGCAAAACGTAACTTCGGCTTCTGATGTGGCGGTCGGTTGATGGAAGCGACACAAACCTTGTTTTTCTGTGTCTTGGCAAGAGCTTCCGGAATTTTTAGAATGCTACAAGAGCGGCGCTTGGGACGGGACTCGGGCAAGTATCCTTTACCTCTACCTTGCCCAACCTTTACATCCAAAGCGGTAAAGGGCGGGCGACGACAACGTTTTGCAGGGCGCATGGGTTCTCCGTCTACAGGAAGCAAGGTGCAGGAAAGGTGCATATCCGTACACAACATATAGTTGAGGCTGGCAGCGCTTATCCGGGGCATTTCGGTTAAGGCTGCCTCACCGGCAGTCTGATTAGCACCAGCGGCCATTTCCTATTCGTCCCGCAAACGCCGCACGCAGTGCCTGGATTGCGGCGAGTGTGGGTCCGTGATCGTCTCCATCTGACAGCAAACGGATGAAGATGATCCAAGCGCGCTCGTTTTCAGAATAGGGGCCGTCCCCGGTTTCAGGACGCTGAACTCTTGGTGTCGTGCTCATTTGCCAAAAACCGCGCGAATGGCAGACTTGGCCCGCGCCGTCATCGTCGGGTCCATATGGTCTGATGCTGCACGGATCTCTTCCAGCCAGACCGCTTCGTTGCGCGTGATGATTGTGCCGAAAACATCTTCGATCGCGCTGCGGGTGGTTTCATAGCCGCCCTGGGCAATGGCCAGCTGGAAAAGGCGTCTGGGGTCGCAGTCCAAAGCCCTGGCCAGTGCCGGGACACGGTCCAGCGGCAGGCGCGTCTTGCCGCTCTTGACCATGCTCAGCATGTTCGTGCTCACAAAGCCCGCTTCGGTAGCAATTTCGACCTGGCTCTTGAGCGGGCGCATCTGGAGGATGCGCTGAGTGATGAACGCACTTAACGGTGTATGTGCATAGGGAAGTGATTTCGCCATTTGTGAATCCATTCTGGAATGATCATGCAGAACGATGTGTTACTGCTTGATATGTTTATAGAAATGGACACGACGGGAGTGCGTTGGGTGTTCAGTGGTGAGAAAAATATTGAGCTCAGCTGAACAACGCTGTCCGTCGGCGAGGTAGCAGCTTGACGCACTGATAGTCGGCATATTTGCGGTGCAGAATGCCGCCACGAAGAGGGCTAACAAAACCCTCTTGAGATGGGCGAGGAGCTGGTGGCTGTTGTGACTGCAGCCGCAGAGCACGGCAGAAAGTCTTGGAGACTATGGATGTATGCGAGCTTCTCGCCGAGGCGGAACTTGGCGGAGACGCGCAGGCGTGGTCTCGCAGCCCTTGTCCGAAAGCGGTGACGAGGGGTGCGGTACATGCCTGCTAGGTCGAGAGCCGCTGCCCAAGCGCGGTGCCGCGGATTTTCGCCTTGACTGCGGCGATTCAGCATAAGCTTTAAGCGGCCATCCGGGCGATCAAAATCACCGGGTGCAATGTCGACGATGCGCGGATGCTGCCCGAGTTGCTTGACCAGATCGCTGCCGACGTGGAGATCGGCACCGTCACAGTCGACGGCGCCTACCATAGTCGAAAGGCCACAATGCTGTTGCGGAACGTGGCGCACACGCCGTCATACCGCCACGCAAAAAATACCAAGCCATGGAAGCTATCGAGCCGTGGTGCGATAGCCCGCAACGAAGCGCTTCGCGCATCAAGAATCCATGGCGGAAGCCGCGCCGAGACAAAAATCCATTGCGTGAAGCTGTTGGGGCAACGCCTCATGGCGCGGGACTTCGATCGTCGGGTTGCAGAACTCCATGTCCGTGCTGCCATCCTGGACGGAAACACCGCGCTCGGTATCCCTGTCACGGAGCCCGTAGGGTGAGTCCTTCTAGGTAAAGGAGGAGGCCAACCCTCAGCCTTTTGCGCAACAAAGCTGCAGCGCAGCATTAACCATTGCTGCGCTGCAGCAGCTGTGGTTTAACACGCTGCTGAAAAACCCCGCGCTGGACGCGGGATTTAGGACATGATTCACTTTTCCTGATGGTTTGCCGGAGG
>NZ_VOJI01000028.1 GCF_007923445.1 Puniceibacterium confluentis | reverse complement strand
CTTTTCCAGAAGGAATTCCGCCAGATAGGAGCCGTCCTGCCCCGTGATACCTGTGATAAGGGCCTTTTTGCGCATACTGTCATCCACTCAAGTGTCAAAAAATCTATCAGATCCAGCTGCCCGCACAATTTCCGGGCAGAGTGACCCTAAACTTCGCCCGAGCGAGTAACAAGGCTGCCCGAACCGTGCAAGCGCAATCCCCCGCCACACGCGCGCCCCTTGTGGCCCGCGCGGATCACTGCCTAAAATGCCCGCAAAAGAGGCAATGGAACGGACCGGGGATGACAGCGCCTGTAGGCACGGACAGCGAGGCCGCCGCGCAGGGGTCCGGCCCCTGCGGCGCGGCAGAACTGCTGGGGATACTTGCCCGGGAGGCGCCGCTGGCCGACCGGCTGCGGCATCTGCTGCTGGCCTGCGAGGGCCGCGGTCTCGCGGCGGCGGATCTGGCGCAGCTTCTGAGCGGGCTGATGGCAGCCGAGGCGCGCGCCCGGGCCGCCCTGAGCGCCCAGGTGCAGAAGGCGCAGTTCGAGGCGCAGCACCTGCGCCACGCCGCAGCATCGCCGCCGGAGCGCCTGGGGGGCGACGCCCGCGCCATCGGTCTGCTGCTGGCAGAGGCGCTGCGGGCCCTGCCCGACGCCCGGCAGGCGGCGCTGTTCGACGCGCAGGCCTATCTTGCGGCCAACGGCGATGTCGCCGCAGCCGGGGTCGATCCGCTGGCGCATTACCTCGCGAGCGGTGCCGCCGAGGGGCGGCGCCCCCGGGATCTGGGCGCCTATGCCCCGGGAGCCTACGCCAATGATCCGCGCCCGGCGACGCTGGCGGCGCTGGGGCAGGTGACGCGCCCCGGGTTTGTCACCGAGTTCCCGCCTGCCCTGCGCGCCGCCGCGCTGGACGCCGCAGGCCGGGACGGGCGCACCATCAGCGTGGTGATGCCGACCTGGAACCGGGCGCATGTGATCTGTCCCGCCGTCAGTTCGGCGCTGCTGCAGTCCCGGGCGCCCTGCGAGGTGATCGTGGTGGATGACGGCAGCACCGACGGCACGGCCGCGCGGCTGCGGGCGCGGTTTCCCGAACCGCTGGCCGAGGGGCGGCTGGTGCTGATCGAAAGCCCCCATGCCGGGGTTGCGGCGGCGCGCAACGCAGGCCTAGCTGCCGCCCGGGGCGAGATCATCGCCTATCTCGACAGCGACAACACCTGGGAACCGGACCACCTGCTGTTTGCCTGTACCGGTCTGACAGGCGGGGCGGACGCCGCCGCGCCGCCGCCCGCCATGGCCTATACCGCGCTGTGCCGTCACAACATGACCCACGGCTGGAGCGACATCCTGTTCCGCCGCTTTGACCGCGCCGCGCTGGAGGCCGAGAATTACATCGATCTCAACAGCCTGGTGCACAGCCGCGCGCTGTATGAGGCACAGGGCGGGTTCGACCCCGCCCTGACCCGGTTCGTCGACTGGGATCTGGTGCTGCGCTACAGCGCCGCCGCCCCCGGGGCCTCCCCGGCCGCCTCCCCGGCCCCGGCCGCGATCCCGGTGCTGACCGGACATTATTACATCGGCGGGGCCGGCGGGCAGGACAGCATCACCGCCCGCGAGGCCGCAGAGCCGAACCTGGCCCGGATCCGCGCCAAACTGGCAGGGACACCATGACACGACCCGCCGCAGAGACACCGCCGCAGGAGCCCTGCGAGGCCCGGATCGCCACACTGGTCACGCAGCTGCGCCTGCTGGGTGCGCAGGCCGATGCCCTGCGCGCCGATCTGGCCCGGCGCGACGCAGAGATCGCAGCGCTGAGCGCCCGGCTGCTGGAGGCCGACGCGCGGGCGGCGGCGCCGCGCGGCCTGTGGTCCCGGCTGACGCGGCGCTGAGCGGGCATGGACGCGCCGGATCCCTTTGCAGAGGCCCTGCGCCGCAGCGGGCTGTTCGAGGCCGACTGGTATCTGCGCCGCTATCCGGACGTGGCGCGCGGGCGGCTGGATCCGCTGACGCACTTCCTGCGCCTGGGCCAGTCGCTGGACCGTGCCCCGGGGCCGCATTTCTGCCCCCGCGCCTATCGCGCCGCCCATCCGGATGTGGCCGCCGCGGGAATCGATCCGCTGCGCCACTACCTGTCCCGGGGCCGGGCCGAAGGGCGGCGGCTGCACCCCGAACCGCCGCCGGGACAGAGCCGCGCGGCGCATCTGCGCGGCCTGCTGGAAACCGGCGGGCTGAGCGAGGGGCCCCTGCAGGCGCTGACGGCTCTGGCGCAGGCCGATCCGCCCGACCCGGTGGCGCGGCAGGCGCTGGCGCTGTGGGCACTGAAACAGGGGCGGCCCGCGGCGGCGGCGCGCTGGCTCGACGGCTCCGGGCCCGGCATGGCGCCGCTGCACCTGATCGCCGCGGCGCAGGCCGGGGACAGCGCCACCGCCGCGCAGATCCGCGCCAGCGCCCCGGGCAGCGGCGATCTTGACCTGGCCGCGACCCGTCTCGACCCGGACCCTGCCGCACGGCTGGCCTGTCTCAACGCCGCTCTGGCCCGGTCCGGTCTGGCGCCGATGGCACTGCGCGACGGCGCCGCTCCGCTGCTGGACCGGCTGGCGCCACGGGTACCGACGCCGCCACAGGGGGCGGATGGCCCGCTGGTCAGCGTGATCCTTGCCGCACACAACGCCGCCGCCACGCTGCCCACCGCGCTGGAGGCGGTGCTGGGACAAAGCTGGCAGGCGCTGGAGCTGATCCTTGTGGACGATGCCAGCAGTGATGCCACCGCCGCCATCGCCGCCGAACGGGCCGGGCGCGACCCGCGCCTGCGGCTGATCCGTCTGGCGCAGAACGGCGGGGCCTACGGCGCCCGCAACGCTGGCCTTGCCCTGGCCAGGGGCCGCTATGTCACCCTGCACGACGCCGACGACTGGTCACACCCCGAGCGGATCACCCGGCAGGTACGGTTCTTGCAGGACCAGCGCGGCTTTGCCGGCTGTCTGAGCCTGCAGGCCCGCGTCGGTCCCGATCTTGCCGTCAGCCGCTGGACCGGCGAGGGGCGGATCCTGCACGAGAACATGACCTCGCTGATGCTGCCCCGGGCGCTGCTGAGCGACACCCTGGGGGGGTGGGATGTGCTGCGGGTTTCGGCCGACGGCGAACTGCTGCGCCGGGTGCGCCGCCTGTATGGCGCCGGAGCGGTGCCGGAACTTCCGGGCGGGCCGCTGGCACTGCAGCGTGACCACGACGGCAATGCCACCCGGGATGCGGCCACCGGCATGGACGGGTTCTACTACGGCGCGCGGCGCGAATATTACGAAGCCCAAAGCGCCCATCACGCCGGTGCCGCCACCCTGCGCTATACGGGGCGCGCGCCGTTTCCCGCCCCGGCGGTGCTGCATCCGGGGTTCGATCCCGCCGCGGAACTGCGGCTGGATCATGTCTATGCCGGGCTGCTGGGGCTGCGCACGGCCGCCTTCGGAACGCTGCTGGACTGGCTTGACGCCGATCGCGCCGCCGGGCGGCAGGTCGGCCTGGTGCCGCTCTATGGGATGGCGCTGCCCACGGGCGCCGGTCTGTCGGTGCATCCGGTGCTGCGGGCGCGCATCGACGGCGCCGGGCTGCGGGTGCTGTGTTACGGCGAAACCGTGTGCTGCACGGCGCTGCGCTTCCTGCCCGGGCAGGAGGATCTGGCACGGCCCCTGCGCTATCTGCCCCGGATCCGGGTGGCGGGCCGCGAGGTTCTGGCGCCGCAGGACGGGGAGTGAGACCGGGTCATGGAACGGGGTTAACGGCCTCCTAACGCCGCGCCCGGGCCGGTGAGGTTTTGACAGGCGGTTCCCGCAGACAGTGGCGCCAGCGTCGCAGCCAGCTCCGGAGTGCCCCATGCCCGACAATTCGTCCCGCCTGTCCCTGCCCTATCTCATGCCCTCGCAGGCGCAGAAACATGTCACCCACAACAGCGCGCTCGACGTGCTGGACGTGCTGGTGCAGCTGCGGCTGAGCGGGCTGGCGGCCGTGACCCCGCCCGACCCGCCCGAAGACGGGACGGTCTTTGCCCTGGGCGCCGGGGCCACCGGGGACTGGGCCGGACAGGACGGACAGCTGGCCGCCTACGACACCGGCGCCTGGCGGTTCGTCACACCGCAGCCGGGCTGGCAGGCGGTGCTGCTGCCCGGCGGACGGCCCTATGTGTACGTCGCCGGCGGCTGGCAGCGCGCAGAGGGGGCCAGCCAGAACCTCGACGGCCTGGGCATCGGCACCGGTTCCGACGCCACCAACCGGCTGGCGGTGGCGGCAGAGGCCAGCCTGTTCAGCCATGACGGGGGCGGCCATCAGCTCAAGATCAACAAGGCCGCGGCGGAGGACACCGCCAGCCTGCTGTTCCAGTCCGCCTGGAGCGGCCATGCCGAGATGGGGCTGGCGGGCGGTACCGACTGGTCGCTCAAGGTCAGCGCCGACGGCGCCGCCTGGAGCGAGGCCCTGCGCATCGACGCCACCACCGGCCATGCCAGCGGCGCCGCGGTGCAGGCCGATCCGGCGGATGTGACGCCGGGGCGGTTGATGCGGGCGGATTACGGCTATGGCCCGGGTAACCTGCTGGGCAGCGTCTCGCAGCTGGCGGGGCAGCCGACCGGGGCGGTGGTCGAGCGCGGCGGCAATGCCAATGGCAGCTACATGCGGCTGGCCTGCGGCACCCAGATCTGCTGGATCAGCGGCTTTGGAACCTATGCGCCCGACACCGCCCACGGCGCGCTGTTCCGCTCCGGCAATCAGAGCTGGTATTTCCCGGCCGCCTTTGTCGGGCTGCCCTCGGTGATGTGCTCGGCCGAAGGTTCGACCCGCTGGGGCACGGTGGGGACCCGCACCGAGACATCCTGCGGCAGCCAGATCTTTGCCCCGACGCAATCCAGCACCCCGGCCACCGCGGACCTGCTGGCCATCGGCACCTGGTTCTGAGGAGAGCATGATGCACCTGACCCTGATCCCTGTCCGCCATGACACCCGGCTGCGCGCCGAGCGGCAGGGCGATGTGCTGATCCTGAACGGCACCGCCCATGATTTCAGCGCCCTGCCCGACGGCGGCGAGATCCCGCCCGGGGCCCTCGACTGCCGCTGGATCCCGGAACCCGTGCGCCGCGTGGACGGCGTGCTGCTGCTGAGCCTGCTGCTGCCGCACGGGGCGGATGCCCCCGCGGCCAGCCGCCATCCCGCGCCGCTGATCCTGACGCAGGACGGCCCCGTCGCCCTGCCGCCCTACGGCACGGCGGGAGCGGCGGACTGAAGCCTCAGGACCTGCGGCCGGACTGCGCCCGCACCCAGCCCAGAAAGGCGGCATCCGGGTTGCCCAGGCGCGGCCGCCCGGTGTCGGCCCACCAGGCCCGCCAGGCGGATTCCAACGCATAGACATCCGCGCCCGGTGCCGCGTCACGGGCGGCCGCGAGTGTCGCGGGTTTCAGCACCGGCGCGCCGCGGGTCTCGGTGAGCACAGCGGCGCGTTCGAACAGGATCAGGTCGCCGTCCTTTTCCGTCATGGTGTAATCGGGCAGATGTGCATCCTCGATCATCCGGCGGATGGCGGCGCGGAACACCCGCACCGGGGCGGTGGAGCCCGACTTCTTGTGCAATGTGCCCACCGACACCGTCCAGCCCGCCTGACGGCCGCAATGTTTGCGCGCCAGTTCGTAGACCCGCCGCTCCAGCGGTTTGCGCAGGCGGAAATACGCGCGGCTGAGGGTCAGCACCGAGCGCCCCAGCACCGCGCGGAACAGCCAGTCCGACAGGGTCACCGTGACGCTGATCATCCGCCCCCCGCGCGAACGGCGCACGATCTCCCAGGCCTCGATCAGACCGAAGCCGCGCGTCGTCTCCTGGCCGCCGGTGGCGATGTTGGTGGTGATGCGGGTGCCGGCCAGCCGCTCGAAGGCTTCCTTGAGCCGGGTGTAGGCGTCTCCGCTGGTGTCACGGTTGGTGGCCACCAGCAGGTCATGCGCCTTGAGGTGCAGCGTCCGGCTGACCGCCCGCCCGGCGTTCAGACCCGCCATCAGCTGGCTCACGCAGTAGATCAGCACATCCTTGTCGTGGATCGTGGCGCGCCCCTTCACGCTGGGGGTCACCTCGATCTCCGTGCCGTTGTGGGCATATGACAGCACCCGCCGGTCAGGCCGGGTCGAGAGCGAGAAGATCGGATGCTCCATCGTGCCGAGATCGTCCTTGGGGCTGACCCCGAACATGTCGCAGACAAAGAAATCCGCTGTCGGGTGCCGGTCGGGCAACAGCCCTCCGCCGCCCCCCGGGATCACTGCTGATCCGGCCATCTGCCTGTCCTCGCCTCTGGTGCGACTGCTCTGCCGCTTTTGCCTGCCCCCGCTTTTGCTGCGATTCCGCTATCGGGGTTTCAGTGACACCCACCCTAGAGTTATCCACAGCCTGCGTCCAGCGCGGCCAGCCCGGACAGTCATGGATCAGAGTCGCCTTCTCGGGGGTTCAGAGTCACCGGATCGGGGGTTCAGAGTCACCCGGGTGCGGAAAATGCCCCGCGATGCCATGAAAACAAGGGCTTTGCCTCAGGCCCGCTTTGCCCGTAACGTATCACCTAACAAAAAATAACCGGGCTGTGCCGGCAAAGCCGCTGCATCTGACGGTGCCATCCACGAATCCACCCTCTGAATTTGCTTGGAAAAACCCTCGGTGTGCGGGTTTTTCTTTCATGTATGGCGTTTTCTGATATCCTGACCAAAAGCGCGAACATCCATGGGATAACCGCGCGAGAGACCGGCCAGCACCAAGCAGGCAAGCCCTGGGATCGAAGAGGACGCGCAGTGATGAAGCCAGACGCCCGGGGGCCGTTGCCCCCCTATTTCAACATCGACCCGGATGCCGCCCTGAGCCATCTTGGCGATCCCGCCACCACCAAGGGCTTTGGTGCCATGGCCCGGGCCTGCGAGGCCGGCCGCTCGGATCTTGCCTCGCGCGGGCTGGAAGAGAACGGCGGCCGCAGGCTGCGGCAGTTCTCGACCTGGGAGATCACCCGCTATCTGATTCCCGTCGCCACCGGCCATTTCCGCCGGGTGCTGAAGCAGAACCCCGACCTGCCGCAGGGCCGGAGCGAAACCGACGGCGGCGCCAAGTGGTTCACCCTGGACGAGGTGCTGCGGCTGCGGGCGCATTTTGGCACCGAGGGTTCCAAGGCCAAGGAATACCTGCCCTACCGCCCTGCGGGGCTGCCCGCCAAGATGGTCGCGGTCGCCAATTTCAAGGGCGGCGTCGGCAAGACCTCGACGGCGGCGCATCTGGCGATGTCCGCCGCCCTTGATGGCTACAGGGTGCTGGTGATCGACCTGGACTCCCAGGGGTCGATGACCTCGATCTTCGGCGGCAAGGTGGCCGACGAATGGCAGACGGTGTTCCCGCTGCTGGCGCGGCACTACGCGCTGCACCTGCGCGGCGAGAACCAGCGCCGCCTGGACCGGGGGGAGGCGCCGCAGCCGCTGGATGACACCCTGTCGGACGCGCTTGAGGTCAAGGCGCAAAGCCTGGTGCAGAAGACCCACTGGCCCAACATCGATCTCATCGGCGCCCAGCTCAACCTCTATTGGGCCGAGTTCCAGATCCCGGTCTGGCGCATGTCCGGGCGCGGCTGGAAGCTCTGGGATGCGCTGACCGACATGCTCGCGGCGGACGGCATCCTCGATCAGTACGACGTGGTCTTTCTCGACACCCCGCCGGCGCTTGGCTATCTCACCATCAACGGCCTGGCGGCGGCCGACATCCTGCTGGTGCCGCTGGGGGCGTCGTTCCTGGAATTCGACAGCACGGGGCGGTTCTTTGACATGCTGCACTCGACCTTCAGTTCCATCGAGGAGGCCGAGAACATCGCCGCCCGGGCGCTGGGGCGGGACGGGCTGGCGTTCCAGTGGGACGCGGTGCGCGCCGTGGTCACCCGCTATGACGGATCACAACAGGCCGAACTGGCGGCGCTGATGCAGGCCTATCTCGGCCAGACCCTGAGCCCGCACCGGCAGGATTTCACCGCGCTGATCGGACAGGCCGGCGAGCAGGTGCAGGGCATCTACGAGGCCGACTACCGCGATTTCAACCGCGAGACCTACGTGCGGGGCCGCGAGACGTTCGATGCCACCTATGCCGCCTTCAAGCAGCTGCTGATCGGGTCCTGGCGGCGCGACGCGCTGAGCACGCAGGAGGCCGCGGAATGAGCGTCCTGCTGCCCCCCCGGAAAGGAGCCCTGTGATGGCCAAGCGCAAGCGCCTCACCCCCGCCAACCCGGTCTATCTGGACGAGCCGCCGGCCGAGGCTGCGGGGATCTTTGCCCGCCCGGCGCCGATCGCCGATGTGGCCCGCGCCGCCTCGAGCACCGCGGCCTTCGAGGAGATGGCCGACACCCTGACCCGGGCGCGCAGCGAGGGGCGCATGGTGCTGGAGCTGCCGCTGGACGGGATCGACATCACCTACCTGGTGCGCGACCGGGTGGTGGTCGAGGACGCCGAGATGGCGGCGCTGCGGGCCTCGCTGCGGGCCCGTGGCCAGCAGGCACCGATCGAGGTCACCGATCTGGGGGCCGGACGCTACGGCCTGATCTCGGGCTGGCGGCGCTGTCAGGCGCTGCGCCAGCTGGCCGACGAGACCGGCGAGGCGCGGTTCACCTCGGTGCTGGCGCTGCTGCGCCGCCCCGACCAGGCCTCGGATGCCTATCTGGCGATGGTCGAGGAAAACGAGATCCGGGTCGGGCTGTCCTACTACGAACGGGCCCGGATCGTGCTGAAGGCGGTCGAACAGGGGGTGTTCGAGACCCGCAAGACCGCGCTGCAGCAGCTGTTCCATGCCGCCTCCCGCGCCAAGCGCTCGAAGATCGGCAGCTTTCTGGGCATCGTCGAAGCGCTGGACGGGGTGCTGCGCTTTCCGCAGGCGCTGGCCGAACGGGCCGGACTCAGCCTGTCGCGCGCGCTCGAGGATGACCCCGCCCTGTCCGCCCGGCTGCACGCCGCCCTGACCGCGGCCGCGCCGCAGACGGCCGAGGACGAACAGGCCGTGCTGCAGGCCGCACTGGTGCCGCCGGAGGCCGCCGCCCTGCGCCCCGATGTGCCTCCCGACCTGCCTGCTGTCGTGCCCCCTGCCCGGCCGCGGGGCCCCGACAGCCGCCCTGCGCGCCCCGACAACGGCGAGCAGATTGCCCCGGACCTCTGGCTGCACCAGCATGGCAGCGGCGCGCTGACGCTGTCGGGTCCGGCCCTGACCGCCGAGCTGCGGGCGGCGCTGGTCCGGTGGCTGCAGCAGTGATGACAACGAGGAGCCACTCTCTTGACCGACATGAATTTGACCAAACGGTCAAATGTTTCGTGCGCGAAACAAACCGGATCCCTGCCCGGGGTGGCAACCGGCCGCTCTGTGCCCTTGTGTCCGCCCTGTTTCTGGCCGGGACCGCCGCGATGAGCAGTGCCATGGGCACCCCGCCCCGGGGGCTGACCGCACAGTGTCAAAGCGAGAGCGCCAAGCAGCCGCTGCCCGAGGGGCTCTGCGCGCTGTTCATCGACCGGCTGGCGGCGGCCTATCCCGACAGGGCTGTCAGCCAGGGCGACAGTGCCGACCTGCAACTTGTGGTCCTGCGGGCCGGGTCCGGGTTGCTTGTCGCCCGGCTTGACGTGGCGGGGCAGAGCGGGGTTGCGCGGGGGACCGGCCGCCGCGGCGCGCCGCTGGACGCAGCGGCGCTGGCGCGGTTTCTCGACGCGCTGATCGCGGCAACGCCCCTGCCCTGACAGAGGCTCGCGACCAGAGCCTCCCGGACACCGTCCCCCGGCGGCGGGACCGTCGGTTCGGGCCCGGTTCCGGGCCTGGGAACAGAGACAATTCCCCGTATTTTTGAGACGACTTGTCGCGAAAGGCCAGCCTTTCGACATCTTTTTGCTGCGCTGCCGCTGCGGCGGTTTTGTCCAGTCCCCTCCAGTGCAAGAGCACATGTGGAGAGAGTGACATGGCGACGGATCTGCGGGAAATCGGCACAGTCTGGGGACAGGGTTTCGACCTGCCTGCGGGGCCCGCGGCGCTCACCTCGGTCGCGACCGGCACCGGGGTTCAGGTCGCCGTGGCGCAATACGGCTACAGCGCCACGCAGCATGTGATCCTGACGGCCGGTGGCGCTGCTGCCCTGCCCGATCCGGTCTGGCACAGCCCGGACAGCCGGGCCGGCCTCAGCGGCAGCGCCCTGGCGGGCAGTCTGCCGCAGGCGACACTGGACACGGCGCTGGCCCACTGGGACCTGACCGGCGGCGGCTCGGGCCAGCGGGTCTATCTGGGCGCAGGGGCGCTGGCGGCAGAGGCGGCCACGGTGATCGCCGCCAGCTGGGGCGGACAGGACCTGCTGTTTGCTGCCGCCGCAACCGGCGCCGGGATCAGCGCGTTCCGGCTGGATGCCGGCGGCCGTCCGGGCACGGCGGTGGTGCGGGGTGACACGGCGGATCAGTATCTTGATGCCGTGGCCGATCTGGCCCTGATCGCCACGGAACAGGGCCTGTTCCTGTATGGCGGATCTGCCAGTGAGCACGGGGTCAGCGGCTATCGGGTCGGCGCCGATGGCAGCCTGACTCCGGTGACAGATCTGGGCCGCAGCGAAAGCCTGCCGGTGCAGGGCGTCAGCGCGCTCGAGCCGGTCACGGTGGCCGGGCAGGACTATCTGATCGCCGCCGCGGCCGGCAGTTCCAGCCTGTCGGTGCTGTCGGTCCGCGCCGATGGTGCGCTGGGGGTGACAGACCATGTGATCGACACCCTGGACACCCGCTTTGCCCATGTCACCACGCTGACCCATGTGATGCTGGACGGGCAGGCCTTCGTGCTTGCGGCCGGGTCGGATGCCGGGGTCAGCCTGCTGCGCCTCACCGCCGGGGGGCGGCTGGTGCATGTGACCTCGCTGGCCGAAAGCGGCAGCGGCGCGCTGGAGGATCTGACCGGTCTGGCCGCCGCGCGCATCCCGGGGGGCGCGATGGTGCTGGGCCTGGCCGAGGGCAGGGCCGGGGGCGGGTTGTTTCGGCTCGAACACGGCGAGCCGGGGGTGACCCTGACCACCTCCTCGGGCGCTCTGACCGGCGGAAGTTCGGATGACGTGCTGTCCCTCACCGCGGGCAACGGCACCATCGCGGGTGGCGCCGGGGACGATCTGATTTCCGACGGCCCGGGGCAGGACAGGCTGTCCGGTGGCGCGGGGGCGGATGTCTTTGTGCTGCGGGCCGACGGGGTGCGCGACGTGATCAGCGACATCACTCCGGGCCAGGACCGCATCGATCTGAGCGGCTGGCCGTTTCTCCGTTCCGCCCTGCAGCTGGACATCGAAAGCACCGCCTGGGGCGCGCTGGTGCGGTTCGAGACCGAGGTCCTGGAGCTGTGCAGCGCCGCAGGCACCCGGCTGGAGGCGGCCGAAGTGGCGGCGTTGCTGGACCTGTCCCTGTCCCATGCCGAAGTGACCCTCGCGCCGCTGCAGACGACCGGCCCGACCCCGGATCCCGAGCCGTTTCCCGACACTGTGCCGGGGCCTGATCCGCTTGTCGCTGCGGCGGCCCCCGCGCCCAGGCCCGCCCCGTCCCCTGCCCCGTCCGCCCCCTCCGCTGCGCCGGGTCCCGGTCCCGCGGCGGGCCCCGCGGGTCCGGCCGGGCGGGTCATCGAGGGCGGCGACGGCGCCGACACCCTGTCGGGGGAGGACGGCAACGACACGGTGCTGGGCCGCGCGGGCGCGGACTGGCTGTCTGGCGGCGCCGGCGATGACGTGATTGCCGCCTCGGACGGCAACGACCGGGCGGTCGGCGGCCCGGGACGCGACAACATCGGTGGCGGTCCCGGCGATGACCGGATCGAAGGCGACGCCGGGCAGGACACGCTGGGGGGCGGGCAGGGCGACGACACCATTCTGGGCGGGGCCGACAGCGACGTGATCGGCGGCGGCCCCGGTGACGACCTGATCGAAGGCGGTGAGGGAGCCGACAATCTGGCGGGCAGCTTCGGCAACGACACGGTCAAGGGCCAGGCCGGGGACGATGCCATCGGCGGCGGCACCGGGCGGGACCGTCTGATCGGCGATGACGGCAACGACACCATCGGCGGCGGCGAAGGCGACGACATCGTCAAGGGCGGCGCCGGGCGGGATTTCCTCGCCGGTGGCGGCCGCGATGACCGGATCGAGGGCGGCGAGGGGGCCGACACGCTCAACGGCGGCACCGGCGACGACTGGCTGCAGGGCGGCGGCGGCGCGGATCTGTTTGTGTTCAACGCACTGCTGCCGGGCGAACGGGACATCATCGACGATTTCCAGCCGGGCGTCGACATGCTGCGCATCGGCGGGCTGCCCGGACAGGGGCAGGCGGCCCGCTTTGCCTCGCTCGATATCTCGGCGGCCGGGGGGGATGCGCTGCTGCGCTGGAACGGGCACGAGATCCGGCTTGACGGGGTCGATCCGGCCGAGCTCGGCCGCGCCGACTTTCTGCTGACCTGAGCCACAGCCCCGGACTTCCTGACATCTGCGGTTCAGGATGATGGACAGGGTGCTGCTGCCCCGGGTACAAGGCCGGAAGATCCGGCAACACGGCATAAGGCAGACACAGGCATGAAACCCCTTCCGACAACGGTGCGTCACCTCCTCCTTCCCGACGCGGTCAACGAAGGCGCCGATGCTGCCGCCGGCACCGGCACCGCCTACAGCATGGCTGTCGGAGATATCTTTGCCGGGACGCTCGGCGTCGCTTCGGATGTGGATTTTGTCGCCGTCACGCTCGAGGCGGGCACGGCCTACAATTTTCTCGGCTGGGGCACCGGCGGTGCGGCCGCAGGGGTCGGTGACACCATCCTCGCCGTGCACAGCGCCACCGGCGCGCAGCTGCGCGTCAACGACGACATCGACACGGAGGCGGGCAACGCCTTTTCGCTGCTGGAGTACACCCCGACGACCAGCGGCACCTTCTATCTTTCGCTGCGCTCGTTCGACGGCAGCCAGGCGGGCAGCTACCGCATCATGGCGCTGACCGACACGCTGACCCCGGCCCAGGCGGCGACCTACATCACCGAGCTGGACTGGGGCGTGCCGGTGCCGCTGCGCTTTGATCCCGGCGCCTCGGGCCGGATCACGGTGGACCTCACGATGCTGAACGCCGCAGGGCAGCAGCTTGCCTTCTGGGCGCTCGAGGCCTGGGAAAACGTCAGCGGGCTCGACTTCGTGCCGATCTCCAGCGGGGTCGCCGACATCCGCTTTGCCGACAACCAGGACGGCGCCTTTGCCGGCCCGTCGGAGTTCGATCCCGCCACCGGCATCATCGCGCCGGTGGCAGGCGTTCCGGGGGCCGAGGTCAATGTCGCCACCGACTGGCTGAACGAATACGGCACCACGCTCGACAGTTATTCCTACCAGACCTACCTGCACGAGATCGGCCACGCGCTGGGGCTGGGGCATGCCGGTCCCTATGATGGCAACGCCACTTACGGGGTCGACAATTTCTATGCCAATGACAGCACCCTGCTCAGCGTGATGAGCTATTTCGGCCCGGACGCCAACACCACCGTGGCGGGCGGCGAACTGTCTATCCTGACGCCGGCAATGGCCGATATTCTCGCGGTTCAGAGTCTCTATGGCGTCGGCAGCGCCCATGAGGGCGACACCACCTGGGGGGCCAATGCCACTGTCGGCGGCTGGCTCGGGCAGATCTTCGCCATGGTCTTTGACGGCGCCGCACGGGACAGCGCGCTGTATGCCGGCGCGGCGACAAGCTTTACCGTCTATGACACCGGCGGCACCGATACGCTGGATTTCAGCACCGCCACCCGGGCACAGCGCATCGACATGCGCGCCGGCACCGTGTCGGATGTGAACGGCGTGACCGGTGGCATGGCCATCGCCCTGGGGGTGGAGATCGAAAACGCCCTGGGCGGGTCCGCTGCGGACAGGATCACCGGCACCTCCGGCGCCAACCGGATCACCGGCGGGCAGGGCAATGACACGATCGACGGCGGAGCAGGCTCTGATACGGCGGTTCTGAACGTCACCCGGGCCAGCGTCACCGCAACCACCGAGGGCAGCGCGATCCGGGTTGTCTCGGCTCTGGGGACGGATCTTTATACCAGCATCGAATTCTTTGCCTTCAGCGACGGCACCGTCAGTGCGGCGACGCTTCTGGGTGAGGACACCGCCCCGGCGGGGCCGACCGAAGGCGCGGATCTGCTGACCGGCACTGCCGGGAATGACACGCTGGCGGGGCTGGGCGGCAACGACACCTTGACCGGCGCTGCGGGCAACGACGTTCTTTCGGGCGGCACGGGCAACGATCTGCTTGACGGCGGGGCCGGGGATGACACGCTTGACGGTGGCCCCGGAGACGACACGATCAACGGCGGAACAGGCTCTGATACGGCGATTGTGGCAGGGTCCCGCGCCGCGGCGTCGATCAGCCGGGCGGGCGACAGCACCACCATCACTTCGGCTGAGGGCCGCGATGTCTATACCGGTGTCGAATTCTTTGCCTTTTCCGACGGAACCCTGGCGCTGGCCGATCTGCTGCCGGATGATCCCGGCACCGGCGGCGTCCAGATCGGCACGACCGGCAATGACACGCTGACCGGCAGCGAGGGGGCGGATTCGCTTTTCGGTCTGGGCGGCGAGGACCTGATCTCCGGGCTGGGCGGTGACGACCTGCTGGCCGGGTCCGATGGCGACGACAGTCTTGATGGCGGTTCCGGCCGGGACGTGATCGGCGGCGGTCCGGGCAATGACGACATCCAGGGCGGCGACGGCAACGACACCATCGGCGCCGGCCAGGGGGATGACACCGCCGACGGCGGCGCGGGCAACGACATCGTCAACGGCGGTGCGGGCAACGACAGCCTGCTCGGCGGCGAGGGCGACGACACCATGGGCGCCTCTTTCGGCGACGACACGGCCGATGGCGGCGCGGGCAACGACAGCATCGGCGGCGGCACCGGGCGCGACCTTCTGAGCGGGCGCGAGGGCGACGATTCCATCGGTGGCGGCGAAGGCAACGACACCGTGCACGGCGGCGACGGTGACGATTTCCTGGCCGGGGGCGGGCGCGACGACCTGTTGGACGGCGGCAATGGCAACGACCGGCTGAACGGCGGCAGCGGCAACGATACCCTGACCGGCGGCGACGGCTTTGACCTGTTCATCTTCAACGAGCTGGTAGCCGGTGAGGTCGATGTCATCACCGACTTCGAGGATTGCTGTGATGTGATCCGTCTGACCGGGGTGACCGGTGCCGGCGCCCAGGGCCGGTTCGATGCGCTGTCGATCATCGATGTGGCCGGGGGCGCCGAGCTGAGCTACGGCGGCCACAGGATCCTTCTTGCCGGAATCACGACCGCCGACCTCGGTGCCGAGGACTTCGCCTTTCTCTGAGGCCCCCTGCCCGGGGTATTGCGATCTTGCGCCCGGCTCCTGGCCCGGCCCGGTCGACCGTGACCGGGCGACACCGGGAGAGGAATGTGATGCGACGGGGCACAGCGGCCATGCCATCCTGCTGCCGGGCATGGATCTGGATCTGCTCGGCACCGAGGATTCTGTCTTTCTCCGACATCCGCTGCATTCTGCGCCTGAACAGAGACACATAAGGCCCGCCCGGGCGGCCAGGGCCGCGGGACAGTTTTTGCCGAAACAGGGGGCTTCTGGTGTTGCGGCCCTGCCAAGGCGTTGCTAGCGTTCAGGCACCTGTCCCCCGGTTGCGGTGGCCAGCGCGGTCCAAGACGCTTCTGAGACCCTATTCAAACCCGGATTTCCCGGGCGCCCCGATTTGGAGATTTTGACATGACATTTATGCGCCACAACACCCCCGATCCCGAAAATCTGACCGGCACCCAGGCCGCCGACACCCTTGTTGGCGGTGGCGGCAACGACACCCTTGACGGGCTGGACGGCAACGACCTGCTGAGCGGCGGTGCCGATGACGACCTGCTGCTTGGCGGGCGGGGCGATGACACCCTGGACGGCGGCAGCGGCAACGACGTGCTGAATGGCGGCCCCGGCGTCGACACCGCGATCATGAACGGGGCGCGGGCCGATTTTTCCAGCATCACAGACGAGCTTGGCGCGCAGGTGCTGACCAATACCGTGACCGGCACCGTCTATACGATGTCCGGCATGGAACGGTTCCAGTTCACCGACGGGCTGACCGATACCGGGTTCAACCTGCTGGCGGGCGGCGCCGGGCTGATCACCGGGCTGGGCGGCGAGGCGGGCTTTGGTGAAAACGTGCTGCCGGCCAATGACGACCTGTCGAGTGACCAGATCGACCTGTCGCCGATCTTCGAGGACGGCATCAACTTTTTCGGCACCCTCTACCAGGGGCTCTGGGTCAACAACAACGGCTCGGTCACCTTTGGCGGGCCGCGCAGCACCTTTACCCCGGATGTCATCACCGGCGTCAGCAACAACCCCGAGATCACGCCGTTTTTCGGCGATGTCGACACCCGGGGCCTTGGCGAGACGCTGACGCCGGGCGGCAATTCGACCGGCTCGAACCTAGTCTACTGGGATTTCAACGAGGTCACCGACCAGTTCATCGTGACCTGGGACGATGTCGGCTATTTCGCAAGCGCGACCGACCTGTCCAACGCCTTCCAGCTGATCCTGACGGACCGGGGCAACGGCGATTTCGATATCCAGTTCCGCTATGAAGAGATCAACTGGACCACCGGCGACGCCTCGGACGGAGAGAACGGCCTGGGCGGCGAGGTGGCGCGGGCGGGCTATACCGCCGGCACCGGCGAGGCGGGAACCTTCTTTGAACTGCCGCAGTCGGGCAATCAGGCGGCAATGCTCAGCCTGGACGCCATCCCCGGCAACAACGGCCTGATCGGCCTGTGGAACTTCAACGTGCGCAATGGCGGCGTGATCGATTCCATCGTGCCGCTGCTGCCCGAAGGCGCCAGCCCCGGTTGGGTGGCGGGGGATCCGCATCTCTCGACGCTGGACGGGGTGGGGTATGACTTTCAGGCGGCGGGTGAATTTGTGCTGCTGCGCGATCCGGACTCGGGTTTCGAGATTCAGGCCCGCATGGTCCCGGTGGGCGACAATGTCAGTGTCAATGCCGCCGTGGCGACCCGTCTGGGCGAGACGGCGGTGATGATCGACGGCACCGACGACATCCCGCTGACGGTTGGCGGTGTGGCCACGGTGATCGAGGATTTCGGTGTGCTCGAGGTCGGCGATGACCGCATCTTCCGCGAGGGCAACACCTACACCATCGTCTATGCCGGGGCGGATGGCGTGGTCGGCGACGGTGACAGCCAGCTGATCGTGCAGGTGCGCGGCGACCGTGTCGATCTCGACGTGCGCCTGAACGCGGCGCAGACCGGCAATCTTGTCGGTCTGCTCGGCGACGGCGACGGCAACCCCGACAACGACATCGCCCTCGCCGACGGCACCGTGCTGGCCCGCCCGCTGGCCTTTGCCGATGTCTATGGCCAGTATCGCGACGACTGGCGTGTGCGCAGCGAAACCCAGAGCCTGTTCACCTACGACGACGGCGAAAGCCTGGCCGGTTTCTATGACGAGGATTTCCCCGGCGAGACCGTGACCCTGGCCGATCTAGACCCGGATCTGCGCGCCGCGGCGGAAACCGCCGCCGCCAATGCCGGGCTGACCCCGGGCACGCCGAACTTTGACAATGCGGTGCTGGATTTCGCCCTGACCGGGGATGCCAGCTTCATCACCTCGGCGGCAGAGGTGCCGCAGACCATCGAGGTGGTGATCCCGACCGCCGCTCCGGTGCCGCTGGACCTGACCGGCACCGACGGCAATGACACCCTGAACGGCGGGGTGCTGGACGACACCATCGACGGCGGCGCCGGGAATGACCGCATCGTCGGACGGGCCGGCAATGACAGCCTGGAGGGCGGCCCGGGCAATGATGCCATGCTGGGCGACAGCGGCGACGACACGATGTCCGGCGGGGATGGCGACGACACGCTGGCCGCCTCGGATGGCAATGACAGCGTTGACGGCGGCGCGGGCAATGACCTGATCGGCGGCGGCTTTGGCGACGATGTGCTGGACGGCGGCACGGGCGACGACTTCATGGGCGGCGGCCAGGGCAACGACACCATGAACGGGGGGGACGACAACGACGTGGTCAACGGCGGTCAGGGCAGTGACAGCCTTGAAGGCGGCGCCGGAAATGACACCATGGGCGCCTCGTTCGGCAACGACACCGTTGCGGGCGGGGACGGCAATGACGACATGGGCGGCGGCGCGGGCCGTGACCTGATCAGCGGTGGCGCGGGCGATGACTCGGCCGGGGGCGGCGAGGGCGACGACACCATCGACGGCGGCGCGGGCAACGACTTTCTCGCCGGCGGCGGGCGCAACGACAGCATCGACGGCGGTACGGGAAACGACGTGATCAACGGCGGGGCCGGCAATGACACGATGTCGGGCGGCGAGGGCGCGGATGTCTTTGTCTTCAACGAATTCGTCAGCGGCGAGTCCGACCTGATCCTGGGCTTCGAGGACGGTGTCGACCTCTTCCGCATGGCCGGGGTGGTGAACGCGCCGGGCACCGGCCTGCAGGGCCGTGTCGATGCGCTGAACATCACCGACGCGGTGATCGACGGCGCGGCCGGCGTGACCCTGACCTATCAGGGCCATACGGTCAGTGTCACCGGGGTCAGCGCCGCCGATCTCGGGGTCAGCGACTTCGACTTCGTCTGACCGCGGCGGCCCGACACCGGCCCGACACCGGCTTGGACGCGCCCCGGACCGCGGGCGCGTCGGCCCGGACTCGCGCGTTTTGCAGGCGGCCCCGTCACAGGCGTTGATGGCCGCAGGTATCTGAATTACCGTTCGAGCATTCACCCGCGAGTCTTCCTTGAATTGAAACCGGATGCAGGATTCATCTTATGCTGATCAACTATTTTGGCCCCAACAATTATTACGTCTACGACGCGTTCTTTGATTTCGGCAATGGCGGCGACATCGACATCGCACTCGTGTCCTCCAGCCCGACGCGGCTGGTCCTGGAACGCACCACCGGTCCGCAGGTCACGACCTTTACCGGCACCGGCTTCCGGCTGAGCTCGGACGGCGATCCGGTCGACGGCACCATCACCGGCATCGACTTCCGCGACAGCGGCGCCCTGATGGCGACATTCTCCGACATCAGCTGGTCGCTGGTGGACTTCAACGCCGCGCTGGGGCAGTCCGTCAGCGGCTTTGATCCCGCTGCCCTGGGGGCGCTGCTGTCGCAGTCGCCGGTCACGGTGGACGCCAGTACGGCTCTGGGGGCGCTGGACATGGACGACTTCGAGGTGGTCGCCCCCTTTGTCACCAGCGCCGTGACCATCCTCGGCACCCCCGGCGATGACGAACTTGTCGGCGGCACCGGCAATGACAGCATCAATCCGGGGGCCAACTTCGGCTATGACCGGATCCACGCCACCGCCGGCAACGACACCTACGACCTGTCCGCCGCCAACGATGCCAGCTACTACGAGATCGAATACGACGGTGTCGCCGGACCTGTCACCGTCACCGCCAACACCGGCGCCGGCAGCCTGAGCGTGACCGGCGCCTTTGGCACCGACAGCTTCACCAATGTCAGCCGGGCCTTCGGGGCCGATGAAGGCGGCTTTGGCGTGATCGGCACCCGCGGCAACGATGTCTTCGACGTCACCCATGCGCCGGGCAACTGGCTGGCCCTGTCGGGCGGCGCGGGCAATGACACGTTCAACCTCGACATCTCGGAAAGCCTGCGGGTCTTTTACAGCTGGGACGGGGCCGACGGCCCCACTCAGGGCATTGTCGCCAACCTGGCGACCGGTGTGGTCAGCAATGACGGCCTGGGCGGGCGCGACACGATCAACGTGACCGGGTCGGGACGGCTGGAAATCCGCGCCACGGATTTTGCCGACCGTCTCACCGGCTCGGATCGCAACGAAAGCTTCATCACCGAACAGGGCAACGACACCGTTGACGGCGGCGGCGGCCAGGACCGGGTGCGCTATGACCGCAGCGGCGTCGGCCCGGTCAACGTCGATCTTGCCGCAGGCACCGCCAGCGGCACCTGGGACGGCTTTGCCTTCACCGACACGCTGATCAGTGTCGAATACATCCGTGGATCGCGTGACGGCAACGACACCCTCCGCGGCTCGGGCGCCGACGAACGGCTCGAGGGGATGGGCGGCAACGACCTGCTTGTCGGCCTTGGCGGCGATGACGAGCTTCGCGGCGGTGACGGCAACGATACCCTGCGCGGCGGCGACGGCCGGGACCGGCTGGAGGGCGGCGACGGCAACGATCTGCTTGATGCCTCGGGCGGTGATGCTGCCAGCCAGGGCGTCGGGGACTACATCCGCCCGGGTCTGGGGGCTGACACGGTTCTGGGCCACGAGGGGCTGTTCAATACCGGCAACGGCATTGATGTCTCCTACGCCACGGTCAGCGGCACCGGCGGCTTGCTTGTGACCCGCACCGCCAACGGCAGTGCCACCGTGACCAGCAACACCGCCGGCCGGGTCAGCGATACCATCACCTTTGCCCACACGCTCGAAGGCTCTGCCGAGGCCGATCTTCTGGACGGCTCGGCCGGGGGCACTGTCGGGCGCGCCGAATGGATCGGCGGTGACGGCGACGACACGATCATCGGCACGCCGGGTACCGATGCGCTTTATTTCGGCGACGACGTGTACAGCGGCGGTGACGCCCCCGTCAGCGTGACCTTCACCGGCGTCGGCGTCGGCACCGCGAGAGATGGTCACGGCAGCACCGACATCTTCTCGGGCATCGAGGAAATCGAAGGCACTGCCGGCAATGACAGCATGACCGGCGCCGAGGGCAACGATGTCTTTTTCGGCTATGACGGCAATGACCTGCTGGCGGGGGGCGCGGGCGACGACACGATCCACGGCGGCAACGGCACGGACACCGCTGTCCTGGGCGTCACCCGGGCCAGCGTCACCGCCACCGCAACCGGCGATGGCGGCATTGCGGTCAGCTCGGCCGAGGGCGAAGATCTGTTCCTTGGCATCGAGCGCTTCCAGTTCACCGACGGCACGGTCAGCGCCTCGGTCCTGCTGACCGGCGACGAAGGCCCCGCCGGCGACACGATCACCGGCACCGATGGCGACGATTCCCTGGACGGCACCGACGCGGCCGACACGATCTCGGGCGGCGCGGGCAACGACACGCTGAACGGCGGCGCGGGCGATGACGTGATTGCGGCGTCCGAAGGCGACGACTCGGTCGATGGCGGTCCCGGCAACGACAGCATCGGCGGCGGGCCGGGAGACGATGTCATCTTTGGGTCGGAGGACGACGACGTGATCGGCGCAGGCCAGGGCAACGACCAGGCCTTTGGCGGTGGCGGCAACGACATCGTCAACGGCGGCCCCGGCGACGACACCCTGATCGGCGGCGACGGCGACGACACCATGGGCGCCTCGTTCGGCAATGATCTGGTCGAAGGCAACGGTGGCAACGATTCGCTGGGCGGCGGCACCGGGCGCGACACACTGCGCGGCGGTGATGGCGCCGACAGCATCGGCGGCGGCGAGGGCGACGACAGCATCGAAGGGGGCGACGGCAACGATTTCCTGGCCGGCGGCGGGCGCGACGACATCATCGACGGCGGGGCCGGCAACGACGCGATCAACGGCGGCGCCGGCGATGACACCATGACCGGCGGCGCCGGGGCCGACCGGTTCATCTTCAACGGCTTCAACGACGGCGATCTGGATGTCATCACCGATTTCCAGGACGGTGTGGACAGCTTCCGCATGACCGGCGTCGAAAACGCCCCCGGCACCGGGCTCGCGGGCAAGCTCGCGGCGCTGAACATCACCGACACCGCCACCGGCGTCAGCATGGAGCACCAGGGTCATGTGATCGAGGTGCTGGGGGTGAGCGCGGCGGATCTGACGCTCGACGACTTCAGCTTCCTGTGACCACCGGGCGCGGCATGGCGGGCAGCGGCCCCGCCTGATCCGGACCTTGCCGCCCCCCGCGCGTCTTTGGCGCGGGGGGCGGCCCGCCACGCTCTGGGCGCATCCCGGACGTGCCCCGGCCATGAGATGAACAAATTCTCCTGCAACCCTGAGGGTGGAATGCCCCGGAGGGGACGCGCCCCCTCCGGGGCATGGATGGAGACATGCGATGAGTGAACCGACGGCGATCGAACAGCTGCAGCTGGAACTGATCAACCGGGCGCGACTGGATCCTCAGGGCGAATTCGATCTGCTGATCGCGGATGCGACCAGCCAGACCGGGGTCAGCGACAGCATCACCAACGCGTTGCGCTATTTCGGGGTCGATCTCGACGTCTTCGCCAGCCAGCTTGCCGGGCTCGAGGCCGTGGCGCCGCTGGCCTGGAACGCAAGCCTCGCCCAGGCCGCCGAAACCCATTCCGAACTGATGATCCTCAACGACGTGCAGTCACACCAGGTCGCGGGCGAAGCCAGCCTGCTGACCCGGACCCGCGCCGCGGGCTATGACAACCTGAGCTACGTCGCCGAAAACGTCTATGCCTATGGCCGCGATCCCGACCACATCCACGGCGGTTTCTACATCGACTGGGGCAACACGGCCACCGGCATCCAGGAGCCGGCCGGGCACCGCAACACCATTCTCAACAGCGCGCTGCAGGAGGTCGGGCTGGCCGTGCTCCGCGAAGACCTGTCCACGACCGCCATCGGCCCCTATGTGGTGACGCAGAATTTCGGCGCCCGCAGCGACTACGCGGCGCAGCTGCTGGGCGTGGTCTATGACGATCTCGATGCGAACCGGTTCTATGGCCTCGGCGAGGGGCTGGGCGGGGTGACGGTCACCGCGGTTTCGGTCAGCGGCGCCAGCTTTGTCACCACCAGCTGGGACAGCGGCGGCTATCAGATGGAGCTGGCCCCGGGCAGCTATACCGTCACCTATTCCGGCGGCGGGCTGGGGCTTCCGGTCACCGAGACCGTGGTCATGGGCAGCGAGAACCTCAAGCGCGACGCCCTGGCGCGCACGGTCGAGACGATCACCGGAACGGCGGGCAACGATGTGCTGCAGGGCAGCCGTGCGGCGGACATCATCCTTGGCGGCGACGGCGACGACCTGCTCAACGGTCTGGGGGATGACGACAGCCTGTCGGGCGGCGCGGGCGCCGATACGCTGACCGGCGGCGCGGGCGCGGACACGCTGACGGGCGGCGCCGGTTTCGATCTTGCCGATTATGGCCGCGAACAGAGCGGCACCCGGGGCATCGTTGCGCGGCTGGCAGCCGGGGAGGTCACCGACAGCTACGGCACGCAGGACCGGCTGGCCGGGATCGAGGCGGTCACCGGCACTGCCCGGGCAGATGTGATCGACGCCTCGGGGCTGATCACGGCGGTGGCGCTCAGCGGCGCGGGCGGCGACGACACCCTGACCGGCGGCGCCGGGGACGACACCCTGTCGGGGGGCGCGGGCACCGACACCCTGGTGCTGGCGCTGGCCTCCGGCAGCGTAGTGGCGCGCGACGTCGGCGGCGTGGTGACGCTCAGCTCGGCCCAGGGCGAGGATCTGGTGACCGGGATCGAGCTTTTTGCCTTTACCGACACGACCCTGACGCTGGCGGCGCTGCTGGCGGCCAGCCCCGGTCCCGACCCGGAACCGGAGCCGGACCCCGAACCGGCCTCTGCGGCCGAGTCGGGCCAGCGCCTGACCGGCACCGCGGGCAGTGACACCCTGACCGGAGGTGTCGGCCCCGACACGCTGTCGGGCGGCGATGGCGGTGATCTGCTGCAGGGCGGCGCGGGTGATGACGGGCTGCAGGGACAGGGGGGCAACGACACGCTGCTGGGCGGCGGCGGCGCCGACAATCTGGCCGGGTCCGATGGCGACGACCTGATCGATGGCGGTGACGGGGATGACCTGATCGGCGGCGGCCCGGGCAATGACGTGATCGACGGCGGCGCGGGCAACGACTTCATGGGGGGCGGGCGCGACGACGACACCCTGTCGGGCGGTGACGGCAATGACACCGTCAACGGCGGCCCGGGCAATGACAGCCTGTCGGGCGGCAGCGGCGATGACGTGATCGGCGCGAGCTTTGGCGACGACACCGTTTCCGGCGGCGCGGGGCGCGACAACATCGGCGGCGGCACCGGCTCGGACCTGCTGCAGGGCGGCGATGACGATGACCGCATCGGCGGCGGCGAGGGCAATGACACGCTGTCGGGTGGCGGCGGGAATGACTTTCTGGCCGGGGGCGGGCGCGACGACGTCGTCTCGGGGGGCGCCGGTGCCGACACCATCAACGGCGGTGCGGGCGACGACACGCTGTCGGGCGGTGCGGGGGCGGACCTGTTCGTCTTCAACACCCTGACCCGGGGCGAGAGCGACCTGATCCTGGATTTCGAAACCGGCCTTGACCGGATCCGGCTCGGCGGGGTGGCCGGGACCGGCGCGCAGGGCCGCTTTGACGCGCTGGAGATCCGCGCAGGCCTGCCGGACGGCGGTGCCGGCGTGACCCTGACCTACGGCGGCCATGAGATCGGCCTTGCCGATCTGGTGCCGGGCGATCTCGGGCCCGGGGACTTCATCTTTTTCTGAGCCGGTTCCGGAGCCGCCGCGCCAGCTGCCGCATCCGGTCGCGCAGGGTGCGGTAGCGGCCGGCGTCCCGGGCATAGCCGAAGCTGTCGTAATCGACGCCGTAGATCGCTTCGATCTGCGACATCGTCGCGAAGTTCTGGAAGTTGCGGTAGCCAAAGGCATAGGAGGCGACATCCCGCGCCGGCACCCGGCCCAGATAGCCGCGGTGGCGGTTGCTGTCCGCCACCGGCGTGCGGTTCATCTGCCGCGGGTTGATCCGCAGGTTCAGCGGTTCCGCCAGCGCCTGCATCTCGGCGTCGAAATTTTCGACATGTACGACGTGGTCGTAGCGAAACCCGGGGTTTGCGGCCAGAAAGGCCGGGATCTGCGTGTCCCAGTGGCCGTTCACCGGTGCCCCCGGTTCGGGACGGGCGGCATGCAGCGCCGCAACCGTGTCCAGATAGTCCTCAAAGCTCATCAGGTTGTCGCAGCTCTCCTGCCCGGTGCGGGCGCGGAACAGATCGAACAGCTCCTGGGCAAAGGGCTCGAGATCGTCGCGGGTCTTCAGGCTCTTGCCGTTGTAGACACAGAACTTGTTGAAATAGGCACTGATCGTCCGCGTCGCCGGCGCCCGCACCAGGATAACCGAGCGATAGCCCTGCTCCAGCGCCCGCAGGCAGCCGGGATAGGCGTCGCTTTCGGTGTGAAAGTGCTTCTTGCTGGTGGGCCGCTCGGCCATGTTGTCGGCCAGCAGGTTGAACAGCGTGGTGCAGGCAGCCTTCTGCGACCAGAAGAACACCGTTTTCCGCGAGGGATCGATATAGCCACGCCAGCCCAAGCCGAGCTCCTTTTTTCTGCTGGGCTACATATGCCGGAAGCCACCGGGTCACAAGGCGGGCCGCCCTGCGGGCGGTTGGGCTTGCCAGCGGAACCGCGGAATGTAAAACCTCGGAACTCACGCGGGATGCCCCCGGGGACAAACGGAGCGCGCATGGCCAGGACAGTCTATCTGCATATCGGCATGCCGAAATGCGCCACCACCTCGGTGCAGGATTTCCTGAGCGCCGAGCGGGCGGCGCTGGCGGATACGGGTCTGAGCTATGTCCAGCATCCCGGGGACGCGCCCGGGCGCAAGGGCAACGGCATTCCGCTGGCGCAGGCGCGCTTTGCCCGCGACTCGGCCCGGGCCGCCGAAATCCTCGATGTCTTTCTGCAGGGCGAGGGGGACGTGCTGCTCAGCAGCGAGATGTTCTATGACCTGGCCCGCGGCGTGCGGATTGCCGAGATGTTCGACCAGATCCGGGCGCGGGGCTGCGAGGTGCGGGTGATCTGCTACCTGCGCCGCCAGGACTATTGGATCGAGTCGGATTTCAAGCAGCAGATCAAGGATCTTGGTGGCTGGAGCGAGCCTTTGTCCGCGCTGATCGCGCAGCGCGCCCATACCCGGACGCTCAACTACACCTGGCTGCTGATGAACTGGGCCAGGCACGCGGGCCTGGAAAACGTCCTGGTCGAGCCGCTGGTCCCGGGCCAGCCGCCGGACCATGCGCTGCACCGCTTTCTGCACCGCATCGACCGGCCGCAGCTGATCGCGGCCGCCTCGGCCGTCGGGCGCAGCAACGAAAGCCCGCCGACCGGCCTGATCGAGGCGGCGCGCTTTCTCAAGCGCGGCTGGGCCGCGCGCGGCCAGCCCGAGGCGGCGGTGATGGCGCAGCTGGCGCAGTTCTTTGCCACCGCCCCGGACCGGGTCGCGGTTCCGGCGCGCCGGTTCCTGCTGCCGCTGGCCGAACGGCGGCGGCTGGTGCAGCGCTATGCCCGGGTCAACGCGGTTCTGGGGCAGCGGTTTCTGGACGGCGGCGATCCGTTTGGCGACGCATTGGTCGAGGATGCCGCGAGCGAGGTGCCGCTGGCCGAAGAGGCGGCGGATGTGCTGGCGCAGTACCTGCTGCCGACCGCTCCGGAGAGGCACCTGGGGGATCTGGCCGGGCGCGGTCTGCGCTGGGGCGCGCGGCGGCTGGGCCACAGGCGGCGCTAGCGCCGGGCGGGGTCAGTCGTTGATGATGTCGCGGTGATAGCGGCGCAGCAGCAACAGCCCCAGCGCCAGAAGCACCAGGGTCAGCCCGAAGACATAGAGATGCGAGACATAGCTGGCATCATAGGTGGCATAGACGCCGCTGCGCACCTGGCCGATGATATGCACCAGCGGGTTCCACCACAGCCAGTCGCGATAGGGCAGGGGAATGGTTTCAAAGGTGAACAGGACGCAGGAAATCAGGAACATCGGCCGGTTCAGGATTGCCCAGATCCGCTCCCAGACCGGATAGACCGACAGCAGGTAACAATTCAGCGTGCCCACTGCCACGGCCAGCCCGAAGGTCATGAAAAACCCCAGGGCAATGGCCGGAATGTCCAGGATCACATCGACACTGTACAGCACCAGGATGCCGGTGATCACCAGCCCCGACACCAGCGACTGCGTCATCGCGTTCAGCAGGATCCGCGCCAGCATCGCGTCGACATAGGTGACCCCGGGATAGAACAGCAGCTTGCTGGAAAACCGCAGCGACACCGCCACCTTGTTGGAAATGTCCATGTAGGCCATGAACGGCAGGATGCCCGAGGCAAAGAACAGCGGAAAGCTGGTGCCGATGCTGGGGGTGCGGAAGGCAAAGGAAAAGATCAGCGTCATCAGCAGGATGCCGGCCACCGGTTCAAGGATCGCCCAGAGATATCCCAGCGCCGAGCGGCCATAGGTGGTGGACATCTCGCGCAGCATCAGCGCCACGATCACCCGCAGCGTCACGAACCGCCGGTGCGGGGGGCGCGCGGGCCGCGCGGGGGGGGGAAGGGGCGCGGATTGAGTCATTGCAGTGACTGGCGTAGCATCATCCAATTCGATAGAAAATGCTTAACGCACGGGTCTCCCGGCAGCGCAGTCAAAGAGGCAGAATTTGGAACATTCGAAACCGGCGGCCGACAGCACGCCCGTGGCGCCAAAGGCTGCGGACGGACCGCAGGGGCAGGCGGGCCCGCAGAGCCCCGTCGTCCGCGCCGCAGCCGGGCCGACCCGCATCCGCCGCCGCCACCGGTTGCTGGCCCTGACCTTCGTGCTGTGGGTGATCGCGCCGCTCTGCGCCGCGGGCTGGTATCTGTTCACCGTGGCCCACGACCAGTACGCAAGCCAGGTCGGGTTTTCCGTGCGCACCGAAGAGGTCAGCTCGGCGATCGAGCTGCTGGGCGGGATCACCGAACTGTCGGGGTCGTCCTCGTCCGACACCGACATCCTTTATGAATACATCCAGAGCCAGCAGATGGTGCGCGCCGTCGGCGCCCGGCTGGATCTGCGGGACATCTATACCGTGCCCGACGATCCGGTCTTTGCCCTGGGCGAGGATGCCCGCATCGAGGCGCTGGCGGATTACTGGCAGCGCATGGTCAAGGTGTTCTACGACCGCGGCTCGGGCCTGATCGAGGTGCGGGTGCTGGCCTTTGATCCCGGGAACGCGACGGCGGTGGCCACCGCCATCTTCGACGAGAGCAGCGCGATGATCAACAAGCTCTCGACCATCGCGCGGGCCGATGCCACGCGGTATGCCGAAGAAGAGCTCGAACGCGCCCGCGAACGGCTCAAGGTGGCGCGCCAGGCCACGACGGCCTTCCGCAACCGCACCGGAATCATCGACCCCAAGGCCGACATCCAGGGGCAGATGGGCGTGGTCAACGCGCTGCAGAGCCAGCTGGCCGAGGCGCTGGTGGCGCGCCAGACCCTGCTGGACGGCGCCACCAGCGCCGCGGATCCGCGCGTCACCCAGCTTGATGGCCGCATCGAGGCGATCCGCAAGCAGATCGCGGCGGAGCGCAGCCAGTTCGGCGGCGCCGCAGGCGCGATTGCCGGCACCGGCGCGGCGGTCCGGGACGGCCCCGGCGACGCCGCCTATTCCACCCTGCTCGAGGAATACGAGGCGCTGGAGGTGGACCGCGAATTCGCCGAGAAAAGCTTTCTGTCGGCGCTGGCGTCGCGCGATGCCTCGGTGGCCGAGGCGCAGCGCCAGTCCCGCTATCTGGCGAGCTACGTCGCGCCGACCCTGGCCGAGACGGCGCAGTACCCGCGCCGCTTTGTGCTGATGGCGATCATCGGGGGCTTTCTGCTGATTTCCTGGTCGATCGGGGCGATGGTCTATTATTCGCTGCGCGACCGGCGCTAGAACCGGGACCCGGGCGGATGATCGAGCTGCGCAACGTCTCCAAGACCTTCGTGCTGAACGGCCGCCGCAAGGTGGTGGCCGACAACCTCTCGGCGGTGTTTCCGTCGCGCACCGCGGTGGCGATCCTGGGCCGCAACGGTGCCGGAAAATCGACCCTGATGAAGATGCTGGCAGGCACGATGGAGCCGGACGAAGGCGAGATCCTGTCGACCGGCACCACCTCCTGGCCGGTGGGGTTTGCCGGGTCGTTCCACGCGGATCTGACCGGGCTGCAGAACACCCGGTTCATCGCCCGGGTCTATGGTGTGGACACCGACGAGCTGGCCGATTTTGTCGAGGATTTCGCCGAGCTGGGCCAGCATTTCGACCTGCCGATCCGCAGCTACTCCTCGGGGATGCGGTCGCGGCTGGCCTTTGGTGTCTCGATGGGGCTGCGCTTTGACACCTATCTGGTGGACGAGGTTTCGGCCGTGGGGGACGCTGCCTTCAAGGCCAAAAGCGAGGCGCTGTTTCAGGAGCGCATGCGCACCAGCGGCGCGATCATGATCACCCATTCGCTGGGCCAGGCCAAGCGCATGTGTGACAAGGTCTGCGTGCTGGAGAGCGGCCATCTCCACTTTTTCAACAACGTCGACAAGGGCATCGCGTTCTATCAGGAACTGATGCGCCAGCCGCACCCGGATGTGCAGGCCGCCAGACAGGCCGCGCGCCGGGCGGTCTGAACCCGCCCGCGGTGCCGCTTCGGACAGGTTCAGGCGGCGGGCAGCCGGTTGTCATAGCCGAACTGCGCCAGCAGGGCGGCGTTTTCCTCGGCAAAGGCGGTCTCGATCCGGGCGATGCGGTGCGGTGTGCGTCCGGTATCGGGCTCTTGCGTGTGGTGAAAGGCGGCGCGGAACATGTCGCGGATCGCCTCGTCCGGCAGCGCCGGGTCGCGCATGGCGTCGGCGATGCGGTCACAGTCTGCCATGCGCAGCGACGGGTTGGTGCTGTGGTGCGCCACCTCCCAGTCCAGCGCCAGACCGGCGCCCAGCTGACGCTCCATCACCGGGCGGATGGCGTGGTGGCCGTGGACCTGAAGCGCGGTGTCGGTGAACCGCTTCTGCCAGTTGGCCAGGAACATCGAGGGTTTCAGGTTGCGCACCCGGCGGTCGATGAAGGCCGGGAAATCCAGACCGCCATAGGGCTTGCGTTCCGCGAGGAAGGTTTCGAAATGCTGTTTCATGTACTGCGAATAATCGCCGAACAGGAATTCGCTGAACGGGCGCAGAAAGGCCAGAACCTGCACGATGGTGCCATCCTCGCGGGTCAGCGCCGCCAGCGGATCGGCGACGCGGGCCTTGGAGTAGAGGTCCTCGTGGCTCAGGACCACGGTGTGTGTGCCGTCGGCGAACAGCGCCTCGAGACGCGCCCGGTCGATCTGCTCCAGGTCCGCGGCATTGCCGGGGTGGCCCGTCCCGTCATGCGGATACCGGATGCCATGCGCGGCCAGCGTGCCGGCATTCTTCAGCAGCACCTGCTGAAGATAGGTCGAGCCGCATTTGGGCGACCCCACATGCAGCAGAATACGGCGCGTCATCGGCATTTCTCCGGGGCGGGGGCTGCGGGCTGTCCCGGCAGCGGATCCGCGGCTTCTTCGGGGGGCAGGCTGGCGGCCAGCCGGGTGGCCAGCCGGTCGATCATCGTCTCGGGCGGCAGGCCGAGGGCGCCGAGGTCGATGGCGCGTTCCTCCGCGCCGACCGGGGCGGCGTGCCAGGCCTGCGACAGCGCGGTGGCCAGCGCCGGCGCGGTGGGCGCCGCGGAGAGGATGGCCGGGCTGAGCCGGCTCAGATCCTTGGGGCCGAAATGGTTGGTGACCACCCGCACCCCCGAGGCCGCCATTTCGATCGGCGGATGGCTGGGGTGGGGTGAATACATCAGCGACAGGCCCAGATCGGTGCCCAGCAGATAGCCGGGGTATTCCTCCCACGGCAGCTTGCCCAGCGACTCGAGCGTCACGCCGCCGGGCAGGCGCACCGGCGCGTGGCTCATGCCGACCGACACCGGCGCGATGTCCTGCGGCCCGAGGCCCTCGGTCTCGAGGAACAGGGCCAGCGCCTCGATTGCGGTGGCATACATGTTGCGCGCCACTTCGGGGCGGCCATAGAGCGCCAGCCTGCGCGGGCCCGTGGTGGTGGGGCGCTGCCCGGCGGCATACCGCGCGATGTCGATCGCCGGGTGAAAGGCCAGCGCATCGGCGCGGGCAAAGCCAAAGCCCTGGGCGGCGAAGTAGTCACGCAGCAGCGTGGTGTTGAACACCGGGTCAAAGTCAAAGCCGTAGCTCGCCATGGCATCGGCATATTCCGGGCCCCAGGCATAGAAATTCGGCTCGAAGTCCTGGATCAGATACAGGAACCGGCGCTGTTCATAGCCATGCGTGCGGATCAGCCGTTCGGCCAGGTGCGCGCTCCACCAGGCGGTGGCCAGAAACACATCGCCCCTGTGGGCGGGCAGGTCGGGGCTTTGGACCCCGCAGTGCAGCGAGATGCGCGCGACGGCGGCCTCGGACAGCCCGGGCAGGCGGCGCAGCACAAACCCGCGCGACGCGGCGGGGGAAGACACCGGCAGATCGGTGGCGACAAAGCGCACCCGGAATCCGCGCGCGGCCAGTCCCAGGCCGATGTCGAGGGCGGTGACGATGCCGGCAAAGATCTCGGTCGGGTTCAGCGTCGGCACCAGGATGGTCAGCGCCGGGGCAGGGGCCTCGAGCCGCGGGGTCCAGCGCGGCGCCTTGCGCAGATCGGTCAGCGCCGCGTGCTCGACCGGGCGGCTGGCGCGGGTGACGGCGTCTTTCGGCGGCTGCGGCGACACCCCGGGAGAGAGCGAATACAGCCGGGCGTCAAAGGCGTTGATCGCCGCGTCGCGTCCCGGCCCCAGCGCCTCGCGCAGGGTCCAGATGACACGCCCGGTGCTGATCACGGCAAAGCCGCCGGCAATGCGCGCCAGCGCCAGATGGCCGCCGAGCGCCAGTCTGGCGGCATCCCAGACATGGGTGCCAGCGCCCCGCGCCCGGCGCAGATAGGGGCGCAGCGGACCCAGCGCCGCGACCCCGGCGGGCAGCCGCCCGTCGCTGACCGCATCGACGACCCGGTTGTGGGCCGACTGCGCCAGATAGCGCGCCAGGGCATAGGCCGCGGCCTCGTGGCGCACCCACATGGCATCAGGCAGGCGCCGCCCGCCGCCGCGCAGCCAGCCCTTCTGGCGGTCCACCGCGCCGATGGCATTGGCGCCGTGCTGGCGGTAGTCGACCAGTTTCGCGTCGATCAGCCCGACACCGCCGGTCGCCGCAGCGATCAGCCCCAGCCACAGGTCATGGTAATAATGCACCCCCGACTGCTGCGGAAACGGCAGGGCGATGCGCGCCACCCGCGCCCGCATGGTCAGGGTCATGCCGGTGATGTTGTTGCGGTACAGCAGCCCGCGCAGACCGGGGCGGCGGTGCCGCCGCTCGAATCCGAACATCGAGGCGTGTGTTTCGCTCGTGCCGTCCGGCCCCACCAGCCGGGCATCGGAATGCACCATCTGTGCGGCGCTGTCCGCCAGCGCCGCCACGCCGCGCGCCAGCCGGTCGGGATGCCAGATGTCGTCCTGATCGGCCAGTGCGATCAGCGGCTCGGGATCGCCGGGGGCGCTCAGCGCCGGGATCAGCTCCAGCGCCCGCGCCAGCCCGGCCTCGACCGCGCGCACCGCATCCAGTTCGGTGTCGCTGGGCACGCAGGTGCAGGCCAGATCCAGCGATTCCGCGAGGTCGTGCACCAGGTCCGCGGAGCGGGTGTCGGCGATCACCGCCACCAGGTGCCGCGGGCCATGGCTCTGGGCCGCCACCGAGGCGAGCTGCGCGCGCAGATGCGCAGGCTCTGGCCGGTAGACGGCCATGACGATCAGCACGAGAGGGGACAGGGGTGCGGTCATGTGGTGCAGCGGCAGGGCGGACCGGACAGCGGGGCGATCTCGGGACCAGATTGCGACCAACAGACACCCGACACGAGGCCCAGGCAGCCGGTCCCGGTCATGACGATGTTCATAAAAGGTCTCCTTCAACCCCGGCGGGCGCAATGGCGTGTCTGGCAGAGGGGGTTTGGCCCAGACGGGCAGTGCAGTCAATGCGCACGGGGCGCAATGCGCCGTTGCGGTCCGGGCTGTGGCACAGAGCTGCCGGTTTCGGCGCGCTCGCGGGAGATGACCCTCCAGCGACAGCCGGAGACCGACAGAACCTGCCGTCCCGGGCGCGGCGGGATGGGGGCGGGGTTTGAACGGGTAGTTAAATTACATAATGTTCATTATTGGCTTGATTCACATTGAGGGGTGCGCGCTACCTTGAAGTGCGACTCCTGTTGGAAACCAATGGGTTATCTAATGCAGGGAATATCGCAGGGGCGCGGCATATACCCGGCTGAGTATCCCGCAGAGACGCAGGACCGCGCCGGTGGCATCTGACGCGGCGGGCGGAAAGCGCCTGCCGCCGGAGTTTGACCGCGATCTCACATCGCTGCGGTGCGGCAGAAGGCTGCCGCCCTCTGCCAGACGGCGCTTTCGGCTTGAACCGGGCTGCGCGCAGCGCTCTACTGGCGCGGGCGCCGGCCTGGGCACGCTGACGGCAACACAACGCCCGCGCCCTCTGGACAGAAAGGACCCCGGCATGACAGCGACCCCTATCGTGATCCTCGGCATGCACCGCAGTGGCACCAGCTGTCTGGCGGGCAGCCTGCAGGAGGCCGGCCTGAATCTGGGCCGGGTCGATCTGAAGCGCCGCACCAATCTCAAGGGCAACCGCGAGAACGCCCAGATCATGGAGCTCAACAACGCCGTTCTCGAGGCCAACGGCGCCGCCTGGGACAGCCCGCCTGCGGCACCCTGCCTCTGGTCGCCCGAACATGCGGCGCAGCGCGACAGCCTGATTGCGGACCATCCCGCGTCGCGGGCCTGGCAGCGCGCCTGGGGGTTCAAGGACCCCCGCACGCTGCTGGTGCTCGAGGGCTGGCTGGAGGCCCTGCCCGGCGCGCGGCGTGTCGGCACCTTCCGCCATCCGCTGCGGGTGGCGCGGTCCCTGCAGGAGCGCAACGGCTTCGATATCGACCGCGGCCTTGCGCTCTGGATGGACTACAACCGGCGGCTGCTGCGGGCGACGGCCGGGGACGAGATGCCGCTGATCTGTTTCGACTGGCCGCCCGAACAGTACGACGCCGCGCTGCGCGCCCTGGTGGCGCAGCTGGGCCTGCGGGTGCCGGCCGCCGGGTTCTCGTTCTTCGAGACCGCCCTGCGCCGCAATGTCGACGACCTCGGGGCGGACCTGCCCGCCGGGGTGCAGGCTGTCTATCAGGAACTGCTGGCGCGGACATGACCCCTGGCCTGTCCGCAGCAGAGGGGGCGGTGACCGGGGCCCCGTTCCAGTCGGTCCGGCTGTTCCCCAAGCATCACGGAGCGGCGGCCTATGCGGTGACCGGTATCGCGGCGCGCTGCGACTGGGTGCTGCTGAGCGACCGCGAGGCGCCGCTCACGCATCTGCGCCGGACAGTGCCGACCGACAGGCCGCGGCACATCTTTCTGTCGCTGCGCAATGCCTTTGCTGCGCTGCAGGTCTTTGCCACCGAGATCCTGCCAGGGCTGCGCGCGCCCTTTGTGCTGGTCTCGGGATCCGAAGATGTCACCCTGCCGCAGCAGTGCGACCGGCGCTGGCGGGCCTATGATGCGGCCGAGCAGCGCCATATCCGCACCATCCTGGACCACCCGCTGCTGGCGTGCTGGTTTGCCGAGAACCTTGCCGAGGACAGCGATCCGCGCTTCGTGCCATTGCCCACCGGCATGGTTTACCAGGGTGGCGCGCCTGCCGCGCCGCCCCCGGTGCAGCCGCCGCCGCTGGGGGGCCGCCCGCTGCGGGTTCTCGTCGGCCACCGGGTGCGGCCGGGGCCGCAATGGGAGCTGCGGCGCGCAGTGACCCGGCGGGCCGAACACGACTGGGCAGCGTTCTGCACTGTCCCCCGGTCCGAGCTGTCCGAGGCCGAATTTTCGGGCCTGATGCAGGCCCACGCCTTTGTGCTCTGCGCCGAAGGGGGCGGAGTGGACCCGTCCCCCAAGGCCTGGCAGGCGATGCTGCATGGTGCCATCCCGATCATCCGCCGGACCGGAACCTACCGCGCCTATGCCCAGTTGCCGGTGGCCTTTGTGGACAACTGGCAGGCCGACAGTCTGACGCCCGAACGCCTTGTGGCCTGGCAGCGGACCCTTGGCTTTTATCAGGACATGCCCCATCTGCGCGCCCGCACGCTGGAGCGGCTGGGGCTGAACTACTGGTGGGGCCAGATCGCGGCGCGGGCCCGCTGAGGGCCGGTGAGGTGTTGTCCGTGCCGACCCGTGATCCCCGCGGCCCCGGGCGGCGCGGAAAAAGCTCCTGCGGAGCTTTTTCGCGGGCTGGCGCCCGATGCAGGGGGCTGTGATCCGGAAAATCCTCCGGCGGAGGATTTTCGGACAGGCCGGATCATCCCGCGACAACCGCCTGCAGGTCGAAGATCGGCAGCAGCACCGCCAGCACCACCACCAGCACCAGCCCGCCGACCAGCATCATCAGCGCCGGCTCGAGCAGCGCGGCGATGCGCTTGCGTTCGGTGCCGAGGCCATTCTCGACCAGCACCGCCGAACGCTCCGCCATCGGCGCCAGCCGCGCCGACATCTCGCCGGCACTCACCAGCTGGCGCGCCACCGGCGGGATGAAACTGAGGCGCTCGAGCGCCGAGGACAGGCTTTCGCCCTGGCGTACCGCTTCCGAGACCGCCGCAGCCTCGCGCTGGAACCGGGTGATCATCAGCACCTCGCCGGCCGAATCCACCGCCGCCAGCACCGCGTGGCGGCTGCCCAGCACCAGCGCCAGGGTGCGCAGGTACTGCACCGCCGCGCCCAGCTGCATCAATCGCCCGGCCACCGGCAGGCGCAGCAGGGCGCGGTCGCGGGCATCGCGCAGCCGCGCCACCCGTCCCGACAGCACGCCCAGCCCCACCAGCGCGGCCAGCAGGATCCCGATCAGCCAGAGATGGGCGCGGATGCCGTCGCTGACCCAGAGCACCCAGCGGGTGACGTCCGGCAGCGGCCGGTCGGAGAGTTCGAACATCGCCACGATCTCGGGGGCGACACTGGTCATCAGGATGCCGCAGACCAGCAGCGCCACCGCGG
The DNA here is from genome assembly GCF_007923445.1 of Puniceibacterium confluentis. GTDB lineage: Bacteria > Pseudomonadota > Alphaproteobacteria > Rhodobacterales > Rhodobacteraceae > Puniceibacterium > Puniceibacterium confluentis. The sequence continues at coordinate 4,378 of NZ_VOJI01000028.1, read as the reverse complement.
CGACAAAGGCCGGGTAGACAAGGGCGGCACCAATCTGTGCCCGGTCCTGGCCCCGGGTTTCGAGAAACTCCGCCAGTTCGGCAAACACCGCCCCCACATCGCCCGCCCGCTCGCCGGCGCGCAGGGCGGCGATGTAGTAGCGCGCAAACCCCGCGCCCGAGGAGTCGAGCGCATCCGACAGCGCCTGCCCCTCCATCAACGCGGCCTTGGCGGTGGCCGCCACCGCATCCAGCGCCCCGGTGCCGCCGGTGCGCACCGCCTCGAGCGCCGCCTCGGTCGGCAGTTCCGCGCTCAGCAGCACCGCCATCTGCCGGGTGAACACCGCCTGCAGGTCCGGGGTGAGCCGCTTGCCGCGCCGCCCGCGCAGGCCGCCTGCCCGCCCCGCCCCGGCGCTTTGGCCCCGGTCGCGCAGCTCCGAGACGAACAGCCCCTTGCGCTTCAGGTCTTCCGAGGCCTGCACCTCGGTCTCGGCCAGCACGGTGCCGGTCCTGCGTTTGCCGTCTTCGGTATAGGCGGTGTAGGCCCAGGCTCTCACGTCGGGGCCCTCATGCCACGTCGCCGACGACGCGCAGGGTTTCCGCCAGCGAGGTGTGCCCGGCGGCAACCTGGGCCAGTCCCTGACCCACCAGCGTTTCGCGCAGATCCAGCGCCATGTGGCGCAATTCCGTCTCGGACACACCCCGGTCTATGGCATCGCGCAGGGCCTCGGTGACTTCGAGCATCTCGAAGATCCCGACCCGTCCGCTGTATCCGGTCTGGTTGCAGGCGGTGCAGCCCACCGCGTCATGGATGCGCGGGGGCACAGGCAGGTTGTGCTTGTCGAAACAGGCGGCCTCGGACGGAGTCGGGGCATGGGCGGTGCGGCACCCGGGACAGAGCCTGCGCAACAGCCGCTGCGCCACCACCCCGCGCAGGGTGGCGGCGATCAGGAAGTTATCAAGGCCGAGGTCGCGCAGGCGCACCACCGCCCCCACCGAGCCGTTGGCGTGCAGCGAGGAGAACACCAGATGTCCGGTCAGCGCCGCCTGCGCCGCGACGCCGGCGGTTTCGCCGTCGCGGATCTCGCCCACCAGGATCACATCCGGGTCCTGGCGCAGGGTGGCGCGCAGCCCGGCGGCAAAGGTCATGCCGATTTCGGCGTTGATCTGGCTCTGGCTGACGCCGGGAAGGTCATATTCGATCGGATCTTCCACCGTGACGATGTTGCGCTCGTCGCGGTTGGCCAGCTTGAGCAGCGAATAGAGCGTTGTGGTCTTGCCCGATCCGGTCGGCCCGGTGGCGAGGATGATGCCGTTGGGCAGCTTCGAGAGCCGTTCCAGCAGGGTGATCTGGTCGCGCGACAGCCCCAGACCGTCCAGCGGCATCAGCCCGGTCGAGCGGTCGAGGATCCGCAGCACCACCCGTTCGCCATAGTTCCCCGGCAGCGACGACACCCGGGTGTCGATCTGCCGCCCGCCGAGCCGCAGCGGGATCCGCCCGTCCTGCGGCAGCCGTGTTTCGGCGATGTCGAGCCCGGCCATGACCTTGAGCCGCGAGACGATGCGTTTCACCGGCACATCCGCGCGGTCGAGCACCGGCTGCAGAAAGCCGTCCACCCGCATCCGGGCGCGCAACCCGCCCTCGTAGGGTTCGATGTGCAGATCCGAGGCGCCGGCCAGCACCGCGCGGCGCAAAAGCTGGTTCACCAGCTGGATCACCGGCGCATCCTCGGCCTCGTCCAGCAGGTCGCGCTCGCGCACCGGGCGGGCGGACCCCTCGAGATCGAACAGCAGGTCGTCCGGGGCGGCCTCTTCGGCACCGGACTGGTACAGCCGCGCCAGCGCCGCCTCAAAGGCCTGCTGATCCAGTTCCGAAACCGCCAGCACCCGCCCCGCACGGCGGCGCGCCTCGCGCAGGCCCGTGAGGCTGGCGCCCGGCCCTGCGATCAGCGTGTTGCCGTCCAGCGCCACCTGATGGTCGCGGGCAAAGGCAAACGGCAGCCGCGCCGCCCGGCCCGCCGCGCGCTCATCCGGGGCCGGGTCAGTTGTCAGAGAACCGGAGCCGGGTGGGAAGCGGGGGGAGGTTGCGTCTCTGGGCGACGTCATCAATGAATCCGGCATCAAAGGGTTGGTTCAGGTCGGCACCGTCAAACGGCAGCGCGCCGGTGGGGGTGCTGGGGAACCTTCCGTCATCCGGGGGCTGGATGGCAAGGCTTGCGCGCCGCGTGTCGCGCGCCACCTCGCGGGTCAGCCGCTTGGCATCCTCTTCCGAGTTCACGATGCGCGGGCGCAGCATCACCAGCAGCACCCGCTGGTTGCGGCTGGCGTTCTTGCCCTTGAACAGCCCGCCCACCAGCGGCAGTCTGGACAGCCCCGGCACCCTCTGGCTGACCGTGCCGAACCCGTCCTCGAGCAGCCCGCCCAGCAGGATCACATTGCCGCCCTTGACCAGCACCGTGGTGCTGAGGGCGCGGCGCGCGGTGATCTCGCCACCCGCGGAGCTTTGCGAATTGGTGAGGTTGGACACCTCCTGCTTCACCGTCATGCGCACGGTGTTGTCGGCGTTGATCTGCGGCGTGACATTCAGGGTCAGGCCCACATCCTGCCGCTCGATGGTCTGGAACGGGCTTTCCGGCAGGGCGGAATCGCCCACGGTCGAAAACGATCCGGTGACAAAGGGCACGTTCTGCGCCACCACGATCTCGGCCTCCTGATTGTTCACGGTCAGGATCGACGGCGTGCTCAGCAGCTTGGTCGAATTGGTCTGTGCCACCGCCGACAGGAAGGCGGCAAAGCCGCGCTCGGTGTCACCCGCCACGGCGCCCACCACCCCGCCTGAGCCCACATCCGAACCGTTGGATTTCAGCACCGAGGACACCAGGCTGGTCAGGCTGGGCCGTCCGTCCAGACTGAACTGCACGCCGCCGACGCTGGCATTGTTCAGCACCGCGCCGAACTGTGCGGAAAGATCGGAAAATCCCTCGACCGACATCTCGAAGATCACCGCCTCGACCAGCACCTGAGTCGGGCGGCGGTCGAGATGGCGGATCATCGCGACGATGTCGCCCATGCGCTCCTGCGGCGCGGTGATCAGCATGGAATTGGTCTGCGGCTCGGCAATGATGCGGATGTCCTGCCCGGCGCCGGGCTGCTCGGCTCCGCCGGAAAACGACCGCAGCACCACATCCGACAGCGCCGCCGCATCGGCATAGTTGATCTGCACCACGCTCGAGGCCATCGTGCCCTGCTGCCCGTCCAGCCGCCCGGCCAGGGCGCGCACCCGGCTGCGCAGGTCCTCGGGCCCCGAGACCACCAGCGCGTTCGAGCGCTTGTCCACCGTCACGCTGGCCCCCGCAGGCACCAGATCCATCGCCTGCACCACCTGCAGCACCTCGGTGGCATCGGCGTTGCGCAGGCGCACCATCTCGATCGGATCATCGCGCGGCGCATCCAGCCGCGCGATCAGATCCCCGATCCGGCGCAGGTTGCCATTGCGGTCCGACAGGATGATCAGCCGCGATCCGGGCACCGTCGAGACCACCGCCTCAGACGGCAGCAGCGGGCGGATCACCTCGACCACCTCCTGCGGCGTGGCCGAGCGCAGCTCGATCACCCGGGTCTCGTAGCCCCCCGTGCCGCTGCCCGGTGACAGCTCGCGCGCGGTGCCCAGCGGCACGATCCGGTCGGCATCGACGCCCGCGACAATGGTCAGCCGGTTCAGTTCCAGCACGTTCAGGAACACCTCATAGAGCGCCGCCGGGCTCATCGTGCCGGGGGCCAGCACCGTCACCGTGCCGCGCACCTGCGGATCCAGGACAAAGTTGCGTCCGGTCGCCTCGGACACGATCTGCACAAAGCTGCGCAGGTCGGCATCGCGCAGGTCCAGCGCCACCTGCGCCCGCGCCGCACCCACCAGCAGGCCCGGGGCGGCGCTGCCCAGCATCAGGGCGGCCAGTGCCACCCGCATCCATCCGTGAACTTTCATGTCCTGCTCTCTCGCCGTCCTGCGCGGCGCGAAACGACGCCCTGCCGGTCTGGTTTTGGGGCACTCTAGCCGATCGCGCCGGAAATGGCAGCTTTCTGATTCCGGCCCGATCGGCTTTTCGCCACATGTGCCTATTTGGCAAAGCCCAGCAGTTGCGGCGCAGCCTCGGGGCTGCTCTGCGCCCAGAGCCCGTCTGTGTCGATGGCGCTGACCGTATAGATTTCGCCAATCCGGTCATGGACCCTCAGCAGCTGTTCGCCGGTCGGATGCGACACGATCGCCCAGCGGCTGGTGCCATCGCTCACCACACCCTGCAGCGAATAGCCCAGGCTTGCGAGCGGCGGCACCGGCGGGGCGGGGGGCGCAGGCGGCTGCGGTTCCGGGGCGGGGGGCGGCGGCGGCGCGGGGGGCGGTG